>CAVRGJ010000003.1:0-347143 GCA_963720705.1 uncultured Alphaproteobacteria bacterium
TCGAGCAGCGGCCTGAGAGGCGTGCCTTCCCATTCGACGTTGCCCATGCCGCCGTTCTTCCACTGCCCGCCCGCGACCTTCTCCTTGGCGGCATAGAAGCTCCGCCCGTTGCCGGCGCATTGCAGCACGGAGACGTGCGTCTCCTGTGGACGTGCGGCGAGATCGGCGATGGTCAACGTGCGCGGCCGCTGCACGAGCCCGTCGAAGCGGATGGTCCAGCTTTCGACCATGTCGGCCGGTGGCGGCGATGTCGTTGCATACCAAGCCGCGTCGCCCTGGTGCGGATAATGGAAGCGGTTGAAGAGGATTTCCTTCGGCGTGTGATCGTGCTCACGCAGCATCGCGAGCGGCGTCTCCATCACGCCGAGCTCGGCGTTGTGGACGATGAGGCCGGGCACCTTGCCGGCGATGATCTCGACGGAGTTCGGCGCGGTGTCGGCAAAGGCGGAGCGCATGAAGGCGGGCGAGACGCCGGCGGCCAAGCCGGCTGCGCCGGCCATCAGGCCGAATTCGCGTCGATTGATAGCGAAGCGTGAGCGATGTGGGCGCATGATTTCCTCCGAGCATGTTCTTCCTGGAGAGCCGAGCGAGATCGGCTCGTTGCGCGTTTCAGCGGCGCGGCCCGGTCAAGATCGAATTTTCTGTCTTCAGGCCGTCCGCGAGCACATTATGCCGCGAAACGCGCGCGTGAAAAAGAAGAGATTCCAAATTTGGAATGTATCACTTCGTGACGCACTGAGACTCTGCCGACCGCGACTGGTTATCGCCTGGGCTTCGCACGCCTCTTGTCGAGGTGGTATGTGAGCGCTAGCGCGATGCAGTGGCGCAGTTCTTCGGTCGGCAAGTTGTCCGCCGCCTCAAGGATGATCGCGCGACGGCCTTCGAAACGAAGTGTGTCGCGGTAGAGTTCCTTGAATGTCTCGATCAGACTGGTTTGGCAGTTGAAGTAGACGGCGCAGCGACCTTCGGAGTTCTTGATGCCGTCGATACGGATCGTGCTTCCGCTCTTCGTTGCCGCGGTCAGATAGCTCGGCTGTCCCCATTTGACCGTCTCTTCCAACTCCCCGACGCCGTCCGTATTCGCCGCGACGTCGAAGATCAGTTGGCGAAGTGCAAGGACTTCTTCCGTGTCGCGGGCGGATAGGCGGCGAAGATCGCGGCGACACGTGGGTCGGCAAATCGCTTCATCGGTCGACTCCACAACAGGCGCAGATGATCCGCTCCGGTGCGGGCGTAAGGACGCCTGCGATGACCGTCCCGCTTTGGCTAAAAGGGGATCTCGTCGTCCATCTCTTCCGACAGCGTCGCACCTGAGCGGCCGGTTCGCTCCATCGGGCCGGCGCTCCCGAACTCAGCGCCGCGGCCATTGCGATTACCGACCTCGGCACCGCCCCCGCCTCCGCTGCGGCTGTCGAGCATCTGCAATTCGCCGCGGAAACGCTGCAGCACGACCTCGGTCGTGTAGCGCTTCTGGCCCGATTGATCCTCCCACTGCCGCGTCTGCAGCTGGCCTTCGATATAAACCTTCGCCCCCTTCTTCAGGGTACTGCTCCGCCACCTTGGCGAGGTTCTCGTTGAAGATGACGACGGAGTGCCACTCCGTCCGCTCCTTCCGCTCGCCGGAATTCTTGTCGCGCCAGCTCTCCGAGGTGGCGATCCTGAGATTGACGACCGGATCGCCGGACGAGAGCCGCCGCACCTCTGGATCCTGGCCGAGATTTCCGACCAGGATCACTTTATTGACGCTGCCTGCCATGATCGCCTCCGCTTCTCGGCAGTCACCCTGCTCACAATCGCCGCCGCGGCGCAGCAGCAAGACCGTGTCTGTCCACAATCCGCTCGGGCGAATGCACAGGGTAACGCAAATATGTTCTTGCTATGTTCTATAAGCTCGGCGAGGATAGGAATCAAGCCTCTGCCTTGCGCGGCATGGTCTCGGAGCGGAGTGAGGGAATGGAACAGCGGTTGAGCCTGGTGACGCTCGGCGTCGCCGATCTGGAGCGATCGCTTCGGTTCTACGAAGCGCTCGGCTGGAAGCGCGGCAACGCTCACCCGTCCGTTGTCTTCTTCCAGCTGAACGGCATGATCCTGGCGCTCTGGTCGCGCTCCGCGCTCGCCGAAGACGCGGGCATTGCGCCGAACGAGCGTGGCTTCGGCGGCATTGCACTCGCCTATAACGCCCGATCGAGGGACGACGTCGATGCCGTGTTTGCCGAGGCGGAGCGCGCCGGCGCGCGCATCCTGAAGCCTGCCAAGGACACGTTCTGGGGCGGCTATTCCGGCTATTTCGCCGATCCTGACGGCCATCTCTGGGAGGTGGCCTGGAACCCGGAATGGACGGTTACGAGGAAGGGCGACGTCAGGCTCGCCTCTTCGCGCTAAGCGGATGGGGATTGATTGTCTCGCCGGACGTTCTCCGGCTTCCCCGGCGGTGCGTGCCCGTATTAGGTAGCGAACGCGGATCGTGTCGATCCGTGCGCGGCGATCTCATCCGGGACGGACATGGCAAAAGGCAACGGGCGCACGCCCGTGAACGGCAAGGGAAACGGCACGGCGGCTCAAAGCGGAGGCGAACGCATTCAGTACAATTGCGCCAAGTGCCCCGGCTATTGCTGCTCCTATCCCGTGATCACCGTCACCAAATACGATCTTGAGCGGCTGGCGAAGCATTTTGATCTGAGCCCAGAGGAGGCGGAGAAACGCTTCACCAAGAGCCAGCACGGCTACAAGCGCATCATGCGCCGCAAGGCGGATGAGCACTACGGCAAGATCTGCCGCTTCTTCGACACGGAGGAGCGCCGCTGCACCATCTACACCGCGCGTCCGGCCGTGTGTCGCGCTTTTCCCGGGAGCGCGCGCTGCGGCTACTACGATTTTCTCTCCTTCGAGCGCCGCGCGCAGAACGATCCTGAGTTCGTCGCGGCGACCGATCACCGCTGACGGAACATCTTCAGCGCTGCGCGAGGCAGATCCAATCCCACGGGCTCTTGAAGGTGGGGTTGCGCGGCTTGCGTAGCCCCTCCCGCGACCACGGCGAATAGATGCGTCCGATGCGCGTGACCTGAAATCCTTG
This sequence comes from uncultured Alphaproteobacteria bacterium, assembly GCA_963720705.1. GTDB lineage: Bacteria > Pseudomonadota > Alphaproteobacteria > Rhizobiales > Afifellaceae > DASWJZ01. The sequence goes on from CAVRGJ010000003.1 coordinate 3,074, forward strand.
CCGCGCGAGGATCGCGGTCAACTCGTCGCGCCGGTAGTGTTTCTGCCAACTGCCGGCCTTCTCGGAGAGGCCGTCGGCTCTGAAGGTCGGCTTGCCGGTTTTTCCGGCCGGCGTGTGCTTTTGCACCATCCGCTCTGACTCAAGCGACGGCACGACGACAAGCGCGAAGCCCGACGGCTTCGTCGCCGCGCGCAATCCGCGCCACTGCGCCGCCCGCTCCGCCGCGCTGTCGGCGGTAATGACGTTCATGCAGACGGTGAGATCGGCAATCGGGCCGATGCGCTTGGCTCCGCGCGCAACATCCGCCGTGAGCCAGCGGATGTTCTTCATGCCCGCGCATCGCGCCTTGGCGCGCGCGATGATTTTCGGCGCGTGCTCGACTCGATGACCTCCGCGAAGCGGTCCCCGAAGCGCTGGATGAAGGAGCCGATCCCGCAGCCGAGATCGACGAGCACGGCCGTCCTTGGCAGTCGCGTCGCGGCGACGAAGCGGCTCAACTGATCGCTGGTCTGGTCACGTGTGACGTCTACGACAAGCTCTTCGAAATCGTCGGCGAGTTCGTCCCAGTCGGCCCGATCCACGAATCTCTCCTTTCGGCGAGTTTAAGGGATCAGGTTAGGAGGAAGAAGCTAACGAGGTGTCATTGACGGGCTCGCTTCACAGTTGCATTTCTCGTGTACCTGCTTTCTAGCTCCTCAGCTGCGATCCGGCGGCACCGCCGCCGTCGAAAGCGAGAGCGTCGCCACCGCGCCAGGTCACCGCCACCCAAGTCCCGGCGCGACGTGTTTCAGAATCGCCTCGATGACGTGCGCGTTGTAGTCGACACCGAGCTGGTTGGGCACGGTCAGCAGCAGCGTGTCCGCCTCGGCGATCGCCTCGTCCCCTTTCAGTTCATCGATGAGCAGGTCCGGCTCGGCGGCGTAGGAGCGGCCGAAGATCGCCCGCGTGTTCGCCTCGATCATGCCGATCTGGTCTCGGCTCTCGCGATCCCTTCCGAAATACATGCGGTCGCGATCGTCGACGAGGGCGAAGATCGAACGGCTGACGGAGACGCGCGGGCTCCGCGCATGCCCGGCCGCTTTCCAGGCTTCGCGATAGGCGCGGATCTGCTTCGCCTGCTGGATATGGAAGGGCTCGCCGGTCTCGTCGAATTTCAGGGTCGAGCTTTGCAGGTTCATGCCGAGCTTTGCCGCCCATTCCGCCGTGGCGTCGGTCGCAGCGCCCCACCAGATGCGCTCGCGGAGGCCCTCCGAATGCGGCTCGACGCGCAAGAGCCCCGGCGGGTTCGGAAACATCGGCCGCGGGTTCGGCTCGGCAAAACCCTCACCGCGCAGCACTTCGAGAAAGACCTCGGTCTTCTGCCGCGCCATGTCGGCGTCGCTCATGCCCTCAGGCGGCGCGTAGCCGAAATAGCGAAAACCGTCGATCACCTGCTCCGGCGAGCCGCGCGAAATGCCGAGCTGCAGCCGTCCGCCGGCGATCAGGTCGGCCGCGCCCGCGTCCTCCGCCATGTAGAGCGGGTTCTCGTAGCGCATGTCGATGACTGCGGTGCCGAGCTCGATCCGCTTGGTCCGCGCGCCGCAGGCGGCGAGCAGAGGAAACGGCGAGCCGAGCTGTCGCGCGAAATGATGCACGCGGAAATACGCCCCGTCCGCGCCGACCTCCTCCGCCGCGACCGCCAGCTCGATCGATTGCAACAGCGCGTCCGACCCCGTCCGCACCTGGGATTGCGGTGAAGGCGTCCAATGCCCGAACGAGAGAAAGCCGATGCGTTTCATTTCTTGCCGGTGTTGGCCGCCAATTGCGCGGCGAAAGCCCGCTTGTAGGCGGGCCGCGCTTCGCCACGGGCGACATAGGCGGCGAGGTTCGGAAATTCCGCCAGAATGCCGGATGGTTTCAGCCTCTGCAGCACATGCACCATCATAAGGTCGCCGGCGCTGAAACGCCCGTCGAGCCAGTCGGCATCGCCCCCGCCTTCGCCGAGGCTTCGGCGAGCAAGAAAGTGAGCGGAAAGCTGGCGCAGCCGGTCGCGGACGCGATCCACGACCAGAGGCATGCGCTCAGCGGACCAGGGCTTGTCGCTCTCAAGGAGCTTGGCATTCGCGAATTCGAGGATCGGCGGCTCCACCGTGCTGACCGCGGCGAACATCCATGTGATCGCGCGCGCCCGGGCATTCGCCTCGTCGGGAAGCAGCCCCGCATGGCGCTCCGCGATATGAAGCACGATCGGCCCCGTTTCGAACAGAACGAGATCGCCTTCCTCGTAGGTCGGAATCTGTCCGAACGGATTGAGCGCCAGATGCGCGGGTTGCTTCAGCGCGCTGAACGAAACGCCACGAACCTCGTAAGGCTGGCCGACTTCCTCCAGCGCCCAGCGAACGCGCGTATCGCGCGCCAGTCCGCTGCCGCCATCGGGCGAGCGCTCAAAGGCGGTGATGGTGGGGGTCATCGGAAGGCTCCGGGTGATTGTATGAAAACTTCATCCGCCGCGACGGCGAGCTCGATCGATTGCGGGAGCGCATCCCATCCCGACCGCTCCTGCGACTGTGGCGACGGCGTCTCGTGACCGAAGAAACCGATGCGTTTATGTGAGGTGCGGACCCTCACCCCTGGCCCCTAACGGCGGTCGAGTCGACGAGCAATTGGCGGCGCGTCACTCTCGCGGTCCGGTTTCATCTGGCTTCGGAGTCCAAACCATGTGCGTCTTGTTGCCGACCTCCGTCAGCGCCCGACCTACGTCTGCCGGAAAGTGGTGCTCGGTCACTGAAAACATTGGGTGGAACTCAGGCGTGAAGCTGGTAACCTGGCCGTACTCATCACAAAAAAGGTGTGCCGCCCCCGGCAGCATCTCCATCGGTAAGGGTATTCTCGCATTGGGGTTATGATAGACGTTGAGCCCTTCGATCCAATCCTCCTCATAACCGGCAGCATTCACGAGCACGCTGAAAATCTTTGCATGACGCGCATTTGGATTGTGATCGACCATCGTTCCCTTCCGGATCACGAGAACGCGCTTAGAACCGAACTTACCCAGGATACCCAATCGATTGAACTTCGCGATGGTCCCCGCGTTGCTCGATATGACTGCACTCACATTTTCAGAATCCGGTAGTCTGAAGAAGCCGGAAGGAATCGTCTTGCCTTTCCATCGATGCTCCTCAATTCGTGTTGGCAATATCGTAAGGTTGCCTTCCAAGTCTATCTCGCCGGCATGCTCATAGCCGAACAAATATCGCTCAAGCGCGGGCAGAGAGCGCACCATCGACATACGGGAGGAAAAGTCGGCGACCGCCAGAACAAACGGGGCACTGTTTACGTGGGGCTGGTCCCAATATTTCTTCTTGAGTTTCGTATTGAGCGGACCGGCAAATTTGATCGGCATATAGTCTTCTAGGTAGCGGCCAATCGCCTCCGGCGTATCGATGGGGGGCGGCGGGACCACTTGGCCTTCCTTCACGGTCGGCCCAACGGTCACGGCTTCGATGCAAAGCTTCCCAAGCAATCCGGAACAACAGAAATCAGGAGTGTTGTGCTCGCGGCTCAGGTGGTACCCGGCTTCAACCAGCATCGCGAATAAATAAAGTTCCCAAATGCGCTGGTCGAACCCCGTTGTTTGGAACTGTTCGACAAAGTTGCCGTCAGCATCCTCATACCAACGCATCATCGGCTCAATGATTTCCCGTGCCGGTGAGTATCCCTCGTTGGTCGTGAGGTGAACGAAAGATGGATGAAGCCGTTTCTCGTCATGCAAATGGCTGAAGAAATCGACCGGATATCCTTTCTCGTCGCCCTGATAGTGGTCTTCGGCCCGCGCCCGAGCGGCTGCCCGCATTCTGACAAAGAGTTCTTCCCTTGCCCCTTCAGGAGACGGGTGGAAATTCGCAACATCCACGCAGCGAAAGCGCAGCTTCTTGTCCTTCGCCAAGACCATGCCGCCGAAGTCCTGATCCGCAATGTCCTTCGTCGCTATCGCGATCACATCGCCGCCCGCGACCTCAAGGTATGCCAGTTCGTTAAACACCAGCCATGATCCCGGCGCACGGGCATATCCGCCCAACGCGTCGAAGCGGGTCAATGATATCTCGTTTATCTCTAGTTCTTTCATTGGTGGCCAGCCTCACCCGGCGCTCTGCAGGCCGATAACCGGCGCTCAAAGCTCAATCAACTCCGCGATCAAGTGCTGGCCGAATAGGGCGACCCCGAGCCGGCCGACTTTAGAGCGCAGCGTTAGTCAGGACGACCGGGTGGCTCATCAAACATGTCGAGAGTTTCGGTGTCCCGTCGCCGGCTAAGTCCCTCGCCTCGATGAAAGCAAGCATGTTTGACGCGTTCCAGGCCCTTCGATCCCTCGAAGTGCGCCCAACCTCCACGCCTCATGGGCACGCTTATGACGGCCGCCCCGCAATCAGGGCACGGATGGCGATATGCCTGTGGTCGTCTTTGAGTTGCTCCGGGGCGCAATTCCCAAGTCTCGCGCACAATGGTTGTCTCGCCCGATCTTAAGCGGCGAAGGTGCGATCGGCGGCGAGTCCAACGGGCATTCATCAATGTCGCCCCCCATGAGGGGCCTTCGATTTAAGGCGCTACAATTCTGAACCAGTCCCGCATTGTTTGTTTAATGCGATCGGTCTCCTCGTTCGATAAAATACTCATATGGCAGATCGTATTCCGCAAATGGACCATAAGGCGCGCCTCTTGGATCAACCCCTTATCCCGTACAATCTCATCAAACCCTTCTTTCCAAGTATACTCGATCACCTTCAGCAATTGCGGCAGTGTCATGAGGGCTGACTTGTCGCGTGAACCTAGGGCCATCCAACTCTTCACCTCCTCGGCCTGCTCAAGCCGAGACACTTCGTCTTTGACGTCCGGTGGTAAGTAGTCCCACCACGTCTTTGCTTCCCCTTCCTTAGTCAGAACCTCGGTGATAAGCTGACGCAGGTAATCCTCAAAAACAAAAAAGAGTTTGTATGCCTCAGACGCCTTTGTCGCCGATTTGACGGAATTCGGTACAATCTCTGCGAGGTCGTAAGAAGCCGAAAGCAGTAACGAATCTTTCGGAACTACGTCCTCGATTTTCTCCACAGCCCTGTCAGCTGTCTGCCCCAGCGCCAAGAATAGCGCAGTTGCCGCGTCCGCCTTCATTGGAATGTCTTGCGGATCGCGTTGAAGATGTTGAGGTAGGTCTCTTCCGTCCCGTTTGACGGTAGATGCACTTGAATGTTGTAGTGAAACTCAGCCCTCAGTCCTTGAGGGCCTTTCAACGTACCATTCCCTTCCTCCTCCGCTGGCTTGTCAGAATTCGGATCGGCTTTACTCTTAGCTGGGCGCCCGACCTCGGACTTGAAATCGCCTAATTTCGCCAATGCGGTGAATGTGCTTGCGATCCTACCAGTCATATCGTCGTCTGTCCCGGCCACTTGAGCGACGAGGCTTTTCAGGTGCTCTCCGGTGAGTGCGTTTGCATTTTCGTTCGCGGCAAAGAGCGGAGCATAAGCTTGCCGAATGCCGGCGGCGATGGCGGCGCTCTTATTCGCACCTTTCAAAAGGGCATAATTCGCCGTGGGCGTACTGGATTGATCGAGAAAGCCCAAGTTGCGCAGTAAAGGAATCAACTGCCGATCGTTCGTGCCCTTGAGCCCAATTGTCGTGGTCAGAAACTCATGGGTGAACTTTGGCGGGATTTTTGCGGATGCGATTTTATCGAAGAGCGTGCTGACATTCTTATTGCTGGCCAAATACGGCAGCTGCGCAGGCATAGGGCGATCTCGCGAATCGGTTGAAGCGGATGGATTCACGCTCGCGCTGCGAGCGCAGTCAATGGGTTGCCCGTCGTGGCTTCGGTTTTTTATTGCCCCCTCGCCTGAAACAGCTCCACCAAATTCCCCGAAGGATCGACATCAGCACCTGCGAGCAGCACCTGCGATCCGCCGGGCCCGGTGACGATGTCGTTGCGGAATTTGACGCCTTCGGCCTTGAGCCGGGCGACCTCGGCGGCGAGGTCCTCGACGATCAGGTGGATGCGGTTCCAGCCGCCCGGCCCCGGCCGCTCGCCGTCGGCCATCGGCCGCCCGGCCGAGCTGGTCGGGCCGCTGAGCAGGAGCCTGAGCGCGCCCCGCTTCACGTCCGCGAAGGCGGGCGGATAGCTTGAGAGAACCGAGAAGCCGAGATGCGTCGTGTACCAGGCGACGGCCGCCTCGACGTCGTCGACCAGGTAGCGGACGCTGACGACTTCTTCCGACATGCCCAGTCCGGGATAGTCCGGCGCGTGGCCGCTATCCCTTCCGCTCGACCAGGATCACCAGCGACTTCGGGTCGACGCCGTCATGCGCCATCGCGTCGGCCGCCGCCTTGCTCTCCATTGCCTTCTGCAACGCCGCCATGTCCGGCACGTCCATCATCACGGCGACCCGCTTCGGATTTTGCGGATCGACGAAGGTGCGGATGTTGGTCACCCCGAGCGCGCCGAAAAGCTCCTTGCGCTTCGGTGATGAGAGCCAGTGCTTCACGTCCTTGCTAATGTTGTGATGGCCGATGATCGTCGGCATGGAGTCCTCCTTGCGGCGGCTTCGAACCGATCGTTGCCGGCCCGCGATCTCTTTCACGCGCCGACCAGCGAGCGCCGTTTTTGGGGCACTGTCAATTATCGCCGCATGGGCAGTCCGTGTTCGCCGGCGCGGCGAATGCACGCGCCGTCCACGCCTGGCGTTCCTACTTTGTTCTTTACAATGACGACGCCTTTCGGCAGCATCCGGTGATCCGGATTCGCGTCGCGCCGGCCGCGTGTCAGGAGCGCAGCGGCGGGATCGGGGACAATCGGGAGCCTCCACTTGTCTCGTGCGCGCGAAGGCCTAAGTTCGGGTGGCGGCAAGCGCCGCCGCGCCTCCCCTTCGGATCGAACAGCCATGGCAAAGGAAAGCTCCGCCGCGGGCAAGCTGATATCGATCCGCGGCGCGCGCGAGCACAATCTCAAGAACATCGACATCGACCTGCCGCGCGACAGCCTGATCGTGATGACGGGGCTTTCCGGCTCGGGGAAATCCTCGCTCGCATTCGACACGATCTACGCGGAGGGCCAGCGCCGCTACGTGGAGTCGCTCTCCGCTTATGCGCGCCAGTTCCTGGAGATGATGCAGAAGCCCGACGTCGACCAGATCGACGGGCTCTCGCCGGCGATTTCCATCGAGCAGAAGACGACGAGCCGCAACCCGCGCTCCACCGTCGGCACGGTGACCGAGATCTACGACTACATGCGGCTTCTCTTCGCCCGCGTCGGCATTCCTTATTCGCCGGCGACGGGTCTGCCGATCGAGAGCCAGACCGTCAGCCAGATGGTCGACCGCATCCTGGCGCTTCCCGAAAGCACGCGGCTCTATCTGCTCGCCCCGGTCGTCCGCGGCCGCAAGGGCGAGTATCGCAAGGACCTCGCCGAATACCTGAAGAAGGGCTTTCAGCGCGCCAAGATCGACGGCAAATTCCTGGAGATCGCGGAAGCCCCTGCCCTCGACAAGAAGCTCAAGCACGACATCGACATCGTGGTCGACCGCGTCGTCGTGCGCGCCGACATCGCCCCGCGCCTTGCGGATTCGCTAGAGACGGCGCTGAAGATCGCCGACGGCATCGCCATCGCTGAACTCGCCGACAAGCCGCTCCCCCACTTCCGGTCGTCATCGCCGGGCTTGACCCGGCGACCCAGGAAGATCGAGGGCGAAGCGGATCGTCTGGGTGCTCGGGTCGAGCCCGAGCATGACGAGGAGGAGGAAGGCGCGAGATCGGCCGGCCGCATCGGCGTGAACAAATCGAAGAACGAGACGCACGAGCGCATCGTGTTCTCGGAGAAATTCGCCTGCCCCGTCTCCGGCTTCACGATTTCCGAGATCGAGCCGCGGCTCTTCTCCTTCAACAATCCGTTCGGCGCCTGCCCGGAATGCGACGGGCTCGGCACCAAGCAGGCGATCGACGCCGACCTCGTCATCCCCGACCCGGCCGCGACCTTGAAGGGCGGCGCGATCGCGCCCTGGTCGCGCACCTCCTCGCCCTATTACCTGCAGACGCTGGAAGGCCTCGCCCGCGCCTTCAAGTTCAAGCTGACCGACCGCTGGTCCGATCTCTCCGAGCGCGCGCAAAACGCCATCCTCCACGGCACCGGCGATGAGAAGGTCAAGTTCGTCTACGACGACGGGCTTCGCTCCTACGAGACCTCGAAGGTTTTCGAGGGCGTGATCCCGAATCTGGAAAGGCGCTGGAAGGAGACCAACTCCGCCTGGGTGCGCGAGGAGATCGGCCGCTATTTCTCCGGCGTGCCATGCGAGGTCTGCCAAGGCGCGCGGCTGAAGCCGGAGGCGCTGGCGGTGAAGCTCGCGGGCTTGAACATCAGCCAGGTCGCGGAGAAATCGATCCGCGCCGCCGGCCAGTGGTTCGCCGATCTGCCCGAGACGCTCTCCAAGCAGCAGAACGAGATCGCCGGCCGCATCCTGAAAGAAATCCGCGAGCGGCTGGATTTCCTGAACGACGTCGGCCTCGATTATCTGACGCTCGCGCGGAATTCCGGCTCGCTCTCCGGCGGCGAGAGCCAGCGCATCCGCCTCGCCTCGCAGATCGGCTCGGGGCTGACCGGCGTGCTCTACGTGCTCGACGAGCCGTCGATCGGCCTGCATCAGCGCGACAACGCGCGGCTCTTGGAGACGCTGAAGCACCTCCGCGATCTCGGCAACACGGTGATCGTGGTGGAGCACGACGAGGACGCGATCCTTGCCGCCGACTACGTGGTCGACATCGGCCCGGCCGCCGGCATCCACGGCGGCGAGGTGATCGCGGAGGGCACGCCGGCGGAGATCATGGCGAGCCCGCGCTCGCTGACCGGGCAATATCTCTCAGGCGTCCGCGAGATCGCGGTGCCGGAGCTGCGCCGCCCCATGCAGAAGGGCCGCCAGCTCGTCGTCACCGGCGCGACCGGCAACAATTTGAAGAACGTCGCCGCCGCGATCCCGCTCGGGCTCTTCACCTGTGTCACCGGCGTCTCGGGCGGCGGGAAATCCACGCTTCTGATCGACACGATCTACAAGGCCGTGGCGCGGCGGCTGAACGGCTCGCGCGAGCACGCCTCGCCGCATGAATCGCTCTCAGGCCTCGAACATCTCGACAAGGTCATCGACATCGACCAGTCGCCGATCGGCCGCACGCCGCGCTCGAACCCCGCGACCTACACCGGCGCCTTCACGCCGATCCGCGAATGGTTCGCCGGCCTGCCGGAGGCGAAGGCGCGCGGCTACGGCCCCGGCCGCTTCTCCTTCAACGTGAAGGGCGGGCGCTGCGAGAAGTGCCAGGGCGATGGCGTCATCAAGATCGAGATGCACTTCTTGCCCGACGTCTACGTCACCTGCGACGTCTGCAAGGGCAAGCGCTACAACCGCGAGACGCTGGAGGTCGTCTTCAAGGGCAAGTCGATCGCCGACGTGCTCGACATGACGGTGGAGGAAGGGCGCGAATTCTTCCAGGCCGTGCCGTCGATCCGCGACAAGCTGGAGACGCTCGCGCGCGTCGGCCTCAACTACATCCACATCGGCCAGCAGGCGACGACGCTCTCCGGCGGCGAGGCGCAGCGCGTGAAGCTGTCGAAGGAGCTGTCGAAGCGCGCGACGGGCCGCACGCTCTACATCCTCGACGAGCCGACCACCGGCCTGCATTTCCACGACGTAGCGAAGCTGCTCGAAGTCCTCCACGAGCTCGTCGACCAGGGCAACACCGTCGTCGTCATCGAGCACAATCTTGAGGTCATCAAGACCGCTGACTGGATCATCGACCTCGGCCCCGAAGGCGGCGATTCCGGCGGCGAGATCGTGGCCGCCGGCCCGCCTGAGGCGATCGTCAAGGAGAAGCGAAGCTATACGGGCGCGTTCCTCAAGCCGGTGCTGGCGCGACGGCCGGCGAGGCGGAGGGTCGAGGCGGCGGAGTAGAGGGCGCACCGCGCTCTCCCCTGGTGGGAGAGGGTGGCCTTCCGCCTTGGCGGAGGGCCCGGGAGAGGGGGAATAGGGCCGGATGAGCGAAACGTTTCCGCCGCGTCCAATCCCTTGTCCTCGCCGGCGATTACCGGGTGTCAGCGATCATGGCTATCCGAGGAGATCGATTGCCGATGATATTCTTATCGGAAGATGTGATTGCGGGCATCGCCGCGGACGTTCTTGATCGAGGAGCTACCCGGATCGGGTGCGGGTACTGGTTTTGCAGCACGATGCGGAGGACCGCCACATCCACGTCGTCTGGACATCCACGCGGAGCGGCGACTCGCGGTGCTGGTCACCGCTGATGCGGGGCAAGCCCGGTATGGAGCAGGGATTTCAAGCGACGGCAGTCTTTGTTACAGCCTATCGACCTGCTTCCGAGAGGTGGTCGCCGGACTTCAAGAGGCGCCATAAGACGACGCGCAAACGAAGAGCTCGTTCACGAAGGCAAATATGCCGCCGAAGTCAGCATCGAGCTCGAATACGACGGACGAAAGCCTGGTCGCCGACCATGACGCCCGATGACGCCCGCAAGCTGGATGCTGTCCGCCTCGCCCTTCGCGCCGGCGACATAGCCGAAGCGGCGAAGTATGGGCGAGTGTTCGAGCTGACGCCGATTGCGGCGGAGTGATGAGCTTCCGAAGTGGATCGTCAACCCTGCCCTCGGACTTGATCCGAGGGTCGGCCCCGGAAGGCGGCGGCGGAGATCGTCGCGTCAGGCCCGCCCGAGGCGATCGTGAAGGAGAAGCGGCGCCAGTCGGCCGAAGCCCGAAGAAGGGCGAAGGCCGAAGTTATGCGAGGTTTTTCTCGAAGCCGGTGCTGGCGCGACCGCCGGTGCAGAGAAGGGTGGAAAAGAGGCGGAGCGAGCGGATAGATGGAAAAGCGGAAGACTTACGAGAGGACCAAGTTCAAGCAGCAGGTATTAAGGCGCGCTATCTCTGCCTGTGACAATGCCACGGCCGAAGGTCAAGTTTCATACTTCTTGCACCGGATACACAATGGGTCGGAGTCGTGGACATTCGACGAGATTGATGAATTCTTCTCCTCATATTCTTCAGATGGCGTTCATGAGGCGATACTAACCTATAATCGGCGGGAAAATAACTCTAGTAGTCTCGACTTCGATGTGTTCTTCGTTGGAGGAAACACGGTTGTCTCGGTGAAAGCAACTTCGCGTGCGAAGATAGAAAATGTCTTTTCAGTCTTCGAAGAGGCTGGGGGCGAGGAGTTGATCATCAGGGAGCGTTCCCGCCCAAAGCCCGCGATCTTCATCGGTCACGGACACAACCGTCAGTGGGAGCTTCTAAAAGCTCACCTTCAGGACAAGCATTCATTGAACATCATTGCCTATGAAACCGGCGCGCGAGCCGGGCACGCCATCCGAGACGTCTTGGACAGTATGGCTCGGGAGTCTTCACTAGCCTTGCTTGTGCTGATTGGCGAAGATCAGACTTCCGAGGGCTTGCGAGCTCGTCAGAACGTCATCCACGAGTGCGGTCTATTTCAAGGGCGTCTGGGCTTTGATCGTGCAATCTTGCTGGTCGAGGACGGTGTTGAACTGGCGTCCAACTTTGACGGCATCCAGCAATTACGCTTTGAAAAAGGGCGGATTGCGGAGACGTTTGGGGATGTGCTCGCGACCATTCGAAGGGAGTTCGGGCCTATCTAGGCGCAGTTGCCATTTACCCGTCAGATGGCCGCACTAGACCGCCTTCGCCGATTGTACCCTCTCCTTGATCTCCGCGCCCTTCTCCTTCTCCACCACGGCGATGTCGTGCTGGCTCTGCAAATCGAGCCAAAACTGCGCGCTGTTGCCGAAGTATCGGCCGAGGCGGAGCGCCGTGTCCGCGGTGATGGACCGTCGCCCGTTCAGGATGTCGGTGATGCGCCCGGAGGGAACGCCGAGATCGAGGGCGAGCCGGTTCGCGCTCAGCGCCCGCGCGGCGAGTTCCCGCTTCAAGAGTCGGCCGGGGTGAACGATCGGAGCCATGTCTAGCCTCTGTGGTAGTCGACGATCTCGACGTTAAAGGCGTCGCCCTTTTTGAACTCGAAGCAGATGCGCCAGCGGTCGTTGACCGTCATTGCCCACTGATCCTTGCGGTCGCCTTTCAGCTTGTGCAGCCCGACGCTCTTCAGCGGGCTCAGATCGGTGAGCGATTTCGCAACGTTCAGAGCCGCCAGCAGTTCGACTGCTGCCTCGAAATCCATTCCGCCAAACTGGCGCGGACGCTCACCTTCCCACACCTTGCGGGACCCCGCGTTTCGCCAGGAGCGGATCATGGCATAAACATACTACGCGGGGCGGTGACGTGCAAGCTGACGCGTGTCGCGGGCATTGCGTCCGGCCGTCCCACATCTCTCCTCTTATCCCCGCCCCCAAATCCCCGCGTATCATCCGTGTCACCGCTCTTCACGGAGGGACCGGATCGCGACCGGCGCTATCACGGGAAGGGCGGGCGGCGCCGCGACGGCCCTCCCGGAGAGGACGGCACGGCGAAGCCCGGAAGGGTCCCCCGAGGGCGCAAGCTCTCTGCCGGATGTTGTCGGCTGCATGGTGCCGAGGCGCCCTTTCTCGAAAGGGCCTCGAAGCAAGGAAGAGTGGACGAGTCGGGTTTCGTAATCGCCGCGCGGGGCGCTTGGAGAGCGCCGCCAACAAATACTCGAGGTGCTCGCTTAGCGCCCCGCTCCCTCCTCAGGCGAGGAGGCCCGCTCCTTGATGCCCGCGGCCCGAAAGGTGCCCGCGGACGATTGCGCGCGCCCCTCTTCCGCCGCGTTTCTGCACCGCCATGCGAACGAAATCGTTCCGTCGCGAGAGTGACACGCGCGGCTTCTAAGTCGGGAGAAACCAACCACGAGGAGGCCTCCCATGACATCCACACGCATTCTGCTCGCCTCAGTGAGCCTTATCGCCATCGCCGGCGCCGCGGCACCCGCCGGCGCTGCCGATTTCACCCCTGTCCCGAGCCCCGTCGCCAAAGTCGAAGGCACGGCCTCCGCGAACGCCCTCGCCGCCGGCCTGATCGAGGTTCCGGTCGCGGTCGGCACCATGCCGGTCGAGAACGTCTCCGGCGCCTTCCCCTTCTACGGTTTCGCCGGCGACGGCTCGATGATCCCGGCCTATGGCGCCGTGCAGCAGAAGGACGTGCTGATCGAGGCGACCAAGACGGAGCCCGACAAGAACACCTACCTCGTGCTCACCGGCGCGACCGGCCCGACCGCCGGCTACGATTACGGCACGCACTTCCTCTTCCAGGGACACGAGAACGGCCCCAAGGATGCCGACGGCAACAGCCTCGGCCATCTGACCCGCATCAATCTCGATGCCGACGAGGCGCATCGCGTCACGCTGCTCGCCGAGAAGGACGTGAACGACGCGCCGATCCCGATCGATCGACGGCTCCGCTTGGGATCCGTTCGCCAAACGCCTGCTCCTCACCGCGGAGCTCGGCGCGCACGGCGGCGTCTGGCAGGCGACCGCCGAATTCCCCTCCAAGGTCGAGCCGCTGCTCGGAATCCTGGGCCAGGCTGGCTACGAGGGCGTCCAGGTCACGCCCGACGGCTCCGTCTGGCTCGTCGAGGATAGCGGCGGCAAGAAGGGCAAGACCAACGCCAACGCCAAGCAGCCGAACTCCTTCGTCTTCCGCTTCGTTCCGAAGGACAAGGCGGATCTCGCCAAGGGCGGACGGCTCGAGGCGCTGCAGATCATGACCGCCGACGGCGCGCCAATCACCTTCCACGCCGACGACGTCGACGGCGACATCATGTCGGAAGGCATGAAGGAGCTGCACGCCTACGGCACGACGTTGAACACCGCCTGGATCGTCCTCCACGACACCGATACGGACGGCATGGAGCCGTTCGACGCGAACGCGCTCGCCAAGGCGAAAGGTGCGACGCCGTTGAAGCGCCCGGAGAACGGCCAGTTCCGTCCGGGCTCGGACTTCAAGGAATTCGTCTTCGACGAGACCGGCGACACCGACACCCGCTCCGAGGCCGGCGCCGAGTACGGTGGCTTCGGCGCCGTGCTCCGGCTGACGCAGGATAGCGCCGACGCCGAGAAGGGCACGATCACCATGGCCTATCGCGGCGACCAGGCGCATAACGGCCTCGACAACGTCGCGTTCTGGTCGGCCGACAAGGTGGTCTTCGTGGAAGATGCCGGCGACACGATGCACAGCCAGCGTCGCGCTTACAATTCCGCCTACGCGATCGACCTGACAGCCGATTATTCGAAGCCGGGGACCGAGCCGGAGCGCCTCTTCGGCATCGGCCGCGACCCGCTCGCCACGATGGACACGCTGATCGGCGCGTCGGGCGCCGAGGGCTTCCAAAACGAGGGCGACAACGAGATCACCGGCATCCACATCTCCGACGGCGATGCGACCGAGGCCGGGCTGATCGGCACGAAGGAACCGACGCCCTTCCAGGGCGGGTGGCGCGTGTTCTACACGCAGCAGCACGGCGAAAACACGACGTGGGAAGTGTTGTCCCGCGGCGAGATGGCGACCAACTGATCCCCTAAGCGACGCGTCGCCGGGCCGCTTGTCAGGCGGCCCGGCATCTCTTGTGCCGGGTCGCCGGGAGGAGGGAGCCCCGCTTACCCGCGCTGTCGTGCACCCCTCGGGCACCCATCGCGCGCCCCGCATTGAACTCCCGCGCGCAAACCTCTATATCGGCTCCGCTTCCGCATTTTGCTGCCTTGCTTGCTGCCCTGTCCGGGGCCTCTTCGGGACAACGCCGAATCGGAACGAGCGCCCAGGCGATCCCCGCCCACGGCCGACACGCGATTTTGCGCGTTCTCAAGAGGAGCCAGACAATGGCAAAAGGTACAGTGAAGTTCTTCAACGCGGCGAAGGGATTCGGCTTCATCGCACCGTCCGATGGCGCGAAGGACGTGTTCGTCCATATCTCCGCGCTTGAGCGCTCGGGCATTTCGATGCTGCGCGAGGGTGACAAGGTGAACTACGAGGTCGTCACCGAGCGCGGCAAGCTCGCCGCAGCGAACATCTCGATGGACTAACCCCCTCGCAAGGGCTTTCGACTTCCGCCCGGCGCCCACACGCGCCGGGCTTCTTACTGTCGGTCTTTGAGCTCAGGGACCGACCGGCGAGGAGATCGCGATGGGCTTCCGGCCCCCGAACTACCGCCAGCAGCGCGGCGACCGCGACCGCGCCAAGGAACAGAAGAAGCGGGAGCGGCTTGAGCGCCGCGAAGCGGATGCCGAAAAGCGCCGCGCCGAGCGCGAAGCGCTCCTTGGGCCTGACGCAGGCTTCGAAGCGCCGGCGCCTGAGATACCGACGGAGAACGAATGATGGCCCGCAAGAAAGACAAGATCGACACCAGCTTCGTGCTCTTCGACGTCCACTATGAGGACGGCACGCGCGCTTCGAACCGCAAGGTGCCGGGCGCAGAGCTCGGCGGGCTTGACGGCGACGCGCCTGCGAAGACCTACATCATGGATCAAGACCGCAAGATCGCCGAGCTTTCCGGCAAGGCGCCGCGTCCTATCAAGACGCTGATCCGCTCTTCCGCGCGTGTGCGCGCGGAGGCATTCGCCGCCGCCCCGCGCGGCCGCGCTCGTCAGCCGGGGTAGCGCCCGCCCTCCCCGCTCAGCGGTAGAAATCCGGCTTCTTCTGAAGCTTCACCCTCTCCCGCGCGCCGCTCTTCAGCGCGCGCACGCCCGCTTCGGCAATCGCCTCGGCGACGTAGCCGTCCCAGGCGCTCGCGCCTGTGCTGCGGCCTGCGTGGATCGCGTCGACCCACGCTTGGAGTTCCAGCCGGTAGGCATCGGCGAAGCGGCCGCGCCAGTCGGGCGGGAAGGAGACCGCCTGTTTGCCCTTGAGGCGGACCGCGCCGCTCGCGGGCGGCCTCGCGAGCTCGATCGTGCCTTGTTCGCAGACCAGCTCGCCGCGCACGTCGTAGCCGTAGGCGGCGTTGATGAAGACCTCGATGTCGGCGAAGATCCCGCTCGCCATCTCTGCCAGGAGGATCAGCGGGTCGTTCGGCATCACTCCCGCCTTCCCCTTCGGCTTGAAGGTCGAGACCGCGACGATCTCTTCGTCGAAGAGCCAGCGCAGGATGTCGAATTCGTGCACGGCGGAATTGGTGATGGAGTTCGCGGGCGTGAACCAGTCAGGCGCCGAGACGTTTCGGTGCGCGCAATGGATGAGGAGCGCCTTGCCGAGAGTTCCTGAGAGGAGCGTCTCCCGCATCTCCACATAAGCGGGGTCGAAGCGTCGCATGTAGCCGACCTGGATCAGCCGCGTGCCGCCCTTGACCTCCGCCGCCACCGTGCGAAGGCAGTCCTCGCCGGTCGGCGCAAGCGGCTTCTCGCAGAGCACCGGCTTTCCGGTTTTGAGGCACGCGAGCACATAGCCGAGATGCGTCTTGTCGGGTGAGGCGACGAGCACCGCCTCGACCTCCTTGTCGTTGATCAGCGAATTGCCGTCGACGTAGTGCCGGCGGGCGGAATGCGCCTTGGCGGCCTTCTTGGCGCGGCCCTCGTCCGCGTCGGAGATTGCGACGAGATGCGCGCCTTGCACATGGCTCGCGATGATGCGCGCGTGGTCCGCGCCCATTACGCCGGCTCCGATCACCCCGATACCCACGCTCATGCAAACCCCTTTCCGTTTCCTCGCCGCACGGCGCTCTGCCGCTTTCGATCCTTGGCCAATCCCCACTTATCCTTTTCGGTTCCGACTTTGCTAGAACATCCCGATGCCACTCCGCAGCGCCGGGATACTTCTCTATCGTTACGCCGGCGGCCGGCTGGAAGTCCTGCTTGTTCATCCCGGCGGACCATATTGGACGCGGAAGGACGAAGGCGCCTGGTCGATCCCGAAGGGCATGTGCGAGAAGGGCGAGGATGCGCTCGCCGCGGCTTTACGCGAATTCCGCGAGGAGACCGGCTCGGAGCCCGTCGGCGAAGCAGTGCCGCTTGGTACGTTTCGCTATTCGAGCGGCAAACTCGTCGTCGCCTTCGCCATGGAGGGCGATCTCGACCTGGCAAACTTCACGAGCAACACCTTTGCCATGGAATGGCCGCCACGCTCCGGGCGCATGGCAGAGTTCCCCGAGGCCGACCGCGCTGCCTGGTTCGCGATCGACGAAGCCGAGCGCCGCATCGTAAAGGGTCAGCGCGGTATTCTCGTCGCCCTCAAGGACCGCCTCGCCGCCGGGCGCTAACCGGCTCTTCCCGGGCGCCACAGGACTGATAAAATCCCCGGCTAACGTAGGCGGTCGTCGTTTTGCGCCTTTCGCCCGCCGCAGGGGGTTGAGCATGGCTGTCGGAGGCGCAAAGCCGGCCGTCGAAGACATTCCGTCTGCGCCCTCCCCCGCAGGCGAACTGGGTGTCGTCGCGGCCGGAGTCTATGCCGGCGGTCGCCGCATCTGCGACGCCGCGATCGAGGAAGCCGGCGAATGGTCGAAGCGGCCGGGCCATGTCGTCTGGATCGGTCTCTACGAGCCGTCACTCGAGCTGCTTCGACGCGTGCAGGCGCAGTTCGATCTGCACGAGATGGCGATTGAGGACGCCATCCAGGCGCACCAGCGGCCAAAGATCGAGCAATACGGCGAGGCGCTCTTCGTCGTCGCGCGGACAGCGCAGCTCATCAACGGCCGCATCGACTTCGGCGAGACGCATCTCTTCGTCGGGCGAGGCTATGTCGTCTCCGTCAGACACGGTGCTTCGACCTCCTACAAGACGGTGCGCCAGCACCTCGAAGCCTGCCCTATCGTGCTCGCCAACGGCGAGGACTACATCCTCTATGCCGTCCTAGATTTCATCGTGGACAACTACCTGCCGGTGATCGAGGCCATTCACGCCGAGGTCGACGAGATCGAGGACCAGGTCTTCGCGGCGACGCTGGCGGAGGCGGCGATCGAGCGGCTCTACATGATGCGGCGGGACCTCCTGCGCCTGCGCAATGCCGCCGTGCCACTGATCGAGGTCTGCCGCAGGCTCGAGCACGCCGAGGCGCGGCGGGTCGATCAGTCGATGCAGCCGCTCTTCCGCGATGTAACGGACCATGTTCACCGCGTACAGGAAGAGATCGACGCGCTGCGCGAGGTGCTGGCCTTCGCCTTCGAGGCGAGCTTGATGACCGGGCAGGCGCAGCAGGCGCACATCACGCGGCGTCTCGCGGCCTGGGCTGCGATCCTTGCGGTCCCGACCGCCGTTGCCGGGATCTATGGGATGAACTTCGTCGATATGCCGGAGCTGCATTGGCGATTCGGCTATTTTGTCGTCCTTGGCGGCGTCGCCGTGATCTGCGCCGTGCTCTATTGGCGTTTCCGCAAACACGGCTGGCTGTAAGGAACGCATGCCGGGCCGCGCACCCGGCCGTCTCACTGTCCGCCTGTGGAAATAGGCGCCCGCCGCGTCTGACCGGCACAACTCGCTCAGAAAGGCTACGCGCGGGGGGAAACGCGCCCAAAGCGTGGCAAAGTAACTGAAATATTAAGCCCTTTTGCCTTTGCGGCATTGCAGCCATGCGTTTGTTGCACTGCACAATGCCGACGCTCCCTTCTATATGCCGAGGTGACCGCAGGATCTGCGGGGCCCACCAAGGGGTGGGCGAAGAAGGACTAAAGACAATGTCGCAAACCAACAACACCATCTACGGGCGCTTCCGCCGCTGGCGGCGTTATCGCGAGACCGTTCGCGAGCTGCAGGTGCTCACGCCCCGCGAGCTCTCCGATCTTGGGATCAGCCGCGGCGACATCGGCAGACTGGCACGCGAGGCTGCGCGCCTCTAGGCCGGCTGAAGCATCAATGCCAACGAACAGGCCGGGGGCGCCAGACGCCCGCCGGCCTTTTCATTTCCAAGGGGCGGTTCTCAGGAGAGCGGGTCGCCCGAGCGGGCACGCTTCCACACTTTAAGCGGCTGAATGACCGGCGGCTCTGCGTTGGCGCGCGGCCACGAATTGATCGCCCACTTCTCGCCTGTGCTCGTGTCTGTCAGCACCGCGGTCGCATGCGGATAGCGCAGGTCAACGAAGAAACCGCGCGCCGCCGGCGCTTCGACCTTGTGATACTTGAGATAGCCGTGCTTCGCGAGGAGCAGAAGCAGGCTCGTCGTGTTCGTCGCTTCGTCGATGCAATCCATCTGGTCGTCGGCCGGCCTGGCAAACTGCATGCGGGGTAGGTCACCCGACGTGCCGACACGCTCCCCGACAATTCTCTCGAAAACCTGGTCAGCGCGCGAGACGGCCTGCCTCTCCGCTGCGGCATTTGGAGTGCCTGTCGCAAGGCTTCCGGCGATCTGGCGAATATCGTCGCTATTGAAATAGACGAGCGAGACGATTCGGCATGTGTAGCCGTGGCAGATATAGGCTTTGTTGGCAGTCGGTGGATGCCCGTGTCCGCGCGCGTACCAGCCTTTCTGAGCGGCTGCCGTGTTCGCGAGCCCTATCAGCATCCATAAGACGAGAGCGCTTCTCAGCATCGCAACCATGCTACGCAGCTGGCGTTAACGTTCCGTCGACCATAACGCGCAAGGCCGAGGCCGACGAGGCGCAGAGCGTGGCTTTTGAGCCGCACCCTTGCCGTTTCTGGCCGGTTCGTCCCATATCGCGGCCATGAAGGAACGCCCTGAAATGGTCCACGTGATTGGCGGCGGCCTCGCCGGCTCGGAGGCTGCATGGCAGCTCGCGGCGGGCGGCATTCCGGTGATCCTGCACGAGATGCGGCCGATCGTGATGACGCCGGCGCACAAGACCGGCGGCTTCGCCGAGCTCGTCTGCTCGAACTCCTTCCGCTCCGACGATTTTGAGACGAACGCCGTCGGATTGCTCCACGCCGAGATGCGCCGCGCCGGATCGCTGGTGATGGCGATAGGCGATCGGCACAAGCTTCCGGCCGGCGGCGCGCTCGCCGTCGATCGCGACGGTTTTTCGGAGAGCGTGACGGAGACGCTTCGCACGCATCCGCTGATCCGTGTGGAAGCGGGCGAGATCGCATCGCTGCCGCCGGCGGAATGGGGATTGTCAATTGTTGCGACCGGCCCCCTCACCTCCTCAGCGCTCGCCACATCCATTCAGGCGGCGACGGGGCTCGACCGCCTCGCCTTCTTCGATGCAATCGCGCCGATCGTCTTTCGCGAGACGATCGACATGGATGTCGCCTGGTTCCAGTCGCGCTACGACAAGTCTGGTCCCGGCGGCACGGGCGCCGACTACATCAACTGTCCGCTCGACCGCGACCGGTACCTCGCCTTCGTCGCGGGACTCGTTGCCGCCGAGAAGGCGGAATTCCACGACTGGGAGAAGGACACGCCGTATTTCGACGGCTGCCTGCCGATCGAGGTGATGGCGGAGCGCGGGCCCGAGACGCTCCGGCATGGGCCGATGAAGCCGATGGGTCTCACCAACCGTCACAAGCCGGAGCAGAAACCCTACGCGGTCGTGCAGCTCCGCCAGGACAACGCCCTCGGCACGCTTTTCAACATGGTCGGCTTCCAGACCAAGATGAAGCACGGCGAGCAGATCAGGCTCTTCCGTACCATCCCCGGCCTCGAGCGCGCCGAGTTCGCGCGGCTCGGCGGCCTTCACCGCAACACCTTCTTGAACTCGCCGCTGCTGCTCGACGAGACACTGAGATTGAAGTCCGCACCGCATATCCGCTTCGCCGGACAGATCACCGGCTGCGAGGGCTACGTAGAGTCGGCCGCCATGGGATTGATGGCGGCGCGCTTTGTCGCCGCCGAGGCGCTTGGTGAAGCGCCGACCGCTCCGCCTTTGACGACCGCGCACGGTGCGCTCCTTGCTCACGTCACGGGCAAGCTCGCCGTGCCCGGCGAGGCGGCGCGCGACTTCCAGCCGATGAACGTGAATTTCGGGCTCTTCCCGCCGATCGATCAGCCGGTCAGGGACGAGGACGGGAACCGACTTCGCGGCACCGCCAAGACGCTGGCACGAAAGCGCGCGCTGTCGCGCCGCGCGCTCCGCGATTTCGACATTTGGGTCGGCGCGACCAAGCGACTCGCCGCCTGATCATCCGGACATTGCTAGCCCCTCCCGAGGCCGCGAAGATGCGCGAGCCCGATCCGCAGCAGACCTTCAAGATCCGACACGCCCACCGCGCGCGCCGCGATCGCTGGCCCGAGCCGATCAATCCGCGTCAAGAGCGGCGGGACTGTTGCGAGCGGCAAGAAGGTGGGGCGGGTCGATGCATCGAGCCGGGCGATGAGCGCTCTCGCGCGGGCCAGATGCTCGCGCGCAGCGCCCGTCAGCTTTGCGACTGCGCCGGGGAGCGCGCCGGGCGTGGTGCTCGCGAACACCTCCGCCGCCTTAAGACCGGCCTCTTCGAGGAGGTCGGACGGGAGGATCGTTCGGCCGCGCGCCCGCTCCGATGCGAACAAGGCGAGCCGGCGAGCGATGCCGTAGGCAACGCCGGCGTGGCCGGCCGCGTCGGCGGTTTCAGGGCCGGCGGCACCGGATGCGATCGCCGTCATCTGAAAGAGAACGGATTCCGTTTCGCCCATCCGCCCTTCGAGGTCGCCGAGCGTCGCCGGCGGGTCGGCATAGAGGTCGGCACTGCGCGCCTCGATCAGCGCTGTGAACGGCGCGATCGGAAGAGCAAGGCGCGTGATTGCGGCGGCTGCAGCGCGGAGCGCCGGCGTTTCGCCGCCACCACCCCTTCCGATCGCCTCCACGAGCGCGTCGCTCCACCATTTCAGCCTGATCTCGCCGAGCGTCGGTTCGCGTACCTGGTTCGGCACGCGGGCGATCTCCGCGGCAAAGCCGTAGATCGCGAGCAGGTCGGCGCGGATCGCGGGCGGCGAAAAGAGAGTTGCGTAGTAGCGCGGCCGGTCGTGTGCGCGAACCAGCGCGGTGACGTAGGCGATATCGTCGGCTGATGCGCCGTCGCCCATCAGGCAAGCCGCTCGACTGCCACTAACTTCCCCTCAAGGGGGAGATTACGCTCAGCCCTGCCGCGCGTGTCGATCACCGCACGCTCTCCACGGCGACGAGTGCCGCGGCGACGGCGCGTTCTTCCGAGAGAAGCACGTTGTAGGTTCTGACCGCCGCGCCCGTCGACATCAGTTCCGGGAAGAGGCCTGCACCTTCAAGCACCTCACGTGACGCGCGGAGAAGCGGCGTCATCGTCTCGCCCGTGCCGATCAACAGGATATCGATCGTCGCTGCCTCGGCTATGAGCCGGCGGAGCGTCTCTGCATTTATCTCCCCAGCGGCGGTGACCGGCCACGCCTCAATGCCGCTCGGCAGCGCCAGGATCGAGCCGCGATGCGACATGTCGGCAAAGCGGAAGCCGCCGTTCCCGTAAGCCTCGATCGGCGCACGGCCCGGAAAGCGGGCCGGCTCCATCAGGAAGCCGCCGCCGCTTTCGCTCATCTCAGGCCTTGGCGGCGTCCGCGGGCTTCGAGGCTCGCTGGCCGGCGTCGACGCGCGGGCGAAGGTTGAAGTAGATCAGGATCGGCCCGCCGATGAAGATCGAGGATGCCGTGGCGATGAACACGCCCCACAGCATCGCGGCGGTGAAGGAGCGGATCACCTCGCCGCCGAAGAAGAAGAGCGCGAAGAGCGCCAGCAGCGTCGTCAGCGACGTCATGATGGTGCGCGCCAGCGTCTGGTTCGTGGCGAGGTCGATGAGGTCGCTGAGCGGCATCTGCTTGTAGCGCCGTAGAAGCTCGCGGATTCGGTCGAAAATCACCACCGTGTCGTTCAGCGAGTAGCCAAGGATGGTGAGGATCGCGGCGATCGAGGAGAGGTTGAAGTCGATCTGTGTCGCCGCGAAGAAGCCGATGGTCAGGATCGCGTCGTGGACGAGCGTCGCGACCGCGCCGACCGCGAACTGCCATTCGAAGCGGAACCAGATGTAGACCATGATGCCGAAGATGGTGAACACGGTGGCGATGAGACCGGTCCGTGCAAGCTCGCCGGAAACGCGCGGGCCGACCACCTCGACGCGGCGGTATTCGTAGTCCGAAGAGCCGAGCGCGGACTGCACCTTCTGAACCACGGCTTCCTGCGCCGAATCGCCGCCCGGCTGCATCGCCACGCGGATCAGCACGTCCGTCGGTTCGCCGATCCCCTGCACCTCGACATCGCCGAGATTGAGGCCGGTGACCTGCGAGCGGATCTGGGCGAGATCGGCCGCTCCCGCCTTGTGCCGCACCTCCATCATCGTACCGCCCTTGAAGTCGATGCCCTGGTTGAGGCCGACGGTGAAGAGCAGCACGAAGGACGCAGCGACCAGCACCAGCGAGATCGGCGTGCGGATTCGCGCAAGCCACATGAAAGGGATGTTCGTGCCGTCGGGAATGATGCGAAGGGGCATGGCGGGAGCCTAAAGCGGAACGGTTTTCGGGCGCGCGTAGCGCACCCACGTGGCGACGATGAGCCGCGTCATGAGGTAAGCGGTGAAGAGCGTGCAGATGATGCCGATGGCGAAGGCGACCGCGAAGCCGCGGATCGGTCCGGCGCCGAGCGCAAACAACGCGAGCGCCGCGATCAGCGCCGTAAGATGCGAGTCGATGATCGTCGCGAAGGCGCGGGAGAAGCCCGTCTCGAAGGACGCGATGGTCGAGCGCCCGAGATGGTACTCCTCACGCATGCGCTCATAGATCAGCACGTTGGCGTCGACGGCCATGCCCATCGTCAAGACGATGCCCGCGATGCCCGGGAGTGTCAGCGTAGCGCCCGAGGCCGTGATGAATCCGAACATCAGGAAGGTGTTCACGATCATCGCGATATCGGCGAACACGCCGAGAATGCCGTAGCAGACGGCCATGAACACGACGACCGCGAAGAGCCCGACGATCGAGGCGATCTCGCCGGCGCGGATCGAATCCTGCCCAAGGCTCGGGCCGACGGTGCGCTCCTCAACGATCGTGAGGTCGGCGGGAAGCGCGCCGGCGCGGAGCAAAACGGAGAGGTTCTGCGCGGCCTCCACCGTGAAATTGCCCTCGATCATGCCGGAGCCGCCGAGTATGGCGTCGCGGATCACAGGCGCGGTGATGTACTTGCCGTCGAGCACGACGGCGAAGCGGCGACCGACGTTCTGCTGCGTCACGTCGGCGAAGATGCGCGCGCCGCGCGTGTTGAAGCGGAAGCTGACGATCGGCTGGCCGGTCTGCTGATGGAACGAGGGCTGCGCGTCGGCGAGGTCGTCGCCGGAGAGAAGCGCGCGCGATTCGACCATGATCGGCGGCTGACCGGCAGTCGCCGATTCTACGCTCTCGCAGCCGGCCGGCGGGGTGACGCCGTCGGTCGAGGCCTCGCTGCACTCCATGTGGAAGGTCATGCGCGCGGTCTGACCGAGGATCTGCTTGAGCTGCTTGGTGTCCTGCAGGCCCGGCACCTCGACAAGGATGCGGTCGCTCCCCTGCGCCTGGATCGATGGCTCGGTCGTGCCGAGCGCGTTCAAGCGGCGGTCGAGAACCTGCACGCTCTGTGTCACCGCCGCGCGCATGCGCGCATCGATGCCGTCGTCGGTGAGCGTCGCAGTAATGCGGTCGCCCGACTGCGCGATCTCCACTTCGCGCAGCGCCCCTTGCCCGAAGAGGCCGGTCTGTACCGGCGCGGCAAGCGGCTGCAGCGCGGTAAGCGCTTTCTCCGCGTCGGCGGAATCGCGCAGGTTGAAGGAGACGACCTGGCCGTGCGCGTCGAGCCCGCGGTAACCGATATGCTGCTCGCGCAGCGTCTGCCGAACGTCGCCCTCGAGCGTCTGCACCCGGTCCTTGACCAGGCTGTCGCGGTTCACCTCAAGAAGGAGATGCGCGCCCCCGCGTAGATCAAGTCCGAGCGTGATCTGCCGCTTCGGCAGGAAGTTCGGCCAGGACGCCACCGTCTCCGCGGAGAAGAAGTTCGGAATAGTCGCGACGATACCCGCCAACGCGACGAACAGGATGAGCGCGATCTTCCAGCGCTGGAAATAGAGCATCGGTGTCGATCTTTCAGGGCCGCGCCCGTCTCCGCGCTAGTTCGAGTTGGAGGCCACCGGCTCCGCTTTCGTCCTGACCTCCGCGATCATGCTGCGCATCGCGCGCACCTTCACGCCCTCGGCGATCTGCAGCTCCACCTCGGTGTCGTCGACGACTTTCGTCACTTTGCCGACGATGCCGCCGTTGGTGACGATCGTGTCGCCGCGGCGGATCGCTTTAAGCATGTCCTCGCGCCGCTTCTGCGTCTGCCGCTGCGGGCGCAGGATAAGGAAATACATTATGACGAAGATGAGCGCGAAAGGCAGCAACGTCGTCATCATATCGAGCCCGCCGCCGCCAGCGGTCTGAGCAAAGGCCGGAGTGACCCACATGAAGGCCGATCTTCCTTTCAAGCGGGCCGCGGCCCTTTGAATTGGCGCGGACTATAGTCAGGGGCCGGGCCATTGCAACTCCGCAACCCTCGGCACGGACGGCCCTTTGCCGCACTGGCCGGGCGTGATATCGCGCCTGCCGAGGAGCTTTGGGAGCCGTCCTTGCAGGAAAGCTTCAACCCCACCCTGGACGTTCTGGAGCGGATCGCCGCCGCTCTAGAGCGGCTCGCGCCGAAGCCGACCGGCGGGGTCGATCTCTCCGCCGCCGCGGCGTTCGTGTGGCACGCCGATCCCCCGCATCTGAAGCCGGTGCCGAAGGTCAATCTTGTCGCGCTGCCGCTCCTCAAGGGAATCGACCGTTCGCGCGACATCCTGATCGACAACACCACTCGCTTCGCCTCCGGCTTTCCGGCCAACAACGCGCTTTTGTGGGGCGCGCGGGGCATGGGCAAGAGCTCGCTCGTCAAGGCGGTACATGCGACCGTCGCTGCTGCCCTGCCGCCGGAGGCCGCCCCTCTCAAGCTGATCGAGATCCATCGCGAGGACATCGAGACGCTACCGGCACTGATGGGGGTCGTGCGGGACCGCGCGGAGCGCTTCATCCTCTTCTGCGACGATCTCTCGTTCGACGCCGGCGACGCGTCCTACAAGTCGCTGAAGGCGGCGCTTGAAGGCGGCGTCGAGGGCCGCCCGGACAACGTCGTCTTCTATGCGACCTCGAACCGCCGCCATTTGATGCCGCGCGACATGGTGGAGAACGAGCGCTCCACCGCCATCAACCCGTCGGACGCCGTGCAGGAGAAGGTGTCGCTGTCGGATCGCTTCGGCCTCTGGCTCGGCTTTCACAATTGCAGCCAGGACGAATACCTCGCGATGGTCGCGGGCTACGTCGAGCACTTCGCCATTCCGGCCGACGCGGAAGAGTGGCGCGCCGAGGCGCTCGAGTGGGCGACGACGCGCGGCAGCCGCTCCGGCCGCGTCGCTTGGCAGTTCGTGCAGGATCTGGCGGGGCGGAAGGGCGTCAGGCTGGATTAGGCCGGACGACCCACCCTGTCGTCATGCCCAGTTTGACCCGGGCATCCATTCCGTACTCGTGAACAAAACGCCTCAACCGGGGAATGGATTGCCGGGTCTTGCCCGGCAACGACGACAGGGTTGAGCGGGTTCCGGCTCAGGTCTCGCTCAGGTGCTGCAGCGGATCGACGGGTGCCGCGTCTTTCCTGAGCTCGAAGTGGACTTGTGGTGTGGTCACGCCGCCGGTCATTCCGGACAGCGCGATGACCTGACCGCGCTTGACCTGGTCGCCGCGCTTCACCTCAAGCTTGCTGTTGTGGGCATAGGCCGACACCCAGCCGTTCGCGTGGCGGATCAGGACGAGGTTGCCGTAGCTCTTCAGCTCGTTGCCGGCGTAGATGACGGTGCCGTCCTCGGCCGCTTTGACCGACGTGCCTTCCGGCACCGCGAGGTTGATGCCGTCGTTGCGCTCGCCGTTGGGCTTCTTGCCGAACCCGGAGATGATGCGCCCGCGGACCGGCCAGCGGAATCCTTCCGTCGCGGCGACCGGCGCTTCAGGCGCGACCGGAGCAAGCGATCCGGCATTGCCGGTCTGCGGCGCGACCGCGATCTGCTGCTCAGTCGGCGCGGGCCGCGGCGCCTGCGTAGCGGCGACGGGAACTTCCACCATCGGCGCCGGCGGCGCCGGACGCGGAATTTCGGTCGGGTTCAGGCTCGCAAGCTGCACGCCGCGCTCACCTGAGCTGGCGGGAATGACGATCCGTTGTCCAAGACGGACGGTGGTCGAGCCGCCGTTCGCCGCGGCAAGCTCGCTGACGGAGATGCCGTAGCGCTGCGAGATGTTCCAGGCGGTGTCGCCCGGCTGCACGAGATGCGTGGTCGCCGCACCGTGCGGCTTGCGGCTCTCGATCCGTGCCGCTTCTTCGTTGAGCGTCGTCGGCGGCGCGCCGCGTTGAATTGTGCCGGGCTCAGCCGACGCAAGCTGGGCGACCGGCGTCGGCGCCGCGTTCGCCGTGTAGCCGCCGGGCGGCGTGTAGGGTTGCGGCGGGCTCTGCGCGGGCGCGTAAGCCGACGGCGCGTAGGCGGGCGCGGCGGCATATTGCGGATACTGCGAGGCGCCTTGCGGGGGCGGAAGGTCGGCGCCCTGAATGCCCGCGGTCTGCGGCCCGATATAGGCGTTGCCGAGCGGCGACGTCGTGCCGGAGAGGATCTGCTGCTGGTTGTTGGTCGAGCCCGTGAACACAGGCGCGCGGAGCGCATCGATATTGCTGCACGCCCCGAGCCCGACAAGGAGCGCAACAAGGCTGATCCTCAGCGGGATGGATTTGTGGGCTGGAAGGAAAACCGTAGGCACGGTGCGCTCCCCTACTCGAAACTCAAAGAAGACCGGAGCCCGAATTAAAGGGGAGGCAGGGTTGACAACGGGTTAAAGGTTCTGGGTCGGAGCGGGAACAATGGCAGAAAAACGGCACGGCCCGAGGTCGCGCGTGTCGACGTTGTGGCCGATCCGCTGGAAGAGGGTCAGCCGTTGGGGCGTCCTCTCCTCCCCGATCGGCGCGATCAGGATGCCGCTGTCGGTGAGTTGGGTGATGAGCCTGACCGGCGGCTCCGGGCACGCTGCGCCGACCAGGATGCGGTCGAACGGCGCCTGCGGCCGCCAGCCCTGCAGGCCATCACCGACGAGCGTGCTGATATTGCGGATGCCGAGTGCCTGAAAGCGCGTCTCGGCCGCGCGCGAGAGCGTGCGAAAGCGCTCGATCGTGGTCACGCGTCGCGAAAGCTGCGCAAGGATCGCGGTGTGGTAGCCGGAGCCGGTGCCGATCTCCAGCACCGCATGGCGGTCGGCAAGGTCGAGCGACGCAGTCATCGCGCCGACGACGGAGGGTGCTGCGATCGTCTGTCCGCAATCGATCGGGAGCGCGTGGTCGGAATAGGCGTGGCGGTGGAATTCCGGCCGCACGAAGAGGGAGCGCGGCACCGTCTCCATCGCCCGCAGCACCGCAACATCGGCGATCCCCATGCCGCGCAGCTTGAGGACGAGGAAGGCCGCCTGGACCTGCGTCTCCTCGTCTTCCTGGAATTCGCTCTCGGGGGCTAAGGCGGGCTCGGCGCTCATCGCGCCGGATATTGCCTGAGGATGGTTAAGAGAGGGATTCGGAAAAGCGTTGGCGGCGAGTAGGCGCAAGTAACCTCCCCTCAAGGGGAGGTTAGGGGCGGCGATGTTGCGAGTGCTTCGAGGCCTGCCTTCGGCAGGCACCTCAGCATGAGGGAGGTCGGGTGCGTGCCATCCTCAAACTTCCTCATCCTGAGGAGCCGCCGCGAAGCGGCGGCCTCGAAGGACGCGCGACCGCTGTGCAGCCTTACGAGGCTTCGATCCTCTCCACCCCGCGCATGTAGGGCTTCAGCACATCAGGGCACGGTGATCGAGCCGTCCTCGTTCTGGTAGGTCTCCATGACCGCGATCAGCGCGCGGCCGACCGCGACGCCGGAGCCGTTCAGCGTGTGGACGAAGCGCGGCTGCTTCTCGTCCTTCGCCCGGTAGCGCGCCTGCATCCGCCGCGCCTGGAAGTCGCCGCAGACGGAGCACGACGAAATCTCGCGGAAGGCTTTCTGGCCCGGCAGCCAGACTTCGAGATCGTAGGTTTTCTGGGCGGAAAAGCCCATGTCGCCGGTCGAGAGCACGACGACACGGTAGGCAAGGTCGAGCCGGCGCAGCACCTCTTCGGCGCACATCGTCATGCGCTCGTGCTCTTCGAGGCTCTTTTCCGGCGTGGTGATCGAGACGAGTTCCACCTTGTCGAACTGGTGCTGGCGCAGCATGCCGCGCGTGTCCTTCCCCGCCGAGCCAGCCTCGGAACGGAAGCACGGCGTCAGCGCGGTGACGCGGAGCGGGAGCTCTTCTTCGCTGAGGATGGACTCGCGCACGAGATTGGTGAGCGGGACTTCGGCTGTGGGGATGAGCCAGAGAACATTCCCAAGCTCTCGACATGGGCACTGCCATCGAGACTCACTCAGGACGTCTCCCTGCCAATCCTCTGTGTCGCGACGAATCGCCACGATGCGTTCGCCGACTCTCTCGCAACCGCTGCTGGGTTCAGATGTTCGCCATAACCCAAGGATGCTGCTCAGTACGATTCGCAGAAGACTATGGATGTCATGCGGCGAGTCGATGTCCATAGAGGCGAAGAACTGATCCGCCCGCGAACTTCGGCAACTGCCCCGTTCCGAACAGCGCCTCGTCCTTCACCAACAGCGGCGGCTGCACCTCCGTGTAGCCATGCTCCTCGGTGTGGAGGTCGAGCATGAACTGGCCGAGCGCGCGCTCCATGCGCGCGAGCCCCTTCTTCAGCACCACGAAGCGCGAGCCGGAAAGCTTCGCCGCCGTCTCGAAATCCATCTGGCCGAGCGCCTCGCCAAGCTCGAAATGCTCCTTCGCCCAATTGACGCGGCGCGGCTCGCCCCAGGTGCGGATTTCCGTGTTCGCGGTTTCGTCGCCGACCGGCACATCGGGAAGTGGGATGTTGGGAACAGTTGCGAGTGCATCGTTCAGCGCCTTCTCCGCCGTCCGCTCCTCCTCCTGCGCCGCCGCCATCTGATCCTTCAGCGCCGCGACCTCGCCCATCAGCGCCTCGGCGCGCGGAAACTCCTTCGCCGCCTTCGCCTGCCCGATCTCCTTCGAGGCGGCGTTCCTGCGGGTCTGCATGTCTTGCAGCTTTTGGATCGCCGCGCGCCGCGCCTCGTCGAGCCTGATGAGGTTCTCCGCCTCCGGCGCGGCCCCGCGGTTCTTCAGCGCGGTGTCGAGCGCCTCCCGGTTCTCGCGGATCCATCTGATGTCGAGCATTTTTCGGCCTGGGCAAGCAGGTCAGGCGCCCGGACGGACACCCGACTTTGATGTCGTCATTGCCGGACTCGATCCGGCTATCCATTCCGGAACAGTCGAGGCGGCGTGACGGGTACTGGAATGGGTGCCCGGGTCAAGTCCGGGCATGAAGATGGAGAGGTGAATCGGCGGCTCTACGCCGCGGCGTCGGCCGCTTCGCGTTGCGCCTCCGCGGCGGCGCGCTGTCGCTCGACGTAGCGCACGGCAAAGATCGAGATCTCGTAGAGTGCGATCGTCGGCAGCGCCAGGCTGATCTGGCTGATCGGGTCGGGCGGGGTCAGAATCGCCGCAACGATGAAGGCGATGACGATCGCCCATTTGCGCTTTCCCTTCAGCGTCTCCGTCGTGATGATCCCGGCGCGCGCAAGCAGCGTCATCAACACTGGCAGCTGGAACACCAGGCCGAACGCAAAGATCAGCGTCATGATCAGCCCGAGATATTCGTTGACCTTGGGCAGAAGCTCGATCGACGCCCGCCCCGGCCCGCCGTGCTGCTCCATCGACAGGAAGAAGCGCATGGCAAGCGGCATCACCGCGAAATAGACGAGCATCGCGCCGAGCGCGAAGAGGATCGGCGTCGCGATCAGGAACGGCAGGAAGGCGCGGCGCTCGTTCTTGTAGAGGCCGGGGGCGACGAACTTGTAGATCTGATTGGCGATGATCGGGAATGCCAGAAACAGCGCGCCGAATAGGGCGAGCTTCATCTGCGTGAAGAAGTACTCCTGTGGCGCCGTGTAGATGAGCTTGATCTCCCGCAGCGGCCCCGCAGCGCGCTCGTAGGGGATCACCAGGATGTTGAAGATGCGGCTTGCGAAGAAGAAGCAGATGATGAAGGCGATGAAGATCGCGATCATCGCGCGCATCAGCCGCTTCCTGAGCTCGATCAGATGCTCGATGAGCGGCGCCTTCGATGCCTCGATGTCGTCCTCGCTCATGCCGCGTCGCTCCCGTGCGCGGGCGTCGGCGCGCCGGTCTTCACCGGCTCGGCTGCGTGCGGATGCTCGCCGGTCGGCTCCGGCTCGGGCGACGGCGCGGGAACCGGCGCGGACGAAGACGCGACAACCGGCTTCTCCGCCGCGCGCATCGTCGCGTCGAGATCCTTCTTGACG
Organism: uncultured Alphaproteobacteria bacterium; assembly: GCA_963720705.1. GTDB lineage: Bacteria > Pseudomonadota > Alphaproteobacteria > Rhizobiales > Afifellaceae > DASWJZ01. The sequence continues at coordinate 34,355 of CAVRGJ010000003.1, forward strand.
TCGCTCAGAGGCTTCGCCGCCTCGGTGATCTGCTTCTTCGCGTCCTCAAGACCGGCTTCGCGCTCCGCCTCGCGCAGCGCTTCGTCGAATTGGCGCTTGAAGTCGTTCGCGGTGCGCCGCACCTGGCCCATCGTCTTGCCGAAGGTCCGCAGCATGCGCGGCAGGTCCTTCGGACCGACCACGATGATCGCGACCGCCGCGATGACGAGGATCTCGCTCCAACCGACGTCGAACATCGTTTAGGCCTGGCGCGTCGGCGCTCAGCTCACTTTGCTCTTCTTCTCGGCGGGCTCCGACGCCATCGGCTGCGCCGGATCGTGGTCGATCGTGTGCGGCTTCGCATCGTCGTCCTCGGCCATGCCCTTCTTGAAGGATTTGATGCCCTTCGCCACGTCGCCCATCAGATCGGAAATCTTGCCGCGCCCGAAAAGCACCATGACGAGCAGGAGCACGATGATCCAATGCCAAATCGATAAACTACCCATATCGGTCTCCAAAACCCCCGCTTGTCGCCTGTTACGCCGGCTGCGGCCGGACTATTGCAAATCGGCCCCTCGCCTTCAATCGCAAGGCTTTAGCCGCTTTCCGGGAAAATAAGCACGTCACGTTCATCGAAGCTTACGCTGACATCCGCTCCTGGCGCGAGCCCGTCGCCGGCGCGCGCCTTGGCGAGGAGATAGGTCTCAAGCCCCTCCACCGCCACTTCGAATAGCTCCACCTCGCCGAGGAAATAGCGCGTGCGGATGCGCCCTGGCGTGCCCTTTGCGCTGTCGCCGGCCCGCGTCAGAAGGACGCCGCGCGGCCTGACGGCGACTACGACGGACGCGCCTTCCGAATGCCCGCCGCAGCGAAATTCGGCGATCTGCGTCACCACGCGCCCGGAAGCGACCGCGCCAGGAAGCTCGTTCAGCGCGCTGAAGAAGCGCGCCGCAAAGAGGCTTTGCGGACGGTCGTAGAGGTCCTCGGCCAAGCCCTCCTGCACGATCTTGCCGCCGCGCATCAGCACGATCCGATCGGCCATGCGCATCGCCTCTTCCGGGTCGTGCGTGACGATGACCGCGGTCGCGCCCGCCTCGCGCAGCACCGAAAGCGTGTCGGCGCGCACGCTGTCTCTGAGCCGGCTGTCGAGGCCGGAGAACGGCTCGTCCATGAGGAGCACGCCCGGCCGCGGCACGATGGCGCGCGCAAGCGCCACGCGCTGCTGCTCGCCGCCGGAGATTTCGTGCGGATAGGAATCGGCGAGATGAAGCAGCCCGACACGGTCGAGCGCCGCCCGCGCTTCGTCGGCACGCGCCCGCCGGTCGAGCGCGGTCAGCCCGAACATCACGTTCTTCAACACGGTCAGGTGCGGGAAGAGCGCGTAGTCCTGAAACATGAGCCCGACGGAGCGCTTCTCCGGCGGCACGAAAACCGTCGGCGACGCGACCTCGCGGCCGTCGAGGAGCACGCGGCCCGAGGTCGGCGCGTCGACGCCGGCGGCGATCGCGAAGGAGTGTCGTCTTGCCGCAACCCGACTGGCCCAGCAGCGCCACGACCTCGCCCGGCGTGACATCAAGGTCGACGTCGTCGAGCGCCGTCACGCGTCCGAAGCGCCGCGTCACCTTCTCGAGCGTGAGCCTTGAGGCAATCGTCGCGGCGGCGCGGCGGCGTTGCCGCTCGGCCGGAAGAAGGGAAACCATGCGCCGGGCTTATGGGCCGCCCGGGGAAATGCGGCAAGCCACCTAGTCGTCGCGGTCGTCGGGCTCGGTTAACTCGGCAGCGCCCTCATCCGGCTCGGCTTCTGCCTCGTCGTCAGGCTCCGTTGCGCCGTATTCGTCGAAATCCGGCTCAAGCGGATCTTCGTCCGGAGCGAGTTCCGGGTTGTCGTTCGGGGCCGGCAGGTCGTCGCCGGGCATGGCGAGCGACTCGATCAGCCCGGCCGCCTTCAAATCCGCGAGGCCGGGAAGATCGCCGATCGATTCAAGTCCGAAATGGTCGAGGAACCCGGGCGTCGTGCCGAACGTCACAGGGCGGCCCGGCGTGCGCCGGCGGCCGCGCAGTCTGATCCAGCCCGCCTCAAGCAGCACGTCGAGCGTGCCGCGCGACACCGCGACACCGCGCACGTCCTCGATCTCGGCGCGCGTCACCGGCTGATGATAGGCGATGATGGCAAGCGTCTCGACTGCAGCGCGCGAAAGCTTCTTCTCTTGCACCACGTCACGCCGCAGGACGAACGCAAGATCCTGCGCCGTGCGAAAGGCCCAGCGGTCGTCGGTGCGGCGGAGATTGACCCCCCGCCCTGCATATGCCGCCTGCAATTCGTGCAGCAGCGCGTCGAGATCGACGCCGTCCGGCATGCGCAATTCGATCTCCGCGCGCGACAACGGCTCGGCGGCGGCGAAGAGGATCGCCTCCAGCATTCTGAGATGCAGACGCTGATCCTCCGGCGCGAGGCTGCGCACGTTGGTCGCGTCCCAGGCGGCGGCCGCCTCAGCCATTCGCCGCCTCCTGCATCGGCATTGCATCTTCCTTCGCGCGCCTGCGGACGTAGAGCGGGGCGAAGGGCGCGTTCTGTTTCAACTCCACTTCTCCCTCGCGTACCAGCTCAAGGCTCGCCGAGAACGTGCTCGCGCGCGCCGTCGCGCGCAGCTCCGGCTTGGCGAGATATTCGACCAGGTAGGAATCGAGCAGCTCCCATTGCGGCGTTGCGCCGATCATGCGCATCAGCCGCTCGCGCGCATCCTGCAAGGTGAACACAAGGCGCTCGGGAAGCGTGACGCGGCCGGCGACGCTGCGCAGCCTGAGCGTCGCGTAAGCGGAGAGCAGTTCGTAGAGCCGCGCGTCCCACGCGATGCGCATGTTGACCGACAGTGGCTCCGGCGCTCCGCGCGCGAAAACGTCAATACCGAGCCGCGCCGAGCTCATCAGGCGACGGCCCGCCTCACGGATCGCCTCAAGGTGCCTGAGCCGGCGCGCGAGCGCCGCGGCAAGCTCCTCCCCGCTCGGCTCTTCGTCTTCTTCCGCGGGCGGAAGCAGGAGGCGTGATTTCAGGTATGCAAGCCACGCCGCCATGACGAGATAGTCGGCGGCGATCTCAAGGCGCAGCCGTCGCGCGGCCTCGATGAACTTGAGATACTGCTCGGCGAGCGCCAGGATCGAGATCTTGGCAAGGTCCACCTTCTGATCGCGCGCAAGCTGCAGCAGGAGGTCGAGTGGTCCTTCGAAGCCGGCAACGTCGACGACGAGACGCTCGTCGTCGCCGAGCCGACGCTCCTCGAACTCGAAAGCGCTCGCATCGGCTGTTTCGACCGCAAGCCCGTTCATGCAAGAGCCTGATCGAGCAGGAACTGGAAGCGGCTTTCAAGCGCCTGCCGTTCCGCTGCCTCGGGCTGGCGGCGGACGGCAAGCGCGGCTTCGCAGCGCCGCAGGGCTTCGTCCGCAAGCTCCGGCACGCCCTCCGCGATCGCCTTCATCTCTTCCATCTGGCCGTTGCAGTGGAGAACGAGGTCGCAGCCCGCGGCGATCGCCCGCTCCGCACGGCTGCGCGGCTCGCCGGAAAGCGCGCCCATCGAAATGTCGTCCGTCATCAACGCCCCGTCAAAGCCGATTCGCCCGCGGATGATGTTACCAATGACGTTGCTGGAAAAGGTTGCCGGGGCGCCGTCATCAACGTCTAAAAACACGACATGCGCGGTCATGCCGAGCGGCGAGCGCTTGGCGAGCAACCGAAAGGGCGTGAAATCCTGCGCTTCGAGCTCCGCCATCGTGGCATCGACCTGGGGCATGTCGCGATGACTGTCGACGGTCGCCCGCCCGTGCCCGGGCATGTGTTTGACGACGGGGAGCACGCCGCTTGCGAGGAGCCCGTCGATCTGCGCTCCGCCGAGGGTCGCGACCGCGTCGACGGTTCCGCCAAGTGCACGGTCGCTGATTGCGGGCGTACCGCCTTCCACGGGAATGTCGAGCACCGGCATGCAGTTCACGCTAATGCCGAGCGCGATCAGGTCGAGACCGATGAGCTTCGCGCCGAGGAATGCGGCTTCGACGCCTGAAAGCGGATTGCGACGATAAAGCCGGCCATAGACGGGGCCGGCCGGATAGGCGCGAAGATGCGGCTGCCCGATGCGCTGCACGCGCCCGCCCTCCTGGTCGATCAGCACAGGCGCGTCCTCGCGCTGCAACGCCTCGCGCACCGCCGCGCAGAGCACGCCGATCTGGTGCGGGTTCTCCACGTTCCTGGCAAAAAGAATGACGCCCCACGGTCGCGCCTCGCGCAGGAAGGCCGCCTCGTCTTCCGAAAGCACCGTCCCGGAAAGACCGCAAATAAACGCGCGCGAAGCCACGCTATGCCTGGGGCGATCTTATTGTGTGACGAAGCAGTTGCCGCCCGCCGTCTTCAGCGACTCGCAAACATTGATCGCGTCGTCGCGCGATGCCCATGGACCGACACGGACACGGTAATAAATCCCCTTCGTCCCCAGGTCGGCTTCCTGAATGACCGGATTCAGATTTCCGAGGACGGAAGGGTAGTGCTTCTGCAGATCGGCATAGGCCGACTGCGCCTGGTCCATGCTCCGCTGCGAGCTGACCTGTACGAGGTAGCCGTCGCCGACAGCCGCCGGCGCCGCCGCGGTGGCATCCGCGCTGGCAAGAAGATTAACCGGCGCGCTTGATGGCGGTGAGGCGCGCGGGGGCTTCGCCGGGGCGGCGGCAACGTCGGTCGAATCCTCGATCGCCGGACGCGGTGTCATTGCGTCTTCCACCGCAGGCGGCAGCGACGCCTCCGAACTCGCAGGCGCAGCGGTGCTGCCCGAGCTCGCAGATGCATCCGCCGCCGGCGCCTCAGGTTCCGCGGCCGCCGTCTCTTGTGCCGCCGGGGCCTGTTCGGTCGTTGCGGGTTCGCCTTCGGCCGGGCTGTTTGCGACGATCGAGCCATCCGGGCGGACCGTGAAGGTCGGAACGCGGCGCGGTCCGATCTCGTCCGTCGATCCGGTCGAGGCGGAGGAGCCCGTCGTGGAAGGTTCTTCGCCAACCGGACGAACGACTGCGTCGTCTCCCCCAGACTGCGCCTGCGGCAGTACTATCCGCGCGACCTCGCGCGGCTCCTCGGCGTTGTCGACGACCTGCTCGTTGCTTGTGCTCGCGGGCGCGTTGCCGGCGACGCGATTGTAGACAGCGTCTCCGGTCGTGTCGCTTTCCGTCGACGCCTGATCTGCCGGCGGCGTGACTTTCACCGGTCCTTCGTCGGCTGCGATCACAGGCGGCGGCGCGGCCGGTCCTGTCTCCGTCGAACGCAGGAAGAGCGCGCCTGCCCCGCCTATCAGCACAACGACGATCACGCCTGCGATCGTGACGAGTGCGGTCCGCGCTCCCTTGCTACGCTGAGCGGCCTGAGCGCGGGCCGCGGCGGCGCGGCGGCTGGCGCCGGCTGCGACCGCTGCCGCGACCTTCGGCTCGTCGGTGCTCGCGGTGTCGCCGCTCTGCCATTGTCTGCCGTACGAGGAGTCTTCGAAGTCCGATTCCAGAGCTTGCGCCAGCCTCGCGTTGATGGCCGCGCGCCCCTCTTCGTCCTCGTCGCGATCCTGATCTTCCTGGTCCTGCGCCACAGGCCCCTCTTCAAATTCCGGGAATGCGTCCGCGATGCGCCGACGCCGGGCCGCCTCGCCCGCAGAGCGAGCGGCGGCGGCCTCGCGCACCGGCTCCGCCTCAACGAACGGGTCGTGTGCTCTGCTGCTCCTTCCGGAAGGCGCGAAGAGATCGGCGTCCGACTCCTCATCGCCAAAGCCCGGCAGGCTTTCGATGCGCCGGATGGGAGGCTCGTCGGCCTGAAGATGTTCACGCTGGGCGGCGGGTGACGGCGTGCGGTTGTTCTCGGGCACCGGCCGTTCCCAATCCGCGCTTGCCGGCCCGCGGAAGCGGTAGTCAGCGCGCAGCGGCGGCGCCGGCAACGTGTCCGGCTCCTCCCAAGTGCCTTCGGTGGAACTCGGCACCTCTTCCTCGTCATCGTCGAGCGGACGCAAGAGCGACACGCGCGGGCTCTGCCACCTATCTTTGGGCCGTGCCTCCGGCACCGGCTCTTCGTCGAGGGCAGCAAAACGCTCCTCTTCGATGCCGGCGTCGTCGCCCGCCTGCGGCTCTCGCTCTTCCGCTGCCGGCGGCTCGAATGCCGATTCGAAGTCCGCAGTCGTCGCGGCAAGACGCTCCGCCTGCCGGCGCTCGAACTGGCCAAGCTGCTCTTCGATCGAGCGCAAAAGATCGTCGGGGTCGTGCTCTGCCTCGACTCGCGCACGTGGTTGAGGCGGCGGAGCGGATGCACGCGGGCTCGTCGCGGGTGCCGGCGGCTGGCGCGGGCTGGCAGGCCGCGGCGGCGTTACGGGCTGTGCCTCGCGGCCGCCGAGCGAGTTTTCCAACTCCTGAAGAAGCTCGGCTTCCAAACCGTCGGCGTAGCTGCTGCGCTGGGTCGCTTCGTTCCGGTTCATCTTGGGCTTCTCTGTCTTGGGCGTGGCAAATCCGCCGTCCTCGCTGACGATGCGCGCGAGTTCGATCAGCGGATCTTCTTCCGCTTCAAAATTGCCGTGGTCGGGTACCGCGCCTGGAGCCCGGCTCGACCTTGGATCGCTACCAGCCATACAATAAACCTCAACCTAGCTTACCGTGGGTTCGCCGAGGTTTCACCCCATTAATGCATCTCCTCCGGCGCCTCAACTCCGAGGACCTGCAACCCAAAACTGAGCACCAATCCGACCGCCGTAACGAGACCCATTCGGGCGCGGCTCAGCGCAACGTCATCCGGTCGAATAAAGCGCAATTGCGGCAGTTCCTTGCCCCTATTCCAATGCGTGTGGAAGACGCTGGCGAGGTCGTGGAGGTAGAACGCGACCCGATGCGGTTCGTGGCTACGGGCTGCAATCTCAAGGGTACGGGGCCAATCCGCCATCACGCGAACGAGGCTCCGTTCGCCTTCATCCGCCAGGAGTTGGAAGTCGCCGGCGGCAAGTGAGTCGGCGTCAAGCGCCGTTCCGGGCAGCTCTCCAACGGCCTGCCGCCGGACGGAAGCGGTCCGCGCGTGGGCGTATTGCACGTAGAAGACCGGATTGTCCTTCGACTGCTGCTGAACGGCTGAAAAATCGAAGTCGAGCGGCGCGTCGGCCTTGCGGAAGAGCATCATGAAGCGGACGGAGCCCGCCCCCACTTCCTCGACGACCTCGCGCAGCGTGACGAGGTCGCCGGAGCGTTTCGACATGACGACCGGCTCCCCGGCGCGGAACAGCTTCACGAGCTGGCAGAAGAGGATTTCAAGGGCGGCCTCGCCGTCGCTCATCGCCGTCACGGCCGCCTTCATGCGCTTCGGGTAGCCGCCGTGATCTGCGCCGAGCACGTCGATCATCTTACGGAACCCGCGCAGGTACTTGTCGTAGTGGTAGGCGATGTCGGACGCGAAGTAGGTGTAGCTCCCGTCCGATTTCAGGAGCGGGCGGTCGACATCGTCGCCAAAATCGGTGGATCGGAAGAGCGTCTGCTCGCGGTCCTCCCAATCTTCGGGAAGCTGACCCTTCGGCGGCGGCAGCTTGCCGCGATAGATCAAATCCTTCTCGGCGAGCGCGGCGATCGCCTCGGCGACGCGGTCGGTGCTGCCGCCTTTCAGCGACCGCTCGGAGAAGAAGACATCGTGGTGGACGCCGAGGAGATCGAGATCGGATTGGATCATCGCCATCATGGCTTCGACCGCACGTTCGCGCACGACCGGCAGCCATTCCGCCGTCTGCAATTGCAGGAGTCCGTTTCCGAACTCTTCCTTCAGCGCCGCCCCGACCGGCTTCAGGTAGTCGCCCGGGTAAAGCCCGCTCGGGATATCGCCGATCGTTTCACCGAGCGCCTCGCGGTAGCGGAGATACACGGAGCGGGCGAGTGCGTCGACCTGGGCGCCCGCGTCGTTGATGTAATATTCGCGCGTCACGGCATGGCCGGTCGCCGCGAGCAGATTGGCAAGCGCGTCGCCGACCACCGCGCCGCGGCAATGGCCGACATGCATCGGGCCGGTCGGGTTGGCGGAAACGTATTCGACGTTCACCTTGGTGCCGCGGCCTAAGTCGGAGCGGCCATATGCGCTGCCGGCTTGCAGGATCGCGGCGACCTCTGCCGCCCAGAAGGCATCGGTCAGGCGCAGATTGACGAAGCCTGGTCCCGCCACCTGGACCGACGCGACGTCGGGATCTGCTTCGAGCCTCGCGGCGAGCCTAAGCGCAAGTTCGCGCGGCTTTGCCGAGAGCGGCTTCGCAAGCACCATGGCTGCGTTTGTCGCGACGTCGCCATGCGTCGGATCGCGCGGGGGCTCGGCCGAGATGCGCTGCAACGCGTCGCCGGCGGCCTCGATTCCCGCTGCGCCGATGACGCTTTCGACGGCGGCCCTGATCCGCTGCTCGAACACACTGAAGAGGTTCATGGAGATTCCCGCGGCGGCGACCCGCGTCCGGGAGCAATGCCGCTTCTATCCGGCCCGCGCCCTAGCCGAGATCGGGCGTGTCGTCAAACAGACGCTGGTGCTCGGCAACCGCGTAGCGGTCGGTCATTCCCGCGATGTAGTCGGCGACGCGCCGCGCCACGGCGAGCGTATCGTGGCGCTCAAGCCCCTCGCCCCAGTCGTCCGGCATCCGCACCGGATCGGCGAACAGCGCCTCGAAGAGGTCTGCGACAAGCGCTTCGGCGAGCCGGACCGGCCGCATGACCGCCTCGTTGCGGTAGACGTTTTCGGTCAGGAAGCGCTTCAGCGCTGGCTCCGCGCGCACCAGTTCCCGCGAGAAGCCGACGAGCGGCTTCCCAACACGCCGCACCGCTTCGGCGCTGTCGACCCCCGCCTCCTCGATGCGCCGGCTCGTCTCGACCAGGACGTCGAGGATCATCGCGGTGATTGTCCGCCGCACCAGCTCGTGCACCACCCGCGCGGGATCGAGACCCGGAAACGCCGCGTTGATTTCTGCGAGGATCGGCGCCGTCAGCGGCTGGTCTTCAAGGTCGGACAGGTGGATAAGCCCGGCTCGGAGCCCGTCCTCTATGTCGTGGCAGTCGTAGGCGATGTCGTCGGCGAGCGCCGCGACCTGCGCCTCAAGGCCCGCGAAGAGGTGAAGCTCAAGATCCTGCCGCTCCTGGAACGCGCGGATCGCGTAAGGGAGCTTGGCGCCGGCGTAGACCCCGGCCGGCCTGCCGGCTGAATCGAGGATCGGGCCGTTGTGCTTCACCAGCCCCTCGTGCGTCTCGAAGGTGAGATTCAGCCCGTCGAAGAGCGCGTAGCGATGCTCAAGCTCGCTGACAACACGCAGGCTCTGCGCGTTGTGATCGAAGCCTTCATAGGCCGAAAGCGCCTCGTCGAGGGCGCGCTCTCCAGCATGGCCGAAGGGCGGATGACCGAGATCATGGGCGAGCGCCAGTGCCTCCGCCAAGTCTTCGTCGAGCCCGAGCGGGCGGGCGATCGAGCGGGCGATCTGCGCGACCTCGAGCGTGTGGATGAGCCGCGTGCGGAAATGGTCGCCCTCGTGCTGGATGAAGACCTGCGTCTTGTGCTTGAGCCGCCGGAAGGCGTTTGAATGGATGATGCGGTCGCGGTCGCGCTGGAAGGGCGAGCGGAGCGGGTCCTCGGGCTCCGCGTGGATGCGGCCGCGCGAGGCGGCGGGGTCGGTGGCGTAAGGGGCGCGCCGCCGCTCGCCGTGGCGAAGGAGCTTGCGCGGCAGCTCGACCATCCGCCTCCCCTCGCCCCGGAAAATGCCCGAGAACCGCCGGCCGCGCCGGCCTTCAACGCGATTGACTACCGGTCCCGGCGTTCTTAGCTACAATGGAGATCGGAGCAAGAGCGGAAGAATCATGGACAAGCAGAGCGTCACGCTTTCCGACAGCGCCGTTCGCCGGATCGCCAAGATTCTGGCCGCCGAGCCGGCCGGCACGGCGCTTCGCGTCAGCGTCGAGGGCGGCGGCTGTTCGGGCTTTCAGTACCGCTACGACCTGGTCCAAGAGCCACCGGCGGCGGACGATGTCGTTCTTGCCCGCGACGGCGCCAAGGTGCTGATCGACGCAGTCTCGCTCGACTACATGGGCGGCTCGGAGATCGACTTCGTCGACGATCTGATCGGCCAGTCCTTTCAGATCAAGAACCCGCTCGCCGTCGCCGCTTGCGGCTGCGGCACGAGCTTCTCGGTCTAACCCGAACGAACCCTAGCTCTGTTGGTCATGGCCGGGCTTGACCCGGGCATCCATTCCGTTGCCGTTGAATATGCCGCTTCGGTTGCGGCATGGATTGCCGGATCAAGTCCGGCCATGACGACCGGAAAAGCTGGGACCGCCTTTTCATGCGCATCGCCACCTGGAACATCAACGGCGTCAAGGCGCGGATCGACAACCTTCTCACGTGGCTGAAGGAGACTGTGCCCGACGTCGTCTGCCTGCAGGAAATCAAATCCGTCGACGAGGCCTTTCCGGCCGACGTGCTTGCCGACGCCGGCTATAATTGTGCCGTCCACGGCCAGAAGGGCTTCAACGGCGTAGCACTTCTCGCAAAACATCCGATCGAGGACGTGAAGCGCGGGCTCCCCGGCGGCGACGGCGACGAGCAGGCGCGCTTCATCGTCGGGCTCGTCGCGCCGAAGGATGCGGCAGCGGTGCGGGTCGCTTCCGCCTACATGCCGAACGGCAACCCGATCGGAACGGAGAAATTCGCCTACAAGCTGGCTTGGCTGAAGCGCCTGGAGGATTGGACCCGGGCAGCGCTTGCGAACGAAGAGTCGCTCGTCCTTGGCGGCGACTACAACATCATCCCCGAGCCGCTCGACGCGAAGAACCCCGAGGCGTGGACCGGCGACGCGCTGTTCCAGCCCGAATCGCGCGCCGCCTTCCGCCGGCTTCTGTCGCGCGGGTTGACCGACGCCGTGCGCGCCGTCGACGACCGCGGCGGCATCTACACGTTCTGGGACTACCAGGCGGGCGCCTGGCAGAAGAACAACGGCATCCGCATCGACCATCTCCTGCTCTCGCCGGAGGCTGCGGACCGGATGGTCGAGGCCGGCATCGACCGGTACGTGCGTGCCTGGGAAAAGCCATCGGACCACGTGCCGGTCTGGGTGGAACTCCGGCGATAGCAATTCCGCGATCGGTGCATGACTTGGCCGGCGTAGTTTGTTACGCTTCCAAGATGAGGATGTTCCTCGCCGCGCTTGCGTCGCTGATGGTTTTTGGCGGCGCCGACGCCTGGGCAGGCGCAAATTGCACCTGCCGCGGGCCCGGTGTCGAGGCGACGCTCGGCGAGACGGTCTGCCTCAAGACTCCCTCCGGGTTTCGTCTCGCGCGCTGCGAGATGGTGCTGAACAACACCTCCTGGAAGTTCCTGCCGGATGCCTGTCCGCAGGCGTCGCGCGCCGTGCCGAGCCACTCGGCTCTCGCGATGTCGATCGCGCCGGACGAATCCGATCCGCTCCGCTGAGCGGAACTCTGCAGGAGTTTGCCGAAGCTACTGAAGCGGCGCCGTCGTTGTCGCCTGCGCCTGCGCGCCGCCTGTGCGGTTCGCCACCCAGGCCTGCGCGAGCGCCATCGCTTCCCGCCGCTCGTCTTCGCTGGCGGTCGAGAAAGCCTGTTCGTGGCGGGCCTGGATAACCGGATCGCCCGGGCTCGATAGCCGTGCGATCGTCAGCCACATCAATCCCTCGACCGGGCGGCGATCCATGCCGATGCCCTCATAGAGCATGTGCCCGAACTCCGCCTGCGCGCCGACGTGACCCTTGCGTGCTGCGAGCTTGAACCAGCGCGCTGCCTGGCGCGTGTCCATTTCGCCGCCTTGGCCCTGCAGGAACATGTTGGCGAGCGAGAACTGCGCGTCGGAATCGCCGAAATAGGAGGCGGCGTAGGCGAAGAAGCGGCGTGCGCGGCTCGGGTCGGCGACGACCTGACCCGGTACGCCACTCTGATAGTAGGTGCCAAGGGTCACGAAGGCGTCGGCGACGAACGGCGCGTCCGGCCCGTTCGGATTCTCGTCTCCGTATTCGGTCGCGACCTGCGCAAAAAACTGCATCGCCTTACGGTCGTCCTCCGCGACGAGATCGCCGGTCTGGTACATGCGCCCGAGCTTCCAGAGCGCACCCGGATGCCCGTTCTCCGCAGCAAAGTTCAACGCCTCAAGCGCAGTTGCCGCGTCGCCCGCTTTGTAGGCCTCGTAGCCGGAGCGGAACGCCTCAGCGGGCGTGAGCTTCGGATCAAGCGCATGCGCGGCGCTGGCTCCGAGCCCCGTCAAAAGAACGACAATGCTGAATCTAGAGATCCGCATAAGTCACCGTCTCGGCGGCACCACCTGGATGGGTGACCGCCCCGTCTTTCGCTGAACCGACGATCTGTGCGTATTTCCACAGCGCACCGGACCGGTAGTCTGTTTCGCGCGGCTTCCATTTCTTCTTCCGCGCTTCGAGTTCCGTGTCGGAGAGCTTGACGTCGAGGCGCCCGCTCTCAGCGTCGATCTCGATGATGTCGCCGTCCCGAAGCAGGCCGATCGGCCCGCCGAGCGCCGCCTCCGGGCTGACATGGCCGATGCAGAACCCGCGCGTGCCACCTGAGAAGCGTCCGTCGGTGATGAGCGCGACCTTCTCGCCCATCCCCTGCCCGTAAAGTGCGGCCGTGGTTGAGAGCATCTCGCGCATGCCCGGGCCGCCGCGCGGCCCTTCGTAGCGGATGACGAGAACGTCGCCTTCCTTGTACTTACGCTCACTCACAGCAGCGAAACATTCCTCTTCGCTGTCAAAACAGCGCGCGGGCCCCGAAAAACGGACGTTCTTCATCCCCGCCACCTTCACGATGGCACCTTCGGCGGCGAGGTTGCCTCTGAGTCCCACGACGCCGCCTGTCGGCGATATCGGCTTGTCGGCAGGACGCACCACGTCCTGGTCGGGGTTCCACTTCACCTGAGCGAGGTTTTCGGCAATTGTGCGGCCAGTTACGGTTAAGCAATCGCCATTGAGAAAACCGTTATCAAGCAGTGTCTTCATCAATAGAGGAATGCCGCCGGCCTCGAACAAGTCCTTAGCGACGTATTTACCGCTCGGCTTCAAAGACGCGATGTAAGGCGTCTTCCTGAAAATCTCCGCGACCTCGAACAAATCGAACTCGATGCCGCATTCGTGCGCGATCGCCGGAAGGTGCAAAGCGGCATTGGTAGAGCCGCCCGAGGCGGCAACGACGGTTGCCGCATTCTCCAGCGCCTGGCGGGTGACGATATCGCGCGGGCGAATGTTGCGAGCGATGAGCTCCATCACCTTCTCGCCGGCGGCCATGCAGAAGCGGTCCCGTATCTCGTATGGCGCCGGGGCGCCGGCCGAATACGGCAGCGCGAGACCAATCGCCTCGGACACCGTCGCCATCGTATTGGCGGTGAACTGCCCGCCGCAGGCTCCGGCCGAGGGACAGGCAACCTGCTCGAGCGTTTCAAGGTCCTCGTCCGACATCTTGCCGACGGAATGAAGGCCAACGGCTTCGAATACGTCGACCACCGTCACGTCCCTGCCCTTGAAGGTGCCGGGCAGGATGGAGCCGCCATAAAGGAAGACCGAGGGAACGTTCAGGCGGCACATCGCCATCATCATGCCGGGCAGCGACTTGTCGCAGCCGGCAAGGCCGACCAGCGCATCGTAGCAGTGGCCGCGCATGGTCAGCTCGACGGAGTCGGCGATCACCTCGCGCGACACCAGCGACGACTTCATGCCCTGGTGGCCCATGGCGATGCCGTCTGTGACGGTGATGGTAGTGAACTCGCGCGGCGTCCCGTCGGCGGCCGCCACACCCTGCTTGACCGCCTGCGCCTGGCGCATCAGCGAAATGTTGCAGGGCGCCGCCTCGTTCCAGCAGGTGGCCACACCGACAAAGGGTTGATGGATCTGGTGGGGCGAAAGCCCCATGGCATAGTAGTACGAGCGATGCGGCGCGCGGTTCGGGCCCTCCGTCACGTGACGGCTGGGCAGCTTCATCTTGTCAAACGTTCTCGCGTCCATCTACGCCTGCTCTCGCCGCGCCCCCGTCCGGCCAGCTACGCTGCCTTCGGCCCGCCATCGATACCGCTCTGCGGCGGGCCCTTCGCTAACGCCGAAATCTGGCGCCGAACCCTTGAGAAACAATAAGATTGATCGTGGCGCAAAGGGGGCGCCGCGCCGATCGACGCGGTTTTGCAACAGCTGTGGCAGTTCGGTGACACGCGATGAATTGGCCGTCGACCGCCCGTCAGTCGGATTCACACCGGCGGTTAATTCTGCCCCCATACGAATCCGGCCTAGGCTAAAGTCGCCTACCGATCCGAGAGTGACGTCACATGACGCCCTTTTCGCGCTTTCGATCCCGGTGTTTTGCATCGTCGTGGCTGCTCGGGCCGGCCATTGTTTGCGCTCTCGCGCTAACGGCAGCCCAGGCCGCGCCAGCCGCCGATGCAAAGATCGACGAGACCTACCTCTCGCTCCTTGCCCACCCGGACCTTTCCAACCCGCGATCCACTCTCGTGACGCTGCAGGAAAGCGTGCAGCAGGCCTACGCTGTCCTGACCAAGGCCTATCATGAGCACCGTAGCAGTCCCGGATTCACCACCAGTGCCGAAGTAAAGCAGCAGGTGGCGACCGCGCAGCTTCTGCTCAACCGAGCGATGGCAACCCTCGATCTGAGCCAACAGCCGGCGGTCAACCGAGAGGAAGTGGGCACCGAGACTGTCCTGCTGCTCAAGGAGATACTCGACCGAATTCCAGCGATGCCGGCCGACGGCATTCCAGGCCCGGAAGATGTCGCGGCCCACGACGGCGGGGCGCCGCTTCAAGCATGGTCCTTGCCTTACGGGGATATCCAGATCGTGCGCGTGAGCGACGGCCCGGAAGCCGGCAACTATCTGTTTTCGGCTGCCACGGTCGCGCACGTGCCGGAGTTCTACAACCTCATCAAGGGTTTCGCCGAGCGCCCCGACGCCCAGGCGGACTTCTTCGAGTTTTATACGCTGACACCCGGCCATCTGTTGCCGCCGAAATGGTACCTCTGGATCGAGGATATGCCCAACTGGACGCGGCACGCGTTTGCGGGCCAGGCGGTGTGGCAATGGGTAGGCCTATTCCTCGTCGCAACAGTGCTCGCCGCCATCTACTGGGCGGTCTGGCGCCTCCCGCACCGGCGCATCGCATCAGCCGCGCCGCTCAAACGCGCCGGATATCGCCTGTCGATGACGATCGTGATCGTTCTTGCGACGTTGTTTGCCCAATGGCTTGCAGTCGAGCAGCTGAACATCACCGGCTGGCCATACATCGCTGTCAACACGACCCTCTACGCGATCGCCTATGTGGCGACGGCATTGGTAACCTATTTCGCACTGGTTGCACTCGCAGAGCTGATCATCGCATCGCCGCGTATCGATTCAGCGAGCGTCGACGCGAGCCTGCTGCGGATCACCGCGCGCGTCGTCGGCATAGCTGCGACTGTGTGCATCGCTATGTACGGGGCGACGGAGGTCGGCATTTCCCTCTACGGCGTTCTCGCCGGGCTTGGTGTCGGTGGCTTGGCGCTCGGCCTGGCCGCGCGCCCGACACTTGAGAACCTGATCGGCGGCCTGACGCTGTACGCCGACCGGCCGGTGCGCGTCGGCGACTTCTGCCAGTTCAACAACACGATTGGCACGGTCGAGGAGATCGGACTGCGCTCGACCCGCGTGCGTGCGCCGGACCGTACGCTCATCACGATACCGAATGCCGATTTTTCCAACATGCAGCTCGTGAACTTCACGCGGCGCGACCAGATAATGTTGGCGACCACGCTCGGGCTCCGGTACGAGACGACACGCGAACAGATGCGCGAGGTTATCCGACGTATTCAGGAGCTGCTTCTCGATCACCCCGAGATAGACCGGGACAAAGTGCGCGTCCGCTTTCGAGAGTTCGGCGAATATGCGCTTGGCGTCGAGTTTCGTGCGTTCGTCAATACAACCAATTTCGCCCGCTTCCTGGAGATTCAGGAGGAGCTGTTTCTCGCGGTCATGGGAATCGTCGAGGAGTGCGGAACGGCGATGGCCTTCCCGTCGAACACGACCTACCACGTGACCGACGGAGGGCTGATGCCGAAGCCGCTGCGGGATGTCATTCGTCCCGACACGAGTGGCGATGCGGAGCGCGATAGCGGCGCGGGCACCGATAGCCCTCCCGGCTCCGCGGCCTGACGCGGCCGGTTCCGCCGCCGGAAGTTAAGCCGCGTCTTTGACCCGTTTCAGCGCAGCAGCGAGGCGCTCCCCGTCGGCGGCGTAAGCCGCACGTTTCTCCCGTTCCGCCTCCACGACCTCTTCGGGCGCCCGTGCGACGAACTTGGCGTTGGCGAGCTTCTTGTCGATGCGCCCGATCTCGCCCTCGAGGCGCGCGATCTCCTTCTCAAGCCGCGCCTCCTCGGCGGAGAAATCGACGATGCCCGCGAGCGGCAGCGCGAAGGTGGCGCCGCCGACTATGACCTGCGCCGAGCCGAGTGGCGCGCGCTCGGCATTTTTCATGCCCTCGACGCGGGCGAGGCGTTCGATCGCAGCGGCGTGGCGGGCAAGTCGCGCCGTCAGTCCGGCATTTTCGCCGATTACGACAAGCTGTGTTTTTGCCGCCGGCGGGACGTTCATCTCCGAGCGCACGGAACGGATGGCCCCAATCAGCTCGACCAGGCCGTTGATCTCGGCGTCGGCGGCAAGGTCGGTGAACGCCGGCTCCGGCCAGCGCGTGAGCGCGAGAACCTTCTTCTTCCCTTCCTCGATGCCGATCCAAAGCGCCTCGGTGATGAACGGCATGAAAGGATGCAGGATGCGCAGGATGAGGCCGAGGACATAGGCGGCCGTCGCGCGCGTCTCCGCCTTCGCCGCGTCGCTGCCTTCAGAAAATACCGGCTTGATCAGCTCCAGGTACCAATCGCAGAAAGTCGCCCAGACAAAATGGTAGACGGCATCCGCGCCCTCGTTGAAGCGGAACTCCTCGATCGACTGCGTAACCGCGCGAACGGTGGCGGTCGCCTCGGTCAAGATCCAGCGGTTGACGGAATCCTCGGCGCTCGCCGGATCAAACGCCGGATCGGGGCGGCATTCGTTGATCTCGCAGAAGCGCGCCGCGTTCCAGATCTTGGTGCCAAAATTGCGATAGCCTTCGATGCGGGCGCGCGACGGCTTCACGTCGCCGCGCGGCGTCACCAGCGACGCCATGGTGAAGCGGAGCGCGTCGGCGCCGAACTCGTCGATCAATTCGAGGGGGTCGACCACGTTCCCCTTCGACTTCGACATCTTGGCGCCCTTCTCGTCGCGCACGATGCCGTGGATGTAGGTGGTGTGGAACGGCTCCTTCTTCATGAAGTGGAGCCCCATCATCATCATCCGCGCCACCCAGAAGAAGATGATGTCGAAGCCGGTGACGAGGACGCTCGTCGGGTAGTAGCGCTTGAGCTCCGGCGTCTCGTCCGGCCAGCCGAGCGTCGAGAACGGCCACAGCGCGGAGGAGAACCAGGTGTCGAGCACGTCCTCGTCGCGCTTCAATTCGGTCGCCTCGCCGTAGTGCTTCTGCGCGGCGGCCGCGGCCGCTTGCTCCGTCTCTGCGACGAAGATCTCTCCGTCCGGACCGTACCAGGCCGGGATGCGGTGCCCCCACCAGAGCTGGCGCGAGATGCACCAGGGCTGGATGTTTTCCATCCAGTCGAAATAGGTGCGCTCCCAGCTCTTCGGCACGATCGCGGTCCGCCCTTCGCGCACGCTCTTGATCGCCGGCTGGGCCAGCACCTTGGCGTTCACGTACCACTGGTCGGTAAGGTACGGTTCGATCGGCACGTTGGAGCGGTCGCCGTGCGGGACCATGTGCGTGTGCTCGACCGTCTTCTCGACCAGCTCGCGCTCGGTCATCATCGCGACCACGCTGTCGCGCGCGGTGAAGCGGTCGAGCCCGTCGAGCGCCTCGATCGTTTCCGTCAGCTCTGCCGACGGCGGCACGTCGCGCAAGAAATCCTCGTTGTCGCGAAGGTGGATGTTCGCTTCTGCATCCATGACGTTGACGAGGAGCAGGTTGTGCCGGCGGCCGACCTCGAAGTCGTTGAAGTCGTGCGCCGGCGTGATCTTCACAGCGCCTGAGCCTGCCTCAGGGTCCGCATATTCGTCGGCGACGATCGGGATGCGCCGGCCGACGAGCGGCAGCACCGCGAATTGGCCGACGAGATCCTTGTAGCGCTCGTCGTCGGGATTAACGGCAACCGCTGTGTCGCCGAGCATCGTCTCCGGCCGCGTCGTCGCGACGGTGATGAAGCGGTCGCTCGCCTCGATCGGATAACGGAAGTGCCACAGGTGCCCCTTCACCTCGACCTGCTGCACCTCCAGATCGGAGATGGCGGTCATCAGTTTCGGGTCCCAGTTCACAAGCCGCTTGTCGCGGTAGATCAGCCCTTCCTTGTGAAGCTGCACGAAGACCTTGACGACGGCGCGCGACAGCCCCTCGTCCATCGTGAAGCGCTCGCGCGACCAGTCGCAGGACGCGCCGAGCCGTTTCAGCTGGTTGATGATGATGCCGCCCAACTCGGCCTTCCACGCCCACACCTTTTCGACGAAGGCGTCGCGGCCGATCGCGCGGCGGTTCGGCTCCTGCCGCTCCATCATCTGCCGCTCGACCACCATCTGCGTGGCGATGCCCGCGTGGTCCATGCCGGGCTGCCAGAGCACGTCCCGCCCGCGCATGCGCTCGAAGCGCACAAGGATGTCCTGCAGGGTGTTGTTGAGCGCGTGCCCCATGTGGAGCGAGCCGGTGACGTTGGGCGGCGGGATGACGATCGAGAACGGCTCTGCTCCGGGCTCCGCCCCCGCCCCGGCGCGGAACGCCCCGGCCTTCTCCCAAAGGTCGCGGATAATCGGCTCGACGCTTGCCGCGTCGTAGGTCTTGTCGAGCATGGCGGTCCCGGCTGTGGCGGCGGTGTTAAACTGACGCCGCTTCAGACTGTCAACCGCTCATAAGGGCCGAGCGCGCTGCGCAAGGCGGCCCGCCGAAGCTGCCTAATCCTTGGGCGAAAAGGCTCAGCGCCGGCCGCGCGACACCCGCTCGATCTCCTCCTGAACCTTGCGTTCGACGATCGAAGGCAGGTTGTCGTCGAGCCATTGCTTCAGCATCGGCTGCAGCATCTCGGCGACAACGTCCTCGAGCGTGCGCGTGTGGTTATGAGCGAGGAGCGTATTGGCGAGCGCCCCGAAAGCGCCCGAGATCGCTTCACCCAATTCCTGCGAGAGAAGCGGGTCCTCCTCGTCTTCCACCGGGGTGTGGGCCGCAATCACCGGCGCGCGCAACCGCCGCGGCGCGGGCTCCGGCTCGCTCATCTCCGTGTCGTGTTCTGAAGCGCGACGCATAAACTCTCCGTAGTTCGGTTCGGGCTCGATCTCGCGTTCGGCCGCCGGTTCGTCTTCAGCCGCCTCTGCGGTCGACTGATAGTCCTCGATGGCTGCCGGCGGCTCGGGCTCGACCCGCCCATGCTCGTGCCCGGCCTCTTCCGCGCGCGTTGCACGCGCCGGCTCCGCAATCACGCCGTCGATCTTAGGAGCCGCCGACCCGCCATCCTCCGAGATGATCTGGCGGATCGACGCAAGTATCTCCTCCATCGACGGCTCATGCACCGTGTTTGGATTCGCCATTCTCTCCCCCGGTCATGCCCGCCCCAACTCACGGCCCGAAATCGGCGACACATTAGACGCAGACACTGAGACTCACGCTAGGGAAACATCGCGGGGCGACGAGAGCGGAAAACGCTTGAATTGCCCCGCCGCAGCCAGCCCGACAGGTCAGCGCCCGTCGGGAGTCCGCACGCCGATCAACTTGCTGCGCACCGAGCGGTAGTGCTCCGTCGGGTCATAGACCGGCGTGGGCAAGCCGAGCTGCTCGGCGCTAAGCCGGCCCATCGCTGAAAGAAGCGCGAAGGACGCCACCACACGGTCGCGATGCGCGACGATTTCCGTCTCGCGCGTGTTCAGCAACTCCTGCTGGGCATCGAGAACGTCGAGCGTGGTGCGCTGGCCGACCTTCTGCTCCTCCTGTACGCCGGAGAGCGCAATCTCGGCTGCATCAATTCCCTCGTTGGCCGCCGCAATGGCGCCGACCGCCGCTTCAACCTGCGCCCATGCGGTGACCACTGCCGCGCGCACCTGGTCACGCGCGACGTCGATCTCGATCTTGCGCAGCCCGTATTGCTCCTTCGATTGCCGCACCCTTCCGTAAGCGGCGCCGCCTGCGTAGATCGGTATCGAGACCGAGGCTGAGACGGACGCCGAGTTCGGATCGAAGCTGCCGTTATAGCTTTCGTTGTGCTGAACTGTCCCCTGGAGGCTGACCTCAGGCAAAAGCTCGCCTTCTGCTTGCTTCACCGCGAAGGCTTGCGCATCCGCCTGGTGAATCGCTGCCAGGATCAGGGGATGCGCGTCCTCGCCGACATCCACCGCCGCCGGGAGGGTGGCCGGCACAAGGCGGCCGTAGGGGAAGCCGTCCGCCAGACCCTGCGGATCGTGACCAATGACTTGCCGGTAGGTTGCCTTGCTGCTCGCAAGATTGGCCTGAGCGAGGCTCACCGCGGCGCGCGCGGAGGCAAGTCTGGCACGCGCCTGCGCAACGTCGGTGCGCGTGTTCTCCCCGACGTTGAACCGCTCGTTCGCGGCGCGCACCTGCTCTTCGAGGAAGAGAACGTTGCGGCGGCGGATGTCGAGAATGGCGGTATCGCGCAACACGTCCATATAGGCCTGCGCCGCGTCGAAGAGGATATTTTGAACCGTATTGCGCAGCACTTCGCGGCTCGCCAGCACGCCGACCTCGGCCTGCTTGACGCCGTTGCGAACGCGGAACCCGGAGAAGATGTTCTGCGTGACCTGGAGCCCGACCGTGGTGGAGCCCGTCGTCTTGTCGCCGGTCCCAATCACTTGATCCGTCCGGCTTCCCGTCGTGGTGCTGAACAGGGAGATGACCGGCGTATATCCGCCGCGCGCGATCGGCACGTTCTCGTCGTCGGAGCGCGTCTGCGCCCGCGCCGAATTGATCTCGGGATTCGAGGCGTACGCAGAAGCAAGCGCGCTCGTAATCGACTCCGCGGAAGCCCCCGAGGCCATCGCGAAGGTCAAAACCCCAAGGACCGTCGCCAAGACGGCATACTTGCGACGGAGCACGTATCCCCTCAGTTCACGCGTTGAAGGCCGCAGGCCCGACAGAACTAGGACGTCGATAACCGGACGATTCTAGCAGTTCGCTCCCAGTATGACCGGTGCCGCCGCCGGTCATCAACAGAATTGGACCGTTGCAGCGACGAATAGCCGCCGATCGTGTCGCGAAGGCGACGTTTCCTCAGAAAACAAAGGCGCGCGGGCGCTCAAATCCGGGGAGAAGCGTTGCCCAGGCGTCGAAGCGAGGCCATTTCGTAGCCTCCGCGCCAACTCGCTCGTAAAGCATCGCGCGACTCAGCCGGTCGTCGCGCTCGATCGTCGCCAGAATGCCCCCTGGCTTCAGCTGTTCGACGAGAGCGTCTGGCATCGTCTCGACCGCGCCGTCGACAAGGATCGCATCGTAGGGCGCGCCGGGGGGATAGCCCGCGGTCAGTTTTGCCTCGACCACTTCGACGTGGATTGCGCCCGCGGCCTTCAGCTTCTCGCGCGCCAGCGCCGCGAGCGCCTTGTCCTCCTCCACCGCGACAACGGAGCCGGCGAGATGCGACAGGATCGCGGCCGAATAGCCGGTGCCGCACCCGACCACCATCACCTTCGCGTCTGGACCGAGCGGCAAAGCATTGACGAGCCGCGCCAGGCGGACCGGTTCCATCATGCGCCGTGACGGTGCAGCCTCCGCCATAGCGAGCTCGCGATCCGCGTACGCGAAAGCTGCTTCGGCGGGCGCGGCGAACGCCTCGCGCGGCACCGCCAGAAACGCCCGGATCACATTGTGATCGGTGACCTGGTTCGGCCGCAGCTGGTTGTCCACCATGCGCTGCCTAAGCACGGCAAAATCGGTCATGCCCGCGATCCGAAAATCCAAAAAGCTGGAGGCCTCGCCCGGAATCGAACCGGGGTGCGCGGATTTGCAGTCCGCTGCGTCACCACTCCGCCACGAGGCCGGTCGCGGCTGCGTTACCAGAGGGATAGGGGCGCCACAAGAGCACCGGACGCGCCGCCCCGTGCGCTTGATCGGCGGATCGGCTATGAGCCCGCCGATGGCTCACACAATGTGTCGCCGCAGCGGTTGCCGCCAGATCTTTGACGCGCGCGGGTCGCCGTGAGCGGGCTCACCATCAGGTTTGGCATTCTCGCAGTCGCGCTTGTGACTGACCGGCTGCTCGGCGATCCGCCCGGGCTCTGGCGCCGCCTTCCGCACCCGGTCGTACTGGTGGGGCGCGCAGTGGAGGCGCTCGATCGGCGGCTGAACGACGACGACGCGCCGTATGCCAGGCGTCGCCGCAACGGCGCGTTCGCGCTTCTCCTCCTGGTCGCCGGGGCGGCAATCATCGGATGGCTCGCCGGACGACTGCTGCATGCCATGCCGCTGCAGTTGGTGATCGAGGCCGTTGTCGTCGCGGTGCTCCTCGCCCACGAGAGCCTTGTCGACCATGTGGCGGCGGTTGAGCGGGCATTGGCGAAGGACGGGCTGGAAAGCGGCCGCCGCGCTGTCGCGGAGATCGTCGGTCGCGACGTCAGTGTCCTCGACGAAGCCGGCGTCGCGCGTGCCGCGATCGAGTCCGCCGCCGAGAACTTTTCCGACGGCGTGATCGCGCCGGCATTCTGGTTCATGCTCCTCGGCCTGCCCGGCCTTTTCGTCTTCAAGCTCGTGAACACCGCCAATTCCATGATCGGACACCGCACGCCGCGCCACGAAGCCTTCGGCTGGGCGGCGGCGCGCCTGGACGATGTTTTGAGTTTCGTGCCGGCACGCATCTCAGCGCTTCTGATCGCCGTCGCGGCGTTTCCGTCCCGGAGCGCCGTCCGCAACGCGGTCAGCGCGGCGCTAGCAGACGCGCCCAAGCACAAATCGCCGAACGCCGGCTGGCCGGAGGCGGCGCTCGCCGGCGCGCTCGGCTTGGCGCTCGGCGGCCCGCGCCGCTACGGAGAGATTGCGGTCGAAGGCGCTTGGTTGAACCCTGGCGGCCGCAGGGATGCGAGTCCTGACGACATCGGCGCCTCGGTCCGCATGATCAATACCGCCTGGGCCATCGCCGCCGCGATAGCTGCGTTCTCGGCGCTCACGCTGATCGCGATCGGGCGATAGCGAGAACGGCGTCGAGATCGAGATGCTTTTCGAGATGCGCGGCGAGGCCGTCGAGCGCAGCTTCAACGCCGGCCTCGAAGCGTGCGGTGGAGCGCCCGCCGAGCCTCTCAAGATAGACGCGGCGAAAGTCGTCGCTGGCGAAGAGCCCGTGCACGTAGGTGCCGGCCACCAGCCCGTCGGGCGAGGTGGCGCCGTCCGCTCGGGCGCCAATCTCGAGGAACGGCCGCGCACAGTCCGGCCCCTCGCTTCGGCCGAGATGAATCTCGTAGCCTGAAAGGGTTGTGCCGCTTTGCCGGTGCCGCGCGGAGACTTCTGCCGTGGTCTTGTCGCCGCCGAGCACCGTGTCGACGGCAAGCAGCCCGAGCCCCGCAACCGAGCCGGCCAGGCCCTCGACCCCATCGGGGTCCGAGATCGAGCGGCCAAGCATCTGGTAGCCGCCGCAAAGTCCGAGCACGGCGCCGCCACGCCGATGGTGGGCGAGAATGTCGATGTCCCATCCGGCGCGGCGCAGCGCGGCCAGATCCGCCATCGTCGCTTTCGATCCCGGTATCAGGACCAGGTCGCAATCGCCTGGAATCGCTTGCCCCGGCTCGATCACTTCGACCGTCACATCAGGTTCCGCATTAAGCGGGTCGAGGTCGTCGAAGTTGGCGATGCGCGGGAGCCGCGGCACGGCGATCTTGATCCGCGCCGCCGGCCGTTTGCCGGCTGATGACAGGCCGAGCACGTCCTCAGCCGGCAGCCGTGCGGCGTCGGCGAAATGCGGCACGACGCCGAGCGGCGTCCAGCCCGTCCGCTTCTCGATTTCCGAAAGACCCTCTTCGAAAAGCAGAGGATCGCCACGGAACTTGTTGATAATGAACGCTTTAATCTGAGCTCGTTCCGCCGGTTCGAGCACCGCGTGCGTCCCGACCATCGCCGCGATCACGCCGCCGCGGTCGATGTCGCCAACGAGCGCGACCGGCACCTTGGCCGCGAGCGCGAACCCCATGTTGGCGATGTCGCCGTGGCGGAGATTGATCTCCGCCGGCGAGCCGGCGCCTTCGACGAGCACCAGATCTGCTGCTTGTGCAACCGTCTCAAAACTCTCCAGAACCTTCGGCAAGAGCTCGGCTTTTCGGCTGCCGTATTCGCGCGCGGAGAGTGTCGCCCAGCGCTTCCCCTGAACGATCACCTGCGCGCCGCGATCCGTCTCCGGCTTCAAGAGCACCGGGTTCATGTGCACGGACGGCGCCACGCGCGCGGCCCGCGCCTGCAGCATCTGCGCGCGGCCGATCTCGCCGCCCTCGGCAACGCCGGCGTTGTTCGACATGTTCTGCGGCTTGAACGGCGCGACCTTCAGCCCGCGGTTCGCGAAGGCGCGGCAGAGCCCGGCGACGATCAACGACTTGCCGACATTTGAGCCGGTGCCCTGGATCATGATGGCGGGCGTCAATGCCGCCCCCTACCGGCCGAGCATGGTTGTCGGCTCAGAACTCGATCCCCTTCTGCGCCTTCACGCCGGAGCGGAACGGATGCTTCACCTGCTCCATCTCGGTGACGAGGTCGGCCGCCTCGATCAGCGCGTCCTTGGCATTCCGCCCGGTGACGACGACGTGCTTCATCGGCGGGCGCGCGGCGAGCGCCGCGACCACCTCGTCCGTGTCGAGGTAGTCGTAGCGGAGCACGATGTTGAGCTCGTCGAGCACGACCATCTGGTGCTCGTCGTCCATGAGGAACACCTTCGCCTTCTCCCAGGCGGCCTCTGCCGCGGCGATGTCGCGGGCGCGGTCCTGCGTCTCCCAGGTGAAGCCCTCGCCCATCGTCGCGATCGTCACCTCGTCGCCGAATTTCTCCAGCGCCGCGCGCTCTCCGGTCTGCCACTTGCCCTTTACGAACTGCACGATCGCGACCTTCATGCCGTTGCCGAGCGCACGGAAGACGAGCCCGAAGGCGGCGGTCGACTTCCCCTTGCCCTTGCCGGTGTGAACGATCAGCAAGCCCTTCTCGATCGTTTTCGTCGCGATGATCTTGTCGCGCGCTTCCTTCTTGCGGCGCATCTTCTCCGCATGCTTGGCGTTGATCTCCGCTTCGCTCATGCCTTCGGTTTTCATGAGATCATCCCGTCTACGCTCGCATCAGGAGCGTCATTCTCGGGCGCAGCGAAGCGAAGACCCGAGAACCTAGACCGATGGACTGCGGCCTGGGTCCTCGGGTCGGTGCTGTGCACCGCCCGAGGATGACAAAGAGCGTGTGTAGTGTGCTTCATGCCGCTATCCTCCCCGCCAAGCGTTGCAGCTCTTCGTAAGCGCTGTTCCTCCGCGGCGCCCAGAGCCCGCGATCGATCGCTTCGCAGAAGCGTGCCGCAATCTCCTTCAGCGCCGGCGCATTGTTCTCCGCGATGAAGCCGCGCACGGCCGCGTCCTCGATATAGGCGCTGTGAAGCTGCTCGAAATGATGATGCTTCACGGCATTCGTCGTCGCCGCGAAAGCGAAGAGATAGTCGACGGTCGCAGCGATCTCGAAGGCGCCCTTGTAGCCGTGGCGCATGACGCCGGCGATCCATTTCGGGTTCGCCGCGCGGCCGCGCACGACGCGCGCGATCTCCTCGTCGAGCGCGCGGATGACCGGTCGCTCAGGCCGCGAGTGGTCGTTATGGAAGATGCGCGGCGCTTCGCCTTTAAGCGTCTCCACCGACGCCGCGAGCCCGCCCTCGAACTGGTAATAGTCGTCGGAATCGAGGAGATCGTGCTCGCGGTTGTCCTGGTTCTGCACCACGGCGTCGGTGGCCTTGAGCCGCGTTTCGAGAAGCGCGCGCGCCCCCTTTCCCTCCGCGCCGCCGCCATACGCGTAGGCCGACCATTCCAGGAAGGCCGCGGCGAGGTCCTTTCGCTCCGACCATATTCCCTCGTCGATCAGCGTCTGCAGCCCCGCGCCGTAGGCGCCCGGCTTCGAGCCGAAGACGCGGAACGACGCCGCGCTTAGCGCCTCCGCTTCCGACATGCCCGCTCGGCGAAGCGCTGCCGCGTCTGCGCCGATGCGCGCGGCGATGGGATTGGCGTCTGCCGGTTCGTCGCGTTCCGCGACCGCCTGCACCGCTTCGTGGAAGAGCGCGATCTGCGTCGGGAACGCATCGCGGAAGAAGCCGGAGATTCTGAGGCGTCACGTCGATGCGCGGGCGCTTCAGCTCCGATAGGGCCACGACCTCGACGCCGGTCACGCGCCGCGAGGCGCCTTCCCAAACCGGGCGCGCCCCGATCAGCGCGAGCGCCTGCGCGATGTCGTCGCCGCCGGTGCGCATGTTCGACGTGCCCCAGACCGTGAGCGCAATCGCCCGCGGCCATTCGCCCTCGTCCTGGAAATAGCGCTCGGCGAGAAGGTCGGCGGAGCGACGCCCGAGATCGAAGGCGGCCGGTGTCGGCACGGCGCGCACATCGACGGAATAGAAGTTGCGCCCGGTCGGCAGACAGTCGGTCCGCCCGCGCGTCGGCGCACCGGATGGGCCCGGCGCAACGAATTTTCCGGAGAGCGCGTTGAGCACGGCCGCGATCTCGCGCGTGCCGGAGCCGTCGAGCGCCGGCGCTATGGTGCTCGCAATCTGGTCGAGCACCGCAGTCGCCGTCTCTAACCTCCCCCTTGAGGGGGAGGTTAGGGTGCCTCGCTCTTCGACCAGCTTCAGCGCCAATCCTTCCAGTCTTTCCACCGTGTCTCCAACAGTGCGCCAGGGAGCGCCGCGGCCGTCTCTTTCCCCGCTCCCCAGCCGCCCGCCGCAAGGGGGGAGGGAGTCAGGCCGTGGCCCCTCCCACCGTTCGGCGTAGTCACAGGCCAGCGGATCGAAGCCCAATTCCAGATCCGCCGCGAGCGCGCGCAGCAGCGACGCGTCCCCGGCGCGTCCATTTCCGCGCGGCACGCGGGACAGCGCCACGAGCGTCTCCGCGCGCCGCCTACCCGCCGGCCCCTCGCCGAGCACATGCAGCCCGTCGCGGATCTGCAATTCCTTCAAGTCGCAGATATGCGCGTCGAGCTTCGAGAGCGCGGCGCCATCACTGATCTTGAAGTCGAGCCCGAGGTCTTTGTCGAAGCCATGCCGCTCGGCGAGGTCCGCGATATCGGCGGCGACGCGTTTGGCGCGACGCGGATCGCTCGCCTCGGCTGCCGCGTATTCGTCGATCAGCGCTTCGAGCGCCGCCGCCGGGCCGTAGCTTTCGGCGCGAGCCATCGCCGGCATCAGATGGTCAACAACGACAGCGGCCGACCGTCGTTTCGCCTGCGCACCCTCGCCCGGATCGTTGACGATGAAGGGATAGATCACCGGCAGCGCGCCAAGTGTGGCCTCCGGGTAGCAGCTCTCCGAAAGCGCCAGCGCCTTACCCGGCAGCCATTCGAGATTGCCATGCTTGCCCATGTGGACCAGCGCGTCCGCGCCGAACTCTTCTCGGAGCCAAAAGTAGAACGCGAAATACGAATGCGGCGGGACGAGATCGGGATCGT
Organism: uncultured Alphaproteobacteria bacterium; assembly: GCA_963720705.1. Taxonomy (GTDB): domain Bacteria; phylum Pseudomonadota; class Alphaproteobacteria; order Rhizobiales; family Afifellaceae; genus DASWJZ01. The sequence goes on from CAVRGJ010000003.1 coordinate 62,059, forward strand.
GATAGCTGGTCTTCGGATCGATGTTGTAGCCGCGCGCCGGCTGGATTCCGATCACAACATTGCCGAAGCGATGCGCGGGAAGGATGAAGGCGTCGCCTTCGACGAACGGATCGGTGGACGGCGCGCTCCAGCGAGACGTGACGGCGTTACGGACGGTTTTCGGAAGACCGGCGAAGTGACGGTCGTAGTCGTCGAGCAACAGGCTGACGGCATTGCTCCTGCGGTCTGCGCGGCCTTGTTGGTTCCGCGCATTCGTCGGTCCTTCGAGCAGCAACGCCATCAGCTCCGCGCCCGTCTCCGGCGCGCCGTCGGCGTTGTATCCGGCATCGCGCATTGCCTTCAGCACGTTCGCGGTCGAGGCCGGCGCGTCGAGGCCGACGCCATTCGCAATCCTCCCGTCCTTGTTCGGATAGTTGGAGAGCACGATGACTATGCGCTTCTGAGCGTTCGGTTTGATGTGCAGCTTCGCCCACCGCGCGGCGAGATCGGCTACGAAAGCGATGCGGTCCGGCTTCGGCTTGTAGCGGACCGGCCGGCACTCGGTGAGCAGATCGAGCTCGCCCGCCTCCTTGAATGAGACGGCGCGGGAGATGATCCGCCCGTCCACCTCCGGCAGCACGACGTTCATGGTGAGGTCAGTCGGCGCGAGCCCGCGCGTCGACGCAGCCCAGGCGTCTTCCGAAATTCCGGCGAAGGTGACCTGGATCACGGGCCGCTCGCCGCCGTCGAGAACGGTGCCTTCGAATTCAGCGCCCGGCTGCGATAGCGCGAACGACGTGGCGTTCAGGACGAGCGCCGGTTCATGCTCTGCGAATGCCGCGGCGACGAAAGCCGCATCTTCCTTCGCCTTCAGGCTCGATACGAAGATCGGCAGCGGATTCAGCCCGCGCTCGCGAAGCGCCTTGCGTAGAGCGTCGACGGGCTCCGTCTGCCCCGCCTGCATCAGCGCGCGATAGAAGACGATCGCGGCCGTTGGAGATTGGTCGTCGGCGCTAAGGCTCTGCCCATAAGTCCCTGCGCTCGGCAGCGCCCTCGCCTCTTTCGGCTCTCCGCTCTCACCGATCAGCCACGCACAATATCGAAGGGCATTGCCGAGATTCTCCGCGCCGCCCTCGACGAGGTACGCCCAGAGCCTCTTCGCCTCTGCCTCTTCGATCGTGCCGTGCGCGGCGAGCGATGAGTCCCAGGTCGCGTCGCCCGGGACGACAATGAGCGTCGTACGGCGCGCCCGACAAATTCGCATAGCTTCGTCGAGGCCGTACCGCCAGTATGACGCACCGCCGAGCATGCGCACCACCACGAGCTTCGCGTGCTGAAGAACAGCTTCGCCGTAGAGGTCGACCGAATAGGGATGCGACAGCGCCATCCAGTTGGCGAGGCGCACGCTCGGAAAGTGATCGCCAACTGCTCGCCGCGCCGCCGCCAGTCCGGATATCTCCGTGTCGGCAGCGGAGAGTATCGTGATATCGCCGGGCGACTGCCCGAGATCGACAGGCTCCGCCTCGCCGGTGATCGTCCGCGGCTGGCCCTTCAGGAGGTGCATGGCCGCTCCATCAGCTCAGGCGCCAAGCGCCTTCTCGACGGCCGCGCGATCGAGCCCCTTCAGCCCGATCACCACCAGTCCCGGCTCACGCGATGAATCGACGAACCAGGTTTCGACGCGCGGTCCCACCGCCTGCACCGCGAGCGGCGCGTCGCGACCTTCGATGACGACGACGCCCTTGATGCGCAAGACGCCGTCGATCGCCATCGCGCTTTTTCACGCACGCCTCGACGCTCGCTCGGTCGGCAGCGACGACGTCGAGCACGAAGCTGTCGAAATCGTCATGATCATGCTCTTCGCCCTCGAGCTCATGGTGGCTCTTGCGATTGTGGCTGTCCGTTTCGGCAGCGGCGGACTGCCCGAGCAGCACGTCGACGGGAATACGGCCGTGCGCTACCGGAATCGTGCGCGCCGCAGGGCGCCGGTCCTCCGCGATCGCAGCCTCCACCTTCGCAAGACCCGCCGCGTCGACGAGATCGGCCTTCGATATAACGATGAGATCCGCGCAGCGGAGCTGGTCCTCGAACAGCTCCTCAACCGGGTCGTCATGCTCGAGCGACAGATCCTTGGCGCGCTGCTCGGCTAGCTTCGCTTCGTCCGACGCGACGCGTCCTTCCGCCACCGCCGCAGCGTCGATCACGGTCACGACGCCGTCGACGGTGACGCGGTTCCTGACGCTCGGCCAGGCGAAGGCCTTCACCAGCGGCTGCGGCAGCGCCAAGCCTGATGTCTCGATGACGATGTGGTCGGGCGGCGCGTCGCGCCCGAGGATCGCCTCCATCGCCGGAAGGAAATCGTCGGCGACCGTGCAGCAGATGCAGCCGTTCGCAAGCTCGATGATTTCGTCGGCGCGGCAGGCATCGCTGCCGCAATCGGCGAGAAGCCCGCCGTCGAAGCCGACATCGCCGAACTCGTTGACGATAAGTGCGATCCGCCGCCCGCCGGGATTTTGCAGGAGGTGTCGGATCAGCGTCGTCTTGCCGGCGCCGAGGAAGCCGGTGACGATCGTCGCGGGGATGCGGCCCAGGGTCTCCTTGGCAGCGGCGCTCATACTTGCGTTCCTTTCAGAACCAGCGGCAGGCCCGCCGCCATGAACACGACAAGGTCGGCGGCGCCGGCAAAGGCTTGGTTCAGACGCCCCTGCGCATCGCGGAAGCGACGGCCGAGCGCGTTGTCGGGGACGAGCCCGAGCCCGACCTCGTTTGAGACAAGGACACGAAGGCCCGCAGCTCGCTTCGCGGCATCGACGAGCCGAAGCGTGCGCGCGTCAACATCGGCACCGGCGAGCACGAGATTGGAGAGCCAAAGCGTCAGACAATCTACGAGCACCGCCCTCCCCTCGCCCGTTTCGCGCTCCAAAGCCTCTTCGAGCCGATCGGGCGCCTCGATCGTGCGCCACGCCGGATCGCGACGCGCACGATGGCCTTCGATGCGCGCCGCCATCTCTTCGTCGCCTTTCGTGGCGGTCGCGATATAGACGGTTGGCAATCCGCTCGCCGCCACGATCCGCTCCGCGTAGGTGCTCTTTCCCGAACGCGCACCGCCGAGAACCAGCACGAGGCTGTTCTTCATTCGGCACTATCCGGAGCGCGAGAACCGCTCGTAGAAGCCCCCAGACGCGTAGCCGAGCACTGCCCAGAAGATCGCGGTCACGGCAAGCGAAGTCGCAGCGAAGTGGCCGGCGAGTTCGGCGGGCGCGGTCGAGACGTAGGCGGATGGTTGCGGCGCGCCGACGATATGCGGCAGCGCGATCAGCGCGACGCCGCCGATCTGCACCCACAGTGTCTTCGAGAGGATCAGCCCGGCGATGCCGACCGCAGTCGATGCGACGGCAAAGAACCACCAGGCCTGCCGCACACCGAGAGCCGCCACGCCGCTTCCCGGAATTTCCGGCGGCAGGCCGAGCGCCGGAGCAAGCGAAACGGATATGAAACCGGCGATGCCGAAGGCCAATCCGGTGCGCGCGTTGATGCTGACGCCGGCAAGCGACATGGCGCCAAGCAGTGCCAGGCCGAAGCCAACACCGAGCACCATCGTCGCCAGCGACGTGAAGAAGGTGCGCTCGAGGCCGTCGGCCGGCTGCCAGCCTCCGTCTTCGTGCGCGACCGCGGAGTCCGGGGCGGCGGATTCCGTCGCCGCGCTTTGATCATGCGTGGTCGTAGCCATGCCGTGGTCATGCGCGGCACCGCCTTCGTATTTCTCCGCTTCGATGATGATCGGGGTCGTCGTCACGTACTGGATGACGGCCGTCAGAACGCCTGCCGCGACGCCCGCCGCGGCGGCGCTCAAGATCAGAGTCTTGAGCATGGCTGCCTCAGTGGCAGGGAAGGCCGAAAGCGTGCCTTGTGTCGTGCGTGGCGTTGTGGAGCGCCATCGGATGCGAGAAGCCGGCGCCGTAGACGACGAGGATTCCGAAGGCGAGCGCGATAACGGCCGGCCACTTGGAGAACTGGCTGGTCGCGACGACGGTGTTGGCTTGCGTATTCATCAAGAGACCTCCGTGCCGTCCCTCCGACGGCGGGTTCGCAGCGTTCCGGCTCAGGCTGGTCTCCTGGCTCGCGGGTCGTCGCCCAACCCCCGCGCCTTCCCGTTTCCGGTGGCAGATGCGGATGGGCTCGCCGCTCACAGTTGCGGGGGCAGCTGCGGTATTGGAAGCCCGGCTTGGGTCCTTCCTCACCGCATTCCCATTTCATCCCCAAGCGCGTTTTCGCGCCGGCGGGGAACCAGAGCGAATCCATTATGGAGAAAGGCGGCGCGCGCGCAAGCGCCTTCGCCGAACGTTCCGCGTTCGCGGGTTCGACGCCGTCAGGCTTTGGGAGCCCGCGCCGCTCCGTTGCCGTTGCCATTGCCGTTAGCGCGCACACCGAGTCTTGCCGCCGTCGTGGGATAGCGGCGGCTGAACCAGACGGCGAAGCGCCGGCGCCAGCGGCGGACGCGCGGGATATCGACGGAGAGGATCAGGAGGCCGGCCGGGATCATCCAGAAGCCGAGCACCGGGAGAAAGCCGAACGTGCCGAACACCACCAGGACGGAGCCGATCGATATCCGAAGCAGGCGCGAGCGCGGCAACGGCATGCGGTAGCTGCCGAAACGGACAGAGCCGCCGGAATTGGTGTCTGCCATGTCGCGTCGCTTCTTTCCGTCCCGGCCAACCGCTTTGTGGCGGCCGCGCCCTGCCCCGGCCTGGGCCGGTTCCTAAGGCCTGAGTATCACGTTCTAAAGATGGCGCCGCCCGCGGCGTACGGCGAGCCCGGTCCCGGGATCACGAGAGTACCAAACGTATGGCCCGACCCGCCTTGCGTTGGCAAGCCGGTCTCGCCTATATGCGGCCCTAATCCCCGGTAGCTCAGTCGGTAGAGCAAGCGGCTGTTAACCGCTGGGTCGCTGGTTCGAGTCCGGCCCGGGGAGCCAATTCTTCAACGGGTTGGCTTCGCTGGCCGCGCGAGCACTGCGCGATATCGACTACCTCTCCGCTTTTGATCCCGTCGCCGAGCTCGATTTGCGCCGGCATTTTGGCGATGCCGGCAAACGCAGCGTGAACTTCCAAGCCAATCCGCCTCACACGCGGCACCCTTGTGGGGCCGATTTACAACAGCCGGCCCCTATTTGCATGCAAGCGGGAGGAATCGGGCCGCAGTTGAGGATTGGTCGCCCTGCACGACTTTACATTCGCGGACGGCCTCCGCATTCTTGCCGGAGCAGCAAAATTTTCTTGAATTCAGAACAACTTGAGCGGCTCCTTAAGAAGGCCGCACAACCTGAAAACAGGTGTGTCGGGGGCGCTGTCGAATGTATCGCTGGAGCTGGCGCACAGCTCTCTATGCCATTGCTGCGGCTGCCATTTTCTTGGCGGTCGGCGCCCGCGCGCAAGAGCTAAAAGATCAGGGTAGCCCGTCTTCGACCTCGGACTCTGCGGCGCCGCCGACCGGTGCCGAGCTCGAACAGCTCCAGGCGCGACGGAAGGCCCTCTTCCAGCAGATGCTGGCTGACCCGACCAACCTCGACGTCGCCTTCGAATATGCGGGCCTTTCCGCCCGCGTCGGCGATGTAGAGGCGTCAATCGCGACCCTGGAGCGGATGCTGATCTTCGCGCCCGGTCTGCCCCGCTTACAGCTCGAGCTTGGCGTGCTCTATTTCCGGCTCGGCGCCTACGAGACGGCACGATCGTATTTCGAGCAGGCGCTCAGCGCACCGGACGTGCCTGCGGTCGTGAAGACGCGCGTCGACCCTTATCTCAACGCCATCAACGAGCAGACGAAAGGCTATACGTTCCACGGCGCGATCCTGACCGGCGTCCGTTATCAGACGAATGCCAACGCGGGGCCGACCGGCACGGTCCGGCTCAACGTGGGAGGCGCCGAACTCCCCTTCACCCTCGATGAAACCGCCACCGGCACGCCGGACTACAACACCTTCATGAGCGGGAGCTTCAATCTCTCGGTCGACCTGCAGAACCAGGGTGATCGGTTCGACGTGAACCTGGTGACCTACGGGGCCTTCTATAGGAAGCGCGACGACATCAACACGATGCTGGCCGAGATAAAGTTCGGACCGGTCTACGATCTTACGCGCTTCGGCATGCCGAAGAGCGCGTTTAGGATTTACGGCATCGCGAGCGGCCTCGTGCTTGGGCAGGACCCGTATCTCGGGGCCGCCGGCGCCGGCGCGAGATTCATGACGATGCTCATGCCGCACACGCGGGTTGTCCTCCAGGAAGAAGCGCGGCGCGAGGAGTATCTGAACTCCGATCTCCGCCCGACTTCGTCGCTGCGCTCCGGGCATCGTTTGTCGGGCGACGGTCGGATCGAGCAGCAATTGGGCGATCGGTTTTCGGTGTTCGCCGGAGTCGAGGGCGAGCGGCGGATGACCGAGCGCGACTATCTCGACGTGTGGGAATGGGGCGGCTCGGCCGGCTGGGTGATGGCGCTCGATCCCGCCAACTCAAGCAACGCGGAGAGATGGACGCTGGGCGTAGCCGGAGGCTATTTGCGCCGCAACTACGACGCGCCCGACACCACGATCAACCCGAACAATGCGGAATGGGACAAGGAAAAGTACATCGTCGGGACCCTCAACGTCCCGATCAACGATGGCTGGGGGCTGCAGGCCCAAAGCGGCTATCGCAGCGTCGATTCCAACTACGACACGCGCGTCTTCAAGAACATCCACGGCTCGCTCGCCCTGTCGAAGAGGTTTTAGGTGAACACGGCGCGGCATCGAGGCCTTTGGGTCGCAGTTGTTTGCCTTGCAACGGTCTGCCTTGCGACATCGTGGATCTTGGCGTCGGCCGCGAGCGCGTTCGACGGGCCGGCGACGGAACTTGCGCAGGCGGCAGGTCAAGAACCGAAGACCATCACCTTCCCCGAAAACGAAGTGCACGGGAAGACGGTCGCAACCGACGCGACCGGCCTCGTGCAGCTCCTCTTTCCCGACGGCACGGCCTTGACGCTCGGCGCGAATTCCGAGGTCACCGTGGACTCCTTTGTCTTTGACCCCGCGAAGGCCAGCGCCACGATCGCCGCGACGTTGAATCGCGGCGCATTCCGTTTCATCGGCGGGCGCACGTCGAAGACGCGCGACGGCGTGGCGCTGACGACGCCCTTCGGAATTGTCGGCGTCGAATCAGCGGGCGTGGAACTCTGGCTCGGAGCGGAGAACGCACCGGCGCATTTCGATATGCTCTATGGCGGCTCGATGACGCTGAAGCGAGGCTCCGCCACGCTCGCGCGCGTCCACTCGAACGGCTACTCGATCGTGCCGACGCCCGACGGGGCGAGCGCTACAGTGCGAAAGACGCCCGGCGAATGGCATAGCGAGATGCGAGAGCGGCTGTCCCACGAACGCGCGGGCGCAGCCGGAACGGCTGCCCTGCGGTCGGAGCCCGACGCGCCGATTTCGACCGCCTGGTTGCACAAGAATTGGGCGCTTTGCGGCCTCGACGGGGCGCCCTCAACTGCTATCTTAACGAGTTAGACACCAAGGGCCGCGGGGGAAATGCAGTGAACCAACGCATTGCACTTCTTTGTACGGCGTGCCTGCTCGCGCTGCCCGTCACGGGTGTGCGCGCCGAGGTACAAGTGGGCGTCGCGGCTGCCGTGAACCAAGCGGCTGAAGGCGAAGCCCCCGGCGCAGGGAAGCGCACCCTCACGCTTGGCGACACAGTCATTCACGACGAGCACATCGCGACCGGGCCGGATGGCCTGGTCAATATTCTCCTCGTCGACGGCACGTCGTTCACCGTCGGCGCCAATTCCGACCTGACCATCGACAGCTTCGTCTACGACCCGAACGCCGGAACCGCGAAGGTCGTTGCGACGTTGGCGAAGGGTGCCCTCAGGTTCATCGGCGGACGCACCTCGAAGACTGGCGGCGCCACCATCAACACGCCCGTCGGGACGGTCGGTATCCGCGGCGGCGTGGGTGACTTCAGCATCGGCGAGGGCGATGGTAGCGGAGGCGTTCCGCAAAACCTCGTCAACTGCGTCTTCGGCAGCTGCAGCGTCACCGATTCTAACGGCACCGTCACGAACTTCGACCAGGGCCAGTCTGTGTATCCGGACGGCAGCGGCGGCTACACGGTCGTCCCGACAACTCCGGCAATGGCCGCCGCCGGCACGAGCCAAGTCGGCAGCGCCGCCGGGAAGACCGGCGGAGCCAGCCAGCAGAAGACGCAGCAGATCAACAGCACGGTCAACAAAGGCACCGGCGTTACGAACTCGGGCAGCCCGCCGCCCAACAATCCGCCGACCGATCTCACGACCGGCTCACCCGGCACAACCAACAACGTCGTGCAGGACGCCAATCCGACAATAATCATCCCGAAGCCGATCGTGCCTAATCCCCTCTCCCTTCGGGTTCTGACCTCGCCCGAGGTCTACGAGACGAGCTGGACGTCGATTCCTTCCGATGAAGAGGACGACCGCCGCCCCGCCGAACTCGGGCTGGTCGGTGGCGACGCCGCGGGCCGCGACCAGAATGTCACCCTGACATTCGCGGCCCAGCCAAACCATACTGGTTTGTTTGCGGGGTCCGGTGACCTCGCGGAGGCCCCGGTCACCGGCGCCGTCGTGCTGCCCGCTCATCTGGCGTCAGGGTTCCATTCGTTCTCGACCAGCGCGGACGCCGTGGCGCCGTTCTCGCCCTTAGGAGCACCGTCAGGCGCCTACTACTTGAACACGGACGGACAGCACGACATCAACTTTGCCTTCTTCGAGCTCTTCTACAACGACGGCGAGGGCGCCGCGCCCTTCTACGCGATCGGCGGCAAACCGACCGATTTTCAGATGGTTTTTACCGGCGAAAGCGTTCGCCGCTACACGTTCACAGAGGATCCCATCCAGGGCGTCCCGGTGCCGTTCTTCCGGTCTGGCCTGATCGACGATTTCTCCGGCGCCGCGATCAGCGACATCTATGTCGTTAAATCTCCCGATCTCACTAGCGAGGATCCGCAGCACGTTCGGCTGCTGCAGGCGTGGCTGCAGATCAGCGGCACCGGCACGGACCAGCAGAGCGCGATCGGCGTCACCGCAGGCGATTTCGAGTCAGGAGACGACGGCGGCTACCAGTTAGGCACCGGCCGGCGCGGCAGCTACCGCTCCGACGCAACCGACACAGCGACGCTCTTCTATGGGCCCCTGAAATCGCTCGAAGGTCCCGACGGCGGCACCTCGGTTTTCGGCGATAACGGCGAGAACTTCGTGCTGACCTCCGACGTCACCGGGAACGACCCCTTCGGCGACAATTCCATCAACGACGGCGCGAATTTCAGCACCGTCCACGTCGCCAATCTGGTCAACGAGACAGCACAGAGCCCTACGCAATCGGATCACACACTCTTCGGATTCACGTCCGGCATGGTGGAAGAGACGCGGGCGGAGCACAACGGCGTGACCGTCAGCTCGATGTTCAGCGGGCTTCCGGACCTCAACGACGAAGGCGGTCCGGTGGCAGGGTTCCGTATCCAGTTTCACGCCGACGGCAACAATCTCGGCGGCGACCTCACGGTCGAGGACCAGTTCGACACGTCAGCGCAGCAATCGCTGCACCTCTCCTTCGGCGACGGCTACGATCACCAGCCGGGCGATCCGGGCGGCTCGTCCGTCTACCTCGACGACACCCTCTTCGCCGCGGATACGCAGGGCCCCGACGAGGACGGCCTTTTCCCAGCGCTCTTATGCGACGAAGGACAACGACAGCACGCTCGTCTATTTGGACCGGCGAGTTTCCCGTCACCTTCATCGTGTCGAGCGGCGCCGTGGACCTCGGCCCGAATCCTGCCTTCATGGGCGGCACGGAAATTTGCACGTGCAGCTTCCTCGAATGGGGCTGGTGGGGCGCCCAGCCGCGGCTCGCACTCGAAGTCAGCCCGGACCAGGAATTCCTAACCCAGTCGATCCACCTCGGCACATGGGTGGCGGGCGACATCGTCGACAGCTACATTTCGACCTCCCCCTCACTGGCGACGCGACATATACCGGCTTTGCCATCGGCACCGTTCTCACCGTCGACCCAAACGACGGCTGGATGGGACCCGCGTGACCCGATCCTCTCGCAATATATTGCCGGCGGCGGCGTCAGCCTCACATGGCACTTCGGCGAGCGCACCGGCGAGATCGCCTTTGACTTCGACGGCAAGACCTTCGGCGGCATCGTCAGCGATCCGGGTTCCTCCGGCGCGCTTTTCGCGGGCGACCTCTCCGGCGATCAGCTCTCTGGCAGCGTCAACGGCGCTTTCGTCAGCAGCTCGACGACGACCGATGCCGGCTTCATCGGCGATTTCGGCATCTATGGCGAGAACTACTCGGCTACCGGCATCATTGTCGGTGAGAAGAACCTGTCGGCCGACCCGACCGAACTCAACGCAATCTCTTTCCCCATGCGCGTACTGACGTCGGGCGGCGATTACACGCCCTATGGGAGTAGTCAAACCACGGTCGCCAATTCGACCAGCGCCGGGCTGGTGGGCAACGGTTCGCTTGGCGGCGAGGACGGCAAGGACGACACCGTCCAGGCGACTCTCGGCACCCTTTCGCTTGATTCCCCTGGCGTGATCTCGGCGGACGCCACCTTCAACTTTGGCGGGACGGAATTCACGCTTCCGTTCGAACTGACCAACACTTCTTCCTCGCAGGCGATCAACGAGACCTTCGTCGGAGAAGAGACGACGACGACCGTAACCGGCACGGCTTATTTCGGTCCGGGCGAGTTTGCGGCGTATCTGACTAGCTACGACGATGGGGACGGCGCGAAATTGGCCTACGCCGTGAGCGGTATCCCCACGACGATTCTCCCGCAGGGCGGAACCGGTGTTTTCGAAGGCGGCGGCGTGCGCGCTTACGCGCTGAGCGAAGATCCGGTCCAGCAAATTCCTGTGCCGTTCATGCGGGATATCTCGGCCTTTAGTTACGACGACGCTGGTGAGGGAGGCCCTGCGAACTATGTCTCGACGCCGCTCTACGTCGTGAACGAGCATGCGGGTGGCGAGACCAACTTCGCTCCGCATGTCCTGCAGACATGGCTTACGATCGAGGGAAGCGGCGCAGAACAAGTGAGCGGCATCGGCGTCGAAGTCGCGACGATTTACGACGATCCGGGCGACGGCATCGGCTTCGGAATAAACGCCGGGCGCCGCGGCAGTTTCCGTGCCAATGCCGAATACGGTTCGTCGACGCTGGGTGGCGCCTATTCCACGCTCGGCGGCCCCAACGACGGCGCCAACCAGTTCTTCGGGCCGAACGCCGAGAACTTCCTGGTCGGCACCGGCGGCTTCTCGAATGGAGACACCGCGCCAAACGTGCCGGGGGTCATTGGCGACTACTCGTTGGACTCCAATGCGGACGCGGGCGTTGAGTACGGAACGGTGCACGTCGCCACGCTGGAAGACACTCCGACGGGTGTCGGCGAGGACCGTACCGAACGGTTGGGGCTCACGGGCTTTACCGCGGGTCTTGTGGACGTTGCCTACCAGGGCGGCTGCTCCGCCCCCAACGAGGGTTGCAGTTCCTGGGATCTCACGCAGGCGCTCGCGAAGGGTGGGCCGCAGGACCATCAGGGCATCGCCTTGAATCTCGACCCGAGCAACGACCGCTTGGGCGGCACTCTGGTCATCAACGGCGTGACGCCGGAGGGAAGCGGCTCGCTGACGCTCGAGTTCGGCAAGAGCCCTGGCCAGGATGGACGGCGAAGGCAAGTCCACCTTCGTCGACGACAACATCTACGCAGCGCGTGAATCCGCGTTCCCGGCCCACACCACGGCGGTTGTCGACGGGAATACGATTTATCAGCGTGTCGACGACCAGGCCAATACCTACGTCGTCTCCTCGGGCGCCGTGGCGCTTTACGATCCCGCCTTCATGGGCGGCGCGGCGTTCTGCCAGCAGTGCGACTTCATCGAGTGGGGCTGGTGGGGCACCACCGTCAGGTTTGCTGATCCCACGAACCCGAACGACAGCATCTTCATGGCGACGCATCTCGGCACGTGGGTCGCGGGCGACATCACGCCCGGGTACAACGTGCTGCCCGAGCTCGGCGAGGCTACCTATTCCGGCCATGCAGTCGGCACCGTCGTCGCCAGCATCGGCGAAGGCACCACGGTGCAGTACGTCGCCGGCGGCGATTTCGACCTCACCTGGGATTTCGGCAGCCGCACCGGCCTGTTGGCCATCAACAACTTCGACGGTCGCGATTTCGGCGGCGCGGTAGCCGACAACGGCGCCGACTTCGCGGGCTTTAGCGGTGACCTCTTCGGTTCGGGGCTGACCGGCTCTGCCGAAGGCGCTTTCGTCAACAACGGCGACACCCTCGGCGCCGGCGTGATCGGCAATTTCGGCGTCGCCAGCGAGTTCTTACTCGGCGACCGGCATCTTCCTCGGCGCGAACGTGCCCCTGCCCGCCTCGGTCGGCCAGAGCCTCACGTCACTGACCGGCTTTGCCGCCGGCTTCGTCGATGCAGAAGTGGACGGCTCGCCGAGCCCGGTCTCACCGATCGCGATGCAGGGCAGCATCGATCTAAACTTCACGGCCGGGGCGCCTGGCACCGTGAGCGGCTCGGTTTTGGTCGCCAATGGGGATACCGCGCTCTCCGCAGACTTCGGCGGCTCTGGTTCGTCTGTCTATGTTGACGACGATATCTTCGCGGCCGTGGCGGGCGACGAATCGGATGCAGCGGTGACGCTTGAGGAGACTGTGCACCAGGAGTCGGGAAAGCCCTCGACCTACGTTGTCTCGGCGAACGCGGTCTCACACCCGAACGTTTCCGCTCCCGACGCCAACTGCACGGACTGCAGTTTCATGAAGTGGGGCTGGTGGGGTACGGAGGTCAAAGGAAACACCGGCGGTTCCGAACCGCAAGACGTCCGCGCGTCCGCCCACCTCGGCACGTGGGTCGCCGGCAATATGCCCGACCCGTCCGACCTGCCGACGACGGGCAGCGCAGAATACGACGGCGGCGCGATCGGCACGGTGAACAATGCGGGCGCCCAATACGCGGCCTCCGGCGATATGCACATGGACTGGAACTTCGGCACCCAGACGGGAGACTGGAACGTATCGAACTTCGACGGGAAGACCTTCGGCGCGAGCGACGTCACCAGTCTCGCCGAGACGTCGACGTTCTCTGGAGCGGTCGACACGGGCGATGCCACGGGAACCATGAGCGGCGCATTCGCGTCGAACGGCGCCGACGCGAGCGCGGCGCCTGCCGGTGTCATGGGCAGCTTCGGCGTGACCGACGGTGGGGACTGGTCTGCGACCGGCACCTTTATGGGCGAAGTTGCTTCTCCCGAAAACTGAGCCGGTTCGATCTCGACAGCCGGTCCGCCCTCGCGTCCGTAAACGCGCCCTTAACTCTCAAAGCGAATTTGCGCGGACTTTAATCCTTTCGACGCCGCGCGCGCACTAAATCTCCCCCCAAAGCGACAACGAGTTCGGGGAAGCTATCGTGCGGCGTCTGTTCGATTTTTGGCGCGACCAACGCGGCAACACGGCACTGATCTTCGGCCTGGCCATCGTGCCGCTTCTGGCGCTCGGTGGCGGAGCGGTCGACTTCGCGCAGCGTGAAAGAGTTCACGGCGAGATGCAAAGCGCGTCCGACACGGCCGCGCTTGCCGCCGCCCGGATCGTCCAAGACGGCCTCATGAAGCGCGAGAGCGATTGGAGCGCGCTGCAGGCCGAGGCGGTGTCGACCGCGACCAAGTTCATCACGGCGGCGTTGACTGATCTCACCGGCGACGCGCCGAGCATCGACATTCAGGTGACGCAAACCGCCGTCACCATCACCACGCACTACGACATGAAGACCGCGTTCCTCGGCGTCATCGGCCTGAACACGCTCCCGGCGTCGACCTTTGCCGAGGTGGACATGCCCGACCCGATCCTGGTGGAGATCACGCTCGTCCTCGACTACTCGCTGTCGATGAACCAGAACAGCAAATACACGCGCATGACGACCGCGGCGCGCGACTTCATTGCCAAGGTCGCGGCTAACCGTGCCGACCGCACGAAGATCGGCATCATCCCCTTCTCCGAGTTCGTCTACGCCGATGTGGCCGACACCGACGTGCGTGCGCCCGATACCAGCGGCGGACATCCCTGGGACGGCGGCTCGACGTGGGACGGAAGCTCAAGCTGGAGCGGCGGCTCGTCGACGTCGACCGGCACCGCAACAGCGAAGTGCCTCCTGAATCGTGACTACCCGTACTCGGTGACCAACGAGACGCCGGTCGGCGCGACCGCGAGCAAATGGGAGCAAGCGGACCCCACCAGCTCTCGCTGCAAAGCCTATGAGGACGGCGGGCTCAAGGCGCGCGACCTGACCGACGACTTCACCGGGTTGAGCAATGCGCTCTCCGGCATGCACCCGGTCGGCTGGACCAACATCTCGCTTGCCACCGAGATGGGCTACCACATGCTTTCGCCGAACGAGCCGTTCGAAACCGCGCGCGACTTCTCCGATCCCTACGTGCGCAAGATACTGGTCTTGCTGACCGACGGCGTACAGACGATCGAGGCGATGGGTCCGACCGGCGAGGTTTCGATCGACGGCGCCAACCACACCACTGCGGAGCTTTGCGAGAACGTCAAGGCGGACGACATCTCCCTCTACACGATCGCCTATGACGTCGATGACACGTCGGTTTACGATCTGCTTTCCGCCTGCGCCTCCGGACCGGGCGCCTATTTCGAGGTGCACGATTCGTCCGGCATCGGCGCGGTCTTCGACGCGATCTATGACCAGATCGCGGAGTCGGCGTGGTTGAGCCGCTGACGCGTCGGGTTAGCCTAGATCGGCGTAGCGAAGCCTGAGCGCATTGGTGATGACGCTGACGGAAGAAAGCGCCATCGCCGCCGCCGCCACGACCGGCGAAAGCAGAAGCCCGAACACCGGATAGAGCACGCCCGCGGCGATCGGCACGCCGGCGGAATTGTAGACGAAGGCGAAGACGAGGTTCTGCCGGATGTTGCGCATCGTCGCCTCCGACAGCCGCCGCGCCTTCAGGATCCCGGCGAGGTCACCCTTCACCAGCGTCACCGACGCGGCCTCGATCGCGATATCGGTGCCTGTCCCCATCGCGATTCCGATGTCGGCCGCGGCAAGCGCCGGCGCGTCGTTGACGCCGTCGCCGGCCATCGCGACGACGTGTCCCTCGCCGCGGATGCGCCGTACGACCTCGCTCTTGCGCTCCGGCAGAACTTCCGCCTCGACCTCGTCAATTCTGAGCCGCCGCGCAATCGCTTCGGCGGTCGTGCGGTTGTCGCCGGTCAGCATGACGACCCGCACGCCCTGGCGTTTCAAGGCCGCGATCACCTCCGCGCTCCCCGGCTTGATGGGATCGGCAATGCCGATGGCGCCAACCACCCTGCGGTCGACGGCAACGAAGATCGCCGTTGCGCCGTCCTTGCGGAGCGCTTCGGCTTCCGCCTCGCGCGGACCCGCGTCGATGCCGTTCTCGCCAAGGTAGGCGGCGTTGCCGATATGGACAGATCTTCCCTCGACCCGGGCGACGGCTCCCTTCCCCGTCGGCGAGTCAAACTCGGTCGCCGGGCGGAGGTCGATCCCGCGCTTCTCCGCTGCTTCGACGATCGCGCGGGCGAGCGGGTGCTCGCTGAGCCGCTCCACGCTCGCGGCGAAGCTCAAAACCTCGTTCTCGTCGACGCCCGCGACGGGAAGGATATCCGTGACCGTCGGCCGGCCCTCGGTCAGCGTGCCGGTCTTGTCGACGATCAGCGTGTCGACGCGCTCCATGCGCTCAAGCGCTTCAGCGTCGCGGATCAAGACGCCGGAGCGTGCACCATGGCCGACCCCGACCATGATCGACATCGGAGTCGCCAGGCCGAGCGCGCAGGGACAGGCGATGATGAGGACGGCAACCGCCGCCACGAGCCCGTAGGCGAGGCGCGGCGCCGGCCCGAACGCCGCCCATGACGCAAAGGCGATGATCGCGACGGCGATGACCGTCGGCACGAAAAAGGCCGACACCTGGTCTGCGAGACGCTGGATCGGTGCGCGGCTCCTCTGTGCGTCGGCGACGAGCTGGACGATGCGCTGAAGCAGTGTGTCGCTTCCGACCTTCTCGGCGCGCATGACGACGCTGCCGGTCTGGTTAATCGTACCGCCAAGAATCTTGGCGCCGGCGGCCTTGGTGACCGGCATCGACTCGCCCGTCACCATGGATTCGTCGACGGCGCTCGCTCCCTCCACGACAATGCCGTCGACCGGCACGCTCTCACCTGGCCTGACGCGCAGTCGGTCGCCGACCACGACCTCGGCAAGCGGCACCTCCTCCTCCCCGCCGCCGGTCAGAAGCCGCCGCGCGGTCTTCGGGGCGAGATCGAGGAGCGCGCGGATTGCGCCGCTTGTCGTGTCGCGGGCACGAAGCTCAAGCACCTGGCCGAGCAGCACCAGAACCGTGATCATCGCCGCCGCTTCGAAGTAGACGGCGACCGTCCCGTGCGTTCCGCGGAATGCCGGCGGGAAAAGCCCGGGCGCGAAGGTCGCGACGACGCTGTAGAGCCAGGCGACGCCCGTTCCCATCGCGATCAGGGTGAACATGTTGAGATTGCGTGTGACGAGCGAGCGCCATCCGCGCGCAAAAAACGGCGCGCCGGCCCAAAGCACCACCGGCGTCGCAAAGGCGAGCTCGATCCAGTTGGAGAGCCTTGGCGCGATAATATGACTGAAATCGAAGAAATGGCCGCCCATTTCGAGCGCCACGACGGGGATCGCGAGCGCCAGCCCGATCCAGAGCCGGCGCTTCATGTCGATCAGCTCAAGGTTCGGACCGCTCTCAGTCGTTGCCGTCGCGGGCTCAAGCGCCATGCCGCAGATCGGACAGGCACCCGGCCCGACCTGGCGGATCTCGGGGTGCATCGGGCAGGTGTAGATCACGCCATCAGGCGCCGGCGTAGGCTTGGTTTCAGCCGGCGCGAGATAGCGCTCCGGGTCGGCGAGGAACTTCTCGCGACAGCCGCCGCAGCAGAAGACATACTTCGCGCCCCGATGCTCGGCCGAATGCCGGGCGGTGCGCGGGTCGACCTGCATGCCGCAAACGGGATCTTTCGCTTTCGCCGCACGCGCGTGGGTCTCGTGCGTGTGTTCCATCGCTTCCATCGCCGCTTTCGTTGTTCTTGCCTCAGGCATGTGGAGGTTCCAGCTACTGGAACGTCAAGAGCAGCTAACCCTATTGCGGGGCATCGCTCTTCGCCGCGCTTTCGCTCCAATCCGGTCATCAAAGCGGCCAGTCCGGATGTTTCTTGCGGCTTGGGCGGAAGGAGGATCGACGATGAACGAGACCGTCCTTGCCCTGATGAGCGCGCTGGCGATCTATGGGTTGTCTTCGCTGGCTCTGTCGCGGCCCTACACAGACGCGCGCGACGATCCTTCCGACGTGCAGTCTGAGGAGATCGCGGACGTGACTCCGGCGCCACGGCCCGACGACTCGGCCGGCTGAGCAAATTCACACGCGCCTGACCCTGACCTCGTCGTCCTCGAAGCTCGACGTAGCGAGCGCGGCGTTTTCGAGAGCCGTGCGAAGCTGAATCTGCGCTTCGCGTATCTGTTGCATGTGGACGACGGCCGGCTCGGCCTCGCTAGGCGTGCGCGCGCGCAGGAACCCAAGCCCGAGGATCGAGAGCGCGCCGAGCGTGACGAGAACGCCGGCCAGGAAGATCGACCAGTCGACCAGCGGCATGGCGCTGTGCAGAGGCAGGCCGGCGAATCGGAAGGCTGCCGCGGCGAGGCCGGCGACCGGCATCGCGCCGACGATCGCGGCGGCGACCGCCCCGGCGCGCCAGGTCTGCTCCTGGAACCGCTCCTCGCGCGCGAAGATGAGCACCATGACCGACACGAAGGCGACCGTGCCGCAGAATGCAAGGAGTGCGCCCGTCGCCCGCTCGCCAGAGTTGGCGATGACGAGAAGCGCGCCGCCACCCCCTCCGATAACCAGGAAGCTGACGACGCTCGTTAAGAACGCCAGGGCGGTGATTGCCTTTTTCAACCACGCCTCCTCGGTTGTATCCCGCACCTTTCCGCCGCGGCCGTATTAGAGCAATGCACGAAGCCGTTGGGTAGCCATCTGTGCCCTAAACGGCTAGAAATGAAAGTAAGGGTGCCGCATCGATACGGAGGCGGCCACACCACGCGCGGGCGACGACCCGCCCGAAGTATAAGACGGAGGAAAGCTGATGAAACTGTCTCATGCCTTGCTGGCATCGGCGTTTGGATTGGCGCTTGCCGCCGGTTCCGCCGCCGCTGCGGATCTAAAATTCCCAATCGACAGCGATCCGCGGTTCAATTGGCAAAGCTACCACGATTTTGCCGACAAATATGATCTGACCGGCCAGGACTTCACGATCTTCACACCCTGGGTCGCAGCCGACGGCGCGCTGGTCGAGAGCATGCTCGCCTATTTTGCCGCGGCGACCGGCGCGAACGTCCAGCACACCGGTTCCGATTCGTTCGAGCAGCAGGTCGTCATCGACACGCAGGCCGGTAGCCCCGCCAACATCTCGGTCTTCCCACAGCCGGGCCTTGCGGCCGACATCGCCTCGAAGGGCTATCTCTCGCCGCTCGACGACGCCACCAAGCAGTGGCTCATCGACAATTACGGCGCCGGCCAGTCATGGGTGGACCTCTCCACCTACAAGGACAAGGACGGCAACCCGCAGCTCTTCGCCTTCCCCTACAAGGCGGACCTGAAGAGCCTCGTCTGGTACGTGCCGGAGAACTTCGCCGACGCGGGCTACAAGGTCCCGCAGACGATGGAGGAACTGAAGGCGCTGACCCAGCAAATCGTCGACGATGGCGGCACGCCTTGGTGCATCGGCATCGGCTCGCAGGCCGCGACCGGCTGGCCGGCGACCGACTGGGTCGAGGATTTCATGCTCAGGACCCAGCCGCCCGACGTCTACGACAAGTGGGTCACGAACGAGATTCCCTTTGACGACCCGCGCGTTGTCGGGGCGATCGAGGAGTTCGGCTGGTTCGCCAAGAACGACAAGTTCGTCGACGGCGGGGCTGCGGCCGTCGCGGCGACCGACTTCCGCGACAGCCCGAAGGGCCTCTTCAGCTCGCCGCCCAAGTGCTACATGCACCGGCAGGCGTCGTTCATCCCCTCCTTCTTCCCAGAAGGAACGAAGCTCGGCCAGGACGCGAACTTCTTCTACTTCCCGGCCTATGCCGGCAAAGATCTTGGCAAGCCGGTTCTCGGCGGCGGCACGCTCTTCGCCATCACCAAGGACTCGCCCGCGGCGCGCGCCTTCATCGAGTGGCTGAAGACACCGATCGCGCATGAAGTGTGGATGGCGCAGTCGGGCTTCCTGACCCCGTTCAAGGGCGTCAATCTCGACGCCTACGCAAACGACACGCTGCGCGGCGAAGGCAAGATCCTGTCCGAGGCGACGACCTTCCGCTTCGACGGATCGGACCTGATGCCAGGCAAGATCGGCGCCGGCTCGTTCTGGACCGGCATGGTCGACTATGTCGGCGGCAAGGACGCGAAGACCGTCGCGCATGAGATCCAGGAATCCTGGGACGCGCTGAAGTAGCCGCGCGACAACCAAGACTTGACCCGGGCCGCTTGGCCCGGGTCATATGACAAACCGGCGACAGAGTCGGGCAAGAATTCGCGGCGGGGGCTACGGCGGTTTGCCGGCCCACCGGCTGCAAGGGAGGGGGAAACGCGATGCAGCAGCTTCTGCTGGCGCTGTTCACCATCATCGTCGGTGTCGGAGGAGCGATCCTCTACTTCTACGCCGTCAACTGGATCCTCGATATTATCCTGCCGCCGCGCGGTCCCGCCGCAGTGGCCGCCCGCAACCAGCAGATCGCCGCCACGATCCGGCCGTGGCTGTTCCTCGGGCCGGCGCTCCTGTTTCTCTGCCTCTACCTCGTCTACCCGGTCATCGACTCCGTGCGGCTCAGCCTCTATGACCGCGCGGGCCAGAACTTCGTCGGTGTCTCCAACTACGTCTGGGCGTTCGGCGACACGCAGTTCCGGGAATCGATCTTCAACAACATTCTCTGGCTGATCGTGGTGCCGGCCGCATGCACGATCTTCGGCCTTGTCATCGCCTTCCTCACCGACCGCATCTGGTGGGGCAACATCGCCAAGAGCCTGATCTTCATGCCGATGGCGATCTCGTTCGTCGGCGCCAGCGTGATCTGGAAGTTCATCTACGACTACCGCAGCGAAGGCTCGAACCAGATCGGCCTGATGAACGCCATCGTGCAGGCGCTCGGCGGCACGCCGGAAGCCTGGATATCGCTTCCCTTCTGGAACAACTTCTTCCTGATGGCGATCCTGATCTGGATTCAGACCGGCTTCGCCATGGTCATCCTCTCCGCGGCGCTGCGCGGCGTCCCTGAGGAGACCATCGAGGCGGCGATCATCGACGGCGCCAAGGGCTACCACATCTTCTTCTACATCATGGTCCCGCAGATCTGGGGCACCATCGCGGTCGTGTGGACGACCATCACCATCATCGTCCTCAAGGTCTTCGACATCGTGCTCGCCATGACCAACGGCCAGTGGAACACCGAGGTGCTGGCCAACTTGATGTTCGACTGGATGTTCCGTGGCGGCGGCGATTTCGGGCGCGGCGCCACGATCGCCGTCATCATCATGGTCGCGGTCGTGCCGATCATGGTGTGGAATATCCGCCGCCAGGCCGCCGAGATGAAGGGACGCTGAGATGGCCGCACGCAGCAAATCGAGCGGCTGGCTCGTTCATCTCGCGGTTCTCTTCCTCTGCGTTCTGTGGGTCCTTCCAACCTTCGGGCTTCTCGTCAGCTCGCTCCGCCAGAAAGACCTCCTGACGGTCTCAGGCTGGTGGAGCGCGCTCACCACGACGGAGCGCAACGAGGTCGGCCGCGCCGCGCCGATCGAGACGCAGAGCGAGCGTGACGGCAAATACGTCCTCTCCGGAAACATCCTCGAAGAACAGGGCGGCGGCCGGGTCACCGCCTTCGGCGCGCGCATCCAGAACCCGCAGGAATTCGCGCCCGGCGCGACTGCAGACCTGCCGACGGGCGGAACGCTAACGATCGACGCTGACGGCAACTACGAGCTCGTCTCGCCAACTCCATTTGAGGGGCGGAGTCCGCGCATCTTCTATACGGCTGCCCTTCCGCCGAAGTTCACGCTGTCAAACTACTACGAGGTGCTGACCTCCGAGGGGCTTGGCCAGTCCTTCCTGAACTCGCTCACCGTGACGGTGCCGGCGACGATCATCCCGATCCTGATCGCCGCCTACGCAGCCTATGCACTCGCCTGGATGAAATTCCCCGGGCGCCCGCTTATCCTCGCAACCATCGTCGGGCTCCTCGTCGTGCCGCTTCAGATGTCGCTGATCCCGCTTCTGAAGCTCTATAACGACGTCGGCGCGTTCTTCGGCATGCCGGCGAAGACCTATCTCGGCATCTGGCTCGCGCATACGGGCTTCGGTCTGCCGCTCGCGATCTATCTGCTTCGGAACTACATCGCCGGCCTTCCGACCGAGGTCATGGAATCGGCACGCATTGACGGCGCCACCGATTTCGAGATTTTCGTGCGCATCGTGCTGCCGCTCTCCGTCCCCGCGCTCGCGTCCTTTGCCATCTTCCAGTTCCTCTGGGTTTGGAATGACCTGCTCGTGGCGATCGTCTTCCTCGGGCAGCAAAGCTCGCAACTCGTGCTCACCGGAAAGCTTCGCGCACTACTCGGCTCGCGCGGGGACAATTGGGAAATTCTGACGGCCTCGGCGTTCATCTCGATCATCGTGCCGCTGATGGTGTTCTTCGCGTTGCAGCGCTACCTGGTGCGCGGGCTGCTCGCCGGCTCGGTGAAGGGCGGATGATGCGGCCGGCGGGTCGAGGCAGGACTTAAAGGGGAAGGCAGATGGCCGAGATTCGGTTGCGCGACGTCAAGAAGTCCTTCGGCGCGGTCGACGTCATCAAGGGCGTCGATCTGGACATCAAGAAGGGCGAGTTCGTCGTATTCGTCGGACCTTCCGGGTGCGGCAAGTCCACGCTTCTGCGCCTGATCTCCGGGCTTGAGGATATCACCTCCGGCACGCTCGAATTCGACGGCGAGGTGGTGAACGACCTGCCGCCGTCGACCCGCGGCATCGCCATGGTGTTTCAGTCCTACGCGCTCTATCCGCACATGACCGTCTACAACAACATGGCGTTCGGAATGAAGCTCGCCAAGGCGAGCAAAGCCGATATCGACAAGAGCGTGCGCTCCGCCGCCGATATCCTGCAGCTGACCCCTCTCCTCGACCGCCTGCCGAAGCAGCTTTCCGGCGGCCAGCGCCAGCGCGTCGCGATCGGCCGCGCCATCGTCAGGAATCCGCGGGTCTTCCTGTTCGACGAGCCGCTCTCCAACCTCGACGCGGCGCTTCGCGTCGCGACCCGCATCGAGATCGCCAAGCTGCACGAGTCGATGTCGGACGTAACGATGATTTACGTGACGCACGACCAGGTGGAGGCGATGACGCTCGCCGACCGCATCGTCGTCCTGAGCGCGGGCCTGATTGAGCAAGTCGGATCGCCGATGCAGCTCTATCACACGCCCGCCAACCTCTTCGTTGCCCGCTTCATCGGCTCGCCGGCCATGAACGTATCGCCCTGCGTGGTGGAAAGTGCCGGCGCCACTTCTCGGGTGAAGACCGAGACGGGTGGATCGGTGAAGGTGCCCGTGAACATTCCGGCGAGCGCGGTCGGGAGGAAATGTACGCTTGGTGTGCGGCCGGAAGATCTCCGAGTGGCGACCGACGCCAACCCGATCTTCCGTGGCAAGCTCCTGCTGGTCGAAAATCTCGGCGAGGTCGCGCTGCTCTACGTCGATTGCGGCAACCCGCAAGACCCGATCATCGCCAAGCTCGACGGCACGGTGCAAATGGATCGCGGCACGACGGTCGGCCTCACCGCCGATACGAACGCCCTCCACTGCTTCGATGAGAAGGGGCTCGCCTTCCCACGCACGGACTGAGCATCGACCTTCTCCTACGAGGTGAAGGTCACGGCGCGCCCTATTCCAGAACAACCGCGAGCGCGAAGCCGTCGTGCCCTTTGACGCCCACGGTCTGGATCGCCGTCGCGCTGACGCGCTTTTCGCGGGCCATGACCTCCAGAAAATGCTGCACGCCTTTCACGTTCGGGTCGGTGCTCTTGCGGTCGGTGATCTCGCCCCAGCGCACGACGTTGTCGGCGACGATGACGCTTCCCTTGCGCGAGAGCTTCAGCGCCCATTCGAAATAGGCCGGGTTGTTCGGCTTGTCGGCGTCGAGAAAGACGAAGTCGAACGGCCCGGCGCGCTCCTTTGCGAGCTTCGGAAGCGTGTCGAGTGCCGCCCCGACGCGCACCTCGACCTTTTCGGCAAGACCGGCGTTCGCAAGATTCTTGCGCGCGACTTCGGCGTGTTTCATGTCAGCCTCGAGCGTGAAGAGCTTGCCGTCCTTAGGAAGCGCACGGGCGAGCCAGATCGTGGAATAGCCGCCGAGCGTCCCGACCTCCAGAATGCGCCGCGCTCCGGCCATTTTAGCAAGCAGCATCAACAGCTTGCCCTGGCTGGGCGAGACCTCGATCGCGGGCAATCCGGCCTTTTCGCTCGCCGCGAGCGCGGCATTAAGCGCGGGGTCGGGATTCACAAAGAGGTCGGCGATGAAGGTGTCGACCTCGCTCCATTTCTTGTCGGTCACGCGAGCCCTTCGCCGTTGCACACGACTATTGTTGTCATTGCCGAGCTTGACCCGGCAGCCCATTCCGTTGCGCTGCCACTTGCTCGATAGTCACGGAATGGATGCCCGGATCAAGTCCGGGCATGACGACAGTTGGGGTACCGACGCGCTCAGTGCGCGAGGGCTCTCTCACGCCTTCAGCACCGACCGCCCCGCGTATTTCGCCGCCGGTCCGAGTTCTTCCTCGATGCGCATGAGCTGGTTGTATTTGGCGATGCGATCGGAGCGCGACATCGAGCCGGTCTTGATCTGCCCGCAATTCGTCGCGACCGCGAGGTCGGCGATGGTGGAATCCTCCGTCTCGCCGGAGCGGTGCGACATGACCGCCGTGTAGCCGGCCTTGTGCGCCATCTCGACCGCATCGAGCGTCTCGCTCAGCGTGCCGATCTGATTGACCTTGATAAGGATCGAATTGGCGACGCCGCGGCTGATCCCTTCCGCGAGGCGCTTCGTGTTGGTGACGAAAAGGTCGTCGCCGACGAGCTGGATCTTGCCACCGAGCTTGTCGGTCGCGAGCTTCCAGCCGGTCCAGTCGTCCTCCGCCAGCCCGTCCTCGATGGAGAAGATCGGGTATTTGGCGGCGAGCTCGCCGAGATACGCGACTTGCGCGGCCGGGTCGCGCACCTTGCCGCCTTCGCCGGCATAGACGTATTTGCCGTCCTTGAAGAACTCGCTCGCCGCCGGGTCGAGGGCGAGGCACACGTCGTCGCCGGGCTTGTAGCCGGCCTGCTCGATGGCCTTGACGATGAAGTCCAGAGCCTCCGTGGCGGATTGGAGGTTCGGCGCGAACCCGCCCTCGTCGCCGACATTTGTGTTGTGGCCAGCGTCCTTCAGCGCTTTCTTCAGCGTGTGGAAGACTTCGGCGCCGATCCTGACGGCTTCCGCGAACGTCTCCGCGCCGACCGGCACGATCATGAATTCCTGGAAGTCGATCGGGTTATCGGCGTGAACGCCGCCGTTCACGACATTCATCATCGGCGTCGGCAAGAGCCGCGCGTTCGTGCCGCCGACGTAGCGGAAGAGCGGCAGGCTGTTTGCCTCCGCCGCCGCCTTGGCAACGGCGAGCGACACGCCGAGAATGGCGTTCGCGCCGAGCCGGCCTTTGTTCTCGGTGCCGTCGAGCGCGATCAGCGTGTGATCGATCTGGACCTGGTTCTCTGCGTCCATACCGCCGATCGCATCGAAGATCTCGCCGTTCACGGCTTCAACGGCTCTCAGGACGCCTTTGCCCTGATAGCGGCTCTTGTCGCCGTCCCTGAGCTCCACCGCCTCGTGCGCGCCGGTCGACGCACCGGACGGGACAGCGGCGCGGCCGAACGACCCTTCTTCGAGTGTGACATCGACCTCGACCGTCGGGTTGCCGCGACTGTCGAGAATTTGGCGGCCGGTGATGTCGATGATGGCGGTCATCTCGCGCTCCCCTTGGGTCCCGGCGGCTTCCTAGGCGAAGTCGCCGCAGAGCGAAAGGAGCGCGAAGGTTTTTTTGCCGCATGGCACGCTGCGGACCGGAATTCGGCCAGTCCGCAGCCGCCGTTCCTCAGGCACTGTGCCGGATGCGGGTGGCCATCAGGTTCCCCATGTGGTCTTGGTAGTACACCTTCACCTTCTCACCGGACTTGAACGCGTGCAGCTTCCAGCTCGTCGGGAGCTGGAAGACCTTCCCGTCGTCCAGGGCGAGCTGGTGAGCTTTCAGGTCGATCGACTTGATCGCCGACGTGTCAGTCGTCGCCGTGGCGGCGAACGCGCCTCCGGTCATGATACCGAGAGCAAGAACGGATGCGCAAATAGGCCATATCTTCATGGTGATGTCCTCAAATCATCGCCGGCGGCCCGGGCGCCTTGTCCCGGCTTCACGCCAGCATCAAGACTTCTAAGGCACGCCTCGGCGTCCTAACCGAAGCGCTGAGAACCGTTGGGCCGAGCCGCGGGGACGGCCTGGCCCAACGGTCCGCCGGTTCAGCTAGCGTGCGCCACCGCGCTCGCTTCCATCTTGCCGTTCTTCATCTCGTAGGTGACCGTGACCTTGTCACCGACCTTGAATCCGGTCGGCTTCCAGGCCGCGGGCAATTCGAAAACCTTGCCGTCGGCAAGCGACAGCTGGTGCTTGGCGGCGTCGATCACCTTGATCGCGCCGGTGTCGGCTGCGGCGAACGCCGCGGTGGAGATCATGGAAGCGGCAACAGCCGCGATCACGAGGGATTTGCGCATTGTGCGCTCCTCTTTGCCCTTCGCTGGCGACCAGGGCCCTTTGTCCTGGCCTGAATGACCAGCGGGCGGACGCTACTTCCGGTTACTTGTGGACAGCAAATGAACAAAAGATAATGTTCTTCACATCTAGTCAAATCGCAAAAGTATTCTTTTGCCAGGTATTTGCCATGATTTCAACACAGCTTGGACGGATCGGTGGCGGTTCTTAGCCAGCGCATCTCTTTGCTGCTGAATCGCATAAAAGGAACCATCTCGACCGCACCCTCGTTTCGAGAGGCAACCGCGTCTGATCATGACATCTGCGCGCGAGACGTTTCACCTTAGCTTCGAGGAGCATCGCAAGCCATGGGCATTTTCTCCAAGGATATCAAGACGTTCGACGACCTGTTCGTGCATCAGCTGCAGGACATCTACTACGCGGAGAAGCAGCTCGTGAAAGCGTTGCCCAAGATGGCGGAGAAAGCGACCAGCCCGCAGCTCAAGCAGGCATTCAAAAACCACCTCGAAGAGACCAAGGGCCACGTCGCCCGTGTCGAGCAGGTCTTCAGAATGCACGGCGCAGACGCCAAGGCCGTGGACTGCCCGGCGATCGACGGGATCATCAAGGAGGCGAACGAGATTGCCGGCGACGTCGCCGACAAGGAGGTTCTCGACGCCGCCTTGATCGCCGCGGCGCAGGCCGCCGAACACTACGAGATCACCCGCTACGGAACGCTCGTCGCATGGGCGAAGCAGATCGGCCGCGAGGACTGCGCCAACGTTCTGACGCAGACTCTCAACGAGGAATATGCGGCCGACGACAAGCTCACACAGCTTGCCGAGAGCTTCATCAACCGCAGGGCCGCGTAAGCACCACCGTTCTTGAGGGAGGCGCGCGGGTCCGCCCGCGCGCTTTCTTTATGCCTTCGCCAAGTGATCGAACGCCATGAGGCGATCGATAAGCGCTTCCATTTCCTTGAGCGGCACCATGTTGGGGCCGTCGGAGGGCGCGTTGTCCGGATCCTGATGCGTCTCGATGAAGACGGCCGCGACGCCGACCGCGACCGCTGCGCGCGCAAGCACCGGCACCATCGTCCGGTCGCCGCCCGTCGATGTCCCCTGCCCGCCGGGCTGCTGAACTGAGTGCGTCGCGTCGAAGACGATCGGCGCGCCGAGCGCAGCCATGATCGGCAGCGCGCGCATGTCGGAGACGAGCGTATTGTAGCCGAAAGAGACGCCGCGCTCGGTCAGAAGCACGTTGGGATTTCCGCTCTCCACGATCTTGGCGAGGACCTGCCTCATGTCCCAGGGCGCGAGGAATTGACCCTTCTTCACGTTGACGACGCGTCCGGTCTTTGCAGCTGCGATGAGAAGGTCCGTCTGCCGGCAGAGAAACGCGGGGATCTGCAAGACATCCACTACCGTCGCGACTTCGGCGCACTGGGCCGGCTCGTGCACGTCGGTCAAGACCGGGAGACCGAGTTCGTCGCGAAGATCGGCGAAGACCGAAAGCGCCGATTCAAGACCCACGCCGCGTTTGCCAGATAGGCTGGTGCGGTTCGCCTTGTCGAAGCTGGTCTTGTAGACGAGCCCGATCCTATGGGCTTCGCAGATTTCTTTGAGCGCGCCCGCCATGTCGAACGCGTGGCCGCGGCTTTCCATCTGACACGGACCGGCGATCAGTGCGAGCGGCAGAGAATTTCCAAACCGGACGTCGCCGACCTGAACAACGGCGTTCGGCTCAGCCATCTTCGGTTCTCCTGAAGGCGACGACCGCGTTGAGCCCCGGCGCCGGCGGCACGACCACTCTCCCCTCGCCCCGCTTTGCGGCGCGGCCTGCATACCTCGCGGCGCGCTCAAGGTCCAAGACCTTGAGTTCAAAGGCGGCGAAGCGCATGCCGCGCCGCGGGTTCGGCGGGTCGATCTCGTAACGCGCTCGGAAGCCGGCGGGTGTCAGGATGAAAAAAGTCTCGCCGTCGACCTCCGCCTCGATGCCGAACGAGGTGGTGCGGAGCTCGCGCTGCCCGGTGGCCCCTTCCAGGAGGATATGGAAGTCAGCCGGATTCTCCGCGACCGCCGACACAGCCGATACCCCAAGCGCTCCGTTCGGATGATCGACGAAGGCGGGTTGGAAAAGCACGCCCTTGGCGAGATGTTGGGAGGTAAAGAAACTCGCGTCGCCTGCAGCCGGAAACTCGACGCTCGCTAGCGCAAACCCGATCTCGCGCTCCGTGCCGTCCGGCAGTTTCGCGATCCGCGAGAATCGGTGCACGGGGCCGCCGCCAAGCCCAGCGCCTTCGAACGCCGCGTGATCGGCCTCCGCGTCATCGCTTTGAAGCGCGACCATAGCGAAGCCCTCGCCCTGCCTTTCGGTGAAGCGCTTCATCCGCGTCACGAATGTGACGTGCTCGGCGGCCGCCATATCGGCCGCCATGCGGTCGACGATCGTGATCGGCTCCAGGAAAGTATGGTTCTGGAAGAAGACGCAACAATTGCCTGTGCCGAACGGATGCTGGGCATCGGGCGCGACGACGAAACCGAGCCCGGTCAGCCGAGAGCGGGCGAGCGTGAGGGTGGTAACCGGCAGGACCAGATGGTCGATCAAGCGCATAGCCATCCGCTAGGCGATCGGAAGGGGCGTGACCAGCCCTGTCCCACGCCGCCGGCCTGTAAGGGCACGCGGGTCGAATTTCGCCGCCTCCTCAAGGACATAAGTATACAGACCGCGCTTTCGAGCCAACAAATTGGACAAATTCGACGGAATGTGGCATAAAGACGATCCATATACGTCACTTTCAGTCTTCTGCCGAAATCCGGGGAGTGCCATGCGCAATTTCGCCGGCGCCTATATTCTGTTGGGCGTTTCAGGAACTGTTGCTCAGGCGGCGGAATCGCCTGAATTTCCTGAGGACACGGTACCTGTTGTTTATGAAAACGATTACCTCCTGAAGACTAAAGAAGCTGATTACTGGACCTTGGCGGAGTTTTACTCTCCGCAATCGACGAATTGCGGCTGCTCGGCGGCTTCCGCCGCGATGGCGCTGAACACCCTGCGCAACCGCGTCGCGCCCGACGCGCCTCCGATGAGCGAGCGCGATCTCGTTGCGGCGGTGAACGACCCGGCCTGGATGGAGCGGACGGCGGAGGATGGTGGCGGCGTCACCATGGCCGACCTCGAACATTTCCTCCGCATCGGCCTTGACCGCTTGGATATCGGCGGCGCCGTTCGTGGGCTTGCGCCGGATCCCGAAGACCCCGCCACCATCGAAGCACTGCGCGAGGCACTGGTGCTCAACGAGGCCTCGCCTGGAAGCGTCATGCTCGCCTACTACAATCAGGCTGTCGTGACCGGCGACCCGGATGGCGGTCTGCACGTCTCGCCGATCGGCGCCTTTAACGCGGAGGACGATCGCGTGCTCCTGATGGACGTTGACCAGGAATTCTGGCTGCCCTACTGGACCTCCACTGAGACCCTTTTTGAGGCTCTCGTGACGCCCGACCCGCGTGAGGACGGCGCGCTCGCCAATGAAACCGGAGGCTGTCTCCTGATCTCCGCCGCGGCTGGATAGCAGCTGGCGCCGGTCCCTGCCCATCCTCTCTGGACGGACAATCCGCTTCTGAAGGATGATGCGCGCCAGCGCGGGTGCGCGCCGTGGAGCGGTTGGATGAGCAGGATTCTGGCGCTGGTTTTCATTCTCGTTGTCTCGGCGGCGCATGCCGAGGAGGTGACGAAGCCGAAATTTGGGCCGGAAGCCGTGCCCATCCTGAAGGACTCGGCCTATCTGCGCGAAGCGCCGGCGCCCGACTATTGGACCTTCTCTGCCTTCTACGTCCCGCAGCAGACGTCGAGCGACTGCTCGGCGGCGGCCGTAACGATGGCCGTCAACGCGCTCCGCGGGCTCCCGCCGGACGCCGACGATGAGGTTGTCACCGAGGACTCGCTGCTTGAAGAGGTCGGCGATGCGAAGTGGAAAAACCAGGTCGTCGACGAGGGTCCAGGCGTCACCTTCGACGATCTTCGCCGGGTGCTCCGCGAAAGCCTCGATAGTGCCGACCTGAAGGACGCGACGATCGATGCGGTGCAGCCTGCCGCGGCGGATTCCGGATCGCTCGATGGCCTGCGAAAGGCACTCGCTGCCAATGAAGCGTCCGCCGACAACGTGATGCTCGTTTATTTCAACCAGGGCGTCATTACCGGCGACTGGGACGGGCCGCACATTTCGCCGATCGGCGCCTACGATGCGACCCGCGACCGCGTGCTCGTCATGGACGTCGACCGTGACTGGTATGTGCCCTACTGGACGTCGACAGCGACGCTGCTTTCCGCGCTGGTGAAACCCGCGCCGGCGGACCAAGGCGTCCTCGCCGGAGCAACGGGCGGCTACATCCTCGCGGCGAAGAAGTAGCGGCTGCGCCCGCGATGCTCGATCACCTGAAGGCGAACAACCGCGCCTGGGCCGCGCGGAGGCTTGCCGGCGACGCCGACTTCTTCAGACGGTTGGTCCGTCAGCAGGCGCCCGAATATCTTTGGATCGGCTGCTCCGACAGCCGCGTGCCCGCGAACGAGATCGTGGACCTCGATCCGGGCGAGCTTTTTGTGCATCGCAACGTTGCCAATCTCGCGCCGCCGCAGGACGCCAACTACCTTTCCGTCCTGCAATTCGCGGTCGATGTCTTGAAGGTGAAGCACATTCTGGTCGTCGGGCACTATGGCTGCGGCGGCGTGGCCGCTGCGGTCGACGGAAAACGGCGCGGCCTCGTCGATCATTGGCTGCATCCGATCCGCGAGGTGTTGCGTCAGCACCACGCCGAACTCGAGGCGATCGAGGACAGCCATGCCCGCCTCGACCGGCTGTGCGAGCTCAATGTCATGCGCCAGGTGGAGAACGTCGCCTCCGACGTATTCGTCACGGACGCCTGGGCGCGCGGACAGGCGCTCAGTGTCCACGGCTGGGTCTATTCGCTTTCCGACGGGCTCGTGAAGGATCTCGACGTGACGATGAGCGGGCCGGGATAGTTGTAGGCTGCGTCCAGCCTCACACAAGCCGGCTGTTCTCCACCGCCGCCTCTATGAAGCTCGCAAAGAGCGGGTGCGGCTCGAATGGACGCGACTTCAGCTCCGGGTGGAACTGCACACCGATGAACCAGGGATGATCGGCAAGCTCGATCGTCTCGGGAAGGAGATTGTCCGGCGACATGCCGGAGAAGCTGAGGCCCGCCGCTTCGAGCCGTGGCCCGTATTCGATGTTCACCTCGTAGCGATGGCGGTGCCGCTCGCTGATCTCCGTGTCGCCGTAGATCGCGGCGATGCGGCTTCCGGGCTTCAGGATCGCCGGATAGGCGCCGAGCCGCATGGTGCCGCCGAGATCGCCCTGCGCCAGCCGCTTCTCAAGCGCGTTGCCTTTCAGCCATTCCGTCATCAGCCCGACCACTGGTTCGTCGGTCTCGCCGAATTCCGATGAGCTCGCGCTGTTGATGCCGGCGAGATGGCGCGCCGCCTCAATGACCGCCATCTGCATGCCGAAGCAGATGCCGAAGAAGGGCACGTCGCGCGTGCGTGCGAAGCTGACGGCGTTGATCTTACCTTCCGTGCCGCGCTCGCCGAATCCGCCCGGAACGAGAATGCCGTTCACGCCTTCAAGATAGGGAGCCGGGTCTTCCTTCTCGAATATCTCGCTCTCGATCCAGTCGAGCTTCACGTGCACCTTGTTGGCGATGCCGCCGTGCTGCAGCGCTTCGGTCAACGATTTATAGGCATCGCGGAGGCCGGTGTATTTTCCGACGATCGCGATCGTCACCTCGCCTTCCGGATGGCGAAGGATGCGGCTGATCTCGCGCCACTGGTCGAGGTCCGGCGCCGTCACGTGCTTCTCGTCGAAGGCCGCGAGCACCTGACGATCGAGGCCCGCACCGTGATAGGCGACCGGCACGTCGTAGATCGTCTCCACATCGAGCGCCGGGATGACGGCGTCTTCACGCACGTTGCAGAAGAGCGCGAGCTTGCGCCGGTCGCTATCGGGGATATGGCGGTCGGAGCGGACCAACAGGATGTCGGGCTGGATGCCGATCGAGCGCAACTCCTTGACCGAGTGCTGCGTCGGCTTGGTCTTCAACTCGCCCGCCGTCGCGATATAGGGCATCAGCGTCAGGTGGATATAGATGGCGTCGCCGCGCGGTAGCGAATTGCCCAGCTGACGGATCGCCTCGAAGAACGGCAGCCCCTCGATGTCGCCGACGGTGCCGCCTATCTCGCAAAGGACGAAGTCGAACTCGTCGTTGCCGTCGAGGATGAAGTTCTTGATGGCGTCGGTAACGTGCGGGATCACCTGCACAGTGCCGCCGAGATAGTCGCCGCGCCGCTCCTTGGCGATGATCTCCTGATAGATCTTGCCGGTGGTGACGTTGTCCATCCGGTTCGCCGAGCGCCCGGTGAAGCGCTCGTAATGGCCGAGGTCGAGATCGGTCTCGGCGCCATCGTCGGTGACGAAGACCTCGCCGTGCTGATACGGGCTCATGGTCCCGGGGTCGACGTTCAGATACGGGTCGAGCTTGCGAAGCCGGACCTTGTAGCCCCGCGCCTGCAGGAGAGCGCCCAGGGCCGCCGATGCGAGACCCTTGCCGAGGGAGGAGACCACGCCGCCGGTAATGAAGATGTACCGCGCCATGGGATTTGAGCCATAGCGCGGCGAAACCGATTCGACGAGTCAAAAAGCGCGCGAAGGCGACCGATCCGATAACCGCCGCGGAAATCCCCCTAGGCCGGCACTTTCGGTCTGGCGGCGGCCGCGCTCGCCTCCCTCCCGCGCGCGACGACCCGCCGCGCCAGCCGGCGGGCGAACGCGGAGAGCTCCTCCATGTAGAGGTAAATCACCGGCGTGATGAAAAGCGTCAGCGCCTGCGAAACGATCAGCCCTCCGACCACCGCGACGCCGAGCGGTTGACGCAGCTCCGAGCCGGCGCCAAGGCCAAAGGCGATCGGCATCGCCCCGGTGATCGCCGCAAGCGTCGTCATCATGATCGGACGGAAGCGGATCAGGCAGGCTTCGCGAATCGCCTCGCGCGGGCTTGCCCCGGCGCGCTGTCTGACCAGAGCGAAGTCGATCATCATGATGGCATTCTTCTTGACGATGCCGATCAGCATCA
This sequence comes from uncultured Alphaproteobacteria bacterium, assembly GCA_963720705.1. GTDB lineage: Bacteria > Pseudomonadota > Alphaproteobacteria > Rhizobiales > Afifellaceae > DASWJZ01. Next base: position 95,147 of record CAVRGJ010000003.1, read on the forward strand.
GGATGCCGATGATAGCGACCACGCTGACGTCAAAGCCGAAGATGCGAAGCGTCACGAGCGCTCCTGCCGCCGCCGCGGGCAGGCCGGTCAGGATCGTCAGCGGATGGATGAAGCTCTCGTAGAGAATCCCGAGCACGACATAGATCGTCACGACGGCAGCGAGAAGCAGGAGCCCCTGGTTCGCCACCGCATCCTGGAAGACCTGCGCGGTGCCGGCGAAGCTCGTGGTGATCGTCGGCGGCAATGCCAACTCCCGCTTGATCGCGTCGATCCGGTCGGTCGCCTGGCCAAGCGCGACGCCCTGCGGAAGGTTGAAGGAGATCGTCACCGCCGGCAGCTGACCGACCTGGTTGACGGAAAGAAGCGCGGCCACCCGTTCGACCCGGGCGAACGCCGCGATCGGGATCATCTTCCCTGTCTCGGAACGTATCTTGAGGTCCGCGAGCTTGTCGGCGGTCCATCCCGCGCTCGGGTCGAACTCGACGATCACTTCATAGCTGTCGCCGGTCTTGAAGATGGTCGATGCCTGGTTTGTCCCGAACCCGTCATAGAGATAGTCGCGCAGCTGTTCGCCGGTGACGCCGAGCAGCCGCGCCTTGTCGGCGTCGACGACGAGTCGCGCCTGCGGAGCGTTGTCCTGAACGTCCGTCGTCACGTCAGCGAAATGGCTGTCGCCAGTCATGGCGGTTTCAAACCGGCGCGCCCAATCCAAGAGCTCGCCGCGATCTATACCTTGCAGCACGAATTGATATTGGCTGGCGGATGAGACGCCTCCGATCCTTAGATTCTGCACCGGCACCACGAAACTCGAGATGCCGGGCACCTGACCGAGCGACCTGCGCAGGTCACTCAGGATCGCGGCGAGCGGCGGACGTTTTGGCGTCAACTCGACGAACATGCGGCCGGTATTCGAAGTCGCGGAACCGAAGTTGCCGCCGACCACCGACCCGACATGCGCCACGTACGGCTTGGCGCCGAGCACGGCCGCCACCTTTTCCTGGAGCGTTCTCATGTCAGCGAACGAGATGTCTTGGCGCGCCTGCGTCTGCACCGAGAGTTGGCCGATATCCTCCTCAGGCAGGAAGCCTTTCGGCGACGTTGCAAAGAGATAGACCGTAGCGGCGACCGTGCCGACAAAGAGCAGAAAAACGAGCGGGCGCGCGCGCAGGCAAAAATCGAGGGCCGCGCGGTAGCCGCGAAGCATTCGCCCCTCCGGCCGCCGACTTGTTTCGCCCTCGTCGCTCCTTCCCGCCGCCTCGCGGCGATGCCTGCCCGGCAAACGCGCGCAGAGCATCGGCGTCACCGTCAGCGACACCAGCGCAGAGGTGACGATCGCGATCGTCACGACGACCGCAAATTCGTTGAAGATACGGCCGATGACGCCACCCATCAGGAGGATCGGCAGGAAGACGGCGACGAGCGAAACCGTGATGGAGACGATCGTGAAGCCGACTTCGCGGCTTCCGACCAAGGCCGCCTCGAAGGAGGGCATGCCCGCCTCGATGTGGCGGACGATGTTCTCCAGCATCACGATGGCGTCGTCGACGACAAGCCCGACCGCAAGCGTCAGCCCGAGGAGGGAGATGTTGTCGATCGAAAATCCGAGCGCGTACATCCCGGCGAACGTACCGAAGATCGACAGCGGAACGGCAAGCGTCGGAATGGCGGTCGCCGCGACGCGCCGCAAGAACAGGAAGATGACGAGCACGACCAGCCCGACGGTCAGTGCAAGCGTCAACTCCACGTCGTGCACGGCGAGCGTGATAGGCCCGGCGCGGTCGTTGAGGACGTTGATGCTTCCCGACGCGCCGAGATCGGCCGCGAACTTCGGAAGCATCGCCCTGACCTTGTCCACGACCTCGACAGTATTCGCGTCGGGCTGCCGGAACACCGCGAGAACGAGCGACGGCGCACCGTCGTATTGGCTCTCCGTCTGCGTATTGGCGACAGAGTCGATGACGTGCGCGATGTCCTCGAGCCGCACCGGCTTCCCGTTCGGCGAGGCGATCACGATCTGGCGCATCTCGTCCGCGGTCGTCATCTGCGTGTTCGTCTCGATCGCGAGATTCTGGTCGGTTCCCTCGACCGTTCCTGCCGGCGCGATCGAATTCGCCGAGCCGATTGCGGAGGTCACCTGGTCGATCCCGATTCCAAGGCCGGCGAGCGCCGTTGGGTTGACCTCGGCCCGCACGGCGAACTTCTTTGCGCCGAAGACCTGTACCTCGCCGACGCCTTCGAGCGTCGACAAGGCCGGCGAGATCACCTGTTCTGCGAAATCGTCGAGCTCCGGCAACGCCATAGACCCGCTCTGGAGCGCGATCAGCAGGATCGGCGCGTCGGCCGGGTTTACCTTCCGATAGCTCGGCGGCGTTGTCATGTTGGCGGGAAGCTGCCTGAGCGTCCTTGCAATCGCCGCCTGAACGTCCGCCGCCGCCTGATCGATGTCGCGATTGAGGTCGAACTGGATGACGATGGTCGTCGACCCCTGAACGCTCTTCGCGCTGATGGTTTGAATGGCGGGGATCGTCGAGAATTGCTTGATGAGTGGCGTCGCAACCGAGTTCGCCATGGTGTCGGGCGAGGCGCCGGGGAGCTGACCGGAGACGGTGATGACGGGGAAGTCGACGTTTGGAAGCGCCGCGACCGGTAGGGTCTGGTAGGCGAAGAGCCCCGCGGCGATCAGCGCGACCGCAAGCAAGATCGTCGCGACCGGACGTCGAATGAAGGGGGCCGAGATGTTCAAAGCTTTTGGTCCACCTTGACCGCGTCGCCGCTCGGCATCACCGCTGCAACGGCCGCTGGCGTCTCTTTGACCTGCGAGCCGTCATGCAGGCGAAGCTGCCCCTCGACCACCACGTGGTCGCCGGGCTTCAGTCCGGAATCGATGACGCCGTTTCCGTCAGCCGTGTCGGTGACCGTGACGTTTTGCGCGACCACCTTGCCGTCCGGCTTGACGAGATAGACGAACGAGCCGTTCTCATTGAGTTGCACCGCGGCGAGTGGCACGACCGTCGCATCGTGGTGCACGCCGAGATCGCACTCGACCTTGACGTATTCCCCGGGCCACAGCGCGCCGTCGGCATTCGCGAAGTCGGCCTTCACCGTGACGCTGCCGGAGCTCGTGTCGACGCTTGAGTCGATGAAGGTGAGCGTGCCGGTCGAGAGCGTCGCGCCGGTGTCCGCGCTTATCGCTTTCACGCTCGCCGGGGTGTCGGACGTAAGCGCCTGACGGAACGCGTCGAGATCGCGCTCGGGAATTGTGAAGGAGACGCGGAGCGGGGCCATCTGCGTCACCGTCAGGAGCGCCGTCTGATCCGCAGTGCGAACGACCGCGCCCTTCGTGACATTGACGACGCCAATCCGCCCCGCGATCGGGGCGGTGATCGTGGCGTAGGAGAGCTGGACCTGGTCGGCCTGAAGCTGCGCGTTGTCCTGCGACACGACCGCGGAGTTGACGTCGACCAGCGCCTGCTGCTGCTGGACCTGCTGCTCACTGACGGCGTTCTTGAAGCTGGCGAGCGACTGGTCCCGCTGAAGGTCGGCCTGGGCCTGATCGAGGCTGGCCTGATCCTTCTCGACGTTCGCCCGGTCCTTGGCGACCATCGCCTGCAGCGCGGCGTCGTCGAGCCGGAAAAGCACGTCGCCTTCCTTGACGTTGTCGCCTTCAGTAACCGCAACGTCGACGATGGAGCCGTCGATGCGCGGCCGGACCGCGACCGAGGCGATCGGCTCCGCCCAGCCGACCGCCTCGCGCGTGATCGGCACGTCCAAAGTGGTCGCGACTGCGGTGACGACGGCGATTGGCGCTCCGGCCGCGCGTGCGCCGGCCGTCCGTTTGCCTGAAGCCGGCTGCCCGGCCTCGCCTTCGGCCATGGCGCGATCCGCGGAGGCGAAATGCGTACGATAAAAAAGGCCCCCCGCCGCGAGGGCAAGAAGGATGAAGAGGAAGACCAGACGCGGCCTGGTCACGGGTGCGCGCCTCCGGCGTGGAAAGGCTCGGAGTGGGAGCCTTTTTCCCGCCGATTTCAGCGGTCTAAGTGCACCGAGCGTCCCGACAATATCGGCCGATTGTTGCGGCGCGAGAAGCGGGGTGCCGTATTAATTTTTGGTAGGGCGCGCCGCTAACTATTGGCCGGACGGAGCGGGTGCGGATGGCGCGGGCTCCGGTGACGGGCTGCTCGCGGCGGGCGGCGCTGCGGTGTCCCCAGCACTCGGAGCGGGCTGCGTGGCAGGCGCCGCTTCCGGAACAGGCGCGGAAGCGGCAGGCGCAGGCTCAGGCGCCGCCGGAGTAGCTGTGCCATCCGACGTCGGCGGGGTCTGCGGTCCGCCGGAAGGTGCCGGCGCCGGCGTCGCCTCGCCACCGAGCTGCTTGAGCAGGTCTTCGGCCGTTGCTGGGGCGCTTTCCGTCGGTGGCGTCGGTGCCTGTGTCGTGGCCGGAGCGGTCTGGCTGGGAATCCGTTCAAGAATGTCCGTCGGGCGCGACTGATATTTCGAAATCAAGGCGAGGCTGAGCGACGTCAGGAAAAAGGCCATCGCGAGCACCGCCGTCGAGCGCGTCAGGACGTTGCCGGCGCTCCGGCCGGAGAGGAATGCCCCCTGCCCGCCCCCGATGCCAAGCGCGCCGCCTTCGGAGCGCTGCAGGAGAACGAGGCCGATCATGGCGAGAACCACCATGAGATGGACGACGATAACGACGGTAGTCATGAATTCTTTCCTTGGCCGCGCCTTCTACACGAGCCGGCCATCGCTTTGAAGTGTCACGCCCCGCCCGCCGCGGCGCGGATAATCGCCAGGAAATCCGCGGCTTTCAGACTGGCGCCCCCAACCAGCCCACCGTTTACGTCCGCCACCTTCAGGATCGCCGCCGCGTTCTCCGGCTTCATCGACCCGCCGTAGAGGATGCGCACCGCACCTCCCGATGAGCCGAACCGGGCTGTCAGGCCGGCCCGGATATGGGCATGGACCTCGGCGATGTCACCTTCGCTCGGCGTGCGGCCGGTGCCGATGGCCCAGACCGGCTCATAGGCGACGACGAGGTCGCTCGGGTCGCCGTCCGGAAGCGAGCCGTCTAGCTGCCGCGACACCACGGCGATAGTCTCGGCGGAATTGCGCTCCGCCTCCGTCTCGCCGATGCAAACGATGGCGACAAGCCCGGCGCGCCGCGCGGCTTCCGCCTTGGTGCGTACCATGTCGTCGGTCTCGCCGTGATCCGCGCGACGCTCCGAATGCCCGACGATGACGGCGCTCGCCCCTGCGTCCTTAAGCATTTCGGCTGAAATATCGCCGGTATGCGCACCCGAGGGCTTCGGGTGGCAGTTCTGGCCGCCGATGAGAAGGGGCGAATCCTTAGTTGCCCAGCGGAGCTGCGCGATCAGCGTCGCCGGAGGGCAGAGCATCACGTCGCACCGTCCGTCGGCCGCCTTCGCCCCTTCTGCAATCGCCTTTGCCTCGCCGAGGCTGGAGGCCAGGCCATTCATCTTCCAGTTTCCAGCGATCAGGTGGCGCATGGCGTCAAAACTCCGCCGCCGCCCGGCCGGCGGGGCTTATCGATGCGCTTGTTAGCGCGGGATTGGGGTCTTATGTTCGGTGGCGCCGGGGCAGCGTGACCCGGCCTTTTGTTATTCGCGAGAGGCTTTTTCATGCTCGACCAGCTGCGTCAAGGTGCCCAGGGCTGGGTCTCGAAGCTCCTGATGGCGCTGCTCGTCCTGAGCTTCGCCATCTGGGGCATCGGCGGATTCCAGGGCTACCGCTCAGGCACGCTGGCGAGCGTGGGGAACCAGCAGGTATCGATGCAGGAATTCGCCAACGTCTTCGCCAACGCGCAGCGAGGTGCCCAAAGCAGCGGCCAGAAGGTCAATCCGGAACAGGTGCTCTCCACCGTTCTCATGAACGCCGCGCTCGACGACGCCGCAAATGATTACGGGCTCGGCGTATCCGATGACCGGGTCGCGGCGGAGATCGCCAAGAACCCCGCCTTCCAAAACCCGAACGGAGCCTTCGACCGCCAGCTCTTCGCGGTTCGCCTGGCGAATGCCGGTATGAACCGCGACGACTTCATCCGCAACGTGAAGCAGCAGCTCGTGCGCGGTCAGATCGCGCAGTCGCTCGCCGCCGGCTTGAGCATTCCGCAGCCGCTCGTCGCCGCGCTCTACCGGTTGCAGAACGAGGAGCGCAAGGTCTCCTTCTTCGTTATCGACCAGACGTCGATCTCCCCGGTCGGCACGCCGAGCGATTCCGATCTGCAGGCCTATTTCGACAAGAACAAAGACAAGTTCCGCGCCCCTGAATATCGCAAGCTCGCTTTCCTCACCCTCGACCCCGAGGTGATCGCCGATCCGTCGTCGATCACGGACGATGCCGTCGCCGCCGAATACGAGCGCCGCAAGCCGAGCCTGACCCAGCCGGAGCGCCGGCACGTGGAGGAGCTGTCCTTCGACACCGCGGACGCCGCCAACGCTGCGCTAGCGAAGATGAAGGGTGGCGAGGACTTCGCCGCAGTCGGTCAGGCAAGCGGCATCGAGGCGACCGATCTCGGCGTCAAGACGAAGGCAGAAATGCTCGATCCGGCCGTTGCCGATGCAGCCTTCACAGCCGCCCTGAACACGCCGGTCGCCGTTACCGAAGGCGCGCTTCAGCCGTCCGTCATCCTGGTGACGTCGATCGAGCCGAGCTCCGTTCCGTCGCTTGAGGAGGCCGGGCCGAATATCCGAAAGGACCTCGCCACCAACGCCGCGCGCGATCGCGTCCAGGATCTCTACGACAAGGTCGAGGACGAGCGCGCCGGTGGCTCAACGCTTGAGGAAGCGGCGACGAAGCTTTCGCTTCCCTACCGGGTGGTCGACGCCGTCTCGGCGGATCTGAAGGCGCCGGACGGCAGCACTATCTCCGACATCCCGGGCGGCACTGAGGTCGTGAAGGAGGCGTTCGATAGCGACGTCGGGGTCGAGAACAGCGCCATCCGCGCCAAGGCCGATTCCTGGGTGTTCTACGACGTTCTCGACATCACGCCGGCGCGCGACCGTTCGCTCGACGAAGTGCGCGCAGACGTGGTCAAAGCTTGGACGGACGCGGAAACCGAGAAGCGCGTGACCGAGCTTGCCGACAAGCTCTTCGAGCGCCTGAAGAACGGCACGCTGCTTGCCACCCTTGCCGGCGAAATCGGCAAGACGGTGCAGACGGCGGAGGGCGTGAAGCGCAACGCCTCGTCCCCCGGCCTGACGCCGAACGCCATCAACCAGGCCTTCGCCGGTCCGGAAGGACATGTTGCCGATGCTGAGGGTGCGGGCACGGCGCGCATCCTTCTGCATGTCGACCAGGTCACCGCGCCGGCTTTCTTCCCCGAGGCCTCCGACGCCACCTCGATCACGGGTCAGCTTTCGGACGCGCTCCAGAAGGACCTTCTCAGCACCTACAACCAGCAGCTCCTCGCTTCGCGCGCCGTCTCGGTCAACACCGCCGCTTACCAGCAGCTGACTGGCCAGACGCAGACGCAATGACGCGGCCACGACGTACGACGTTGCCGGGATGCAGATAGAACCGTCCTACGGGAGCTTCCAGGCGCGCTATTCGGAAGGCGCGCCGCAGCTCGTCTTTACCCGCCTCGTCTCCGATCTCGAGACGCCGGTCTCGGCGTTCTTGAAGCTTGCGGGGAACAGGCGGAATGCCTTCCTGCTCGAATCGGTGGAAGGCGGCGCCGTTCGCGGTCGCTATTCGATGCTCGGCTTCGACCCGGACCTCGTCTTCCGCGCCGAAGGAGCGAAGGCTGAGATCGCGCGAGCGCCGGACCTTGCGCGCTTCACGCCCTGTGCCGAGGAAACGCTCCAGGCGCTGCGCCAGCTGATCGACGAGAGCCGGATCGCCGTGCCGGCCGATCTCCCGCCGATGGCAGCCGGTGTCTTCGGCTACCTCGCTTACGACATGGTGCGGCTCATGGAGGAGCTGCCCAATCCGAAGCCGGAGGCGGTGCGCGTTCCGGACTCCGTTCTGATCCGCCCGCGCATCGTCGCGATTTTCGACGCGGTGAAGGATGAGCTGACGGTCGTCACGCCGGTCAGGCCTGAGGCCGGTGTCGCGCCGCGCGCCGCCTACGACCGCGCCATCAACCGGCTGATCGATGTGATCGACGCACTCGACAAACCGGTCGATCATGCGCCGGAGCCAGCGGATGTCGCGCTTTCCGGCGAGGTCGCCTCGAACACGACGCCGGCCGAATACAAGACGATGGTCGCGCGCGCCAAGGAATACATCGCCGCCGGCGACATCTTTCAGGTGGTGCTATCGCAGCGCTTCGAGGCGCCGTTTCCGCTTCCCGCGTTTTCCCTTTACCGCGCCCTTCGCCGCGTGAACCCTTCGCCCTTCCTCTATTTCCTCGATTTCGAAGGCTTCTCGATCGTCGGCTCGAGCCCGGAAATCCTGGTCCGCGTGCGCGAAGGCGAAGTCACGATCCGCCCGATCGCCGGGACCCGGCCGCGTGGAAAAACACCTGAGGAGGACAAGAAGCTCGGCACGGAGCTTCTCGCCGATCCGAAGGAGCGGGCCGAGCACCTGATGCTCCTCGATCTTGGGCGAAACGACGCCGGCCGCGTCGCGGCGATCGGGACGGTCAAGGTCACCGATCAGTTCTTCCTCGAGCACTACAGCCACGTGATGCACATCGTGTCGAACGTAGTCGGGCAACTCCGCCCCGACCAGGACGCGCTCGATGCGCTCGTCGCCGGCTTCCCGGCCGGCACCGTCTCCGGCGCGCCAAAAGTTCGCGCGATGGAGATCATCGACGAGCTAGAGAAGGAGAAGCGCGGGCCCTATGCCGGTTGCGTCGGCTATTTCTCCGCCGACGGGGCGATGGATACCTGCATCGTGCTCCGCACCGCCATGGTGAAGGACGGCAAGGTTTACGTGCAGGCCGGCGCCGGCATCGTCGCCGATTCAAACCCGGAATCGGAGCAGCAGGAGTGCATCGCCAAAGCCGCCGGCGTCTTCAAAGCCGCCGACGAAGCGCGAAGATTTGCGAGCCAGGCGCAGCGGGGGCAGTAGCGCCCAAGGCACTTCGCTCTTGTAGAGAGCCCACCGGGTTCAGGCTGCGGCCTTGCGGTTCTTCTCTAACAGCGCGTCGACCATTGCGACGATACCGTCGAGCACCGCATTCGACATGCCGTGCTGCTTGCCGATCGACTGCACCAGCCGGTCCACGCGCTCGATGTTCGGCGCGCCGGCGAAGAGCGCCCGCGCCGCAGACGACGGCCGCGTCAGGTCGTTCGCGGCGGCGGCGTATTTCTCGAACGGCACGAGGTCGTTGCGGTCGGCGCCGAGCTTGACGCAGAGGTCGATGACCCAGTTGTAGACCGAACGCAACTCCTCGAGGTCCGTGTGGACGGCCTCCTTGGCGGTGCGCGCTCCATCCTTGGTAATGCAGCGATAGTTGCCGGCGATCAGCATCGCCCATTTCGCCAGCGGCACGAAGAGTGACTCGTGCACCTTCAGCTTCACCGGCAGCTCGATCTTGCTGCCGTCGCCCGGATCGAAGCGGATCGCCTCGATCTCCTCCTGCAACCGCCGCAGCATCGCGGTCGCCTCGTCGGACTGAAACCGCGCGGCCTTGAAATTGGTCGGCAGCGTCACCTGCAGGACGTTGACCGTCGCGTCGGGCGGGCGGAACGCCTGCGGGTCGGGGCTGCAGAGCGTCATCAGCGGCGGATCGAAGTTCTGCCACACCGTCGGATCGGTGTAGGCATGCCTGAGCGCATCGGCGTCAAGGCCGGGGATGCGCTTCAAATAGGGGAGCGGCGGCATGTTCATGATCGACATGCAGGGCTTTTTCGAGCGCGCCACCTTGTCGAGCAGCTGCCGGACGCCGGCGGAGCGATATTGCGGCTCCTGCATGGCGAGGCAGATCAGATCGTAGTCGGCCGGGTCCACATTGTCCGTTCCCGTGGCGGAAATGTGCCCCGGGAGCGCCTTGGAATGCAGCTCCACGAGGCCCTTCCGGCCCTTGATCGGGAGGCGCACGCGGATACCGTCCGCGTTGATCGCTTCCGCTTCGGCGGGGAGGCAGACGAGCTTCACGTTGTGGCCGCCGAAGAGCAGCTTGGAGGCGAGCAGCGACCCGTAGGCCGCCCCCATGAACAGGATGTTGATTGCGCTCGGCACGTTTCCTCTCCCACGCATATTCTTGTTGGGGCCCGCGCGACACGAAGCCGGCGCGCGATCAGACTTTAGCGCGCGCGGCAAGATTTCCAAGTCGGCGGCTGCCCCAGGGGGCGGGCAGGACCGCTTCTACGCCGCTTCAGGAACCCGCCGATGCCGGCAGCCTCTCGTCGACAAGGAAGAAGGTCTCCACGTCTCCCACACCTTTGATTTCAGTCGCGCCGCGCGATGCGAAAGAGAATGCATCCGCGAGCGCGTCGCGAAACGATCGCGAGACGTGGATGCGCTGCGGGGCGCCTGAGCTTTCGAGCCGCGCGGCAAGGTTCACCGTGTCCCCCCAGATGTCGTAGCCGAAGCGCTTCGTGCCGATCACGCCTGCCATGACCGGGCCCTCGGCAATGCCGATCCTGATCTTCAGCGGGAGGCCGAATTTGGCCCCGGTCTTCTCGGCGATTGTGTGCATGCGGAGCGCCATCCGCGCGAGCCGCGCCGCGTGGTCAGGCGAAGGATGCGGCACGCCGGAGACCGCCATGTAGGCGTCGCCGATCGTCTTGATCTTCTCGACGCCATGCTCGGCCGCCAGCCGGTCGAACCGCTTGAAGAGGTGGTTCAGCATCGCCACCGTGCGGAGCGCTCCGAGAGAACGCGAGATCGGGACGAAACCGACGATGTCGGAGAAGAGCACGGACGCCTCCGCGAAACTGTCCGCGATCGCAGCGTCGGGACGAGCCTTCAGCCGCTCGGCAATCTGCGCCGGTAAGATGCGCAGGAGGAGCAATTCGGTCTCCGCCTCCGCCTGCTCGGCGGTCCGGAAGGCGTAGTATACGAGCACAGCGATGATGACCGAGATCGTTATGACGACGGTGATGTAGAGCTGCAGCAAGAAGCGCGGCGCCGGCGTCCCTTGCACCAGACCCTCGCGAAACAGCACCCAGCTTGCCACGTGGAGCACGATGGCGACGGCGATCAGAGCGGCGATCAGACGGATTCGCCTGAGCTCGAAGACGAGAAAGATCGCCGCGGACGCCCCGATGAAATTGATCTGAATGCCCGACTCCCGGCCCATCAACGCGACGAGTAGAAAGAGGCCGGCGAGGAGCGCGATGGTGATGAAGAGCGCTCCGGCGTTCTCGTTGATGCGGTGGAGGGCCGGGACGCTCAGCGACATCAGCATCAGGACGAGGTTCACCGCGATCGCACCGCGATAGAGCCAGGCATCCTCCTGCGCATATGTCAGTGCGAAGAGCAGGCATGAAACAGCGACCGTGAACGAGCCGACGTTGACGCTCCTCAGCCGACGGCGCGTCTTCGGCGGATAGGCATGCGTGCCGGCCGCCACGAGATTGCCGACGCCCGCGCGCATTCCCTGCGCGAACCCGGCCATGGTCAGCGTACCTGTTGCCATCGGGTGCCTCCCGCGCGATCCGATCTGTCTTCCGGCAGGACCGTTTGCCCTATTCGCAGATTTTGGCGCAAACCCGGCCCCAGGTCGCCGCGCCGGCTGAAATCGAGCCACGTCCGTAGGGAAGCGTTTCTTGACCCGCGCGCCCTGCCCCGCCTAATTGGCGGAAAATCGCGCCGGTCGGCTTGGAAATGCTTCTCGTCATCGACAACTACGACAGCTTCACCTGGAACCTCGTCCACTACCTGGGCGAGCTCGGGGCGGAGCCTGTTGTGTTTCGGAACGACAAGATCACGGTGGAAGACGCGCTTTCGCGCGAGCCGGAGGCAATCTTGATGTCGCCCGGTCCCTGCACGCCGAACGAGGCGGGGATCTGCCTCGACCTCGTCCGCCAGGCGAACGGTGGCGTCCCGCTTCTCGGGGTCTGCCTTGGCCACCAGGCGATCGGCCAGGCCTATGGCGGCAAAATCGTGCGCGCGCCGACGCTGATGCACGGCAAGCTCTCCACTATCATCCACGAGGGCGAAGGCGTCTTCCACGGCATCAACGGCCCGTTCCAGGCGACGCGCTACCATTCGCTGACGATCGCGCCGGAGACGATGCCGGAGAGCTTGGAGGAGACAGCGCATACCGAAGACGGCGTCATCATGGGGCTCCGCCACAGAACCGATCCGGTGCACGGCGTGCAGTTCCACCCCGAGTCGATCGCGTCTGAGCACGGTCACCGCATCCTCGAGAATTTCCTGAAGATCGCGCGCGCCTTTAATGCCCGCGCCGGACGCCGGGCGGCCTGAAATGTCCGCCGAGATGAGGACCTTCCTCGCCAAGGCCGCCGCGGGCAAGCCGCTGACGCACGAGGAGGCGGAGGCCGCCTTCAACATCATCATGTCGGGTGAGGCGACGCCGTCGCAGATCGGCGGCTTCCTGATGGCGCTGCGCGTGCGCGGCGAGACGGTCGACGAGATCGCCGGGGCGGTCAAAGCGATGCGTGCCAAGATGACGAAGGTGGTGGCGCCGGAAGGGGCGATCGACGTCGTTGGAACGGGCGGCGACGCTTCCGGCACCTACAACATCTCCACCTGCTCTGCCTTTGTTGTCGCCGGCGGCGGCGTGCCAGTCGCCAAGCACGGCAACCGCGCGCTCTCCTCGAAGTCCGGATCTGCCGATGTGCTCGCGATGCTCGGCGTCAAGCTCGATCTCCCGCCGGAGAAAATTTCCGAATGCATCGGCGAGGCGGGAATTGGCTTCATGTTCGCGCCGGCCCATCACGCAGCGATGAAGCATGTGGGGCCGTCGCGGGCGGAGCTTGGCACGCGCACGGTCTTCAATCTCCTCGGCCCGTTGTGCAATCCGGCGAGCGTGAAGCGTTACGTGCTCGGCGTCTTCGCGCGCGAATGGGTGGAGCCCCTCGCCAAGGTGCTCGCTTCGCTTGGCGCGGAAGCGGCGTGGGTGGTGCACGGCAGCTTTGGCGAACGCGCCGGGGTCGACGAGCTGTCGCTGACCGGCACCTCCTACGTCTCCGAGCTGAAGGAGGGCCACGTGCGTTCTTTTCAGGTTGAGCCTGCCGAGTTCGGTGTCGATCCGGTCGATCCCGAGGCGCTTCTCGGCGGGACGCCGGAGGAGAACGCCAAGGCGCTTCGCGCCGTGCTCACGGGCGAGCTCGGCCCCTTCCGCGACGTGGTGATCATGAATGCCGCCGCGGGCTTCATGGCGGCCGGCAAGTCGGCGCTTCTCAGCGACGCCGCCGAGCGGGCGCGGGCATCGCTCGATTCCGGTGCCGCCTTGCAGGCGCTCGACAAGCTCATCGCCGTTTCGAATGGCTGAGATATGGCCGACATCCTGAAGACGATCGAAACGTACAAGCGGCAGGAGATCGCCGCCGCAAAGGCGGCCGTACCGCTCGCCGAGGTTAAGGCCGAAATTGCAAACGCGGAGGCCCCGCGCGGCTTCACCGAAGCGCTCCGCCGCAAGGTGGCCGCAGAGGGCCTTGCACTGATCGGCGAAATCAAGAAGGCGAGCCCGTCGAAAGGCCTGATCCGCGCCGACTTCGATCCGCCGGCGTTGGCCAAGGCCTACGAGGCTGGCGGGCGCTGCGTGCCTTTCGGTTCTGACCGATGCGCCATCATTCCAGGGCGCGCTCGAATTCCTGACCAAGGCGCGCGAAGCAAGCACCCTCCCTGCGCTTAGAAAGGACTTCCTCTTCGACCCTTACCAGGTGTTCCAGGCACGCGCTTGCGGCGCCGACGCCGTCCTTGTCATCATGGCAGCGCTCACGGATTCCGAAGCGAAAGCACTCGAAGATGTAGCGCTTGCGCTCGGCATGGACGTGCTTGTCGAGATTCACGATGAGGCCGAGCTTGAGCGCGGGCTTCGGCTCGCTTCGCCGCTGCTTGGCATCAACAATCGCGATCTGAAGACCTTCGAGACCACGCTTGCGACCGCCGAGCGGCTGGCGCCGCTCGTCCCTTCCGACCGCTTGATCGTCGGCGAAAGCGGCATCGTCACGCCCGCCGACGTGGCTCGGCTGACGCAAGCTGGCATCCGAGCGATCCTTGTCGGCGAAAGCCTGATGCGCCACGACGACGTTGCGGCGGCGACACGCGCGCTGCTGCAGCGCGAGAAGGCCGAGGCGGCCGAATGAGCGCGCGCCTGACGCACATCGCCGCCAATGGTCGCGCCGACATGGTCGACGTGGGCGAAAAAAAAGTGACGCTCCGCATGGCCACCGCGAGCGGCTCCGTGGTGATGGCGCGCAAGACGTTGGACTTGATCCTCTCCGGCAATGCCAAGAAAGGCGACGTGATCGCGACCGCGCGCATCGCCGGTATCATGGCGGCGAAGAAGACCGCCGATTTGATCCCGCTCTGCCACCCGCTGGCTCTTTCCAAGATCTCCGTCGACATCGAGCCAGACACGACCCTCCCCGGCCTTCGTGTCCGCGCTTTCGCCAAGGTCGAAGGCAAGACCGGCGTGGAGATGGAGGCGCTGACCGCCGTCGCGACCGCCTGCCTCACCATCTATGACATGGCCAAGGCCGCGGACCGCGCGATGCAGATCACCGATATCCGGCTTGAGGAGAAGACCGGCGGCCGTTCCGGTGACTGGCGAGCAAAGGCGAAATGAGCCTGCTTCCCGTCGACGAAGCGATCGCACAGCTTCTCGCAGGCGTGGCGCCGCTCCCTGCTGAGACAGTGCCGCTCGACCAAACACTCGGGCGCGTCCTGGCGGAGGACGTGACGGCAGTGCTTACGCAGCCGCCTTTCCCCGCTTCGGCGATGGACGGATATGCGGTCCGCGCCGCGGAAGCGAAGGCCGCCGCGCGGCTCAAGGTCATCGGCATGTCGCGTGCGGGCGAGCGTTACTCCGGCGCGCTCGGGCAAGGCGAAGCGGTACGCATCTTCACCGGTGCGCCCGTACCAGAAGGCGCCGACGCGATCCTGATCCAGGAAAACGCCAAGCGTGAGGGCGACACGGTCGAGGTCGTCGAGCCTGTGATGGCCGGCCGCCACATCCGTCCTGCCGGCCTCGACTTTCGCGTCGGCGATACTCCGCTTCACGCCGGCACACGCGTCGGTCCGCACGCGATCTCGCTTGCCGCATCCATGGGCCACGCGCGGCTCTCAGTGCGGCGGAAGCCGCGCATCGCAATCCTCGCCAATGGCGATGAGCTGGTGCCGCCGGGCGCGATGCCCGGGCCGGACCAGATCGTCTCGTCGAACGGGATCGGGCTTGCGGCGCTCGTCACGGAGCTCGGCGGCGTGGCGATCGACCTCGGCATCGCGCCGGACAGACGCGAGGCGATCGCCGCCTTCGTCGACCGCGCGGCCGACGCCGACATTCTCCTCACGACAGGCGGCGCCTCAGTCGGCGAGCATGACCTCGTTCAGGATGCCCTGAAGGACCGAGGGCTGAAGCTCGACTTCTGGAAGATCGCCATGCGACCGGGAAAGCCGCTGATGGTCGGGCGGCTCGGCGACATGCGCGTCCTCGGGCTTCCCGGCAACCCGGTCTCCACCTTCGTCTGTGCGCATCTTTTCCTGACGCCGCTTGTCTCAGCCATGCTCGGCCTCCCGACCGCCGCCCATGCGGCAACGGCAAAGCTCCGCGCTCCGATGCCGGCGAACGACGGGAGGCAAGACTATGTGCGCGCGCAGCTGAGCCGGACCGCGGACGGTCTGGAAGCGACGCCGTTCGACGTGCAGGATTCTTCAATGCTTTCTACGCTCGCCGCAGCCGACGCCCTGATCGTCCGTCCGGTTCGCGCCGCCGCTGCGGCCGAAGGCGAGAGCGTTCCGATCCTCCTCCTCCGCCATTGATCAGGGCTTCTGCACCCTTTCACGCGAAATTAAGGGGTATTGCGGAACACTCGGTGAACAGGTAGTGTCCGTTCGTGATTTGTACACAAGATCACGGTGTGAGGGGCGAGCTGGAACGATGCTGACGCGAAAGCAACTTGAACTCCTTCTGTTCATCAATGAACGGCTCAAGGAAAGCGGAATCCCGCCGTCTTTCGACGAGATGAAGGATGCGCTCGACCTCCGCTCGAAGTCCGGAATCCATCGGCTGATCACCGCTCTGGAGGAGCGCGGCTTCATTCGCCGGCTACCGAATCGGGCGCGCGCGCTTGAGGTGATCCGCCTCCCCGACGCCGTCAATCCGAGCTTCGCGGCGATGCGCCAGCGCGGCTTCCGCCCGAACGTCATCGAGGGCCGGCTCGGCAAGGCGCCGGAGCCGCAGGCGCGCCGCGACGAGGCTGCCAACGATTCGGTCGCGATCCCCGTCATGGGCCGAATAGCGGCAGGCGTGCCGATCTCCGCGATACAGGTGCACAGTCATTCGATCGCCGTTCCGCCTGAGATGCTCAGTGGCGGCGAGTATTTCGCACTCGAAGTGCGCGGCGATTCCATGATCGACGCCGGCATCCTCGACGGCGACACCATCCTCCTGAAGAAGCAGGACACCGCCAACACCGGCGACATTGTCGTCGCACTGATCGACGACGAGGAAGCGACGCTGAAGCGCCTGCGCCGGAGGGGCGCGTCAATCGCGCTTGAAGCGGCCAACCCCTCTTACGAGACGCGCATCTTCGGCCCCGACCGGGTGCGCATCCAGGGTCGGCTCACCGGGCTTCTCAGGAAATACTAGCGCGCCTGCCAGGGCCGCGGCGTCTCTGAACGATCGGTCGTAACCCGAAACGCAAGCGCGCCGTCCTTGACGTCGATCCGCACGGCTTCCGCGCCGGACCTCGAAAGCTTTTCGGCATCGATCACGAGCGGCGCTCGGCAGTCGGCCGGTGCGCGAAGCGGCGTAACGATCACGTTCACACGCTCGCAATCCTCGGCGAACGCCGCCGGATCGAGTACGTGGCTGACCTCCACCCCCTTTCGAGCGCCGAGAAGACACGCGAGCGGGTCGCAGCTGATGCCGGCCTTGAGAATCGCGCCATCCTTCGGGGCTTTGCCCTCCTCGTCGAAGAATTGCTTCACGACATAGGAGCCGGCGCGTGCGCCGGAGACACGGAGGATACCGCCCGGGTCGCGCACGGCGACCGCTTTGCCATCCGGCGCCACGAGGATATCGGGCGGATCGACGAGAAACGGAATCGAGAGAAGCCCGATCGCGATCGCCGGCAGGCCGAGGAGCCGCCATCTGAGCCGCCAGAGGCAGAGCCAGAGCATGCCGGCGACGATCATGAGAAGGGACAGCGAGGCGATGTGCGGTGCGCGCAGCTCTGCGCCCGGCAGCGACGCGACCCATGCGGCGACCGCGAGCAGCGCGTCGATGCCGCGCGCCATGACGTTGAGTGGCAGCGCCTCAAGCCCGAATGGCATCGCAACGAGCGTCAAGAGGCCGAACGGCATGATCACGATGCCGACGAGCGGGGCGGCAAGAAGATTGCCGAGAAGCGAATAGCTTGCCACGCGCTCGAAGTGGTAGGCGGCAAACGGCCCCGTCGCGAGCCCGGCGACAAGCGTCGTGAGAGCCACGCCGAGGATCGCGCGCCAAACGAAGCGGAGCAGACGGAAGCCCGGCACGACGTCGGGGTCGACGAGCCGGCGCATCTGCCTGTCGCGCCAGTATTCCCACGCCGCGATCAGCGCGACAACGGCGCCGAACGACATCTGGAAGCCCGGCTCAAAGACGCCCTCAGGGCCGAGCGCGACGACGACGAAGGCCGCGATCGCGAGATTTCGCATCGAGATCGCGGGGCGGTCGAGAAGGATCGCCGAGAAGACGATGACCGCCATGACGTAGGCGCGAACCGTCGCCGCGCCGCCGCCGGAAAGGGCGAGGTAGATGGTGACGACGACAAGAGCGACTCCCGCCGCCCATTTTCGGATCGGATAAGCGAGCGAAAGCCGCGGCGAGAGCGCAAGCAGAGCGCGCACGAAGAAGAAAGCGGTGCCGGCGATGAGCATCATGTGGAGGCCGGAGATGGCGAGGATGTGCGCGAGACCGGCTATGCGGAGATTTTCGTTCGTCGCTTCCGAAATACCGCTCCGGTCGCCGACGAGGAGCGCCGCCGCGACCGCGCCCGCCTCTCCCGACTCGATCGACACGATGCGTTCCACGATCGCGGCGCGAATGCGTGTGATGGCAAGATCGGCCGAGAAGCGGGGTGCCGGCGCTTCCTCGGCCCAGCCCCCAAGCGCAAAGCCGCTCCCCCCGATCCCGTCGAAATACGCCTGCCGGTGCGGGTCGTAACCGCCGGGAACGATCGGGCCGCCGACCGGCATCAGTCTCGCACTGAGCGACACGCGCGCGCCGAGCGGCGGCAGGCCGTAGCGCTCCGAAAGTGTCAACCGGACGCGTTGCGGCGCCCTGTTCGGGGCAAGGTCGCGCGAGCGGATGCGGTCGAGGACGATGCGCGGGCGCAGTCCGACGCGGCTCGCCCGGCTCACCACGCGACCGGAAAGCGTCGCCGACATTGCATGCTCCACCTGCGGTCCGTCGAGGTCGTCGACGCGCAGCTTTGCCGCAGTGGCGCCGGCGAGGAAGATCGCCAGAAACGTGACGAGCCGCCACGAGGAGCCGCGCCGATAGGCAACCGTTGCGGCGATCGCGAACACGAGGGTCAGGAGCGCCAGCGCAGATAGAAGCGGCTCCTGCGGCAACGCGAAATAGACCGCAGCGCCCGCCGCGAACGCGACAGCTAGCCAGCGGATTCCGGCACGCTGTTCGAGCTCCCGCTCGAAGGTTTCGCGCAAGCCGGCAGCGAGGTCGCCCGACCGCCATCGCAGCCGCTGCCGCCACGACGCAAACCCCGGAGCGCGGAACGCCTTGCGGCGGCGCACACGCGAAGCCTCGTCGCTCGTCGAGAATTCTGTGCCGGGCTCGCTCATGCGCCGGGGCCCCCAACCCCGATGCTCACCCAGGCGTTGTAGCGTTTTCTATCTTTAGTGTCTTGGAGAAGGTGTCGCGCAGGCCGACCGTGCGGATGAAGACGGGCTTCCCTGGCGACGCTTCGGGATCGCGGCGGAAGTAGCCCTGCCGCTCGAACTGAATCGGCGTGTCCGCGTTGGACGCAACGGCGGCGGGCTCAAGCATCGCGCCGGAAAGTACCTCGAGCGAAGTCGGATTGAGTTCGGCGGCAAAGTTGGAAGCGTCCGGGATCTGGCTCGCGAAAAGCTCATTGATAATATGGACTTCGGCTTCAACTGCGTCGACCGCCGCCACCCAATGCAGCGTCGCCTTCACCTTGCGCCCGTCGGGCGGAGTGTTGCCGCCGCGCGTCTCCGGATCGTAGGTGCAGCGGAGGGCGACGACCTCGCCCGCGGCATTCTTTTCGACCGCGCGGCATGTGATGAAGTAAGCGTAGCGCAGCCTGACCTCCCGCCCCGGCGAAAGCCGGAAATACTTCTTCGGGGGGTCCTCCATGAAGTCGTCGCGCTCGATGTAGATCTCGCGGCCGAAGCGCACCTTGCGCGAGCCGGCCTCTGAGTCCTCGGGATTGTTGATTGCGTCGAGTTCCTCGCCCTTCCCTTCCGGATAGTTCTCGATGATGACCTTGAGCGGCCGCAGCACGGCCATGCGACGGAGCGCGGTCTTGTTCAACACCTCGCGCACCGCATGATCGAACATGGCGATGTCGACGACGCTGTCGGCGCGCGCCACCCCGATCGCCTTGATGAAGTCGCGGATCGCCTCCGGCGGTATGCCGCGGCGGCGGAGCCCGGCAAGAGTCGGCATGCGCGGATCGTCCCAGCCCGAGACATGCGCGTCGCGTACAAGCTCGGTCAGCACGCGCTTCGAAAGCACGGTATGGGTGAGGTTCAGCCGCGCGAACTCGATCTGTCGCGGCCGCGACGGCACCGGCAAGTTGTCCAGGAGCCAATCGTAGAGTGGCCGGTGGTCGGCGAATTCAAGAGTGCAAAGCGAATGCGTCACGCCCTCGATCGCGTCCGACTGACCGTGAGCGAAATCGTAGCTCGGATAGATGTGCCACTTGGTGCCGGTGCGCGGATGCGGTGCGTTCAAGATGCGGTAGAGCACGGGATCGCGCAGATTGATGTTGCCCGAGGCCATCTCGATCTTGGCGCGCAGCACGCGCGCGCCGTTCGGGAACTCCCCGGCGCGCATGCGGCGGAAGAGATCGAGATTCTCCTCGACGCTGCGCTCACGGAAGGGGCTGTCCTTGCCGGGCTCCGTCAGTGTGCCGCGGTTTGAGCGCATCTCCTCCTGGCTCTGGTCATCGACATAGGCCTTGCCGGTGCGAACCAGATGCTCGGCCCATTCGTAGAGCTGCTCGAAATAGTCGGAGGCGTGAAAGAGCCGCTCACCCCACTCAAAGCCGAGCCAACGCACGTCACGCACGATCGCGTCGATATATTCCTGCTCCTCCTTGGTCGGATTGGTGTCGTCGAAGCGCAGTGAGCAATGCCCGCCGAATTCCTGCGCGACACCGAAATTCAAGCAGATCGACTTCGCGTGGCCGATGTGGAGATAGCCGTTCGGCTCCGGCGGAAAGCGGGTGACGACCTTCCGATGGCGGCCTGCCTCGAGGTCGGCCCGGATGATATCGCGGATGAAGTCCTGCCCGGCCTCTCGGGTCGGGGCGTCGACGGCGGTCATTCGATGCAGCGATCTTCGGTGTCGCTGCCTATCTGGCAAATCGCGGCGGGAAAGCCAAGGGCAGCGGTCCGACCCAGCTGAACCGGCTCAGGACAGGTTCACGACACCGGCCGTTCGAACTCGCAGGCGAGCGTCAGCTCGATCAGGACGCTTGACGAATCCTGCGGCGAGCGGACGACGATCCGAGTGGCGCCGGTCTGCCGCTTGATCGAACCCTCGACGATATTGCCGCGCGCGCCCTCCCCCTGCGGGGAGGATCCAAAGTCGATGTCGGAGGCGGTAAGCACGATGATCGGCTGGCTGCCGACGCCGAAACCTTGCACGCGCCGCCCGACAAAATCGATGAGACCGTCCGCCATGATCCGACTACCCGGAAGCGGTTGGCCCTCTGCGATCATCGCGCCGGTGCAGGTAAGGCGCAGTCGTTCGATCGGGCTCGGGGCGTCGCTCCCGGGCAGAGCCGGTTGCGCGGCGAGCGCCATTGTCCCGACCGAGGCACAAATTCCCGCGAAAAGGAATTGCCCAAGCATCGCGAAAGGCTACCACGGGATCGATGTCGAGGCTCGCTGCAGCGCAGCGGGGGCGGTCATGATGTTTCCCCCACGCCTCTCGCGACGCTAGGCGACATAGCGACGGGGGGCAGCTTCCGCGCTCGGACGCGGCAGCGCCTGCGCTTCTTGAAGAAGACGGCGCGCCGTCTCCTCGAACGAAGCGGCGGGATGGTAGAGGAACCCCTGCCCGAGGACGCAACCGAGCGCCTGCAGCTTCTCAGCCTGCTCCACCGTCTCGACGCCCTCGGCCACGATCCGCATGCCGAGCCTCGTGGCGATGTCGATCAGCGCCGCGACGATGACGCCGCCGGCCGTTTCGCCGACAAGTCGATCCACGAAGCACTTGTCGATCTTGATGATGTCGACGGGGAAGGTCAGCAAGTGGGTGAGAGACGCGTAACCGGTGCCGAAATCATCGAGCGCGACACGCAGCCCCATGGAGCGCAGGCGCTCGACGGCTGGTGCGACAACCTTGTCGCAAGCGCCGACGAAAACAGTCTCGGTCACCTCCAGGATGACATGGTCGAGGGGCACCTTCACGGCGCTGAAGGCGCCGATGATGCGCGCGGCGAGATCGTCGCACTGAAAATCGGCCATCGATACGTTCACGCCGACATGCTGGAAGGGGATGCCGAGGTCGATCCAGGCGCGAACGTCTGCCGCGACGCGCTTCAGCATAACGTCGGTCAGTCGGCGGGCGATACGCGGCTCGTCCAGCGCTTCCTGGAAATACCCGGCGGCCACCACTCCGCCATCCTCGGTCACCAGCCGCGCAAGCGCTTCTAGGCCGACGATTTCCTTGGTATCGAGGCGCACAACGGGCTGGTAATGCGCGGCGATGCGTCCCTCGTTCAGCCCGGCCTCCAACTCGCCGATGCGCTGCATGCGCCGCGTCATCGCCGCGCGGAGCGGCGCGCTATATTCGATGAACCGCCCGCGCCCGCTCTCCTTCGAGTTGTAGAGAGCAAGGTCGGCGTTTTGCCGAAGCGTATCGATATCCCTGCCGTCGCGGCCGTAGAGCGCTCCGCCGATCGTGACATGCGGGACGATCGTGTGCCCTTCCGCCGTGAACGGCGTTTCCATGCCCGCCAGGACCCGCTCGGCCGACCGGCGCAGCCCTCCCGGCCGCTGGCAATCGCCGAGAATTGCCACGAACTCGTCGCCGCCGATCCGGCATGCTGTCCCCGGCCAGGCCGTCTCTGCAATTCTGCGCGCGACCTGCCGGATCAGCTCGTCGCCGACCGCGTGTCCGAGCGTGTCGTTGGTGATCTTCAGATTGTCGATGTCGATCAGGAGAAGACCGAGTCCTTCCGGCGATTCCTCGATCTTCTGCCGCATGAGCGTATCGGCATGGAAGCGGTTCGGCAGGCCGGTCAGAGTGTCGTAAAACGCAAGCTCGTGGTTTCTTGCGTGGATTTCCATCTGTTCAAGCGCGATGGCGCAGATGTGGACGCAGGTATCGACCGCGCGCCGCTCGACCTCGCTCGGTCCCCGCTTGGTCCGGTAGTACAGGGCAAAGGTGCCGATCACCCGCCCGGCGCGCGCCTTGATCGGGGTTGACCAGCAAGCCTTCAGTCCCAGCGGCTCGACCAGTGCCCAATAGTCCTTCCACAGCGGATCGGTGCTGATATCGTCGACGAGCACCGGCTCGCCCCGGAACGCCGCCGTCCCGCACGAGCCGGCCGCCGGGCCGATGGATAAGCCGTCCAGCGCTGCCGAATAGCTCGCAGGAAGGCTCGGCGCGGCAACCGGATGGACACGGCCTTCTTTATCCACGGAGAGGACGGAGCAGATCGCTTCGGGCGCAACCGCTTCGATGCGGCGGCACAGCGCGTCGGTGACCACCCGCAGCGGCTCGCCGTAAGCGATCATCTCCAGAACCTCGTTCTGGATTACCTGCAATCGGTCGTCGTTTGCGGAAAACGTCATCCGATGCCCGCGGGATCGAGGATCGACATCCATCCCGCCGAAGTCTCACCATTCCATTTGCCAGTTGCTTCAATTTTGATTTTCTCGCTCAGCGGGCGGTCATGGCCTAGCCAAAGAGAACCTATCCTTGCTGTCTGTCATTATTTAACATATGTTTTAAATACAAATTCGTGGGGAGATATGCCGTGCAAGAGATCACCGCGAACGTGAATTGGCTCGCCGTCGTCCTCGGCGCGGTTCTGTCGTTTCTGCTTGGTTGGCTCTGGTACTCGCCGGCGCTGTTCGGCAAGAAATGGGCCGAGGGCGTCGGCGTTGAGCTTGGCGGCGCGAGCGCCATGCCGATCGGGGCGATGGTTGCGCAGATCGTCGGCATAGTCCTGCTCGCGTGGCTCTTCGGCGTGACGGCGGCTAAGGACGCGCTGTTGACCATCATCCTGGTCGTGCTGACGGTCGCGGCCTTCATCGTCTCAAGCGGCATGTTCGCCAAGAAGAGCACGTACGCGATCTACACCGAGGCTGGGTATATCATCGCGATGGCAGTCGTCATGTTCGTCGTGCAAGCCATCTTGTAAAGGCGCTCGCGGTCGGCGGAGGCCACCGCTCCGACGGGCTACGCTCGCTCGCTTCCACGTGATACACGGGCGTCCAATCGGACCGCCCCTGCCAATGCCCGCTTCCGTCGTCACCCGCTTCGCCCCCTCCCCGACCGGATTTCTCCACATCGGCGGGGCGCGGACCGCGCTCTTCAATTGGCTCTATGCGAAGCACACCGGCGGCAAGATGCTGCTGCGGATCGAGGACACCGACCGTGAGCGTTCGACCGACGCGGCGATCGCCGCGATCCTCGACGGTCTGACCTGGCTCGGACTGAATTGGGACGGCGAAGCGATCCACCAATTCGCGCGCGCCGCCAGGCACCGCGAGATCGCCGAGGAACTGGTGCGGCGCGGCAAGGCCTACCGCGCCTACGAGACGCCGGAAGAGCTTGCGGCGATGCGCGACAAGGCGCGGGCCGGAGGCGGGTTTGCGCGCTACAACGGCTACTGGCGCGACCGCGACCCCAGTGAAGCGCCTGCGGGAGTACCGTCCGTCATCCGCATCAAGGCGCCGCTCGACGGCGAAACGGTGATCCACGACCACGTGCAGGGCCGCGTCGCGTTCCCGAACAAGGATCTCGACGACTTCATCCTTCTGCGTTCCGACGGCACGCCGACCTACATGCATGCCGTCGTCGTCGACGACCACGATATGGGCATCACGCATGTCATCCGCGGCGACGACCATTTGACCAATGCCGGGCGGCAGACGATCATCTACCAGGCGATGGGCTGGCCGATTCCCGAATGGGCGCACCTCCCTCTGATCCACGGGCCGGACGGCGCCAAGCTTTCCAAGCGCCACGGCGCACTCGGCGTCGATGCTTATCGCGCCATGGGGTATCTCCCGGAGGCGCTTAGGAATTATCTCGCGCGGCTCGGATGGTCACATGGCGACGTCGAGATCTTCTCCAGCACGCAGGCCGCGGGATGGTTCGAGCTTTCCGCCATCAACAAGGCCGCGGCGCGCTTCGACTTCGAGCGGCTCAGGAACCTGAACGGCCACTATATCCGCGAGACACCCGACGCGGAGCTCTTGAAGCGGCTCGAAGCAATACTTCCGGAGATCGACGGTGGGCAGGCATTTGCCGCGAAGCTCGATCAGGTCCGCCCCGCGTTGCTTGCGCTGATGCCGGCGCTGAAGGAACGGGCGAAGACCCTGGTCGAGCTTGCGCATTCGGCGGCATTCCTGGTCTCGGAACGTCCACTGAAGCTCGACGAGAAGGCAACCGCTTTGCTCGATGCCGAGGCGCGCTCGCGCCTCGGGCGGCTTGCCAACGCGCTCGCAGCGGCCGCCTGGGATGCAGATGCACTTGAGGGCGCCGTTCGCGCTTTCGCCGACGCTGAGGGCGTGAAGCTCGGCAAGGTGGCACAGCCGCTTCGCGCCGCGCTGACAGGAAGCGCGGCCTCTCCGCCGATCTTCGACGTTCTCGTCGCGCTCGGCCGCGAAGAAAGTCTGGGGCGGATCCGGGATCAGGCAGCGTAGGCGGGTTACGCCGTCTCTCCGCGGAGCCGCCTCTCCCGCCGACCCGCCCCGTGTTCCGCCGCCTCAATCACGATCGCAGCCGCCTTGTCGCTCGGGAGCGCGCCGTCCGGAAGCGCGGTCATCGCCGCCATACGCTGAAGCGCCTCGACCTGCGCCCGCCGCTTCTCGCTTTCGGAGAGAAGCGCCAGCGTTTCGCGCGCCAGAACTTCGGGCGGGCCGTCGTCGTCGATGAACTCCGGCACCGCGTTCTCGCCGAGCACGAGATTGGTGAGGACAATCGACTGCCCTTTGATAAACGGCTTCAAGAGCCGCACGACCGGGTCGACGCGGTATGCGACGACCATCGGAACGCCGGCGAGCCCGAGCTCCAACGTCACGGTTCCCGATGCCGCAAGCGCCGCATGCGCGCGCCGAAAGGCAGCGAATTTCTCCGCCTCGCCGAGCACGATCTTCGGCCGCACCGGCCACGCTGCGGCGCGTGCGGCGATCTCGTCGGCAAGATGCGAGACGGCCGGCAGCAGTACCTCGACGTCCGGCCGTGCCGCGGCGATCTTCGCAAGTGCCTCGCCGAACGGCGGCATCAGCCTGTCGATCTCCGTCCGTCGGCTGCCGGGAAGTACCAGGAGCAAAGGTCGCTCGCCGAGCGGTCCCCGTTCGCCCGGAGCCGGCTGCAGCTCGTCGAGCCGCTCGACGAGCGGATGTCCGACATAGGTGCAGGGCGGGCCTCCAAGCCGGCGATGCGCTTCCGGTTCAAACGGCAGAAGCGCCAGCACGTGATCGACGTAGCGCGTCATCCTCCGTGCCCGGTAGGCGCGCCAAGCCCAAACCGTCGGCGATACGTAGTCGATGATCGGAAGGTCCGGCCGCCGCTGCGCCACGCGCCGCGCCACCGCGTGGGTCAGGTCAGGGCTGTCGATGATGACGAGTGCGTCCGGCTCCGCGGCGATCACCGCGGCAACCGTCTGGTGCACGCGGCGAACGATCCGCGGCAGGTGCGCGACGATCGCCCCAAGTCCCATCACAGCGACATCGGAAATCGGAAAGAGGCTCGTCATGCCGCGCTCCCGCATCCGCTCGCCGGCAAGTCCCATGAAGGTCGCGTCGGGACGCATGCGGCGCAGCGCGTCGATCAGCCCTGCGCCGAGTTGGTCGCCCAATTCCTCACCGACGACCAGCGCGATGCGGAGCCGGCGCTCAACCATGCCCGAGTTTCGACGAGCTCAGGCCCAGGAGGAACAGACCGGCGCGGCGGAATGCATCGATCGTCTCATCGCGGCCGACGAGCATCGTGCGGCCGGCCTCGGCGGCGACGCCGGCAAGACCTGCGCGCCTCGCGTGATCCGCCGTGGTCGGGCCGACCGTCGGCAAATCGTGGCGCCCGTCTTGTTTCGCCTTCAGGCATTTGACCAGAACGCCGCCCATCTCGCTGCCCGGGCCAGCGCGGCGAAGCAGTGCGACCCGCTCAAGCAGCGCGTCGGTTCCCGCCGCGTCCTCTACCGCAACGACACGGCCGCCGATCGCGACGGCACCTTGCGCGATGTCGAGGCGCCCCACCTCGCGCGCCGCTGCGACCGCGGCCGCGATGTCCTCCTCCGACTGTTGCGACACTGAGCCCACCTGGCAGCCTTCGGCGAGCCCGAGATCGGGCGCGACCGCAAGCGGGCTGACGACGCGCACACCCTTCTCCTCGATGAGCTTGGCGACGCCAGAGAGAAGGTCGTTGTCGCGCCGCGTCATCAGCTGCACGATGCGGGGGATCAGCTTCACGGCGCCGAAGTCGGGCCGCAGCGTGCGGTAGTCGGGCCGCCGCGTGATCGTGCCGATCAGCACCGCCTCGCGGCAGCCGCTCTCTTCCCACAGGCGGAGCAGGCGTCCGATCTCGCCCCAGCGCACGGTGTGGACGGGCGCCGGCGCGAAAGCCGCGGGCTCGGCTTCGCCGGCGATCGCGAACACGATCGGCGCGCGGCCCTCACGCAGCGCCGCGGCGGCGACGAGCTGCGGCAACCTGCCTCCGCCCGCAAGGATTGCGATCGGACTCGCCGCAGCGGTACCGCTCATCGCAATCAGGCCCCCGCGTTGCGCACACGCGGCGTGCAGATCGCGCGGTCTCCGCCCGCCCGGATGAAATCGACGATCTTTTTCACGTTCTCGTCGCCGACGAATTCCTGCTCGACGTCGGCCAGGCGCTCCTTCAGCGTGCCCTCGGGCCCGAACAGCATTCGATAAGCCCGCCGCAGCTGGTGGACCGCTTCACGCGAGAAGCCGCGGCGGCTCAGGCCCACGATGTTAAGCCCCCCGAGCTCCGCACGGTTGCCAAGCGCAGAGCCAAACGGGATGACATCGTTCTCTACGCCCGACATCCCTCCGACGAAGCCGCTCTCGCCAATCCTCACATATTGGTGCACGGCGGAGAGGCCGCCGAGGATTGCGTAGTCGTCGATGCGGCAGTGCCCGCCGAGGGTCGCGTGGTTGACCAGGATGACGTGGTTCCCGATGGTGCAATCGTGCGCCACGTGCGAGCCGACGAGAAGCAGGCAATCGTCGCCGATCGTTGTCAGCAAGCCGCCGCCTTCGGTGCCGGGGTTGATCGTCACATGCTCGCGGATGACGCAGTGCTTGCCGATCTTCAGCCGGCTCGTCTCGCCTTTGTACTTCCGGTCCTGCGGCGGCAGCCCGACGCTTGCGAACGGGAAAATCTCGGTACCGGCGCCAATCGTCGTATGTCCGCCGACCACAACGTGAGGATGGATCTTGACCCCCTCGCCGAGCCGCACGCCGGAGCCGACAATCGAATAGGGGCCGATGGCGGCCCCTTCCGCCAACTCCGCTCCCTCCTCGACAATCGCGGTCGAATGAACGTCAGCCAAGGTCAGCTATCCACCAGCATGGCGCTCACTTCCGCTTCCGCGACCTTGGCACCCTCTACGCGCGCCTCAGCGGCGAACTTCCAGATGTTGGTGCGACGGCGGATTTTGCGGACGTGATACTCGACCGTGTCCCCCGGAATGACCGGCTTGCGGAACTTGGCGTTGTCGATGGTCATGAAGTAGACGAGCTTCGCCGGGCCCGAAAGCGTCTGCGACAAGATACACAGCGCGCCGGCGGTCTGCGCCATCCCTTCAATGAGAAGCACGCCCGGCATCACCGGGTGGCCGGGAAAGTGGCCCTGGAAATGCGGCTCGTTGTAGGTCACGTTCTTGATGCCGACGCAGGATTCATCGCCGTTGATATCGCGGATCCGGTCCACCATCAGGAACGGATAGCGATGCGGCAGCGCCTGCATGATCTTGCTGATGTCAGCCGCCTCAAGCGTCCTGATCTCATCCATCTGCAAATCGCTCCCGGCGGGCCCTGGTGCGTCCCGTTTTCAATCGGCCCGGTCCTTGTGCGCAAGTCTACGCAGCGCAACCATCTCGCGGAACCACTCCTTCACCGGGCGCGCCGGAACGCCGCCCCAGCGGGCGCCTGGCGGCACGTCGTCATGCACGACGCTGACGGCCGCGATCTGCGCGCCGTCCCCGATCCTGACGTGCCCGTTGACGCCGCTCTGCCCGCCAATCGCCACGAAATCGCCGAGCCGAACGGAGCCGGAGATACCGACTTGCGCGACGATGAGGCAGTGTCGGCCGATTTCGACGTTATGGGCGATTTGAACTTGGTTGTCGATCTTGGTCCCCTCCCCCACCACCGTGTCGCGGTTGGCGCCACGGTCGATCGTGGTGTTGGCGCCGATCTCAACGTCGTCCTGGATGATGACGCGGCCCACCTGCCCGACCTTGAAGTGGCCGCTCGATCCGGGCACGAAGCCGAATCCGTCCTGACCGACGCTGACGCCGGGGTGAAGGATAACGCGGTTGCCGATGAGCGAATGCTGGATGACGGCGTTCGCGCCGACAACACAATCGCGCCCGATCGCGACCGCCTCGCCGATCACCGCGCCTGCTGAAATGATCGTGCCACGCCCGATCTCCGCCCGCGCCCCGACCACCGCGCCGGGCTCCACGCGCACCTCCTTTTCGAGACGCGCATCGGGATGGACAATGCCCGCAAGCTCCGAGCGCCCGAAGAAGCCAAAGGGGCGCAGCGCCGTCGGATATGCAGTCGCAACGTAGCGACTGTAGGCGCGATAGGGCTCGTTCGTTTCCAGCACCGCAACGCCCGCCGGCACGCGTGCCGAATAGCGCTTCTGGCAAAGGCAGGCCGACGCGCGCGTCGCCGCCAGATGCGTTACGTAGCGCGGATTGTCGAGAAAGCTGACATCGCCTTCCTCGGCGGATGCAAGGGGAGCGGCGCCGAGGATCGGCGTCTCAGGATCGCCACGCACGAGCCGCGCGCCGACCAACTCCGCGACCTCGGCGAGGCGCAACGGCACCGGCGGGGGAATGAAGCGAGAATCGCGCATGCGAGCGACCGAGCGACCGGCCGACGATCGGCCGGCGCTCACACTATCAGAACTGCGTGGCGCCGCCGAAACGGAAGAACTGCGTCCTGTCGTACCCGTCGCGGGTGATCACTTCGGCAAAGTCCGCACGCAGCGGTCCGAGCGGCGAGGCCCAGAGGATTGAGCCGCCCACCGACGAGCGGATGTCGGGCGCATCGAGCGGGGATCCGACTGCAACCGTCGCATCGGTATCGAAGAGTGTGCCGGCATCCGCGAAGACGGCGCCCTTCAGGCCGAGCTCCTTCGGGAACAACGGGAGCGGGAACTGGATCTCGGCGGTGCCGGCGACAAAGATATTCCCGCCGAGGGCGTCGCCGGTCACCGGGTCGCGTGGACCAAACCCGGAACTCTGGAAGCCGCGCACTGTTTCACCGCCCTTGAAGAACGCGTCGAGCAGCCTGACGGGCTCTCCGATGCCAAAGATATCCCCGCCCTGCACCTTGATCAGCCCGACGATATCCCGGTCTGGCAAAATCTCATGATAGTAGGAGGCGCTTCCTGTCGTCTTGAGATACCGCACGTCTCCGCCGACACCGGCAAACTCCTGCGTGAACTTCACGTAGAAGCCGGCGTGCGGATCGCGGCGATCGTCGAGCGTATCGTAGATGAGCGAATAGAGAACCGAGGAAACCAAGGTGTCCCCGCGCGACTGACATATGGCTTTCGAGACGTCGTCCCCGTTCAGTCCGTCGCACTGATAATCGGCAACGCTGATTTTCTGGTTCTCGACCTGGTAACCCGCCTGGACCGTAAAATCCTCGGTGATCGGGAAACCGAATATGAGCGAGCCCCCGGTCGTTTCGTAATCGTAGGACCGGAAGCTGTTCGCATCATAGATGCGGCGGAAGACGTTCACGCCGGCCGAGATGCGGCGACCGAGGAAATAGGGATCGGTGAACCCGACCTCGTAGCTTCGCGTGCTCGAGCCGGCGCCCACGGCAACGCGAAGGGCATAGCCGCGGCCGAGGAAGTTCTTCTCGGTCAAGGAGACGTCGCCGAGGATACCGTCGGAGGTCGAATAACCGACGCCGAACGATATGGAGCCTGTCGACTGTTCGACGACGGTGACCACGACGACGACGCGATCGTCGGCCGAACCCGGCTCGGTCGTGATGTTGACGTCCGAGAAGTAGCCGAGGTAACGGAGCCGCCGCTGCGCACGGTCGATCAGCACGCGGTTGAAAGCATCGCCCTCGGCAATGTCGAATTCGCGGCGGATGACGTAGTCGCGCGTTCGCGAGTTCCCGCGAATCTCGATGCGCTCGATATAGATACGGGCGCCCTCGTCGACGACGTAAGTCACGCTGATTGTCAGAGTGTCGGGGTCGCGATCGAGACGCGGCCGCGCTTGCGCGAATGGATAGCCGTGCCCCGCCATGTAGATGGTAATCGCTTCGAGCGACTTGTCGACCTCGCCGCTCGAAAAGATGTCGCCCTTGTCGGTAAGGATCTGGCGTTCGATCGTGCGCGTGTCGACCCCGGAGATTGACGAATCGACGCTGATGTCGCCGAACCTGTAGCGCGGGCCTTCGTTGATGGTGAAGACGATGAAGAAGGCGTTTCGCTCACGATCGAGCTCTGCCACGGACGACACGATCTGGAAGTCCGCAAAGCCGCGGTCGAGATAGTAGCGACGCAGCTTCTCCTCGTCCGATGACAACTGATCCGGATCGTAATTGTCGCCGTTGCGGATGAAACTCAAAAGCCCCGATTGCCGCGTCGCGATGACGTTCCTGAGCCGCCCGTCGCTGAAGGCGTGATTGCCCACGAACGTAATGCCTGCAACGCCGGTCTTCGGACCTTCGGTGATCACGAAGACGAGGTTCACGCGGCCGTTCGGCAACTCGATCGTTTCGGGGTTCACGGACGCCTGGAAGCGGCCCGAGCGGCGATAGAGCTCAAGAATGCGCGCCACGTCGCCCTGCACCTTGGCGCGCGTGAAGACCCCGCGCGGTGCCGACTGCACAACGCCCTTGAGCTGATCGTCCTTGAACTTCTTGTTGCCTTCGAACGCCACCTCGTTGATCACCGGGTTCTCGACGACGATGACGACGAGGACTGCGCCGCGCACGTTGAGGTTCACGTCGGAGAAGAGCCCGGTCTCGAAGAGCGCCTTCAGCGACGCATCCTCTTCCGCGCTGCCGAAGTTCTTGCCGGGCCGAATGACGATATAGGCCCGAATCGTGTCGGCATCGACCCGCTGGTTACCTTCAACGTCGATGCGACTGACGACGGTCGCCTGAGCCTCGGAAGCGGGCAACGTCGCGCCCAGAATCGACGCGGCGACAAGAAGCAGCGTGGCCAGGAAGCCCCGAAGGTAGTGCCGGCTTCGTCTCACTCGCATTGGCGGCTTTTTCTGTTCTTTCTGGGCACAAGAGCATTCGTCGGGCGCCGCCTGCGGCCGGGCCCCCTCAAAGCTATTGCAGGGATTCGCCGTCCTTTCAATTGGACCAGCCCCCTCGACGCCCCCTTTTTTGGCCCGACGTGACCTTTGGGCAACGTCGTCTAAGCACTTACGATTTCACGAAAATTCCGGAGATATTCGCGATGTCGTTGAAGGTCACGAAGATGAACAGCATAATGACCAGTGCGAACCCGATCCGAAAGCCGAGATCCTGGACTCTGGCGCTGAGCGGACGGCCGCGTACCGCCTCGATTGCGTAGAAGAACAGGTGCCCGCCGTCGAGCATCGGGACGGGAAATAGGTTGAAGAGCCCGATCGAGACCGAAAGAACGGCGGCGAGGTAGATTAGCCCGGGAATCCCGCCCGAAGAGACGACCGCCCCCGACACCTGCCCGATGCGAATCGGTCCGGAGAGTTGGTCGGTACTCTCACGGCCCTGAAGCAACCGCCCGACATAGGTCATCGTCCGCTCGACGATGTTGGTTGTCTCCCGCACGCCCTCGACGAGCGCGGTGAGCGGATCGTCGCGCCGGAAGTCGCCCGGGGGCCCGGTGATGCCAAGAACCCCGATCTTGTGCGTTCCGCCGAGCCGGTCGGGCTGCTCGACGCGCTTCGGGGTCGCCGAAAGCGAAACCTCGTGCCCGCTTCGCTGAACGACGAGGTCGAGCGTCTCGTCTGCGGCAAGCATGACGATGCTCTGCAGGTCCATGAACAATTCGATCTGCCGACCGTCGACGCTAACAATGCGGTCGCCCGGCTCGATTCCGGCTTCTTCGGCGGCGCTCCCGTGGATGACGGTCTCGGCGATGGGCAGAATATGCGGCCGCCCGACAAAGACGAAGAGCGCGGCGAACACGAGCACTGCCAGGATGAAATTCGCCGCCGGCCCCGCCGCCACGACCAGGAAGCGCTTCCAGAGCGGCGCGAAATGAAAGAGACCGTGACGCTCCGACAGCGGTGTCGCCGCCAGGGTTTCGGGATCCGGAACGCTTGCCGCGTTGTCGTCGCCTTCAAACCGCACGTAGCCCCCGAGCGGCACCGCCGACACCTTCCAGCGCGTGCCGCGACGATCCGTGAACCCGAAAAGCTCGCGTCCGAAGCCGATCGAGAACGCGGCGACGCGGATGCCGCACCAGCGCGCGATCAGGAAGTGGCCCATCTCATGGACGAACACGACGGCAGTGAGCACGACCAGGGCGGGGACCACGTTGTCGACGAGAACGCCCCGAAGATTGACCAGGTAATCCATTGGAATCCTTGGATTCTTTCTTTACGCGGCGGCGGAGCGACGTTTGAGGTCCGCACGTGCGATCCGCCGGGCGACGGAATCGAGCGCAAGCGCCTCATCGATCGTTGTCGGTTCGGACAGCAATCCCTCGGATTCGGCGGCCGTCAAGGCGATTTCGACGATCTTCGGGATCGCAGTGAACGAGACCCGCCCGGCAAGGAAGGCCTCGACGGCCACTTCGTTGGCGGCGTTAAGCACGGTCGCCGCGCCTCCGCCCCGGCGAAGCGCCTCCATGGCGAGGCGGAGCGCCGGGAATCGGCCGACATCGGCGCGCTCGAACGTGAGCTGACCGACAGCGGCAAGATCGAGCGTCGCTACGGGCTTCGACGCGCGCTCCGGCCAATGCAGGCAATAGCCGATCGGGCGGCGCATGTCGGCCGCTCCGAGCTCCGCGTGGACCGATCCGTCGCGGAACGTGACCAGCGCGTGCACGACCGATTGCGGGTGCACGATCACATCGAGTGATTCTGGCCGGAGCCCGAACAGGTGATGAGCCTCGATCAGCTCCAGGCCCTTGTTCATCAACGTCGCAGAGTCGACGGATATCTTGGCGCCCATCGACCAGGTCGGATGCGCGACCGCCTGCTGCGGCGTTGCCTCGGCCATTCGCTCGGCCGACCAGGTGCGGAATGGGCCGCCGGAAGCCGTCAGAGTGTAGACGCGGATATCGGCGGGATCGCGCTTGTCGAGGAGCTGATAGAGCGCGTTGTGCTCCGAATCGACCGGAAGCACGCGCACGCCGTGCTCGCGCGCGAGCGCCATGAAGGCGCTTCCGGCGCAGATCAGGCACTCCTTGTTGGCGAGCGCAATGTCGCTGCCGGCACGGATAGCCGCCGCAGTCGGCGCAAGCCCGGCCGCGCCGACGATTGCGGAAAGCACAATGTCGACCGGCTCGGCCGCAGCCTCCTCAACCGCCGCCGGGCCGGCGGCAGCCGCGATCCCGGAGCCGAAAAGGTCGTCGCGAAGCGCCTTGAAGCTCGCCTCGTCTGCCACGACTGCCCGACGGGCGCGGAGCATTCGCGCCGTCTCGGCAAGCTTCGCGGCACTTGAGTACGCCGTCACAGCGTGCACCTCGAATCGGTCAGACGCCGTCGCGATCACGTCGGCGGCGCTGATCCCGATCGATCCGGTCGCGCCGAGAAGCGATATCCGCCGGGTCATCACCCAGCCCCGACCGGCGTGGGGAAGACGAAAATCCCGCCCCCCAATCCAAGGGCCGCGACGAGAAGCGCAAGAGCCGCAGCACCGAGAATGCCGTCCACCCGGTCAAGCACGCCGCCGTGGCCCGGAATGATCGTGCCGGAGTCCTTCACACCGAACCGCCGCTTCACAGCGGATTCGAAAAGATCGCCGGCCTGTGCTGCGATCGATAGCGGAGCCGCGAGTACCACCCCGAGCCAGAAACCGCCCGCCCCCGTAAGCGCGGCGATCACACCGCCGGCAATGAGCGCAGCCGCCAGTCCACCGAGCGCGCCCGACCACGTCTTCTTCGGAGAGACACGCGGCCAAAGCTTCGGCCCGCCAATGCCGCGGCCAGCGAAATAGGCGGCGATGTCGGTCGCCCAGACCACCGCAAGGAGAAAGAGGATCGACGCCCACCCGGCGGGCGGCATTGCCTGTCGGAACAGGATCAAGCCGGCGGTCGGCACGGCCAGATATACGACGCCGAGTGCCATCCAAGCGATGCGGCCGCCGACGATCGTCATCCATTCCCAGAAGCCGATTGCGGCGGCGAGCGTCACGAGTGCGGCGAACGGCAGCCCGCCGACGAGTAGCGCAGCAAGTACGACCGGCGCCAGGACGGCGGCGGAGAGAACGCGCGTTTGTAGTTCTGTCACGTCCGCGGTCCGCGTTCCCTCAACCGCCAACGACGCCTCCGTAACGGCGTTCGCGCGAGGCGTATTCGTCGAGCGCTCCCTCGAACTCGGCGTCGCCGAACTCCGGCCACAGCACCGGCAGGAAGATCAGTTCGGCATAGGCCGCCTGCCAAAGCAGGAAATTGCTGATCCGCATTTCGCCGGATGTGCGGATGATGACGTCGGGATCGGGGATGCCGAACGTGTCGAGCGCCTGCTCGAATTTCTTCTGGTCGATGTCGAAAGGCGAAAGCTCGCCCGCGACCGCACGCGCCGCGAGCCGTCTGGCGGCACGCACGATCTCGTCCCGCGAACCGTAGTTGAAGGCGACGACGAGCTGGAGGCCGCGGTTTCCGCTCGTTACCTGCTCCGCCTCTTCGATCAAGCCGCGGATGTCGTCAGGAATGGCGTCGCGCGCGCCGATAACGCGGACCTTGACGCTGTTGCGATTGAGCTCGGCGAGGTCGCTGCGAATGAAGATGCGTACGAGGTTGAAAAGGCCCTGGATCTCATCGTCGGGACGCGACCAGTTTTCGGAAGAAAAGCTGAAGAGCGTCAGATAGCGGATGCCGCGGCGAACCGCGTAGCGCACGGCGCCTCGCAACGCTTCGACGCCGCGGCTGTGCCCCTCTCCACGCGGCAGTCCCTGCGCGTGCGCCCAGCGACCGTTCCCGTCCATGATGATGCCGACGTGGCGGGGGAGAGAGCCGGGAAACACCGTCCCGGCACGCTGCGGCTGCAGCTCCGAAGCGGTGCTTTCTGCAAGTGAAGTTGTGGCACGGTTCGGCACGCGGGCTACACCTGTACGATCTCGCGTTCCTTGGCGGCCAACATTTCGTCGATTTCCTTAATGGCAGTGTCGGTCAGCTTCTGCAGTTCGTCCGACTGCATCCGGGTGTCGTCTAAGCTGTGGTGGCCGTCCTTCTCGAATTTCTTCAGAGTGTCCATGCCATCCTTTCGGACATGGCGGACGGCGATGCGGGCCTGTTCGGCATATTTGTGCGCGACCTTGACCATTTCCTGACGCCGCTCCGCATTAAGCTCCGGTATCGGGATGCGCAGGAGCTGGCCCTCGACGATCGGATTGAGACCGAGATTGGCGTCGCGAATGGCGCGGTCGACGGCGCTGACCAGCCCCTTGTCCCAAACCTGGACGGAAAGCATGCGCGCCTCCGGCACGTTGACCGTCGCCACTTGGTTGATAGGCATTTGCGTTCCGTAGGCGCTGACTGTGACAGGATCGAGGAGGTTTGGCGAGGCGCGCCCGGTTCTTAAGCCCGAAAGCTCCGTCTTCAGAACGGAAACTGCGCCGTGCATACGCCGTTCCAGGTCTTTGAAATCGAGCCCTTCCGCCATCGTCGCCATCCCTGCGTCCTCCTCGGTTCTCCTGACGATCAACCGGCGGAAACGAGGGTGCCGACGGCCTCTCCCGCGACGATCCTCGCCAGGGATCCTGGCTCGTGTACGTTGAAGACGATTATCGGCAGTCCGTTGTCTCGGGCAAGGGCAAAGGCGGCGGTGTCCATGACCGCAAGTCCTTGAGAAATCGCGTCTTGGAAGGTCACATGGTCGTAGCGGACGGCCTTCGGATCGCGGCGCGGATCGGCGGAATAGACACCGTCGACCTGCGTCCCTTTGAGGAGCGCGTCGCACTCGAGCTCGAGGGCCCTCAGCGCCGCGCCGCTGTCGGTGGTGAAGAACGGATTTCCGGTGCCGCCGGCGAGCACAATGATCACCTTGCGGCTCATGTGCCAAGCAGCGCGCCGGTGCACGTAGGTCTCGCAGATCGACGGCATTTCGATCGCCGATAGGGCGCGCGCCTCCATGCCCTCGCGGGCGAGCGCCGCCTCCAGCGCCAGCGCGTTCATGACAGTGGCGAGCATGCCCATGTGGTCGCCCGTCACTCGGTCGCCGCCCTTGGCGGAAACTGCGACGCCGCGGAAGAGATTGCCGCCGCCGATCACGACCGCGATCTCCGTTCCCGCACGCGCCACGCTGGCGATCTCGCCGGCGAACCGGGCAAGCGCACTGTCGTCGATCCCAAACGGGAGGTTTCCGAGCAGCGCTTCCCCAGAGAGCTTGAGCAGAATCCGGCTAGGCTTCGGCCTCGGGGGCATTTTGGACCTCACGCCTTTCGGTCCGGGTTGGACCGCTTCGACCGCATAAGACAAGGGCGCCGGCAAGTCACGTCGGCGCCCCTGGAAAATGACGGTTCTTCCGGCAATTGCGCGGGCCCACCTGTTAGTCGGCCTCGCCGTCCTTCTGGATGCCTTCGCCGAGCCGGAAGGCGACGAAATCCGTCACAGTGACCGGCCCTCCGATGTCCTTCGCGGCGTCTTTCAGCACCGTCTCAACGGTGCGCTCGGAATCCATAACGAAAACCTGCTTGAGGAGGGTCGATTCCTCATAGAACTTGCGCAGACGTCCTTCGACCATCTTCTCGATGATCGCCTCCGGCTTGCCGGATTCGCGGGCCTGCTCGGCAAAGATCCGGCGCTCGTAGGCGATGGTCTCCGGGTCGAGGCGATCCGCGTCGACGGCGAGCGGGTTCGCTGCGGCAACGTGCATGGCCACCTGCCGACCGAGCGTCGTGAGCTTCTCCGCATCCCCGTCGGATCTCATGCCGACCAGGACGCCGATCTTGCCGAGGCCCGGCGCGATCGCCGCGTGCACGTAGCTCGCAACCACGCCCTTGTCGACGGCAACGACCGCGGCGCGGCGGAGCGTCATGTTCTCGCCGATCGTGGCGACCGCCTCGGTGATAGCGCCTTCGACGGTTGCTCCGCCCGCGAGCTTGGCCTTCAGCACTGATTCCAGCTTGCCGTCGGTGGCGAGCGCCGCGCCGGCGACAGCCTTCGCGAGCGCCTGGAACTGGTCGTTCCGCGATACGAAGTCGGTCTCCGAGTTGAGCTCGATGATCGCCGCGCGCTTTCCCGAGCCGGCGACGCCGATCAGGCCCTCCGCCGCGACGCGGCCGGCCTTCTTCGCGGCTTTGGCGAGACCCTTCGTCCGCAGCCAGTCGACCGCGGCTTCCATGTCGCCTTTCGTCTCGTTCAGCGCCGCTTTGCAATCCATCATGCCGACGCCGGTTTTCTCACGCAGGTCTTTCACCATCTGCGCTGTGATGGCCATCAGGCTGTCCTTTCGATCGAATTGAAGTTCCGGAGCGCGCCGTCAGGTGGCGGCGGCAAGCTCCGAATCGGATGTGCCGGCGGCTGAGGCATCGCCTTCTCCCGCAAACGCCCCGCCCTCGAGCACCGGTTCCGGCAGCCCCTCCTCGGCGGCGCCGATGTCGACGCCCTTCTCGCCCTGCGCGCGCGAGATGCCGTCGATTGCGGCACGCGCGACGAGATCGCAGTAGAGAGCGACCGCGCGGCCCGCGTCATCGTTGCCGGGAATGGGGAAGGTGATGCCGTCGGGATTGCTGTTCGTATCGACCACCGCGGCGATCGGAATGTTGAGCCGCCGCGCCTCGGCGATAGCGATCGCTTCCTTGTTGGTGTCGATGACGAAGAGAAGGTCAGGCACGCCGCCCATGTCCTTGATGCCGCCGAGCGCGCGCACGAGCTTGTCGCGCTCGCGCGTCAGCGAGAGCCGCTCTTTCTTGGTCAGGCCCTGCGCACCCTCGTCGAGCATCAGGTCGAGACTGCGGAGCCGCTCGATCGATTTCGAGATCGTCTTCCAGTTGGTGAGGGTGCCGCCGAGCCAGCGCGAGTTCACATAGTATTGCGCCGAGCGCCGTGCCGCATCCGCGACGGCCTCCGACGCCTGCCGCTTGGTCCCGACGAAGAGGATGCGGCCGCCCTTGGCGACCGCCTCGCTCACCTGCTGCAGCGCGCGATAGAGCAGCGGCACGGTCTGCGCGAGGTCGATGATGTGGATGTTGTTGCGGGCGCCGTAGATGTAGGGGCCCATTTTCGGGTTCCAGCGGTGTGTCTGGTGACCGAAATGCACGCCAGCCTCAAGCAGCTGGCGCATCGAAAAATCGGGTAGCGCCATAGAATTCTCCGGTTTTTTCCGCCGCGGGCGAATGGCAACGGCCAAAAGACAGATGCCACCGGAAAGCCGGATTAGAGCTTCATGCCCGCGTGTGAGATGGCGCGGGATATAGGGGAGAGGCGGCGCCTTTGCAACCGCGAACGCGTTCCGAAGATCCACCCGCCCTGGCGGAAATCCCCGGCCCTGCGCCCGTTTCGTTCGAGCGGATGCGACAGGCACGCGCGTTTGCGGCTTCCGCCCTTGTGCACGCAGTTCTTCTCCTGGCACTGATTTACGCTCTTCCCCGCCCGCTTTCCGTCGCCTCTTCCCCGGATGAGGGCCTATCGGTCGAACTGCTGAGCGACGAAGAGATCGCCGCCCTCACGAAGTCCGAGGAGCCACCGGAGGCGCCGCTCCCAAGCCAAGCGCCGGCGATGATCCCGCCGGCGGAAGCGCCGCTCGTTCTTTTCCATGCCCGCACCCTTTTCTCCGACAAGGCGCTCAGCCGATCCGCGCGTCAGAGCTTGGCCACGCTCGCGCTCGACGCCCGCTTCGAGCAGCTATGCGACGTGGAGGCCATGGAGCAGATCGCGCGCAGCGAGAAGGAATTCCGGCCTGAGCGCGCCGTTGCCTACGCGACCGCAGACGCCAAGGTCGTCGGCAATCTCATGACCGCCGACGGGGCAGCGTTTCTCAGCAAAGGACACTGGTATCGTCTGTCGTTCCGTTGCGAGACGACACCGGACCGGCAGAAGGTGGTTTCTTTCGACTTTGCGACAGGCGGGCCGATCACCGAAGGCCGCGGGCTCGGCAACGCGGCATCGGACTGAACTCCGGTCCGACCGCCTCAGTATTTCAGGCTCGGGACCCACATCGCGAAGAACGGGAAATAGGTCACGAGCATCAGGACCACGAGCATCGCGAGCCAGAACGGCCACAAGTGCCGTGTCGCCTTCTCGATCGGTATCTTGCCGATGGCGCAACCGACGAAGAGCACCGTGCCGACCGGCGGCGTCACCAGTCCGATCGAAAGGTTGAGCATCATGATGATGCCGAAATGAACCGGATTTACGCCGATCGCAGTGACGACCGGCAGCATGATCGGCGTGCAGATCAGTAGCAGCGGTGCCATGTCCATGAACGTGCCGAGGATCAGAAGCAGCACGTTGATCATCGCCAGGACGATGTATCGGTTGTTCGAGATTTCGAGAAGCAGATGCGTCGCCTTCGCCGGTATCTGCATCAGCGTCATCATGTAACCGAAGCTGCCGGCGAACCCGATGACGATCATCACCATGGCGATGGTCTTGATCGCGCCGACGAGAACCCTCGGCAGGTCCCGCCACTTCAGATCGCGATAGATGAACATCGTGACGAAGAAGGCCCACACCGCCGCCACCGCAGCCAATTCCGTCGGCGTGAAGACGCCGCCGAGGATGCCGCCGACGATGATGATCACCGTCGCGAGGCCGGCAAGCGCCTCCCAGGTGATGCGGAGCGCCTCGCGCAACGGCACGAAATCGGCCGCGCGCGTAACCGCGCCGCACCGCGATGATGTAAGACAGCGTCATCAGCGACAAGCCGACCATGATGCCGGGGATAACGCCGGCCATGAAGAGCTGCGCCACCGACACGGCGCCACCGGCGGCGTAGGAATAGATGATGGCGTTGTGGCTCGGCGGAATGACGATGCCCTGGGTCGCGCCGGTGATCGTGAGGTTGACGGCGAAATGGTCGTCGTAGCCCTGCTTCTTCATCATCGGGATCATGATCGAACCGATCGAAGACGTGTCGGCGACGGCCGAGCCCGACACGCCGCCGAAGAACATCGACGCGAGCACGTTGACCATGGCGAGACCGCCGCGCATGAAGCCGACGAAGACGTTGGCGAAGGCGACGAGGCGCCGCGCCATTCCCCCCTCGGCCATCAATGCACCGGCGAGCACGAAGAAGGGAATCGCAAGAAGCGCGAAATCGTCGACGCTGTCGGAGACTTTGAGGAGCACCGCAGCGAGCGGCAGATGCGCGTAGAGCGCGCCGACCAGGGCGGCAACGCCGAGCGCGAAGGCGACCGGCATGCCGAAAATCAGCAGCAGGAAGAAGCTGCCGAGAAGAACGACCGGCCCGAACGCCCCTCCCATGGCTCACCGCCCCCTAATAGCCGAGCTTGCGCGCTTCTTCTTCGGCGTGCGCCAGCGCCAGCCGCACCTCCTCCTCTTCTTCCGCAGCCATGACGTTCGGATAGAACACGGACTCGATGATGAAGAGGAGCAGGATGAAGCCGCCACCCGGAATCGCCGAATAGACCGCACCGACGCGGATGTAGTTGAACTCCGGATAAGCCTGGAACCACGTCGTCTGCACGAGATCGGCGCCGTAGTACATCATGGCGACCGCGATCGTCGCCATCAGCAAGGTGACCAGCGCCGCGGGGATCCGTTGGAGCCGCGCCGGCAGCAGACCCGTGAAGAATTGGATCTTAAGATGCGACTTTGCCCGGTAGCACGCCGCGGCGCCGTAAAGGGTGAGCTGCACCGAGAAGAAGATCGACGCCGGCTCGGCAAACGCTGCGCCCATGTAGAAGACGTAGCGCATGATCACGCCGACGAAGATCAGGATGGTCATGCTGACCATCGATACGATCGCGATGACCATGCAGAGGACGTAGAGCACGTCCATGATGCGAACGTAGGTCGGTCGCATGTTGCAGCCCCCCGGAAGCGATGCGGGCGCGGCGACGGCGTCGCCCGGATGCCGGCCTAAGCCGGAACCCGGGCGAAAACGGTCGCGCCCGCCAAAAAGCGCCCGCCTTATTGGACGGCGTTGATTGCCTTCAGCAGGTCCGCGTATTTGGCGCCGTATTTGTCGCGTACCGCTTGGGTCGCTTCAATGAACGGCGTCTTGTCGACGTTCGCTTCGATGTGCACGCCGGCGGCCTGCAGATCATCGAGCGCCTTCTTCTCCTTCGCCGCCCACAGCTCGCGCTCCTTGAGCACGCACAGTGCCGAGGCCTTGCGGATCAGCTGCTGGTCGGTCGCGTCGAGTGTGTCCCAAACCTTCTTCGAGAAGACGAAGATCTCAGGCACCATCAGATGCTCGTCCAAAGTGTAGTAGCCGGCGACCTCGTAGTGCTTGCCCTCGTCGTAGGACGGCGGGTTGTTCTCCGCACCGTCGACCACGCCGGTCTGCAGCGAAGTGTAGAGCTCGTTGTAGGCGATCTGCACGCCGTTGCCGCCCATGGCGTTGACCATGTCGACGAACATCGGGTTCTGCATGACGCGGATCTTCATGCCGGCAAGGTCGGACGGCTTCTCGATCTGCTTGCCCTTGACGTAGAACGAGCGAGAGCCGGCATCCATATAGCCGAGGCCGACAAGCCCGGCGGGCTCAAGCTTGTTCAGAAGCCCGGTGCCGATCTCTCCGTCGACGACGATGTGCTGCTGGTCGAGGTTGCGGAAGACGTAAGGCAGGTTGAAGACGTTGAAGTCATCGACGATCGGGCCGACGACGCCAACCGACACGCGCGTCATTTCGAGCGCGCCGAGCTGAACTTGCTCAAGCGCTTCCTTTTCGCCGCCGAGCTGCATGTTCGGGAAGAGGTTCACCGTGATGCGGCCGTCGGTCCATTTCGACAGCAGGTCGCCCATATAGGCGATGGCGTCCGTCGTCGGATAACCCTCGCCGTGGACGTCGCTGGTTTTGATCTCAAGGCTCAGCGCCGGAGCCGTCCACGTGAATGCGGCAAAGGCGACGGCGCCAACGGATGACGCAATACGGAATGCGATTGGTTTCACTGCGTTTCCTCCCATTGTTTTTTCGCCGGCCGGGCTGGTTCCCGACGCTCGCAATATGTCACCCTACGATTTTTGCCGGCCGAGAACAGCCGTTTTTCTGGCCTATCGCATCTCGACGTGAACGACGCCGGGCACGGCCTTGATCGCTCCTGCGACCTGCGGGGTGACGCGATAGTGGCCAGGGAGCTTCAATTCGACTTCGCGCCCCTCAAGCATGACGACGACAGAGACCGTCCCCTCGCCCTCTGAAAGGCGATTCGCCAGGCGCTCGACCGGCTCCGGTGCGTCGAGGAACACGCAGATCGCCTGTGCCTTCTTCGCCGCCAGCGCCTCGAGCGGCTCGAGGTTCTGGATGCGTGCGCGAATTTCCTCCGTCTCCGGGTCATATTCGCCGCCGACCTGCACGAAGAGCGAGTGGCCGGGCTCGAGCAGCTCGCGCCACTCGGCGAGCCGCTCCTGATAGACGGTCGCCTCGAACTGCGCGGTCGGGTCGGAGAGCATCACGATCCCGATCCGGCCGCCGGTTCGCGTCCGCCGCTCCTGGCGACTGACGACCGTCGCCGCGATCTTGGCGGTGAACTGTCGGGTAGCGCGCAGCCGATCTTCGAAGGCTTTCCAAGTCAACCCGCCGCGTGCTTCCGCAAGCGCCGCGTAGTCGTCGATCGGATGCGCGCTGAGATATGTCCCAACCGCCGCGAACTCGCGCTGCAGACGCTCCGAAGGCGTCCACGGCTCGGCGGCGACGAAGAAGAGCCGCGTCGGCTCGCCGGAGCCGCCGAAGAGGTCGGAGATGCCGCTTTCGGCGCGCTCGGTCCGTTCCTGTGCGGCGGCAAGCACGCGGCCGACGTTCTCGAACACCGTCGCGCGGTCGGGATCGAGGCTGTCGAAGGCGCCTGCTTGCGCCAGGCATTCGAGCGCCTTCCTGTTGAGTATCTGCGGATCGATCCGCGACGCGAAGTCGGCGAGGTCGGCGAACGGCCGGTCGCCACGCACTTTCACCAGATGCTCGACGGCATGCGTTCCGACGCCCTTCAGCGCCGCAAGCGCATAGACGATTTTGCCTTGCGCCACTTCGAAACTGACGTTGGAGCGGTTCACGTCGGGCGACACCACTTCGATCCCGAGCCGCCGCGCCTCCAGGCGGAATTCGTTCAGCTTGTCGGTGTTGTTCATGTCGAGCGTCATCGACGCCGCCAGGAACTCGACCGGATAATTGGCCTTCAGATACGCCGTCTCGTAGGCGATCAGGCCGTAGGCGGCAGCGTGCGATTTGTTGAAGCCGTAGCTCGCGAACTTCGCCACAAGATCGAAAATCATGACGGCATCGGCATAGGCAACGCCGCGCTCGACCGCGCCGGTGACGAAGCGCTCGCGCTGCGCGTCCATCTCGGCCTTGATCTTCTTGCCCATCGCGCGGCGCAAGAGATCGGCGTCCCCGAGCGTATAGCCGGAGAGCGCCTGCGCGATCTGCATCACCTGCTCCTGGTAGATGATGACGCCGTAGGTCTCCTTCAGGATCGGCTCGAGCAGCGGGTGAAGATAGTCGACGTGCTCCTCACCGTGCTTGCGGCGGTTGTAGAGCGGGATGTTGTCCATCGGACCCGGACGATAAAGGGCGACGAGCGCGATCAGGTCCTCCAGCCGGTCGGCCTTCATGCCGACCAGCGCGCGGCGCATCCCCTGCCCTTCCACCTGGAACACGCCCACGGTCTCGCCGCGCGCCAACATGGCGAAGGCGGCGGGGTCATCGAGCGGGATCGAAGCGAAGTCGATCGTGACGCCGCGCCGGCGGATGAGTTCGACCGCGCGCTCAAGCACGGTCAGTGTCTTCAGCCCGAGGAAGTCGAATTTGACGAGCCCCGCCTGCTCGACCCACTTCATGTTGAACTGGGTGACGGGGAGCGCCGAGCGTGGATCGCGGTAGAGCGGTACGAGGTCTTGCAGCGGCCGGTCGCCGATCACGATACCAGCCGCGTGTGTCGAGGCATGGCGGTAGAGC
This sequence comes from uncultured Alphaproteobacteria bacterium, assembly GCA_963720705.1. Lineage (GTDB taxonomy): Bacteria > Pseudomonadota > Alphaproteobacteria > Rhizobiales > Afifellaceae > DASWJZ01. The sequence continues at coordinate 140,086 of CAVRGJ010000003.1, forward strand.
CCTTCGAGCTTCATGGCGATGGTGAGAAGGCGCTCGACGACCGGTTCCTGCTTCTTCGCCTCCTCGAAACGCGGCTCGCCGGCAATCGCCTTTTCGAGCGTCACCGGGTTGGTCGGGTCGGCCGGCACCAGCTTGCACAGTCGGTCGACCTGCCCGTAGGGCATCTCAAGCACGCGCCCGACGTCGCGAAGTGCTGCGCGCGCCTGCAGCGTTCCGAAGGTGATGATCTGTGCGACGCGGTCGGCGCCATATCGCTCGGCAACGTAGGCGATCACTTCGTCGCGGCGCTCCTGGCAGAAGTCGATGTCGAAGTCCGGCATCGAGACCCGGTCGGGGTTCAGGAAGCGCTCGAAGAGCAACCCGAAGCGCAGCGGATCGAGGTCGGTGATGGTGAGCGACCAAGCGACGACCGAGCCGGCACCGGAGCCGCGCCCCGGCCCGACCGGGATGCCGCGTGCCTTCGCCCATTTGATGAAGTCGGCGACGATCAGGAAGTAGCCCGGATACTTCATCGCCGCGATGACGCCGAGCTCAAACTCCAGCCGCGCGCGATAGTCCTCTTCCTCGAAGCCCTCGGCCGTCCCGAGCGCCGCGAGACGCCGCGCAAGCCCCTCCTCCGCCTGCCGGCGAAGCTCAGCCGCCTCCTCCCGCTCGGCGGTCTCCGCATCGGCGGCAGTGGCGGCGAAGCGCGGCAGGATCGGCTGCACGACGTGCGGACGCGTGTGGCAGCGCCGCGCGATCTCCACCGTGTTCTCGATCGCCTCAGGCACGTCGCTGAAGCGCGCGATCATCTCCGCGCGGCTGGCGAAATGATGTTCGGGCGTGAGGCGCCGGCGGTCGTCGCTCGAAATGAGCCGCCCTTCGGCGATCGCAAGAAGCGCGTCGTGCGCCTCGTAGTCCTCCGCGTGCGGGAAGAACGGCTCGTTCGTCGCGACGAGCGGCAGATCGAGCTTGTAGGCGAGATCGACGACGGCCGATTCCGCCTGGCGCTCCACGTCGAGGCCGTGGCGCTCCAGTGCCACATAGAGGCGGTCGCCGAAGATGCGCTTTAGAACCTCAAGCCTTGTCTCGGCGAGCGCTGCTTCGCCCTCCGCAATGATCGGATAGAGCGGCCCGTCGTGGCCGCCTGTCATCGCGATCATACCGACGGAAACGGCGGCGAGGACGTCGAGCGGGATCGGTTCCGCCCGCCCCGCCTCGCCGAGATAATATCCGGTCACGAGCCGGATCAGCGCGCGATAGCCCTCGTCGGTCGCGGCAAGCAGGAAAAGCGGCGCGACGTGGCGCGACTTCCGGTGCGGCCCGGGCCGGCGCGCTTCAAGATCGGCCTCCGGCTCGAAACGGACCGGCAGCTTGCAGCCGATGATCGGCTGGATGCCCTTCTCCGCCGCCTTCTCGGAGAATTCGAGCGCGCCAAAGAGGTTCGCCGTGTCGGTGACGCCGACCGCCGGCATCCCGTCTTCCGCCGCGAGCTTCACCAACGTTGAAAGCGGCAGCGCGCCTTCCAGCAGCGAATAGGCCGAGTGGCAGTTCAGATGGATGAAGCGCGGAGAATCCAAGGTGTGTTCCTCTCAGGTCGGATTAGCCCCTAAGAGCCGCCGCGCCCAGGGGCGAGACGACGCTATCCCCTGAGATGCAGTGTGCGCGGGCGCTCAGAAGCGCTCGACCCAAGGCCGCAGCTCCACCTCCCACGTCCAGGCACTCCGCGGCTGCTTGAGAATCGCGAGATACGAGGCGGCAATCGCGTCGGGATCGAGCATCGAATTGGGATTGTCGGGAGGCTCGACGCGTCCCGGATTGCGGATCGCGCCGTCGATCACGAAGTGCGCCACGTGAATGCCCTGCGGCTGAAGCTCGCGCGCCATGCTCTGCGCAAGCCCGCGGAGCGCAAATTTTGCCATCGCGAACGGCGCAGATTGCGCATAGCCCTTCACGCTTGCCGAAGCGCCGGTGAAGAGAATGGCGCCGAAACGGCGCGGAAGCATGCGCCGGGCGGCCTGCTGCGCGACGAGGAAGCCGCCGAAGGCGCCGACCAAGAGCGCACGCTCGACCTCCTTCGGATCGAGGTTCACCAGTGGCCCGCGCGTGCGTCCGCTCGCATTGTAGATGACGACGTCGGGTGAACCGACCTGCTCTTCGACGTCACTGAACAGGCGTTCCACTTGAGCGGAATCCGTTGCGTCGCAGGCGAACGCCCGAGCGCCGGTCTCCTTCGTAAGCGGCGTCAGCTTCTCCGGCCGTCTCGCGGCGAGCGCAACTTTCAGCCCCTCGCGCGCGAGCAGCCGAGCGAGCGAGGCACTGAGCCCCTCTCCTGCGCCGACGATCAATGCGGTCCCATAGCCTGATGTAGCCATTGCGATTCACGCTCCCGTTCTTCCTGGAAGGGCGACGCGGGGTCGCTGGATAATCCTGAGCCGCGGACGTCTAAACCGGCCTTGCCGGCACGATGGCGCCATCCTCGATGGTGACGGTGCGGTCCATCTCCGCTGCGAGCGCGTAATTGTGTGTGGCAATCAGCGCGGCAAGGCCGGATTCCCGCACCAGCGTCCGCAGCGCCGAGAACACGTGGCCGGCCGTGTTCGGGTCGAGATTGCCGGTCGGCTCATCGGCGAGGAGAAGCCGCGGCGCGTTGATCACGGCGCGCGCGATCGCGACCCGCTGCTGCTCGCCGCCGGAAAGCTCCGCCGGCCGGTGCGACGCGCGCTTGTCGACGCGAAGATAGGCGAGGAGTTCAAGCGCACGCTTCTCCGCCTCGCGCTTATGCAAACCCGCGATCATCTGCGGCAGCACCAGGTTTTCCAGCGCCGAGAATTCGGGGAGAAGGTGGTGGAACTGGTAGACGAAGCCGATCTGCCGGCGCCTCAGCGCCGTGCGTCCGTCGTCACCGAGCCGCGAAGCGGCTTCGCTGTTGATCAGGACCTCGCCGGTATCGGGATGCTCGAGCAGGCCCGCGATATGAAGCAGCGTCGACTTCCCGGCGCCCGACGGCGCGACGAGCGCCACCATCTCGCCGACCGCAACCGAAAGGTTCGCGTCCTTGAGCACGGGCAGCATGCCCGAGCCCGTCTTGTAGCTCCGCCCGATGCCTTCGAGCGAAAGGGCGCTCTTCCGCGCCGCCGCCTTGAGCGTGCCCGCCAGGAGCGGGTTTTCAGGGGCAACGGGGATTGCGATGTCTTCGCTCATTCGTAGCGCAGCGCCTCGACCGGATCGAGCCGCGCCGCCCGCCACGCCGGGAAGATCGTGGCAAGGTAGGAAAGCGCAAGCGACATCAGCGCGATTGCGGTCGTCTCGGCCGGATCCATGTCGGCCGGAAGGGTCGATAGGAAATAGAGCTCGGGCGAAAAGATTTCGGTCCGCGTGATCCAGGAGATGAACTCTTTGAGCGATTCGATGTTGGCGCAGATGATGGTGCCGATGATCAGCCCGGCGATCGTACCGACTGTCCCGATCGACGCTCCGGTGATGAAGAACACGCGGAGGATCGAGCCCTTCGTCGCCCCCATGGTTCTCAGAATCGCGATGTCGCGGCCCTTGTCCTTCACGAGCATGATGAGCCCGGAAATGATGTTCAGTGCGGCAACGAGCACGATCAGGGTCAGGATCGTGAACATGACGTTCCGCTCGACCTGCAATGCGCTGAAGAAGGTGACGTTGCGCATGCGCCAGTCGGTCGTGAAGACCGGACGCCCGGCCGCCTTCTCCACGATCGGGCGCATCTCGCCGACCTGGTCCGGGTCGGTCAGATAGACTTCGATCGCCTGTGCCGTATTGGGAGAGTTGAAATAGAGCTGCGCCTCCGAAAGCGGCATGAACACGTAGGTCGAATCGTATTCCGACATGCCAATATTGAAGATCCCGACCACCGGGTACGACTTGATCCTCGGCGACGTGCCGAGCGGCGTGACCGCGCCGCGCGGACTGATCAGCATCACCTTGTCGCCGACATTGACGCCGAGCGACTGTGCGAGTCCCGTGCCGATCGCGATGCCGCCGGAATTATCGAAATCGAGAAGGCCGCCGCCGTCCTCGACGCTCCCCGATATCTTCTCCATGCCGAGAAGGTCCGGCCCGCGGATGCCGCGGACGAGCACGCCCGAGCTCCCGGTACTCGGGCCGGAGGCGAGCGCCTGGCCTTCGATGATGGGCATCGCCGCCTTCACGCCCGGCAGCGCGGATATCCGCTTGGCGACCTCGTCGTAGTCGGTCAGATCGCTTTCGATCGGTTGCACGATGATGTGGCCGTTGATGCCAAGGATCTTGTCGAGCAGCTCGGCGCGGAAGCCGTTCATCACCGCCATCACGACGACGAGCGTTGCAACGCCGAGCATGATGCCAAGGAAGGAGAACCCGGCGATCACCGAGATGAACGCCTCCTTGCGGCGCGGGCGCAGATAGCGCAGCGCCAGAATCCACTCGAACGCCGTGAAGGGCCGCGTCGCCTTCACTTTGCCGGCCGCGGCTTCCGCCATTCTAGCCCTCCCCGGCGACCTGCTTCATCAATCGATTCACCGCCGCATCGATCGCGAGGGTCTCGCGCTCGCCGCTCGCCCGCCGTTTGATCTCGACCTCTCCCGCTTTCGCTCCCCGCGGCCCTACAATCACCTGCCACGGGAGGCCAATCAGGTCCATAGAAGCGAACTTCGCCCCCGCCCGCTGGTCGACGTCGTCGTATAGCACTGAAATGCCCGCCGCTTCGAGACGCATCATCAACCCGGTCGACACTTCGTCGGTGACCGTGTCGCCGGGCTTCAGGTTGATGAGCCCGACGGAGAACGGTGCCACGCTCTCCGGCCAGATGATACCGTCGTCATCGTGGCTCGCTTCGATGATGGCGCCGACGAGGCGCGAGACGCCGACGCCGTAGGAACCCATGTGGACGGGGTGCTCGGCGCCGTCCGGACCGGCGACCTGCGCACGCATCGGCTCCGAATACTTCGTGCCGAAATAGAAGATGTGGCCGACCTCGATGCCGCGCGCGCTGACGCGGCGCTCCTCCGGCAGAGCGGCGAAGGCCGCTTCGTCATGCATGTCGTCGGTCGCAGCGTAGGAGGCGGTCCAGAGGTCGACGATCGGCGAAAGGTCGGATCGGAAATCGGTGTCCGCGCCCGGCACCTCGAGATCGAGCAGGTTCTTGTCGCAGTAGACGGCGCTCTCGCCGGTCTCTGCGAGGATGACGAATTCATGGCTGAGGTCGCCGCCGATCGGACCGGATTCGGCGCGCATCGGAATCGCTTTCAGGCCGAGCCGCGAGAACGTCCTTAAGTAGGCGACAAACATGCGGTTGTAGGCGGCCCGTGCGCCGGCGAGGTCCAGGTCGAAGGAGTAGGCGTCCTTCATCAGGAACTCGCGCCCGCGCATGACCCCGAAGCGCGGCCTGACCTCGTCACGGAACTTCCACTGGATATGGTAAAGGTTCAGCGGCAGGTCGCGGTACGACCGCACGTAGGTGCGGAAGATGTCGGTAATCATCTCCTCGTTAGTCGGGCCGTAGAGCATGTCGCGCTCATGCCGGTCGACAATCCGGAGCATCTCCTTGCCGTAGTCTTCGTAGCGGCCGCTTTCCCGCCAAAGCTCCGCCGATTGGACGGTCGGCATCAGCACCTCGAGCGCTCCAGCCCGGTCCTGTTCCTGGCGCACGATCCGCTCGATATTCTTCAGGACGCGAAAGCCGAGCGGCAGCCAGGAATAGATGCCGGCTGCCTGCTGCCTAAGCATGCCGGCGCGAAGCATCAGCCGATGCGAGACGATTTCGGCCTCTTTCGGGGTCTCTTTCAGGATCGGCAGAAAATAGCGGGAGAGCAGCATGGACCGTGAATCATTGAGGCTTTTCGGGGACATGATCGTATCGACCCCGGCTTGGCAAGGCTTGACCCCGGCAACCCTCTTTTGCGGCGTAGCGGTTGCGCCAAAATCGGGCACCTCGCCAAATTTTTCGGCACTGTCACGGAAGGGTAGTGACAGGCGGATTCCGATCGGCTATGGTCGTTTCTCTAAGAAGGTGCGTTGACACCGAATACTCGCGGTCCAAGTCTTGGGAGGACTTCGTCAGACGGCGCGTCCAGCGCTAGCATGATGATCGGCTAATCGCGAAGGTCTTGAGCAAGGCAATGCCTTGCTCTTTTTCTTTTCAGCTCATTGCAAATTCGGCGCGAACCTTCACCGTGCCAAGTCTAGCAAGCCCAAGTGCAACACGTTGAAGTAGAGAAAGAAGCCTCCGTAAAGGATAGCCGCAAGCAACGTCGTGGCCAGGAGCCTGATCCCCATGCGCGGCCGATGCGGCGCGCCGGCGTCCGTTCCGAGCGTCACGTCGTCCATTTCGTGATGGCTTCTTATGCCGAACGGAAGCACGACGAAGAGGCAGAGCCACCAGATAACGAAGTAGACGGCGATCGAAGGGAAGAGCCCCATCAGCCGACCTCTTCGAGCTCGATGAGCGTGCCGAAAAAATCCTTCGGGCTGAGGAAGATCACCGGCTTGCCGTGCGCGCCGATCTTGGGCTCGCCGTCACCGAGAACACGCGCGCCTTCGCGCGTAAGCCGGTCGCGCGCGGCACGGACATTGTCGACTTCGTAGCAGAGGTGGTGCATCCCGCCCTCAGGATGCCGTTCGAGAAACTTCGCGATCGGAGAAGCGTCGCCGAGCGGCGCGATGAGCTCGATCCGCGTGTTCGGGAGCTCGACGAAGACGACGCTGACGCCGTGCTCCGGCAGCGCCTGCGGCGCCGACACTTTTGCGTCGAGCTTGTCGCGATAGCGCCGCGCGGCTTTGTCCAAGTCCGAGACCGCGATCGCGACGTGGTTCAGCCGACCGAGCACGACTAGTCGCTCACATGGACCACGTGGACGATCGTTTGCGGCTTCTTCCCCCAGGCCGCCTCGACCTCGCCCCTGACCGACCGCCGTACCGCTTCGCGTACGGCGTCTGGATCGCGACGCTTCGTCTTTGACATCCCGTCGAGAGCATCGTCGACCGCTTCCTCGGCGATCGCGCGCAAGAGCTCGCCCTCCGCGTCGGATTCCGGCAGGCCGAGGAGTGCGACAGTCGGGTCCTCGAGCACCTCGCCGTTGTCGGAGAGCACGATCGCCACGCTGACGATGCCGGCGAAGCTCAGACGCCGGCGGTCGACGACGCCGCTCGCCTCGTGCGACACGAGAAGCTTGCCATCGCGGTAGAGCCTGCCGTGCGCGATGCTCTCGAGGCGTTCTGCCGGTTCCGGTGCAAGCCGTATCATCTGGCCGTTCCGCGCTTCGATCACCTGAGGCACGCCGACGGCGCGTGCGAGCTTCGCCTGCTCGTGAAGGTGCAGCGCTTCGCCGTGCACGGGCACGACGATATGCGGCTTCAGCCAGTCGTAGAGCTGACGAAGCTCGTCGCGTCGCGGATGCCCGGACGTGTGGACGAGCGCGTCGCGGTCGGTGATCACTTCGGCGCCGAAATCGACGAGCGCGTTGATGATCATGTTCACCGTCCGCTCATTGCCCGGAATTGTGCGAGAGGAGAAGATCACCCGATCGCCCGGAGCGAGCGAGAGCGCGCGATGGTCCTTGGCCGCGACTTTCGCCAATGCGGCCCGGGGCTCGCCTTGACTGCCCGTCATCAGCGCCACGACTTTGTTCCGCGGCAAATTGGCGTAGGAATCCTGATCGAGGAATTCCGGCAGGCCCTCAAGATAGCCGAGCTCACGCGCCACGTCGACCGCACGGCGAATGGCACGCCCAACGACGACGACTTCGCGCCCCGCGCGATGCGCAGCTTCCGCCACTGCCCGCAAGCGCGCGACGTTCGAGGCGAAAGTCGTCACCGCCACGCGATGCGGCGCTTCGGCGATGAGCCGTTCGAGCACGCGCGCGACCTCCCCCTCGCTCGGGCTGATGCCGTCGCGGATCGCGTTGGTGGAATCGGAGATGAGTGCGAGCACGCCTTCCTCGCCGATCGTCGCGATGCGGTCATTGTCGGTGGCGCGCCCGATGCCCGGCGCCGGATCGAGCTTCCAGTCGCCCGTGTGAAACACGGTTCCAAGCGGCGTGCGGATCGCAAGCGCATTCGGCTCAGGGATCGAATGGGAGACCGGAACGAATTCCACCTCGAACGGACCCGCTGCGACGCGTCCCCCCTGTTGTACCACCTTGACGGCGATTTTCGGCGCGTTCAGCTCGCCCTGTCGCTTTGCCTCAAGCAACGCCGACGCGAACGGTGTCATGAACACAGGGGCTTCCAGCCTTGGCCAAAAATCGAAGAGCGCGCCATAGTGGTCTTCATGCGCGTGCGTGATGGCGATGCCGACGAGGTCGCTCTTGCGCTCCAGCAAAAATCCGATGTCGGGGAGCACGGCGTCGACCCCCGGCAGCACTTCTTCATGGCCGAAGGCGACGCCCATGTCGACGGCGAGCCATTTCCGGTTTCGGCCACGGCCATAGCCGTAGAGCGCGAGGTTCATCCCGATTTCGCCGACCCCGCCGAGCGGCACGAAGACCAGTTCCTCCGCCGCCATCAGGTCCCCGCTGCCGTGGCCGCATTGCCGAAATGCACGTCGCCGGCGCTGATCGGGCGCGCCGTCCCGTCGCCGCCGCGAACGACGAGCCGGCCCTCAAGGTCGATCGTCTCGAACGTGCCGCTCACCGTCTCGTCTCCGACCTTGACCGAGATCGGTCCGCCGATGCCGGCCGCCCGCGCGAGCCAGCGGTCGCGGATCGCCCCGAAGCCACGGCCGTTATCCCATGTCGCCACGTGCTCCACCCACGCCTCGGCGAGCGCTTGGAAGAGTACCTCGGCGGTCGTCACGATGCCGCAGGCGGCGAGCGAAGTCGCCGGATAGGGCACGTCCTCCGGCGCCTCCTGCACGTTCACACCGATGCCGACGACCACGCATCTAGGAGCGCCGACGAGAGACACCGCCTCAAGCAGGATCCCGGCGAGTTTCGCCCCGTCCCAAAGGAGATCGTTTGGCCATTTGAGGCGGACCGGTCCGCCGCCGGTCGAGCCTTCCGACGCGTCGGTGACGCCGGCGACGGCACGGATAGCGCCATCGAGCGCCAGCCCCGCTACGAAGCCAAGCGTCGCTGCGATCGAGCCGAGGTTCAACTCCAACATGAGGAGGCTCGCGGCAAGGTTACCCTCTAGCGTCTGCCAAGCACGCCCGCGGCGGCCGTAACCCTGCGTCTGCGACCGCGCGACGACCCAGAGCCGACCAGGGTCACCAAGCCTAGCCCACGCGAATGCCTCGTTGCTTGTGGAGCCGACGGATTCGTAAAACGCGAGACGGTAGCCGGCGCCGCGCGCCTTCGGGCCGAGAGCAAAGGTCATCGACTAGAAAAGGCTGTGGGCTGCGGCGCCCGCCGCGTCGACCAGCGGGCCGGCGATAACCACGAAGGCAAGCATGAGAACGCCTGAGATGCCGAGCACGGTGCCAAGCTCCGCGGGAAGCGCTTCGAAGCCGGCCTGCGGCTCGTCGAAATACATGAGCTTGACGATCCTCAAATAGTAGTAAGCGCCGATCACACTGGTCACGACGCCGATCACCGCGAGGAGATAGAGGCCCGACTGCACGGCGGCAAGGAAGACATAGTATTTTGCGAAGAACCCTGCGAGCGGCGGAATTCCGGCTAGCGAAAAGAGGATCGTGCCGAGCAGAAACGCCATCGCCGGTTTGGTGCGCGCAAGACCGGCGAGCGAGTCGATCTCCTCAATCATCTGGCCGTCGCGCCGCATGGCGAGGATCGCCGCGAAAGCGCCGAGCGTCATCACCATGTAGATCGCGATATAGAGGATCACGCCTTGCACACCCTGCTCCGTTCCGGCGGCAAGCCCGACCAGAGCGAAGCCCATGTGGCCGATCGAGGAATAGGCCATCAGCCGCTTGATGTTGGTCTGCCCGATCGCGGCAAAGGCGCCGAGCGCCATCGAGGCGATGGCGATGAAGGCGACGATCTGCCGCCAGTCGGGAGTGATGGGCTGGAAGGCTTCAATGACGACGCGCACGATGAGAGCCATCGCCGCGAGCTTCGGCGCCGATGCGAAGAAGGCGGTCACCGGCGTCGGCGCGCCTTCGTAGACGTCGGGCGTCCACATGTGGAACGGCACCGCAGATATCTTGAAAGCGAGACCGGCGAGCAGGAAGACGAGACCGACGACGAGACCGATCGAGCGGCCGCCGACAAGCGCCGCGGCGATCGGCTCAAAGCCGGTATGCCCGGTGAAGCCGTAAACCAATGAGGCACCGTAAAGCAGCATCCCGGAGGAAAGCGCGCCGAGCACAAAATACTTGAGCCCCGCTTCGCTCGACCGCGCGTTGTCGCGATGGATCGCGGCGACGACATAAGAGGCGAGCGAGTTCATCTCCAGGCCGAGATAGAGCGTGATGAGATCATTCGCCGAGATCATCACCAGCATACCGAGCGTGGCGAGGAGCACGAGCACCGGGAACTCGAAGCGATCGAAGCGCTCCGCTCGGGCAAACCTCCAGGTCATGATGATCGCGACGGCCGAGGCCACAAGCGCCGCAACCTTCATGAAGCGGGCGAACGTGTCGACCACGAAGGCACCGCCGAAGATCGCGCCGCCTGCGCCCCCGGCAAGCACCGCGACTATCGCCGCAGCGAGGACGAGGACTGCGAGCACGTTGACGGCCGGCGTGGCGCGCTCGCCGGCATAGGCGCCGATCATGAGAAGCACGAGCGCGCCGATCGCAAGGATCAGCTCCGGCAGGATGGCAGAGAGTGCGGGAAGATCGGCCGGCGACATCGCTTCTTCCCTACCGCGTCGCCAGCGCGGTGGCGGCGTCGTGCGCCACCGCTGTCTGATAGTTGTGGATCAGATTGTCGACGGAGGCCGACGTCACGTCCATGATCGGTCGCGGATAGACGCCGAAGAAGATCGTGAGCGCGATGAGCGGCACGAGGATCACCTTCTCGCGCAGGCTCAGATCGAGAATGCCGGCGAGGCTCGCCTTCTCCAGCTTGCCGAAGATCACGCGGCGATAGAGCCAGAGCGCGTAACAGGCGGAAAGGATCACGCCGGTCGTGGCGAGCACCGCGACCCAGGTATTCACCTGGAAAGCGCCGATCAGCGTCAGGAATTCGCCGACGAAGCCGGAGGTGCCGGGCAGCCCGACATTCGCCATGGTGAACACCATGAAGGCGAACGCATACCACGGCATGCGGTTCACAAGCCCGCCATAGGCGTCGATCTCACGCGTATGCATGCGGTCGTAGATGACGCCGACGCAAAGGAACAGCGCCCCCGACACGATGCCGTGCGAAAGCATTTGGAAGATGCCGCCCTGCACGCCCTGCATCGTCAGCGTGAAGATGCCCATGGTGACGAAGCCCATATGGGCGACGGACGAATAGGCGATGAGCTTCTTCACGTCCTCCTGCATCAGCGCCACGAGCGAGGTGTAGATGATGGCGACGATGGAGAGCGCGTAGATGAATGGCGCGAGCTCGGCGCTCGCCAACGGAAACATCGGCAGCGAGAAGCGCAGGAACCCGTAGCCTCCCATCTTCAGGAGGATCGCCGCGAGCACGACGGAGCCCGCCGTCGGCGCCTCGACATGCGCGTCCGGCAACCAGGTGTGGACCGGCCACATCGGCAGCTTCACCGCAAAAGAGGCGAGGAATGCGAGCCACAGCCAGGTCTGCATGGAAGCCGGGAATTGGTGCGTGAGAAGCTCGGGGATCGAGGTCGTGCCGGCGTCCCAATACATCGCCATCATGGCAAGCAGCATCAGCACCGAGCCGAGCAGCGTGTAGAGAAAGAACTTGAACGCAGCGTAGACGCGCCGCGGTCCCCCCCACACCCCGATGATCAGGAACATCGGGATCAGCCCGGCCTCGAAGAAAACGTAGAAAAGGATCAGGTCGAGCGCCGTAAAAACGCCGATCATCAGCGTCTCCAGCACCAGGAACGCGATCATGTATTCCTTGAGGCGCGTTTCGATCACCCGCCAGCTCGCCAGGATGCAGAACGGCATCAGGAGCGTGGTCAGGATGACGAAAAGCATGGAGATGCCGTCGACCCCCATGCGGTAGGTCATGAACGTGCCGGTCCAGCCGGCCTCCTCGACGAACTGGAAGCCGGGGTTCGAGGGGTCGAAGTTCCACCAGATCAGAAGCGAGACGAGGAACGTGAGGACGGTGACGCCGAGCGCCACCATGCGGATGTTCCGCTTGACGGCCTCGCTGTCGCCGCGGAGCAGGAAAAAGATGATCGCAGCACCTGCGAGCGGCAGATAGGTGACGGTGGAGAGGATCGGCCAGTTCATCGCCTCATCCGCCCCCGAACATCATCCAGGTGACGAGAAGTGCGACGCCGAGGAGCATCGCAAAGGCATAGTGATAGAGGTAGCCGGTCTGCAGACGGACCACGTTCCGCGTCACGTCGATGACGCGCGCCGACACGCCGTCCGGGCCGAACCCGTCGATCAGCCAGCCATCGCCGCGCTTCCACAGGAAGCGCCCGAGCGCCTTCGTCGGGCGCACCAGCGCGTATTCGTAAAGCTCGTCGAAATACCACTTGTTCAGGAGGAACTGATAGAGAACTCGCTGCTCCTCGGCGAGGTACACAGGCGTCTCCGGCCGCGCGATATAGAACCAGTAGGCAACGGCGAAGCCGAGAAGCATCGCGATGGTCGGCAATATCCCGATCCAGAAGCCGGTGTGATGCATCGCCTCGATGAGATCGGTGTTCAAGACAAGCGACCCCCGCCAGAACGCCGCAGCCCCTTCCTCGATGAACGGGCCGGCGAAGATCAGCCCGGCGAAGAGCGCGCCCGCCGCGAGGACATAGAGCGGCACAAGCATCACCTGCGGGCTCTCGTGTGCGTGGTCCATCACCTCTTTCGGTGCGCGCGGCGCGCCATGGAAGGTCATGAAGATCAGCCGCCAGGAATAGAAGGAGGTGAAGGCGGCCGCGATCACGAGAAGGATGAAGGCGAAGAATGCGACGCCCGCCCCGCCGGCGTGCGCAGCCTCGATGATCGCGTCCTTGGAATAATAGCCGGCGGTGAGCGGAAAACCGATCAGCGACAGCGTGCCGGCGATCATCATCCAGTAAGTGATCGGGATCACCGTGCGGAGTCCGCCCATCTTGCGCATGTCCTGCTCATCGGCGACCGCGTGGATCACCGAGCCTGAGCCGAGGAAGAGCAGCGCCTTGAAGAAGGCGTGCGTAAAGAGGTGGAAGATCGCGACCGGATAGGCGCCGACGCCGAGCGCCACGAACATGTAGCCGAGCTGCGAGCAGGTCGAATACGCGACGACGCGCTTGATGTCGTTCTGCACCAAGCCGACGGTCGCAGCGAAGAACGCCGTGATCGCACCGACGAGGATCACCACCGCGAGCGCCATGTCGGAAAGCGCGAAGATCGGCGAGAGCCGCGCCACCATGAAGACGCCGGCCGTCACCATGGTCGCGGCGTGGATCAACGCCGAGACCGGCGTCGGGCCTTCCATGGCGTCGGGAAGCCAGGTGTGGAGCGGCACCTGCGCGGATTTACCCATCGCACCCATGAAGAGAAGCAGCGCGACGACGGTGATCGCGCCATGCCCGTCCAAGGCATGGCCGAAGATGTTGAGGACGACGTCCTTCTTCTCCGCCACCGCCGATGCGTTCGCGAAGATCGTGTCGAGATCGATCGAGGCGAAGAGATAGAAGACGCCGAAAATGCCGAGCGCAAAGCCGAAGTCGCCGATGCGGTTGACCACGAAGGCCTTGATCGCGGCGGCATTCGCCGACGGGCGGAGATACCAGAAGCCGATCAGGAGATAGGAAGCGAGGCCGACGCCTTCCCAGCCGAAGAACATCTGCACGAGATTATTCGCCGTCACCAGCATCAGCATGGCGAAGGTGAAGAACGAGAGATAAGAGAAGAAGCGCGGCCGGTGCGGGTCGTGCGCCATGTAGCCGATCGAATAGATGTGCACGAGCGACGAAACGGTGTTGACGACGACCAGCATCACCGCGGTCAGCGTGTCGATACGCAGCGACCAGTCGGCGACGAGCGAGCCGGAATGGATCCACGCAAAGACCGGCACGGTGAAAACCTGGCCCTTCCCGAAGGCCACCTGGAAGAAAGACACCCAGGAAAGGATGGCGGAGACGACGAGCAGCCCGCAGGTGACGAGCTCGGCGGCACGCGAGCCCTGCGCCGCGGGGTGGTGATCCCCATGAGCTTCGTCGTGCGCTTCCTGGTGCGCAGCCGCAGCGTGCCCGCTGCTGTGCTCGGCTGCGTGATCTCCCGAATGACCGACCTCCGGCTCGCCGCCCGGATGCCGCGCGCCGGCGCCGAAGATCGCGATGATCCCCGCGATGACCGCGCCGAGAAGCGGCAGGAAGACGATCGCCGAATACAATGCCTCAGCCCTTCATCATGTTGATGTCCTCGACCGCGATCGTGCCGCGATTGCGGTAGAAGACGACGAGGATGGCGAGCCCGATTGCGGCCTCCGCGGCGGCGACCGTCAGCACAAGGAGCGCGAATATCTGCCCTGTCAGGTCGCCGAGGAAGGCGGAGAAGGCGACGAGGTTGATGTTGACGGCGAGCAGGATCAGCTCGACCGCCATCAGCATGATGATGACGTTCTTGCGGTTCAGGAAAATGCCGAAGACCCCGAGCGTGAAGAGGATCGCCGCGACGATCAGGTAGTGGCCGAGACCGATTGTCATCCGGGAAGGCCTTTCCCCGTTTCCGGATGCATGACCTCGACAGCGGTCTTGGGATTGCGCCCGACTTGCGCCGCGATGCTTTGGCGCTTCACGCCTTCCTTGTGGCGAAGCGTCAGCACGATCGCGCCGACCATCGCGACGAGCAGGATCATGCCCGCCATCTGGAAGAAGAAGATGTAGCGCGTGTAGAGGAGCGAGCCGATCGCGGCGAGGTTGGTCACCTGGTCAGCGGGCGGCGTTGGGGCCGCGCCGGCGATTGCGCCGGGCGTGACAAGCACGCCGCCGAGCACGAGGACGAGCTCGATCAGCAGGATCAGCCCGACCAGTGCACCGACCGGAAGGTATTGCAGGAACCCTTCGCGCAACTCGGCGAAATCGACGTCGAGCATCATGACGACGAAGAGGAAGAGCACGGCGACCGCGCCGACATAGACGACGACCAGGATCATCGCCAGGAACTCGGCGCCAAGCAGGATGAAAAGCCCGGCCGCGTTGAAGAAGGCGAGGATCAGGAACAGCACGGAATGCACGGGATTGCGTGCCGCGATGACCATGAAGGCCGCCGCCACGGTTACGATCGAGAATACGTAGAAGAAGAGCGGCTCAAGGATCATGCGAGCTTCCGGCGGAAGGCTGGAGCGCGATCACATACACCAACCTCATCCTGAGGTGCGAGTGTCCGAAGGACGCGAGCCTCGAAGGATCTGGAAATGTCAGCCCGGGTCCGCGCACAGCGGGCTTCGAGGCTCCGCTTCGCTTCGCACCTCAGCATGAGGGATGTAGTGAATGCCATGAGCCGCGTTTACCGATACGGCGCGTCGAGCGCGATGTTCTTGGCGATGTCGCGCTCCCAGCGGTCGCCGTTCGCGAGCAACTTCTCCTTGTCGTAGTAGAGCTCTTCGCGCGTCTCCGTGGCGAACTCGAAGTTCGGTCCCTCAACGATCGCGTCGACCGGGCAGGATTCCTGGCAGTACCCGCAATAGATGCACTTCACCATGTCGATGTCGTAGCGCACGGTGCGGCGCGTGCCGTCGTTGCGGCGCGGACCCGCCTCGATAGTGATCGCCTGCGCCGGGCAGATCGCCTCACAGAGCTTACAGGCGATGCAGCGCTCCTCGCCGTTCGGATAGCGGCGCTGCACGTGCTCGCCGCGGAAGCGCGGGCTGACCGGGCCCTTCTCGAAGGGATAGTTGATCGTCGCCTTCGGCCCGAAGAAATACTTCGTCGCCAACCAGGTAGCGGAGACGAACTCCTTCAGGAAGAGCGATCCGGTGGCTTGTGCGATGCCCATCAGCTACCTCCCGGGATGCCGCCCCAGCCCGTGTATTGCAGCACGATTGCCACGACGACGATGGCGGCGAGCGAGACCGGCAGGAACACCTTCCACCCGAGCCGCATCAGCTGGTCGTAGCGATAGCGCGGCACGATCGCCTTCACCATGGCGAACATGAAAAAGACGAAGCAGACCTTGAGCACGAACCAGACGACGCCCGGCACCCAGGTGAAGGGCGCGACCGCGATCGGAGGCAGCCAGCCTCCGAGGAAAAGGATCGTGGTCAGCGCGCAGATCAGCGTCACGGCGACGTATTCGCCGAGCATGAACATCATGTACGGCGTCGAGGAATATTCGACCATGAAGCCGGCAACGAGCTCCAATTCCGCTTCAGGCAAGTCGAAGGGCGGGCGGTTCGTCTCCGCCAGCCCCGACACGAAGAAGATGATGAAGAGCGGGAATAGCGACAGCCAGTGCCAGTCAAGCAGACTGTTCGGAAGCCCGAACATGGTGCCGAGCCCGTCGGTCTGCGAAAGCACGATGTCGGACAGGTTGAGCGAGCCGACGCAAAGCAGCACGGCGATGATCACGAAGCCGATCGAGACTTCGTAGGAGACCATCTGCGCGGCCGAGCGAAGCGCTCCGAGGAAGGCGTATTTCGAGTTCGATGCCCACCCCCCCATGATGACGCCGTAGACTTCGAGCGAGGAGATCGCGAAGACGTAGAGGATGCCGACATTGATGTTGGCGACGACCCAACCGGCAGAGACCGGGATGACTGCCCACGCGGAGAGCGTAAGTACGACCGAGACGAGCGGCGCGAGCAGGAAGATCGCTTTGTTGGAAGCCGAGGGGATCACCGGCTCCTTCAGTGCGAACTTGATGAGGTCGGCGAAGGACTGGAAGATGCCCCACGGTCCGACCACGTTCGGCCCGCGCCGCATCTGCACCGCCGCCCAGATCTTGCGGTCGGCATAGAGCAGATAGGCGACCCCGATCAGAAGCACGATCATCAGCACCGCGCTCTCGACGACGATGATGACGCCCGGGACGAGATAGTCGCTGACGAAGACGTTCATCTTATTCGGCCGCCTCCGCCGTCGGACCGAGATGCATCGCCGAGCATTCGGCAAGTATCTGCGACGCGCGTGCGATCGGGTTGGTCAGATAGAAATCGCGGATCGGGCTCTCAAACGCCGCGCCGCCGATTGCTCCGCCTAATGCGGCGACGCGCTCGATGTCACCGCGCGCGCCGGGCTGGATCTGGTCGACGGCGGCGAAAAGCGGATGCGCCTGGTAGAGGTGGGCGCGAAGCTGCGCCAGGCTGTCGAAGGGAAGTGTCTTGCCGATGACGCCCGAAAGTGCGCGCAGGATGGACCAGTCCTCTCGCGCGTCGCCGGGCGGAAACGCAGCGCGATTGGCGATCTGCACGCGCCCCTCGGTGTTCACGTAAGTCCCTGATTTTTCGGTGTAAGCGGCGCCCGGCAGGATGACGTCGGCGCGATGCGCGCCTTGGTCGCCATGCGTGCCGACGTAGACGACGAACGGCCCTTCGGGGACGGCAACCTCGTCGACACCGAGCAGGAAGAGCACGTCGAGCTTGGCCGCGCCCGACACGATCTCGTGCGCCCCGACGCCGCCTTTGCCCGGCACGAAACCGAGGTCGAGCGCGCCGACCCGCGCGGCCGCCGTATGGAGCACCGAGAAGCCGTTCCACCCATCCGTCACCGCACCGACATCGAGCGCGAGCTTCGCCGCGGCGGAAAGGATCGCGAGGCCGTGCTCTCGCGTGAGCGCGCCTTGCCCTATGATGATGAGCGGCTGCTTTGCGGCCTTAAGCTTCTCGTAAAAAGCGCCCTCGCCGGCAACGAGCCGCGACAGTGAATCCGGGCCGGCGCCGATGTGCTCGAAGGCGTAAGTCAGGTCGGCGCTCTCGCCGATAACCCCCACGGGGAACCCGCCCATGCGCCAGCGCTTGCGGATGCGCGCGTTCAGGACCGGCGCTTCCTTGCGCGGGTTCGCGCCGACGATCAGCACTGCGTCGGCACTCTCGATACCGGCGACCGTGGAATTGAAAATGTAGCTGCCGCGGCCGAGGGAGGGGTCGAGCGCCGTGCCGTCCTGCCGGCCGTCGACGTTTTCCGAACCGAGCGCCTGCATCAGAAGCTTCAGCGCGTAGATCTCCTCCACGCTCGCGAGATCGCCGGCAAGCGCGCCAATCTTTGCGCCGGAGGTGGCGGCAACGCGCTTGGCGATCGCGGCAAACGCCTCCTGCCAATTTGCACTGCTGAGCCGGCCGTTCTCCCGGAGATAGGGCTGATCGAGGCGCTGCACCCCGAGCCCGTCGACGCAATAGCGCGTCTTGTCGGAGATCCACTCCTCGTTCACCGCCTCGTTCAACCGGGGCAGGATGCGCATCACCGCCTTGCCGCGCGCGTCAACGCGAATGTTGGAGCCGAGCGCGTCCATCACGTCGACCGATTCCGTCTTCGAGAGCTCCCAGGGCCGCGCCTTGAACGCGTAGGGCTTTGAGGTGAGCGCGCCGACCGGGCAGAGGTCGACAACGTTCGCCTGCAGCTCCGAGGTCATCGAGCGTTCGAGGTAGGTGGTGATTTCCATGTCCTCGCCGCGGCCGGTCGCGCCGAGCTCAGACACGCCCGCCACCTCAGTGGAAAAGCGGATGCAGCGCGTGCAATGGATGCAGCGCGTCATGATCGTTTTCACCAAGGGGCCTATATATTTGTCCTCGACCGCGCGCTTGTTCTCCTTGAAGCGCGATGAATCGACGCCGTAGGCCATCGCCTGGTCCTGCAGGTCGCATTCGCCGCCCTGGTCGCAGATCGGACAGTCGAGCGGGTGGTTGATGAGCAGGAACTCCATCACCCCTTCGCGCGCCTTCTTGGTGAGCTTGGAGCGCGTCAGCACTTCCGGCGGCTCGCCGTTCGGGCCGGGGCGGCAGTCGCGCACGCCCCAGGCGCAGGAAGCGACCGGCTTCGGCGCGCCCTTCAACTCCACCAGGCACATTCGGCAATTGCCGGCGATCGACAGCCGCTCGTGGAAGCAGAAGCGCGGAATCTCCGCTCCCGCCTCCTCGCACGCTTGCAGCAGCGTGTAGTGAGCCGGAACCTCGACTTCCTTGCCGTCGACAATGAGCTTGCGAAGGTCTGCCATCCCGGTCCTCGCTTCGCCGACTTAGGCGAAGATCACCTGCCCCGGCCCCGTCTGTGCGATCGCCGCGAGCTCCTTGGCCGAGAAGCTGCCGCTGTTGTTGATCTTGAGATGCGCGTCGGCGGTGACGTTCTCCGCGAGGAGCGCGAGCTCGTCCGATGTGTATCGCGATCCGTCCAGCTCAAGGCTCGCGCCGTTCTGCACAATCGCGACGAGGTCGCGCGTCGCCAGCTCGTCGATGCTTTGCGCCTCAGGATTTGCCGACTCCGCCGCCGCCTCAATGGGCTCCGGCACTTCCGGCAGCGTCAGCCCGGCCGGCGCCACGTCCGCGACCTCCTCCACCATCGTCTCAAGGATTGTCCGCGCGCGCGTTTCAAGCAGCGGCGCGCTCGGGCGCACCCGCTTCGCCTTCTGCGTGCGCTCCAACGGGCGCCGCTTCGCTCCGGTCTTGGGCATCATTCCTCCGTCTCGATAGTTGGTTTTTGCCTGTTCCGTGCGAGCGAACATTTCTACTCCGCCGCCTGCATGATTTCGTCGGGCTTGGCTTTCGCCGTGAATTCGTCGATGCGCCGCTCGATCTCGTGACGGAAATGCCGGATCAGACCCTGCACAGGCCACACGGCGCCGTCGGCGAAGGCGCAGATCGTGTGCCCTTCGATCTGCGTCGTCACCTCGAGCAGCATGTCGATCTCGCGCTTCTCCGCTTCGCCACGGCACATGCGCTCTAGCACCCGCCACATCCAGCCCATGCCCTCGCGGCACGGCGTGCACTGGCCGCAGCTCTCGTGCTTGTAGAAGTAGGAGATGCGCGTGATGGCGCGGACGACGTCCGTCGACTTGTCCATGACGATGACGGCCGCCGTGCCGAAGCTCGACTTCAGCTCGCGCATGCCGTCGAAATCCATGATCGCCGTCATCGCATTGGCTGCGCCGGGATGATCGGGCAGGACGAGCCGCCGGGGATCATGGCGAGAAGATTGTCCCAGCCGCCGCGCACGCCGCCCGCATGCTTCTCGATCAGCTCGCGGAAATTGATGCCCATCACCTCTTCGACCGTGCACGGCGCGTTCACGTGGCCGGAGATATTGTAGAGCTTGGTGCCGACGTTGTTCGGGCGGCCGAAGCTTGAGAACCAGTCGGCACCCCGCCGCATGATGTCAGGTGCGACCGCAATCGACTCCACGTTGTTCACGGTCGACGGACAGCCGTAAAGGCCGACATTCGCCGGGAACGGCGGCTTCATGCGCGGCAGACCTTTCTTGCCTTCCAGGCTTTCGAGCAGGCCCGTCTCCTCGCCGCAGATATAGGCGCCGGCGCCGTGCGTGACGACGATGTCGAAGTCCCAGCCGTGGACGTTGTCCTTGCCGATGAGCTTCGCCTCATAAGCCTCGTCGACCGCGCGCTGCAGCGCCTCGCGCTCGCGGATATATTCGCCGCGGATGTAGATGAAGGCCGTATGCGCGCCCATCGCGAAGGAGGCGATCAGGCAGCCTTCGACGAGAAGATGCGGGTCGTGTCGCATGATCTCGCGGTCCTTGCAGGTGCCGGGCTCCAACTCGTCGGCGTTGACGACGAGATAATGCGGCCGTCCGTCCGATTGCTTCGGCATGAACGACCATTTCAGACCGGTCGGGAAGCCTGCCCCTCCCCGGCCCCGCAGCCCTGATTTCTTCACCTCGTCGACGATCGCGTCGCGGCCTTTTTCGAGGATCGCCTTGGTGCCGTCCCAAGCGCCGCGCGAGCGCGCGCCCTTCAAGCCCGGATCGTGCAGGCCGTAGAGGTTCTTGAAGATGCGGTCCTTGTCGGAAAGCATCGTCAGCTATCCCCCCCGCCTTCGCTGGCCGCCAGCTTGCGGGCCTGGCCGACCCAGTCTTCCCGCCCGACCCGGCCATGGAACGACAAATGCTCGTCGACCCACGCGATCTCCGCCTCCGTCCACGCGGCGATCTGCGCGAAATGAAACACGCCGAGATCGTGCAGGCGCTTCTCGTTGACCGGCCCAATGCCGGAGATATGGGTCAGATCGTCCGGCTTGCCGCCGCGCGGCTCGGCCAGCGGGGCCGGCTTCGCCGGCTTCGCATGCGCTACCGCTAAGGCTACCGCTGCGCCGTTCGACGCCCCATTGGGCGGCAGGTCGTCCGCAGCGTATTCGATCTCGGTCAGCGAGGTGAGCCCCGTGATCGGCATCGAATGCTGGCGCCCGTTTTGCGGGCCGGGCGTCGGCGTCTCGCCGCGCTCGAAGGCGTCGAGCAGGGACCCGAATATCTCCGGCGTCAGGTCTTCATAAGTGTCCTTCGACACCTGGATCATCGGTGCGTTCACGCAGGCGCCGAGGCACTCCACTTCTTCCCAGGACAACGCGCCGTCGGCGGAGAGGTGGTGCGGATCGTGATGGATGCGCCTCTTGCAGATATCGATCAGCTCACCCGCGCCCCGAAGCATGCAGGGCGTCGTGCCGCAGACCTCGATGTGCGCCTTCGCCCCGACCGGCTCGAGGTGGAACATCGTGTAGAAGGTCGCGACCTCAAGCACGCGGATCAGCGGCATGCCGAGCATTTTGGCCACCGTCTCGATCGCGGGCTTGGTGACCCAGCCTTCCTGCTCCTGCGCCCGCCAGAGAAGCGAGATCACTGCGGAAGCTTGGCGGCCCTCCGGGAACTTGGCGATTTCGCGCTCCGCCCAGGCCCGATTTTCGGCCGTGAAGGCAAAGGCATCGGGCTGCGTCTCAGCGAGGCGGCGCGCGGCCATAACTTTCGTCGTCCGTTGCGATTCTAAGGGTCGTCTCGGGATTGGAGCGGTTCTAGCATTTCGGCTCAGAAAGGCCAGCCCCGGCACCGCGACAGATTCCGCAGCCTCCGGGATGAATTCCCGTCAAGCCACTCATGTTGCATGGAAAAAACGGCGGAGGGCTGCCGCTCACCTAGCGATCCACCTCGCCGAACACGATGTCGAGGCTGCCGAGGACGGCGGAGATGTCGGCGAGCATGTGCCCGCGGCAGATGTAGTCCATCGCCTGCAAATGCGCGAAGCCGGGCGCGCGGATCTTGCAGCGGTAGGGCTTGTTCGTACCGTCCGACACCAGATAGACGCCGAACTCGCCCTTCGGCGCTTCGACCGCAGCGTAGACCTCACCCTCCGGCACGTGGAAGCCTTCGGTGTAGAGCTTGAAGTGATGGATCAGCGACTCCATCGAGCGCTTCATGTCGGCGCGCTTCGGCGGCACGATCTTGTTGTCGACAACCGAGACCGGACCGGCGTTCTCCGCCGAGGATAGCTTCTCGACGCATTGCTTCATGATGCGCGTCGCCTCGCGCATCTCGATCATCCGGATCAGGTAGCGGTCGTAGTTGTCGCCGTTCTTTCCGACTGGGATGTCGAATTCCATCTCGTCGTAGCACTCGTAGGGCTGCGCCTTGCGGAGGTCCCAGGCGGCGCCCGAGCCGCGCACCATCACGCCGGAGAATCCGCGCCGCCACGCCTCGTCGAGCGGCACGACGCCGATGTCGACGTTGCGCTGCTTGAAGATGCGGTTATCGGTGAGCAGGCTCTCGATGTCGTCGCAGATTTTCAGAAATGGGTCGCAGAACGCGCCGATGTCGTCGACGAGCTTGGGCGGCAGGTCCTGGTGCACTCCGCCCGGGCGGAAATAGGCGGCGTGCATCCGGCTACCGGACGCGCGCTCGTAGAAGACCATCAGCTTCTCACGCTCTTCAAAACCCCAGAGCGGCGGCGTCAGCGCGCCGATGTCGAGCGCCTGCGTGGTGACGTTCAGGAGGTGCGAGAGGAGCCGCCCGATCTCGCAATAAAGCACGCGGATCAACTGCCCGCGCCGCGGCACCTCAATGCCGAGAAGCCGCTCCGTCGCTAGACAAAAGGC
Organism: uncultured Alphaproteobacteria bacterium; assembly: GCA_963720705.1. Taxonomy (GTDB): domain Bacteria; phylum Pseudomonadota; class Alphaproteobacteria; order Rhizobiales; family Afifellaceae; genus DASWJZ01. Next base: position 163,068 of record CAVRGJ010000003.1, read on the forward strand.
GTGCTCCTGGTTCATCGGCGCGACGTAATCGAGCCGATCGAAGTACGGCATCGCCTGCAGATAGGTCTTGTATTCGATCAGCTTCTCGGTGCCGCGGTGAAGCAGCCCGATATGCGGATCGAACTCTTTCGACGACCTCGCCATTGAGCTCCAACACAAGCCGCAGGACGCCGTGAGCAGCGGGATGCTGGGGTCCAAAGTTGATATTGAAATTGCGAACGTCGGCTTCAGGCATCAGTCTTCTTCTCGTCCCCCGGCAAAACGTAGTCCGTACCTTCCCACGGCGACAGGAAATCGAAGCTGCGGAACTCCTGCGGGAGCTTCACCGGCTCGTAGACCACGCGCTTCTGCTCGGTGTCGTAGCGCACCTCGACGAAACCGGTGAGCGGGAAGTCCTTGCGGAGCGGATGCCCGCGGAAGCCGTAATCGGTGAGGATGCGGCGGAAATCCGGGTTGCCTGAGAAGAGGATGCCGTAGAGGTCGTAGGCCTCGCGCTCAAACCACGTCGCGCCCGGAAAGACTTCGCTGATGGAGGGAACGGCCGTGTCCGCGTCGGTCTCCACTTTGATGCGCACGCGGTGGTTCTTGGTCGGGCTTAGGAAGTGATAGACGACATCGAAGCGCTTCTCGCGCTCCGGCCAGTCAACTCCGCAGATATCGATGAAGGAGACGAACCTGAGCTCCGGGTCATCGCGAAGAGCCGCAACCACCTCGACGATCTGCTCCGCCGCGACGCTGATCGTCAGCTCCTCGAAGGCGATCTGTTGAGAAAGGACACGCGCGCCGAGGACTTCGCCCACGCGCGCGGCGATCTCGGCGAGTCCGCGCTTCGCGGGCGAGAACGCGTTCATGGCGCTAGCGCTCGATCGTCCCGGTGCGGCGGATCTTCCTCTGCAGGAGAAGCACGCCATAGAGCAGCGCTTCCGCCGTCGGCGGACAGCCCGGCACGTAGATGTCGATCGGCAGCACGCGGTCGCAGCCGCGCACCACCGAATAGGAATAGTGATAGTAGCCGCCGCCGTTCGCGCACGAGCCCATGGAGATCACGTAGCGCGGCTCCGGCATCTGGTCGTAGACCTTGCGGATTGCCGGCGCCATCTTGTTGGTGAGCGTGCCGGCGACGATCATCACATCGGATTGCCGGGGCGAAGCGCGCGGCGCGAAGCCGAAGCGCTCAACGTCGTAGCGCGGCATCGAGAGCTGGATCATCTCCACCGCGCAGCAGGCGAGGCCGAACGTCATCCACATGAGCGAGCCGGTGCGCGCCCAGGTGATGAGCTCGTCGGTGGACGTGACCAGCCAGCCCTTGTCGGCGAGATCGCTGTTGACCTCGGAGAAGAACGGATCGCGCGCGGCGCCCGGCGTCGCGCCGCCGGATACGGCAGGCGCAAGCGGAGTGCCGGCTCCGATCAATCCCATTCGAGCGCGCCCTTCTTCCATTCGTAGATGAATCCGATCGTGAGCACTGCGAGGAACGCCATGATAGAGCCGAGTCCGAACCATCCGACCGACTTGAACACGACCACCCACGGGAACAGGAATGCCACTTCTAGGTCGAAGATGATGAAGAGGATGGCGACCAGATAGAAGCGTACGTCGAACTTCATCCGCGCGTCGTCGAACGCCGCAAAGCCGCACTCATAAGCGGAAAGCTTCTCCGAATCCGGCTGCCTGTAGGCGACGATGAAGGGCACAACGAGAAGCGCGAGCCCGATAGCGAGCGCGACGCCGATGAAGATCACGATCGGCAGGTAGCTCTGAAGCAGTGCTTCCATCTCGACACCGAGGCCAGGGGGAAATGGCGTTGCTGCGCCGCGTCATACCGGCCCTTCGGCCCGACCACAAGCGGGCCGAACACGACCCGCGTTTGCTTACCCGCGGATCGGCCCCATGCCAGGCGTTCCGCCAAGCTGACTATGGGCAGATCGGCGAGCCGGGGCTGCAATACGGGAGCGGTGTCGCGGGGCCGCTCGGCGGCAAAGGCCGCAATCCCTCGTCGACGTCCTTGCGCTGTTGGACGACATCGCTCGACAGGACCGCGAAGTCGCGCAGCCCGTCGACATCTGCCGCCCATGCGACGGACGGCGCCGCGAAGGCCGTCATGATCGCCAACCCGGCCCCAAGCGCCCGCATCATCGAATCCATCCGTTACCCGCCCACGTGTCGGCGAAACCATGCCCGACCAGGCCGGGCCGCACAAGCGAAAGTCGAATGAACACGGTTTTGGCGGCATTCCGCCGATCAATTCCGCGCGACAGCCATGGCGGAAAATGGCGGGAGTGACGGGGCTCGAACCCGCGACCTCCGGCGTGACAGGCCGGCACTCTAACCAACTGAGCTACACCCCCGCGGATCGCCGGAAACCCCGGCGCCGGGAGCAGGCGAGATAGGATGGCCGTCGACTCGTGTCAAGGAAGACGGGCCGCGGGGCGCCGCGGCCCGCTGCTATTCGACGTTCGGCTGCAGTGCCACGAGCCGGCCGTTCACCTGCGGCCGCTGGGGGATGAACTGGCCGTCCGTGCCAAGCCCGCCTGCGCCATTGTTATTCACGAGCGTGTTGTTGCCGTAGCCGCTCAGCACGTAGCCCAGCATGAACGCCGATATCCCGTAGCCGCGGTTCGAGGCGATCATGTTGCCGAGCAAGGTGGCGCCCTTCACGTCGATGCCGTCGTCGTGGTTCAGCGCAACGACATTTCCCTCGATCAGGCAGAACTGGCAGCTCAGGCCGTAATTGTTGTTGTAGGAGATGTTATTGTCGACCACGCGCGCATAGGTGCCGGCCGAGACCCCGAGGCCGTTCCCCACGATCCGCATGCCGGAAACCGTCCAGAAGCGGCCGACCGAGTGGCTGTCGATCGCGAAGAGCGGGAACCCGGTGATAACGCCGTCCCTGATCTCGATTGAGTCGTGCGACGAGATGATGCCGGTCGCCCCCTCGCCTGCGCCCCGCAATGTGAAGCCGTCGAAGTCGAGCGTCACGTCATCCGAATCGATCACGACGCCGTCGCTGCCGGGCGGAGCGTCGAGGTTACCAACGATTCGGTATCGGCCTGGCGCTGAAATCGTGATTGGAAAGCCGGGTTCGTCGCCTGCGGTGATTCCGCCAGCAAGCGCGGTGTCTTGCGAGATGAGAATCTCGCCGGCAAAGGCGGGCGCCCCTGCGAGAGTCCCTAGAGATATCGCCAAGCCGGCGAGACCTATCAACGAAGCCTTCGACAACATAATCTGTCTCCAGGTTCCACGGCCGCCGGCGTGCCGCCCCTTTGTTCGGCGGATGCACGGCTTTCTTGCCTTGCCCCGCGGCTGACGTTTCTTCGGCGGCTGTGTGGTGGGCGGTGAGAGGTTCGAACTCCCGACCCCCTGGGTGTAAACCAGGTGCTCTGACCAGCTGAGCTAACCGCCCGGTCGCGCGAATCTAGTCTGGAAGGTTTGTAAAGTCATGGCCGAGCGGCCGTCACCGTCGGCAAAAAGGCGGGCTCGCGCCAAACCGAGGCGACACACTGCTCGCCTCATAAGCGAAAGCCCCGCGTCGCGGGGCTTTGTGCAACTTTAGAATGCGAACCGCTTAGGGGTTAAGCGTGTCCTTCAGGCCCTTGCCCGGCTTGAACTTGGCCTGGTTGGAAGCCTTGATCTGCATGGGTGCGCCCGTCTGCGGGTTACGCCCGGTGCTCGCCGCACGGCGGGAGACCGTGAAGTTGCCAAAGCCGAGGACGCGCACCTCCTGCCCCGTCTTGAGCGAATCGGTGATGCAGCCGAAGACCGCTTCGACAGCCTGGGTCGCCGCTGCTTTCGACATGCCGGTCTTGTCCGCTACTGCGGCAGCAAGGTCGCCCTTGTTCATCCTCAGTTCTCCTCTATTGAATAGATTGTCTCGACGCCGCGCAGAGCGTGCGGGGGGCCTCAACCCGATTGCAAAGCCCGGAATTGCGGGATTTGCAACAAAAAAAGGTCGCCCCTGGGGGGCGACCTTCCTTTTTCCACCACAGCCGCTAATGCGCAACCATGCCTGTGGCCGCGTCGTCGTCGCCGGCCGCGGGCTTGGCCGAATCCTGTTCGGACTCGGTCCATTCGGTCGGCTCGGGCGGCCGGACAAGCGCGTGCTTCAACACTTCGCCCATCCTGGCTACCGGAATGATCTCAAGTCCGCTCTTCACGTTGTCCGGTATCTCCGCGAGATCCTTGGCATTTTCCTCGGGGATGAGCACGGTCTTCATCCCGCCCCTGAGTGCCGCCAGGAGCTTTTCCTTGAGGCCGCCGATGGGCAGCACCCGTCCGCGGAGCGTGATCTCACCGGTCATGGCGACGTCCTTGCGGGCCGGAATGCCGGTCATCACCGAGACGATCGCGGTAACCATGGCGATTCCCGCCGACGGGCCGTCCTTCGGCGTCGCGCCTTCGGGAACGTGCACGTGGATGTCGCGCTTCTCGAAGAGCGGCGGCTTGATTCCAAAATCGATGGCGCGTGAGCGGACGTAGGACGCCGCCGCGGAAATCAATTCCTTCATCACGTCGCGCAAATTGCCGGTGACCGTCATCTTGCCCTTGCCGGGCATCATGACGCCTTCCACAGTCAGCAGCTCGCCGCCAAACTCGGTCCAGGCAAGACCGGTGACCACGCCGACCTGATCCTCGCCCTCCACCTCGCCGTAACGATAGCGCGGCACGCCGAGATACTTGTCGAGGTTTTCGTCGGTGATCTTCACCGTCTTCGCGTCAGAGGTGAGCAGCTCCTTGATCACCTTGCGGGAGAGCGTCGCAAGCTCGCGCTCGAGATTACGCACGCCGGCTTCGCGCGTGTAACGGCGGATCAAGGTGCGAAGCGCCTCGTCGTTGATCTCGAACTCGCCCTTCTTCAGGCCGTGGTTCTGATCGATCTTCGGCAACAGATGGCGCCGCGCGATCTCGACCTTTTCGTCTTCCGTGTAGCCGGCGATGCGGATGATCTCCATCCGGTCCATCAGGGGCGGCGGAATGTTGAGCGTGTTCGCCGTGGTGACGAACATCACGTCGGAAAGGTCGTATTCGACCTCAAGATAGTGGTCCATGAAGGTCGAATTCTGCTCGGGATCGAGCACCTCGAGCAGCGCCGACGACGGATCGCCGCGGAAGTCCATGCCCATCTTGTCGATCTCGTCGAGCAGGAAAAGCGGGTTGGACTTCTTGGCCTTGCGCATCGACTGGATGACCTTGCCGGGCATAGAGCCGATATAGGTGCGCCGATGGCCGCGGATCTCAGCTTCGTCGCGCACGCCGCCGAGCGACATGCGCACGAATTCGCGGCCGGTCGCCTTGGCGATCGACTTGCCGAGCGAGGTCTTGCCGACGCCGGGCGGACCGACGAGGCAGAGAATCGGCCCCTTCAGCTTGTTCGCGCGGCTTTGCACGGCGAGATACTCGACGATGCGCTCCTTGACCTTCTCCAGGCCGAAATGATCCGCGTTCAGCACCCCTTCGGCGAAGGCGAGATCGTTCCGAACCTTCGAGCGCTTCTTCCACGGAATGCCGAGCAGCCAGTCGAGGTAGTTGCGCACGACTGTCGCTTCAGCCGACATCGGGCTCATCTGCCTGAGCTTCTTCAGCTCCGTCTCGGCCTTCTCGCGCGCTTCCTTTGAAAACTTCGTCTTGCCGATCCGCTCCTCGAGCTCGCGCAGCTCGTCGCGGCCCTCTTCGCCGTCGCCGAGCTCCTTCTGGATCGCCTTCATCTGTTCGTTCAGGTAGTACTCGCGCTGCGTCTTCTCCATCTGGCGCTTGACGCGCGAGCGGATGCGCTTCTCCACCTGCAGGACGGAGATCTCGCTCTCCATCATGCCGAGCACCTTCTCAAGGCGCTCCGCCGCGCTGGTGAGCGCGAGGATTTCCTGTTTCTCCGGAATGCGCACGGCAAGGTGCGAAGCCACCGTGTCGGCGAGCTTCGAGTAGTCCTCGATATTGGAGACGGCGGACAGAACTTCCGGGCTCACCTTCTTGTTGAGCTTCACGTAGTTCTCGAACTCCGACACGACGGAGCGCGCGAGCGCCTCTGCCTCCACTTCCTTGCCGACGGTCTCCGGCAGGATGTGAGCCTCCGCCTCGAAGTAGTTCTGCCGATCGGTGTAGCGAACAATCTGCGCGCGGTCGCGGCCCTCAACGAGCACCTTCACGGTGCCGTCGGGGAGCTTCAGGAGCTGCAGCACGGTGGCAAGCGTCCCGACCTCGTAGATTGCCTGCGGCGAGGGGTCGTCGTCGCCGGCGTCCTTCTGCGTCGCCAAGAGGATCTGCTTGTCCGCGCGCATCACCTCTTCGAGCGCGTTGATCGACTTCTCGCGCCCGACGAAGAGCGGAACGATCATGTGCGGAAAGACTACGATGTCGCGGAGCGGCAGGACCGGATAGGTGCCCTCGCCGGAGGGAACGTCGATTGGACGCGGGATTTCGGTCATCGTTCTTCCTTCGGATATCGCTCGGCCAAGCCGCAAGTGGCGAGGCTAGGCGATTCTCGTAGCGGTTGGAGGCGCGGCCCCGAAATTTGCTCCTGCCGGAGCGGGAGGGGTGGCGGGAGCGTTCGGCGCGCCGGTTCGGTTGGCCGTTAAGTGGAAGCCCGAGCCCTCCTTTTCAAGACTGCCCGAAAGCCGGGCAGATCGGCCGATTTCCGGCCGCTCTGGGTCAGGCGGAGCGGCCGGCGTTGTGATGCTCTTCGACGGCGCGTTCGCCGTAGATGTAGAGCGGACGCGAGTTGCCGTTCACCACGTCGCTCGAGATCACCACTTCCTCGACCCCGTCGAGGCCGGGAAGATCGAACATCGTCTCCAGCAGAATCGCTTCCATGATGGAGCGAAGGCCGCGCGCGCCGGTCTTGCGCTCGATGGCGCGCTTGGAGATCGCGGTCAGCGCATCGGTGTGGAAGTTGAGTTCGACGTTCTCCATCTCGAAGAGCCGCTGATACTGCTTCACCAGCGCGTTCTTCGGCTCCGTCAGAATCTGCACGAGCGCCGTCTCGTCGAGGTCCTCGAGCGTCGCCACGACGGGAAGGCGACCGACGAATTCGGGGATCAGCCCGAACTTCAACAGGTCCTCAGGCTCCACCAGGCGGAACAGCTCGCCGGTCTTGCGGTCCTCGGGCGACGAAACCGTCGCGCCGAAGCCGATCGAGGTCTTGCGGCCGCGATCGGAGATGATCCGGTCGAGTCCAGAGAAGGCGCCGCCGCAGATGAAGAGGATGTTGGTCGTGTCGACCTGCAGAAACTCCTGCTGCGGATGCTTGCGTCCGCCCTGTGGAGGCACGCTCGCGACCGTGCCTTCCATGATCTTCAGGAGCGCCTGCTGCACGCCCTCGCCTGACACGTCGCGCGTGATCGACGGGTTGTCGGACTTGCGGCTGATCTTGTCGACCTCGTCGATATAGACGATGCCGCGCTGCGCACGCTCGACGTTGTAGTCGGCGGATTGCAGCAGCTTCAGGATGATGTTCTCGACGTCCTCGCCGACATAGCCGGCTTCGGTGAGCGTCGTCGCGTCGGCCATCGTGAACGGCACATCGAGGATACGCGCGAGCGTCTGAGCCAGCAGCGTCTTGCCGCAGCCGGTCGGGCCGATGAGCAGGATGTTCGACTTCGACAGCTCGACGTCGTTGTTGCGCGCTGCGTGGTTCAGGCGCTTGTAGTGATTGTGGACGGCGACGGAGAGGACCTTCTTCGCATGGTCCTGGCCGATCACGTAGTCGTTCAGGACCTCGTAGATCTCGAGCGGCGTCGGCACGCCGTCGCCGGATTTCACCAGCGAGGATTTGTTCTCCTCGCGGATGATATCCATGCACAGCTCGACGCATTCGTCGCAGATGAAGACGGTCGGTCCGGCAATGAGCTTGCGGACCTCGTGCTGGCTCTTGCCGCAGAAGGAGCAATAGAGCGTGTTCTTGCTCTCGCCTCCGCCCCCTGATCCGCTAATCTTGCTCATAACGAACCTCGCTCAGTACGCCCGTGCACGAACGATGCCACCCTGGCGACCTGCGCCCACCATGCTCACATCGAACCATTCTTGCGCGTAAGATTTCAAGATTAACTTAATGATCGGATTGAGAATGTGGGCTTTCGGTCACGCTCCGCCCCCGGCTATCTGCTCAAGCGCCAAACGGGTAGTGATCACATCGTCCACAATGCCGAAATCCCGGGCCTGCTCAGCACTCATGAAATAATCGCGGTCAAGCGTCGATTCGATGGCCTCGTAGGTCTGGCCGGTGTGTTTCGCGTATATGTCATTGAGCCGGCGCTTCATTTTGATGATGTCCTCGGCGTGCCGCTCGATGTCGGAGGCCTGACCCTGGAAGCCGCCGGACGGCTGATGAACCATGATTCGGGCATTTGGCGTGGAAAAGCGCAAGCTTTTCTCGCCGGCGCACAGCAGCAGCGACCCCATCGAGGCGGCCTGCCCGATGCAAAGCGTTGAAACGGCTGGCTTTACGAACTGCATGGTATCGTAAATCGCCATCCCGGAGGTGACCACGCCCCCCGGCGAGTTGATGTACATGGAGATTTCCTTCTTGGGGTTGTCCGCCTCAAGAAAGAGGAGCTGGGCGCAGACCAGCGACGACATGTGGTCCTCGACAGGCCCGGTGATGAAGATGATCCGCTCCTTCAGAAGCCGCGAATAGATGTCGTAGGCGCGCTCGCCCCGGTTGGTCTGTTCGACCACCATCGGCACGAGCAGGTTCATGTAGGTGTCGACTGGGTCTCTCATGGCCTTGTTCACCGGGGAAAGCGGAAGCTCGTGGGCGCAAACCGCGAGCCCGCAAATCCTTGTCAGATAAGCGTCTTTTAGCGCGCCACCAAGGGAGCGCAACAATAGGCCTTTTTTCGGCGACCCGGGAGGATTTCGGCTGATCCGCCAATCCGAACCGACCGGCGGCCTTCCCGGCCCTACTTTTCAGTGCTCGTGATCGTCCCCGCCGCGCCCGTGATCGTGATCATGGTGGGCGTGGTGGTCATGATGCCCGTCTTCCTCCTCATCCTCTGCGAGGAGCTCTTCCTTGGTTACCGTCTTGTCAGTGATGTCAGCGAATTCGAGCACGTAGTCCACGACCTTTTCCTCAAAGATCGGCGCGCGGAGCGCCTGCAGCGCATCCGGGTTCTTGCGATAGTACTCGAGCACCTCGCGCTCCTGGCCCCGGTAGCGCCGTGCCTGGTCGAAGAGCGCGCCCTGCAGCTCTTCGTCGGTGACGCTGACCTCCGCCGTTTCGCCGATTTTCGACAGCACCAGGCCCAGCCTGACGCGCCGCTCGGCAATGCCGCGATACTCCGCGCGCGCAGCGTCCTCAGTCGTGCCCTCCGCCTCGAAGGATTTCCCGTGATGCTCCACGTCGTGCATCACCTGCCGCCAGATATTCTCGAATTCCTGCTCGACGAGGTTTTCGGGGAGCGCAAAGGCGTGCTTGGCGTCGAGTTGGTCGAGGAGCTGCCGCTTCACATGCTGGCGCGTGGCGCGCCCGAATTCGCTCTCGATCTGCTTGCGGACCGTCTCGCGCAGCTTGTCGACCGACTCAAGCCCGAGCCGCGTCGCCAAAGCGTCGTCAAGGACGATCTCGCCCGGCTCGGCGACCTCGGTGACGGAGACGTCGAAGGTCGCCGGCTTTCCCTTCAAGTTCTCGGCCGGATAGTCGTCAGGGAAGGTGAGGTCGATGACCTTCTTCTCGCCCGCCTTCACGCCGACAAGCGCGTCTTCGAAGCCGGGAATGAACTGACCCGACCCGAGCACCATCGCCGTCGAGTTGGTCTCGAAGACGTCGCCGCCGGTGCTGGCGCTGTATTCGAAGCCGACGCGGTCGCCCTCCGCGGCCGGCCGTTCGACCGGCGTATAGCTCCGCGCGCTCTCGGCAACCTGCTTAAGCCGCGTCTCCACCTCTTCGTCGGTCACCTCGACGATGGGTCGCTCGATCTTCAAACCCTTGAAGTCGGCGAGCTCATAGTTCGGGAGCACTTCGTATTCGAGCGTGAAGGTGAGGTCGGCACGGCCCTCCAGCACCTCCACCGCCTCAGCCTCGTCCTCCGTCATGGCGACCTTTGGCTGCATCGCCGCCCGCTCGCCGCGGCCGGTGATTGCCTGTTGCGCGGTCTCGCCGACAAGGCCCTGGACGACCTCGGCCATCGCGGCCTTGCCGTAGACGCGCCTTAGGTGGCTGATCGGGACTTTCCCGGGGCGGAACCCCTTGATGCGTACGCGCGATTTCAACTGGTCGAGCCGTTCGGCGAGCCGCGCGTCGAGCTCCGACGCCGGTATAGTCACGGTCAGACCGCGCTTCAGGCCTTCCGATAGGGTCTCGTTGATCTGCATGCCAAACGTCCCGAACAGCTGATGTTTCGTGCCTGTCGACGCCCGCCTTCGCTCCCACGGAGCTCCAGCGCGGCGGCCTTCGTCTCGATTTCGCCTCGGCCTGCCGAGCCGAAGCACGAGGTGCAAAGGCTGGTGCGGGCGGAGGGATTTGAACCCCCACGGGCTCTGCCCACAGGAACCTAAATCCTGCGTGTCTACCAATTCCACCACGCCCGCGCGGTTCCGCGTGCAAGCGCGCGCCGTCCCGGACACGCGCTCCTAAAGCAAGGCGCCTGGCGGAGCAAGGATTTCGCGCCGACGCGAAGTCCGGCGGCTCGGGCTCAATTCGGGTCGGCGTCGAGGCGTTGCAAGACCGCCGGAATCGCGCCCGGAAGATCCTCCGCGATCAGCCCACGCCCGACGGCTGCTCCGGCCGCGCCGTGCATCCAAACGCCTGCGCACGCCGCCTCGAAACCCGTGAGCCCCTGCGCCAGAAGGCCGGCGATTACACCGGTCAGCACATCGCCGCTGCCTGCGGTGGCAAGGTCCGCCGGTGCGTTGGCATTGATCGCGGCGCGCCCGTCGGGGGCGGCAATCACCGTGTCAAAGCCCTTCAGGACCACGCAGGCGCCGCTTGCGGAAGCCGCAAAGCGGGCGCGATCGAGGCGTGCGCCGGTTTGCGAGAAGAGTTGGGCGAATTCACCCTCATGCGGCGTCATCACGACCGGCTGCAATTTGCTCTTTATCAAGGAGAAGAGCGCGTCGCTCTCGTCGGAGAAGCTGGTCAGCGCATCGGCGTCGAGGACGACCGCCGCGTCGCCCTTAAGCGCCGCGGCGACATTGCGGCGGGTTTCCTCGCCGATGCCGTTCGCCGGGCCGACCGCGACGGCCTTCGGTCGCGGGTCGGAGAGGAGCGCGCTGAGTTCCTCGGCTCCTTCGAAGCGACGCACCATGATCGCAGTGAGGTGCGTCGCATTCACGAGAAGCGCGTCCGGCGGCGAGGCGACCGTGACCGCGCCGGCCCCGACCCTGAGAGCCGCCATCGCAGCAAGCCGCGCCGCGCCCGTCGCGCTCGCCGGCCCGGAGACGACGAACGCGTGCCCGCGCGAATATTTGTGTCCGCCCGGCCGCGGCGGCCTGAGGCCCGAGCGCCAAAGCGGCGGAAGATTCTGGAATGTCGCCGGCTGGATGGTGTCGAGAACCGAATTCGGGATGCCGATCTGGGCAAGCTCGGTGCGGCCGCAGTGGAGCCGTCCCGGCAGGAGCAGATGGCCCGCCTTCAGGCGGAAGAAAGTGACCGTGCGCGCTGCATGGACCGCGGCACCGTCAGCCGCTCCGGTTCGGCCGTCGACGCCGCTTGGAAGGTCCACGGCGAGCACTGGCGCAGAGCCGGCGTTCAGCGTCTCGACGATCCGCGCCGCCTCGCCGTCAAGCGGCCGCGCCAGGCCCGCGCCAAAAAGCGCATCGATCACGAGGTCGGCCGAAAGGTCGCTTGCCGGATCAATCGACTTGAAAGGTCCGCTGTAGTCGGCAGCGGCGCTCGCGGCATCGCCCTTGAGCGCTTCGCGCGCACCAAGCAGCGCCACGCGAACGTCGCGGCCGGCGCGCCGCAAAATCTCGGCGGCAACGAAACCGTCGCCGCCGTTGTTCCCAGGGCCCGCAACGACGAGGATGCGGCCCTCCTCCGCCATATCCTGCGCCGCCCCGGCGACGGCGGCGCCGGCGTTCAGCATCAGCGAGTAGCCGGGTGTGCCCGTGGCGATCGTCAGCCGATCGGCTTCGCCCATCTCGGCCGGCGAAAGGACTTCAACGAAAGCCATTCTGCTCACTCTGACGGCAAGTGGCTATTCTGTGGGCAGTCCGATCCGCCCAGATCGCATGTAGCGCGCTCGCTTCTGCCGACTTTATGCGCAGATGACATGATAGGGAGCGATTCCCTGGCCTCTGCTCGCCTTTGGCATGCTTCGTGCTTCGGACGGGCAAGGCCCCCACCCCGCGCTGGAGTACGAGAAGAATGAAGAAAATCGAAGCGATCATCAAACCGTTCAAGCTCGACGAGGTGAAGGAGGCGCTACAGGAGGTCGGATTGCAAGGCATCACCGTGACGGAGGCCAAGGGGTTCGGCCGCCAGAAGGGACACACCGAGCTCTACCGCGGCGCCGAATACGTCGTCGATTTCCTGCCTAAGGTGAAGGTCGAGGTCGTCCTCCCGGACGAGTTGGTCGACCGCGCCGTGGAAGCGATCCGCAACGCCGCGCAGACCGGCCGCATCGGCGACGGCAAGATCTTCATCTCCCCGGTCGAAGAGGCGATCCGCATCCGCACCGGCGAGAGTGGGCTCGACGCCATCTGAGATATCGGCCGGCGCGAAGCGCCGGCCTTTCGTTTGCTCCCAAGGCATGACGCGTTCAGGAAAGAGGGAAACATGAGCAACGCTTCCGAGGTCATGAAGACCATCAAGGACAATGACGTGAAATACGTGGACGTGCGCTTCACCGATCCGCGCGGGAAGATGCAGCACGTCACGATGGACGTTTCTCAAATCGATGAGGACGCCTTCGCGGACGGCCTGATGTTCGACGGATCGTCGATCGCCGGCTGGAAGGCGATTCACCAGTCGGACATGACGTTGATGATGGACCCGGAGGCGGCGGCGATCGACCCTTTCTTCGCGCAGACGACGCTCGCGATCTTCTGCGACATCCTCGATCCCGGCACCGGTGAGCCTTACAACCGCGATCCGCGCACGACGGCCAAGAAGGCGATCGCATACCTGCAATCGCTCGGCATCGGCGACACCTGCTATTTCGGACCGGAAGCCGAGTTCTTCATCTTCGACGACGTGCGCTTCTCGGCCACGCCCTACAACACCGGCTTCAAGCTCAATTCATCGGAGTTCCCTACCAATAGCGACACCGAGTACGAGGGCGGCAACCTCGGCCACCGCATGCGCACCAAGGGCGGCTATTTCCCCGTGCCGCCGATGGACTCAGCGCAGGACATCCGCTCCGACATGCTGATGTACATGGCGCAAATGGGTGTGCCGGTCGAAAAGCATCACCACGAGGTGGCGGCGGCTCAGCATGAGCTCGGTATCAAGTTCCAGACGCTGATCAAGGCTGCGGACAGCCTGCAGCTCTACAAGTACTGCATTCATCAGACCGCGCAGGCCTACGGCAAGACGGTCACGTTCATGCCGAAGCCGGTGTTCGGAGATAACGGCTCTGGCATGCACGTCCACCAGTCGATCTGGAAGGGCGGAAAGCCGGTCTTCGCCGGCAACAAATACGCCGACCTTTCCGACGAATGCCTGTTCTATATCGGCGGCATCTTGAAGCACGCGAAGGCGATCAACGCCTTCACCAATCCGACCACCAACTCCTACAAGCGCCTGGTGCCAGGGTATGAGGCGCCGGTGCTGCTCGCCTACTCGGCGCGCAATCGCTCGGCCTCATGCCGCATCCCGGTAACGAGCTCGCCGAAGGGCAAGCGCGTCGAGGTGCGCTTCCCCGATCCCGGCGCGAACCCGTATCTCGGCTTCACCGCCATGCTGATGGCCGGGCTCGACGGCATCAAGAACAAGCTCCATCCGGGCGATCCGATGGACAAGGACCTCTACGATCTGCCGCCGGACGAGCTGAAGCAGATCCCGACGGTCTGCGGCTCCCTCAGGCAAGCTCTTGGCGAGCTCGACGCCGACCGCGATTTCCTGAAGGCGGGCGGCGTCTTCGACGACGATCAGATCGATGCCTACATCGAGCTGAAGTGGCAGGAGAACATGCGCTACGAGATGACGCCGCATCCGGTCGAATACGACATGTACTATTCGGTTTGACCGCGCGTCTTTGTCAGCGAGGCCGCCGCCAAATACGCGGCGGCCTTCTTTTTGCTGTCTCGATCAGACCGATGAGCCAGAGCGCAACGCGATCAAGTTAAGGTGTCGAGCGCCGTCGTGGGCGCCCGACTTCTATTTCAGGAACTCCTTGAGCTCCGCGCGCGTCGGCGGATCGGCGCCGACCCGGCTGCACGTTATTGCCGCGACGGCGAGCGCGAAATCGAGAACCTCTGCAAGCTGCGGCTCCGTCAGATGAAGAAGCGCCTCGCAGTCGAGCGCCTTCAGATCGGCGAGCGCGGCAAGCAGCCCGCCCATGGCGGAATCGCCGGCGCCGACCGTATCCACCACCTTCACCTTGCGCGCCTTGCGCGTGACCTCTCCGTTGCGGGCGAAGATCGTCGCGCCCTCGCCGCCGCGCGTGAAGAGGACGATACGCGCCTCCTCGGCGAGCCATTTCGCGGCCAGGTCGGCGATATCTTTCCCGGGCGCGATCCACTCGAGGTCGGCACCGCTGAGCTTGATGACGTGCGCCTGCGCAAAGAAGGTCGTAAGCCGCGCACGGTAGCCCGCCTCGTCATCGACCAGGCCGGCGCGAATGTTCGGGTCGAAGCTGATGATGCGCTGTCCGGCCTCGCGCCGCATCAGCTCGGCGAAGGCGTTCGCCGCCGGAAGGCGGATCAGCGACAATGAGCCGAAATGCAGCGTGCTCACCTTCGGCTCGATCCGCTTCATGTCCTCAAGCCGCCAGTGCCGCGCCGCCGCTTCGCTGTCGTAGAAGGCGTAGCGCGGCTCCTCGCCGTCGAGATTGACGAACGCGAGCATGGTCGGCCGGTCGAGCCTTGCGACGTAGTCCATGGCAACGCCGTTCGATTTCAGCATTGCCGCGATCTGGTCGCCGAAGAAGTCGGTCGAAAGGCCGCCGACGAAGCCGACCGGAACGCCAAGGCGCGCGAGCGTCAGGGCAACGTTGCCGGGCGAACCGCCGACGGCGGGTCGATAAGCATGCGAGCCGTCGCGCGCCTCCGTCGGGATGAAATCGATCAGCATCTCGCCGTGGCAGAGGATCATTCGGCACTCCCACCCTCAGCGCGCAGTCTCGGTCGCCGGCGCATCGCCACCACTATGGCGGCCCCGGCGCCCCGGTCCACAGCGAAATGCCACGCGTGACCATGCGTGTCGACAAAAGCCGGCCGCGTCCAGATATCGGCGTGAACACTGCAAAGGACGCCATCCCGATGTAGCGACGCACCACCTTCCCACCCGTGGCCCTGCAACCCACGGGAATGAAGATGGAGACGATCAGATTGCGGCGGGCGGCCTTAGGCTGTGTGCTCGATGCCCTGCCGAGATGGCGAAAGACAGGGGTGCGGATCGCCAATCACAAGATCAGGGCCAGCGGCGAGCCGCGCGAGTGGCTGACCGTCTTCCGTAAGGATGGCTCGCTGATCCTGTGGGAGCATTTCCCCGACTGGAAACTTCTTGGACGGCTGTCGGCGGCGGATTTGGGACGCGCCGGGCAGGTGAGCCCAAGGCTGGTGCAAAAGCTCAACGCTCTCTTCCAGTAGCAGCGCAGTGCCGCGCCAATGCGGGGCTGAACTGACCGGGCCTGGATCGTGCGCCGCTCGGCGCCGATCCAGGTCACACCGACACTTGGCTCACTGCACCGCCGCGCTTGCGATCCCTCCCGCGATCGGTGCGCCGAAGGCCGCCAACATCAGGGCCTGCGTGTACGGGTCCTTCGGATCGGAGAATATCTCTTCGGAGGAGCCTCGCTCCACGACCTGGCCCTCCTTCATGACGATGACCTCGTCGGCCATCGCTCGCACGACGGCAAGGTCGTGGCT
This sequence comes from uncultured Alphaproteobacteria bacterium, assembly GCA_963720705.1. Lineage (GTDB taxonomy): Bacteria > Pseudomonadota > Alphaproteobacteria > Rhizobiales > Afifellaceae > DASWJZ01. The sequence goes on from CAVRGJ010000003.1 coordinate 179,028, forward strand.
GATGAAGAGGTAGGACAATCCGTGGGTTCGCTGCAGCCTTCTCAGAAGCTCCACGATTTCTTTTTGCACCGAGCGGTCGAGTGCCGATGTCGGTTCGTCGAGTACCACTACTTTGGGCTTCAGAATCATCGTGCGAGCAATTGCGATCCGCTGCCGTTGGCCGCCGGAGAACTCGTGCGGGAAGCGATTGCGCATCGCCGGGTCGAGTTGCACTTCCTGAAGTGCCGTGACTGCGCGCCGGTCGCGCTCGGCGCGCGGCAGTTCAGGTTCATGCACCAGAAGCCCCTCGGTGACGATCTGGCCGACGGTGAGGCGCGGGGAGAGAGAGCCGTAGGGGTCCTGGAAAACGATCTGCAGCTCGCGGCGGAGCCAGCGATCCTTCTTGAGGTCGAGCGCGCGCAGATCCTTGCCCTCGAAGCGGATCACGCCCTCCGCCGGAAGCAGCCGCAACAGCGCCCGCCCGAGCGTCGACTTGCCGGAGCCCGACTCGCCGACGATGCCGATCGTCTGTCCCTCATGGAGCGTGAGCGAGACGCGATCCACCGCCTTGAGCTCGAAACCGCTGCCGCTGAAGAAGCCGCCACCGATGTGAAACGTCACGCGCACGTTGCCGGCCTCAAGCAGCGGCCGAGCGTCGTCGGGAACCGGCGGCTTTGTCCCCTCCGGCTCAGCCGCAAGCAGCATCTTCGTGTATTCGTGGTTCGGGCTCGCGAAGATGCGGGCGACCGGCCCGGCTTCCACGACCTCCCCTGCCCGCATCACGTAGACGCTGTCGGCGAAGCGGCGCACGATGCCGAGGTCGTGGGTGATGAAGATCACCGCCATGCCGAGGCGTTCCTGAAGCTGCTTCAAGAGCTCCAGAATCTGCGCCTGGATCGTCACGTCGAGCGCCGTGGTCGGCTCGTCGGCGATCAGGATGTCGGGATCGTTGGCGAGCGCCATTGCGATCATCACCCGCTGCCGCTGCCCTCCCGAGAGCTCGTGCGGATAGGCGTCGACTCGCCGTCCCGGCTGCGAAATCTGCACGAGATCGAGGAGCTCGACCGCGCGCTCGCGCGCCTGCCTGTGGCTGAGGCCGGAATGCTTGATGAGCGGCTCCGCGATCTGTTCGCCAACCCGGTAGAGCGGGTCGAGCGAGGTCATCGGCTCCTGGAAGATCATGGTGATCCGGCTGCCGCGGATATGGTTGAGCTTCGCCTGGCTTAGCCCGATCAGCTCCTCGCCGCGGTAGCGGACTGACCCCGTGACCCGCCCGTTCGTGGCGAGAAGCCCCATCGCCGCCATCACGGTCTGGCTTTTACCCGACCCGGACTCGCCGACGACCGCAACCGTCTCGCGCGGCATCACGTCCATGGCGAGCCGCTTCACCGCGTGCACCTCGCCGCCAGGCAGGCGGAAGCGCACGTCGAGGTCGCGGATGGCAAGGACGGGCTCCGCGCTCATGGCCCTCAGCGGTCCTTCGGATCGAGCGCGTCCCGAAGGCCGTCGCCGAGGAAGTTCAACGCAAAGAGCGTGGAAGTCAGGAAGATCGAAGGAAAGATCAGAAGCCAGGTCGCCGACGGGATGTTCTTTGCACCTTCCGCAATCAGCACGCCCCAGCTCGCCATCGGCTCCTGCACGCCGAGGCCAAGATAGGAGAGGAAGCTTTCCAGGATGATTACCTGCGGCACGAGCAGCGTCATGTAGATGACGACCGGGCCGAGCGTGTTCGGCACGACGTGGCGGCGAAGCATCGCCGCCGGCGACACGCCCAGCGCGATCGCCGCCTGCACGTACTCCTGCCGTTTGATCGACAGCGTCTGACCGCGCACGATGCGCGCCATGTCAAGCCAGAGCACCGCACCGACGGCGATGAACATCAGCACGAAGTTTCGACCGAAGAAGACCACCAGCAGGATGACGAAGAAGATGAATGGAAGAGAATAGAGCACGTCGACGATGCGCATCATCACCTCGTCGACACGCCCGCCGAGGAAGCCCGACGTCGCGCCGTAAAGGACACCGATGACCACCGCGACGATTCCGGCAAGCAGGCCGATCGCGAGCGAGATGCGGCCGGCGATCAGCGTGCGCGTAAGGAGATCGCGGCCGTTGTTGTCGGTGCCGAAGAGAAAATAGATGCGCTTGACCCGCGCCGAGAGGGTCATCTCGAGACCGTCGGCCGACGTCTCCTCAACCTGTGATTCCTCGAACGTGCTGGAGCGGTCGAGATAGCGCGTGACGCGGGGATCGATCCGGCTGCTCGATGCAACCTTGACGAAGACGCGATCGCCCTTCTCTTCCCACGACACGAGGTCGACGCGCGCGCGGGAAAGCGCCGCCCGCAGCGCCGCTTCCGTCTGGTCGCCCTGCGGATAGGGCGAGAGGCTCGGCGCGACGCGGACGTAGTCCTGATAGATCGTCGTGAAATCGTGGCCGGTCAGAGACGGACCGACGATGCAGGCGATGGTCATCAGGACGAGATAGACGGCGCTGATAGCGGCCGCCTTGTTGGCCCTGAGCCGCAGCCAGGCGTCGCCCCAGAGCGAGCGACCGCCGAAGGCGCCAGGGATCGCAGCGTCAGTCATAGCGCACCCTCGGATCGATCAGCGCATAGAGGAGATCGACGATCAGGTTGAACGCGATGATGAAGATCCCGATCACGACGACCGTTCCCATCACGAGCGTGTAGTCGCGGTTCAGCGCCGCATCTACGAAGTAGCGTCCGACCCCCGGTATCGCGAAAATCGTCTCAACGATCACCGATCCGGTAAGAAGCGCCGCCGCTGCTGGACCCGCGTAGGAGATCACTGGGAGGATGGCACTCCGCGCGGCGTGTTTGCCGACCACCGTCCAGGCGGAGAGCCCGAGCGAGCGCGCCGTGCGCACATGGTTCGAGCGAAGCGCCTCGATCATCGAGCCGCGCATCAGACGCGCCACGATCGCGACCTGCGGAAGTGCAAGCGTCACGACCGGTCCGATCTTGTTGAGGATTCCACCGCCTCCCCAGCCGGCGACCGGTACCCAGGCGAGATAGAGCGCGAATACGAGCTGATAGAGAGGCGCGATGACGAAGGTCGGCACCGTGCTGCCGACCGTTGCAACTGCGATCACCGTGTAGTCGCCGCTCCGGTTCTGGTTGAGCGCCGCGACGATGCCGAGCGCGCCGCCCACGATCAGCGCAAGCGACAGCGCCGCTGCGCCAAGCTGAATGGAGACCGGGAGGCCGACCCGGAAGAGGTCGGCGACGGTGAAATCAGGAAGGACGTAGCTCGGCCCGAAATCGCCGTGGAGGAGGTGGCTCAGATAGCGGAGGTACTGTTCCCAGAGCGGCTCGTCGAGATGATAGACGCGCTCCAGGTTCGCTTTCACCACCGGGTTAAGCCCGTGCTCCTGGTTGAACGGCCCGCCCGGCGCGACGCGCATCAGGAAGAACGAGATCGTGACGATCAGGAAGAGCGTCGGAATGGCGGTCAGGAGCCGCCTGATCACGTAGCGCAGCATCGCCCCGCCTGCCCCCAAAGGAGGCTCGCCGCCCTCCTTTCGGAAGACGGCGAGCTGTCAAGCTATTCGACGCTCATGAAGCGGGTCGGGTGCTTGTCCATGACGTTGTCCTCCCAGCCTTTGAGGCGGTCGGACACAAGTGTGTGGTAGCTGTAGAAGAGCAGCGGCAGCACGCAGAGGTCCCGTGCGACGCCGATCTTCTCCGCGTCCTGGAGCTCCTGCATGCGCTTCGCCGGATCGGTTTCGGCGGCGGCCTTGACGAGGTCGCCGTCGAAGTCGGCATTGGAGTACTGGCTGTAGTTGTTGCCGGCTCCGGTCTTGCAAAGGTCCAGGAAGTTCTCCGGGTCCTTGTAGTCGGCGATCCACCCGGCGCGCGCCACGTCGAACTCGCCGTGGTTCTCGAGATTAGCGTAGTGCGTCTTCGTATCGGTGTTGAGGAGCGTCACGTCGACGCCAAGCGGCTTCAGCTGCTCCTGGATCGCGACCGCCGTGTTCTTGTGGTTCTCCGACGTGTTGTAGCGGATCTCCATATGCAGCGGATGGTCGGCCGTATACCCGAGCCCTTCGAGGATCTTCTTCGCCTCGTCCTCGCGGTCGAGCTGATCCATGCCGGCGTAGTCGGCCGCCTGCGCCTCGTAGCCGCGCGATTCCCGGCGGCACGAACGAGAACGCTGGGATCATTGTGTTCTGCCACACGCTCTCGGCGAGGAAGCTTCGGTCGATCCCGAGCGAAATCGCCTTGCGCACGTCGGGGTTCGACCACGGCTCCTCGGTCAGCTTGAACACATAGTAGTAGGTGCCGAGATAAGGCCCGACGCGCACCTGGTCGCCGAACTTCGCCTTGATGTCTGCAAGCTGCTCGGTCGGGAAGTCGTCGTTGGAATCGAGCTCGCCCGCCTCGAAGCGCTTCACCGCCGTCGAGCGGTCCTCCGTCGGGATGTAGTTGACCTTGTCGATCTTCACGTTGGCGGCGTCATAGAACAGCGGGTTCTTGACGAGCGTGATGTGGTCGTTCGGGATGAACTCGGCGAGCGTGTAAGCGCCGTTCGAGACGAGGTTCCCCGGCTTCGTGAAATCGTCGCCGAACTTCTCAACGTTCGCCTTGCTCACCGCGTAGGTGGCCTGGTGCGTGAGCATTTCCAGGAAGTACGGGGTCGGCGCGTTCAAGGTGACTTGGAACGTGTAGTCGTCGAGCGCCTTCACGCCGAGCTCGTCGGGCTGCTTCGTGCCGGCGGTGATCTCTTCGGCGTTGACGACGGGCGCCAGCATGTAGGCGTATTCCGCGGCGGTCGCGGGCGTCACCAGACGCTCCCACGAGAAGACGAAGTCGCTCGCCGTCACCGGCGTGCCGTCGGACCACTTGCCGTCCTTGCGAAGATGGAAGGTCCAGACGGTCTGGTCGTCGGAGACGTCCCAGCTTTCGGCGGCGCCTGGTACGGCCTCGGCCTTGGCGTTCTCGGTCGTCAGGCCCAGGAAAAGGTCGCGCAGGATGTGCGCCTCGTAAACGGTCGACGTCTTGTGCGGGTCGAGCAACTCCGGATCGGCGGAATTGCCGCGGTTGTAGACCATCTCCGCGGATGCTGCACCGGACAGCATCGCTGCAAGCGCGATACCGGCCGAGATGCGTACCAATCTCTTCAGCATATACGAGCCTCCTGTCCGACGGGGACGCCGATTGGCGCTTGCGTGAACCCTATCCTTGTCCCGGCGGCGCGACAATCTGCCTTTGGCGGCGCGTGAACGAGACGGGTGAAATCGCACGAATCCGCTTGAAGGCGGCCCGAGCGTGGATCACATAGTCGCAGCGACGGAAGCCGCGGAATCAGCCGCGCAAGCGGGGGAGGCCTCGCGATCTCGAATGCCAGACGACAGTAGGCGACGCGGCTCGAAACGCGACGGTTTCGAGATTCGCGCGGCGCACTTGGCCGACATCGACGCTCTCGTACGATTGGAGGCGGAATGCTTTGCTTCCGACAAGCTGAGCCGTCGCAGCTTCCTGCGGTTCGCCAAAAGCCCGTCGGCAGCCTTTCTCATCGCCTGCCGCGCCGATCGGAAGGAGGACCCGGTCGGGTACGCCATCGTGCTTTTCCGTCGCGGCGGGAGGAGTGCTCGGCTTTATTCGATAGCGGTCTCCTCGGAGGCGGCGGGCCGGGGCGCCGGATCCGGGCTCCTTGCCGCCGCCGAGGAGATAGCGCGAAGGCGGGGCGCGGAGCGCCTGCATCTTGAGGTGCGCGCCGACAATCCGTCAGCCATTCGCCTCTACCGCCTCAAAGGCTACCGGGAACTCGGCGCGCGCGACGGCTATTATGAAGACGGCATGAGAGCCCTCCTCTTCTCCCGCGCGCTCCCTGTCGCGGCCACCACGACGGCCGCGCAGCGCGGCCTTCGCCGCGCCGCCTAAGGACCCTCGGAACTTCTAAGCATGGACAGCTGGGTCCTCGTCGCCGATCAGCCACGCGACCTCGTCGCTCGCGACCTGCCGCACGTGATCGTCTCGTCGGAGGACTATGTCGCCCGCCCCTACATGTTCGGCGGCGCGCGGCAGAAGATCATCATCCTCGCGCGCTCCTACAACTACCAGACCGCCGGCTACTACTGCGCGCTCTTGGCCGAGGCACGCGGCCATCGCGTCATGCCGAGCGTTGAGACGATGCTCGATCTGCGAAGCCGGGCCGAATACTCGCACGCGCTGCCGGAGCTGGAGGAAGCGCTTAACAGCGACCTGAAGACCTATGCCGGCGAGCCGCCAAAGACGCTCTTCGTTGCTTTTGGTCTGCCTGAGGTCGCTGGCTTCGAGCGTTTCTCGCAGCGGCTCTTCGACTGGTTCCGCGCGCCGATGCTCACCGTAACGTTCAAGAGCAACGGCTGGCAGACGATCCAAAAGATCGACCTGACTGCGCTAACGCGCTGCAACGAGGCGCAGAAGCGGTTCTTCACCGAGGCGCTGAAATCCTACACCGGGCGCAAATGGCGCGCCCCGAAGCCGCGCTCCGTGCCGCGCCATTCGATCGCCGTTCTTTACGATCCGAAAGAGGTGCTGCCGCCGAGCTCGCTGAAGACCCTGATGCACTGGGCCAAAGCCGCTGCGCCGCTCGGCGTCGAGGTCGAGCCGATCACCAAGAAGGACCTGTCGCGGCTCGCCGAGTTCGACGCCCTCTTCATCCGCGAGACGACCTCGATACGAAACCACACCTATCACTTCGCGCGGCGGGCAATGATGGAGGGGATGCCGGTCATCGACGACCCAATCTCGATGATCCGCTGCACCAACAAGGTCTACCTCTGGGAGCGGCTGACGCATGCCGGGCTGCCGGTGCCGGAGACCATCGTCATCCAGGATCCCGCCGACGTGAAGCAAGCGGCCGACACACTCGGATTCCCGGTCGTGGTGAAGATCCCCGACGGTTCGTTCAGCCGCGGCGTCAAGAAGGCCGACACGATGGAGACGCTGAAAGAGACCGTCGCGGAGTTCTTCAAGGAGACGGATCTCCTGCTTGCGCAGCGCTTCGTCCCGACCCGCTTCGACTGGCGCGTCGGCGTGCTTGCCGGGCAGCCGCTCTTCGTCTGCCAGTACAACATGGCGAAGAAGCACTGGCAGATCGTCCGCCACCGCGAGAACGGCAAGCCGATCGAGGGCGGCTTCAAGACCTTCCCGATCGATCAGGTGCCGCCGGAAGTGCTCGACGCCGGTGTGCGCGCGGCGAGCCTGATCGGCGACGGGCTCTACGGGGTCGATTTGAAGGAGACGCAGGACGGCGTCTTTGTCATCGAGATCAACGACAATCCGAACCTTGAGCACGGCGTGGAGGATTCGGTCTCCAAGTCAGACCTATGGAACCGGCTGACGCGCTGGTTCACCACGCGCATCGCCGTCTGACCGGCGGCGCTCCTCTACCCCTACGCTCGAACTCGACAAGACCTATCGCACGATCGCGCTGATCAGAATCTTATCCACTGCCGCGACGCGCGTCGATCCGCAGATCGCTCACCAATGATCCACCGCGTCACCAATCGTGACTTGACCCTCACGCCTGCCGTCTTAGATTCGTCGTGCAAGGCGCGAGAACATGGGAGGTCTAGAAAAATGAAGCCTCCGAAGAGTCCACAGCCGGTCCGCTGAGGAATCAGCGCGACTGGCAATTCCGAAAATCGAGATCGGTTTGACGGCATCGTCGCTCGCGCGACTGCAGCGCGCGTCGAAGATCGTCGCCGGTGCTGAAACAAAGCGAGAGGGTTCAATTCAACTCCTTGATGAGGCCAGAATGCACCGGCCTCCTTGAAATGGTGGGGGTTCGACAAAGCAACCCGAACCGAGGCGGCATGCCCCGCGCGTGGTAGCGCTTGCGCTCCGTGCCGGGCACGCCGCCTCAGGTTTTACTGGCTCATCTCTTACTGGCTCATCGCCGAACGTTTGCGAGCCGCGCCGTTTCCGCTTATCTCCATGCGGGCGGCGTAACGCTCTCCAATCGCAACCCCCGCGCAAATCCGCCGCAAATCCAAGGCTCTTGGCCGCCTCCTGCCGGGTTGGCAGGATGTTTACCAATTCGTGAATCCAATGGCTCGCATGGACCGCGCTGACGATCTCTTCTCGAACGACGCCGGCTCGCCGGCTTCCGCCACGCCGCGCGCGCGGGGCGCGCGCAGCAAGACCGCGAACGGCAATCAGAGCTACACCGCCGCCGACATCGAGGTGCTGGAAGGGCTCGAGCCCGTCCGCCGCCGCCCCGGCATGTATATCGGCGGCACCGACGAGAAAGCGATGCATCACCTCTTCTCCGAGGTGATGGACAATTCGATGGACGAGGCCGTCGCCGGCCACGCCGACTGGATCGAGGTCGATCTCGACAAAGACGGATATCTCACCGTCACCGACAACGGCCGCGGCATCCCGATCGACCCGCATCCGAAATTCAAGGACAAGTCGGCGCTCGAGATCATCATGACGACGCTGCACGCCGGCGGGAAATTCGATTCAAAAGTCTACGAGACGTCCGGCGGACTGCACGGCGTCGGCGTGTCGGTGGTGAACGCGCTGTCGGATGTGCTCGAAGTGGAGGTCGCGCGCGACCGCAAGCTCTACCGCCAGACCTTCGCCCGCGGCAAACCGACATCGAAGCTGAAGCCGGCCGGCGACGTGCACAACCGTCGCGGCACGAAAATCCGCTTCCATCCCGATCCGCAGATTTTTGGGCCGAAGGCGGCGTTCGATCCCGACCGCCTCTTCCGCATGGCGCGCTCGAAGGCCTATCTCTACGGCGGCGTCGAGATCCGCTGGACCTGCGCAAAAAGCCTGATCCCGCCGAAGAGCGAGACGCCGGAAAAGGCGAGCTTCCATTTCCCCGGTGGGCTCAAGGACTATCTCGCCGAGCTGCTTGCCGGCGAGACGCTGGTGGGCGGTGAGATTTTTGCCGGAAAAACCGACAAACAGGGCGGGCACGGCTCGGCCGAATGGGCGATCGCATGGTTCGCCAACGACGGCTTCTGCCGCTCCTACTGCAACACCATCCCGACCGCCGAGGGCGGCACGCACGAAGCGGGTTTAAGGAGCGTGCTGCTGCGCGGCTTCAAGTCGTACGCCGACTTGAGCGGCAACAAGCGCGCGTCGGTCATCACGTCGGACGACATCATGACCTCGTGCGGGGCGATGCTCTCCGTCTTCCTGCGCGAGCCGGAATTCGTCGGCCAGACCAAGGACCGGTTGGCGAGCGTCGAGGCGATCCGCGTGGTGGAAAACGCGATCCGCGACGCCTTCGACCATTGGCTCGCCGCTTCGCCTACCCAAGCGAACCAGCTCCTCGAATGGGTGATCGATCGCGCCGAGGAGCGGCTTCGCCGCCGCCGCGAGAAGGAGATCGCGCGGAAAACCGCGACCCGAAAACTCCGCCTCCCCGGCAAGCTCGCCGACTGCTCCTCCGCCTCCAAGGAGGATACCGAACTCTTCATCGTGGAAGGTGATTCCGCCGGCGGTTCCGCTAAGCAGGCGCGCGACCGCGCGACGCAAGCGATCCTGCCTTTGCGCGGCAAAATCCTGAACGTCGCCAGCGCCGGCCGAGAGAAACTCGATTCAAACCAGCAGCTCTCAGACTTGCTGCAGGCGCTCGGCGTCGGCACGGGCGCGCGCTACCGGGAAGAGGACCTCCGCTACGGCCGGATCATCGTGATGACCGACGCCGACGTGGACGGCGCGCACATCGCTTCGCTCCTCATCACGTTCTTCTATCGCGAGCTGCCGAAGTTGATCGAGGAAGGGCATCTTTATCTCGCCGTGCCGCCGCTCTTCCGCCTGGCGCAGGGCGCAAAGGTTCTCTATGCGCGCGACGAGAAACACCGCGATGAACTTTTGAAGACCGAGTTCGACGGCCGTGGAAAAGTGGAGACCAGCCGCTTCAAGGGGCTCGGCGAGATGCCGATGCAGCAGCTCCGCGACACGACGATGGACCCGTCGAAGCGGGTGCTCCTCAAGGTCGGCATCGTCGGCGACGGCGAGATCAAGCTGACGCAGACGATGGTTCAGCGCCTGATGGGCAACAAGCCGGAGGAGCGCTTCGCCTTCATCCAGGAGCGCGCGGAATTCGCCAACGAAGAGCTGATCGACGTTTGATGGTTGCGCCGTCGGCAGAACGCCTGCCGGTCCCAGAACTGGGCCGCCGCCCCGGAGAAATACAAGCAGAATTGACCCGCATCGACTTCTGCGCAGGCAAACAAAAAGCCCGGCTTACGCCGGGCTCTTCGCAGACAGACAAGCGCGGTACTCAGCCGCCAAACAGGCTGTTGAATCGCCAGTTCACCCGGCCACGGACCACATCCGCGTTGTCGCCGCCGAAGTCGTAATGCAGATATTCGACGCCTACGCTAATATTGTCGGTAAGCGCATATTCGCCGCCAGCGCCGGCGACCCAGCCAAAGTCGTTATTGTTGGTATCCCGGAAGGCCGCGCCACCAGTTCCGTAAACGAGGAACCGATCGAACGCGAAGCCGCCCCGCGCCCGCACGGTGCCGACCGCGTTGGTGTTGCCCCAGTCAACGAAGCTGCCGTCGCCCTCCGCTCCGAGCACGAAGCTGTTCCATTGCCAGTTCAAGCCGAGTTGGCCGCCGACCATAAAGCCGTCGTTGATCGCGCCGCTGCCGAAGCCCCAGCCGCCGTGGCCGCCGATATAGAAGCCGGACCAGTTGTAGGCGATCGGGACCGGCGACATCATCGGCGGCGGCGTCGGTTGCATATATGGCGGCGGAAGGTCCGCCGCGGCCGCGACGCCACTGAGAAGTGCAAGGGCGCATGCGGAACCGAAGAGACGCATCATGGGAGGGGCCTCGTTAACCATGTTGTTTCCGCAGTTCTATCGCAAATTGGTAGCTCTGTCTGTCGCCGATTGGCAACGGCTTGACCGGATTCGGCAGTGGATAACTCTTTGTCGATTAAGGAGAATTTCGGTCCGTCTGCGGCGGCGGCGTGTCGCGATGATGGCGGTATTAGGGCAGTCTCGCCGGGGCTGGGATTGCGTCGAAAATTAATGGGATTCCCGCGGGTTACGGCCCGTCCGCCTTAACTCCACGGCCCACCTCCCCATATTGCGCTGCAATGTGACCCCGCTGCCCGCGATGATTCATTCCGCGCGCGGCCCGAAAATCCGGATGAGCTTCGAAACACTTGGACTAAGCGACAAGGTCGTCTCGGCCGTGAAGGCCGTCGGCTACACCACCCCCACCCCAATCCAGAAGCAGGCGATCCCGCACGTCCTTGAGCGGCGCGACGTGCTCGGTCTTGCCCAGACCGGTACCGGCAAGACGGCAGGCTTTGTGCTTCCGATGCTGACGCTCTTGGAGCACGGCCGCGCCCGCGCGCGCATGCCGCGCACGCTGATCCTAGAGCCGACGCGCGAGCTCGCCAGCCAGGTGCAGGACAGTTTTGGGCGCTACGGCGTGAACCACAAGCTGAACCTCGCGCTCCTGATCGGCGGCGTCTCCTTCGACGAGCAGGACAAGATCATCACCCGCGGCGCCGACGTTCTGATCGCAACGCCCGGCCGTCTGCTCGACCATTTCGAGCGCGGGCGGCTGCTCCTGACCGGCGTCGAGATCCTCGTCATCGACGAGGCCGACCGCATGCTCGACATGGGCTTCATCCCCGACATCGAGCGCATCGTGAAGCTCCTCCCCTTCACAAGACAGACGCTCTTCTTCTCCGCCACCATGCCGCCTGAGATCACGCGCCTCGTCGAAAAGTTCCTGCACAATCCTGTGCGGGTCGAGGTATCGAAGCCGGCCTCGGTCGTGGAGACGATCACGCAGAGGCTCGTGCCGTCCGGCTCCACGCCGCACGACAAGCGTGCTACGCTCCGCCGCCTGATCGACGATGCGCGCGACCTGACCAACGCCATCATCTTCTGCAACCGCAAGCGCGACGTAGCGACCCTTCACCGCTCGCTTGAGCGGCATGGCTATTCGGTCGGCGCGCTGCACGGCGACATGGACCAGCACGCGCGGCTCGCCACCCTCGACAGCTTCCGCGACAACAAGATCACGCTCCTCGTAGCAAGCGATGTCGCCGCACGCGGCCTCGACATCCCCGCCGTCAGCCACATCTTCAATTTCGATGTGCCGACGCACTCGGAAGACTATGTGCATCGGATCGGCCGCACCGGCCGCGCCGGCCGCGCGGGCGCCGCGTTCACGATCGTGACGAGGTCCGAGGCGAAGTACATTCAGTCGATAGAGAAGCTGACCGGCAAGGCGATCGAATGGGATGCCGCACCCGCGGGGCTCGACGCCGGCGCCGGCGAGCCGGAACACGGCGACGCACACGACAATCGACACGCCGAGCGCGACGGCCGCTCGCGCCGCGGCGGACGGCGTAGCGGCAGGAGCGGTCACGCGCGCGACGATCGCAGTCCGCGCGACGAGCGCAGCGCTCGAGGCGATCGCGGCACCCCGCGTCCCGAGAAACCGACCTCGGCTCCGCGGCCGGAAGCGCCCGTCACGCAAACCTCGTCAAGACGAGAGCCGCCGCGCAAGCAGCGCGAAGGTGACGACGCGCCGTCCGCTGCCGTCGGCTTCTCCGACCACGTTCCGGCCTTCCTGCTTCGCCCCGTGAAGATCCGCGACGATGCGGAGGCGCTCGAAGAGGCGCAGGCCTGACCGCTCTCGACTACGAAACCGAATACGACAATCGCGGCCGGGTGCCCGAGCACCCGGAGATCATCGTCGGCTGGGAGCGCGACGCCGCCGCCTATCGCGCCGCGCGGAGCGACCATTCCGAGCTCGGCGTTCGCTACGGAAAGCATCCGCGGCAGATCATCGACCTCTTTTATCCCGACGCGCCGGATACGGCGCGCGCCGGTTGTCATTTTCATCCACGGCGGCTACTGGCGCACGTTCGACCCGTCGTTCTGCAGTCATTTCGCCGCCGGCATGAACCTGCGCGGCTTTGCGGTCGCCCTCCCCGGCTATCGCCTCTGTCCCGAAGTGACGGTGGCGGAAATCATCGACGACATTCGCGCTGCCGTTCTCAATTTGCGTCGACGCTTTTCCGCGCCCTTCGTCGCCACCGGATATTCGGCTGGCGGGCACCTCGCAGCAGCGATGGTCGCGACGGATTGGGCCGCGCGCGGCGCGCCATCCAATCTGCTCCGTCACGGCCTTTCCGTCTCGGGCGTCTTCGACCTGACACCGCTGGTCGACATCTCGATGAACCACGACCTTCGCCTCGACGAGGCGCTGGCGCGGGCGGCGAGCCCGCTGTTCTGGGATGTGCCCGCGGATGTCACCTTCGAAGCATGGGTCGGCGGCGCGGAATCGGAGGAATTTCTGCGCCAGAGTCGGCAGATCACAGAGCGCTGGTCCAAGAGCGGTGCCAAGACGCGCTTTCAGATCATCCCCGGCGCGAACCATTTCACAGCGCCCGCGCAGCTCACGGATGCCGAAAGCCCGATGGTGGCGGCGCTTACAAAGCTCGCGGAGGCAGCGGGCGGGCAATCCGCGTTCGCGACTTGATTCCCCCCGCCCCCTTCCATAGGTTCCGCGCCAATTCGAGCGCTTAGCTCAGCGGTAGAGCAACTGACTTTTAATCAGTAGGTCGTGGGTTCGATCCCCACAGCGCTCACCATGAATCATGCCGGAGCATCAGTATATCGTGGCCCGCGCGGCCGATCGAATTCCCGCCCTTCGTGATCACAAGGCGCGGCTTAGACGCGGTCTCACTCTGGACGGCGTCGAAGAATGGCAGGCAATGCCGAAGGGAGCCCCCAGCAGATCAACCCCCAGGACCTGCGGAGCAGACTCGGCGCGAAGGAGGGGTGAGATGGCCCGATTGCTGAAGGTCTTGGTTCCCGCCGTGTTCGGCCTTGTCATTGTTTCCGCTGCTTCGACTTCTCAAGCGGCGCGCCCCGACGCGCGCACCATGACCTGCTCTCAGGTGCAGGCGTTGCTCGCTCAAGAGCACTCCGTCACCTTTGCGACCGGGCCGAATACTTATGATCGCTTCGTGGGACCCGGCATCTGCGACGGAACGCGGGTGGGACGGCCTGCCACAATTTCCACAAAGGACACGAACCAATGCGCTGTGTACGTCTGCAGCCGCCGCGTGGAGGAGCACAACCGCTGAGCTTTGGCTCAATTGTTGCCGCGGAAGACGGTCCGACCTACGGCTACGCTGTGTCTTGCCTGATGACGGAGCCCACCTAATCGATCCAGATTGCAAGGCAGCACAGCTTTCGTCCGGCGCGGACCAAGTCTCGGTGTTAACCCTCCGCTAACCATAACACCGAAGCATGTCCCTTCGATGCGCGAGCGCGATTCTCTCGCAGTGCGGGTCGTCCGCTCTGCAGTCCGGCGCCGCGTAGAGGGGCATTTTCATGTCGCGAGCAATCAAGCGCGGGCTTTGCTCCGCCGTCTTCGCAACAATCGCGCTCGCCACGGCCCCCGCCGCAGCTCAAGACGCGGCGGCGCCGGCAGCCGCAGCCGCTACTGAAACCCCGGCGGGAAGCTCCTGGGCTTTCGATGTGGCATTCAGCGCGGCGCTCGTCTCCGACTACATGTTCAGAGGTATCACGCAGACCGATCACAATCCGGCGCTGCAGGGATCCGTCGAACCGTCGTATGGCATCTTCTATGGTGGGGTCTGGACCTCCAACGTCGATTTCCTGACCCCGGATCCGGACGTTGAAGTCGATCTTTATGCCGGCATTCGGCCGGAGCTCGGGCCGGTCAGCATGGACTTCGGCTATCTGCGCTATTTCTACCCCGGAGCGGCGAACATCGAATACAGCGAGGTCAAGGGGACGGCCTCCGTCACGCCCATCGACATGCTGACCTTGGGCGGTGCGCTCTACTATTCGTGGGACTACGCTCAGACCGGCGATGAAGAGACATATCTGGAAGGAAACGCGTCGCTGTCTTTGCCGCACGACATCGGCGTGTCGGGAGCGGTCGGCCTGCAGATGTTCGGATCGGGCGTCGGCCTTTCCGACTACATCACCTGGAACGTCGGCGCGTCCTATACGTGGAAGGCCGCGACCTTCGACCTTCGCTACTACGACACCGATATTTCTAAATCCACCTGCGGTGCGCAGTATCCGAGCGGCGACGACTGCGACGCGCGGATCGTAGCGAGCGTCAGCATAGCCACGTCGCTGTCGGCGCTGCGGGAGTGGCGCAACCGCTCGCACTAGCCGCGCCGCTCCCGGGAAGAGCCCCCCGCTCAAGGCAATTGTGCGGCGCAGGATGCGGAGCGCAGGCGATCCGAGTAGGATCGCCACAGGAAACTCCCATGCGCGTGTTATCGCTCCTGCTCTTCGCGGCCCTCATTACTGCTGCCGCGCCAGCCATGGCTGCGGAGTTCGTCGACGATTTTCCGTGGGATCCCTGCCAAGCCTATAGCAATCTCATAGAGCCGAAGGTTGTCGGTGGTGGAATATTGGCGCGCACGGTGCTTCAGATCAGCATCAACGACAGTGCGGTCAGCCGCGAAGAAGGGTGCGTCGGGGAAGGACGCGCCGAAGCGAATGACCTCGGCCCGTCCTTCCTCCCGCCGCTCGCTTTGCTTCCGAACGGACGGCCGAACCCCGGCTGCCCGCTCGGCGACAACAAGCATCTCCAGCGCAACGAGCTCCGCTTCTTCAAGAAGGGCAGCAACGCGGTTCACGCTTGGGGGGACGGCTACTGGTATTCGCTGACATTCAGTATGACCGGCGACATCTACAAGTGCGGCTCCGCGCGCTGGGTGATCGGTCAGTGGAAGGCCTACCCGAAGGCCGCTCTCGGCAGCTGGCCGGGGCCGGTGCTCGCGCAGCGCTTCGACAACGGCGTCCTCTACGTCACGGTCAGTGACGAGGAATGCCGATGCCTTGTCGCAAAGGCGGAGGGCGACATCAACGCGCTGACCGCGAGCCTGTTTCTGCCGAGCGTGCCGTCCGGCCAGCTCGGGTCGATCGGCCGCCCGCCGGAATCGAACTGCCTCGACCAGAGGCTGGACGTTCCGAAGCGATGCACGCGACCGCCGAACCTCACCCTGTGGACGCAGGACGCAGCACCCGTGCCGGTTCTGCCGAGTCCGACCGGCGGAAAGTTCGTCACGATGACCTACTTCGTGAAAGGCGGCGATTCGGGTTGGATCGACATCTACGCGGACGGGAAATTCATCGTTCGCGTAACCGGCCACATCGGCTACGCCGACGACGAGCTCGACAAGGAAGACGTGAAGTTCAAAATCGGACAATACCGCGACGGCATGCCGGGCACGGGGATCATGCAGATCGATCGTCTTTGCCTGTCCCAGAACGTGAAGACGTGCGACCCTCACGTTCAGCCGTTCCCGCCGCCGCATTCGTAAGGGCGAAGCGGCATCAGCTGAAGACCGGGCCGGGCAACTCGGCACAAGCGTCCGTCGCTTGTCGGATGCCCGGGTTTGCAGTTAATCCAGTTCATAAGAGCCCAGGGAGGAACGCGGGCCATGTACGAGGGCTACGGCCTGTTCATCGGCGGCAAATGGCGCGGCGCGCGTGACGGCGAGACACTCGCGGTCGTCGATCCCGCCGACGAGGAAACGCTTGGGCTGATCCCGAAAGCCGGACCCGACGACCTCGACGACGCGCTCGACGCCGCCGAGCAAGGTTTCCTCAAATGGCGCGCGACGCCTGCCTGGACACGCTCCGGCGTCTTGCGAGCGATCGCGGGCGAGCTTCGGCAGCGCACGGAGGCAGCAGCGCTCGCCGTGTCGCGCGAGACCGGCAAGCCGCTCGTCGAGGCGAAGGCGGAGTTCAGCGCCGCGATCGATCAGTTCGACTGGTACGCCGACGAGGCGCGGCGCATCTACGGCCATTCGCTCGACGGGCGCGAGGCGGGCGTCAGGCTGCAGGTGCGCTACGACCCCGTCGGGCCGGTCGCCGCATTCACCGCCTGGAACTTTCCGGCGCTACTGCCGGCGCGCAAGATCGCAGCAGCGCTCGCAGCCGGCTGCTCGATCATCATCAAGCCGGCTGAAGAAGCGCCGAGCGGCGCCTATGTCATCGCCGAGGCCGCGACGGCCGCGGGACTACCGCCCGGCGTGCTCAACGTCGTCACCGGCAAGCCGGGCGAGATCTCGCGCCACCTGATCGCTTCGCCCGTCATTCGGAAAGTCTCGTTCACAGGCTCCGTGCCGGTCGGGAAAGAGCTCCTGAAGCTCTGCGCCGACGGTGTGAAGAAGGCGACGATGGAGCTTGGCGGGCACGCTCCCGTCATCGTGTTCGAGGACGCCGACGTGAAGCGGGCGGCGGAAGCCTGCGCGCGCGGAAAATTCCGCAACGCCGGGCAAATCTGCGTTTCGCCGACGCGCTTCTACGTGCATTCGTCCGTGCACGACGAGTTTGCCGCGACAATGGTCGACGTCGTGAGCACGCTTAAGCTTGGGCGCGGCACGGACGCCGGCGTCGATTGCGGGCCGATGGCGAATGCGCGCGGGCGAGAGCGCGCCGCGAGCTTCGTGAAGGACGCGGTGGAGAAAGGCGCCGAGGTTCTGGCCGGCGGAAGTCCGCCGGCCGACATGAATCGCGGCTTCTTCTTCTCTCCGACAGTGCTCGACCACGTCCCCGACGAGGCGCGCATCATGTACGAGGAGCCGTTTGCGCCGATCGCACCGATTGCCGCTTTCGAGGCATTCGATGAAGTGATCGCGCGCGCGAACGCTGTACCCTACGGGCTTGCCGGCTACCTCTTCTCCTCCTCGCTTTCCACCGCCAACCGCGCGGCGGAGGCGCTCGAAGTCGGCATGGTCGGCGTCAACGACCTGATCGTCGCCGCCGCGGAGATTCCCTTCGGCGGCGTCAAGGAAAGTGGCATGGGACGCGAGGGCGGGAAACTCGGCATCTTCGACTATCTCGATCCGAAATACGTGAAGTTCCGGCTAAGTTGAGGGCGTCCGCCACTGCGCGCGTTGGATAGTGTCTCAGTTTGAGGTTGTTGCACTCGCTGTAGGACGTGCTGACGCGATTTCAAACTGAGACACTACCGCGCGTTGACGTGTATGGACGAGCGGCAGCGGAAGGCGTATTTATTTATCCCTGCCTGCCCTCACCTTGGTGGCCAACGTTGCGCTACGGCTTCGGCCGAATCTTTCGCGTTGCACCGGCTGCAATTCCCGCGCGCTGGCTTGTCTGGACGTTGGTCGCGCTGCTGGCGGTTGCGCCGCTCACAATAGTCTCGACCACGCACATTTTCGGTGAGAATAGCGAAGCCGGCTTCTACGAGCAGCTGCAGGCCTTGCCGCCGAGTCAGCCGGAGACCGCGCTTCGCATCGAAATCCTCTCGTTGAAGCTCACGCTTCCGGCCGGCGCCGCTCTCGGCCTCGCGGTCCGGTTTGTGCCGCTGCTGTCGCTCCGTCACACACGCGCGGAGTTAGTTGCGGAAGCATCCACCGACCGAAAACTCGCCCCGGCCTACGGCTCGCGCGCGCCGCCCGGCTTCGCCATCGGATAAGCGCCGCGCGACCGGCGATCCACTGACCTCAAGCCCGATCGGCCCGTGGGGTCGGACTCTTCCGTCTCAACTGAATGAGAAGCCGTGCGCCACCTGGGGCGACATCGGCTTGCAAGGAATTCTGATGATAACCCCGATTGGCCTGGTCCTTATCGCCTTCTCAATCCTGCTCATCCGATACGCGAAATCTCATGCACGCGCCGGGCAGCCGTTCTGGAAATACGCCGTCGACTCCGATTGGCTGCCTATTCTGTTCACGGGCATTTTCGGATTTGGCGTCGTGGCAACCTTCGGCGGCGTGGTCGAGTTCTTCGGCGGCTAGGCACTCGACGCCGCCAATTTTGCAGGAAACGTGCGATCGACTGGGCGGCCGGCTCGCGAGCGCTGGCAATCGCGCGCCGCTCTGCCTAAGTTTTAAGGAGCCGAGACCAATCGGCCGCACCGCCCTTGCCGGAGGAACGCCATGGCCCTGCAATCCCCCGAAACATCCGCCGCCACCCGCATCGTCGATTTCAGCCTGAAGGGTACGGACGGACGCACCTACGCGCTCGCCGACGTCAAGGGTAAGAACGGCACGCTCGTGATGTTCATCTGCAATCACTGCCCCTACGTGAAGGGCGTGATCGACAGGCTGGTTGAAGACGTGCGCGTGCTTGATGAATCCGGCGTGGGCGCAGTGGCGATCATGCCGAACGATACGGTGAGCCACCCGGCCAACTCCTTCGACAATATGAAGACGTTCGCAAAGGCACACGCCTTCACGTTCCCCTACCTGATCGACGAGACGCAGAAGGTGGCACGCGCCTATGGCGCTGTCTGCACGCCGGACCTCTTCGGCTTCAACGCCGAGGGCGAGCTGCAATATCGCGGACGCGTCGACAGCGCCGGTTCGCGTGCCGCGACCGGCACCGAGAAGCGCGAGCTCCGCGAGGCGATGCTCAGGATCGCCAAGACCGGAAAGGGACCGGCCGAACAGGTCCCGTCTGTCGGCTGCTCGATCAAGTGGCGGAACTGACGCCGCCGTCCCGTCGCCTTCGCCCTGATCTCCACGCTTTTCCGGCCTCCGCGCCCGCCGCGGAGCGCATGGCAGCCTTGCGCTCCTGCGCCTAACAGCGCGCCGCAATTCACATACATTCCATTGAGCGTCCTGGGAGGGATTCGAACCCTTGAAAGGAGGACGACATGGCTAACATTTCAACCGTCGCGCCCTATGTCGGCGCTGGACCTGCGGAGACGGCGACCCGCCCGAACGTCTTCCGCCGCATCTTTGCGGCGGTAATCGAATCGCAGCAGCGCCGTGCCGATCGCGAGATCGCGGCAATCCTTGCGCGTCACGCCGATACCCCGCCGTATGTTCTGGCGGCGGAGCGCGAGCTCGCGCGCCGCAACTACCCGTTGGGCCAGGTCCGATAAGCTCAAGCACCGGCTCCGCCCGCGGCCCTTACCCGATTTCTCGCCAAACCGCGCCGCCCGACATTCGTCGCGGCGGCGCGTTCGTTTAGCGTTTCGCCTCTTTCGTCGCCGCCCCCAGCCCAACCGGTGTAGATTGGCCGAAGGGTGCTGGCTGGCTGCGTATGCACATCATTGCAATTGCCTCTCAGAAGGGCGGTGCTGGAAAGAGCACGTTTGCGGTGAACCTCGCCACTCTCGCCGACCGCGAGGACGCGCCCGCCCTCCTCGTCGATACCGACGTGCAGGGCTCGCTTGCCGTCTGGCATCGCGCGCGTGGTACGCGCACTCCCCTCCTTGTTTCTTGCGGTGCCGGCGACCTCGGCGAGGTCTTGGAGACGGCGCGTCGTCACAAGAACATCGAGTGGGTTTTCATCGACGGGCCGGCGCAGGCGAACGAAGACGTCATGGCGATGATGAAAATGGCGACGCTCGTCCTGATCCCGACACGTTCGGCCGTCTTCGATATTGCCGCGGTGCCGGCAACGATCGCGATTGCGCGCCGGCTTCGTCGCCCCTTCTTCGTTGCATTGAACGCAGTGCCGCCCAAGCACGGTGCGCAGGAATCGCCCATCGTCGCGGCGGCGCGCCGCGCGATTCGCGATATGGGCGCGCCGGTCTGGCGCGGAGCGGTCGGGCAGCGCGCGGTCTTTGCGCACGCGCTCGCCTCCGGCAAGAGCGTGACGGAATTCGAGACCTCCGGACCGGCGGCCGACGAGATGCGATCCTTATGGCGCGACGTGAGCGAGGCGGCGCGCGCAATGGCGCAACACCAAAGCGCCGGTTGACTGGGAGCTCTTCCGCCGGTGCAAATGCTTGGGTGGCCGACATCGCCCGCAATGTTTTGTCCCTCGGACGAATAGACGTCGGACGCATTGCACTTTCCGAATATTCTTCTTTGTCGAGACTACCGGGAACTGAACAATTCTATTTTTGCGCGAATTCCTGGTGGTCGTGCACACGTCGCGTCTGAAAACTGCACAAGATTCTTGGTTGCCGTTCTTGCGCAAAGCCAAGTGAAGACGTATCGATCAATGTTCGCTGCTTCTGATGAACAAGCAAAGCGAGCTTCTTACCGACAGAAGGAAGAGAAATGACCGCCGACGAACCCGACGATCTCGTGCAACTCACGGCCGACATCGTGTCGGCTTACGTCACCAACAACACGATCAACTCCGGGCAGCTGAGCAAGCTCATCGAAGAGGTTCATCTCGCGCTCGTCAGAGCGCCTGCAGCGGCCGCCGAGCCGGAACAGAAGCCGCTCGTGCCTGCCGTTGCGATCCGCAAGTCGGTGACCCCCGACTACATCGTCTCGCTCGAGGACGGTCGCAAGTTCAAGTCGCTGAAGCGCCACCTCGCCGGCACCTACGGAATGACGCCGGACGAGTACCGGGCGAAATGGGGCCTGCCGCGCGACTATCCGATGGTCGCGCCGAACTACGCCAAGGCCCGCTCCGAGCTCGCCAAGCGCATGGGGCTCGGCCGCAAGGCAACCGGAGCACCGGCTAAGAAACGCGGACGCAAGCGCTCCGCGAAATAGCCGCGAACCCGCCGCGTGAAATACCAAGCGCCCCTTGCGGGGCGCTTTTCGCTTCTTGCTAGCTTACGAGCTCCGCATCAAGCGTGATTTCCGCACCCTTCAAGAGCCGTGAGATCGGACAGCCGGCCTTCGCGCCTTCGGCCGCATGCTTGAAGTCGGCGGCCGACATGCCCGGCACCTTGCCCTTCAGCGTCAATGCGCTCGACTTCACCGTCCAGCCGGCGCCTTCCTTCTCGATGGTGACAACTGCCGTGGTGCGCAGCTCGTCCGGCTTATGGCCGCCACCGCCGAGTCCGAACGCGAGCGCCATGTTGAAGCATCCGGCGTGCGCAGCCGCGATCAGCTCTTCCGGGTTTGTGCCCTTCTCTTCACCGAAGCGCATGCCGGCGGAATAGGGCGTTCCAGAAAGCGTGCCGCTTTTCGTCGTCAGCGTGCCCTTCCCGTCCGGGCCTCCGCCATTCCACACGGCTTCTGCGCTGCGTTTGATCGACGGCATTTGGCGACCTCCATGTTTCAGTTCGGTTTGGAACGCGGGTGCGCACCGATATCTCAGGCGAGCATCCCCGCCGGCGCTTCGATGTAGCGCTTGAAGGCGCCAAGCAGCTCAGCGCCGAGCGCGCCATCGACGGCGCGGTGGTCGGTGGAGAGCGTGACCGTCATCATCGTCGCGATCCTGATCTCGCCCTTCTCGACTATGGCGCGCTCCTCGCCGGCACCGACCGCGAGGATCGTCGCGTGCGGCGGGTTGATGACGGCGGCGAAATCCTTGACGCCGAACATGCCGAGGTTGGAGACGGCGGTTGAGCCGCCCTGATACTCCTCCGGCTTCAGGTGGCGCTTGCGCGCGCGTGCCGCGAGATCCTTCATCTCGTTCGAGATCGCGGAAAGCGTCTTCGTCTCGGCGTTCCGCACGACCGGCGTGATGAGCCCGCCGGGAATGGAGACCGCGACGCCGACATCGGCGCGCTTGTGCTTGAGCATGCCTTCGCTCGTCCAGGTGACGTTCGCGTCGGGCACCGCTTTCAGCGCCATCGCGAGCGCCTTGATCACCATGTCGTTGACGGAGAGCTTGTAGAGCGGCGCCTCGCCGGCATCGGTTTTCTTCATCGGCGCTGCCGCGTTGATGTCGGCGCGCAGTGTCAAGAGCTTGTCGATGCGGCAGTCCATCGTCAGATAGAAATGCGGGATCGTGGTCTTCGCCTCGACCAGCCGCCTGGCGATGATCTTGCGCACAGAATCGTGCGGGACGATCTCGTAGCTTCCTACTTCGTAGAGCGCGCGGATTTGGCTGTCCGACATCCCCTGCGGAAGTCCGGCAGGTGCGGCAGCAGGTGCGGCCGCGGGCGCGACCTTCGCGACCCCACCCTTCAGCGCCGCCTCGATGTCGCGCTGCACGATCCTTCCGTGCGGCCCGGAGCCGATGACCGCGGCAAGATCGATGCTGCTCTCCTTTGCGAGACGCTTCGCGAGCGGCGAGGCAAAGATGCGGCCGCTCTGGCCGTTGCCTTTTGCGGGGGCTGGTGCGGTCGCAGGTCCTGCCGGTTGGCGGGCCGCGCGAGAAGCAGCCTCATCCTGAGGTGCGGAGCGCAGCGGAGCCTCGAAGGACGCGGCTGCCTCGCTCTTCTTCCTGGCCTCGTCCTTCGAGGGCGGCTTCGCCGCCGCCGGATGAGGGCTAGACGTCGGTGCGGGCGCGGCCGACGCCGCAGCCTTCGCATCCTCGCCCTCGCCCGCAAGAATCGCGATCACGTTGTTGACCGGCACGTCGGTCGCACCTTCAGGCACGACGATCTTCGCGACCGTCCCCTCGTCGACGGCCTCGACCTCCATCGTCGCCTTGTCTGTCTCGATCTCAGCGATCACGTCGCCGGAAGAGACCTTGTCGCCTTCCTTGACGTGCCACTTGGCGAGATTCCCCGTCTCCATCGTCGGCGACAGCGCAGGCATGAGGATGTTGATCGGCATCTATCGGTCTCCGGCGAACAGATGCTGCGGACTCTCCTGGAACCCGAGCGGCGGATCGAGCGGCCACAGATCGGCAAGTGAAAAAGAGAGGGCCTCGAAGGGAGGAGCGCTCACGATATCATCGGAATTCCACGCTCCGATCTTTAACCAGCGTCCCTCGCTAAGCTCGAAGGCTTCGAGGATTTGCAGGCGGGGATCGACCAGCCACAAATGTGGCACCTGAGCCTCCGCGTAGACGCGCATCTTGACGGTCCGGTCGCGTTTCTCCGTCGACCCAGACAAGACTTCGCAGACCCAATCGGGTGAGACGAGGAAGTAGTTGGTATCAGGGTACGCCGACAGCCGCTCCCGCTTCCATCCGGCGATGTCGGGCACCAATAGCTGTTCACCGAAGCTTACCTCAGGCTCGACGAAGAACACCCACCCGCCGGGGCCCATCTGACCCTTCTGGAACGGCCCGGTGAGCTCCGCTCCGAGTGCGCTCGCCGTCGCGCCATGACGCGGCGAGGGACGCGGATGCGTGACGAGCTCGCCATCGATGATTTCCGCTACGAGATGCGGCGGCACAGCCTCCAGATCGGCGTAGGTCGCTTTCTTTTTCGCGGGCTCGGCCATTAACCTTTGCTGTCTCCAAATCGTCGAGTGTCCGGCCGAACTACGCTGCGTAGCTCACGCTCTTCGCCGCATCGACCACCTCTTTCACGCTCGGCAGCGCGAGCTTCTCAAGGTTAGCGGCGTACGGCATCGGCACGTCCTTGCCCGTGATGTTCAAGACCGGCGCGTCGAGGAAGTCGAAGGCTTTTGCCATAAGCTCGGCTGAGATGTGCCCGCCGACAGAACCCTGCGGCCAGCCCTCTTCCACCGTCACACAGCGGTTGGTCTTCTTCACCGACGCGATCACCGTCTCGATGTCCATCGGGCGGATCGTGCGAAGGTCTATCACCTCCGCCTCGACCCCCTCGCCAGCAAGCGCCTCCGCGGCCTTCAGTGCATAGGTCATGCCGATGCCGAAGGAGACGATGGTCACGTCCCTACCGGCGCGCGCGATCTTCGCCTTGCCGATCGGCAGCACGAAATCATCGAGTTTTGGGACTGGAAAGGTGTGTCCGTAGAGGATCTCGTTCTCGAGGAAGATCACCGGGTTCGGATCGCGGATCGCAGCTTTGAGGAGGCCCTTCGCGTCGGCCGCGGTGTGCGGCTGGATCACCTTCAGCCCCGGCACCTGCGAAAACCAGGCGGCGTAGTCCTGGCTGTGCTGCGCGGCGACACGCGCTGCCGCGCCGCTCGGTCCGCGGAAGACGATCGGACAGCCCATCTGGCCGCCCGCCATGTAAAGCGTCTTCGCCGCCGAGTTGATGATCTGGTCCATCGCCTGCATGGCAAAGTTCCAGGTCATGAATTCCACAATGGGCCGCAAGCCCGCGAATGCAGCGCCGACGCCGAGGCCGGCAAAGCCGTGCTCTGTAATCGGCGTGTCGATGACGCGCTTCGGCCCGAACTCGTCGAGGAGTCCCTGCGTGACCTTATAGGCGCCCTGATATTCCGCGACCTCCTCGCCCATAACGAAGACTTCGCCGTCGCGGCGCATCTCTTCGGCCATCGCATCGCGCAGCGCCTCGCGCACGGTCTGATCGACCATCTCGGTGCCTTCCGGCACCTCCGGCTCGGCCGAAACCGTTCCCCCTTCATCTCGCGATGCCGGCTTTGTCGGCGCTGCCGGCGGTCGAGCGCTTTCGGCGGCGACGCCCGCCGCGCCATTGCCGGAACTTGCCGCGACCTCTGCCTGAGGCGCAGCACGCGGCGCAGCCTCGGCGGAGGGAGCCGCCTTCGCCGACACCGCCGAGGCGTCTTCGCCGTCAGCCACGATGACCGCGATCGGCGTATTCACCTTCACGCCTTCGGTGCCTTCGGGGACCAATATCTTGCCGAGCCGCCCCTCGTCGACCGCCTCGACTTCCATGGTCGCTTTGTCGGTCTCGATCTCCGCGATCACGTCGCCGGCCTTGACCTCGTCGCCCTCCTTCAGGACCCACTTCGAGAGCTTGCCCTCTTCCATCGTCGGAGAGAGCGCGGGCATCAGTACTTCGGTCGGCATCGCCGCGGGCTCCCGCTCAGGCTTTGGCGTAGACGTCGGTCCAAAGCTCCGACGGATCGGGCTCCGGGTCGGCCTGCGCGAACTCGGCCGCCTCGTTGATGACGCGGCGGATATTTTTGTCGATGTCCTTCAGCTGTTCCTCGCTCGCCCAGCCCTTCTCTTCGAGCCGCCGGCGCACCTGTTCGATCGGATCGTGCTCCTCGCGCATCTTCTGCACTTCCTCGCGCGCCCGGTATTTCGCGGGGTCGGACATCGAATGCCCGCGATAGCGATAGGTCATCATCTCCAGGATGAACGGGCCCTTGCCTGAGCGCGCATGCTCAAGCGCCATGTCGCCGGCGGCTTTGACCGCGCGCACGTCCATGCCGTCGACGGGCTCGCCCGGAATGCCGAAAGAGACACCGCGCTTCCAAAGATCGGTGGTCGCCGACGAGCGCTTTACGCTGGTGCCCATGGCATACTGGTTGTTCTCGATGACGTAGACGACCGGGAGGTCCCAGAGCTTCGCCATGTTGAAGCTCTCATAGACCTGGCCCTGGTTCGCCGCGCCGTCGCCGAAATAAGTCAGGCATACGCTGGTGTTCTCGCGATACTTGTTGGCGAAGGCGAGCCCGGTCCCGATCGGCACCATTGCGCCGACGATCCCGTGGCCGCCGTAGAACTTCTTCTCCTTGGAGAACATGTGCATGGAGCCGCCCTTGCCGTGCGAGTAGCCGCTCCGCCGGCCGGTCAGTTCCGCCATCACGCCCTTCGGGTCCATGCCGGTGGCGAGCATGTGGCCGTGGTCGCGATATCCGGTGATGACCTGGTCGCCTTCGGTCGCCGCCATCGATAGGCCGACGACGACCGCCTCCTGCCCGATATAGAGATGACAGAAGCCGCCGATCTGTCCCATGCCGTAGAGCTGTCCCGCCTTCTCCTCGAAGCGGCGAATCAAGAGCATCGCGCGGTAGGCTTTGAGTTCCTCGTCCTTCGAGAAGGCCGCGATCGGCGCCGCTTTCGCTTTCTCAACGGCGCGAACGCGCTCGGGCTTTACCTGTACGTCGTCACGACCGCGCTTTGGAGCGGCCTGGGATTGAGCCATCGTTTCCTCCGGGTGGCTTCTTCTTCTGATAGATAATAACGCCACGCCCAAGGGAAAAAGGCTAGCCGCCGCGCGTCCTCCCTGTGCAAAGCAGCCATGCGGATCGGGCTTGGCTGGTAAACGGCGCGAGAACGCTATTGCTGTGCGGTCCGGTCAAGGAAGATCACGAGATCCTTCGCGTCGACCATGTTCAGCGCCTCGCGGGCGCGCTCGTCGATCAGGTCGCGGTCGAGGCTTTCCGGGCGCATCAGCGCGACATGGCTCTCCATCCGCCGACGCTCATACTGCGCTGCAGCAAGCTCGGTTTTAAGCGACGCAACGCGGTCTTGAAGCTTGCCGAGGGCAAGGAGCCCGTAGTCGCCCTCCACTGCGTGGTAGGCGAAGTAACCCATGACGAAGAGGCAAGCGAGGGGGAGAAGCAGCGGCCGGACCTTCGACTGCTTACGCTGACGTGTTGGCATCGGCCGCTGTTGCTACGCTGGAACTTGGCGAGGGACGGAACGCGGAACCAGTCTGCGTCCCTCTCTCGGCTTTCTACCGGGACAGCGTAAAAAAAGGGTTCGCCAAGAGTTACTTAAACCTTGTCGAAATGGGACAAGTTGGACCGACTGCATGCGGGGCGTGCTGAGACGCACTGCGCGCTGCGGTTGCGGGCGGCGTCCCGTATCAAGTGTCTTGCAGACTGAAATGTTAGTACGTTAGCCTTTCCTTAAGAAGAGGAAACGCTCGTGGCATACAGCGAGACGATGGCTCCCCGCGCGGTGCGAAAGGGCGGTGCCAAGGCCGGTTTCGTCTACGACCGGCTACGCTCCGAGATCATTTCGCTTCGCCTGGAACCCGGCGCGCAGATCGACAAGGCGGCTGTCTGCGAACGCTTTGACGTTTCGAAGCAGCCCGTATCGGAAGCGCTTTCCCGGCTTTCCGAAGAACGGCTGGTGACGGTCGAGCCGCAGCGCGGCTCCTACGTTACGCGCATCCGCATGAGGGACGTCACCGAGGCGGCGTTCCTGCGCGAGGCCCTTGAGATTGCCACCGTCCGCCGCGTTGCGCCCGATATCGACGACGAGACGCTCGACCGGCTTAACCTGATCGTCGACTACCAGTCGGCGGCAACGACAGCGCGCGATGTCGAGGAGTTCTTCCTGCTCGACGTGCGCTTCCACGCAACGCTTCTTGCGCGCGTGGCGTTTCCGCGGGTGGCGGAGGTCGTGGAATCGGCACGCGCGCAGACCGAGCGCATCAGGCGGCTCCTCTTGCCGACGCCACGGCGCAATACCGACACCATCGCAGAGCACAAGGCGATCGTCGCACAGCTCGCCCGCCGCAATCCGACGGGAGCGGCGGACGCAATGCGTGCGCATCTCGGCAAGGGCTTGCAGTTGCTCAATGAATTTGCGGCCGAACGACCGGAATTGTTCGAGCCGTGAGGGCGCCCTCGGGCGACAACGCGGCCAGAGTGCCGCAAATGGGAGGAAGAAAATGCAGTTGAGAAGCTTGTTGGCGGGTATCTCCGCCGCCTGTGTGATGGCCGGTGCGCCGGCCATGGCCCAGAAGATGTACGACGGCGTGACCGTCAACGTGATGACCTTCACCGGCCCGCAGATCGCGGAGCCGCTGCAGCGTCGCGCCCCGGACTTCGAAAAGCTGACGGGCGCCAAGGTCAACGTGATCACCGTCCCCTTTTCCGACCTCTACACGAAGCTCCTGACCGACTGGTCGAGCGGCACGAACTCGATCGACGCCGCGGTCTTCGCGCCGCAATGGATGGTGGACTACATCTCCGCCGGCCTGCTTGAAGATCTCTCCGACCGCGTCGCCAACGACAAGGACATACAGGAAGACGACGTCGGCGGATTCTTCCGCGACTTCTCGCAGAAATACGACGGCAAGATCTACATGATCACGTTGGATGGCGACTTCCACATGATCTACTACCGCACCGACGTCCTGAAGGATGCAGGACTTGAGCCGCCCAATACGCTGGACGACTACCTCGCCGTCGCCAAGGCGGTGAATGGCAAGGACATGAATGGCGACGGTACGCCGGACTACGGTTCCTGCATCTCCAAGAAGCGCAACGCCCAGGCCTATTGGTTCATCACCTCGATCGCCGGCGGCATGATCCAGTCGAAGGGCACGAACGAGGGTGTCTTCTTCGACACGCGTGACATGAAGCCCCTCGTCAACAACGAGGCCTTCGGCAAGGCGCTCGACTTCCTGAAGGAGACGACGCAATACGGCCCGCCGAACGAGATCAACCTCGACGTCGGCGACACGCGTAGCTTGTTCGTCAGCGGCCGTTGCGCCCTTTCATATGACTGGGGCGACATCGGCACGCTCGCGATCGACCCGGCGACATCCAAGGTCATCGACAAAGTCGGCGCGGCGATCCTGCCCGGCTCGAAGCAGGTCCTGAAATCGGGATACTGGCAAGCTCGAGGATTGTACCGCGGACACGTGCCCTTACGCGGACGACAAGGGTGTGAACCATGCTCCGTTCGCCTCGTTCGGCGGCTGGGGTGGCGGAATCAACGCCGCGGCCGATCCGAAGGTGAAGGACGCCGCCTACGCGTTCTTCTCCTACATGGAACAGCCGGCACAATCGAACGTGGACGTCACGATCGGGAAGACCGGCTTCAACCCGTACCGCATCTCGCAGTTCAAGGACATGTCGAACTGGATCAAGGCCGGCATGAGCGAGACAGCCGCCAAGAGCTATCTCGGCGCCATCGAGGCTAGCTTGAACAGCCCGAACATGATCCTCGACCTGCGCATTCCGCAGAACCAGAAATACCAACAGGTCGTGGAAGATGAGGCGGTGTCGCGCTTCCTCGCCGGCGAGATCGACAAGGATCAGACCATGCAGGCGATCGAGAGCGGCTGGAACGATCTGAACGATCAGATCGGGAAAGACGACCAGCTTAAGATCTACAAGGCGACGATCGGCGCGAACTGATCGCGACTTCTCTCCCCGGCGCCTTGCGGCGCCGGGGATTCTTGCGTCTCATGAGCATCCTTACCGCTGCGCGACCGAACGGACGGCCCGGAACCGACGCCATGCCCGCAAGCGCGAGCTATTCTTCGAGGGGCATCGGCCTCTGGCTTGACCAGCAGGCCGGCCGGATCATGCTGCTCCCCGCGGTGCTGATCCTGCTCGCGTTCGCGATCTTTCCGCTCATCATCTCGGCCTATCTGACGACCATCCGCTTCGCGCTAGCGCCGGGCGGCTTCAAGCTGACCTTCGTTGGCGCGAAGAATTTCCAGCGGCTGATCTTCGGCGCGCAGCAATATCACTTCCTCGGCACCTTCAAGCCGCTGGGACCTGTCTTGTGGCTCGCGCTCGCCGTCGTCCTTCTCGCGCTGCTCTACTGGCTGGCGCGCTATCTCCGAAGCGGCAAGGCGACCGCCCTCGGCGTTGTCGGCCGGCTGATCACCTCCGTGCTGCTGGCGGGACTCTCGTTGCTGACGCTCGCAACGATCTTCGCGGGCGGCGTTCCCGGCACGCTTATGAACACTCTCTTTTATGTGGTGATCGGCGTCGCCCTTCAGTTTCTTCTCGGGCTCGGACTCGCTCTTCTCTGCGCGCGGCCGATCGTCGGCCGGAACTTCTTCCGCGTCGTCTTCTTCATCCCGTTGACCGTAACACCGGTCGGCATCGCCTACACGTTCCGCATGCTTGCCGATATGCAGAAGGGCCCGTTCGCTCCGATCAGCCGCGGGCTCGGTTTCGGCGAATGGGCATGGGCGACCGACCCATGGTCGGCGCGCCTCATCGTGCTTCTCGGCGACACCTGGCAGTGGACGCCATTCATGTTCATCGTGCTTCTCGCCGCCGTCGAGAGCCGCCCGCATGACCAGGTGGAGGCCGCGAGCATCGACGGCGCCAATGCTTGGCAGATCTTCCGCCACATCACCTGGCCGGCGATCGCACCCGTCGGCGCGACGGTCGTGCTCATCCGGTTGATCGAGGCCTTCAAGATTGTCGATCTGCCGAACGTGCTCACCAACGGCGGCCCGGGGCTCGCCACGGAGTCGATGACGCTCCATGCCTTCATCGCCTGGCGCACGCAGGACCTCGGAGGCTCGGCGGCGATCGGCTACATCCTGCTCTTCGTCGCCACCATAACCTGCGTCTCGTTCTTCAACTTTGCGGTTCGCCCCGCGCGGATGCACCAGTGATGAACACAGCGGACCAAAACTCCTTCGCGCGGCGCCTGTTCATGGTGCGGACGCTCGGCGGTCAGTCTCCGGTAGCGCAGTTCGCCACCTACTTCGTGCTGGTGTTCTGGACGCTCATTGTTCTGGTGCCGCTCTATTGGGTGCTGGTGACCTCGCTCAAGATCCGGATCGTGGTGGACTCTGGGCCGTTCTATCTGCCCTTCATCGACTTCGTGCCGTCGCTGGAGAACTGGCACTACATCTTCTTCGACCTTGGACGTGACACGCTCCGCCCTTATTCGAACTCCGTTGTTGTCGCGCTTTCGAGCACGCTGATCGCGGTCTTCATCGGCTCGCTCGCGTCCTACGCTCTCGTGCGGCTCAAGTTCCGCGTGAAGATCGCCGCTGTCGCGACATTCCTTCTCCTGCTCGCTTCAACGATCGTGGCCGTCGCGGTCTTCGGCGTTCCATGGTCGCTCGCGGTCGGCGTGGCGATCGCGCTTTTCCTCCTCTTCCTGGCGACGCTCGCGCGTCGCTTCAAGCGCGCCCTCGGCAACAACGACATCGAATTCTGGATGATCTCGAACCGGATCATGCCGCCGGTCGTCGCCGTCCTGCCGATCTATCTGATGTTTCAGAAGCTGCACCTGCTCGATACGCAGGTCGCGCTGATCGCGACCTATACCGCGGTCAACTTGCCGATCGTCGTTTGGCTCACGCGGGACTTCTTCGCCGCCATCCCGATCGAGCTCGACGAGAGCGCGGAGATCGACGGCGCCTCGAAGTTTCGCATCTTCTTTACGATTGCCCTCCCGCTCACGCGGCCCGGGCTGGTGGCGACGTTCCTGCTCGTCCTGATCCTCGCATGGAATGAGTATCTGCTGGCGCTTTTCCTCTCCAACGCCAACGCGCAGACCATGCCGATCCTGGTCTCGGCGCAAAACGGAACGCGCGGCCCCGAATGGGGCTACATGTCGGTCCTGATCGTGATCATGATTGCGCCTGTCGTGGCGATAACGGTTGCGCTGCAGAAGCAAATTGCACGCGGGCTACTGGTCGGCGCCCTTAAGGGCTGATAGCCATGCCCGCCCGCCAAGAAGAATCACAAGGACCGGGGATGAAAACGCGGAAGCTGCGCGCCGGCAAAGACAGGCTGGACGTGTCCGCGCTCGGTTTCGGCGGCGCGCCGCTCGGCAATCTATATGCGGCGATCTCCGACAGCGAGGCCGGCGCGACGCTCGATGCGGCCTGGGATGCCGGCATCCGCGTCTTCGACACCGCGCCTTACTACGGCCTGGGTCTATCGGAGGAGCGCTGCGGGCGGATTTTAACAAAGCACGCGCGCGACGACTATGTCCTTTCCACGAAGATCGGCCGCGTTCTTCGCGACTGTCGGCCCGACGAGGTGCCTCAGACCGTCTTCGAGAACACGCCCTCACGCAGCTTCGAATTCGACTATTCCTATGACGGCGTGATGCGTTCACACGCCGACAGCCTGAAGCGGCTCCGCGTCGAGCGCATCGACATCCTCCTCGTGCATGACATCGACAAGCCGACCCACGGGTCACGCGAGGCGGCCGACCAGCGTGTCCGCGAACTCTTCGATAACGGCGGTTATCGAGCCCTCGAGAAACTCCGCGCCGACGGCACAGTCAAAGCCATCGGTGCCGGCATCAACGAATGGGAGGCAGGCGAGACGCTGCTCGCCGGGGGCGACTTCGACTGCTTCCTGCTTGCCGGACGCTATACGCTGCTGGAGCAGGAGGCGCTCGACAGTTTCCTCCCGCTTTGCGAAGCGCGTGACGTCGGCATTATCTTAGGCGGTCCCTTCAACTCCGGCATTCTCGCAACCGGGCCGGTCAATGACGCGCGCTACAACTATGCTCCCGCCCCCTCCGACATCCGCGCCCGCGTTGCGCGTCTCGACGCGATCTGCGTCTCCTACGAAGTGAGGCTCATTGAGGCGGCGCTGCAATTCGTGCTCGCTCATCCGGCGGTGAAGACCGTTATCCCCGGCGCCAATTCTCCCTCTCAGGTCGAGGCGAACCTCCACCTGCTCGACGCAAAGATACCGATCGCGCTCTGGGCCGACCTGAAATCTCAAGGGCTCCTGCGGGTGGACGCGCCCGTCCCATCATAATGAACCGAAAGGTGACGCCGTGCTGATTGGCATCGACCCGCTGCTCACGCCTGAGCTTCTGATGATCCTCCGCGCCATGGGCCACGGCGACGAGATCGCCATCGTCGACGGCAACTATCCGGCGAAGAGCAATGCCCGAAGGCTCGTCCGCCTCGACGGCACGGACGCGAGTCAGGCATTGAACGCAGTGCTTTCCGTGCTTCCGCTCAACTCCTTCGTGAAAGCGCCGGCGAAATCCATGCAGGTCGTGGGTAAACCACGGGAGGTCCCGCCCGCGGTCGCCGACTTCCAGAAGATATTGAACCGCCGCGCCGGTTTTCCGGTCAGGATCGGGCGGATCGAGCGCTTCGCATTCTACGAGCGCGCCAAGACCTGCTTCGCCATCGTGGCGACAACCGACCGCAGGCTCTATGCAAACATCATCCTGACGAAGGGCGTGATCGGCGCCGACGGCAAGGTCGTGAAATGAGCGGCATCCTGGAGGCGCGAACATGAACGGCATGCGGGCGATCGTGTGCCTGAGCCCTGGCAAGCTCGCGCTTGAAGAGCGGCCGCTACCGGAACGGCGCGGCGACGAGATCCTCCTCGGCATCCGCCGCATCGGTATCTGCGGTACCGACTACCATATCTTCGAGGGCCTGCACCCGTTCCTGAAATACCCGCGTGTGATGGGGCATGAGCTGTCGGCCGAAGTGATCGAAGCGCCCAAGGCAAGCGCCTATAAGTCCGGCGACCCGGTTATCGTCATCCCATATCTCTCATGCGGCACCTGTGTCGCTTGCCGCCGTGGTAAGACCAATTGCTGCACGACACTGCAGTGCCTCGGCGTCCATTGCGATGGGGGCATGACCGAGCGGATCGCGCTTCCAGAGGCGAATCTTTATCCAGCAGAAGGATTATCGCTCGAACAAGCGGCGATGGTGGAGTTTTTGGCAATTGGCGCGCATGCCGTCCGCCGCTCGCACGTTCTGCCGGGTGACCGCGCGCTCGTCGTCGGCGCCGGGCCGATCGGCATCGGCACAGCACTCTTCGCTCGCCTCGCCGGCGCTGAGGTCACGTTGATGGACCGCGTGCCGGAAACCGCTGCGACGGCGAGCCGTGTCACCGGGATCGAGTCGACAATTCCCGCTGGCCCGGACGCGGCCGATCGCATCGCGGAGCTGACCCACGGCGACGGCTTCAACGTCGTTTTTGATGCGACTGGAAACGCAAAGGCCATGGAGACGAGTTTCGACTTCGCGGCAAGCGGTGGCACCTGCGTGATGGTTGGAGTGGTCAAGGACAGAATTTCCTTTTCCGATCCTGAGCTTCATCGCCGCGAGCTCACACTTTACGCAAGCCGCAACGCCACGCGTGAAGACTTCGACACGGTTGTCGGCGCGATCCGGGCCGGAAAGATTCCAACCGCTTTGATCAACACCCATTCCTGCGCGCTCGACGAGCTGCCCGAGGCGATGCCGCGCTGGACGCACGATCGGGTCGGGCTCGTGAAGGCGATGGCGCGACTTTGACGCGTATGCCGCAATTGACAGCGCCCGGCTGAACCATACTTCTAGCGTGAGGCAAGAAGGCCATGAACGAACAAAAGAATGTCGGCACGCTCACACCCGTCGGCGGGAATCCGCCTCAAAGTCCGAGGCGCCGCTTCGTGCGGCTCCATCCCGACGACAACGTGGTGGTTGCCGCGGTCTCGCTGCCGAGCGGCACCGAGCTTGAAAGCGAGAACGCCCGGGTTCTGAAAGCTGTGCCGATGGGGCACAAGGTGGCCACACGGGCGATCGCCAAGGGCCGGGCGGTGCTGAAGTTTGGCCAGATCATCGGCTACGCGACGGACGACATCCCCCCGGGCGCCCACGTTCATGTCCACAATTGCGCGATGGGAAGCCACGACCAGGACTATCACATCGGCGTCGACTACAGGCCGGTCCAATATCGCGATCCGGCGGACGCGACCTTCAAGGGCCTTCGCCGCGCCGACGGCCGCGTCGGCACGCGCAACTACATCGCTCTTTGCTCGACCGTGAACTGCTCGGCGACGGTGATCCGCATGATCGCCGACCGCGTGAACCATTCCGGCATGCTGGCAGACTACCCGCACATCGACGGTGCGATCGCGCTTTCGCACGGCACCGGATGCGGCATGGCCGACGCCGGCGACGGCTTCGACAATCTGGAACGCGTGCTCTGGGGCTACGCTACGCATCCGAACGTCGCCGCGGCAATTTTCGTCGGGCTCGGGTGCGAAGTCATGCAGATCGGCCGTTTGAAGCACAAATACGGGTTCGACGAGGACCATTTTCATACGCTTACGATCCAGGAAGCGGGCGGCACGCGCCGTGCCGTCGAAAGCGCGCTGAAAATGATCGAGAAGGTGCTCCCGGCGCTTCCCGTCATCCAGCGCACCGACGAGCCGGCGAGCGAGCTGATGGTGGCGCTCCAGTGCGGCGGCTCCGACGGCTATTCCGGTGTCACCGCCAATCCGGCACTCGGCCGAGCTGCCGACATCCTGGTCCAGCACGGCGGCACGTCGGTGCTCGCCGAAACACCGGAAATCTACGGCGCCGAGCAACTCCTCGTGCGCCGCGCGGCCTCAGAGCAGGTCGGGCAGAAGCTCATCGACCGCATCCGCTGGTGGGAGGACTATACCCGCCGCAACAAGGGGGACATGAACAACAACCCCTCGCCCGGCAACAAGGCGGGCGGGCTGACGACAATCCTCGAAAAGTCGCTAGGCGCGGCCGCAAAGGGCGGCGTGTCGCCGCTTGCCGACGTCGCGCTTTACGGCGAGAAGATCACGACTAAGGGCTTCGTCTTCATGGACAGCCCGGGCTACGATCCGGCCTCCGTCACCGGGCAGATCGCCTGTGGCTCGCAGATCGTCTGCTTCACGACGGGCCGTGGATCGGCATTCGGCTCGAAGCCCGCGCCGACGATCAAGCTTGCCACCAACTCGCGCACCTACACGACGATGGAAGAAGACATGGACATCAACTGCGGCGACATCGTCGACGGCGATGCAACCATCGAATCGAAGGGCGAGGAGATCTTCCGGAAGATGCTCGCCGTCGCCTCGGGTGAGCACTCAAAAAGCGAGACGCTCGGTCTCGGCGATAACGAATTCGTGCCCTGGCAGATCGGCGCGGTCATGTAGGGCGAAAAGGATCAGGCCTTGCGGGCCTGACTGTCTGAGCCAAGGCGCGGAACGCCGGCTCTATCTTGGGAGGAAGCAAGTATGAAGATGTTACTCACGACGACCGCCATCGCCTTGGCTCTCGCTGCGTCGGCCGGCACCTCGCTCGCCGACACGAAGGACAAGAAGATCGCGTTCTCCAACAACTACGCCGGCAATTCCTGGCGTCAGGCGATGCTGAAGAGCTACGACATCGTGACGAAGAAGGCGGTCGCCGACGGCATCGTTGCCGCTGCCGACGTGTTCACAACGGCGGACAAGGAAGTGCCGACGCAGGCGGCGCAGATTCAGAACCTGATCCTGCAGGGCTACGACGCAATCGTCATCAACGCGTCGTCCCCCGATGCGTTGAACGGCGCGATCAAGCAGGCCTGCGACGCCGGCATTGTTGTCGTCTCCTTCGACGGCATCGTGACGGAGCCCTGCGCCTGGCGCGTCGTCGTCGACTTCAAGGACATGGGAAAGCAGGAAGTCGAGCAGATGGCGAAGTTCCAGCCGAAGGGCGGGAATCTGCTTGAGATCCGCGGTCTCGCCGGAACCTCGATCGACCAGTCGATCCACGACGGCATCCTGGAAGGCGTCGCGGCCCATCCGGAGTTCAAGATCGTCGGCTCAGTCGAGGGCGACTGGGATCAGACAACGGCGCAGAAGGCGGTCGCTACCGTTCTTCCATCGTTGCCGGACGTCATCGGCATCGTCGACCAAGGCGGCGACGGCTACGGCGCCGCGCAGGCCTTCGCGGCGGCCGGCAAACCCCGTCCGACCATCATCATGGGCAACCGGCAGGACGAGCTCCAATGGTGGAAGGAGCAGAAGGAGAAGGACGGCTATGTGACCTGGTCGGCCTCGATCGCCCCCGGCGTCTCGACGCTCGCCTTCTGGGTCGCCCAGCAGATCCTCGACGGCAACAAGGACATCCCGCACGATCTTCTGGTGCCGTACCTGGCTTTCACGCAGGACGACTTCGAGGCTGCCCTGCCAAATATCGAGACCGGCAGCGTTGCAAGCCACGAATATACGCAGGCCGATGCGCAGGCCGCGATCAAGGCCAACATGAAGTAGCCGTTGCGCGGGCCTGATCGCCCATTCATCATCGAGTCCGGCTGGGACACAGTTGAGAATGGTCGAGGCACGCGTCAGTGTTGTTGAGCTGGACGGCGTCGAAAAGCACTTCGGCGCCGTCCATGCGCTTGATGGCGTGAATTTCGCCGTCGCAGGGGGAGAATGCGTCGGCCTGGTCGGCCACAACGGCGCCGGGAAATCGACGCTGATGCACATCCTCGCCGGCACGCTCGCGCCGGACACCGGACGCATTCTCGTCCAGGGCACGCTGCGCGAGACATACTCGGTGGCGCTCGCGCAAAAACTCGGCATCCGCTGCGTTTTCCAGGAACTCTCGCTCTGCCCGAACCTGACCGTCGCGGAGAACACGCGGATCATGCATCCCACGGTCGAAGGCTGGCGCTGGCGCCGGCGCGCCGGCGAGATGATCGGTGAAAAGCTCGACGAGATCTTTCCGGGCCACGGCGTGTCGCCGGACACAATCGTGTCGGACCTGTCGATCGGAAGGCGCCAGATGGTGGAAGTCGCGCGTGCCTTCACGGTCACGGAGGACCCGCTCCACCTCGTGATCCTCGACGAGCCCACCTCCTCGCTCGACGCGCAGACCGCCGGGCAGCTTCTGGCCTTTGTCCGAAGGACGGTAGCGACCGGCGCGAGCTGCATTTTGATATCGCACCTTTTGAACGAGGTTCTCGACAATTCGGACCGCATCGTCGTGATGCGCGACGGAAAGGTGGTCGCCGCCGACAGCGCCGCCGCTTTCGATCGTCAGAAGCTCGTCAGCGCCATGGGCGCTGAACGCCAAAAGGCGGCCGCCGAGAGCCGGGCCATCGGCCGCGCGGAAGATCGCCCGATTGTCGTTCGCGCCCGCCCGTCGCAGCAGACCGATGGCACCGAACTTATTGCGCACGCCGGTGAGATCGTCGGCCTTGCCGGTCTCTCCGGCCATGGACAGACCGGGCTTCTGCTCGATGTTTTCAACGCCTCGATGCGCCACCGTCCAGGGATCGAGGTCGCCGCATCGACGGCACTTGTCGCAGGCGACCGGCAGACGGATGGCATCTTTCCGCTCTGGTCTATCGCCGAGAACATCGGGATACGCTCAATAACGGCATTCCGCAGCGGCTTATTGCTATCCCCTCAGCTGGAGGATCAGCTCGCGGAGGATTGGCGTCAACGCATCAACATCCGTACCCCCGACATCCACAATCCCATTCTCTCCCTTTCCGGCGGCAACCAGCAGAAGGCCCTCTTCGCGCGTGCGCTGGGCTCCGATGCGAAGGTCATCCTGATGGACGACCCGACCCGCGGCGTGGATTTCGGCACGAAGCTCGAAGTCTACGATCTGATCCGCTCCGAGGCGGCCGCTGGCCGCACGTTCCTTTGGTACACAACCGAGCTCGACGAATTGGAGAACTGCGACCGCGTCTACGTCTTCCGCAACGGCAGGATCGTCGCCGATCTCGACCGCGGCGAGCTGACGGAGTCCAAGGTTATTCAGTCTTCCTTCGAAGACGACCCCTCAAAGAGCGCGTCCATCCAATGACGTCGGTTCCGCTGCCAAGCGCGGCGCGCGGGCCGCTTCGTGCTTCCTTTAGCGTCCGCCGGCTGATCCGAACCCTCTTGCCGGCGCTGTCGCTGACCCTGATCCTGCTGGCGATCGCCTATCTGAACCCGAGAGCGATCAGCTATTTCGGCTTCAGCCTCATGCTCAACCTGGCGATCCCGATCGCGCTCGCGACGATCGCGCAGATGTTCATCCTTTGCGTGAACGACCTCGATCTTTCGATCGGCACTTTCGTCAGTTTCGTCGGCTGCGTGACGGCGACATGGCTGCACGAGGCGCCGCTGTTCGGCGCCGCGATCCTCATCGGCTGCATCGGCCTCTACGCCGCCCTCGGCGCTCTTATCTACCTCCGCGACCTTCCATCGATCGTCGTCACGCTCGGCATGAGCTTCGTCTGGCAAGGCCTTGCGATCCTTCTCTTGCCGCGGCCGGGCGGCAAGGCGCCCGACTGGCTGCTCGCGCTGATGAGCTTCAAGCCGCCGCACGTCCCCTTCCCCATCATCGCGGCAATCGTGATTGCGCTCGTCGTACACGTCGGCCTGATGCGCTCATCCTATGGGGCGATCCTGCGCGGTGCCGGGGGAAACTCCGTCGCGGTCGCGCGCGCCGGATGGTCGCTTCTGAAGATCAAAATAGCGATGTTTGCGCTTGCCGGGCTTTTCGGAGTCCTCTCCGGGCTCGCTTTGATCGGGATCACCACCTCGGCCGACGCGAATATCGGCAGCGGCTACACGCTCCTGTCGATCGCCGGCGTCATCCTCGGCGGCGGCGAGTTCGTGGGCGGGCGCGTTTCCCCGATCGGCGCCGTCATCGGCGCGCTGACGCTGGCGCTTGCCGCCTCGCCGCTCCTGACCTTCATGCATATCTCGCCCGACTGGCAGGTCGGCGCGAACGGCGCCATTCTGATCATCGTGCTTGCCGCGCGCGCCGCCCTCGGCAGGAGGGAGACGTCATGACCGGCAGGCTCGCGCTTTTCGCCAAGCCCTGGCTCTGGTCGTTCATCGGCGCCGGCCTCGTCTACGTGGCCGCGATCGCGTTTACCCGCGGCTTCGGCGCAATGGGCATGATCCAGGCGGCGCTCGCGCTTGCCGTCTTCATGGTGATCGCCGGTACCGGACAGATGTTCGTGATTACGCTCGGACCAGGCAACGTCGATCTTTCTCTGCCGGCCAATATAGGCCTTGCAAGCGCAGTAGCCATGAAAGTGATGGGTGGCTCCGACGCCATGATACCGGTGGGGCTGGCGGCGGCGCTCGCAAGCGGCGCGGCGATCGGGATCGCCAACTACCTGCTCATCTGGGCGCTTCGCATCCCGCCGATCATCGCCACGCTCTCGGCAAGCTTCGTCATCCAGTCGATCGACATCAGCTACGGCCGCGGGCTGCAGATCAAGCCGCCGCCCGGCTTTGCCGCCTTCACGAGCACGCAGATCCTCGGCATACCGATCCTTGCGATCCTGACCGCGCTTTTCGCGACGCTTATGGCGGTCGTTCTGCACCGAACGATCTACGGGCGCTCGGTGCTGGCGATCGGCCAGAACATGCGGGCGGCGCGGCTCGCCAACATCCCGGTCGGGCGCATCCGGCTTGCGACCTACACGCTTTCCGGCTGTCTCGGCGGGCTGAACGGCGCGCTGCTTGCCGGATATTTCCGCGGCGCCTCGGTCGATATCGGCAACGAGTATCTGCTCGCCTCTATTGCTGTCGTGGTGATCGGTGGTACTTCGGTGGCCGGCGGGAAGGCCAATGTGCCCGGAATATGGGGCGCCGCGCTTTTCATGGTGCTCTTGCTCACCATGCTCAACACTTACGGTGCGAGCGCCGGCATTCGGCTCGTCGCGACCGGCTTAATCATCATCGCCGTCATTGCGGCGGCGGGCGGGCAAAAGGCGCTCCGCTGATATTGAGCACGAAAGGGAGGAACCATGGCTGCCCTCGTCGGACCCGACGTCGAACACTACGACAAGCGCTTCATCTGGCTTATCAACGGCACTTGCGAGAAGGAGCTTCTCTTCGATGGCTGCCGCTGGTCGGAGGGGCCGGTATGGTTCCAGGACGGCAACTTCCTCGTCTGGAGCGACATCCCGAACAGCCGCATGCTGCGCTGGGTGCCGAACGGCATCGGCGGCAGCGTCAGCGTGTTTCGCACCAACTCCAACTACTCGAACGGCAACACGCGTGACCGCGAAGGTCGGCTCGTAACCTGCGAGCACGGCGCGCGCCGCGTCACCCGCACCGAAACGGACGGCACGATCACCGTCATCGCCGATAGCTACAAGGGAAAGCGCTTGAACTCGCCTAACGACGTCGTTGTGAAGTCGGATGGCACCATCTGGTTCACTGATCCGCCCTATGGGATCTTGAGCGACTACGAGGGCCACAAGAGCCCGATCGAGCAGGACGGCTTCTACGTCTATCGCTTCGATCCGAAAAGCGGGAAGCTCACCGTCGTCTGCGACGACTTCGACCGCCCGAACGGCCTCGCCTTCTCGCCCGACGAGTCGGAGTTCTACGTCGCCAACTCCGCGTCGTCGCACGAGCCGGAGAAGCTGCGCCATATCCGCGCCTTCAAGGTCAGCAAGGACAACAGCCTGAAGGGCGGCAAGCCGCGCTTCCTTTTCCCCGACGGCATTCCCGACGGCTTTCGCGTCGACACGGACGGAAATGTCTGGTCGAGCGCCGGTCCGGCGATCTACGTCTTTGCCCCTGAGGGCGACATCTTGGGCAAGATCAAGTTCCCGCAGAACGTTTCTAACCTCGTTTTCGGCGGCCCGAAGCGCAATCGCCTGTTCATTACCTGCACGCACGAGCTTTATTCGCTCTACGTGACGGCGACCGGCGTGCAGCGGCCATAGGCGCGGGCGAGCGGCGATGGAACCAAGCGAATTCTTGAAGGAGGTTCCGCTCTTCGCCGGGGTGCTCGGCGAAGACGAGCTCCGTTCCCTGTCCGCGCAAAGCCGGCCCGCCTTTTTCCGCGCCGGGACGCGGCTCATGACGCAAGGCGATTTCGGCGGCGCGATGTTTGTCATCGCCGCCGGCGAGGTCGCCGTTACCTTCGTCGACGCCGACGCGCGCGAGCAGTCGGTCGCGAAGCTCGGGCCGCGCGACGTGGTCGGAGAAATGTCGCTCTTTACGGGCGACCGGCGGACAGCGACGGTCAGCGCCGTCACCAACGTCGATGCAATCGAGATCACCAAGGCATCGCTCGAGCGGGTCTTCGCCCGCGCGCCGGAGCTCGTCGACACCTTCGCAAGCGTGCTCGCCAAGCGGCAGGCGGAACTCAGCGCGGTTTCGGGCTCGAGGTCGAAGAAGTCGGGCGACACCTTCACGCGCACGGCACGCAAAGCCTTCGCGGCAATCTTTCGCCGCGAGAGCTAAAGCACCGCGTGAGGGTCGGCCGTATTTTCCTGCCGCATCCGTGCATTATGCGGCGAAGCGCCGGCCCCGCTTACGCTTCCGCGAAACGGGCCGCATGAAGCGCGAAGCTCTTACGTCGCGATGCGGGAAGTCGCCCTATCCTCTTGTCGCGGTTGGTACGGGGCGACTCATCAGTCGCGCGAATCATGAAATGGTTAACAAATCGTTTCTCGTGAAACACTGAGTCGCGGAAAGTCAATCTGCCGCACGCAGGACGGATGGATTTTGCCGGCGGTATTTTGACAAGCGTGTCCTGTTCGACCCGTGCTAGCGACGACGGCTTGGGGCGCCGGAGCAACACCGATGCGGATCGCCGTTCTCGCCGACATCCACGGCAACATACATGCACTCGAAGCCGTGCTCGCCGACCTCGCGGCACGCAAGGCCGACCTCGTCGTCAATCTCGGCGACTGCGCATCCGGGCCGCTATGGCCGCGCGAGACGATGGAGCGCCTGACCCACCTGGGCCTACCGACCGTGCGCGGCAATCACGATCGGCAGATCGCAACGCTTTCTCCAGAGGCGATGGGGCCGTCCGATCGCTACGCGTTCGACCAGATTACTCCGGAGCAGCGCGAGCACCTCGGCGCGCTCCCGTTCCGGCAGAACTTCGCGCACGGGATCGTCGCGTTCCACGCCACACCCAAAAGCGACGACATATACCTGACCGAGGAGATTGAAGGCGGACGCCTCGTCCGCAGCCACACGGACGCGATTGTGGAGCGACTGGGCACCATCGATGCGAAGCTCGTGCTGTGCGGCCACAGCCATCGCGCCCGAGTTATCCAGCTCACCGACGGACCGTCGATCCTCAATCCCGGCAGCGTCGGCTGCCCAGCCTACGAGGACACGACCTACGTCTCCGAATCGGGCACGCATCACGCATGCTACGCCATCGTCGAAACCCGGCCACAGGAGGCGTTCGCCTTCGAACTTCACCTCGTGCCCTATCCATATCAGGAGGCGGCGCATCGGGCCGAGGCGAACGGCCGGCCGGAATGGGCGCATGGCCTGAGAACGGGCTTCATGCCGCAACTCGGCTGATCGCGCGACATCGTTCCGCCGCGCGCGGGTCGTCATGCAACGCCTTCCCTTGCCCCTCCCCGTCACGCGGCATAGCTTCCCGCCGGCGAAAGAGATGCGCGTGCAATGACGATTGCAAAGTCCGTCCTCGACCTCATTGGGAATACACCGCTTCTGCGCTTGCGACGCGCTTCGGAGGCGACGGGTTGCGAGATTCTCGGCAAGGCCGAGTTTCTGAACCCCGGACAGTCGGTGAAAGACCGCGCAGCGCTTTGGATCGTCCGCGCCGCTGAGCGCGACGGCTCGCTCAGGCCCGGCGGTACGATTGTCGAAGGAACGGCCGGCAACACCGGCATCGGCCTCTCGCTTGTCGCGAAAGCACTCGGCTATCGCTCCGTCATCGTCATCCCGGAGACGCAGTCGGACGAGAAGAAGCTCGCTCTTCGGATCGGCGGCGCGACGCTGATCGAGGTGCCGGCGGTCCCTTACAAGAACCCGAACAACTACGTGAAGGTTTCCGGGCGCTTGGCGGCGCAGCTTTCGAAAACGGAAGAGGGCGGGGCGATCTGGGCCAACCAGTTCGACAACATTGCGAACCGCCAGGCGCATATCGAATCGACCGGCCCGGAAATCTGGGAGGCGACCGGCGGCAAGGTCGACGGCTTCGTATCGGCTGTCGGCACCGGCGGCACGCTCGCCGGAGTCGGCATGTTCCTGAAGGGCAAGAACGCCGCGATCAAGATCGGGCTCGCCGATGTCCCCGGCGCGGCGCTTTA
The DNA here is from genome assembly GCA_963720705.1 of uncultured Alphaproteobacteria bacterium. Lineage (GTDB taxonomy): Bacteria > Pseudomonadota > Alphaproteobacteria > Rhizobiales > Afifellaceae > DASWJZ01. The sequence continues at coordinate 222,922 of CAVRGJ010000003.1, forward strand.
CAATTTCTATGCGCACGGTGCGCTTAAGGCGGAAGGCTCCTCCATCACCGAAGGGATTGGTCAGGGCCGCATCACGGCGAACCTTAAGGACGCGCCGGTCGATATCGCTTGGGAGATACCCGACTCGGAATCTGTGACCCAGGTGTTCGACCTCGTCGAAGAGGGTTTCGTGATGGGCGGCTCGACCGGCGTCAACGTCGCCGGTGCGATCCGCATGGCGCGCGAGCTCGGCCCCGGCCATACGATCGTCACGGTGCTTTGCGACTACGGCAGCCGCTACGCTTCGAAGCTCTTCAACCCCGCGTTCCTCCGCTCCAAGGACCTTCCCGTGCCGGGATGGCTCGCCGAGCGACCGAACGTGAAGGTTCCTTTCGAGAAAACCGACTGATGCCCTTCGAGACATTGCCGCTTTTTCGCGATGACGCCTATCGGCGCGACTGCGAAGCGAAGATCGTGGCCCATTCCGAGAAGGGCGGCGTCATCCTCGACCGCACGGTCTTCTATGCCGCAAGCGGCGGTCAGCCCGGCGATACCGGGCGCCTCGTCGTCGCGGGCGGCGCGGTCGTGCCGATCGCGGCGACCGTCTACGGCGAAGGCAAGTCGGAGATCGTGCACGTGCCCGCCTCCGGCGAGCCGCCCAAGCTCGGGATACCTGTGCTTGCCGAAATCGCCTGGGAGCGGCGTCACCGCCATATGCGCATGCACACGGCGCTGCATCTCCTCTGTTCGCTCGTGCCCTTCCCCGTCACCGGCGGCTCTATCGGCGCCGACGAGAGCCGCCTCGATTTCGACATCAGCGAAGCCGGAGTCGTCGACAAGGACGATCTGACGGAGCGGCTGATGGCGCTCGTCGCCGCCGATCATGCCGTGTCGACGCACTGGATCTCCGACGAGGAGCTTGCCGACAATCCGGGTCTGATCCGTACGATGAGCGTGAAGCCGCCGACGGGAACCGGCCGCGTGCGGCTGGTCGCGATCGGCACCGACGGCTCGATCGACCTCCAACCCTGCGGCGGCACGCATGTACGCTCGACCGCCGAGATCGGCGGCATCGCCGTCAGCAAAATCGAGAAGAAGGGACGGCAGAACCGCCGCATCCGTCTCGCCTTCACGGGAGCCGCATGAGCGATCTTTTCGTCTCGCCGCAATGGCTCAGAGACCGCCTCAGCGATCCGAAGGTCAAGGTCGTGGACGGGTCCTGGTACCTTCCGGCCCAGAACCGCGACGCCAAGGCTGAATATCGCGCCGGCCATATTCCGGGCGCCGTCTTCTTCGACATCGATGCGGTCGCCGATCCGAAGACCGACCTCCCCCACATGCTGCCCGACGCCCAGACTTTCGCCGCGGCCGTCGGCGCGCTCGGCCTTTCGGAGAGCGACACGATCGTCGTCTACGACGGGATGGGCCTTTTCTCCGCGCCACGCGTCTGGTGGAGCCTCAGGGCCTTTGGAGCCAAGGATGTGAGGGTGTTGGATGGCGGCCTTCCGGCTTGGGATGAAGCCGGCTACCCGAAGGAAGCGGGCGAAACGACGCCGAAGCCCGCACGCTTCTCCGCCACGTTCTCACCTGACCACGTGCGCCACTTCGAGGCGGTGCGCGCTGCCCTTGCCAACGGTGAGACGGTCGTGGATGCCCGCTCCGCCCCCCGCTTCCGCGGCGAGCTGCCGGAGCCGCGCCCGGGCCTTCCCTCCGGGCATATGCCGGGCGCCAAGAACCTTCACTACGAGACGCTTTCGGATGCTCACGGCCGTCTCGTTCCGCCGGCGCGAATTCGCGAGCTTTTCAAGCAAGCTAACGTCGATCTCTCAGCGCCCGTGATAACGACCTGCGGCTCCGGGATCACGGCAGCGACGCTGCTTCTCGCGCTCGCCGCGGTCGGCAAGGACGACGTCGCGGTTTATGACGGCTCGTGGGCTGATTGGGGTTCCCGCCCCGGCGCTCCTATTGCGAAAGGGCCGGCGTGAAAGGGGCGGTGAAAAGCAAGGTCGTCGAGACGACGGTGACCTATCTCGCGATGGAGGCTCGGCCCGCGCAACTCCCGCCGATGCCAAGCGCGCCCCGCCTCGCTCTGATGAAGGCGGAGAAGAATTCCGCTCCACTTCTACCGCTATCTCTACAGTGCCGTCGGAGGGAGTTGGCTCTGGGTCGAGCGCCTCGCGCTCACGGACGAAGAGCTTTCCAAGAAGATTCATGCCGCTGGGATCGATGTCTTCGTGCTTTACGCAAACGGCGCGCCGGCCGGCTATTACGAGCTCGACCGCCGCGATCCGTCGGACGTTCGCCTCGCCTATTTCGGACTGATGCAGGAATGGACCGGAATGCGGATCGGGCCCTGGTTTCTGGGTTCGGCAATTGCGGAAGCCTTCGCGCGCGGCGCGAAGGAGCTCAAGGTAAATACCTGCACCTTCGACCATCCGGCGGCCTTACCGCTCTATCAGAGACTCGGCTTCGCACCGGTCAGGCGGGAGAACCGGCAGATCAAGATTCCTGCCGGGATGCCGGTCCCAAGCCATATTGCTGCCCGCATGCAACTGTGAATACGGAACCACCGCGGGTAAGTCACGTTCCCGCTTCGACCGAGGGGGCTTGGTCAAAGGGGAAACGATTCCTATGCGCCTTCGATTCTATCTGCTTGCCGGTGCGGTTCTTCCTTTCGCGTTGAATTTTCCCGCAATTGCGCTCGACCGATCCTCGCCGAGGCTCCTTCAGCTCGCCCAGAACGACGCGCAGCCATGCCCGGAAGGTCAGGAGTGTCCGCCGCCAGAGCAGCAACCTCCTGCGGCGGAGCAGCCCCCGGCGGAACAGCCGCCGGCGGAGCAACCGCCGGCCGAGACGGCGCCAGCGGAGCAGGCTCCTGCCGCGCAGGCCCCAGCCGAAGAGCCCCCCGCGCAGGCCCCCGCTGAAGAGGCGCCGGCTGCTGAGCCGCCCGCCCAGGAGCAGCCGGCGGCTGAGCCGCCTCCGGCCGAGCAACCGCCTGCGGAGCAACCTCCCACGGCGGAACCGGCGGCTGAGCCGCCTCCTGCCGAGCAACCGCCTGCGGAGCAACCTCCCGCAGCGGAACCGGCGCCGGAGCAGCAACCGACGGAGCAGGCTCCTGAGGAACCGCCTGTGCCGGAGCTGCCCGGGCCTGAGGAAACGCAGCAGGCTCCGCCCCAGCCGGAGCTGCCCGCGGTGGAACAGGCTCAGCCGCAGCAGACGACAACCGAGCAGCCAACCGCCGAGCCGGCGGCACCCGAGCAGCCTGCAGAGCAGAACACTCACCGGCGCCAGCGTCAGCAGCAGCAGGAAGGTACCGGCCAGCAGCAGCCCGAGGCTCAGCAGCCGGCGCAACAGGAAGCCGCACAGCCTCCCGCTGCGGCGACGCCACCGGCCCCGCAGGAATCGACCGTCGAGCAGCAACTCGAGGCACAAGGCGACACCGAGGAAGCGAAGAAGGTCCGCTCGCTTCGCGACCAGTTGCTAGAGCAGCTGCAGCAGGCGATCGGCGTCCAGCCGCAACAGCAGCAGCCGCAGCAACAAGAGCAGACCGACAACAATCGGCGCGACCGCAATCGCCCGGGAAACCGCGACCAACAAGGCCAGCAAGACAATTCCGGCGGCGACAATGGCTGGTGGAACCGCGGTCAGGATCGCGGCGACGTAGTCGAGCAGCGCGGCGGCCGTATCATCATCGATCTCGGCGGCGGCAACGTCTACGTCGAGTCGGTCGTCCCCGATGAAGGCGATCGTCTGCTCTACGGCGCCGACAACGTCGAGGTGCAAGACCTCCCGCACGGCCGCACGCGCACGATCCTGCATCGGCCGAATGGTGTGGACATCGTCACCATCCGCGACCGCAACGGCAACATCATCAAGCGTAGCCGCTTCCTGGCGGACGGCCGCGAGATCGTACTGATCGACAACCGCTATCCTGACAACGGAGCCGCGCCGCCTCCGCCGATCCTTAACAACGTGCCGCCGCCGCGTGTACGAATCCCGCGCGACCGCTACGTCGTCGATCTCGGCCGCGCTTCCGATGCGGATATCCGCGGCGCGCTCCTCGCTCCACTTGTGCAGCCGATCGCGCGGCCCTACACGCTCGATGAGGTGCTCCGGAACGAGCAGGTGCGCGCCTACTCACCGCGGATCGACCTCGACACCATCACCTTCGACTTCGGCAGCGCCACCATCAGCGACAGCCAGATGGGCGCGCTCTACGAGCTCGGCCAGGTGATGGAGGAAGTGATCGCAGACAACCCCGACGAGGTCTACCTGATCGAGGGCCATACCGACGCAGTCGGCTCAGACTACGACAACCTGATCCTCTCCGATCAGCGCGCCGAGGCGGTCGCAACGGCGCTTTCGCAGAACTTCGACATCCCACCGGAGAACCTCGTCACCGAGGGCTACGGCGAGCAGTTTCTGAAGATCGACACGCAGGGCCCGGAGCGGCGGAACCGCCGCGCGACGGTGCGCCGCGTGACGGAGCTTCTGCAGGCCGAGAACCAATAGGCGCACGAGTTGCACAAGGACGCAGCGCCCGGGCCCCTGCCCGGGCGCATTTCATTTCCACCATATGAGACCGCCCGCCTTGCCTTCGCGCCATCCGGTCGCCTAGACGCTCGCTCATGCTGCAGATCGCCGATCTCACGCTCCGCATTGCGGGCCGCCCGTTGATTGAGGGCGCCAACTTGACGCTGCCGGCCGGCGCAAAGGCGGGTCTTGTCGGTCGCAACGGCGCCGGCAAGACGACGCTCTTTCGTGCCATCGTCGGCGACATCGCACCCGACGCGGGTTCGATCTCTCTGCCGAAGGGCACGCGCATCGGCCGGGTCGAGCAGGAGGCGCCGAGCGGGCCACGGACGCTGATCGAAACGGTGCTTGCGGCCGACCGCGAACGCACGGTGCTCCTCGCCGAGGCCGAGCACGCCCACGATCCAAATCGCATCGCCGAAATTCATACGCGGCTCACCGACATCGGCGCGCATGCCGCCGAGGCTCGCGCCGCGCGCATCTTGGCCGGGCTCGGCTTCGACGCTCAGGCGCAGGGCCGTCCGTGCTCGGATTTCTCCGGCGGCTGGCGCATGCGCGTCGCGCTTGCCGCCCTTCTCTTCGACGAACCCGACCTCCTGCTCCTCGACGAGCCCACCAACTACCTCGATCTCGAAGGCACGCTGTGGCTCGAGCGTTATCTCGCGCGCTACCCTCACACCGTGATCGTCATCAGCCACGACCGCGATCTTCTGAACACGGCGGTCGACTCCATCGTCCATCTCACTAAGCGGAAGCTGACGCTATGGCGCGGCAGCTACGATTCCTTCGAGCGCCAGTATCGCGAGCGGCAAGCGCTGCAGGAGAAGCAGCGGCAAAAGCAGATGGCGGAGCGCAAGCACATGCAGGCCTTCGTCGACCGCTTCCGCTACAAGGCCTCGAAAGCACGGCAAGCGCAGTCGCGCTTGAAAGCCATCGCCAAGCTGCAGCCGATCGCGGAGATCACGCAGGAGCACGCGATCCCTTTCCGCTTCCCCGATCCGGAGAAGCCGCTCTCGCCGCCGATCATCCGCATGGAGGGCGTTGCCGTCGGCTATGCGCCCGGGCACGCGGTGCTCTCGCAGCTCGACCTTCGCATCGACGACGACGACCGCATCGCCCTCCTCGGCCAGAACGGCAACGGCAAATCCACGTTCGCCAAGCTCGTTGCCGAGACGCTTACGCCCGAGGCCGGCGAGATCACACGGGCTTCGAAGCTCAAGATTGGCTTCTTCGCGCAACATCAGCTTGAAGCGCTGCGGCCGGAGTTCTCCGCCTACGACCACGTGCGCGCGTTGATGCCCGGCGCTCCCGAGGCGAAGGTCCGCGCCCGCACCGCGCAGATGGGCCTCACAACCGAGAAGATGGCGACCGCCGCGGAAAATCTTTCTGGCGGCGAGAAGGCGCGCCTGATGATGGGGCTCGCGGCTTTCGGCGCGCCGCAGCTTCTGATCCTCGACGAACCGACGAACCACCTCGACATCGACAGCCGCGAGGCGCTGGTGCATGCGCTGAACGACTATTCGGGCGCGGTCATTCTCATCACTCACGACCGTCACCTGATCGAAGCCTGCGCCGACCGGTTGTGGCTCGTCGCGAACGGCACCGTCACGCCCTTCGATGGCGACATCGAGGACTATCGCAGACAGGTGCTCGGCATTGCGCCATCGGCACGTGCGGAGGAGACCGCGCTGAAGCCGTCGGCCTCACCCTCGCAGAAGGACACCCGCCGCGAGGCGGCGCAGCGGCGCGAGGCGCTCGCACCGCTGCGTAAGAAGATCAAGGACGTCGAGCGCCGGATCGAGAAGCTCCGCGCCGCGATCGAAGACTTCGACCGGAAGCTCGCCGCGCCCGACCTCTACGCGAGCGACCCCGACGGCGCGGCGCGGCTTGCCAAGGCGCGCGCCGAGCGCGTGCACGATTTCGTCCGCGCTGAGTCCGATTGGCTCGACCTCTCGACCGAGCTTGAGGCGCAGGAGGAAGCGGTCTCCGGCTGAGCTCAGTGGGCGAGCTTGTAACCGAAGTCGTATTCACTACCCTCGGCGTTGCGCGCGTGCAAAGCCATCTCGCCCTTGGCGCCCGTATAGGTGCCGGTCCCGCCTGTCACCGAGAGCACGGAATCGCCGGCGTCGAGATAGGGGCCTTCAACCGTGATCTGGCCGTCCTTCAGAGTCAGCGTCCAAAAACATTCCCAGGCCACGCCGACGACGGTGCGAACACACCAGCCGTTGTCGCTTCCGACCTGATCCTTGTTCGCCTCGTCGTAGACGGGATTGGCGAAGGTCAGGATGTCACCGACGCTGTCGTCCTCGTCGCCCGTGTCCGTGACCGTGTCTGAATCGGCATGCTCGACGAACTTCATCGACTGCATGTCATCGGCGTAGGCTCCCCCGCCGGAATAGAGCGCAGCAAGGCTTGCCGCCGCGGCGAACACGGCGAGGCGCGAAAGTGTGACCATGGAAAAGTCCTCCCAACCCGGCGCGAACGGTGCCGAGCCAAGGAAAGCTACTCCCGGCGCTTAGGACTTTGAAGATGGCGCGCGCTGAGACTTTGTCTCAAGCCTGCTTCGTCCAGCGCCCGTCCTCGTCCTGCCGCCAGTACGTGGCCTCATGGCCGCCGGCGCGTGCCGCCTTCCAAGCCGCCCGCGATCTCTCGATCGCCTCGCCGTCGGCGGCATCGAAGATGAAGACCGTGCGCTCGTAGCCTAAAAAGTCGGACGCATCGGCGCCGTCGACGAGAAAGCGGACGGTCGCACCGTTGGGGTTGTCCTCCCCGACCGTCAGGAAGATCGGCTGCTCCCCGGCATTTCCATCCGCAGCAGCACCGTGCGGCAGGAAGGACGCGTCGTCGAACGACCAAAGATGTGCGTTGAGCGCTTCCAAGCGTTCTTCCGAGCCGATCTTCACCAGGGCGCGCCAGCCGCGCTCGAGGCTCCGCTGCAAAAGCCCCGGCAGCGCCGCCTCAAGCGACTGCCGCTCAAGCTGGTAGAAGAGGATCTCGGCCACCGAGCCGCTATCCCTTCCGCCGCTCGTAGTGGGCACGTAGGTATTCGTTCAGGAGCCGCACACCCCAGCCGGAGGCCCACGATTGGTTGGTCTCGGTCGCTGGGGACCCCATCGCGGTGCCCGCCACGTCGAGGTGCGCCCACGGCGTGTCGTTCTCCACGAACCGCTTGATGAACTGCGCGCCGGTGATGGCGCCGGCGTGGCGCCCGCCGATGTTCTTCATGTCGGCGTTCTTGGAGTCGATCAGCTTGTCGTATTCGGCGCCAAGCGGCATCCGCCACACCTTCTCGCCGGTCACGGTGCCGGCTTCGGTCAGCCCATTCGCCAAACCGTCGTCGTTGGAGAAGAGCCCGGCGTGCTGGTTGCCGAGCGCAACGAGGATGGCGCCGGTCAGCGTCGCGAGGTCGACGATCGCCGTCGGTTTGTCGCTCTTCTGCACATAGGTAAGGAGATCGGCGAGGACGAGCCGCCCTTCCGCATCGGTGTTCAGAACCTCGATCGTCTGCCCCGACATGGAGGTGACGATGTCGCCTGGGCGCTGCGCCTTCCCGTCGGGCATGTTTTCGACAAGGCCGACGATGCCGACGGCGTTCACCTTTGCCTGCCTGAGCGCCAGCGTGCGCATCAGCCCCGCCACCGCGCCGGCACCGCCCATGTCGCCCTTCATGTCCTCCATGCCGGCGGAGGGTTTGATCGAGATGCCGCCTGTGTCGAAGACCACGCCCTTGCCGACGAAGGCGACGGGCTTTTCCTTCTCGCGCCCGCCCCACCAGTGCATCAGCACGACGCGCGGCGGTCGTTCCGAGCCCTGCGCGACGCCGAGGATCGCGCCCATCTTGGCGCGGCGGATCTCGGCCTCGCCGAGAACCTTCACGTCGACGCCGAGCTTGGAAAGCCCTTTCAGATGCTCGGCAAACTCGACCGGTCCGAGGGCGTTCGCCGGCTCGTTGACGAGGTCGCGCGCGAACGCCACGCCTTCCGCAACGGCTGCGGCTGCCGTCCAGGCGCGTTCTGCCGCGGTCGAATTCGCCGTCGCGATCGCGAAACGCCGCGTCTTCGGCGTGTCCTCGTCGTCCTTCTTTTTCGTTTTGTATTTGTCGAAGCTGTAGGTGCGGAGCTTGATCCCAAGGGCGACGTCGGCCGCCTCCTGGGCCGTCACCGCCTGCCCGTCGGGCCGCTCAAGAACCACCGTGACGGCGGAGGCACTCCCCACAACCGCCGAGATCGTGCCACCGAGCTTCAGCCAGTCCTGCGGGGTGAGCTTCGATGGATCGCCGAGGCCGATGAACACGATCCTCTCGAGCTCGGAGCCCGCCGGGGCCAGAAGTTGCAACGATTTCATCGCCGCGCCCTTGAACTTCGCCGCCGCGGCTGCCCTTGAGAACCGCCCGCCCCCTGCAGCGTCGAGGGCTTCCGAGCGGCGCCCGAGCTTCAGGCCCTGGTCGGTAAAAGCCACAGCGGAGCCGGAATCGGGTACGCCAAGCTTTATGAAGGTGATCTCGACGCGGTCGGCCATTGAATTGCCTCACGGATTTGAGCAGGCTTCTTGATCCAAGGGTTCGGGATGCAGGGCCCGGGTGGCCGCCGTCAAGTGCGGCGTGCAACCGGGCGGGAGTTTGCAATGCGTGGTATCGTCGGCTGCAGGCACCGGAAAGCCCGGATCGGCAGCAAAATGGGCGGGGCGTGATGCCGCTCATCGAGCGCTACGTGCTGCGACGAGCGGTCCACATCTTCCTCCTCGCGCTTCTCGCGGTGACCGGGGCGCTCTGGATCATACAGGTCTTCGCCCGGCTCGATGTCGTCACCTCCAAGGGTCAGGCGACATGGACCTTCGTTTTGATGACTTTCCTGGCGCTTCCTGCCCTCATTCAGGTCGTTGCGCCGATCGCATTTCTTACCTCGGCGATCCTGACGCTGAACGGCCTCACCAACGACAGTGAGCTTCCGGTCATCGCCGCCGCTGGTGCCTCCCGCGCTACCGTCAACCGCCCGATCCTCGTGCTCGGCCTCTTCGTGACGCTTGCCGTCTCAATCTCTTACCACGTCATCGCTCCGGCGAGCCTCGCAGCGCTTCGCGAGATCGTCACGTTCGTTCGCGCCGACGTCATTGCCGCCCTTGTCCAGGACGGCGGCTTTCGCTCGGTCGATCAGGGCTTGACTATGCACATCCGCCAGAAAGCTCCTGATGGCAGCTTCCGCGGCATTTTCGTTAGCGACGACCGCAATCCCAATGAGACGGTTCAATACAGCGCCACAAAGGGCGTGCTGCTGCAACGCGGCAGCAACTCCTTTCTTGTGTTGCAAAACGGCGACCTCATTCGCCAGGACGGCGTCGGGGGCGAAACCAACGTCGTCGATTTCGAAACCTATGCACTCGATCTAAGTCAGCTCGGCCCTCCGAACGCGAACGCAGTCTACAAGGCGAGAGAGCGATCCACGCTTTATCTCCTCGAACCCGACCCCAGCGATTCTGCGATCACACCTGACGCCGCCAGGGTCGTCTTCGAACTCCACAACCGCATTACCGCTCCGCTCTACACACTTGTCTTCGGGCTCGTCGCTCTCGCTTTCCTCGGGCGTCCCCGGACCAATCGTCAGGATCGCAGGTTCGCCATCGCGGCCTGCGTTGTACTGTGCATAGCGCTGCGCGCCGGGGGCTTCGCCATCGCTTCGGTTGCCTTGAATTCGCCGGCCGCAGTACCGCTTCTTTACGTCATTCCGCTCGCGGGGATCGGCTTCGGCCTTGCCGCGATGCTTTTCGATGCGCGTCTGCCGACCCCCCGCTTCGTCGAAGCCGGCTGGGATCAATTGTTCGGCGCGCTGACGCGCGCATTTCCAAGATTCGCTCCTGTCGGTGCCAACTTCGACGGTGAGCCATGATAACGCGCGTGCTCAGCCGTTACATTGCGCGACGCTTTACAGCCACGCTGCTTCTCATGCTCGTCTCCGGCTGCATCGTCATTTTCCTCGCCGACTATGTGGAAGTGCTACGGCGCTTCAGCGACGAAGCGGGCTTCAACGGCGCGCTCGGATTAACGCTCGCCGCGATGCACGTTCCGATCCTGCTCGACGGCGCACTGCCCTTCGCATTCCTCTTCGCCGCACTGCTGAGCCTCATCAACTTGTCGCGTAAGCTCGAACTCGTCGTGGCCCGCGCGAGCGGCGTGTCGGTGTGGCAGTTTCTGCGCGCCCCGTTCGCCGTCGCTATTGTCTTCGGCGCTGCTGCGACAGCGCTGCTCAACCCCGTCGCCGTGAACCTGAAGGAGCGCGCCGACAATCTCGAGGCCGAGCTCCTCGGCCGAACGGCTTGGGGTTCGGGACACTGGTTCAGGCAGGAGGGACGCGGAAGCTCTTCTATTGTGCACGCCGCCTCTGCGGAGGCGAACGGAAGGGCGATCCTCGGCGTGACGGCGTTTGTCTACGACGAAGCGGGCCGGTTCCGCGAGAAGGTCGATGCACCGCGCGGTGAATATCTCCCTGGGCGGTGGATTTTGACCGACGCTTCGGTAGCCTCGGCGGAATCCGCGCCGCACACGGTCGCCCGCTACGAGCTGCCGACCCTCCTGACTGCCAGGGAGTTGGAGCGCCGTTTCGTCGAGCCGGAAGCGATTTCCGTGTGGTCGCTGCCCGGCTTCATAAGGACTGCTGAACGTACCGGGCGCGACCCCGATCCATTTCGGGTTGCTTTCCATACGCTCGTCAGCAGGCCGGTCTTCCTGTTCGCGATGGTTCTGATCGCGGCGACGGTCAGTTTGCGGCTCACTCGCTACGGCGGAACCTGGCGACTGGTCCTGACTGGCGCCACTATCGGCTTTCTGCTTTATGCTTTCGCTCAGATTGCCAGCGACCTGGGCGGTAACGGGATCATCGATCCGGTGCTGGCGGCTTGGCTGCCGCCTATCGTTGCGCTGACCCTTGGCGCGACCACCCTGCTTTTCCAGGAGGACGGGTGAAGCTCAGAGTATTGCGTCGGCGCCGGAGGCTGGCGGCAAGCCTCGCAAAGGGCGGCAAGCTGTTGGTGGCGTGCGCGGCCTCGGCCGCACTCGCTGCCGGAGGCCTGCCGGCGATTGCCCAGTCGATCGGGCCGATCGGTGCCGGCGCGGATGCGCTGCCGCAAGACACGGCGGGCGGCCAAATGCTGCTCCAGGCCGACCAGCTGGTTTACGATTTCGACCACGAAGTCGTCACCGCGATCGGCAACGTGCAGATGTACTACAAAGGCTACACGCTCGATGCCGACCGTATTTCTTACGATCAGAAATCCGGTCGCCTGATCGCTACCGGCGGCATCCGCATGCTCGACCCGAGCGGCAACCTCACCACGACCGATAGGCTCGACGTCACCGATGATTTCCGCGACGGGTTCGTCGGCAGCCTGAACCTGATCACAACCGACCGCACGCGTTTCACGGCGCAGACAGCGGAGCGGCGCGACGGAACGCTGACCATCTTCCGCAGGGGCGTCTATACGGCATGCGAGCCCTGTCTTGAGCACCCCGAGCGGCCTCCGCTCTGGCAGATCAAGGCGGCGCGCATCATCCATAACGAGAAAGATCATCGTATCTACTACGAGAACGCCCGCCTCGAGTTCTTTGGGATTCCGATCGCCTATATGCCGATCTTTTTCCATCCCGACCCGACGGTGAAGCGCAAGTCCGGCTTTCTCGTTCCCTCGGTGCTGCAGAGCGACGCTCTCGGATTCGGGGTGACAACGCCGTTCTTCTGGAACCTCGCGCCCAACTACGACGTCACGTTCTCGCCGACCATCCTGAGCCGGCAGGGGTTGCTCATGCAGGCGCAATGGCGCCAACGCATGATGAACGGCTCCTACTCGATTCAGCTCGCTGGCATCTTTCAGAACGATCCGGAAGCCTTCGTCAATAACGGTGAACCGCTCAGCGGCGACCGTGACCTGCGCGGCGCCGCGCGCACACAAGGCGCCTTCAGCCTGAGCAAGAATTGGTCCTTCGGCTGGGACATAGATTTTTCCACCGACCGCACCTTCAACCGCGACTACAAGATTCCCGGCGCGCAGGCGGGCGAGCTGCCATCGACCGTCTACTTGAACGGGATGAACGATCGGGACTATTTCGCAGCCAGCGGCTATTTCATTCGCGTTCAGCGCGAAGATACGGAGGAGACCCTCCCCAACGGCGACGTCTATGTGCACGACGACCAGGCCGAGCAGGCGTTCGTCCATCCGGTCGTCGACCGCAACTACGTCGTCGACAAGCCGATCTTCGGCGGCGAACTGCGCCTTGATTCAAACCTCGCGAGCCTGACACGCGACAAGAGCGACATTCGGCACCCGCCCGCGCCTTTCAGTCCATATTATGCCGGCGTCGCGGGCTCCTTTACACGCGCCACCAATCGCGCCAGCTGGAAGCGCCGTCTGATACTTCCCGGCGGCCAGCTCGTGACGCCGTTCAGCTATGTACAGGCCGACGCCGACTGGATCGCTTCTGACGACCCGGCAGCCGGCTTGACCAATTCCGGGGCGACCGGGCGAGTGATGCCGGCGGTCGGCGTCGAATACGAATGGCCGTTTCTTGCAACGCTCGGCTCAACGACACACACGTTCGGCCCGAAGGTGCAGGTCATCGCACGGCCAAACGAGGTGCATGCCGGCAGCCTTCCGAACGAGGACTCGCAGAGCCTCGAATTTGACGACACGACGCTGTTCAAGTGGGACAAGTTCGCCGGCTACGATCGCCAGGAAGGAGGCACGCGCGCAAATCTCGGGCTTCTCTATCAGGGTCTTTTCCCAAACGGCGCGTCGATTGACGCCGTTATGGGCCGCTCATATCAACTCGCCGGCACGAACTCCTTCTCGCTCCAGGACCATGCCTTGACCGGCGTCGGGTCGGGGCTCGAAACACGCAAGTCCGACTACCTCGCGCGTGTCACGCTGAACACCGGATTCGGGCTGGCGGTCACTGGGCGAGGTCGCTTTGACGATCAAGACCTCACGCTGAACCGCCTTGATCTCTCTGCGACCGGCGGCTACGGGCACAGTTCTGCGGGCGTCGACTATACCTACATGCGCGAAAGCCCAGCCTCAGGCATATTCACGCGGCGCGAAGAACTCAGCACCGCCGCGGCCGTTGGAATTACCGACAACTGGTCGCTGCTCGGCTCGCTCGTGTTCGATCTGGGCAAGAACAGCCTGGTCTCCGACAGCCTCGGGGTCGCTTACGCCGACGATTGCTTTTCCGTCTCCGCCACCTATTCTGAGACGACCGACACGTACACTGACCTCGTCTCGGCGCGACAGATATTCTTCCGGCTCAGCCTGAGGACGATCGCCGACGGGGGATTTGGGCAGTCGCTGCGACCCGATTCCCAGGTACAATAGGGAATATGGCCGGATTTTCGACAGATTGATCGGTAGACATTCTTCGTCGATTCGTCCGAAATTGCCGAGACCACCATTGATGGCATTGAGAATGCGTCATTTGCCCCGATTCGCGCTGGTAGCGCTCGTCCTCTCGGCGCTGCCGTTGCTCGTAGCGCAGCCGGCTTCAGCGAGCGCAATCCGCGTCCTGGTCAATGATCAGCCGATCACGACGTACGACATCCAGCAGCGCACGAAAATGCTGCGCCTCTTCACCCACGGGAAGGCGGGCGAGAAAGAGGCGACGGATCAACTGATCGACGAACAACTCATGTTGCAGGAGGCCTCGCGGCGGCATGTGGAGGTGAGCGACGCCGCCATCGACCAAGAAATCGCGGATCGAGCGAGCGGCGCGAAGATGACCGCCGCTCAGTTCAATCAAGCCCTCAGGCAGGCAGGACTGGATCCCGATACCTTCAGGCAGTACCTGCACGCCAACATGGCATGGGCGAGGGTCGTCCGCGCTCGGTTCCGCGCAACCGTTACCGTGACCGACCAGGACGTCGCTGCGGCGCTGAGCTCGCGCAACGATGCGGGACCGCAGCAAGCAGCCTTCGAATACATGCTCCAGTCCATCGTCTTCATCGTCCCGTCCGGGGCCAGCAGCGCCGTCGTCAACGAGCGGCTGAACGCGGCGAAGGCTTTCCACGACGGCTTTCAGGGTTGCGATCATAGCGTCGAGCAAGCGGGCGGCTCGCCCAACGTCGTCATCCAGCCCCCCGTACGGAAAGCGGAGGCCGACCTGCCCGCGCCGCTCAAGGCGGAACTTGCCGCTGCGGAAGTCGGCAGCGCGACGAAGCCGGAACGGACCAGCGAGGGCTTCCAGATTGTCGGCGTCTGCGCCAAGAACGCGATCGCGGGCGAAACCGAGGCGGCAGTCGCGGTTCGCGAGGAAATACTCGGCGAGCGTGGACAGCTCCTCGCCCGTCGCTATCTTCGCGACCTCCGCTCCGACGCCGTCATCGAGTACCGGTGAGCCGCGCGGCGTCGCGCTCGCCGCTCGCGCTGACGCTTGGCGAGCCTGCCGGGGTTGGCCCCGACATCGCCATCGAGGCTTGGCTGGCGCGAAGCGCCGCCGACGTACCGCCCTTTGTCTTTGTGGGCGACGCGGAATTGCTTGCCCGACGCGCGACGTCGTTGGGGCGCGATATCCGCACCAAGACCGTCGAAGTCGGCGCCGCGGCTGCGACTTTTCCTGATGCGCTGCCGTGCCTGGCGGGCGCTCCGGCGGTATCCGGCACGCCGGGCACCATCGCACCGTCCGACACGCCGGCTGTAGTCTGGTCGATCCGTCGCGCGGCCGAGCTCGTCCGCGACGGCGCCGCAAGCGCGATCGTCACCAACCCGGTCCAGAAGAAGGCGCTCGGCGCCATCGGATTCCCTTATCCCGGCCACACCGAGTATCTCGGCGTCCTCGCACAAGAGCTCTTCGCAAAATCGGCCGCGCCCGTCATGATGCTTGCGGGGCCGGACCTGAAAGTCGTGCCGGTCACGATCCACATCCCCCTTGTCGAAGTCGCGCGCAGGCTGACGTCCGACCTCATCGTGCGGACGGCAATCGTCGTCGCGCGCGATCTCGCCCGCCGTTTTTCGATTCCCAATCCGCGGCTTGCCGTTGCCGGCCTCAACCCGCACGCAGGCGAAGCAGGCATGCTCGGGCGCGAAGACGAGACGATCGTCCGTCCGGCGGTCGAGGCGCTGCGGCGCACGGGGATCGAGACGACCGGCCCCCTCCCCGCCGACTCGATGTTCCATCCCGAAGCGAGACAGACCTACGACGCCGCTCTCTGTATGTATCATGACCAGGCGCTGATCCCGATCAAGGCGATCGCCTTCGACAAGGCGGTGAACGTCACGCTCGGTCTCCCCTTCGTGCGCACGTCTCCGGATCACGGGACGGCGCTCGCCATCGCCGGCTCGGGCAAGGCGCACGCCACGAGCCTGATCGAGGCGCTTAAGCTGGCGCGATCCATGAGTTGCCGCGAGGCGGCCGTTTGAGGGACGACGCGCTGCAAGCGCTTCCGCCGCTTCGCGAGGTCATCGCCGCGCACGGCCTCGCCGCCCGCAAAGCCCTCGGGCAGAACTTCCTCCTCGATCTCAACCTGACGCGCCGCATCGCGCGCGCCGGCGGACCGCTTGCCGATAGCCATGTCGTCGAGATCGGTCCCGGTCCGGGCGGGCTGACGCGTGCGCTGCTTGTCGAAGGCGCGGCGCATGTGACAGCCATCGAACGCGACCGGCGTGCGCTGCCGGCACTCGCAGAGATCGCCGCTGCAGCACCGGGACGCCTCACCATCGTGGAGGGCGACGCACTGGCCTTCGACTACTCGCAGCTCTCCACCGATCGCCCGATCCGAATCGTCGCCAACCTCCCCTACAACATCGCGACGCCGCTTCTCGTCGGCTGGCTGTCCTCGATGACATGGCCACCGTTCTGGGCGAGCCTGACGCTGATGTTCCAGCGCGAGGTTGCAGATCGGATCGTCGCCAAGGCCGGCACAAAGGCTTACGGGCGTCTCGCGGTGTTGACGCAGTGGCGCACGTGCCCGACCCGGCTCTTCGACGTTCCGGCGCGCGCCTTCACACCACCGCCGAAGGTGACATCGGCGGTCGTGCGCTTCGAGCCACGTGCCGACGCGCAGCCCGTTCCACCGCGAGCCGTGGAGGCGGTGACGGCCGCCGCCTTCGGCCAGAGACGCAAGATGCTGCGCGGGAGCCTGAAGCAGCTTTGGCCTGAGCCGGAGCCCATCCTGCAAGAGCTCGGCATCGCACCGACGCTTCGCGCAGAGGATCTGGCGATCGAGGACTTTCTACGCCTCGTCCGCTTCTTCGCCGAGCACCGCTAGGAAGCGCCGCGCGCTGCCTCGTCGGCTTCCTGGAGCAGGCTCTCGACGAAATCCTCCAGCCCCGTGACGCGCTCCCGGCGCATGCGCTCGGCGGCGAGGATCGCCCGCACGAGCGGAAACGAGCGATCGAGATCCTCGTTGACGACCACGTAGTCGTACGACGACCACTTCTCGATTTCGGCGCGCGCGTTCGCAAGACGACGGCGTATCGCGTCGGACGTATCCTCGGCGCGCCGCTCAAGGCGCGCCCGAAGCTCGCGGAAATTCGGCGGAAGCACGAACACGCGAACGAGGTCCGCTCGCGTTTCCTCGATTCTCGCAAGCTGCTCCGTGCCCTGCCAATCGATATCGAAGAGTACGTCCCGCCCTTGCGCCAGCGCGCGCTCGACCGGCGCGCGCGGCGTGCCGTAGAAGTTGCCGTGCACCTCTGCCCATTCCAGAAGCTCGCCGCGCTCGCGCATGCGCGCGAACTCTGTCTGCTCGATGAAACGGTAGTGGCGGCCCTCCACCTCGCTCGCGCGGCGCGGCCGCGTCGTCACCGAGATCGAAAGAACGAGATCGCGCTCTTCCGACAGGAGCAGGCGCGCGAGCGTCGACTTGCCGGCGCCCGAGGGCGACGACAGCACGAACATCACGCCCCTGCGGCGAAGCTGTATCGGACCGGTGCTCATGCCAGATTTTGCACCTGTTCGCGAAACTGGTCGATGACCGCCTTCAGCTCGAGTCCAATCGTCGTCAACCGATTGTCAAAAGCCTTTGAGCAAAGCGTGTTGGCCTCGCGGTTGAACTCCTGCGAGAGGAAGTCGAGCCTCCGCCCGACCGCGCCCCCCGACGCCACCAAGCCGCGAGCGCTTTCGATGTGGCTTGCCAGGCGGTCGAGCTCCTCGCGCACGTCGGCGCGCGTCGAGGCGATCAGCGCCTCCTGGTGAATCCGCTCCGGATTGAGCCCCATACCGTCGGCCGTGAGCAGCGCTACTTGATCCCGAATGCGCGCCTTCATCGCCTCCGGCGCCTCGGCCGCCACACGCTTCGCGTCTTCGACCAGTACTTGGACGTTTCGAAGCTGGTCGGCGAGCACGAGGGCAAGCCGCTTCCCCTCCTCGGCGCGCGCCGCGAGCAACTGGTCGATCGTAGCCGCCAGCGCCGCAAGCACGGAGGCGTCGCGGCGCTCGGCGGCTTCGCCCTTCAGCGAAACGTCGCCCTCCTCAAGTACCCCCGGAATCGCAAGGAGTCCGTCTGCCGTCGGTGCGCCTATCCCCTCAACCGCCGCAAGCCGGCGCGCAGCAGCGATGACGAGCGCGAGCGTCGCCTCGTTCAGCACCACCCTCCGCTGCTCCGATTCCGTCTCGCGCGCCAGTGTGACGAAGCAGCTTCCTCGAGCGATCCGCTCGCGCAGCTGCGCGCGCACGTCCGACTCCAGGTGATCGAAGCCGGAGGGAAACCGAAGCCGCACTTCGAGCCCGCGCGCGTTGACGCTCTTCAGCTCCCAGGAATACTTCGCGCCTTCGGCCTCGAAGGCGTTTCGCGCGAAGCCGGTCATGCTTGAGAGCGTCATTTATCCCCGACGGTTGGTCCTCGCCACATGACGAGCGGCTGCGCCTTCCTTCAACCGCGCGGCCGGCACGCCGCGTTAGTCCTGATCGGCGGGCGCCGCGCTGTCCGGCGACGTAGCGTCGGGTGGTGTATCCGCCGGCGCGACGTCTTGCGCCGGTGTACCCGCGGGCGCGTCCTGCGCCGGCGCGTCGGTCTGCGTCTGCGCCCCGCCCGCCGCAGCTGCGGCCGCCGCCTTCTCCTGGTCAGCCCTTATCTGCCGCCAGCGCGCGACGTTGCGATTGTGCTCCTCGAGCGTCGCGGAGAAAGCGTGCCCGCCGGTGCCGTCGGCGACGAAATAGAGTTCGTTCGTGCGCGACGGATTGGCTACCGCCTCGAGTGCCGCGCGCCCAGGATTGGCGATCGGCGAGGGCGGCAGGCCGTCGATCAGATAGGTGTTGAACGGCGTCGGCTTTGCCAGTGCCGCATCGGTGAGCGCCCAGTCCGGCGGTCGGCCCGCTCCACCGAAGAGCCCGTAGATCACGGTCGGGTCGGACTGCAGCCGCATATTCTTGCGCAGCCTATTGATAAAGACCGCGGCGACGCGCGGCCGCTCGTCGGCGCGGCCGGTCTCCTTCTCCACGATCGAGGCAAGCGTCACGAACTCCTCGGGCGTCGTGATCGGCAGCCCGGGCGCGCGCCGGCTCCAGACCTCCTGCACCACCCGCGCTTCGACGCGCTGCATCTGGTCGAGCATCTGCTGGCGCGTGGCGCCGCGCGTGAACTTGTAGGTGTCGGGCATCAGCGAGCCGTCGGGCGGCACGGCCGTAATATCGCCGGTCAGGACGGTATCGGCGTTGAGCTTGTCGACGATCGCCTGGCTGGTCAGCCCTTCGGGGAAGGTAATCGAGTGCAGGACCGATCGGCCGGAAGCCAAGTCGTCGAGGACCTGCTTCATGCTGACGGCGGCCTGGAACAGGTACTCGCCAGCCTGCAGCTTGGCTTCCAGCTTCTGGAAGCGGGCAGCCATCGTGAAGATGAACGGGCTGTCGATGACGTTGTGCCGCTGAAGCTGCGTTGAGATCGAATCGAGGTCGGCGCCGGGAGTGACCAGCACGCTGGTCGTCTCCGTCAAAGGTCCGGGCCGGTTGAACTTCTGAATGCCGAAGTAGAGGAGGCCGCCTCCGGCGAGGATGATCAGCACGGCGATCATCAGGAAGAAGTTTGAAACCACGACCAGCGGATGCCGCGCCTTTTGCGAACGGGGTGGCGGCGGGGGCGCCGTTTCCGGCTGCAGGACCTGACGCGGGCTCTTCGGCGCGATGCGCCGCCGCGGCTGCTGCACTTCGGCCGTTGCCGGCATGTCGAGCGGCGACACGGCCGGCATGTCCGGCAACTCCGGCATTGCCGGCGGGTTTCTCTTGTCGGTAGGGCGATTCGTGTAGCTCATCCGCGGCCTGCCCCTCCCCAGGCCAACTCATACCACCGATTGAGGCTAAACCGCGAACCCATCAGACACGGCGGAAAACCAGCGACGCGTTGGTGCCGCCGAAGCCGAAGGAATTGGAAAGCGTGACGTCGATTCGCTTCTCCTTCGCCTTGAGCGGCACGAGGTCGATCGGGGTTTCGACCGACGGATTGTCGAGGTTGAGGGTCGGGGGGGCGACGCCGTCGCGCATCGCAAGCAGGCAGAAGATCGCTTCGACGGCGCCGGCCGCGCCGAGCAGGTGGCCGATCGCCGACTTTGTAGACGACATCGTGAGCCCGCCGGCCGCGTTCCCCATCACGCGCTCCACGGCAGCAAGCTCGATCCCGTCGGCCATGGTCGAGGTGCCGTGGGCGTTGACGTAGTCGACCTCGGACGGATCGATGCCCGCCCGCCTCAGCGCCGCGCGCATGCAGCGCTCCGCGCCGTTGCCGTCCTCCGAAGGAGCAGTGATGTGGTAGGCGTCGCCTGAAAGCCCATAGCCGATCACCTCGCCATGGATCGTGGCCCCGCGCGCCTTCGCATGCTCAAGCTCTTCGAGCACCACGGCGCCGGCCCCCTCGCCCATCACGAAGCCGTCGCGATCGCGGTCATAAGGCCGCGAGCCTTGCTTCGGGCGATCGTTGAAGTGCGTGGAGAGAGCCCGGCAGGCGGCGAAGCCGGCGAGCGAGATGCGCACGACCGGAGATTCCGTGCCGCCGGCGACCATCACGTCGGCATCGCCGAGCGCGATCAGCCGAGCAGCGTCGCCGATCGCATGTGCGCCGGTCGAGCAGGCGGTGACGACGGCGTGGTTGGGCCCCTTCAGGCCGTGCTTGATCGACACGTACCCGGACGCGAGATTGATGAGGCGGCCGGGGATGAAGAACGGCGATATCCTGCGCGGTCCGCGCTCGTGCAGCGTGATGCCCGCTTCGACGATGCCGCCAATGCCGCCGATCCCCGATCCGATCAGGACGCCGGTCGCGTACTGATCCTCATCGCTCTTCGGATGCCAGCCGGCGCTTGCGAGCGCCTCGTCGGCGGCGGCCATCGCGAAGATGATGAAGTCGTCGACCTTCCGCTGCTCCTTCGGCTCCATCGAGAGGTCGGGATTGAACGTCCCGTCGGAGCCGTCGCCGCGCGGGATCACACAGGCAATCTGGCAAGGAAGATCATCGACCTGGAAGGTGGTGATGCGCGCCGCGCCGCTTTCGCCCGCTTTGAGCCGCGCCCACGACGTCTCCACGCCGCTCCCAAGCGGCGTCACCATGCCCAATCCGGTGACGACGACGCGCCGCACGTTGCGGATCTCGCTCCGCGATCAGGAGGTGCTCTTCTCCAGGAAGCGGACCGCATCGCCGACGGTCAGGATGGTTTCCGCCGCGTCGTCGGGAATCTCGACGCCAAATTCCTCCTCGAAGGCCATGACGAGCTCAACCGTATCGAGACTGTCGGCGCCGAGATCGTCGATGAAGCTCGCGTCCTTGGACACCTTGTCCTCCTCCACGCCGAGATGCTCGACGACGATCTTCTTGACGCGCGCCTCGATGCTGTTGTCGCTCATAACCTCTTCCTCATTTTCGGGCCGTTTCCCGACCCGGAACATACATAAAAGCCGCGAAGCGGGAGCTTCAGCGGCGATTCACCCGGGCTCAAGGTCAACTTTCCGCGGTCGTTATCACGTTTCAACCGGCTTGACCAGCAGCGGAAATCCGCCTCTCCCAGGGCGATTCTCCCTCCTCAAATCATGGCCATCCCGCCGTTCACGTGAAGCGTCTGGCCGGTGACGTAGGCAGCCTCGTCGCTGGCGAGAAAGACGACCGCAGCGGCGACATCTGCACCGCTCCCGAGACGCCCCGTCGGGATCGTGCCGAGGATCGCCTCGCGCTGCTTTTCGTTGAGTTTCCCGGTCATCGCGCTCTCGATGAATCCGGGCGCCACGCAGTTCACGGTGATGCCGCGGCTCGCGACCTCCTGGGCCAGAGCCTTCGACATCCCGATCATGCCGGCCTTGGAGGCGGCATAGTTCGCCTGGCCGGCATTGCCGGTCACGCCGACGACCGATGTGATGCCGACGATGCGGCCGAAGCGCTGCCGCATCATGCCCCTGAGGGCACCACGGCAGAGCCGGAACGCCGCTTCGAGATTGATGCGGAGCACGAGCTCGAAATCCTCGTCCTTCATCCTGACGGCAAGCCCGTCGCGGGTAAGCCCGGCGTTGTTCACCAGGATGTCGAGCCCACCCATCAGCCGCTCCGCCTCCGGCACCAGCGCATCGACGGCCGCCCTATCCGCGAGGTCCGCCGGCGCGACATACGCGCGTTCGCCGAGTTTCCCGGCGAGCGCCTGAAGCGCTTCGAGACGTGTGCCGGAGAGCGTCACGGTTGCGCCCTGCGCGTGAAGCGCCTCGGCAATCGCACCGCCGATGCCCCCACTCGCGCCCGTGACGAGGGCGCGCTTGCCTCCCAGACCAAACATGATGTCTCCCTGGTGCTGTCCTTAGGTTCCTGGACCTCAGCGATGTCATTCTCGAGCGGAGCGAAGCGGAGCCCCGAGAACCCAGTGCCGAACGCCGTGGTCCCTGGCTCCTCGGGTCTCGCCGTGCTCGCCCGAGGATGACACCCAACTCAGAACGTACTAGCCCTTCAGCGCCGCCGCGAGCGCCTTCGCGTCCTCAGGCGTCGAGACCGACAACGCAATCGCGTCGGGCGCGGTGCGCTTCGCAAGCCCCGTCAATACTTTGCCGGCCCCGATCTCCACGACCCGCGTGGCGCCGTTTGCCGCGAGCCACGCCATCGATTCCCGCCAGCGGACGGTGCCGGTGACCTGCTCAACGAGGCGCTGCCGGATTTCGGTCGGATCGGTGAGCGATGTCGCCGTCACGTTGGCGACAAGCGGCACGGAGGGCGGATGGATCCTCGTCGCCGCGAGCGCATTCGCCATGACTTCCGCCGCCGGCTCCATCAGCGCGCAATGGAAAGGGGCGGACACCGTCAGAAGCATGGCGCGGCGGGCACCCTTCGTTTTGGCGATCTCGATCGCACGCTCCACCGCCGCCTTGTGTCCTGAAACGACCACCTGGCCCGGCGCATTGTCGTTGGCGACTTCGCAGACCTCGTCGGCGCTCGCCGCCGCCTTCGCAACTTCCGCAGCGGCGGCGAGATCGAGCCCGAGAAGAGCGGCCATCGCGCCGACCCCTTCCGGCACCGCCTTCTGCATCGCGTCACCGCGGAGGCGCAGAAGCCGCGCCGTATCGCCGATCGACAAGCTGCCGGCCGCGGCGAGCGCCGAATATTCGCCGAGCGAGTGGCCGGCAACATAGGCGGCGTGCGAGGCGACCGAGATTCCTTCGGCCTCGAGCGCCTTGAGCGCCGCGAGGCTCACCGCCATCAGCGCCGGCTGGGCGTTGCGCGTGAGCGTCAGGACCTCTTCCGGCCCCTCGAAGATGATCTTGGAGAGCGGCTCGCCGAGCGCTTCGTCCACCTCGTCAAAAACCGCCCGCGCGACCGGAATCGCATCAGCAAATGCTTTCCCCATGCCGACCCCTTGGCTCCCCTGGCCAGGGAAAAGGAATGCGGTCGTCATCGGGCCTCCCATGGGTTTCGGCCGATCCACACCGCATGGACGGGAGTGTCAAGCCGCGTTGGGATTGCCGCGGCTTCAAGGCGCCGATGCCCGGCCGACCCGCCCGGCCCGCCTTGCGTTCGCCGGGTTTTGACGTATATAGCGCGCTTCCACGACCGGCTTCGGCCGGGGGCTTAACGGAAAGCGGCGCACCGCGAGGTGCCCGCAGGATCGCATAAAACGATCCGGTTTCCCGTGTCTCCGCTCTCGAAGACGTCACGAGCCTTTCCGCGGGCCTGCCCGCACGAGGCTTCGACGGGGCTCCGCGCCAAGCCGGGTCGTGATGGAAAGGCTGAGGACGAATGGCATTCTATGAGCATGTTTTCCTGACCCGGCAGGACGTGTCGGGTCAACGCGTCGACGAGCTGGTCGAACAGTTCAAGGGCGTGATCGCAGGCGCCGGCGGCAGCGTCGGCAAGACCGAGTATTGGGGCCTGAAGAACCTCTCCTTCCGCATCGCCAAGAACCGCAAGGCGCACTTCACGCTGATGAACATCGACGCGTCGCATGACGCGGTGAACGAGATGGAGCGGCAGATGCGGATCAACGAGGATGTGCTTCGCTTTCTGACGGTCCGCGTCGACAAGCTCGAAGAAGAGCCGTCGGTGCAGATGCAGAAGAAGGAGCGCGACGAGCGCCGCAAACGCGACCGCGAGCGTCGCCGCGACGACGAGGAGTAGAACGATGGTCGATATTGCACAGCTCCCGACCCGCCGCCCCTTCCACCGCCGCCGCAAGACCTGCCCATTCTCCGGCGATGGCGCGCCCCTCATCGACTACAAGGACGTGAAGCTCTTGGAGCGCTACATCTCGGAGCGCGGCAAGATCGTGCCTTCGCGCATCACAGCGGTCTCCGCCAAGAAGCAGCGCGAGCTCGCGCGGGCGATCAAGCGCGCCCGCTTTCTCGGCCTCCTGCCCTACGTCTTGAAGTAGGCCGGAAGCCATCCGCTGGAGCGACCGGCCTGGCCGCCCCTAACCGCAATCGCGGGACAGCAAGGAGACGAAGATGGAAGTGATCCTTTTGGAGCGCATCGCCCGACTCGGCCAGATGGGCGACGTCGTGCGCGTGAAAAACGGCTACGCGCGGAACTACCTCTTGCCGCAGGGCAAGGCGCTTCGCTCGAACGCCGAAAGCCGCAAGCGCTTCGAGCGCGAGAAGGTGCAGCTTGAGGCGCGCAACCTGGAGGCGCGCAAGGAGGCCGAAGGCGTCGCAACGAAGCTCGAAGGCCAGAGCTTCATCGTGATCCGCCAGGCGGGCGAGACCGGTCAGCTCTACGGCTCCGTCTCGACGCGCGACATCGCCGAGACGGCTTCCACCAGCGGCTTCTCCATTGAGCGCCGGCAGGTTCGGCTCGACCGCGCCATCAAGGCGATCGGCATGCACGAGGTGAAGATCACGCTTCACCCCGAGGTCGAAGTGCCGATTACCATTAACGTTGCTCGCTCTAACGACGAGGCGGAGCGGCAGGCGCGCGGCGAGGACCTGACGCGGCCTGACGCGCAGATCGCCGCGGAAGCCGAAGAGGCAACCGGGGGCGCTGAGCCCGAGGCCGAGGAGAGCGACGGCGACGAAAGCCGGGCCGCCGAAGGCCACGAAACCGCCGAGAGCTGACCTCGCCTCACCGGACCGACATCATCTCCAAGGGCGCTTCGGCGCCCTTTCTCTTGTTGCGCCGGGTGCGCATGGGCGGCGGGCACTTCTTTTGATCCGCCAGGATGTTGCGTCGCGCACAAAACGGTATTTGAATGTCAGGGTTGGAGGGGGTGGGGAAGAGAGGGATGAATCGTTGGCTGGATCGCCTGTTGGCCCGAATTGTTCGGCGCGGCGGGCTTCAGGTCACCTGGTCTGACGGAGGCGTTTCGGTCTACGGCGACGGACACGGCCTCTCCGCGCATGTCGTCTTCCGCGATCCGCGCGCCGAGTGGCGGGTTCTCAGGAACCCTGATCTCGCCATCGGGGAAGCCTACATGGACGGCTCAATCGTCTTCCCGGAGGACACCCTCCTCGACTTCCTCATGCTCGTGAACGAGAACTGGACGGAGGTGAAGAGCGAGCCGCTTTACGCCTCGCTGTCGCGGCTGCGCTTCGCGACCCGCCGCCTCGCGCAGAACAACTCGATTTGGCGCGCGCAGCGGAACATCAAGCACCACTACGATCTCGACGGCCGCATCTACCGCCTCTTCCTCGATTCCGATATGCAATATTCCTGCGCCTATTTCGACCGGCCCGGCGCCAGTCTCGAAGAGGCGCAATGGGCGAAGAAGCGGCACCTTGCGTCAAAGCTCGCGCTTCGTCCCGGCCAGAACATCCTCGACATCGGCTCGGGCTGGGGCGGGCTCGGGCTTTTCCTCGCCGACTATTTCGACGTCAATGTCACCGGCGTTACGCTGTCGACCGAGCAGCACGCCGTCTCCAACCAGCGAGCACGCGAGCGCGGGCTGGATCGGCGCACGCGTTTCGAGCTGAAGGACTATCGCGCGCTTGACACCAAGTTCGATCGCATCGTGTCGGTCGGGATGTTCGAGCATGTCGGCGCGCCGCACTATGGTGAGTTCTTCGGCGCCGTGGCGTCGCTTCTGAGGGACAAGGGTGTGATGCTGCTGCACTCGATCGGCCGCAGCGGCCCCCCCGCAACGACCAATTCCTGGATCGCCAAATACATCTTCCCCGGCGGATACATCCCCGCGCTCTCAGAAGTGCTGAAAGCGGTGGAGCGCGCCGGGCTGTTCGTGACCGACATCGAGATCCTTCGCCTGCACTACGCGGAGACGCTGCGCGCCTGGCGCGAGCGCTTCCGGGCGCATTGGGAGGAGGCGGCCGCGATCTACGACGAGCGCTTCTGCCGCATGTGGGACTTCTATCTCGCCGGGTCGGAGGCGGCGTTCCGCGCCAGCGATATGATGGTCTTCCAGATGCAGCTCACGAAGGACCGCGAGGCGCTGCCGATAACGCGCGACTATATGACTGACGCTGAAGCGGCGTTCCGCGCCCGCCACGAGGGGCCGGAGACGTTGCGGCTGGCCGGCGAATAGGCCATGCGCGAAAATCAACCCGTGATAATTTTTCTCCGGTGATTCGGTAGAATAACGAGCACGACGGGGGAAACGGCGTGCGCGCGCCTATCCATGGCGCGTCGTCCTACCTATGACGGGGGCATGAAGAGCCGTTTGAAGAAACGATGACATTCGCCCATCTCATTGCCCCCGAAGACGAGCCGATCCATCGTCTGGTCCCGCACAACATCGAGGTGGAGCAGGCGCTGCTCGGCGCCATCCTGATCAACAATGAGGCGTTCTACCGCGTCTCCGATTTCCTCGAGCCTGCGCATTTCTTCGATCCGCTGCACCGGCAGATCTACGAGAAGGCCGCGCAGCTGATCCGGCTGAACAAGGCGGCCGACCCGCGCACCATCAAGAGCTTTCTGAAGGAGAACGACAAGGTCGGCGAAATCACCGTCGCCGAGTATCTCGGGCGCCTTGCCTACGAGGCGACGACCATCATCAACGCGGAAGACTATGGCCGCACCATCTACGACCTCTCGATCCGGCGGAACCTGATCACCATCGGCGAGGACATGGTGAACATCGCCTACGAGGCGCCGGTCGATATGCCGCCGCGCGAACAGATCGAGGACGCCGAGCGTCGGCTTTACGAGCTTGCCGAGACCGGCCGCTTCAACTCGGGCTTCCAGGGCTTCGCCGAAGCACTGAAGACCGCGATCGACATGGCCGGTGCCGCCTATCAGCGCGCCGGTCACCTCTCCGGCCTCGCAACCGGCCTTGAGGACTTGGACAGAATGATGGGCGGGCTGCAGAACTCCGACCTCATCATCCTCGCCGGCCGGCCCGGCATGGGCAAGTCGTCGTTCGCGACCAACATCGGCTACAACATCGCCAAGGCGTGGGCGGGCGAACAGCAGGCGGACGGCACCATCAAGACCGTCGACGGCGGCATCGTCGGCTTTTTTTCGCTGGAAATGTCGGCCGAGCAGCTCGCCACCCGTATGCTCGCCGAACAGGCAGGGATACCCTCCTCCGACATCCGCCGCGGCGCCATTCACGAGGACCAGTTCGACAGGATCGTCGAAGCCGCGCAGGAGATGCAGCGCATCCCCTTCTACATCGATCAGACCGGCGGCATCTCGATCAGCCAACTTGCCGCCCGCGCGCGCCGGCTGAAGCGCCAGCGTGGTCTCGACCTTCTCATCGTCGATTATCTGCAGCTCATCATTGGCACCACGCGCCGCTCATCGGAGAGCCGCGTGCAGGAAATCACCGAGATCACCACCAATCTGAAGGCGCTGGCGAAGGAGCTGGACGTCCCGATCCTCGCGCTCTCGCAACTCTCCCGTCAGGTGGAATCGCGCGAGGACAAGCGTCCGCAGCTATCCGATCTGCGCGAATCCGGCTCCATCGAACAGGACGCCGACGTCGTGCTCTTCATCTTCCGCGAGGAGTACTATCTGAAGAACCGAAAGCCCAAGGAAAACACCGAGGAGTTCTTCAAGTGGATGGCGGAGATGGACCAGATGGCCGGCCGCGCCGAGGTCATCATCGGCAAGCAGCGCCACGGGCCGACCGGCACCGTGGAGCTGCAGTTCGAGGCCGAAGTGACGCGCTTCTCCTCGCTCGCCAGGGACGACCGTCTGCCTGCCCGTGATGAATAGGCGGCAAGCCGCTTCCCTTGCTTCCCTCGCCCTTGTACCTAGCGCGGCGGCTGCACATCGGGAGCAGAGCGGATTGCACCAGAAGCCGACAGAGTCAGCCGCGCTCGTTCTCGCGATCGATCTTGGCGCGCTGACGAAGAACTGGCTGCGGCTCGCGGACATCTCGGCGCCGGCGGAGACGAGCGCCGTCGTCAAGGCCGACGCTTATGGTATCGGCATCGAGCCCGCGGTCGCCGCGCTCAGCGCCGTCGGCTGCCGCACCTTTTTCGTGGCACTCCCTGAGGAGGGCCGGCGCGTGCGCGCCGCCCTCGCTCATGTTAAGGCGCGCGCTACAACGGGGCCCGCGACGATCTACGTCCTGAACGGCTTCTTTGCCGACTGGGGCGACATCTTTCGTGCCAACGACCTCCGTCCGGTATTGAACACCTTTGCCTCAGTCGAGGCGTGGGCGAAGCATTTTCCCGGCGCGCCGTCGGCGCTCCAGGTCGATACGGGCATGAACCGGCTCGGGCTCAGCGTCCGTGAGGCGCTGGAGCTCGCGCGCCGCCGCGATCTCCTGGCCGCCGCTTCGCCGCAACTCTTGTTGAGCCACCTCGCCTGCGCCGACGAACCGGACAATCCGATGAACCGGTCGCAGCTTGCGCTTTTCAACGAACTTCGTGCCGAGCTGCCCGCGCTCCCGGCTTCGCTCGCAAACTCCGCCGGCATCCATCTCGGACCCGATTTTCGCTTCGACCTCGTGCGGCCGGGCATCGCACTTTACGGCGCCGAATTCTCCCGCGTACGTCCGCCGCTTTTGCCTGTCGTCACGGCGAGAGCGCGCGTCCTGCAGGTGCGCGAGGCACTCGCCGGCGAGACTCTCGGCTACGGCGCCGCGAAGCATCTTGAGCGGGACACGCGGATCGCCGTGCTCTCGGCCGGCTACGCCGACGGCTACCAGCGCCTCGCCGGTTCGACCGACACGCGCCCCGGCGCCTTCGCCCTGGTGCACGGGCGGCCCGCGCCGCTCCTCGGGCGCGTCTCGATGGACTTGATCGCGATCGACGTGACCGAGATGCGCGGGGTGACGGAAGGCGACTTTGTGGAGCTTTTCGGACCGAACCTGCCGATCGACGACATCGCGCGCGCCGCAGACACGATCGGCTACGAGCTCCTGACGGGCTTGAGCCGCCGCGCCGAGCGCGTCTACTTGGGCAACCCTCTCCCAACGGGAGAGGGTATCGCCGAAGGCGACGGGTAAGGGGTTGCTGCGGTGATGAGAAACCGGCACATGCCCCATCCCTTCATACGGCTGCTTCGCAGCCACCTTTTCCCCGCGAGAGAAGGTTTTCGGAGACGCTGATGGCCCGTGCGCGCCCGCAATTCGTCTGCGCCAATTGTGGTGCGGTTTCCTCCAAGTGGCAGGGCCGGTGCGAAGCTTGCGGCGAGTGGAACACGCTCACGGAGGAAGCAGCGGTCGCCGTCCCGACTGCGCTTCGCACCGGGCGCGGCAAGCCGGTCGCACTCGCCGCGCTTGCCGGCGAGACGAGAGAGCTGCCGCGCGCTCTTTCCGGCGTCGGCGAGTTCGACCGCGTCATCGGCGGCGGCTTCGTCCCCGGCTCAGCGATCCTCGTCGGCGGCGATCCCGGCATCGGCAAGTCGACGATCCTGATCCAGGTCGCCGCCTCGATGGCGAGCGCCGGTCGCCGGGTCGTCTACGTTTCAGGCGAAGAGGCGATCGGACAGATCCGGCTCCGCGCCGAACGGCTCGGCCTTCGCGACGCGCCGGTGGCGCTCGCCGCCGAGACGCAGGTGGAAAACATCCTGGCGACGCTCGAAGCGGGAAGGCCGGTCGACCTTGTGGTCATCGACTCCATCCAGACATTGTGGACCGAGATCGTCGAAAGCGCGCCCGGCACCGTCACCCAGGTCCGCACCTCCGCGCAGGCGCTCGTCCGCTACGCCAAGGCGAGCGGCGCGACCGTCGTCCTCGTCGGCCACGTGACCAAGGACGGCCAGATCGCCGGCCCGCGTGTCGTGGAGCACATGGTCGACGCCGTGCTCTATTTCGAGGGCGAGAGCGGGCACCATTTCCGCCTACTTCGCGCCGTCAAGAACCGCTTCGGCCCGGCCTCGGAGATCGGCGTCTTCGAGATGACCGACGCCGGCCTCAGGGAGGTCGACAACCCTTCCCTGCTCTTCATCGGCGAACGCGACGCGAAGAGCCCCGGAACTGCAATCTTCGCGGGCATCGAGGGGACCCGCCCGCTTCTGGTCGAGGTGCAGGCCCTGGTTTCCGCCACCCCGCTCGGGACGCCGCGCCGCGCGGTGGTCGGCTGGGACCCGAACCGGCTCGCCATGCTGCTCGCGGTGCTTGAAACGCGCTACCAGATGCGCTTCGGCAGCCACGACGTGTATCTGAACGTCGCCGGCGGGCTCAGGCTCGCGGAGCCGGCTGCCGATCTCGCCGTCGCCGCCGCGCTGATTTCGTCGCGTGCGGGAGTTGCGACGCCGCCGGAGAGCGTCTATTTCGGCGAGGTCAGCCTTTCCGGAGCGGTCCGGCCGGTAACGCAGACCATGATGCGGCTGAACGAGGCCGAAAGGCTCGGATTTTCACAGGCTGTGCTACCCGTCGGAAGCCGCGAAGGTGTGCGCTCGACTCTCTCGCTCAATGAAGTTACCACGCTCGCCGATCTTGTCGCGGCGATCACCGCCGAGTTCGACCGCAAGCCGGAGCGGCAGGACGTCTCGGTAGGCCCGGCCCCGGTAGCGTTTCGGATCCGCAGGAGGCGACGATCTGATGCCTTTCACGTTGCTCGACGGGATTTTGCTCGTCGTTATCCTGATCTCTGCCGTCCTTGCCATGATCCGCGGCTTCACGCGCGAGGTCTTCTCAATCGCCTCTTGGGTCGCGGCTGCGGCCGTGGCCTATTTCTTCTGGGGTGACCTGCTTCCTTTCGTGCAGCGCTACGTCAACGACCGTAACCTCGCGCTCGGCATCACTGTCGCCGGCATCTTCTTTGTGACGCTGCTTCTGGTGTCGATCATCACGATGCGGATTTCCGACTTCGTGCTGGATTCGCGCGCCGGCCCGGTCGACCGCGTGCTCGGCTTTGCCTTCGGCGCAGCGCGCGGGCTGATCCTGGTCATCATCGCGGTGCTCTTCATCAACTTCTTCATCGCCCCGGATAAGCAGCCGGAGTGGATCGCCATGGCAAAGTCGAAGCCGTGGCTCGATACGCTCGGCCAGGATCTCATGAACCGACTCCCCGAGGACCCCGAGGCGGAGATCATGCAAAAGCTGCGCGGCGACAAAGGACAGGCGTCGGCGCCGGCGACCGGCGACGACGTCGTTCAGGAGCCGGGTTCCGAAGGAGACGACACGTCGCCCGCCCCGGACGAGCCTGGCATCGCGCCGGACGACCAGAACCAGCTTGATCGGGAGCTCGACTCCCCGCCTCCGGACTAGCCTCGCACAGCGACCAAGAAAATCATGCGCACGCTCAGCCCGCATCCTTTCGACGATGACAAGCTCCACGAGGAATGCGGTGTCTTCGGTATCTTCGGACATGCGGAAGCGCCGGCGCTGACGGCGCTTGGACTGCACGCTCTCCAGCATCGCGGGCAGGAGGCGGCGGGAATCGTCACCTTCGACGGAAGGCAGTTCTACATCGAGCGCCACATCGGGCTCGTCGGCGACAACTTCACCAAGCCGCAGGTGATGGAGCGGCTGAAGGGCGATCGCGCGATCGGCCACAACCGCTACTCCACGGCGGGCGGCGCGACAGTGCGCAACATCCAGCCGCTCTTCGCCGAGTTCGCCGCCGGCGGCTTCGCGATGGCCCACAACGGCAACATCACCAACGCCGCGGCCTTGCAGCGGAGGCTGCAACGGCGCGGGTCGATCTTCCAGTCGACCTCCGACACTGAGACGATCATCCACCTGATCGCGACAAGCGAGCGCACGAGCTTGATCGAGCGGATCATCGACGCGCTCGGTCAGGTCGAAGGCGCCTTCTCCCTCGTCGCACTCTCCGAGAAGAAGATGATCGGCTGCCGCGATCCGCTCGGCGTCAGGCCGCTCCTCCTCGGAGAGCTTGACGGCGCTCCGGTCCTCGCGTCGGAGACCTGCGCGCTCGACATCATCGGCGCGAAGCTTGTGCGCGAGGTCTTGCCGGGCGAGCTCGTGATCGTCACCGAAGACGGCATCGAGACGCGCCGGCCGTTCCCGCCGCTGAAATCGCGCTTCTGTATTTTCGAGCACGTCTATTTCGCCCGACCGGATTCGATCGTCGCCGGGACGAGTGTCTACGAGGTCCGCAAACGGATCGGCGCGGAGCTCGCGCGCGAGTCCCCGGCGCCGGCAGACATTGTCGTTCCGGTGCCGGATTCCGGCGTTCCGGGCGCCATCGGGTTCGCGGAAGCAGCCGGCCTTCCCTTCGATTTCGGCATCATCCGCAATCACTATGTCGGCCGCACCTTCATCGAGCCGGCGGATGCGGTCCGTCATATGGGCGTACGCCTGAAGCACAATGCCAACAGCGCCGTACTCAGGGGGAAGCGTGTCGTGCTCATCGACGATTCAATCGTGCGCGGCACGACGTCCACCAAGATCGTCCGCATGGTGCGCGACGCCGGCGCAGTCGAGGTGCACATGCGGGTCGCGAGTCCGCCGACGACCGACCCATGCTTTTACGGCGTGGACACGCCCGAAAAGTCGAAGCTTCTCGCCTCGCGTCTCAGCGTGGAAGAGATGCGCGACTTCATCGGCGTCGACAGCCTCGGCTTCCTCTCCATCGACGGGCTCTATCGCGCCGTCGGGGAGGCGGGGCGCAATCCGGCGCAGCCGCAATATTGCGACGCCTGTTTCACCGGCGAATATCCGACGCGGCTGACCGATCAGGAAGCGATGGGCGAGATCCGCCCGTTCAACCGCCTCGCAGAGACCGGCTGAGCCGGAACGGATGAACGAAAAGAGGCCTCTCGAAGGCCGCATCGCCGTTGTCACCGGGGCCTCGCGCGGCATCGGGTATCATGCCGCCAAAGGGTTTGCGGCGGCCGGCGCGCATATCGTTGCCGTCGCGCGCACCGTGGGCGGACTCGAAGAGCTCGACGACGAGATCAAGGCAGCCGGCGGCTCGGCAACGCTCGTGCCGCTCGACCTCAAGGACTACGAGGGCATCGACCGGCTCGGCGCCGCCATCTTCGAACGCTGGAAGAAGCTCGACGTGCTTCTCGCCAATGCCGGCATTCTCGGGCAGCTCTCCCCGCTCGGTCATATTCCTCCAAAAATCTGGGAGGACGTGATGGCCGTCAACGTCACCGCGAACTGGCGGCTGATCCGCTCGCTCGACCCCCTGCTTCGCCAGAGCGACGCCGGCCGTGCGCTCTTCATGACCTCAGTTCTGGCACGCCGCGCTCGCCCGTTCTGGGGTCCCTACGCGGCCTCGAAGTCCGCGCTCGACACGCTCGCCGCGACCTACGCAAAAGAGGTGGAGACGACGCTTATCAAGGTCGCCGCCATCGATCCCGGCCGCGCGCGCACTGCTCTCCGCGCCCAAGCCATGCCGGGCGAAGAGCCGGACACCGTTCCACACCCTTCTGAGATCGTACCTTATTTGATCGAAATGGCGTCGCCGGACTTCGCGCAGACCGCCGTGCTCTTCGATTTTCCGACGAAGAGCTATGCGCCGCTTTAATAAAGTCTCGGTCGATGCGGCCTCGGCTATGTCCGCCGTTTCTTCCCCTCATAGGGGTTCGCCTCGGCGCGCACCATCAGCCGGATCGGCACGCCGGCGAGACCGAAGTCTTCGCGCAGCCCGTTGACGATGTAGCGCCGATAGGCGTCGGGCAGCGCCTCCGGCCGCGAGCAAGACAGGTAGAAGGTCGGCGGCCTCGTCTTCGACTGAGAGAGATATTTGAGCTTGATGCGCCGTCCGGACACCGCGGGCGGCGGGTGACGTTCGGTCATCGCGCCGAGCCAACGATTCAGCGCCGCAGTCGGCAGACGCTTGTTCCACGTCGCGTGCATGTCGACGACCGACTGCATCAGTTTGTCGAGGCCCGATCCGGAGAGCGCAGAGATCGGCACAAGCGGCACGCCGCGCACCTGTGTCAGCGTCTCCTCGAGGTCGGCCCGGAGCGAGCGCAGCGTCGCTGCCTTGTCCGCGACGAGGTCCCATTTGTTGAGCGCGAGGACGAGCGCCCGCCCCTCGTCGGCGACGAGCGACGCGAGCTGCAGGTCCTGCTTCTCGAAAGGCTGGCTCGCATCCATGAGAAGCACCACCACTTCGGCAAAGCGGATCACTTTCAAAGCGTCGCCGACGGAAATCTGCTCGAGCTTCTCCACCACCTTCGCCTTGCGGCGGATGCCCGCCGTGTCGGCGAGCCTGATCGGACGCCCGCGCCAGCTCCAATCGACGGCGATCGCATCGCGCGTTATCCCGGCCTCCGGCCCGGTCAGCATCCGCTCCTTGCCGATAAGGCGGTTGGCGAGCGTCGATTTCCCCGCGTTCGGCTGGCCGATAATGGCGATATGGAGCGGCTTCGCGGCCGCTTCCTCCGCCGCGCCTTCCCCCTCCCCTTCGCGTCCCGGCATCACCGCGCGGATCGCGTCGAAGACATCGGAAATGCCGAGGCCATGCTCGGCCGAGACCGCGACCGGATCGCCGAAGCCGAGCGAATAGGCTTCCAGGAAGCCGCTGTCGCTCGCGCGGCTTTCCGCCTTGTTGGCGACGAGCGTGACCGGCTTGCCCGAAGCGCGCAGCATCTTGGCGAAGTGCTCGTCGGCAGGCGTCACGCCGGCGCGCGCGTCGATCACGAAAAGAACGAGGTCGGCATCCTGGACCGCGTTCTCGGTCGCCTTGCGCATGCGGTCGGCAAGCGATTCCGGCGCCGCTTCTTCAAGCCCTGCCGTGTCGATGAGCCGGAGCGCCAGCTCGCCGGATTCGACCTCGGCCTCGCGCCAGTCGCGCGTCACGCCGGGAAGATCGTGAACAAGCGCCAGCCGCTTGCCGGCGAGCCTGTTGAAGAGCGTCGACTTCCCCACATTCGGCCGACCGGCGATGGCGACGGTGAAGGCCACGAGGGCCTCCTCAGTTGTAGGCGGTGAGCGTTCCGTCGGCGGAAAGGACGAGGAGCTGGCCCGCGGCGGCGGTCGGTTTCACGTAGGCCGGGCTTTGCAGCTGCTTGTCGACGACGATGTTGCCAGTCGCCGGATCGACACCGATGAGCTTGCGGTCGTTCGACACCGCCCAAAGCACGCTGCCGGCGAGCGTCGGACCGGTCCACACGGAGAAGAACCTCTTCTTGCGGACCACCGGCAGAGCGGTGCGCCAGAAGACCGATCCCGACTTGCGGTCGAGCGCGACGATATTATCCTCAAGATCGACGATGAAGAGAGCGTTGCCGGAGACGGCGGGAGTTGAGGCGCTGCCGATATTCTGCTCCCAGAGCCGCTCCCCGTCGGAGAGGCGGACCGCAATGGTGCGGCCGGAAACACCGGTCGCGTAGACGACGTTGTCGTAGATGATAGGGCTCGCCGCGACGTCCGTCAGCCCGGAGACCGCGAGCGTACGCGTGGAGCGGACGACCGCGTCGGCCCATTTCAGCTGCCCGGACACCGCTTCGAAAGCGATCACCTCGCCGGAGGAATAGGGAACGACGACGCTGCTTCCGGAGACTGCCGGGCTCGCGGCCGAAAGCACGCCCGCCGTCTCCGGAATTCCCGGATATTGCCACGCCTCCGTGCCGTCCGCCTGTTTGACGGCGTGGAGCACGTTCGTCGCCGACACCACAAAGACCATGCCGTCTGCCGCGGTCGGCGCGGAATATGCCGGCGCGCCGAGGTCGAAGGTCCAGATCTTGTTGCCGGTCGCAGCATCGAGCGCCGCGAGCTCTCCATAGCCGGTGGCCACAAAGACTGCGTTGCCCGAGGCGGCGACGCCGCCGCCGGCGGCGTGGCTCTTCTCGCCCTTGGGCGCAAGCGAGACCGACCAGGCCTTGCCGCCGCCTGGTCGCAATGCATTCACGTTCCCGTCGGTGTCGTAGATGTAGATGGCGCCGCCGGCGACGATCGGTGGGACGGAGGGGCGCACGTTGCGCTTGCTCGCCTTTTCCACGGCGCGGACATGCCAGCTTGCCGCGCCGGACGCGGAGCTCAAGCTGACGTTGCCCGGCGCATTGGCAGCGTTGCCGCCAGGCTGCGACCACTCGGCTACGGGCGTGGCGGGGTCGATCTTCGCCGTGCCGCCGGTCACCTCGACAACGCCCTGCGGAAGCGCCGCAACCCGCTCGCCGGGAAGGATCTCTTCCTTCTTGTTGAAGGGGTTGATCGCGTTCAGCGCGCTGCAGCCGACGACGAGGAAGGCGAGGAGGACAAGCGCCGCCGTCCGACAAAAAGCTTTGGAGTTCATCATGGTCGTCCCCGACTGCCTCTTCATTGCGGCGGAAATGGGCGCCTAGGGATTGGGATTTGTGGGAGCCGGGGCGGGAGCCGCCGGCGCAGCGTCGCCTCCCGCCGCGTCGCCGCTACTTGCCGGCTCCGAGGGCGGAGCCAGTTGCCCGTCGATCAGCGCGATCATCAGCCCCGAGCGGATCCAGAGATCGGGCGGCGTCTGGGCGTCCTCCTGGATCGAAGAGAAGGCCTCGCGCGCCGCTTTGAGATCGCCCTCCTGATAGGCAGCGGTGCCCAGGACCTCGCGCGCCGCGTGGCGCCAGGGATTGCCGGCGACGGCGAGCGGCTCTGCCCGCGACTTCGCATCCTCAAGGTCGCCGGTGTCGAGCGCAAGCAGCGCCGCCCTGATCCGCGCAATGTCGCGAAGCGGCGTAGAGAGCGATTTGTCGTCGGCGAGAGCGTCGAAATCTTTGAGCGCATCCGCCTTTGCGCCCTCCCCGGCCTTTTCGCCGGCGAGCCGGAGTCGTGCCAAGGCGGCATAGCCGGCCCCGCCCTCCGTCGCGATCGCCTGAAGCGCGGCCTCGCCCTCGGCGCGCTTTCCGCTTTGAATTTCCTCAATCGCCGCCAGGAATTGGTCGCCGGCCCGCCCAGCCTGTCGCTCGTGCCACCAGATCCATCCGCGGTAGCCAGCGGTGACGGCGACGACGAGTATGCAGACGCCGATGATGAGCGGAGCAAAGCGCTTCCACACCGCCTTCAGCTGATCGCGCCTGAGCTCTTCGTCGACCTCGCGGATAAATGTTTCGGAGCGGCGCTCGTCGTCGGCCATAGTCACTCAGTCGAAAAATGCGGCAGGAATGCCCGGATTCGGCCCCGCCGATCGAACCCGCGAAGCGGCGCGGACCCTAACCACTTTGCCGTGTGGAGGCAACGGAATCCGGGCCCGGGATTCAGCGCTTTCTGGGCTGGTAGACATGCTCCGGGCCGGGAAATGTGCCGGCCCGCACCTCTTCGGCATAGGCCGAAACGGCGGTCTCGATGTGCTCGCGAAGCGACCCGAACTTCTTGACGAATTTCGGCGTCCAATCGGAGAGGCCGAGCATGTCTTCGAGCACGAGGATTTGCCCGTCGCAGGCCGGCGATGCGCCGATTCCGATCGTCGGCGCGGCGATCGACTTTGTGACCGCGCGCGCGACCGGCTCGACGATCCCCTCCATCACGATGGCGAAAGCGCCCGCCTCGGCGATCGCGCGGGCATCGGCTTCGAGGAGTTTTTGCCCCTCCTCCCCCCGCCCCTGCACGCGAAAGCCGCCCATCGTGTTGACCGCCTGCGGCGTCAGGCCGACATGCCCCATAACGGGGACGCCGCGGCGCACGAGGAAGGCGACCGTCTCGGCCATGTGCGTCCCGCCTTCCATCTTGATCGCGCCGGCGCCGGTTTCCTTCAGGATGCGCGCCGCATTGCGGAAGGCCTGTTCGCGGCTCTCCTCGTAGGAGCCGAACGGCATGTCGACCACGACCAGCGCCCGCTTCGAGCCGCGCATCACCGCGCGTCCTTGCAGGATCATCATGTCGAGGGTGACCGGCACGGTCGTCTCCAGCCCATGCATGACCATGCCGAGCGAGTCGCCGACCAGGATGAAGTCGCAATAGCGGTCGACAATGCCGGCCGTGTGCGCGTGATATGCGGTCAGCGCAACAATCCGCTCCCCGTTCTTACGGCCGGCGATATCGACGGCGGTGACGCGCCGCTCCTTGGCTTCGGCAGTCATCGGGGGCCTAGGCGAGCGGGCTGACGCCGATGACCCATTGATGCAAGCGCCAAAGGATCGCCGCCCAGATCAAGACGCCGACCACGACGGCAATCGCATCGTTCCGCGCCGGCCCGGCGACGCGGACGACGCCCGCGGCGCGGTCGCGCCGCCTGTTCGACAAATAGTCCGTGATCGCCCAAACGAGGAATGCCCCGAACAGAAGGATGTCCGCGAGCGTGCCGTTGGCGAGGAGGTGGGCGAAGGCCCAGACCTTGACGGAGACGACCATGGGATGGCCGATCTTCGCCTTCATCCAGCCCGCCGGCACTAGATAGACAGCGAAAAGGATGGACGCGATCAAAAGCAGCGCGATGGCGAGGTGCCTGAGCCATTCCGGTGGGTACCAGACGACAATCGGGCTCTGCCGCGCCATCCCGTAGCCCCAGATGATGAGAACGAGGCCTACCGCCGAGGCGAGCGAGTAGATGCCCTTCCAGGGGCCCTCGCCCAGGCGTGCGATCATTTTCCCGCGAAAGTCGCCTCCGGCCATCCGGACGGAGTGCATGCCCAGAAAGAGGATGAGGCCAAGGATCAGAACGAGCATCTTGCACCTCCGCGCCGCGCGAACGCTTGCGTTGCGCTAGCCCAGCGGCGGCGCGCTGGCAAGGCGCGCTCCGCGCGGCTCCCAAAATCCAGGAGCTTAGACTGTCGTAAGCAGGAAGCTCTCCCCGCTTGAAACCTGCCGCGACGTCGTTGGACAGCGTCGCGGCCCACGTGGGAGCAATGCGTGCGTCAGGCGGCCTTCCGCCGCGACTGCGTAATCGGGACCGGTGCGTCCCAGTTCGCCGCCACGTAGCGGCTCCCTTTGTTCAGGAAGACATATTTCCCGACCTCGGCGATCCAGGAAACCGGGATCAGATGGTCGAACCCGCGCCCATCCTTCACGCTCCTGATGACGAAGCGTGAAATGTCCACCCTACCCACAGTGCCGATCTCACGGCCGTCGAGGGCTACGACGGACATGCCCTCGCTGATCTCTTGAATGTTGCTCATCGCGTCCTCCCCGGCCCCCACATCTCAGGCCGTCAGGCCATGTCGGCAACGTCCGAATGACCCACGCGGTTCACCCTCATATAGGCGGCCGGATGGCGGAATTAAGGGGCGCTTCTTAAGCCGGCATCTCGAACATGCATAAAACTCGAACGACCTATCACCACGAGCGATGGAATCGAAGCACCGAAAGAGATTCGTCGTGAATCAACCGCCGAAAGCGGCTCCCGCCGCCCGATTATTCGGCGCCAGCGGCTTATTGGCTTGGCCGACGCAAGATAGGGGGTGCCGGGCCCGAAGCGCCGAACACCCTTTGATCTTCAGCTCTTGATGAAGGCCAAGAGATCGGCGTTGATCGTCTCGGCCTCCGTCGTCGGCATACCGTGCGGGAAACCCTTGTAGGTC
Organism: uncultured Alphaproteobacteria bacterium; assembly: GCA_963720705.1. Classification (GTDB taxonomy): domain Bacteria; phylum Pseudomonadota; class Alphaproteobacteria; order Rhizobiales; family Afifellaceae; genus DASWJZ01. Next base: position 262,548 of record CAVRGJ010000003.1, read on the forward strand.
TTCAGCGTGCCCTTCTTCAAAAGCTTCGCCGAGAGCGGCCCGGACGCAACGTAAGGCACGATCTGGTCGTCCTCGCTGTGCATGACCAGCACCGGCACGGTGATCTTCTTCAGGTCCTCGGTGAAGTCGGTCTGCGAGAAGGCGACGATGCCGTCGTAATGGGCCTTGGCGCCGCCCATCATGCCCTGCCGCCACCAGTTATCAATGGTCGCCTCGGCAGGCTTGCCTGTCTTGTTGTAGTTGTAGAAGGGACCCGAGGCGACATCGCGATAGAATTGCGAGCGATTGGCCGCGAGCGCCACCATAAAGTCGTCGAAGACCTTCTTGGGCAGGCCCTTCGGATTGGCCGGCGTCTGCACCATCAGCGGCGGCACCGCGCTAATGATCGCCGCCTTCACCACGCGGCTCTCGCCGTGCCGACCGAGATAGTGCACAACCTCGCCGCCGCCGGTGGAGTGGCCGACGTGGATGGCGTTCTTGAGATCGAGGTGCGCGGTCACCGCCGCCAGGTCGTCGGCGTAGTGGTCCATGTCGTGGCCTTCGGCGACCTGAGTGGAGCGGCCGTGGCCGCGCCTGTCATGGGCGATGACGCGATAGCCGTGATTGAGGAAGAACAGCAGCTGCGCGTCCCAATCGTCCGCCGAAAGCGGCCAGCCGTGGCTGAACACGATGGGCTGCCCCGATCCCCAGTCCTTATAGAAAATCTCGACGCCGTCCTTGGTGGTGATCGTTGGCATGGGTGTTGGCCCTTTGCACTGGTGAGAGCCGAAGGCCCTCGGGTTGGGACGCATAGGTTAGCGCCGCCAATGAAAGCAGATTTATGAAGCCGACCTTCTTCGGCGATTAGCCGATGGCCCGCGAAGCCGAGACCGGCATCCCGCCCAGAAGAAAAATTTCTGAGCCAGCCCCGCCGGCGCCCACCCTATTCCCACTCGATGGTGCCCGGTGGCTTGCTTGTCACGTCGTAGACGACGCGGTTGATGCCCTTGACCTCGTTGATGATGCGGGTCGCCGCCTGGCCGAGGAAATCCATGTCGAAGTGGAAGAAGTCCGCCGTCATGCCGTCGACGGAGGTGACGGCGCGGAGCGCGAGCACGAAGTCGTAGGTGCGGTAGTCGCCCATCACGCCGACGCTCTGCACCGGGAGAAGCACTGCGAAGGCCTGCCAGATCGCGTCGTAGAGCCCGGCCTTCCTGATCTCGTCGAGATAGATCGCATCGGCGCGGCGCAAGATGTCGAGTTTTTCGCGCGTGACCGGACCCGGCACCCTAATTGCCAGCCCCGGCCCCGGAAACGGGTGCCGGCCGACGAAGGTCTCCGGCAGCCCGAGCTCACGCCCGAGCGCCCGAACCTCGTCCTTGAAGAGCATGCGAAGCGGCTCGACGAGCTTCATCGCCATGCGCTCCGGCAGCCCGCCGACATTATGGTGAGATTTGATGGTGACGGACGGTCCGCCGGAGAAGGAGACCGACTCGATCACGTCGGGATAGAGCGTGCCCTGCGCAAGAAAATCCGCGCCGCCCAGCCTCGATGCCTCCGCCTCGAAGGTCTCGACGAAGAGCCGGCCGATGGTCTTCCGCTTCGCCTCCGGATCGGCAACGCCGTCGAGCGCCGACAGAAAAGTCTCCGACGCGTCCACATGGACGAGCGGAATGTTGTAGTGGCCGCGGAAGAGCGACACGACCTCCTCCGGCTCGTTCAGGCGCATCAGGCCGTGGTCGACGAAAATGCAGGTGAGCTGGTCGCCGATCGCCTCGTGGATCAAGACCGCCGCGACCGCGGAATCGACGCCGCCGGAAAGCCCGCAGATGACTTTGCCCCGCCCGACCTCGTCGCGGATGCGCGCGATTGCCTCCTCCTTGAACTGCGCCATGGTCCAGTCGCCCGGAAGCCCGGCGACCTTGCGGACGAAGTTGGCAATGAGCTCGGCGCCGTCCGGCGTGTGCACCACCTCCGGATGAAACATCAGCCCGTAGAAGCGGCGCTTCTCGTCCTCGATCAGGGCAAAAGGAGCGTTCTCGGAGGTCCCTTTCACCTTGAAGCCGGGTGGCAGCTTGGTGATCCGGTCGCCGTGGCTCATCCAGACCGTATGCTTGTCCCCCGGCGCCCAGAGCCCTTCGAAGAGGGTCGAGGATGCTTTCACGTCGAGGAGCGCGCGCCCGAATTCGCGATGGTGCCCGCTCTCAACTTCCCCGCCGAGTTGCGCCGCCATCGTCATCTGCCCATAGCAGATGCCGAGGACCGGAATGCCGGCCTCGAAGACCTCTTGTGGCGCGCGCGGGCTGCCCCCTTCCGGCACGGAACCCGGGCCGCCGGAAAGAATGACGCCTCTTGGCTTTAGGGCCGCGAAAGCCGCGGAAGCCTTGTCGAAGGGCACAATTTCGCAATAAGCCCCCGCTTCGCGCACGCGCCGTGCGATGAGCTGCGTCACTTGGCTGCCAAAATCGACGATCAGAACAGCGGGGTGCGCCGCCGCGACGGGCCTGGTCATTGCGTGCGTTTAAGAGAATGAAGCGGCCCGGGCAACGACGATCGTCGGGGCTGCCGTGCGGCGCCACACGTTCGTGCCTCCCGCCTGCATCTCTTTGTGGCGGCACGCGCAAAAAGCGTCATTTGTGTGCCCTGTTCGATGTGGATTTGGTTGTGATGGACCTCTCTCGAATAGCGCGCCTGCGCGAAAACCCGGTCGGAGCGTGGAGCTTTGCCACGGCGGCATTCGTCGCGGCGCTTGCGCTTCGGTTTCTGATCGAAAACCAGGTCCCCTACGGCATCCCCTACCTGACCTTCTTCCCGGCGGTGATCCTGACCGCGTTCCTCGCCGGCCTTTGGCCGTCGGTCGCGGTCGGGACGGCGTCCGCGCTCTCGGCCTTCTACTTCTTCCTGCCGCCCTATCGGTCGTTCGAGATCCAATTCGATACGGCGCTGTCGCTCGGCCTCTTCATCGGCGTAATCGTCGTCGATATCGCCGTCATCCATTTCATGTACCGCACGCTCGACGATCTTGAGGCGGAAAAGGCACGCAGCGCGGAGCTCGCCGAGCAGCGCGAACTCCTGTTCAGAGAGCTACAACATCGCGTCTCGAACAATCTCGGCGTGGTATCGGCGCTCCTCAACCTGCAGCGCTCCGGCATCAAGGACGAGACGGCACGGCAGGCGCTCGGCGAGGCGACCACGCGGCTCGCCCTGATCGCAAAACTGCATCGAAAGCTGCACGATCCGGCGTCGGCGGGACTGCGCCTCGGTCCCTTCATGGAAGAGCTGTGCCACGACGTGCTTGAGGCCTCGGGCGCCAAGAACATCGTCTGCCTGGTCTCCGCCGTCGACACGAGGCTCGCCGCCGAGAAGACGGTGCCCTTCGCGTTGATCGTCGCGGAATTGATCAGCAACGCGCTCGAGCACGGTTTCGGCGAAAACAAAAGCGGCACGATTCGCGTGAATCTTGAGACCATCGGGGAGGATCACGTTCTGACCGTTTCCGATGACGGCAAGGGTCTGCCACAGGACTTCTCGCTCGAGGCGGCCGCTGGCATGGGCCTCAGAATCGTTCAGTCGCTCACGAGCCAGATCAACGGCGAGTTCGGCATGGAAGAGACCGGCGACGGCACGCTCTGCCGTCTCACCTTCCAGGCGTAACCCTTAGGCGACCTCGCCGGGCTTCTTGACCAAATAGCAGCCGGTGATCTTCCACGTCCCGTCCGCCTGTTGAGCGAGCGAGTAGACGGCCGTCCAGCCGACGCCGTCCGCGTCAATAATGTCGACCGACTGCTCCAGGTCGCCGGGCTTCTCCGTGAACTCTCCGAACGAATATCTCTTTGGCCGGTAGACCGGCTGATAGCCCTGCCGAACCATGGCCATGAACGCGTCCACCGTCGGATACATCGCCGTGATGTTCGGCGCGGCGAAGGAATAGGCGGTGGCGCCGTCGTCGGCGAGAAAGGCCTGGAGCTGCCGCTCGATCGTCGACTGGATCGCGGCGCGGTCGGCATCGCTGAAGGCCGCCGCCGGCGCCGAAAGCCCGAAGGCGACGAAGAGTACGAGAAGGATGCGCATGGTCGAGCCTCCCTGCACGCGCTTGCCAGGATAGGCTTAGATACGGCGGCGACAAGCGCCGGTACGGCGGCCAAACAAGCGATGTACCTGAGGATACGACGAAGACCGGCATTTGGTTTCATGCATTGCGACAGTGGCCGCAATGCGCAGTCCGCGGTAGAGAGTGCCTTGTAACTGTCTGCGCGTTTGACGGAGTTCGATATGGCCACCTACTCCGCGGTGATGCTTACGGCGAAGGGTGATCCTTCGGTCCTTCATCGCGTCGAGTTGCCGCTGGTCGAACCAGGCCCCGGTGAGGTCCGCATCGCCGTCCGCGCAACCGGCGCCGGCGGCACCGATGTGCTGATGCGGCGTGGTTTCTATCCCTACGCTCCCAAGATTCCGTTCGTGCCCGGCTACGAAGTCGTCGGCGATGTCGAGGTGCTGGGCAGCGGGGACACCGCCGGGCTGAAGGTCGGCCAGCGCGTCGCCGCACTGATTGTGCATGGCGGCTATGCGGAGAAACTGGTGCGGCCTGCATCGGAATTCGTACCCGTGCCGGAAGGTATCGACGACGCCACCGCGGTAGCGCTGATCCTCAACTACGTGACTGCGTGGCAAGCTATCCACCGCGCGGCGAAAGTTACGGCGAGTGACGTCGTGCTGGTGACCGGGGCCAATGGTGGTGTCGGGTCTGCCATGATCGAGATTCTCCGGCTGGCCGGCGCGCGCACCTTCGGCGCCGCGTCGGCGCGGCATCACGATCTCGTCCGTTCGCTCGGCGCGATCCCGATCGAGAGTCGGGCGTCGCGGATCGATGAGGAGATTCGACGGGTCGTTCCGCCGGGAGTCGACATCGCCATCGACAATCTGGGCGGCTCGTTCGTAGGGCAATCCGTGCGCGCCACGCGAAGAGGCGGGCTGGTGGTGGGAATCGGCTTCTCGGCCACGGGCGGCAGCGTCGGAGGATTTGTCCGCAGTCTGGCCGCGCTCTTTCTTCTAGCGCCGCTTGCCGGACGAAAATCGACGTTCTTCGGCATCACACAGCTCTATAGAAAGGATCCGCGGCCTTTCCGCGAAGACCTTCCCAAGCTTTTCGCATTAGCCCGCGACGAAAGGATCAAACCGCGCATCGCCAAACGCCTACCGCTTCTCGCTGCGCGTGAGGCAGCCGAGATGATCGAACGTGGCGGCAGCGAGGGAAAGATCGTTCACTTGGCATCGCTAAGCGGGGCTACCGAAGCATCCTGAAAAAGGCCGCGGCCGTGCGCCCGGCTCTATTCGATCCCGAGTTTTGCCTTCAAAAGCGCGTTGACCGCCTGCGGGTTGGCCTTGCCCTGGCTCGCCTTCATCACCTGCCCGACGAACCAGCCGAGCATCGCCGGCTTCGCCTTCGCCTGTTCGGCCTTGGCGGGATTCTCGGCGATGACCGCGTCGACGACCTTCTCGATCTCGCCGGTATCAGTCACCTGCTTCAGGCCGCGCGCCTCGACGATCGCCCGCGGATCGCCGCCTTCGGCCCAAACAATGTCAAAGAGCTCCTTTGCGGTCTTTCCGGAAATTTCGCCCGTGGTGACCATTTGAACGATCGCGCTGGTAGTTGTCGCCGGAGGTCCCTCCGGTACAATTCCATAATAACCAGTCTTCTCCGGCGCAGCGGGTGAACTGCCCGGTGTCGCCTTGTAGAGGCGATTCAAATACTCATTGATGAGCCAGTTAGCCGCCGCCTTGGGCTCCGCCCCTACCCTCACCATCTCTTCGAAATACTCCGCGCGATCTCTCTCCGCGGTCAGCACGCCTGCGTCGTCGGTCGAAAGCTCGTATTTGCTCATGAATCGCGCCCGCTTGGCGTCCGGGAGCTCCGGCAGGCCCTTCTCAAGCGCCGCGACATAGGCATCGTCGAACTCGAGCGGCAGAAGATCAGGGTCGGGGAAGTAGCGATAGTCGTGCGCCTCTTCCTTCGAGCGCATCGACCGCGTCTCCCCGCGCGCCGGATCGAAGAGTCGCGTCTCCTGCTCGATCGATCCGCCGTCCTCGAGGACCGCCATCTGGCGACGCGCCTCGTGCTCGATCGCCTGCGCCGCGAAGCGGATCGAGTTCACATTCTTGATCTCGCAGCGGGTGCCGAGCTTCTCGCCCGGCCGCCTGACCGAGACGTTGACGTCGGCGCGTAGATTGCCCTTCTCCATGTCGGCGTCGGACGTGCCGAGGTAGCGCAGGATCGAACGGAGCTTCGTCAGGAATGCGCGCGCCTCGTCCGAGGAGCGGATGTCCGGCTTCGACACGATCTCCATCAGCGCCACGCCGGAGCGGTTCAAATCGACATGGCTCATCGTCGCGTGCTGGTCGTGCAGGAGCTTGCCGGCGTCCTGCTCAAGGTGCAGGCGCTCGATTCCTATGCGGACCTCCTCGACCCCGCCGTTCGCGTCGGGAACCTCGACCACCACGGTCCCCTCCCCGACGATCGGCTGGTCGTATTGCGAGATCTGATAGCCCTGCGGCAGGTCGGGATAGAAGTAATTCTTCCGCGCGAAAACCGAGCGATGGTTGATCCGCGCTTTGAGGCCGAGCCCGGTGCGGATCGCCTGGCGGACGCATTCCTCGTTGATGACGGGAAGCATTCCGGGCATCGCCGCGTCAACGAGACTGACCTGCGCGTTCGCCTTCGCCCCGAACGCCGTCGCAGCGCCGGAGAAAAGCTTCGCTTCCGAGGCGACCTGCGCATGCACCTCCATGCCGACGACGATCTCCCAGTCGCCGGTCGCGCCGTGGATCAGGTTCTTCGGATTGGTGTTGCGGGTCTCTTCGAAGGGCATCTGGCGTCAGCGGGTTCGCACGCGCTTCCGGTTAGTGTGTCGCGCCGAGAGCCGCAAGCCGTTGGCTCGGGAAAAGAAAAAGGCCGGGCGATGGCCCGGCCTTTAGCGCGCGCCTTTCGGCGCGTCAGTGGCAGCAATATTCCGGCGGCGGCGGGATGTCGCCGGGGACGAGCACCGCGCCGGTCACACAGGTGAAGTAGGGGGTGCGGCCCGGCGGTGTCGGCGCGCCGTGCTTGTCGAAAAGGATCACATCCTCGTCGGGCTTGCCGCATGCCGAAACGTGACGGCCGCTGTACATGCCCGGCAGATCGGCCGCGTGTGTTGGGCCGATGGCTCCAACCATCGCGGCGATCGCCAAAGCCGAAAGGAAAATCGCAGCTGCAAGCTGGCGCATGAGTTCACCGTTTCTCTTGCGCATTCGTCGCCCCCTGAAGATTGCCTCAGGGTGGGACTAGCGCGTTGACCGAATCCGGAGCGTTAAGCCAAGAGCGGATCGCGCATGAGCTTCGGCGCTCATGGTTACGATCCGATTAATCCGCCACGCCCCTCCGAAGACGCGAGGCGACGGATTCAACGCTCAGAGAAAGTGGACCTTCTCCGCTTTCTTCAGCAATCCGTAGAAAACGTAGCGCAAGACGCGTTCGGCGATCGGCCACACATGTTCCATGTTGCCCTCCAGCCCGCGGCGCGCGTTCCCGCGCCTAGCAAATGCGGCCGCGCGACAGCCCACCGCGCTTCAAAAACCGCATGCAGCAGACATGGGACAACGTGGTTAACGAAGCATGAAGTTCCAGCAACCAGTCCACAGAAGCGCGGCGCCGCCCGCTTTCAGCAGTCCGTGCTGCCGAGCGCTTCCTCGATCGCGCGCCGCTCTACGGCGAGGTCGCCGGTTGCGACCGGCTTTCCCGCGCGGCGATACCAGTAGCCTGCGTTTCCAAGGTCGCCTTCAACGCGATGGAGATGCGCGTGGACCCACGCAGCTTCGGGCGACGGGTCGTCCTGCACGATTCTGTGCGCGCCGTCCCAGTCGCCTGCTGCGAGCCGTTGAAGGGCAAGCACAATGTCTGCCGCCATATTGTTCTCCGTCAGCACGCGACCACACGACAGCGCGATCGACCCCTTTGCATCGCTTGCGACAACACGCGTTAAGGCGCCCGCTCACCACCACCTTTGCGGCGTGAAATGCCCCGCCGCGTCCTCGATCACTTGCCCGGCGCGGAAGAGCGTCGCCTCGTCGAACGGCCGGCCGATCAGCTGCAGCGCCATCGGCAGGCCTGACGAATCCTGCCCGGCCGGAACTGCGATCGCAGGCACGCCTGCCATGTTCGCCGTCACGCAGAAAACGTCGTTCAGATACATCTCGACCGGATCGCCGCCAGCCTTCTCGCCGATCCCGAAGGCGGACGACGGCGTCGCCGGAGCCAGGACCGCATCGATGCCGGCGGCGAAGACTTCCTCGAAGTCGCGCTTGATCAGCGTGCGGACCTTCTGCGCGCGGACGTAATAGGCGTCGTAATAGCCGGCGGAGAGCACGTAGGTGCCGATCAGCACGCGCCGCTTCACCTCGCGCCCGAACCCGGCGGCGCGCGTCTTCTCGTACATGTCGATGATGTCTTCGCCGTCGACCCGGAGCCCATAGCGCACACCGTCGTAGCGCGCGAGGTTGGACGACGCCTCGGCGGGCGCCACGATGTAATAAGCCGGAAGCGCGTATTTCGTGTGCTTCAGCGAGATGTCGACGATTTCCGCGCCTGCTGCGCGGTACCATTCGATGCCCTTCTGCCAGAGCGCCTCGATCTCGGCCGGCATGCCGTCCATGCGATATTCCTTCGGCACGCCGATTTTCATGCCTTTGACATCCTGGCCGACCGACGCCTCGTAGTCGGGGACCGGGATGTCCGCGGAGGTCGTATCCTTCGGGTCGGCCGAGGCCATCGACCTCAGAAGGATCGCCGCGTCACGAACGGTGCGCGCGATCGGGCCCGCCTGGTCCAACGAAGACGCGAACGCGACGATGCCCCAACGCGAGCAGCGGCCATAGGTCGGCTTGATGCCGACCGTGCCGGTGAAGGCGGCGGGCTGACGGATCGAGCCGCCGGTGTCGGTCGCGGTCGCGCCGGCGCAAAGCATCGCGGAAACCGCGCTCGCCGAGCCGCCCGACGAGCCGCCGGGCACGAGGTCGGCATTGCCGCCGCGCTTTCGCCACGGGTTGACGACCGGGCCGTAGGTGCTCGTCTCGTTCGAGGAGCCCATGGCGAACTCATCCATGTTGAGCTTGCCGAGCATCACCGCACCGGCATCCCAAAGGTTCTGCGTGACGGTCAATTCGTAGGTCGGCTTGAAGCCGTGGAGGATGTGACTGCCGGCCTGGCTATGAACGCCGCGCGTGCAAAAAAGGTCTTTGATGCCGAGCGGTACGCCTTCGAGCGCGCGCGCTTCACCGCGCCCGATCCTGACGTCGGAGGCAATCGCCATGGCGCGCGCCTTGTCCGCCGTCACGACGATGTAGGCGTTCAGAAACGGATTGGCAGCTTCGATCGCCTTCAGATACGAGTCGGTCAGTTCAAGCGCCGAGAAGTCGCGACTGGCCAGCCCCGTGCGGATCTGGGCGATGGTAAGCGCTGTGAGCTCGCTCATGCGGTTGGCACCGCCTTGAACAAAGGCCCGGAAGACCCTCCAGAGGCGACGCTGCCTGCTTCGAGGCTCCATTCCGACCTCAGCATGAGGACGGTTGGAGACCTCGAATTCCGGTGACGCTCAGCATCGACGACAGCCATCGGCTATTCCACGACCTTCGGCACGAGGAAATAGTGGTCTGCCGTCAATGGCGCGTTGGCCACGATGTCGTCGGCCTTGCCGCCGTCGGTCACGCGGTCATCGCGCTTCTTCATCAGCATCGGGGTGACCGAGGTCATTGGCTCGACGCCGGTGACATCGACCTCGTTCAGTTGCTCGACGAAGCCGAGGATGGCGTTCAGCTCGCCGCGGAGCGCCTCCGCCTCGTCGTCGCTCACCTTGATGCGCGCCAGATGCGCCACCCGCTTTACCGTCGCCGCGTCAACGGACATCGTTCCCCAAGCCCTTTGAAATCAACAGCTTGCCTATAGATCGCCGCCGCGTGCCGTTCAACGGGAACGATTGCCGGGCGGCAAGCGCCTGAGCGCTCGCAGACGAGGCGCGCGTTGCTATTTCGTGTCGCAGAGCTGGTAGTCGTCGTCGAGCCCGTCGTCATCATCGTCGGCCGCCGCCGCGGGTGCCGTATCGTCGTCCCCGGCGGCAGCTGCCGCTTCGAGCGTGCCGAGATGCAGCGAGGTCTTGCTGAGCGGCAGGATGGAGAAGAGCGCCGGATAGGACGAGTTGGAATCCTCGCAAAACGAGATCGCCGTCCAGCCGGGTGACGACTTTCGCGGAAAGACCTGCACGAATTCGCATGTGAGATCGGTGCCTTCGATCCCGGTCGCGCTCACGAAGAGGAAGTCGCCGCTCTTCTGCTTTTTAGCCTTCAGCGCGGCACACCCTTCAGGCGTTGAATAGACGCCGTTGAGGAAGGCGTCCTCGGCAGCGGCCGGGTGCACGAAAAGCAGCGAAGCTGCGAGACACGCGATGCGCAGTTTCATGGGCGGGCCCTCCCGTTGGATGGTCGCTCGCCTATAGATCGCGCCCGCCGGCGGTTCAACCTCTGCAGCGCTCCGCTAAACCACCTGCGCTTCGGCGCCGTAAGGATGCACCGGGTAACCTGGCCCGATCTCGCCTGCGACCCGTTCCACCCAAGCCTTCACGGCGGGATAGGCAGAGAGCGCGAAGCCACAATCCTCGGCCCGGTGGCTGTAGGCATAGACGGCGATGTCAGCGATGCTGAAGCTCTCGCCGGCAAGGAACGGCGTTGCTGACAGCTCACGCTGCAAGGCGGCCAGCGCGCGCCCACCGGTCTCGCGTTTGCCTTCGACCAAGCCGGCGTTGCGGGCAAGACGTCCCGTCAGTGTCCAGAACCGCAGGGAACCGATGACGGGCTCGACATAATATTGCTCGAAGAAGAGCCACTGCATCACCTTGGCGCGCGCGAAGCGGTCGTCGGGCAGGAAGCGCGTTCCCTCACCGAGATAGGTGAGGATCGCGTTCGATTCCGCGAGCGCGCGGCCGTCTTCGAGTTCCAGCACCGGGATAGCGCCCGCGGGATTGAGCTTCAGGAAAGCTTCGGTTCGACTTTCGTCAGCGAAGATCGCCACTGTTTTCGTGCGAAATGGAACGCCGAGAAGCCCAAGCAGCACGCGAACTTTCCAGCCGTTTTGCGAGGGAAGATAGTCGTATAGCGTAAGCATAAGCGGGTTTCGGTGTTTGGCCTATCCGCCTCAGATACCTTCTACACGCCGACCGGTCATTCCGATTCTTGCACCGGTCGGATTGCTACCGAAGCCTGACGTAGCCAGTGCCAAAGCCTCGTAGCGCGGCGGCCTCGAGACGAGCCCGCCGAAGGGCAGTCGTCAAAGGTCCGTCGGCTTCCCCTTCTCCGGCACCAAAACCTTCCTGCCGTCCGGTCCCATCTCAGCGATGAATTTCTCCGCCGTCTGGTCGAGGATCGGGAACGTGCCGTAGTGGCAAGGCACGATCGTCTTGAACTTGTAGAAGCGCCGGCAGGCGATCGCCGCCGTCTTCGCGCCCATGGTGAAGCGGTCACCGATCGGCACGATGCCGATCTCCGGTTGGTGGATCTCGTTGATCAGCGCCATGTCGGAGAAGACTTCGGTGTCGCCCATGTGGAGGAGCACCGGTTCGCCTGGAGCCTTCACGACGAGGCCGCCCGGATTGCCGAGGTAGATGATCCTTCCATCCGCTTCGCCGGAGGATGAATGGAATGCGACGACAAGCGACGTCGTGAAGCCGCCGCAGTCGACCGTGCCGCCGTGATTCATGTAGTTGATGTTCTCAACCCCCTGCCCCGCCATCCACACGCAAACCTCATAGTTCGCCACGAGCATCGCGCCGGTCGCCTTGCAGATCGTGACGGTGTCGCCGGTGTGGTCGCCGTGGCCGTGCGTCAGCAGCACGTGCGTCGCACCCTCCCATGCCTTCTTCGGATCGCCGCTGAACGAGGGGTTCCCGGTCAGGAACGGGTCGATCATGACGCGGCAATTCCCGAACTCGATGCGGAACGCTGAATGTCCGAACCAAGTGAGCTTCATCGTCTCTCCTCCTCTCAAGCTCCCGTCGATCGTTGCTTACACGACTGCTTCGACGGCACGCGATACGGCCCTGAGAAAATTGAGCCGCACTTCCGGCAGCCCCTCGCCACGCGCGTCGAAGACATGCCGCTCCAAAAACGTGCCGGTCAGGAGAAACGCCTCCTGCAGCTGCGCCTGTTCCGGCTCCTCAGCAGAAGGCCGGAGAAGAAATGACGGCAACGGCAACAGTCGGTCACGATAGGCCTCTCCTGCCTCGCGGCTGACCGCCCGCCCGCTCTTCGGCGACACGAAGACGAGGTCGTTGCGCGCGCCGGTCGCAGCACAGCTCTCAAGATCGAGACCGAAGCCGAGCTCATCCAGAAGCAAAAGCTCGAAGCGCACCATCATCTCCGCCGCCGCCGCCGGTGCGTCGAGCCGGTCGAGCATCACCAGGAGCGCCTCGTAAAGACGCGGATGCGGGTCGCGCTCCGGCAGGAGCCTCAGATGCGCAGCGGCAAGCGCGAGACCGAATGCGCCGATCGGCGACGCCATCAGGCCCGCGCTTCGTTCCGTCACCGCCTCGGCGCGGAAATTGCCGAGATGCTCGTGGAGCCGCGCCCGCCAAGTGAGCGACAGCGTATTGCCCGGCTGCAGGATCGGCCGCAGCCGCCTTGAACGTCCACCCTTGACGAGGCCGAGGTGCCGCCCGTGCCCGGCGGTCAGCGCCTCGATGATCACATCCGTCTCGCCGTGCCGCCGGGAGCCGACGACGATGCCTTCCTCGGACCATTCCATGCGGGCTGGCCTATCATGTTTTTTCGGGTTGGGAAGCGGTTGCGGCGCGGAAGGCGGTTGCGGTTCGCCTCGCCCGGCTCCAATTGCAAGGGAGCCCCTGCCGCCTCGCCCGTCAAAGCCCTAAGGCCTTCGCATGATTCCGTTTTCCATCCTCGATCTCGCGCATGTCGTCGAAGGCGCAACACCGGCGGAAGCGCTCAAGAATTCGCTCGATCTCGCGCGCCATGCCGAGGCGCTCGGCTATCGGCGTTTCTGGCTCGCCGAGCACCACAACATGGTCGGGATCGCGAGCGCCGCGACCTCAGTCGCGATCGGCTACGTCGCCGGCGGCACCGAGAAAATCCGCGTTGGTTCGGGCGGCATCATGCTCCCTAACCATTCGCCGCTCGTCATCGCCGAGCAGTTCGGCACGCTCGCGACGCTTTACCCCAACCGCATCGACCTCGGCCTCGGCCGTGCGCCCGGCACCGACCAGATTACGCTTCGCGCACTGCGGCGCGATCCGATGGCGGCCGAGAGCTTCCCGCAGGACGTGCTTGAGTTGCAGGCGCTGCTCGGGCCGGTGCAGCCAGGTCAGGTGGTGCGCGCGGTTCCCGGCGCCGACACCAACGTTCCGCTCTGGATTCTCGGATCGAGTCTCTTCGGCGCGCAGCTCGCGGCGATGCTTGGCCTCCCTTACGCTTTCGCCTCGCACTTCGCCCCCGACGCGCTGATGCCGGCGCTTCAGATCTATCGCGAGACGTTCCGACCGTCGGAGCAGCTCGATCGGCCTTACGCGATGGTCGCGGCTAACGTCATCGCCGCCGAGACGGACGCGGAGGCGCGCCGCCTCTTCACCTCCGTGCAGCAAGCCTTCACCAACATGATGCGCGGCACGCGCGGAAAATTGCAGCCGCCGATCGACGACATCGAGAGCTATTGGACGCCGCCGGAGAAGGCGCAGGCCTCGCGCATGCTGGCGCGCTCATTCGTGGGTGAGCCGGAGACGGTGCGAAAGGGACTCGAAGCCTTCATCGCCGAGACACAAGCCGACGAGCTCATCCTCGCCAGCGCAATCTACGATCACGAGGCGCGGGTCAGATCATACGAGATACTGGCGGAGATGCGGGAGGCGATGGGAGAAGCGCGGCGGCGTGAAGCTACTTCGACCACGGGTCGACGAGCGTGAGGCCGACGCCATCGAAGTGACGCGTGTTCCGCGTGGCGAGCGTTGCTTTGCAGGCCTTCGCAATGCCCGCGATTTGTACGTCGCGTATTTCCATCGGCCGGCCGGCGGCCCGTTGCTTCGCCGCAACGACGCTAGAGGCCTCGGCCGCCGCTCGATCGAACGGCACGACGCGATCGACCAGAACCTCTGTGACCAGCTTCTCGAAGGCGGCCTCGAGTTCTTTTCTCCGGCGCCCAGTCGCCAGGATCTCGATACCGAAGAGCGTTTCATAGACGGTCACCGAGGTCGTCCAAACTGAGGCAGACGGTTGCGTATCCAGCCATCGCGTCACAGTCGGATCACGGGCCATGAGCGCCGAGATCACATTCGTATCGAGGACGATCACTTGTCGAAGTCTATTGGAATGGCTGGATAGCCCCGCTGCTCCGGAATTTCCTCCCCTTCGCGCAGGCCGATGTCTTTGAAAAGTGCGGCGATCCGGGTTCCGAGACCGGGCTGCTTGCCGGTCTCTTCGTTCACTGCATTGCGCAGAATGTCGCGCACTTCCTCTTCCGTGCTGCGCCCATGCCGTTTGGCGCGGCGCTGCAGCTTCGCCTTCACGTCGTTGTCGAGATTGCGCACAATGAGCTGGGCCATCAAACCCACCATCTCCAATTTGATATCATGATATCAAATTGGAGATGCCTATACAAGAGACTGATCTCGAAATAGGCAAGCACGCTACCGTGGAAACTCCACCCCCATCTCTCTGTATCGCTCCGGGTCGTCGCCCCAGTTCTCGCGCACTTTTACGAACAAGAAGAGATGCACGGGCTTCTCGATCAGCTTTGAGATTTCTTCGCGCGCGGCGATCGAGATTGCCTTGATCGTTTCGCCGGCTTTGCCAAGCACGATCTTCCGCTGGCCTTCGCGCTCGACGTAGATCGTCTGGTCGATCCGCACGCCTTTCTTCGTTTCGGTCCACTTTTCCGTCTCGACCGTCGAGCGATAGGGCAGCTCGTCGTGGAGCCGAAGCGTGAGCTTCTCGCGCGTGATCTCCGCGGCGAGGAAGCGGAGCGGCAGGTCCGTCATCTGGTCTTCCGGATAAAGGAACGGCCCCTCCGGCATCGCTGCCGCGAGGTAGTCGAGGAGATCGGAAACGCCGTCGCCGGTCAGCGCTGAGATCATGAAGGTGCGCGCGAAACGTCCCGCCTCGTTCGCCCCCTTGGAAAGCGCGAGCAGCGTGTCGCGCTTTACCAAATCGACCTTGTTCAGGATAAGCAGCCGCTCCCGTTTCGCCGGGAAACCGGCGAGCTTTTCAAGTATTGCGCGGTCCTCATCGGCGATCCCCCGCTTCGCGTCGATCAGGACGGCGAGAACATCCGCATCGGCGGCCCCGCCCCACGCCGTCGTCACCATGGCGCGGTCGAGCCGCCGCTTCGGCTGAAAAATGCCGGGCGTGTCGACGAAGACGATCTGCGCCCGGCCGTGGATCACGATGCCGCGGATGAGCGCTCGCGTCGTCTGCACTTTGTGGGTGACGATTGAGAGCTTTGCGCCGACAACGGCGTTCAGAAGCGTCGACTTCCCCGCATTCGGCGCGCCGATCAGAGCGACGAAGCCAGCGCGAGTCGGGGCTTTGGTCACCCCTTCCACACGCCCTCGCGGCGAAGCAGGCTTGCAGCCGCCTCGTGCTCCGCTTCGCGCTTCGAGCCGCCCTTGGCCTTTGCCGGCGCAACTCCGCCGACCGTGACCTCGATCTCGAATTCCGGCCGGTGGTCGGGGCCGGTCCTGAGCGTCTCGACATAGGAGGGAGGCTCGAAGCCTCGCTTGTGCGCCCACTCCTGCAGCTCGGTCTTGGCGTCGCGGAGCGGCCCGCGCGTCGACTGGATGCGCGGACCCCAGTAGCTCTCGACCAGTGCCCGCGCGGCTTCGAGCCCACCGTCGCGATAGACCGCGGCAATCACCGCCTCGCAAACATCGGCAAGCACGCTCGGGGTCGCGGCGGCGCCGCCCTTTCGAGCGCTGCCGCCCATCTTGAGGTGCTCCACCAGCCCCATCGCCTCGGCGATCTCGGTGCAGGTTTCGCGACTGACGAGCCGCGCCAGGCGGCGTGAAAGCTCACCCTCCGTCGCTTCGGGAAAGCACTCGATCAGCGCGTCGGCGATGACAAGGCCCAACACACGGTCGCCGAGGAATTCCAGCCGCTGGTAAGTCTCCGGCTGCCGGCGCGCAGGTCCAGCGACCGCGCTCGCATGTGTCAGAGCGCGGTCCAAGAGGTTGGGGTTGGCGAAATGGTGTCCGAGCTTCTCTTCGAGATGCGAGCGTTCGCTCGTCTTCATAGAAGCTCGAAGATCCGGCTTGGTCGGACCGACCACGGCCACTTCCAGAACGCCCAGGCGGGCGCACCGTTGACCGAGAAGAAAATGACCTCCGCACGACCGACAAGGTTCTCCGCCGGCACGAAGCCGACCGGCCCGTCGAGGAAGCGGCTGTCCTGCGAGTTATCGCGATTATCCCCCATCAGGAAATAGTGCCCGGGCGGTACCTCGAAGACGCGCGTGTTGTCGCCCGGCCCGTTCTCCGTCATGTCGAGCGTGATGTAGCTGACGCCGTTCGGCAGCGTCTCGCGATATTCTTTGATCCCGGTTGTCGCGCCGAAGCGATCCTCGCCCTCCCATTCACCGGCCGGCTCGCGCTTCACCGCCTCGTCGTTGATATAGAGGACGCCGTCCTTGACCTGGACGCGATCACCGGGAAGCCCGATGACGCGCTTGATGTAGTCGGTGCCGGGTTCGCGCGGCGGGCGGAACACCGCGATGTCGCCGCGCTTCGGTCCGCTGCCTTCCCAGATGCGGCCGTGGATGAAGGAGAGATCGACCGGGAACGAGTAGCGGCTGTAGCCGTAGCTGAACTTCGAGACGAAGAGATAGTCGCCGATCAGCAGCGTCGGCTCCATCGAGCCTGACGGAATGTTGAATGGGTGGTAGAGGAAGGTCCGGAAGACGAGCGCAATCAGAAGCGCCTCGACGACGACCTTGATCGTCTCCCATACGCCGCCTTGCTGTTTGGCTTTCTCGCCGGCGCTTCGCTCTGCCACGCTCATGGCTCCGTCCTGATGTCTCTGATTAGGGGTTTAGCGGCCCGTTGTCGCTGCCGCAATTGCCGCGGGACGCGAACTGCCCGCCCTTTACGGCACCTTTGCGGCGACAGGTCCGCCGGCCGGCACCGCCTCGATGACGACGAAAGCCTGGGCGAGCGGGAAATCGTCCGTGATCGTGACGTGGATCACCGGCGACATCCCATCGGGAATCAAGGCGCTGAGCCGTTCTGCCGCGCCTCCCGTCAACGCCATCGTCGGCTTGCCCGAGCGGAGGTTGACCACCCCCATGTCGCGCCAGTAGACGCCAAGATGAAGCCCGGTGCCGAGGGCCTTGGCACAGGCTTCCTTGGCGGCGAAGCGCTTGGCGTAAGAGGCTGCGCGCATCCGCCGCCCCTCCGATTTGCGCCGTTCCACGTCGGTGAAGACGCGTCCGATGAAGCGCTCGCCGTAGCGTTCGAGGGTCTTCTCGACGCGCCTGATGTCGATCAGATCGCTGCCGATGCCGACGATCATGACGCGGCGGCGTTCGCCGGAAGCCGCGCTTCATCCATCAAGGCGCGCATGCGTTTGACGCTCTGCTCGAGCCCGACGAAGATCGCCTCGCCGATCAGGAAATGCCCGATGTTGAGCTCGGCGAGCTGCAGAATGGCCGCGACCGGCCCGACCGTCTCATAGGTCAGCCCGTGGCCGGCATGCACCTCAAGACCAAGCGTAGCGCCGTAATGCGCTGCATCGCGTAGCCGCTTCAGGTGGCGCTCCGCTGCCGCCTTGTCGCCGGCGATCGCTGCTTCGCAATAAGCGCCGGTGTGAAGCTCGACGACCGGCGCGCCAAGGAGCCTCGCCGCGTCGAGCTGGCGCGTATCAGGCTCGATGAACAGCGACACGCGGATGTTGGCGTCGTCGAGCTTGGAGACGAAGCGCTGCAAGTGGTTGTGGCCGCCGGCCGCGTCGAGACCGCCTTCGGTCGTTCGCTCCTCGCGCCGCTCAGGCACGATGCATGCGGCGTGCGGCCCGTGTCTCAGCGCGATGTCGAGCATCTCCTCGGTCGCCGCCATCTCGAGATTGAGCGGCAAGGTCAGCTCGCCCATCAGCCGGCTGATATCGGCATCGGTGATATGACGGCGATCCTCGCGAAGGTGTGCGGTAATGCCGTCGGCGCCCGCCCGCTCCGCGATCATGGCGGCGCGGACGGGATCGGGTTGATCGCCGCCACGCGCGTTCCTGACCGTCGCCACGTGATCGATGTTGACGCCGAGACGCAGCCCGGTGCGACGCATCAGAGACTCGCCCCCGATCATCGCCGGCGCTCCTGCATCGCCGTTGCGGCGACCCTCAAGCCGCCGGCGGCGCGCGTGCTGATAGGCCGAAACCGCTTTATAAGCAATAAGATAGGTGATGCCTCCGAAAATCAGGCCTACCGGTATCGAGCCCACGATCATCGGCTCGATCAGCGGCCCGATCTCCGCGAACGGCCTGTGCATGATCTCGTGCTCGAGGCGCGTGGGCGGCAATCTGCTCACGCCCCTGAGGATCAGATAGCCGACTTGGTAAGTGCTCGCCCAGATGACCGGGAAAGTCAGCGGGTTTCCAATCGACGTGGCAAGCGCGCCGGCAATCATGTTCGCGCCGACGAGCCAGGTGATGACGAACGTAATCATCAGGTGAAAACCCACGAACGGCGTGAACGACGCGAAGACGCCGATCGCTGCACCCATGGCGATGGCGTAGGGCGTCCCGGAAAGTCGCAGGATGCGTTTCAGGTAATAGAGGACGGAACGGCGCCAACTCACGCGCGGCCAAAGCCAAAGCCTCAGTCGCGCTCCAAACCTCTGCTCATGTCGGCGCCTGAACAGCATTCCAAATCCTCAGAGCGCGGACGACCTCACGAGCTCCGCCTCAGGCAGGCGATTACCCGTTGACGCGTTCCGCGTGACTGACAACCCGTTTCTCCCGCAGACCCGTTACGATCCGGTTCAGATGCTTCAGATTCCACACTTCGAGGTCGATTTCGATCTCCGTGAAGTCGCGGCCTCTGACGAGCATCTTGAGGTTGTCGATGTTACCGTCCGCCGAGCCGATGACGTCGGCGATGGCGGCGAGCGTGCCCGGCTCGTTCAGCGCCGAAACGTGGATGCGCGCCGGAAAACGCTCGGTCGAATTCTCCGAGATATCCCAGCGCACGTCGACCCAGCGCTCGGGCTCGTCGTCATATTTGCTGAGCTCGGGCGAATGGATCGGATAGATGGTCAGCCCCTCGCCGGGCGTCAGGATGCCGACGATACGGTCGCCGGGGACCGCGCCGCCGTTCGGCGCGAAGCGCACCGGAATATCGGCGCCGAAACCGCGGATCGGGATGCCGCGCTCCTCGCCGGAGTCGCCTGCCGGGAGCCGGAATTTCAGGCTGGTGCGGCCCGAGGAGGTCCACCCCTCCTCGCCTTTGCCGTCGGCGAGGGTGACGCGTTCGTCGCGGTAGTCGGGATGCACCTCGCGCAAGACCGCCTCGGGCGAAAGCTGCCCGCGCCCGACAGCAGCGAGAAGATCGTCGACGTCCGGCATGTTGAGCCGCGCCGCAGCGGTCGATAGTGCCGCAGGATCGAACGGCTTTCCCGCGTCTTCGAAGCGCCGCTCGAGCGTGTGGCGGCCAAGCGCCCCATATTGCCGGCGTGCCTGCGTGCGGCTCGCGCGGCGGATCGCGGCGCGCGCCTTGCCGGTGACCACGATCGCTTCCCAGGCGGCCGGCGGCCGCTGCACCGAGGAGCGCACGATTTCCACCTCGTCGCCATTCTCGAGCGGCTGCCCGAGCGGCGAGAGCTGTCCGTTCACCTTCGCGCCAATGCAGGTGTCGCCGATGTCGGTGTGGACGGCGTAGGCGAAATCGATCGGCGTCGCGCCGCGCGGCAATGCAATCAGCCGACCCTTCGGGGTGAAGCAGAACACCTGGTCCTGAAAGAGCTCCAGCTTGGTGTGCTCGAGGAACTCCTCCGGCGCATCGCCCTGGGCGATCTGCTCGACTGTCTGCCTGAGCCAGGCATAGGCGCGGCTCTCGGCCGCGAGGCGATCGCGGTCGTTGCCGATTCCGTCCTTGTAGAGCGGGTGCGCGGCGATGCCGTATTCGGCGATCCGGTCCATGTCGCGCGTTCTGATCTGCAGCTCGACGCGCTGCTGGCGAGGACCGATGATCGTGGTGTGGAGCGATCGATATTCGTTCTGCTTCGGAGTCGAGATGTAGTCCTTGAAACGGCCGGGGACCATCGGCCAGGCGGTATGGACGATCCCGAGCGCTCGGTAGCAGTCCTCCTCCTTGTCGACAAAGACGCGGAAGCCGAACACGTCAGAGAGCTGCTCAAAGCCGATCGCCTTGCGCTGCATCTTCGAAAAGATCGAATAGGGCGTCTTCAGGCGGCTCATAATCTCCGCCTTGATGCCGTGCTTGGCGAGCCGCTGCGTCAGGTCCTCGCGGATGATGTCGACCAGCGGGCCGCTCTTCTTCCTGAGCGCATTGAGCTTGGTGCTGATCGCTTGATAGGCCTCGGGATTGAGGACACGGAACGAGAGGTCCTCAAGCTCGTCGCGGATTCCCTGCATCCCCATGCGCCCGGCAAGCGGCGCATAGATCTCCATCGTCTCCTCGGCAATGCGACCACGCTTCTCCTCCGGCATGTGCTCGATCGTGCGCATATTGTGCAGGCGGTCGGCGAGCTTCACCAGGAGGACGCGGATGTCCTCGGCGACAGCGAGGAGCAGCTTCCTGAGGTTCTCCGCCTGCTGCGCCTCGCGCGTCACAAGCTCGAGCCGCTGCAGCTTGGTCACCCCCTCCACCAGCTTGCCGATCGCGGGGCCGAAGAGCTGGTTGATCTCGTCGCGGGTGGCGCCGGTGTCCTCGATCGTGTCGTGGAGGAGCGCCGTTGCGATGGAGGAATCGTCGAGCCGGAGGTCGGTCAGGATCGCGGCGACCTCAAGCGGGTGGGAGAAATAGGGGTCGCCGGAGGCGCGCGTCTGCGAGCCATGCTTCTGCATGGCGTAGACGTAGGCGCGGTTCAAAAGCTCCTCGTCGACCTGGGGGTTGTACGCCGCCACCCGTTCGACGAGCTCGTATTGGCGCATCATCGCCGGCCGTCCCGCGGGAGTCGAAAAAGTGCCTCCCAGATCAACAATATAGGTAATGCGGGGACTATTGCATCCCGGTGAACGGACGCATGACGGCGCGGGGCGGCCAAAACCCCGGCCATAAAGCAAGACGCCGCCCGGAAGGGCGGCGCTTGGAAAGGATTTCCCGGTTCAGTCGTCGCGGCGCTCGGGTGGATCGATGCTCTCCAGGCCGCGCAGAAGCTCCTCCTCCGACATGCGGTCGAAGGTGATCTCCGACTCCTCTTCGGGCTGATCTGCCTCGATCGGGGTCGGGGCCGGCTCCGGCTCGTCGACCTCCACGTATTTCTGCAGCGAGTGGATCAGGTCCTCGTTTAGATCCTCCGGCGAAACCGACTCCTCGGCGATTTCGCGGAGCGCCACGACGGGATTCTTGTCGTTCTCACGGTCGACCGTCAGCGGCGACCCGTTCGAGATCATCCTGGCCCGGTGCGCCGAGAGGAGCACCAGCTGGAAGCGGTTTTGAACTTTATCTACGCAGTCCTCGACGGTAATGCGCGCCATGGACAGGGGTCTCCGGTTCTTGGGGGAATTCGCGCCTGAATAAGGGGGAACCGCGGCTTTTTCAAGCCTGGCGCGAAGTTTGCGGATTTCCGCTTGCGCGCCAACGCACTATTCTCTATCGGGCGAGTGTTTGACGCTCGTGATATTAAGAATTGCCTTTGCCGGAGTCCCTTATGTTCGATCCGCGCGAAAAGATCGCCGTCCTGATCGACGGCGCCAATCTCTATTCCGCGTCCCGCTCTCTCGGCTTCGACATCGACTATCGCCGCCTGCTCGCCGATTTTCGGCAAAAAGGCTACCTCGTTCGCGCCATTTACTATACGGCGCTCGCCGAGGACCAGGAATACTCTTCGCTGCGCCCGCTGATCGACTGGCTCGACTACAACGGCTACCGGGTCGTCACCAAGCCGCTCAAGGAGTTCACCGACGCGCAAGGGCGCCGCAAGGTGAAGGGCAACATGGACATCGAGCTCGCCGTCGATGCCATGGAGATGGCCGAGCATGTCGACCATTTCGTCCTCTTCTCCGGCGACGGCGATTTCCGCTGCCTGGTGGAGGCGTTGCAGCGCAAGGGCAAGAAGGTCACCGTCGCCTCGACGCTGCGGACACAGCCGCCGATGATCGCCGACGACCTGCGGCGCCAGGCAGACCATTTCCTGGAGCTTTCGACGCTCGCCGACACGGTCGGCCGCGACCCCGCGACGCGGCCACAGCGCTTCGTGCGCTCTGTCGACGAGGAGAGCGAGGAAGAGGACGAGTACGAGGAGCTGTGAGCGCGGCGAAGTCGCCACGCGGCGCAAGCGCCGACCCGCCCCGCGATTGCCCGCTCTGCCCGCGCCTCGTCGCCTACCGCCAGCTTTGGCGCGAGCGCGAACCGACGTGGCACAACGCGCCGGTCTCTGCTTTCGGCGCGCGCGATCCGCAGCTCCTCATCGTCGGACTTGCACCGGGTCTTCGCGGTGCCAACCGGACCGGCCGTCCGTTTACCGGCGACTATGCCGGCGAGCTTCTCTACGCGACGCTCGCTAAATTCGGCTTTGCGCGCGGCACTTATCGCGCCGATCCGGCGGACGGCCTGACGCTTGTTGATTGCGCGATTTTAAACGCGGTTGCCTGCGTGCCGCCGGAGAACAAGCCCAACACGGCTGAGATCAACACCTGTCGGCGATACCTTGCGGCGGGGATAGCGGCGCGCCGGGGGCTTCGCGCGATCGTCGCGCTCGGCCGCATCGCGCATGGCGCTGCGCTCCGTGCACTCGGCGAGCAGCCCTCGCGCTTTCCCTTCGCCCACGGCGCAGCGCACGACATTGGAAAACTCCGCCTCTACGACAGCTACCACTGCTCGCGGCTCAACACGAACACCGGCGTCTTGACCACCGAAATGTTCGAGGCGGTGTTTGCAAAGGTTCGCGTCGATCTTAAGCGGGATCGCGCCACTGGACCGATAGGGCCCGAGCGATGAGCAACCATGCCGAAGCTTTCGACAACTGGATCCGCACCGCCTTCGTCGAGATGAACACGGAACTTGAGGAGCTCTATTTCGCACAACCCGACCGCGCGAACGTGCAAGGCGTCGGCGACGCAATCAAGGCGCGGCTTCGCGACGAAGGGCACGGTTTGGTCGTCGATCTCTGGCATGAGGGAAATACCGGCGAAGGCTTCGAGAGCGCGTTCGGCGTGCTCGGCAACGTCGGGCTCTATATGGGCGCGCTCCGCCGTCACGAACTTACCAACCCCGACCGCGACCAGCGCTCGCCCTTCGCCGAGGCGTCGTCGCTGGCGCTCCACGTCGGAGCGTCGATCGGTATGGCGCCGCGCTTCGCCACCGCGCATCTCGCCACCCACAATCTCGCCGTCGCAGGCCGTCGCAAGAGCTTCACCGCGCTCGCGGATGAATTCCTGTTCATCGACGAGAACACCCGCGGCATTCTGGGTTTTCAGCGTACCGCCGACGCGCTCGCCCGGATCGTGCCGCTCGGCGTATCGAGCCCGGTGGCCGACGTTCTTTTCGAGGCGGCGAAAGACGGCCTCGCCGACGTCATCGGCGCAAACGATCGGCTCTTCGCCGATCTCGACGTCGACCGCTTCTTCTACTGCGTGCGGCCCTACTACAAACCCTATCACGTCGGCCGTCAGGTCTATCGCGGTGCCAACGCCGGCGACTTCTCGGGCATCAACGAGATCGACCTCTTGCTCGGGCTCTGCCGCGCCAGCGACACCTATTACGCGGGTCTCCTCGTCGACAAGATGCTCTTCATGCTGCCGTCGGACCAGGCTCGGCTTCGCGACTGCATGACCCACCGGAGCCTGCTCGACGAGCTGCTGCTTCTCGCCCCTGAGCATGCCGGGGCGGATTGGTTCCAGCGGAACGCGCGTCTCTTCCTTGAGGTGTGCGACCTCTTCGCGCGAACTGCCGCGCAGCATCACGACCGGCTCGTCTCCCGCTTCATCGTCAACCCCGCAGGCGACCTCGACGAAGCGCATCTTCAGGGGATCACAGCGAGCGGCCCGCCTCTTCCGGTTCTGGTGCGCTCGCTTGAGATCTTGCGCGACTACCGCACGGCGGCTCCGCGGCCGGACCTCGACACGCGCCACGCCGACCTCGCCCGCCTCCGCGCGCTCGTGGAGAAGGCCGACTAGCGAATGCCGGCCCTGCTGTTAGGCGGCGCACGCACTGTTTAGTGCAGATGCCTCAGCTTGTCAGGATTGCGCACCACATAGATTGCCGCGATCTTTCCGCCCTCGATGTCGAGCGCGGTCGTCTGCAGTTCGCCATCGGCCTCCAGCGTGACGAAGCCGGGCAAGCCGTTGACGAAACCCGTACGGGCGAGTTTCGAGCGGTTCTTCGCGAACAGAGCCGCCAGCCATTCGTGCGCTTTCATTACGGCATCGAAGCCGACGATCGGCTTCATGGCCGCCGGACGTTTCCCCCCGCCGTCCGCATGGATGCTGACATCAGCCGCCAGCATCGAAGCCAGCGCCTTCATGTCACCACTGCGCGACGCAGTGAAGAAGGCCTCGGCGAGCGCGAGGCCTTGTTGCTTGTCGATCTCAAAACGAGGCCTCGCCTCGCGCACATGGCCGCGCGCCCGGGCCGCGAGTTGGCGGCAGGCAGCCGGGTCGCGCTGGATGGTCGTCGCCACTTCCTCGAATTCCAGCCCGAACACATCGTGCAGCAGGAAGGCCGCCCGCTCGAGCGGAGAAAGACGTTCCAGCGCAAGCATCAGCGGCAGCGTGACGTCCTCCTTTTCCTCCTCTTCGACGACGGGATCGGGAAGCCACGGGCCGACATAAGTCTCGCGCTGGCGCCGCGCCGACTTGAGCTGATCGAGGCAGAGGCGAGTGACCGTGCGGCGCAAGAACGCTTCTGGCTCGCGCACCCCGTCGCGATCGGCCCCCATCCAGCGGATGAAGGCCTCCTGGAGGACATCTTCTGCATCGGCCACGGAGCCGAGCATGCGGTAGGCGACCCGCATGAGCTTCGGACGCAGCGGGTCGAAGCTCGCCGCTGCGTCCTCGCGTCCGGCGCCAGCCATCAGGCGGCCATCGCCCTGACATTCGCCTTGACCGCCGCCGGGTCGGCAAACCCCCCGAAGCCGACCGCGATGCGGTTCCAGCCGTTGATGATATTGATCATCAAGGTGAGCTTCACCCGCTCCTCCTCGGTGAACTGCGCCTTCAGGGCTCCGTAGGCGTTCTCGTGCGTATGGCCTTCGGAGAGCCGCGTCAGCGCCTCGGTCCAGCCGAGTGCGGCGCGTTCACGGTCAGTATAGCACGGAGCCTCGCGCCAAGCCGACAGGAGGTAGATGCGCTGCTCGGTCTCGCCCTTTTCGCGCGCCTGCACGGTATGCAAGTTGATGCAGTTGGCGCAGCCGTTGATCTGCGAGGCGCGTATCTCCACCAGCCCGACGAGGGTCGAATCAAGACTCGAGGCGATTGCCACCGAGGTGCGCAGCCAGGTCTTCATCAGGTCCGGGGCCGCAGCCAAGGGATCGAGTTTGGCAGTCATGATCGGCTTCCTTCTGTTGGTTCCGACATCATGACGAGGCGAGAATTGCCGGTGTGACATCCACGCCAGAAAAATGAACCTTGGCGTCAACCCGTCCGGCCGCCGGAGGCGTGATGCGCGACGGTTCTCCGCCTAACCCTTCTCCCGCATGAGCCTGCCCTTCTCGCGCTGCCAGTCGCGCTTCTTCTCGGTCTCGCGCTTGTCATGGAGCTTCTTGCCCTGCGCGAGGGCGATCTCGACCTTCGCCATGCCGCGCTCGTTGAAATAGAGTTTCAGCGGCACGATCGTCATGCCCTCGCGATCGACGCCACCCATCAGCTTCTCGATCTGGCGCTTGTGGAGGAGCAGCTTCCGCGGCCGCCGCGGCTCGTGGTTGAAGCGGTTCGCCTGCAGATATTCGGGGATCGTCGCATTGACGAGCCAAATCTCCCCGCGCTCGGGGCTAACGTAGGATTCGCCGATCGTCGCCTTGTTGGCGCGCAGGCTCTTCACCTCGGTGCCGGCAAGCTGGATGCCGGCCTCGAAGGTCTCGCCTATCTGATAGTTGAAGCGGGCCTTGCGGTTTACGGCAATCGTCTTGCGGCCGGACTCGTCCTTCTTCGCCATCGCCTCAGTTCAGAAGGCCCGCATAGCGCAGCGCGAACTCCACCTCTTCGCGCGTGTCGGAGCCGACCGACACAAGCGGCGAGCGAACGTCCGCCTGCATCTTGCCGAGCAGCGACAGGGCGAACTTCGCCGGAGATGGGCTCGGATCGAGGAAGAGCGCGCGGTGGAGCGGCATCAGCCGGTCCTGATAGCCGAGCGCCGTCTTGAAGTCGCCGGCCAGACACGCCGTCTGGAACTCCGAGCAGAGCTTCGGCGCGACGTTGGCGGTGACCGAGATGCAGCCGTGCCCGCCATGCGCCATGAAGCCGAGCGCCGTCGCGTCTTCGCCGGAGAGCTGCACGAAGTCGGGGCCCATCCGGTGACGCTGCAGGCTGGCGCGCGCGAGATTGGCCGTCGCGTCCTTCACGCCGATGATGTTCTCGCAGTCGCGGAAGAGCTTGCCCATCGTCTTCGGGCTCATGTCGACGACCGAGCGCGGGGGGATGTTGTAGATGATGAGCGGGATGGTGATCGCCTCGGCCACCGCGCGGAAATGCGCATAAAGGCCGCGCTGGTTCGGCTTGTTGTAGTAGGGCGTGACCACGAGGACGGCGTCGGCGCCGGCCTGCTCGGCATGCTGAGCGAGGTCGATCGCCTCTTTGGTTGAGTTCGAACCAGCGCCGGCGATGACCGGCACGCGCTTCGCCGCGACCTCGACACAGATCTCCACGACGCGGCGGTGCTCCTCGTGCGTGAGCGTGGGGGATTCGCCGGTGGTCCCGACCGGAACCAGGCCGTGCGATCCCTCGGCGATCTGCCATTCGACGAAATCGCGGAACGTTTCCTCGTCGATGGAGCCGTTGCGCATCGGAGTCACAAGCGCTGGGATCGATCCGGTAAACATGGCTGTCTCGCGTCCTTTCGCACGTGGGACGATAGTGACGGCGCGTGGCAAGGGCAAGCGACTCTCCCTGGCCGAACGCTGGAGAAGGCGCGGATTCCCTGCCATGTTAAGGTCACGCCAGGGTGCTCTTGATTCCACTGTGATCGCGTCCCGCAGAGTCGGTCAGATTCGGCTTTTCACCGCCCTCTCGGCGGCGGCGCTTGTCCTATGGCTCTTGATCCCGCCAGCGTCGGCGGAGACGACGCGGTTGCCGCGTCCGCGGCCAACGCAGGCCGAGCCTCCCACAGCGAAGGAAGCGCCGGCGGACTCGAAGGCCGCGGCAGCGGCCGCCGATCCGTCCGCCGCACCTCTGCCGCGCCCCCGACCTGGGACGGATCAGGCGCCCTCTCCCGATCAGGCCGCCACACAGAACCCGGACCAAGCTCCGGCGGAAGCGACGGGTGTCGTAACGCCTACGCAAGCCGACGCTACCGAGGCTCTGCCAACGGACGAGGCCGCGACTCCGCCCGCAGATACCGGCGAGGCGCCTGCAGCGGACAAGGCCACGACACCCCCCTCGGACACGGGCGAGGCTCCGGCTGCCGCTGCCACCGAGACTCCGCCGGCAGACACCGGTGAGACTTCTCCCGCCGACACGGTCGAGACCTCTCCGGCAGATACGGCCGGAACTCCGGCCTCTGACGCGGCTACGTCGGCTGAATTCAGCGGGAACGGCGCAAACGCCGGAAGCGGCCGAGTCGTCGACCGAAGGACCGAGTTCTACGCAGCCTGCCGACAACAGTGCACCGCTGCCCCGCCCGCGCCCGGAGCTCAGCACCGCGGATGCCGCGCGGCTGCTTGCCACGCAATTCTATGGTTTCGCTCCTGATTTTGCCCTCCGCGCCGCGCTCGACTCCGTCAATGACGGCGCCTACGCGGAAGCGCGGCAACTGGCGGCGACGCATGAAAATCCTATGGTGCCGGCGCTGGTCGACTGGCTGATCGCCCGCCAGCCCAATTCCGGCATGTCGGCGCCGGAGATCATCCACGTCCTCGAAACGCATCCGGGCTGGCCCGAGCCGGAGCGGCTGCAACTCCGCGCCGAACAGGCGTTTCACGCGCTTGGGCCAAGTGGCGAGCCGGTGCTGGCCTTTTATCACCAGGTCGAGCCGCTGACCGTCGGCGGTCGGCTCGCGCTTGCCGCCGCTCTTCGCGACGCCGGCCGCAACGAAGAAGCGGAGCCGATCGTGCGCGACATCTGGCGCAATTGGTCGCTCGCACCCGGGCAGTCGGCGGTGATGCTCGCGCGTTTCGGCGGAATGCTGACGCACGAGGACCACGTCTACCGTTTCCGCCGGCTGGTACTGCGGGAACGCTCGGGCGATGCCACGGCGCAGGCGGACATCCTCGGCCCCGGCTATGCGGACCTTGCCAAAGCGGTCATCGCGGTCCTCGACCGCCGGAAGGACGCCGCGCACCTTCTCGACGCGGTAGCGCCCACGTTCTTCGGCGACCCGCTCTATATCTTCGCGCGCATGCACCAGCTGTATCGCTCCGGTCAGCCGATCGAGGCGGCACGGTTTCTGCTCGAGGCGCGGCCCGATCTCGATCTTTCCGGCGACGGCGACATCTGGTGGGAGGAGCGCCGCGACCTCGCGCGTGCGCTGCTCGATAGCGGCACGCCTGAGCTTGCCTATCGCGTCGTCACCCAAGCCCGCCCGGACGGCGAAGGCGATCGCGTCGAAGCCGCTTTTCATGCCGGCTGGATCGCGCTCAGGTTCCTGCACGACCCGAACCGCGCCGAGCCGCATTTCCGCGAGCTTCACACACTGGCGACGCTGCCGCGAACGCAATCGCGCGCCTCTTATTGGCTTGGGCGCACGCACGAGGCGCAGCAAAGACCCGCCGCGGCGCATCTCGACTATGTCGAGGCGGCGCGCTTCGGCGGTACTTTCTACGGCCAGCTTGCGCGCGAAAAGCTCGGCATCACCACGACTGGCCTCGAACGCATGCCGCGGCCGTCGGCGCTCGACCGCATCCGCTTCGCCGATCGCGAGTTGGTGAAGGTCGTGCGCCTGCTTGCCGCCGCCGGCCACGCGGACATGGCGTCCCCGTTCCTTGCCGCGCTGGGCGAGACCGTCGACACGCCGGGCGAGGTCGCGCTCGTGACGACACTCGCGCGCCGGATCGGCCGGCCGGAGGCCGGGAGCGAAGCGGCGGCAGAGGCGGAGGAGCGCGGTCTCAAGGTTGCGTGCTTGCCGGCGCTCTTCTTCGGAGTCCCGGCGGACCTGCGCACGCCCGAGGCGGTTGACCGGGCGCTCGTCTACGCCGTTGTCCGTCAAGAAAGCGCGTTCAACCACATGGCTGTCAGCAATGCGGGCGCGCGCGGCTTGATGCAGCTGATGCCATCGACCGCGCGCGCAACGGCGCGCAACGCCAGCATCCCTTTCTCCGTTCAGCGACTCACCACCGACCCGCTCTACAATGCCACCCTCGGCGCGCATCATCTGGGCGAACTCCTTGGCGGCCTCAATCGCTCCTACGTGCTGACGTTTGTCGGCTACAACGCCGGCCCTGGGCGCGCGCTGCAATGGGTGCGCGACTACGGGGATCCGCGCGGCGGTGAAGTGGACCCGGTCGATTGGATCGAGCGCATCCCGTTCGACGAGACACGCGACTACGTGCAGAAGGTGATGGAGAACCTGCAGCTTTACCGATCGCGAATCGGCCATCCGCTCTCGCTGACGCAGGACCTTGTGCGTGGCGGTCCCCAGGGTTGAGCCGCAGGACGGCGACGCGCGTCCCAACGGGGTTGAGCCCCCTACGGAGGGCGCAGAGGGACGTATCGCGCGCTTTCGCTCTCAGGACGGGCTTTCGCTCGCGCTCCGCTTCTTCGATTGCTCAGAGACCAGTCGGCTCCCGCTCCTCTGCCTTCCCGGCCTCTCAAGGAATTCGCGCGACTTCATTCCACTTGGCCGTTTCTTCGCAGGGCATCCGATCGAACCGCGTCCCGTCATCGTGGTCGACTACCGCGGCCGCGGCCTCTCCGACGACGATCCGAACTGGCGGAACTACAAGCCGATCACAGAAGTGCAAGATGTTCTCGCCGCGGCTGCGGCATTCGGCGTGGAACAGGCGATCCTGGTCGGGACTTCGCGCGGCGGGATTCTCGCGATGCTCTTGGGGGCGCTTCGCCCGGGATTGATTGCGGGCGTCGTGCTGAACGACATCGGCCCGGTGATCGAGGGTCGAGGCCTGGCGAGAATAAAGGGCTACCTGTCCGTCAAGCAGCGCGCGGTTGAGACTTGGGATGCAGCGGTGGCGGAGGTCCGCGCTGCGAGCGAAGCGCAGTTCCCTGCGATATCTGCGCGCGAATGGCCTGAGCTGACGGCCGCCTATTATGGCGAAACGAGCGGCGGGTTCGCGGCCCTTTTCGATCCAAATCTCCGAAAGGCCGTCGTCGATATCGATCTGACAGAAAGGATCCCGGTTCTCTGGCCGCAGTTCATGTCGCTCGGCCGCGTGCCCGTGCTCGCGATCCGCGGAGCGCTTTCCGACATCCTGAGCGCGCAGACGTCTGGCCGCGATGGCCGATCGCCACCCGCGCCTCGAATCGCTGACGGTGGAGAGGCAGGGGCACGCGCCGCTGCTGCGCGACGAAGCGACTCTGGAGCGGATTCGCGCCTTCGCCGGACGCTGCGACGCCGAGTCCATGCGCACGGCGAAAGACGCCTAGAAGCATCACGCAAAAAGAAAGCCCGGCCGAAGCCGGGCTTTCCAATTCTCAGGTGTGAGCGAAGATCAGAAGTTCCGCTGCGTCCGCCACATGAAGCCGAAGACGTCGTTGTCGAACGGCAGCGTCCTCCAGTTCTCATGCTCCCAAGCGAATTCCGGACCCGTCGTCAGACCCGGTGCGAGGGTGTAGGCTGCACCAACCTGGGCGGCATAGAACTTATAGTCGAGGATATCCCCAAGAACACCAACCGCTGGCGCGTTGATATCCGTGTACGAGCCCTCAGCCCAGACGGTCAGGTTGGGGTTGATGAGCGGGCCCTGGATGCCCGCGCGGACGTTCCACGCCTTTGTCGTACTGCCGGAATTCGGCCCCACGAAGTCTCCACCGTGAATCGCCGGGGCAACGGCCGTCAAACCGACGAACGTGACCCTGGCCCCACCGACACCGGGATCGCGGGTAATGTACCCGAGAGCGCCATCGGCATAACCGCCTTGGCCACTGAATTCCCAGCCGCCCGGAATGCCGAGGGTCAGGCCCGCACCGACCGCCCAACCAAGGGTCGTGCTTTGCGTGCCACCCGAATCTGCGAAGCCATTAGTATCGTGGATCGGATGCACGGCCGCCATGATCTGCGCCCCGCCCCAGCCCTGATCGACACGGATGTTGGCGACGCCGTCCGGTGAATTCTGCCCCTCATAGTCGTCAAAGGTGGGGACATCCCTCCGGCCGTTCGACATCGGGTCTTCCGCAGCGATCGTGAAGGAGAACCCGTTCCCGCCGGCAAAGGTCAAACCGAACAGGTTGGTGCTGCCCTGGGTGTTGTCGTCGATCAGAACCTTCGTCCCGTAGCCATACGAGCCCCAGAAGTCGAAGAACGATCCGGTCCGGCCTGCGGTGTAGGTGCCCCAATCGTTGCTGATCTGGATGAACGCCGTGTCGAGGCCCACGCCGGCGGCGTTGGCATCGCCGGTGTCTGCGCGGTTGTTCGAAGCGTCAATGGCGAAATATGCCCGGATCAACCCGATCGAAGCTTGCGTACGGGCGTCAAGGCTGATGTGACCGCGCGCATAGCTGTTCCAGTGGTTGAATTCAGCACCGAGAACACCGTAGCGGGTGGAATCATCGCCACCAACCCATTGCGACTCAACCCGGACGTAGCCCCCAACCCTTAGGCAGGTGTCAGTCCCGGGAATGTAGTAGAAGCCCGTCCCGAAGGCATCGCAGATCCGCACATATTCGACCGGCTCGACGGTCGGAAGGTCGGCGGCCTGCGCCCCGGTGCCGGCGGCGATGACTGCCGCGGAGCCGAAGAGAAGGCTCTTGAGTTTCATATTAGACCTCCAGTCCAAGTTGCTTGAGCCGGGGTATCCGCTTTCGACCTGGCTGATGCCACCCGATTCGGGGCCCCCCGCCCCTTGTGCTGCCCAAAGACAGCGGCCGCCGATCGGCTGCCTGCGATGACACTATCCATCCGCGTCGCCGAGGCAACAGCGATGCTTCGCACGGGCAAGCTTTCCCCACTTCATGTTGCAGAATTGCCACGAAAACCGCGGGTTTCCGGCCTTCAGCTGGGGATTCTTATCAGGTCGTGAACCCCATAGAGGATTTGTCGGACGCAACGCCAAGGCAAATTCTAGTGGGTACGAGCTACGAATCGCGGGCCCCGGTGGAAAAACAGGGATTGACGGGCCCGCACGCGCCGCAACAGCGGCTCGGCGGACCGCCCCTCCCGAGGAAGGGGCCCTTCTGCCGGCCTTTTTGCTGAGATCCCGCTTTGCTCGAATCGGGCACCACCTTGCACCGAGCGACCCCTCTGTGGTTCGCTCCGATCCCTCGGATTTCTGTAAAGCGACTGCGGAGAGTGGCAGTGAGGCCTTCAGATAAGCACCTGCGCGCAAAGGATATTTCTGCGCCGGCAGAGGCAATGCGACGGGGTCGAAATGCGCTCCGCAGCGCCATCTCCCCGAGCGATATCGCGCAATTGCTACAGCGTGGCATGGCGCTGCATAAGACCGGCCAGCTTTGGCCGGCGCAGGAGTGCTATCGGGCGATCCTCGATCGAGATCCGAACCAGCCCGACGCGCTGCACTTGATGGCGCTGATCGCACTTGAAACCGGTGAAACCGATGCTGCCGCTCAGATGTTGAAGCGGGCGGTATCCCGTAAGCCTGCCGACCCGGCGCTGCGAGGAAACTACGCGGAAGCCCTGATGCAGAGTAACGACCCGCTCGGAGCGCAGCGCCAGCTGCGGCGGGCGCAGAAACTCGCACCGGACCATCCCGAGATCCTGACCAAGCTCGCTCGCTGCCACGCCATGCTGGGCCGTGACGATGATGCAAAGCGGACGTTTGAGGACCTCGTCGCGCGCGATCCGATACATCCCTCGGCGCTGATCGCCTACGCAGACTTCCTCGGTCAGGTCGGTGAGCCGGATAAGGCGGAAGCGGCCTATCGAAAGGCAATTGCCCTCAATATCAGCCCGGCTCAAGCGCTTGCTGGGCTTGCCGATCTTCGAGAATTCAAGGACGAACCGCCAGAGCTTATCGAGATCCGGACGCTTCTCGACAGACCCGGATTAAGGGCGATTGACGCCGCCAAGCTTTCACGGGCCGCCGGAAAGATCTGCAATGACATCGGCAAGTATGACGAAGCCTTCGGGCATTACCTGTCAGTGAAGCAGTTTCTCGGGGTGCCGTCCCGCACAGCCGATTATACCAAGCGTTTTAAGCTGAACACATCGATCTTTATTCCAGAATTCTTTGCAGCGCGCCTGGGCTTCGGCGACCGATCGCAGAAGCCTGTGTTTATCGTAGGAATGCCCCGCTCCGGCACCACGCTTACCGAACAGATCATCGTTAGCCATCCGAAAGCGGCGGGCGCCGGCGAGATTGGCGTTCCAAGCATGATCGCCAAATCGTTGGGCTACGAAGCGCCTGACGAGAGGGCGTTCGCGCGCCGTGTCAATGCATTGAAGCCCAAAGAGGCGGCGGCGCTGGCGCGCGAAGGCCTTTCGGTGCTCGGCCGCTTCTCCGAAAGCGCCGAACGCATCACGGATAAGCTGCCGCAAAACTTCGCGTTGCTCGGACTCGTCGCGATTCTCTTTCCAAAGGCGAAGATCATTCATTGCCGTCGCAACCCGTTGGACACATGCGTCTCGTGCTTCTTGACGCCGCTGCGAGAGGGCCACACGTATGCCTACGATCTGACAGCGCTTGGCGAATATTACCGGGGCTATTCGCAGCTGATGGACTACTGGCGGCGGGTCCTCCCGATGCCTATCCTGGACGTCGACTACGAAGCGCTGGTCGCGGATCCCGAGGGGCAGTCACGACGGCTGATCGACTTCATCGGTCTTGAATGGGACCCTGCCTGTCTCGACTTTCAGGCGAATAGCCGCGTCGTGCGTACGATCAGCCGCTCGCAGGTCCGCCGGCCGATCTATCAGACGTCTGTCGAGCGTTGGCGGCGCTATGAGAAGCACCTCGGTCCGCTGCGTGCGGCGCTCGGCGACCTCGCGCCGTGATCGAACAGAGGTACAGGGCGATGGCGTCCGTCGGCAGGGGCGATAGGAACCCCGCAATGTTGGAATAGTTCTTCGACTGGAGGCACATGGCGCGCATCCTTGTTCTCGGCGGCGACGGCTTCTGCGGCTGGCCGACGAGCCTCTACCTCTCTTTGCGGGGTCATGATGTCACCATTGTCGACAACCTTTCGCGTCGAAAAATCGACGTCGAGCTCGAAGTCGAGTCGCTGACGCCGATCCGCCCGCTTTCTGAACGTCTGCTGGCCTGGAAGGAGGTGAGCGGTCGCGAGATCGGTTTCGAGAGCTTCACGATCGGCGAAAACTACCACCGCCTGCTCACCAAGATCAGGGAAGAGGGGCCGGACGCGATCGTCCATTTCGCCGAGCAGCGTGCCGCGCCCTATTCGATGAAGTCCTCGTGGCACAAGCGCTACACGGTCAACAACAACCTGAATGCCACCAACGACGTGCTGTGCGCCATCGTCGAATCAAAGGTCGACGTACACCTCGTCCACCTCGGCACGATGGGCGTCTATGGCTACGGCACGGCCGGCATGAAGATCCCGGAAGGCTATCTCAAGGTCTTCTTGAACACCGACACCGGCGAAAAGATCGAGCACGAGATCCTCTATCCGTTCAATCCGGGGTCGATCTATCACATGACCAAGACTCAGGATCAGCTGTTCTTTCATTTCTACAACAAGAACGACGGGGTGAAGATCACCGATCTGCACCAGGGAATCGTTTGGGGAACGCAGACCCCGGAAACCCAGATGGACGAGCGGCTCATCAATCGCTTCGACTACGACGGCGACTACGGCACGGTGCTGAACCGCTTCCTCATGCAGGCGGCGATCGGCTACCCCCTGACCGTTCACGGAACGGGCGGGCAGACGCGCGCCTTCATCCACATTCACGACACCTGCCGCTGTATAGAGCTCGCCATCGAGAACCCGCCGCAAAGCGGGGAAAGAGTGAATATTCTCAATCAGATGACAGAGACGCACCGAGTCCGCGACCTGGCGGAACTCGTATCCGCGATGACCGGGACCCCGATCCAGTACCTCCCGAACCCGCGGAACGAAGCAAAAGAAAACGACCTCCACGTCACCAATGACCGCTTCCTACGCATGGGCCTTGAGCCGATCACACTTCAGAACGGGCTTATGGCCGAGGTGACGGAGATCGCGCGCAAATACGCGGAGCGCTGCGATCGTTCGAAGATTCCGTGCGTCTCGCTCTGGCGCCCCTCCTGATCCCGGTTTCCCGCCCCGCGTAGCCTTGGGGATTGCGCTCGACGGGTGGTCTGCTACGCAGTCTCGTCGCTCCGGCCTGCCAACATTGCGCAAACCCAGATGCCGAAACCCCCTCGTTCCGGCCCGTCGCTCGAACGGTTGTTGAAGAACCAAAGCCAGGCTCGGCCAGGCACGCCCGCGCCGGGCAACCGGCAAGACCTCGAGATTGCTCGGCTACTCCACGAGGGACGGCTACTCTGCATGCGAGGCGAGCGTGAGCAGGCGCGCATGCGCGCCCAGACGGTCCTCGCCCGCCGGCCGAAGCACCCCTACGCTTTGCACCTCCTCGGGATGATCGCGCTCGGGGGTAGCGAGCACGACGAGGCGATCGGCCTCTTCGAGCGGGCGATTGCGGGACAGCCGAAAGAGCCCGGGTTCTATTGCGATCTCGCCAACGCCTACCTGCAGAAGGCCGATCCCGAGGCGGCGCAGCCAATTCTCCGCAAGGCGCTGAAGCTCGATCCAGTCAATCCTACTGCGCAACACCTCTATGCCGAGTGGAAGGCAAAGAATGGGGAAGAGGCAGTTGCGCGGAGGCTTTATGAGACATTGCTCGCCCGCCATCCGAGCTACCTGCCGGCCGTTCTCAGTCTCGCAGAGCTTTGCATGACGCTTGGGGATTTCGCCGAAGCGACGAAGCTCTTCCGACGTATCCTCGGCGTCAGGGAAATGCGGCTCCGGGCGCTGACCGGCCTTGCAAGCAGCGAAAAGCTCACGAGAGATTCACCCGAAGCTGTGGAGATGGAAAAGTATGCGAGCGTACTCGCCCGCAGCGCGACCGGCGAATACATGCCGCTGCGGTACGCACTCGGCAAAATCGCTGAGAATTCCGGCGACTATGACGCCGCGTTCCAACATTTCGCCGAGGCAAAAATACCCGGCGCCGTGAAATACAGCCTCGACGCACTCGGCCGGAAGCATGCCGTGCGGAGATCGATCTTCACGCCTGCCTTCTTCGAGGCCCGGCGTGACTATGGTCACCCAAGCGAACGCCCGGTTTTCGTCGTCGGAATGCCGCGGTCAGGAACGACGCTCACCGAACAGATCATCGCCAGCCACCCCGCCGCAGCGGGCGCCGGCGAGCTCAAGACGATCAGCCGCTTCGCAATCGATGTCCTTGCCTTCCACACCGACGAGCACACGGTCACCGACCGCATGACAACGCTTTCGAAGGCGGAGACACGGCAGTTGGCGGAGAAGTATCTCGCCGTGCTCGACGAGACCTCGCGCACTGCGCAGCGCGTGGTCGACAAGTTGCCTCATAACTTCGAGCATATCGGGCTGATCAGGCTCCTGTTCCCGAATGCAAAGATCATTCACTGCAGTCGCAATGCGCTCGACACATGCGTCTCCTGCTTCACGGTCGGACTGAAGATCGCAGATCACCCCTACATCGTCGATTTGCCGACGCTCGGGGCCTACTACCGCGAATACGTGCGGCTGATGGATTACTGGCGGACTGTGTTCCCCGGGCAGATCTACGAGTCGGACTATGAATCTCTCACCGCATCGCCTGAGGAAGGTGCGCGCAAGCTCATCGAACACATCGGCCTTCCCTGGGATCCGGCGTGCCTCGGCTTTCATGAATCGGAGCGTCCCGTCTACACGGCGAGCCGGGTACAGGTGCGCCAGCCGATCTATCGGACGTCGGTCGAGCGCTGGCGGCGCTATGACAGGCACCTCGGGCCATTGAAGGCGGCGCTCGGGGACCTTGCGCAGCAGAATTGAAGCGATCTTACGACCGCAGCCCGCAGCAACAGGGTTGACCGCAAGGCCGAAACCCCGCATCTCCGGCGGCGGAGAGGTGGCCGAGTGGTCGAAGGCGCT
Source organism: uncultured Alphaproteobacteria bacterium (assembly GCA_963720705.1). Taxonomy (GTDB): domain Bacteria; phylum Pseudomonadota; class Alphaproteobacteria; order Rhizobiales; family Afifellaceae; genus DASWJZ01. The sequence goes on from CAVRGJ010000003.1 coordinate 300,105, forward strand.
CCCCTGCTAAGGGTGTCATTTCGCCTGTCTCCTCAATCGTTTGCCATATGACTGCGACGCTGATGTGCCGAACACGCGCTCGACTACCTCGCCCTCATGCTCTGCATGAACGTAATTGTCCAAGAGCACACGCGGGCTTCGCCAGTTGCCGATTCGCGCCGTGGTCGCGACGTCGACCGAGTTCCGCACGATCATCTCTGTCGCGAAGCTATGGCGGCCGGGCTGGTGCGTGGCGAGATAGGGTAGCTCTGCCCGGTTGCAGACGCGCTTGATGATCCCGTAGACCGAATGGCGCGAGGCGTAGCCGAAGACCTTCCGCCGATCCTTCCGCAGGTTGGCTAGCTCAGTTACCATCTCGGTTGTGAGGTGCACGAGGTGGGGGTCGCCGTTTTTGTCCCGGCCAATTAGGGCGGTGCGCTCCTGCAAGCAGACCGCGCTCCATTCGAGCGCCGTCGCGACTGACACCCTCGAACCGGTCTGAAACATGAAGAGCATCATCACTCCAAGGTCGGCTGGAGCGTTCGCCTGAAACCGCTCGATGTAGCCGCGGTCGACCGCCCGCCTAAGCGTGCGCGGAACGGGGAACCGCTTCACGCGGATCGGCGCGCAGTGCCCAAGCTCGGCGGCGTGGTTGATGATCGCCTGCGCCGGCGTAACCACGTGTCGGTTCCATGTCGCCGGCCCCGCTTTCGGATAGAGTACCCGTGCCGCCGCCTTGATCGCGCCGGCGGTGACGTCGCTCACCATCACCCTGTCGAAGTGCTCGAAAACGGGCCGCACGAAGCGGTCGGACTTGCCAGCGTCGAGGTAGAGCGCCGTCGCGGCGCCGAAGGTCAGGACCGCTTGCGCCCCGAAGACAGCGGCACGACGCAGTTCCCATTCGCGTTTCGCCGCGATGTCTTCGGCGAGCCTCTTGTCAGCCGTTCTCGTACTTTTGCGCTCGCGGCGTCCATCGACGGTAACGTCGTAGGACCAGTTCCCAGTGTCCGCTCGTTTGTAAAGCTTGAACGACATAGCTCGCCCTCCTGGAAGATCCGATCGACGTGCTCGGGCAGAAGCACCATTACCCTCCCCAAGGCCCCGAAGGCACCGAGCCGACGCGCCTGTTCGCGCAGGGTTCGTTCGGAAATGAAGATTCCCTTCTCTGCGAGTGTCGCGACCAATTGCCTAGGGGTCAGCGCGTCGGCGAGAATCCGGCTAGTCAAAGCACCCGCTACCATCTGAGGATGCCTGCTCTTGTTTCGCGGCGTGGGTCCGGCCGGCAGTTTCGGCGGATCATGTGGTGCTGCACTTTTCCGTTGCGGGGACGTAAAATCACTCGTGGCCGCGACCCTAGCGATCCACCTGTGCGACTTTGGCCGTGAGGCTACTGTCGGAGGTTCTGCGGCGTTGGCAGCGGTCCAGGTGAGCGTCTAGATCGAAGCGACGATAAACGACTCGCCGACCGAGCTTGCAGAAGGTGGGTCCGGCGCCTGACAGTCGGAGCTTCGCGAGCGTGCTTGTTGCGAGTCCCAGATAGCAGGCAGCGTCCTTGACGCCCAGAACCTCGGGAAATTCGGTCATATTAGGTCTCCCTCCTTCTCGACCCCGGAAATCCCGAAGGTCATGAGGAAGGTGGCAGCCGACTATTGGGCAGTCAAAATTGGCAGTCTGGCCGCCAAAATTATTCCGGCCCATTTTTCTTGTGTCGGCCAGGCTTGCTCCAGTGTGGCGGCGCAAGTTCAGCTCTCAGAGAGCGAATTTGACTTCGCGAAACACCCGGAAACATTTGCCCCGCCGCGTACCAGTCGTTGTCGCGGGTCGGCGGCACACGGTCGGCGGGCCATTGCTCGATGCGCCGGGCATACCATCTCGACAGAGCGGCCTGTGCGGGGCGTCTTTTGCCAATTGGGCTTGGGGACCCTCCTTCGCCGACACCCTTGGCCGACACCGCCGGCATGCTCGCCAGGAAGTGTTGTCTGAGGGTAGAGGTATAGTCACGGGGGACTAGAACTCCCAGATAATCCGGTCTGGTGTCTGTGCGCTCGAAAATGTAGCGCTCAAGATCTTCGATGGTGTCCGGCGGATTCGGAGAGAGCTGGCCGAAACCGTCTGGTCCCTTCCCGTTGAAATGCGTAATCGGACGCAGAAAGTATGTGTACGGGATTTCACTGTGTTCCCCGTCGACTTTTCCAGTGAAAATGTCTCGCTTAATTCCGAGCGCTGTGATCTGCTGACCAGCACACGCTTGCGCAATTACCTCATACGCCAATGCAGACGCCCGCTCCTGCTCGTGATGCTTTTCGCACCACGCGACCACTTGTTGATATGCCGCTTCGGGGTCGCGATCGTTTTCCGCTAGCCAATCCGTTATTTTTTTGAAGTGACCTCTAGAGGAATTAAGATCGACGTTGGGCCGCTCGGGATCCGGAGGCCAAGGGAGCCCTTTGCGAAGTTGGTCAAGGGGTACGAGGAGGTAGCCGGGGCCCTCGGCGTCTAGCCATTCGCGACGGTTTTTCTCCGCCTCTTTCCGCTCTATTTCGGCGATATACTCGTCGGTCCGGCAGTCTCCAAATGCGATCCAGGTCATCGCCTCAGTAAGCGACACATACGCGACGTCCGGCAGTTCTTGCGGTTTGCCCTCGAACGTCCACATACCGACCGTCCGTGCGCGTTAGCGCTATCTCCCCGGGGAAGTTCGCGGATACATCAGATATTTCGGTATCGCTAGCAGGCATCTGCCCACCTTCGACGACGCCGTGGCGGGCGTCTCCGAAGGCGTTGGCACTCGTCGCCTGGTCGCCGATGCCGACCTTGGCGAGCGTGGCGGCCTGGATGCGCTCTGTGCGGTAGTCGTCCATCGCCTTCGTCATCCCAGCCGCATCGAGGGGATCCTGTTGGTTGGCCTTGGCGCCCGCCAAGGAGTTCCGTAGCTGATGACGTCCTTTTCGATGTCGCTGAGCTCGCTCCCGGTGAGACCCGCGCCCGCATATTCGCGCTTGATCTTCTTGGTCTCGGCGAGGCTCTTCTCGATGCCGGCGGCCTTGTAGATTTCGTCGAGCTGCGCCGCGCGCGCCGCGCGCGGGTCCTGAGTATCCTCGCGGCCTTGAGTGCGCAGCCGGTCGGCTGCGGCTGTCGCGCGATCCCGGAGGACGGTCGCGATTCTGGCTCCGCTGCTACCGTCGGTGATTTGAATTCAGACGATCCAGGACGATCTACAGTAGTTTTGGACGAACAGGACCCCCCAGTTCTTTCCGGCGCGACCCGCAGGCGAGGCCATAGCGTGCTAAGGAAGTCGCGCGCCGCGGCGCCAGACGGTTCAATGTGCTCCAATGCTCCTCTCGATCGAACATCCGGAACTGCTGCCCCACCTCAAGACGCTAGGCTATGGGCTGCAGCCGGTCTTTCACCGCGGCGAAGAGCGTTATTCCCTTGTGGTCAAGGTCACGAAAGAAATGATCCTCACTGCCCGGCTGAATGGCGAGTTCAAGGTCTATCTGCTCGGCGATGGAGCAGGACCGCCCTCTCACCTCGGCCTGATCACCGCCTTCTTCGACGATCCGGACGAACCTCTGACGGTCAAGTCACCGCAGTTCGTCGGAGACGACTTTCTGAGAGATATCACCGAACTCCTGAGCCAGCCGGAGTTCGACGTCTATTTTTTCGACGAACACGACCGGGAGCTGATGGCCGTGCGCGCTTACAACACCGATGCGGGCCGCTTTCGGGCTGAGATCAAGTCCGCCAACTTCGCTCGCTATGTTCGGGCGGACTTTCCGGCAGTGCTTCGGCGTCTGGAGCACCGTTTTTCGGTTAGGGACGCCGAAGACGACGCGAGGGCCTTCACGATCACCCTCGGGGAGCGGCTCTATCCGGACGATTTCGTGTTCATCGACGGTCGAGACGAGGCTTATCAGTTCCAAGGGGCCGACCAGAGCGTCGCCGCGACGGGCCTGGAACGCGAGGAGCCAGGTCCATTCCAAGAGCGCGACATTGCGGTGATGCTGGGCCGGATATTCGACGGCCAGTGCATCTACTTGAACCCGATCCGAGATGACACGGGCAAGGAACTGACCGACGTCCTGATTGTCACGGACGAGATCATGCTGTTCATCCAGGCCAAGGACAGCCCGAACACAAAAGCCGCGCTACGCCGGTCCGTCGAGCGCAAGCGCACCGCGACCCGGGCACATATTGACAAGGCGGTAAAGCAGTTACGCGGTGCCCTTAGCTACGCCGAGAAGGCAGGAGCCGTGATCATCCGCACTGCCGACGGCCCAGTGACTCTTCTGGTAGATGACCGCCAGCCGTTGGGCCTGGTGGCGGTACGGGAGATGTTTGACGATGACTACGCTGTCTGCAGCGCGCCCGTTCTTCAGCTTTTGGAGACACTTCGGGTTCCCGCGGTCCTGGTCGACTATTCGGGCCTGCACATCATGGCCCTGAACCTTCGGACTCCCACACGGTTCATCAACGCCCTGTGCAACATGTGCGAGATGGCGATCAAGATCGGAGAATTTCCGAAGCCCGCTTGGTATGGCCCCCCGCCTGTAAGGTGAGGCCATCGCCGTAGGAGAGTCGGCCGCCCTCGCCGAGCGCGCGCAGGAGGGCTTCGCCACCATCCTCGCCGCCTGCCCGGCGGAGGACCGCCCGCGGCTCAAAGCTTCCTTCGAGAGCTTCCGCGCCGCCAAGCGCGACCTGATCGCGGCCATCCGCCAGATGAAAGAGAGGGGCGAGATATGACACGAACTCGGCACGACTCCGCACACTTGGCGCATTACTCGGCACGGTGTGCGCTACGCCCCCCCGGGCTCGGAGAGGCCCCCCCCCCCCGGGGCGGCCAAAAGGCTGGATTCCTGGGAACTTCGGGCCCCTAGTGCATGCCGTCGGCCCCCCCTCGTGCACTGCGACGCACCCCCCAAATGCGCTTTCACTCGAAACGCCGCCATGAGGTCGCAAGCCAATCGCCGTCGGAAGCCTCGCCGTGCAGTTCGGTCTGGTGAAGGAGCCGCCGAGAAAGCGAAGGTGGCGGCTCTCCAAGGGAAACTTTTTACGGCGTCAATCCGAGGAGCTTCAGTTCTCCGACGGCGGCCCTTTGCTCCGTGAAGCTTCGCGGGCGGTCGCTGGCGGCGAGGCGGAACAACCGGATCGCCTCGTCTCTGGGTCCCTGTCGAAGAGCCAATTCGCCGGCGTAAGAGTTGGCCTCGCAGATTTGGCCCGCCTTCGTCATCGGGACCGGATCATCAGCGGCGGCGAGAACGGAGGCTGCTGTCGTTTGGCCCATGAACAGCCTAACTACGGGTGCAGGCCACTCCGTCATGTCTAGTTTTGCGACGGCATCGGACAGTCGGCTTTGGACCTTGCTGCGCTGCCCGATGACGTCGAGCCACAACTCGGCGTAGGCATCCTTGGGATCGAGCTCACTTGCCTGACTGATATCGGCCAGCGCCTTGTCGAGCGAACCGCCATACAGGCTTGCAACGCCAAAACGACAGCTTCCGCGGTGCCAAGCGGGACCTGATTGCCCGCATTCGCGAGATGAAAGAGCGGGGCGAGATATGACCCAACCCGGCACGACTCCGCACACTTGTGCGCTTACTCGGCACACGGTGTGCGCTACGCCCCCTGCCCGGAGAGGGGCCTCCCGGGGGGGGCAGAATGCCGGATTCCTGGGCACTACGGGCCGCTGGCGTATGCCGTCGGGCCCCCTCCTGCATCGCAAATGCACCCCCAGTTCTCAGGGTCGGGGATGTCGGCGAGGTGCCCCTCCCACAGGAGGTCATCGCCCAGGGTGAGGCGGACCCTGCCCCATGGCCGGTCGGGGATCGAGCTCCAGGGTGACGCAGCCGACCGGGGGATCGGGAGAAAATCCATATTGGGGGTGCAATCGGGCTTGTGAGGCACGGGTGTGCGGGGTTGATGCATACGCCCCATAGTCGGCGACTCGCCTAGAGAACTCGCGGGTTTCGGGCCCCCTGCTCCCCCCGCTGCACAGATTTGCGCGAGCCTATGGATGACATAGCGCACACCGACAGTCGAGTAAGCGCCAAAAGTGTGCGCAGTTGTGCGCAGTGCGATCATATCTCGCCCCGCTCCTTCATCTCGCGGACGATGCCGATCAGGTTGCGCTTGGCCTTGCCGAAATCGGCGAGGCTGCGTTGCATCACAGGGTAACCGAGGCCGTCCTTCGGATAGGCGGCTACGAGCGCCCTGAAGCCCTCATAGGCCCGGTCGGCGACGGCCACGACGTGGTCGAGGCGCTCACGTGGCGCGGCGGCTGAAAAGCGGCGGGCGATGCCCGGGGGGCCGGCGGCGCGCGGCTTCTTGGGAGCCTTTTTGTCGCCCTTGTCGGTCACGGGCCGACCCCGGCCCTGACGGCCTCACGACGGCGACGCAGGCCGAAGATAAGATCCGCATCGTGCTGGATGGCCGGATCAGGTCTCAAAGACCTCCGGCGATTGAAGGATCATGCGGTAGCAGGACATGCCGCCTGAGAGAAACTCGTAGGCGGCGCCCCAGAGGTAAAGTCGGAAACGACGATAATTGAACCCGCCGAAGCGGCCGATGATCGCCTCGCGATTGTTGTCGAAGTTGACGGCCCATTGCTTGGCCGTCAGGAAATAACTGACGCGGTCGTTGAGCAGCTCGAGGACTTCAAGCGGCGTGTCGGAAAGCTGCTCGAGAAAGTCATGCAGAACCAGGTAGCTGTGATTGCCGGGGTAGATGTATTTCACGATATAGGAGGATTGGGCGTATTTCTCCTTGTCGGCACTGCCGTCGAGAAAGATCTTGCCGCCCGGTTTGATCAACGTCACGAATTTATCGAGGACCTTCTTGTAGTCGGGTAGGTGCTCGATCACGCCCATGATGACGATGGCGTCATATTTCCGGTCGGTCTGGTATTCTAGCAGATCGACATTGATCAATTCCCAATCGAAGCCGAGGGCTTTCGCCCTCTCCGCGAGATAGTCGATCGAGACCTGGGAAATGGTGATGCCCGTGCATCTCACGCCGCGGCGCGAGGCATATTCAAACCAGGCGCCCCAGCCCGGTCCGATCTCAAGGATATGGTCGCCAGGCTTCAGGCCGCATTTCTCAAAGCAGTAGTCGAACTTCCTGAGCGTCGCCACATCGAGCGGCTCGTCCGCCGTCTCGTACATGCCCTGCGTGTAGCAGGGCGTTTTCGGATCGAGGAAGCCTAGGAAGAAGTCTGGATCCATTTCGTAGTGGCCGGTGATCGCCTGCTTGTTGGTGCGAACTTGGCCAAAAAGCAGCGGCTGCAGGAAGCGCCAGATCGTGGTGAGGGGATGAAAATCCTTCATCGCTCCCCGCAAGGCATAAGGGGCCAGCATGTCTCCCTCGATATCGACATCGCCGGCGACATAGGCATCGGCGATACGCCCCTCGTCCATGCTGCTCACCGCGCGCAACGCCTTGGCGTTCTTCAGCGTAACCTCGAAGCGCGGCGCATCCTTTCCGAAAAGCTGGACGGAACCGTCGGGGAGAATGATCTTGAACGATACAGGAGAACTATCGAATTGCCGCGCGTATTTGCCGAGAAGCGAACGTGTCACCTTCGGGACCGACGTCTGGTCGGAGAATGCCTCGCGGTGCAGAGTTGTGGAGTTCGTGTTCATAGACCTCCTTTCCATGCCCGATGTCCGCCGGAAGGTGGGTCCTTTGAGACTTCAACAGGCATCCGCCTGATGATATTGCTTCCACAGGCGAGTATTGGCAACCTTGGGCGGTCGCCACCGGCGCTGCCTTGCGAGCTTACAAAAAAAACCCCGACCATCGACCGGGCGCTGCCATCCTTCGTCATTGATCGAAAAGGCTTCAGCCCTTCGCCGCCGTGTTTCCATGACTGACGTCCCAAGCCAGATCGACACGCCGTTCACCGGCGCGAAGGAACCGCTCGCGAGCAGGAAACGGCAGCAGACTTTGAGCGCGAAGCTGCGTGCGCTAGCATGATCCCTTGGCGTCCATGCCCGCAGGAGAGGAATTGATGGCGATCACCAAGAAAGAAGAGGCGCGGGCGCTGAGTTCAGACGAGCGGGAATTAGTGGAGAAGTCTCACCACCCGGTCTTGCAGGAGCTACCTGACGAGGAGCTTTCCAAGCTTGTGAAGTTGATGCGCAATCGGCGTGAGAAGGCCAAGAAACAAGCCGACCAGCGCCGTCGAGAAATACGCGGCAAGTCTGACCCCAAAGGCGCGGCACCATCGCAGGCCGATGATGGGTCGAAACTCAAGGTGGCCGTTCTCGCAATGGCCATGCGCCGCCTTAATAATGAGACCGAACGCCGCCGCCGAATGGCCTCGAAAGCCTCTCTCGTTGAAAGCGCGAGGAGCGCCTTGGTGATGAAGCGATCCAATGAGAATAAGACCCCCGCCTTCAATAGCCGTCACGCTCACCAGGGAATGCAGAGCCTAGCGGGCAAGCGCGCGGAGAACCTAATCCGTCCTATGGAACGTGGACGGCTGCGCAAGGCCGCAAGCGTCGCGCAAGCGAAGCGGGACGGGCGTGGAGAATGAGAGCGGTAGAGCAACACGCCGGTGCCTTAGTCGGCCCGCATTTCGCAGAACATCTCCCCCGACCGCGCCAGTGAGCAGCCGATTGCTTGAGTTCAAGTTTGGTCTCAGTCTCATGCTCAAAGTCCCACCCCCGCGTCCAGTCACCTGTGTAGCGCCATCCGAGCGGTGACAGGTGAGGCTCAATCATCGCCTCGACAAAGGCGCTTCGGTACTGGTTCTGAATGAGCGGCCTGTCGAACAGGCGTTGCACTAGGCGTAATGCAACTTCATTCATTCCGCTCGCCCGATTGGATGTTCTCGTAGTTGTCGCGGAACCTGTCACGGGGACGACAGGGGGCGGAAGCAACCGAGCGAATAGAAGTGCTCCGCCTAGCAGAGAGGCGTCTCGAAACTGACGCCTGCCGAGTAGCCATGCTGCCAGACGAGTTCCACAGCGGCTTCGGTTCTGGCTGACACGCTGCGAAGCCGGAATTCCGGGGGAAGTTGAGTTGGCCCGCCGAATTCAAGGAGAGCCCCGCCTTCACCTAGATTGCGGATCACGCAGTTCATCAGCGTCGACGAGCTCAGAATGGCCTTTCCATCTTTGATCGTCAATCGCCTGGCAGATGTACGACGTTCTTCCATGTTATGTATATTTGATTTGTGCTTAGTGTTTGCTAAGAATTACGTTCAACAGCATTAACAGTTACTCAGGAACTCGCCCTGCGCTGTCGAGCAACCCTCGTTCCCGGCAGGTCCCACCCCTGCGAGGCGGCGGCGCTGCGCTCGGTCGACCTCGTGTTTCGTCCATTGCTGACGCCCCCGGGGATGGCCGCTTCTGGCGCATTTCAGAAGTCGACCTAAGCGTCGACCATGTCCGAGTTCAGACTCCTATGGGACTCGATGGTGTCCAGGGCGGCGGAGGCCACCGACAGTGCGGTCAGCCTGAACCATAGAAGCATGACGCCGTCGATGATCATGGTGTCGCTCCCCGGCAAAATCGCCCGGGTCTGCAATATTGACCCAAGTCAAGACCTAGGCCCCTATCGCGATTATCTTTCTGACATCTGCACCCAGTGCGCGATCGTGCGAGGGGCTAGAGCGGAGGTACCTTTTATGGCAAATTTGATACCCTGGAGTACCGTTGAGATCGGCGACCTCAATATCTTCACGCCCATGCTCCCGTCCTTGGTCGTCTACACTTGGTATGTTGACGATCAACCAGAGAGCACCATCACCTACTTTTGGCGCGACGAGGACACTGGGATGATTCATCAAGAGCACCTCGTCGTTGCTCCCCTGACCTTTGAAGAGGCTGTGACCAAAGCTCGGGAGGAGGCGCCCAAGCGCAGCGTTGACCGAATTCATGTCAAACACGCCCGATCATCCACGAAGCCAGTAGCCAAAGCGAAGCGGGCGACCAAAGCGGGCGCGACACGACTGAAAAAACGAGTTCCCGCCAAGCGCAAGCCGGCAAGGCGTTCGCGCTCTGCCTGACATTGCGACAAGCTGGAATTAAGTAGGCTGAGAAGTGGAACGCTCGCCCCCGAGAAGATGGAGGACACGATGAAGACCGAGAAGAAAAAGGCCAAAGAGGTGCTGAAGGAGCGCGAACGCGCGCGCAAAGGCTTCGCTGTCACCAATGACGAAGGCAAGGATCCGCTTGAGAACCCGCAGGGTCGCAAGGAGCGGCAGGAGAAGATCGGCGACGCCGGTCTCACCGTCGATCTCGGGCTGAAGCGTTAGCGGTCGCACGTATTTACCCACGAGCGCGTGTGAGGGCTTTCTTCTCGCCGAATCGCCGCCGCTCATGTAAAGACCCTTCACATGAGCTGGAAAGAGCGCGGGTGGGGCTATCATCACGGCAATCTCCGGTAAGATAGCCTAGTGGACTCAGGCACTCCTCGATCGCCCATTTGACTCCGATCGAGGCCGTCGCGGTCTTCCGCGGCACTCTCCCGCGGAGGTCCGCGCAGACGGGATTCTCCTGTTCCGATCGGTTTCAGAAGCGGTGGAACGACCAACTGCACGGGGAAAACGATGATGAATCTATACGCACCGTCGCTGGCAATTTTTGTAGTCTCGCTGGTGTTCGCCGCTCTCGCCTTGATCGGGCATGTCGTCCTGCTTCCGTTTGTCACGCTCTATGGTTTTTGGGTCGCGATAATCGCTTATGCAATCCTCGCCCTCGGTGTCGTTATGAAAACATAGTGCCTCCGAATAGATCGCGATCGTAACGAGTACTTTCGATTGGGTGCTGTGTCCCGCCGCTGTGACAGGGATCGTCGTGATTACACTCGTAATTGGAATTCTGATCATAGTCGTCGTCGGTGCGATCTTGTTTTGGGTCATTGAAAAATTCTGCCCGGACGCCCGCCTGGCAAAACTCTTGAAGCTGCTCGCTATCCTGGTGTGCTTGGGAGCTATCGTGGCGCGAGTGCTTCCAATGCTCGGGTATCCGGCCTTACTCTAAGATCCGGAGCGAATCGAACCCAGCTTCGTCAAAGTCGATGCGGCAAGACGAGCCGTTTTGTCGGTTGACCCAGATCACAGCCGAGCAACGCCCGTCGTGACCGGCACGATTGGTCACAGTCGCTGGCGCGCGTGAATTTGGCGTGTTGATTGTCGAAACTCGACAGTTCTCGGAGGCTTGAAATGGTTCTCACTGGAATCACATAGCGCCGATCGTCGCTCTTATCGCCGGCATTCTTATCCTGATCATGCCGCGGCTGTTGAACTACATCGTCGCCGTCTACCTCATCGTGGTAGGCTTGGTCGGGCTCAACGGCATCTATCATTTCGTCGGTTAGAATATTTGCGTTTCGGAGCTCCGCGAACGCGGGATCAAAATCGTGGGACGTTGCGCCATCCTCCGTACGGTGATGGCTGCGCTGGTCGGTAGCGTCGTCACGGCTGGAGTGCTGCTGTGACAGCGACCACTCGCCAAGAAGATACCGCCCGGGAATTGCTGTCTGAAGTGATAGCGACGTCGCCCGAGTCTACATGTTCGCGGCGGAAGCGGGCTATCCTCATTAAACACATGGGCGACCCCCTCCGCCGCCGCCATCAGGCCGGCTGGCCCGACGACTCACGCGGATTGTATTAAATGACTGTGGCTTAAAGCCTCCTCTATTCCATGACATCTAGGAAATCTGCGATTAAATCTTCCTTGGAGCAGGACCGCTGGCGAGGCGGCGGGGAGAACGCAACATTGGTGGAAGGCTGAGTTCACCCGAAGCTGCCATCATACCGACCCCGGGCCTGAGTCATTGATGAGACCTTTGAGCGAGCGTCGATCGCCGGTTATTGATCTGAGTCAACGCCCAATACGCGCCGTGCTGCTAGCTATTTCTCTCGCCGTCATAGGAGAGAGCTATGTCGAAATTCTCATGGAGGATGCTCGGTTTGGCCGCCATTGTAGGCGGGGCGCTCGCGACTGCGAGCGGAGCGGCATCAGCCGTGACTCTGCCGATGATCGGCGCGCCTGTCACGACCTCGACGGGCCTCGTGCAGGAGGTTGCCAGCCGACAGTCGCGCTTTTACGGCCAGCATCCGTATTATCGTCAGCGACACTATTCGCGTCCCCGGCCGGGGTTCACCTTTTATTTCGGCGGCTGGTGGTACGATCAGCCCTGGTGGCGGGCGACACCGCCGCCGCTCTTGCCGCAAGCTAGGGGCAACGCGCACGTCAACTGGTGCCTGAACCGCTACCGGTCTTACAATCCGGCAACCGATATGTATTTCGGTTTCGACGGTATGCATCACCGGTGCCGCAGCCCCTACCGCCGGTGACGTGGGCTTGCCTGCAGACGCAGCCGGTCGAGACCACGGGAACGATACAGCCACGGCGGACCACCGCCGTGGCAATTGGCGCCAGTTGGTACCCACTGCCATCACTCCGTGGGAGAGGGGGTACCAACTCCGGTCGCAAATTTCTTATCGCCTGGTCAATGCGACGCGCGAAAGCCCATTTTTTTGGCATCAAGTCCTGATGCGACCGCGAGAGCCTCGAAATGAAGCTCGGGTTGGCTCTCGAGTTATGGCCGATCTCCGCCGTTCCGGGCTCAGGACCGATCATTCGGAGTCGGTAGCTCTGGAGAACCGGGCCAATAGAGAGAACGCACGCGCCAAGGTTCCCGCAACACCGGTCCGCAGCCCAATCGCAAAAAGGCGCGAAACATGGCGGCCTCTGCAGTTCGCTAGCGCGTCAGAGAAAATCTAGCGGAGTGACGTTGGCGGAGGGAGAGGAACTGAAATCCAACATTTCCGGAATGTGACAGTCTGCTCACGCGCGGTGTTCCTTCAAATGTGGCGTTCCGTGTTCCGCATGTTGCGGGTTTACTGGCGTTGTCGCCCGCCTTGGTTCGATCCTCAATGCTCGAAGCGCGTTCAGAATAACGGCCACGTCGATTAGTTCCTGCAGCAAGGCGCCCTGCACAGGCGTCAGGTACCCCAGCGCGGCAGCAATCATCCCGGCGACGGAGAGGCCGATCCCGGCCGCGACGCTTTCAAGCGCGATCCGGCGGGACCGTTGCGCCACTTCAATCCCCGGAAGCAGGCGGTCGAGGTGATCGACCAGCAGCACCACATCCGCCGCCTCGGCAGAGGCCGCGGCCCCGCGCGCGCCCATGGCAACGCCGATGTCCGCAGCGGCAAGGGCGGGGGCGTCGTTGACGCCATCGCCCACCATCATCACCGGGCCATTCTTGCGCTCGGTCAGGACCAGAAGCACCTTCTGGTCAGGTGTCAGTTCGGCCCGGACTGCGTCGAGCCCCAACCCCTCGGTCACTGCCTCGGCCACGGCGCGTCGGTCGCCGGTTGCCAGCAGGATACGCCCGACCCCTAGCCGGCGCAGCCCTACGAGAAGTTCCGCCGTGCCCGACCGCAGTGCATCCGCCATCACAAGATGGCCCATGAGTTTCCCGTCAACGCCAAGAGCCACGACCACCGACCCCGCCTCAACGACCGCGCTGTCAAGGTCAGCCGCGGCAACCTGCGATGCGACGAATCCTGCGCCACCTACCACCACCTTCCGGCCCTCGATGGTCCCTGCAACGCCTTCTCCCGGCGTCTCGACCACGTTTTCCGGAACCGGCAAGGCGGCACCGCGCTCTCGGGCCGCCGCGACGATCGCCTGTGCGATCGGGTGTTTCGACGCCTGATCGAGGGCTGCGGCAAAATACAGTAATTCGTCCTCTGACATGTCGCCGTGTGTGTCGATGGACACGATCTGTGGGCGCCCGTCGGTCAGCGTGCCGGTCTTGTCAAGGATCAGCGTCTTGATCCGCGCCAGCGCCTCCAGAGGTTTTGCCCCCTTGATCAGAACGCCGAAATGCGCCGCCCGCGACAATCCCGCCACCAGCGCGACCGGCACGGCTAGGATGAGTGGACAGGGCGTCGCTACAACCAGAACCGCCACGGCGCGGATCGGGTCGCCGGTGAACCACCAGGCCGCTGTCGCCAGAGCGACGGTGACGACGAGGAACAAAAGCGACCAGCGGTCGGCCAGCCGGGCCATCGGCGCCTTCGAGGCTTGCGCCGCCTCGACCAGCCGGACGATCCCGGCATAGGTGCTGTCGGCGGCGCGCCGCGTGACTCGCAGATCGAAGGCATCGCCCGCGTTGGTGGAGCCGCTCATCACGTCTTGGCCGCGGTTCAGACGCACGGGCATGGACTCGCCCGTCAGAGCCGACTGGTCGAGCATCGCCCGGTCGCTTTCGACCGTGCCATCGACGGGCGCCACATCGCCTTGCCGGATCAGAAGAAGGTCGCCCGGTGCGAGGTTGTCCAGCGGCACGTCCTCCAGCGCGCCATTGCGGTGCCGCCTCGCAGTCCGGGGCACGCGGGATAGAAGGTCGCTCATCTCGCGCCGGGCGCGGCCTTCGGCAAAACTTTCCAGAAAGGTGCCGCCCGAATACATCAGCGCGACCACCGCCGCCGCGAGCGTTTCGCCAAAGAGAAGCGCCGCCGACATGGACAGAGCCGCCACGATGTCGAGCCCGACCTCGCCTTTCGAGAGACTGCGCAGGATCTCAACGACAAGGGCAGCGAGTACCGGGATGACGCCCGCCGCCAAGGCAAATACAGCCGGCCTTGGCAGGCCAGCCACCATGAGGCCGAGACCTGCGACCAGCCCGAGCGTTGCAATGGCAAGGAGAGAGGTCTTCAGGCGATCATGAAACAATGAGTTCATGCGATAGGCTTTCCCCTGGTGACAACCTGCGCCCGATGGGGCGCGAAAAACATGCGAAGTGTCGTCCAACTTGTGTCTTGCAGCATTGGCCGCCCAGCGTCGTATGTTTTCGGCCGCCTTTGCTAGCAGTCGTTTGTGCTTCTAGGCTGCGTTGCATGGTCTTCGATCCCACGCTTTGGCCGAACGCCGCCACCGCCGCCACCCGCCGCCGCCTGCTCGACGCGCTGCTCGCCGAGGCGCTGGCGCCGGCCGCGAACCGCGAAATGGAGGCGGCCGAATGACTCCGGGCCACCGCGCGCCATGAACCGCACCCTTTCGCTGATCCTGTTCCTCGTTCTTGTGGTCGGCGGCGGTCTTGCCATCGGCTTCCTGACCGCGCCCGGAGAGTGGTACGCGCAACTGGCCAAGCCCGCCTTCAACCCGCCGGGCTGGATATTCGGGCCGGTCTGGACGGTGCTCTATGTCATTATTGCCGTCGCCGGTTGGCGCGTCTGGCAGCGCGATCGCGGCGGCTGGCCAATGAAGCTCTGGTGGGCGCAACTCGTCCTAAACTTCCTTTGGTCGCCGGTGTTCTTTGGCGCCCACCAGATCAGCCTCGCGCTCGTCGTGATCTTGCCGATGCTCGCCGCCATCCTCGCCTTCATCGCAACCGCGTGGCGGCAGGACCGCGTGGCGGTTTGGCTGTTGGTGCCCTATGCCGCATGGGTGGCCTTCGCGACGGCGCTGAACGCCTCAATCTGGGCATTGAATTGAGCTGTTCGTCATGGCCGACGCCGATCGTCCCGCACGCACGTTCGCCCGTTATATCGGCATCGACTATTCGGGCGCGGAAACGCCGACCGCCAGCCTGAAGGGCCTTCGTGTCTATCGGGCCGAGGATGATGGGCCTCCGGTGGAAGTTCCGCCGCCGCCGAGCCCGCGCAAATACTGGACCCGCAAGGGCATCGCGGAATGGCTGGTGGAACGGCTCGCAGAAGACGTGCCGACGCTGGTCGGCATCGACCACGGCTTCTCGTTCCCACTGCGCTATTTCGAGGTGCATGGGCTTTTGCCCGACTGGCCGAGCTTCCTCGACGATTTCCAGCGCCACTGGCCCACTGATGACGACAATACGTATGTCGATTTCGTCCGCGAGGGCATCGCCGGCAATGGCGCGGCCCGCACGGGCAATGCCCGCTGGCGCCGCCTGACCGAGGAGCGCGCAGGTGGCGCCAAATCGGTTTTTCACTTCGACGTGCAGGGGTCGGTGGCGAAATCCACCCACGCCGGAATTCCATGGCTGCGCTTCATCCGCGAGCGGCTCGGGAGCCGCGTGCATTTCTGGCCCTTTGACGGTTGGCAGATTTCCCCGGGGCGCTCCGCCATCGCCGAAGTCTATCCAGCGCTGTGGAGCCGCAGTCTGGCGAGGGAGGACCGCACTGGAGATCAGCACGACGCCTTCAGCACCGCGGCGTGGCTCTCCCGCGCCGACCGCGGCGGCAGCCTTGCAGCGTTCCTGAATCCCGATCTCTCGCCGGTCGAGCGCACGGTCGCGCAGGTTGAGGGCTGGATATTGGGCGTCCCCGGCTTGAACTGGGAGCGGCGTCAGGGTCGCGCCGGGGCGCGCCAAACAATCCACTGAACCTGCGACGGTCGCTCAAGGAGCCGCCTCCCGATGGGGCTAGTCGCATCCTTAAGGTCGTCAGAGCACGCAGCGGTTCATCTTTGCTGCAATCTGTTCGTTGAGCGCCGTGCATAATTCACGAATTCTGCACCGAAAATTTGCTGTCGGCAGTTCAACGACTTAACTTGTGCATAAATCGGGTGCGAAAAGAACCGCGATGACGACGATGTCAAAGTCGAGAGCGATTGCCGTGATGCGGTGGCCGGTCCGCCCGCAATCGGACGATTTCATTTCGGATGTGAAACGATTATTCTCGATCCGAACGCGAGTCGGAGGGTGAACATGGACGACGAGTTCAGGGCATAGACGCCAGCGCGCCCGTCGACCTGGCGGACGACGAGGACGGGATCAGAAAGGTGCCGCCTAGCGATCCGGAGGCGGAGGCGGAAGCCGAAGCCTTCGAGCGCCGCGTTCAGGCTGAGGCGAACGAGCAGTTCAAGCGTCTCAAGGACGCGGCGCAGGACATCTACGGTCTGACGCGAGGTCGGCCGGGCGTGCGCACGCCCGAAGAATGGGCTGCGCTTCTTGAGAAGGCCGGTGATGAGATCGGAAACGGACACTTTCTCGTTCGTTGCCTGGGTGCCGAACGGTATCTTGAACCGGCAACCGTTGCGGTGCTCATCACCCTCAGGCAGAATCTCATGGCGGAGTGTTCGCACGCCACCGCCGCTGACGTCATGATGATCGATGCTGCCGTGATCGGCTACTTCAACATGTTGCGTACACAACGCTGGATCGGCGATCTCTGCATCGTCGTTGAGCGCGAGCTTTTTGGACAAGAGCCGCTGAACGAAATCCACGGTGACAAGGTGGGAGATCGGCTTGCGGAACAGCTCCGCCGCCTGGCGGAAGTCATGCTGCCGCTCCAGGATCGTGCGGCCCGCATGATGATGCGAAGCTTGGAGTCTCTTAGATACCGGTCTGGGCTTCCCGCCCAAGCACGACCCCGAACGCGGCAGAAGAAACGCCTGGCCGCCACCACGTAGCCTTGGGAGCAAGCGTCTCCATCCCGTGGCTTAGGCCGGAATTTCCTCCTAGGCTCGGCCGATGGGATTCGACCCTGCGCGCTTTCCGAATGCTGTTCGGATATCCGATCTGATCGAGCGGCGATTGCAGCTCGCGGCGCACTGCTACACATGCGGCCGGTCGGCGAATCTGGATCCGGCCACGCTCCCGTTGCCAAGGGAAACGTTCGTGCCGGCGCTGGCCCGGCGGTTTAAATGCACAAGGTGCGGATCACGGGAGACCGACGCACGACCGGACTATTCGCGGCCCGGAGAGCGGCTCACCGGCTACCGTTAAGGAACAACATTGTTGCGAAGAGGTGTCTTACCTGCTGTTCGTGCCGGCAAATTCAGTCTGCCAGCCCCATCTCCGACGAAGGCCTTTCGCCTATGTGTGGCCGCTACGACAACCTGATCGCGCGCGAGGCATATCGGCTCCTGTTTGAGGCGCGGCGGCTGCCGCCATCGAACTTCCCGCCGCGGTACAACATTGCTCCGACCGACCAGATCCCGATCGTCCGCGTCGACCCGCGCGACAGTATCCGCGAGCTGGTGATGGCACGCTGGGGGCTGGTTCCCTGGTGGTCGAAGAAGATCCCGAAGGTCCCGCACATCAACGCCAGAGCGGAGACGGTGCACACCTTGCGCATGTTCAAGGAAGCCTTCGCCAAACGGAGAGCACTCATCCCGGCGACCGGGTTCTTCGAGTGGCAGAAGCGCGCCGACGGAAAGCAGCCCTATCGATTCCAGCGCGAAGACCTTGAGCCCTTCGCTTTTGCCGGGCTCTGGGAGTTCGCAAGGATCGCTGGCAAGGAGATCCTCTCGGCCACGATCATTGTCGGCAAACCAAACCCCCTTGCCGCGGCAATTCATGACCGCATGCCGGTGATCCTGGAGCCGGACGACTACGACCGCTGGCTTGATCCAGCGACGCCTGTCGAAGACCTGCGGGGGTTACTGAAGCCATATCCGGCAGAGCGCATGCGTGCGATAGCCGTCAGCCGCAATGTGAACAGCGTCAAGAATGACGACGAGAGCTGCATCCAACCGATCGGGGAGCCACCGCTTGCCGTCTAACCCGATTGCTGAGCGCATCGAAGTTGCCGGGGCGCGGCCGGCGACCTTCAAGCTCGTGGAGAAGGCGGCTCAGTCTTATGACCTCTTCCGCTCTGGCAAGAAGATCGGGACGGCACGTGTTGAAGAGGACGGCACCCTCTCAGCGCGTTTCAAAGCGCCGGACGGCGAGTGGTCAGCAACTGCGAAATCCACCTCCGACCTTCTGCACCTCGTGGCGCGCTATCTCCTCACGATCGATGCGCGCACGGCGGCCGCCGTGCCTCTGAACGAGAGTCATCCCGAGCTGCCAGCGAAAGGCAGGAAAACCGCTGACGAAAAGCTCAGCATCGCTTTTCTGCAACAAGCGCGAGCGCGCCGCATCGCGACGCTCGACCAGAGCCTGGCCACGATGCGGAAGGCGATGCGGAGGGTGCGTTAGGATTTGGCAGTCGGAGCCAAGCAACACGCAAGACTGTACGTCCGCTATTGCGGAGCAGGGCGGCGGAGGTCCGAGGTCGACCCATATAAGACATTCGCCGGCTTGACCCAGATGTTCATGGCCGAGACTTAAGCCAGCGATGTTGCGAGATGGCCAGGCGGTTCTTGTCCGGCCATCGAGGGATGTAGCCTTGCCTTACTGCGGTGCGCAGGCCCCCTCTGCGTTCACCACCTGGCCCTCGGGGCATTGCGGCGGCGGTGGAGTCGCCGGCGTTGGTGCCGGTACAGGCTCGGCTGCGGGCGGTGGCGGTGCGGGTTCCGGTGCTGGCGGCGGCGGAGCCGCTGTCGTTGGTGCCGGTCCAGGCTCGGCTGCGGGCGGTGGCGGTGCGGGTTCCGGTGCTGGCGGCGGAGCCGCTGTCGTTGGTGCCGGTGCAGGCTCGGCTGCGGGCGGTGGGGCCGGTGACGCGGACTCAGATGCCGGAGGTGGCGGTGCCGCAGGCTCGGGCGACGGGGCCGGTTGCTCGGGGGCCGGGGCGGTCTTCTCCGGCGCGGCCGGGGTCTCGACCGGTGTCTCTGGCGTCACTTGCTCGGCCGGGGGCGGCGTCCCCTGAGGCGCAGCGCAGTTACCGTCCTCTTGCCGGACCGTGCCCTCGGGGCAGGGCTCGACGCCCCCCGGCGAGGCTTCACCGGCCGGTGGCGCGGGCTCCGATGCCGAAGGTGGCGGTGCCGCAGGCTCGGGCGACGGGGCCGGTTGCTCGGGGGCCGGGGCGGTCTTCTCCGGCGCGGCCGGGGTCTCGACCGGTGTCTCTGGCGTCACTTGCTCGGCCGGGGGCGGCGTCCCCTGAGGCGCAGCGCAGTTACCGTCCTCTTGCCGGACCGTGCCCTCGGGGCAGGGCTCGACGCCCCCCGGCGAGGCTTCACCGGCCGGTGGCGCGGGCTCCGATGCCGAAGGTGGCGGTGCCGCAGGCTCGGGCGCCGGGGCCGGTTGCTCGGGGGCCGACGCGGGCTGCTCTGGCGCGGCCGGGGTCTCGACCGGTGTCTCTGGCGTCACTTGCTCGGCCGGGGGCGGCGTCCCTTGGGGGGCGGCGCAGTCGCCGTCCTCTTGCCGGACCGTGCCCTCGGGACAGGGCTCGACGCCCTCCGGCGCGGGTCCTTCCTCCGGCGCGGCTTCCCCGGCCGGTGGCGCGGCTTCCTCGCCTGCCATTGGCGGCGTCTCGCTCGGCGGTGCCGCGTTCTCCGGCGGCACTTCCTCAGGCGTCGGCGCTGGCGGCACCAGATCCGCGGTCGCCGCTTCCCCGCCCGCCTGGCCGGTGGTCTTGCTCTCCGCAGCGACTTCTTTCTCGGTCGCCACCTTTGCCGGCGCTTCCTCCGGGACGAGCTCGGATGCCACCGGGTGGTAGACCTCGATCGTGTCGCCGCTGACCGCGCCGTTTTTATTCTCTGACGGCGTCAGCGCCACCTCGTGGACGACCACTTGCTGCCCGGTCGCCTGTTCGACGAAATTGACATTGACGACATTGTTGACCACCACATTGTTGACGATGGTCACATCGCCGGCCGCCTCGGTCTGGTTGACGATGCTGATGATCTGGTTGTTGTCCCCGATCACCACGTTGGAAATGTTGGGCGACTGGAAATCGCGGGCGTGCACCGCCCGCCAGTAATAGTTCGGGATGTTGCCGACGGAGATGTTGATGCTGATCCCGAACCGGTCGTTCGGGTCGGGCGGTAGCGGCGCCCAGGCGAGATAGTCGTTCGATTGTCGCCAAGCGACCCAGGCCGGCGCCCATCTCGTCCCCGGCACCCAGATCCAGCCGAACCGTTCGGAATAGGCCCAGCGGCCATAATGATAGGTCGCCCAGCCGAAGGGCTCGTCCGACACCCACATCCAACCGTAGCGGTGTGTATAGGCCCAGTGTCCCTCAGTGTAGGGACGCCAGTTCGACCCAACCCGCGGCACAAAGACATACCGCCCGCGCAGCTCTACCCAACGGCCGTGCTGCGCCAGCGGGCGGTAGAAGGAGCCGATACTGATATTGACCGAACCGCCGGAGGCGTAGACCGAGAGCTGCGCAAAGAACGGCCGCTCGCGGTAATACCGGTCCCAATAGGAATCGATGTTGAAGGACACGGTCGGGAGATAGGCGTAGCGCACATAGCTCGCCACGGTGAGACTGGTACTGCGATAGGGGATCCTGAGATATCGCGCGCTGAACCAGCCGCGATTGCCGCGATAGGCGCCGTCGCACCAGGTCAGGTCTCTGACGCAGCCGAAGAGCGCGATCGCCGCCCCTTTGGGCACGACGACCAGCGCCGGATAGCGCGTGCCTGGCCCGGCGCGCTGGTTGAGATTGGTCGTCACATAGGCCCCGACCTGCCGGGCGACGGCGGTGCCCGGGACAAGCAGGGCGGCGGCGACCAGGAAGGCGGCGGCCGATCGGAATAAGGCGAAAGTCGGAAGCCGCCAGGCGAACGGATATGGGAACGAACATGACGGACGGGTGCTTGGCAATGTCACCCTCCTAAAGCCCCGACACCAGCAGCAGTCGTAGCAGCACGAGCAGCCCAGCCAGGACCCAGATCACCACGCGCGCCACATCATACCGCGGAAGCCTCAGCCTGGACCAGCCCCAGTCGACCAGCGCGGCCAGCGCGCAGACGACGATCGCGTAGATCAGTAGAGCTACGATGGTCGTCAGGCTCATCCCTCAGTTCTCCTGCCCTGGCGTCTCGTCCTGTGTCAGGGCACCGATGGCTAGGTCCCGACGCTACCTGCTCAGCAAGCGCGCCCAGCCGCGTCTATGCAGAAGGTGGCCATCTCCGTCGCTGACATGCGCAGCAGTCGCGTCAGGGAAGTTAACTCAGGGGAGGTCTGGCGGCTAGCCATCAACAGGACCTTGCTCGCGCGGCGGGTATCCCGGAACAGTAGGCACGACTGTGGAACAACTCGGGGTTTGGCCAAGGAGGGCATCGTCAGCCACAACGTCCGCGGCACCAGGGACGGCAGCATCACCGCCACCATCATCACGCCACATGCCGAGGAACGAGGCCGCCGCGCGCCTGGCTGACAAGGCGCGCCGCGCGAGGTTGGCGGGCTCGCCGCCACGCTGGCAAGTTATGGTTCGACTTCGCGGGTACATGGTGCGGGACGTGTGACGACGAGTCCGAGGCTGTGGCCTGCCTTGAGGCCGGGTGGCTGGTACTGGCTACGGGAATGATGGTTGACGACCGTTTTCTCCCTCAAGGCAACGCCGGCGGCCAGCCGCGACGTCAACTCGGTGAAGAACGACTCGCCAGAGTGCATCGTATTGCGTTAATTTTGGAGAGCGCGCTTTCAGCGGCAGGTCAGCCCAAGACGATGGTCCGAGCTTGCCTACAAACAGCCATGGCGGCAAAATAACTCAAGCAAGCTGGTCATCCAGTGGCTGTTGGTCGAAGAAGCCGCGAGCCTTCAGATGTGGCAGATCATCGTCGTTGTCACCCTGTTCACGGGCCATGTGCAGACCGCTCGTATTGCACCCCTGGAGCATCTCGCGACGAAGAAGGAATGTGCACTCTACCTCGCGGAGCACGGCGTAGAGGTGGGTACGGGCGCGATGATCTTCGCGCAGCAATTCGTGAACGTGGGTGGCGTGGTCTCCCTGAAGGTTGGTTGCGTGCGCTTATAGACCGCTCGGCGCGGGCCACCGGCCGTTTCTATGCCGATGCAGTTTGGGCACGCGGCTATTTTCCTAGCGTCACGGGTGGCACGAGTTCAACGGAGGAGGCGGCTGCAAGAAAAACATAGTCGGTGTTGATCGGGATCAAGACGAAGCGCCGGAGCCTAGCTATTTTTCATTTGAAGTCAGCTCATGGCGCGGCTTTGGAGGAAGAACGATGGATAAGGATCGTGTCGCCGGGTCGGCGAAGGTTGTCAAAGGCAAGATCAAGGAGGCAGTCGGCAAGGCAGTAGGTGACACCAAGCTGGAGTCGCAGGGCAAGGTCGACAAGATCGAGGGCAAGGTTCAGAACGCCGTCGGCGGCCTTAAGGACACACTCAGAGGCAAATAGGCGTTTGTGGGAGCGCGTCCATTCGTTGCATGCAGGGAGCCCTGGCCACGGTTCGCTTCCAGCGCTTCCCTTGGGTGCTGGAAGCGGATCAATTGGAACGCGCTTTCATGAGCCCGACTAAGACGAACTGACTATGGGTCGCAACGGTCTCTATCTCCTGCTCGGCGCTTTGGTCGTCGCAATTGTCGTTATCGGCTACCTGCTCTACCAGGAGCGACAGAAGACAAGCGGCATAGATATCAACGTCGGCAAGGGGGGTATTTCGGTCGAGACGAAGTAATCGACGCCACTGAAAAGGGCTTCTCGCTTCGCCAAGAGTTCGATTCGGGGCTGCAACGGGAGATGGTCATGTCGCTGGGGCTCATTCTTGTCATCATCCTCATAATCTTCCTGCTTGGCGGCTTCAGCGGCCGCTTCGGTGGCTACGGCTACGGCTTCGGTCACGGTGGCGTCGGGGTCATCGGCATCATACTGATCATAGTCGTCGTGCTGCTTCTCACGGGTAGGCTTTGATGTGACGGGCCAAATGCCGGATGAGCCGTCTTCGCCTGCATCCTGAAAATCATCTGGTCTCACGCATCGGGTGGCTGAGGGCGGCGGTTCTCGGAGCCAACGATGGTATTGTCTCGACCGCAAGCCTGATCGTCGGCGTCGCCGCCGCTGCGGCGAAACCGAGCGATGTCGTGATAGCGGGCGTCGCGGGTCTCGTGGCGGGCGCCATGTCCATGGCGGCGGGTGAATACGTATCGGTCAGCTCACAGGCCGACACGGAACATGCGGACCTCGCACGCGAACGGAACGAGCTGAGTGCGGACAGCGCGGCCGAGCATGAGGAACTCGCCGACATTTACGTCAGACGCGGCGTCGAGCCTGATCTCGCCCGCCAAGTTGCGAAACAGCTAATGGCGAAAGATGCCCTCGCAGCGCACGCCCACGATGAACTGGGCATCTCGGAAATCACCGCCGCCCGCCCCGTCCAGGCGGCCCTGACGTCGGCCGCGACCTTCTCGGTAGGCGCTGCCATGCCATTGTTGGCCGTCCTGGTGTCGCCCAACCGCTTGCTTGTACCGATTGTCTCCGCGGCCTCGTTGTTGTTCCTCGCTCTGCTGGGCGCGATTGGCGCACGCGCCGGGGGCGCGAATGTCCTGCGCGCCACCGCGCGCGTAACGTTCTGGGGTGCGCTGGCCATGGCGCTCACGGCCGGCATCGGTGCGGTGTTTGGGACAGTGGTTTGAAGTGTGGCTGTGCCAAGACCCTCGGCACACCTACACGCGGCGCCTACTTGACTCTGTGCCGATCACGGCCCCAGCGAGCTTGCCGACACCGTCGCCGGCGACGCAGTGGATGGTCGAGCCGAGGACCGGCCTGAACCGCCAGAGGTGGCCACGCAGTCGCGTATTTGTCGAGGCAGTTGGACTTGCCCATCTCGTCCTTGTCGAAGACGTAGAGCGTCATCCCTTATCATCGACCCAAGCCTTCGCCATTGAGGTATCCGCCAGCTTTGCGGTTGCGGCGGTTGCCGCGGCAACACCACCGGCCGTGAATGCGGGGGCGAGACTGGAATTGCAGAAGCCAGAATGCCAGAAGCAAGAGTTTTGATCATCACATTCTCCAATGGACTTAAATATCCAGGTCATTTCGACAAAGATAGGTCGTCTGCCAAGCTTTGTAGGACGAGCGACCTTCCAATATATTTTAAATACCGGTTGCGTTTTGTGTTCTATCGGAGTTCCGCCGTCTATTTTGGAATGGGACTAGTGCCAGAGGTTGCACAATCCTCCATCATCCCCAAATAAAACTTCGCGAGAGGATTTCAAATGGGCGGTGGCGGAATCTTCGCACCTGTTCGTATGAGCCTTCGGCGGCTTGCTCTCCAAGGAGAACTATAATGTTCGGATTCAAAGGCGGCGAGCGCCCCGACACGGTCGCGCGCAAGACGGGCTACAGGCACAATGCCCTGCGGCGGTGGACTTCCCTGACTCCCTCCGATCTCTCGACGATCAGGAATGAGGCTCAACTCAGCTCCATCGTGCGCGAACGCTCGGGAATTCCGGAGGCGCAGGCCAAGAGCGAAGTTCACGCTTGGGCGCAGGACAAGCGGTTCTGACCTTTCAGTAGGTCTTGAGCGTGACCGCTCCTGTTCCGTAGGCGGGCCAGCAGCCTGTGTCGCCGCGTGTCGATCCTGGAACCAAATCGCCGGCTAAACGTTTCTCACAAGGCTAGAATTCCAACCTGCACGCACGCAGCGTTCAGAGCAGGAGAAAAACCGGCATGAGCACGACCACTCTTCTCATCATCATAATCGCGATTCTTCTGCTTAGCGGCGGCGGATGGTACGGCCGCGGGCGCTGGTATTAAACTCATCTGGGGTCATCCAAGTCACCACGGGCGATCCCGCCCATAGCGGCCAAGGCGCCTATCAGGCGGCGCGGTGGCTGACCGATACGATCGTGCCGTCTCCGGGGATTTCCGCCCGCGACGAGTTGGGTTGCGAGCGCTTAGGCTCCATGACAGGGAGCGCGCCCGCCGCCTCCTCCATCGGGGCGGATTTATCTTCTAAAGCAGCATTGGGAGGTCAGTATGACAGTCGGCAAGATCATGACGAGCAAAGTGCATTTGCTGTCTCAAGGGGATAGCATTGAAAGTGCGGCGCGTCGGATGCGCGACGAGGGGATTGGTTCTTTGCCCGTCTCTTCCGGTGACCGTCTCGTCGGCTACATAACCGACCGAGACATTGTTATTCGTGGGATGGCCGCCGGCAAAGACTTCAGTACGCCTGTGCGCGAGGTGATGAGCGAGGGCATTCTCTACTGCTTCGAGGACGAAGAAGTAGGGGATGTGGCGGCAAACATGGCGAAGAACCAGGTGCGTCGTCTCCCTGTCCTGACACGTAAGAAGCGCCTCTGCGGAATAGTTTCTCTCGGCGATCTTGCGACACGCGGCGACGGAGAGGCAGCTCAGGAAGCTCTGTCGGAAATTTCAGAGCAGGCGATCGCGAAGCGATAGGAGCTGCCCATCGTCTTCAGACGGTTGGGGTTCAGGAGAACACCCATGACGGACGAAAGAGACTTCCAGAATGATGTCGAAGTGCTCCGTGCTGACATGGCGGCGCTAACGAAGACAGTACGCAAGCTCGCCTACGAGGCAACGAAGGCGCAGGCGGCGATAGCCAAGACCGTAAGGCGCGCCGGGAAGAATACTTTGGGTTTCGGCGAGGAGCTTTGGGAGGAAGCTGGTCACCTTGGCCACGACGCCTCTGAGGCAGCACAAGGCGCGACCCGCGCCGGGGTGTTGAGCCTCGAGAGCGAGATCAAGCGCTATCCGCTGAGCGCAATCATCGCGGCGCTGGGGGTCGGTTTCGTTTTCGGCATTCTTCGTCCCAAGTAGCACTCCGCCGGTCGCCGTTTATGGCGGGAGGCGCGCTGGGGCGATCACGCTTCTCGCCTTTAGCGCACCCGCGCGCGGCGTGATCCTTGTGAGGACCGGATTAATTCCTTGAGCTGCTTGGTGAGAGACGGACCGGTCAATTGCTCCCGCGGATAGCCCTCCGCCGCCAGCGTTACCCGGATATCTTTCACGGAGGCGCATCTGCCCGAGGTTGCCAATTGGAAGGCCCGTTCAAGGGCTGTCGTGTTCTCACGCATGTCGCAACCATATAGGAGCGGATGGCCGGCGGCGACACCCGCGTCAGAGGCGGCGGATCTCGAACTAAGACACTGCCGACCCCTCGGGCAGCCGGCTTATGGGCCTATGGCAAATCCAGATGAACCGGGTGGATCGACACTAAGTGGATCGACACCAAAAATGTCTTGGCAATCAATGACCGATGTTCCCGTGGCTAGTCCTTTTCTTGATCCTCCTCCATCGCGATGCACGTCAGCTTGCAGCGCGTCGTTTATCACGGGTTCTCCGGCTTGGCCGGCCAAATCACCGTCATTGGCCGGGGTCTGGCGGTGGCGCTTGTACGGCGACCGAGCTTGAGGCCGGCGCACCAGTGTCGTCAGTATGTGCCGTAGGCTGGTGGCTTGCCAGGATGATTGATTGGGTGACCAGCATGACGGCCATGAAGATCACGAGTGTGACTGTGGCTCGTGGATTTGTCACAGCGCCTGCGCCGGTCGGCGTCTCCCGCGGCGCCACGTCGGAACGAGTCTGACGCGGCAGGAGTGCAATCAGGCGCGTGGCGATCGTCCCCGGGCTTAGACGTGCAGGCGGCGCGTCAGGAAGCGCCGCAATCAACGACGCCAACCTCTCAGTCGCGGTTCCAACGGGCAAGCCCGTCAAGTTAGCCGCCTCCTGCCAGGGGTCGAGGTCCAGCCGCGCCAGAGCCGAAACGACACTCAGCAGCATTTCATTTTCCTCCTCACCAATTGACGCGAACAGAAAGTCGTCAAACTGGGAACCAAGATAAGGAGTTGACGCAGCGCGCATCATTGGAGACTTGCCGGAAGAAAAATTCGCGGCGAACCTCGCTCGGCAACTGCGGCGGGAACGCGCAGAAGAACCGTACTGTTCGCGCCGGTCTGGTATCCGATGGTCACCGTGCGAACGTACGGCGCGGGCGAGCCGTCGGCCTTCAAGAGACACGAACGATCGATGTTCGGCCAGGTCGCGCTGGCACAGTCGGCCGGAATTGCGAGATCGCCCTTCGAGGCGCGCGTCGCGGTGGTGGCGATTGCTGGATTAATGTTGGTTTCTAGCAACGAGGCGAAGGCACCGCCGATTCGTTCGGCAGCGACGTCGACGCGAGTCGCGCCGGTAGCAGCGCGCGCCTGCGCATTAGACGGCGCCGCATCAGAAACGACAACGACAAGCGTCAGACCGGTTAGCAACGCGGCGGCCAGGAATTTCGCGGATCTCATCATCCTCGTCCCTCCGGAGCCTAGGGCTCCCCGATGGCGCCGTGACGACGCATAGATGTAACAGCTTCAAGGGGTCAGAAGTTCCAAAGACGAGCGGGCCTACAGCGTAACGGAACTCCCATTCCTCTTGAGTTCCCGGCGGATAGCGGCTGACGATTTCTTTTCCGCGATTTGGACTATTCTGACATTCAGGTGGAACTGGTTAGGCGGCCAAGAGTTCTCACTCCGAAGACTCTAGTGCTGCCGTCTTAGACTCTGGTGCTGCCATGCCCACTTTCAACTTCTGGTTCAATCTTTCAGCGGGTTTGACGTTCGTGCTGTTGGGGGCAACCTTCATCGTCTTTGTGGGCGTGTTTTGAGTCCCGTGCTCTCGTCGGTAGCTTCCTGACCGTGCCGAACGCGGCGGCGTCGTCTTCGTCGGTGGGTTTGCGTTTGCCAAGCGTCTTGGGGTGTCACTAGTCAACATATCTGGAGGCTACGAAGGTGCACATTTCGGCTCAAAGCTTGCTGATCATCGTGGTTGTCGGGCTTATCGCCGGATGGCTGGCCGGCCAAATCGTTCGAGGCACCGGGTTTGGGATCGTCGGCGATCTCATCATCGGAATCATCGGCGCCTTCATCGGTAGTTGGCTGCTTCCAAAACTCGGCATCCATCTTGGCACGGGCATTATTGCGGCGATCGTCAATGCCACAATCGGGGCGGTGGTCCTGTTGTTGATCATCGGGCTCGTTCGTCGCAGAGGCGGATGGAGAGGGAGCTGGGGGAGACGTTGGTAGCGATTTGGGTGACACATCTATCCAAGGCGGAGGGCGAACCCGCGGACGCAATGCGCCGCAGGGGTCAGGGCCTATGCCTTCTCCGTGCGTCCTAATTTTCGCAAATATTTAAATAGCTTATCCAACTCGGGTTGGAACCAAAGCCTACGCTTGGCATTGCCACTGTAGCGCAATTCAAGGCGAGCCAGGGGGCGACGCCTGATGGGCGCCGCCGCTTCACAATAACACAATCAGGAGCCACCATGCACAAGGCATTGAGCATTACCCTCGCCTCCCTCCTTCTTGCGACGAGCGCAATCGGGACCGGCGCCGCCGCCGACCCGCGGCATTCGCGCTTCGAGCAGCAGGACCGTTTCGTCCAAGACTATTGCATCAACCACAGCGACAGCGGCTGCCGTGATTGGAGCCGGAATCGCAACAATTGGGACCAGGCGCATTATCAGGGTTGGTACCGCGATCACTACCGCCATCATGACTTCAGGGCGGACAACGCTGTCGCCGGACTTTTCGGCTTCGCCGCCGGCGTGATAGCCGGCTCGGTCGCGAACGGCGGCGGGGGGACGCATGCCGCCGTCTGTGAGGATCGCTACCGGTCCTACGACCGCCGGTCGGACACCTATCTCGGCTACGACGGCATGCGACACGACTGCATGCTTTAGCGGCACGTTAGCCGCCAACAAGGCGTCGCATGGAGAGGTGCCGGCCCGATACGGGTCGGCTCGCTTTCAATTCGCCACGTCTATGATTGGAGAATTACCATGGGCTTCAAATTCCGAACATTCTCCGGGCATGCCCTAGATATTCGCCACTTTCTCGCGCACGACTTGCGTAACCCGTCCGGTTACGTTGTGATCTGCTTCCTTGGCTTCCTTGGTTTGGCGTTGTTTGGGGTCAAGTTCTAGTCGC
The DNA here is from genome assembly GCA_963720705.1 of uncultured Alphaproteobacteria bacterium. GTDB lineage: Bacteria > Pseudomonadota > Alphaproteobacteria > Rhizobiales > Afifellaceae > DASWJZ01. The sequence continues at coordinate 329,545 of CAVRGJ010000003.1, forward strand.
AAGACCGGACTGCCTTGCGCCGATGCGGCAATCGATTTCCCGATGACGGCGTTTTCATGCTCAGCGCGGCAGGTCAAACCCAGAGCCCCACGCGCATCGGTATGGGTCTGTTTTTATTCCGCGCCGTGGATGACAGAAACGATCGTGCCGTCTGCTCCGCTTGAGATCTCCACATGCGCATCGAGCTGGTGGGCCAACGCTTCGACGATGCTCGTCCCCAGACCGGTGGACAGAGGTTGACCGTCCCGGCCAAGGCGCCCGACACCATCATCGGACACCGAGAGACGCCAGTCTGATCCGGAGGCGTCGTACTTCACGCTGATCCTGCCCGACCGTTCCACCGGGAAGGCATGCTTGACCGCGTTGATCAGGAGCTCCGTAACGATGAGCCCGATGCTGACGGCCTCCGCCGAAACCGCTGCGCCTGGCCCCGCCTCCACCACGACCGAAATCCCTCGCTCAGAACTGATCATCGACGCTGTGAGACTGTCACAGAGCTTCGCCAGATACGGGCCGATCTCGATTCGATCTCCGTGCCCCGTTCCGCGCAACTGCTCCTGGACGGTCGCCACCGACATCACGCGCTGATGCGCTTCTTGAAGGTGTCGGCGAGTTTCCTCCGACCGAACCGTCCGCGCTTTCAGAAGAAGGATACTGGCGATAATCTGGAGGCTGTTGGCGACGCGGTGCTGCATCTCCTCCAGCAGCAACTCCTTCTCGCGCAGCAGTTCGTCCTTCTCGCGTTCGGCCGCACGTCTCTGCGTGACGTCCTCGATCGCCAGCAACAATGCGGAATCCGGGTTGGCTTCGTCGAAGACCTGGCGTGCGTTGAGCAGCAACGCGCGAGGACCCATCGAGGCAAACTCATGCTCGATTTCGTAGGCCTCGATCGTGCGATGCTGGGGAATAACCTCTTCCAGAAGCCGTCGAAGCGCGGGGATATCCCACTGGCCCTCGGCAAGCTCGTAGAACAGGCGGCCTTGAGTCTGGTCCGGCTCTGCCCCGAACATTTGGTAGAACGAGCGGCTTGCCGTGAGCACGCGGAGATCGCGATCGAGCACGACCAAGGGCTCTCGAACCGTGTCCACGATGGCATCGGCCAGCGTGCGTGGTTGCTTAACGTCGCTAGGGGCAGTCCGGTTGTCCATCGCTGGCATTTTCGCGCGATTACAAAACTCTGGCAAACTTTAGCGACATGTCCCTGGTCTTCTCCCATTAGAAATACGTCGGTAGTGGAACCTCTGGAGATATCAGGATCGATTTGACCCCCACGGCGTTAGGTGTGTGAGCAGACTCCACATTCCGGGACTTCAGTCAGAGGCTGACTGACCCCATTTGGAGTCCAGGAGCCGGAATGAAGCGGGATGATCTCGCAAACGCTCTAACCGTGCTCGTGGTCGAAGACGAATCCCTCATCCGAATGGACGTAGTCGGTTGTCTTGAGGAAGCCGGCTTTCAGGTGATCGAAGCGGCAAATTCGGACGATGCCATCCATATTCTTGAACTTCGCGACGACATCCGGCTCGTATTTACCGATGTCGACATGCCTGGATCGATGGACGGTCTGAAACTCGCCTCGTTCATCCGCGACCGCTGGCCCCCAATCAAGCTCATCGTCACTTCTGGTCATGTCCCCGTAACGGAGGCCGGTCTGCCGTCAGGTGCGCGCTTCTTTGCAAAGCCCTTTCGGGGATCACAGGTCGTTGAGGCAATTGCGGAGTTGGTTCAGGGCTGATCGCTCGGAATTGCGTGGTTTGCCAAGTCAAAGCAAAATGAACCTCGCATCGCACCGGCAGCACGAAAAATGTCTAGGCGACTGATAAAATCGCCCGCCGGCCCCTCGCGCATGCAGCGGCAGAGCGTGCATTCCGCCAAAGCTGCATGACCGCTCTTGGCGCTTCTCGGAAGCCGCCGCGGGCGTGAGCATGTCCCGGTTCGGGCACTCATCGGACGTGACACGGATCCGCAGTAAATACGTCCGTTCTCGCCTGCCAGCGCGTGATGTCGGTAGCGATGGTTCAACTGTGGCTAGGTTCACATCGGCCCACCGAAGTCACGAAGCCCCGCGCTTAGCTGCGGACGGGTCACGTGTCACGGGACTTATCGGGCGCTCATTACCGTCGGGTCCACCGGCCACATGGTCGGCGACGAAGGCGCCCCGGTCCCCCATGAGCCTCGGCTTACCTGTGGTCGTGTCCTTGGCCGTCTGAAGCTCGAGCTCGGCATTGATCTCGGCGCCAAGCAGAACGATGTAGAACGAGATGTAAAGCCAGAACAATAAGATGATGACTGCGCCAAGCGACCCGTAGATCCGATCATAGTTGGCGAAGTTCGATACGTAGAGCGAGAAAGCCGCCGAGGCGATCAGCCATACCGCCATGGCGAAGAGAGACCCCACGCTCACCCAGCGCCATTTGGCCCGCCGGCGGGAAGGGCCATAGCGATAGAGGAGCGCGAGCATGGAGAGCACGAAGAGCGCAAGGAACGGCCAGCGCGCCACACCGACGGCGAGCTCGAAGGCGTGGGAATAGCCGGTGAAGGCGAATAGGATCGGCACGTAGAGGATGGCGAGAAGCATGACAGCGCCCCCAACAATGCCGATAGTCGTGAAGGTGAAGGCATTCAGATAGTATTGGACTGGGCTCCGGCGCTCGGGCTCTTGGTAAGCGATGTTCAGTGCAGCCAACACGGCTTGCGTGCCGGCATTAGCGCTCCAAAGCGCGAGGCCCACGCTCAGAGCAAGGCTCCAGCCGAGCGTCTTGCCCGACGCCGCGGAGATACGGTGGATCTGCTCGATCACGATATCGTAGGCTTGGGTGGGTAGCACGGAGGCCAGCATGCGAAATTGCTGCTCCACGGTCGTGGGATCCGCAGTCAGACCATAGAGGGCGATCAGCGCCGACAACGCCGGGAAGATGGCAAAAAGCGCGAAGAAGGCGCACCCGGCAGCTACTACCGAGAGATTGTCGCGGCTGCTTTCGGTCCATACCCTTTTCGCCACTTGCCACAAACCTTTGAGCGGGATGTGGTAAGGAAGCGTCGAGTTGCGGCCGTAGGGATCGGGCCTGCGGTTCATGCGAGATCAGGGATCGTAGGATTTGACATCGAAAGCATAGGTTCAGCGGTAAGATCGCGGGCACCATCGCGTCAATCGCCGGCTGCGACCTAAGAACACCGAAACATATTGGGGCATGGCAAAAAAACAGCCGGAGGTGGAGGTCTTGGCGCCGGTAGAAGAGCCGGATGAGATGCCGCTGCCGTCCGATCCGAAAGTCATTTTCCTCGGAGGTCTATTCGCGATCGCGCTGCTGGCTGCAATCTATGTGGCGGCGGAGATCGTAATGCCATTAGTCCTTGCCCTCGTTCTCAGTCTCCTGTTGCAGCCAGCGATGCGGCTATTGGAGCAATGGTACCTACCGCGGACGCTCGCTGCGTTGCTCCTAATCCTTGCAGTAGTCGGAACAATCGTCGGCCTAGGCGCGGCCATATCGGGCCCGGCCAGCACCTGGGCGGGCAAGCTTCCGGAAGGCATTCCTCGGCTGCAGGAGCGATTGAGCTTCATGCAAGCTCCCATCAACACGGTGCAACGGTTTTTGCAGCAGGTGGATGGTTTAGGACAACCGGCAGGGGCACCTGCTGCGGCTTCGGCGGGAGGCCCGACGCTTATGGCCAAGATTTTCACCGGCACCCGCTATTTTGCCAGCGGGTTCCTTACGACAATTCTGTTTCTCTTTTTCCTGCTCGCATCAGGTGACACGTTCCTGCGCCGCGTCGTCGAGATACTGCCAACGTTCAGCAACAAGCGTCAGGCGGTCGAAATCTCACAACAAATCGAAAGCGACATCTCTGCGTATCTCGTTACGATTACGCTCATGAACGCCGCAGTCGGTGTTGCGACGGGCGTGGTTATGTGGCTCACCGGGATCGGCGACCCAATTCTCTGGGGGGCAGTCGCTTTCCTGCTGAACTTCGTGCCGGTCCTCGGGCCTATTCTCGGCGTGGTGGTCTTTCTCCTTGCTGGCCTTTTGTCCAATGACACTCTTTGGGAAGCGATTCTGCCGGCTGGACTTTACCTCGGAATTCACCTGATCGAAGGCGAGACGATCACTCCGATGCTCCTCGCCCGGCGGTTCATCCTCAATCCCGTACTCGTCATCATCTCGCTTGTCTTCTGGTTCTGGATGTGGGGCGCTCCTGGAGCAATCCTCTCCGTGCCAATGCTTGCGATCACTAAAATCGTCTGCGACCGGATTCGACCGCTTGCCGCATTTGGACACTTTCTGGAGGGATGAGACTTCCCGTTGTCGTTGGGGACCACCGGATCGTTTATGAAAGTCCCGTAATCATGCGCCGGCCCAGGCGGTGGATCGCTGGAGAGGTCATGGCTGATAACTCGGAAGACGCCGAAAGGCGCGCTCGGGCCGAAGGCCGGTTCAACAAAACACTACCCCGCATCGGCTACTGGTCCCCTCTGCGGATTGTAGTAGCTATACTTGTGGCGGTCGCATTCGTTGTCGCGGCGCTGGTACTCTGGCTCCGCTAATGAGCAGTAAGAACCGCAGGGAAGCACCCCAACGCACATCTTGCTCTGATTGGGTGCGCGGAGCGGTTCGGCATTGGAGGCGCCCACCCGCTACTTTCGGTCTTCCCTGAAGGATCAAATCCGGTCACTCCACAAAATGGCACGGCGGCGCCCGCACCGCTGAAGCAGCAGACAGGCTAAGCCGTCGGCCGGCAGTTCGCCCTGCCTTTATGAGGATTCCGTTCAATTTGTGCCGCCAGCAGGCGACGTGGCAACCGAGCGAAGAAGAGTGCTCCGCCTAGCAGAGAGGCGTCTCGAAACTGACGCCTGCCGAGTAGCCATGCTGCCAGACGAGTTCCACAGCGGCTTCGGTTCTGGCTGACACGCTGCGAAGCCGGAATTCCGGGGGAAGTTGAGTTGGCCCGCCGAATTCAAGGAGAGCCCCGCCTTCACCTAGATTGCGGATCACGCAATTCATCAGCGTCGACGAGCTCAGAATGGCCTTTCCATCTTTGATCGTCAATCGCCTCGCAGATGTACGACGTTCTTCCATGTTAGGTATATTTGATTTGTGCTTCGTGTTTGCTAAGAATTACGTTCAACAGCATTAACAGTTACTCAGGAACTCGCCCTGCGCTGTCGAGCAACCCTCGTCCCCGGCAGGTCCCACCCCTGCGAGGCGGCGGCGCTGCGCTCGGTCGACCTCGTGTTTCGTCCATTGCTGACGCCCCTGGGAATGGCCGCTTCTGGGGCATTCCGGAAGTGCTGTCGGCCTTCGGCGACTTCCGAAGATCATAAGAAAGCGGACGCCGGTCGGCCGATGAACGGCGTGCTCAATAGGGGATGGCCCTGGTCCAACTTCTATCGCAGTCGCGATATCGTCGAATGCGAAACCGCGTAGGAGCGCCCGATCTCAGCCAGCGGTTCGCCTGCCTCGCGGCGCTCAAGCGCTTCTCTCCGTTGATGCGGCGTGAGCTTTGGCTTCCTGCCCATCCGAACCCCGCGCGCCTTGGCGCGCTCGCGTCCTTCGCTTGTCCTCGTTCGGATCAACTCGCGCTCGAACTCAGCTAAGCCAGCAAGCACCGTCAGCATCAGCCGACCATGCGCAGTTGTGGTGTCTGCCCAAGAATCTCGAATTTCCTCCTACGCTTGGTTCAGGGCTCTTCTTGCCGCATCGACTTTGACGAAGCTGGGTTCGATTCGCTCAGGATCTAGAGCAAGGCCGGATACCCGAGCACCGGAAGCACTCGAGCCACGATAGCGCCCAAGCACACCAGGATAACGAGCAGCTTCAAGAGCATCGCCAGGCGCGCGTCCGGGCAGAATTTGTTGATGACCCAGAATAAGATCGCACCGACGACGACTATGATCAGAATTCCAATTACGAGTGTAATCACGACGATCCCCTGTCACAGCGGCGGGACACAGCACCCAATCGAAAGTACTCGTTACGATCGCGATCTATCCGGAGGCACTAGCTTTTCATAACGACACCGAGGGCGAGGATTGCATAAGCGATTATCGCGACCCAAAAACCATAGAGCGTGACAAACGGAAGCAGGACGACATGACCGATCAAGCCGAGAGCGGCGAACACCAGCGAGACTACAAAAATTGCCAGCGACGGTGCGTATAGATTCATCATCGTTTTCCCCGTGAAGTTGGTGTTCCACCGCTTCTGAACCGATCAGTCCCGTCTGCGCGGACCTCCGCGGGAGAGTGCCCGGCGGGCGACGGCCTCGATCGGAGTCAGATGGGCGATCAAGGAGTGCCTGAGTCCACTAGGCTATCTTACTCAATGGCTTCATGCCGGAAACCTAGCGATCCAAGGAAATCCACCATCGCTTGACACTCGCTTCCCCGCATGGGGGCATGAGAATACACAACCGGATGCGATTCGGCGCCGAGGCACAGAACGGTGGCGTGCGCTTCCGCCTTTGGGCGCCGAAGCACGCGCACGTCGCGCTAAAGATTGATGGCGACGAAAAAGCCCATCCGATGCGGGCGGAAGCGTATGGCTGGCATAGCCTTTTGACGGACGCGGCGCAGGCCGGCTCGCGCTACCGCTTCGTGCTTCCCGACGGAACTACGATCCCGGACCCGGCCTCGCGCTTCCAGCCGCTCGACGTGCACGGGCCGAGCGAGGTGATCGATCCCAGCGCATATGATTGGCACGACGCGGACTGGCGCGGACGTGAATGGGAAGACGCCGTGCTCTATGAGCTTCACATCGGCGCTTTCACGCGAGAAGGGACGTTCTGCTCAGCGATCGAAAAGTTCGACGCATTGGTCGAACTCGGCGTCACCGGGATCGAGTTAATGCCGGTCGCGGATTTCCCAGGCAAACGCAATTGGGGTTACGATGGGGTGCAGCTCTTCGCGCCGGATTCAAGCTACGGCCGCCCGGAAGACCTGAAGGCGATGATCGACGCCGCCCACTGCCGCGGCCTGATGGTCTTCCTCGACGTGGTCTACAACCACTTCGGGCCGGAGGGGAACTACTGGCCGGTCTGTGCCCCTATCTTCACCGAACGCCATCATACTCCATGGGGCGCGGCAGTAAATTTTGACGCGGAGGGTTCGACCGTGGTGCGCGAGCTCGTTGTAGCAAATGCGCTCTTCTGGATCGACGAATACCACATGGACGGGCTCCGGCTCGACGCGGTCCACGCCATCCTCGACGAGAGCCCGACGCACATTCTGGACGAGATTGCGCTTCGGGTGCGCGCCGCCCCTGGCGGTCGCCGCATCCACCTTATGCTCGAAAATGAGGAGAACCGCGCATCGCGGCTCGTCCGCGATCCGGACGGCGCGCCGCGCGAATACACCGCGCAATGGAACGACGACCTGCATCACGTGCTTCATACGGCCGTCACCGGTGAGAGTGCCGCCTATTACGAGAGCTATCACGGCGACACGGAAAAGCTGGGCCGCTCGCTGGCCGAGGGCTTTGCCTATCAGGGCGAGACGCTGCCGCATCGTGGGACGGCGCGTGGCGAGCCAAGCGCGGGCCTGCCCCCGACCGCCTTCGTCGGCTTCATCCAGAATCACGACCAGGTCGGAAACCGCGCCTTCGGCGAGCGGCTGACGGCGATCGCGCCAAGCGAGGCCATGCGCGCCGCCGCCGCAATCTGTCTCCTTTCGCCGCAAATTCCGATGCTTTTCATGGGCGAGGAATGGCGGACGGCGCGGCCGTTCCTCTTCTTCTGCGACTTCGGGCCGGAGCTCGCTGCCGCAGTCAGGAAAGGTCGGCGGGCGGAGTTCGCGCGCTTTCCGGAATTTCGGGACCCGGCGGCGCGGGAGACAATTCCCGACCCGACTGCGGAAGCGACGTTCCTTGCCTCCAAGCTCGACTGGGAGGCGGCGGAAGAGGAGGTGCCTGCGGCGTGGCGCGACTTCTACCGGCGGGTACTTTCTGTGCGCCGGGCGGAGATTGCGCCGCGGCTTCGCGGCATCGGCGGGCATGCCGGGCAATACGCGGTGCTCGGACCGCAGGCGGTGCGCGTCGACTGGACGCTCGGAGACGGATCGGCGCTGACGCTGATGGCGAATCTCAGCGTGGCGTCGGTCGCGGCTCAGGCCGCGGAGGGCCGAGTAATCTGGCAGGAAGGGGAGACGACGCCGCAGGGGCTGGCGCCGTGGACAGTGGTGTTCACGAGCCGCGACGGGGGCGAGCGTGGCTGACGACGGCAGGCCGGTCCCGCGCGCGACGTACCGATTGCAGTTCAACACGGCGTTCGGCTTCGCCGAGGCGGCGCAGCTCGCACCCTATCTCGCCGAACTCGGCGTCAGTCACGTCTATTGCTCGCCCTACCTTAAGGCGCGCCCCGGGAGCACACACGGATACGACATCGTCGACCACAACGCGCTCAATCCGGAGCTCGGTTCGGAAGCCGATTTCGCAGCGATGACCGCTGCGTTCCGAAAACATGGCCTTGGGCAGATTCTCGATTTCGTACCGAACCACATGGGTGTCGGCGGCGCCGACAACCCGCTCTGGCTCGACGTGCTCGAATGGGGGCCGGACTCTGCCTTCGCCGGCTGGTTCGACATCGATTGGGACCCGGAGCGTCGTTATTTGCAGGACAAGGTGCTGGTGCCGTTTCTCGCCGACCAGTACGGCGCGGTGCTAGAAGCTGGGCATCTCATCCTGAAATTCGACGCGGAAGAGGGGAGCTTCGCGGTATGGGCCTACGATACGCACAAGCTGCCCATCTGTCCGCTCCACTACGCGAGCATCCTCGACGACGCGCATCCGGCGCTTGAGCGGCTCGGCGACGCCTTCGCTCACCTTCCGACGTCGCGCGTCCATGTCGGCAGGCGCGCAGGCGAGCTTAAGGCGGAGCTTGGCGCGCTCGCCCGGTCGGATGCCGACGCGGCGGCCGCGATCGCGAGCGCCGCGCAAACGTTCAACGGCGTCGCCGGCGACCTCGACAGCTTCGGCCGCCTCGACGCGCTGATCCAAGCGCAGTACTGGCGGCCGGCGTATTTTCGCGTCGCCGCCGACGACGTCAACTATCGCCGCTTCTTCAACATCAACGACCTCGCTGGAATCCGCATGGAGGTGCCCGAGGTCTTCGAGCGCGCCCATCGGCTGATCTTCCGCCTCCTCGATCAGGGCGCACTCGAAGGTATCCGTCTCGACCACATCGACGGGCTGCTCGACCCGAAGGCCTATTGCGTGCGGCTGCGCGAAAAGGCTCCCCGGCCGTTTTACCTCGTCGTGGAGAAGATCCTCGCCCCGCATGAGAGCCTGCGCGAGGACTGGGACGTCGACGGCACGACCGGCTACGAGTTCGCCAATCTCCTGACCGGCGTGCTAGTCGATCCCGCCGGCGAGGAAGGGCTGAGCGCAGGCTACACCGCGTTTGCTGGCCCCGGCGGCGACTTCAGCGAGATCGTGCGCGACTGCAAGCTCAGGATCATGGACGACGAGATGGCAAGCGAGCTGATCGTGCTCGCCCGCGCGGCGGGACGTGTGGCACGCTCGCACCCGCGAACCGCCGACTTCACCAACAACGTACTGCACAGGGCGCTGAAGCAGGTCATCGCGTGCTTCCCCGTCTATCGGACCTATGTCGACCAGGACGGCGCATCGGATGCCGACCGGCGCGACATCGACTGGGCAATCGCCAAGGCGCGGCGCTACGACGCGGCGCTCGACCCAAGCGTATTCGATTTCCTGCACAAGCTCCTTACCGCCGACCTCGTGGCGGAGCCACGCTCGGGCTTCAGCCGCGTCGCGGTAATCAGCACCGCAATGCGCGTCCAGCAATACAGTGGGCCGGTGATGGCCAAGGGCCTCGAGGACACGGCGTTCTACCGATACAATCGGCTGCTCGCGCTGAACGAGGTGGGCGGTAGCCCGGAGCGCTTCAGCGTCAGCGTCGCGACTTTCCACGGTGCCAACCGCGATCGCGTGAGGCGAACGCCGCATGCGCTTTTGAGCACTTCCACACATGATACCAAGCGTGGCGAGGATGCGCGCGCTCGGCTTGCCGTTCTTTCCGAGTTGCCACAGCATTGGGCGGCGCAGGTAGCGCTGTGGAGCCGCATGATCCGCGCGCCGCAGGCGTCGATCACAGAGGAGTTGCCGCCAGACCGCAGCGACGAATACGCATTCTACCAACTTCTTCTCGCGGCGTGGCCTCCGGCGCTCTTTTCGAGCGTACTCGACTCTGACGCTGTCGCAGCATTTCGGCTGAGGATTGAGGGCGCGATGCTGAAGGCGTTGCGCGAAGCAAAGTTACGCACGAGCTGGGCGGCGCCGGACGAAGCCTACGAACAGGCAACGCTCGATTTCGTCGGCCGTGCGCTTGACACCTCGCGGGCAAATCCGTTCCTGGAAAGCTTTCAGGCCTTCCTTGCCCGCATCGCGCCGCTTGGTGTGCGAAACAGCCTCGTTCAAGCAGTGTTGAAGCTCACTGTCCCGGGCGTGCCCGACATCTATCAGGGGGCGGAGCTGTGGGATTTGAGCCTCGTCGACCCGGACAACCGCCGACCTATCGACTTCGACTGCCGCCGGGATGCTCTGGAGGACATCAAAACCCGGACGCACCAGATATCCAAATTGCTGAAGAACTGGCACGACGGTCGCATCAAGCTCTTCCTCGTCACGGAGCTCCTGCGGCTTCGCCGGAAGTATCCGGCGCTGTTCGATACGGGTTCCTACGAGCCGCTTGACGTCGCTGGTCCGGACGCCGACCGGGTCTGCGCATTCTTGCGGGAGGCGGAGGGCGCGCAAATGATCGTCGCTGCGCTCCTTTTCTCCACGCGAGGCGACACCGTCACTGGAACCATCGCGTTACCGGAGACGCTCGTCGAGAAGCGATGGACAAGTCTCTTTGATGGGCGCGCGGTCGAGGTTGGCGAGGGCGTGCTCGATATCGCAGATCTCTTCCCCGAGCTCCCGGTGTGCGTGGTCGTCGCGAGAACGCTTGCTGCTGTCTAACTCAACGCGCGCGACGAGCTCCGCTTGGAGATAACTCAACGCGCCGATCCCGACGACCTTTGGACACGCTGATGTCGCCTTTTGGCGCATTCCGGAAGTGCTGTCGGCCCTCAGCGACTTCCGAAGATCATAAGAAAGCGGACTCCGGCTCAATAGGGGATGGCCCTGGTCCAACTTCTATCGCAGTCGCGATATCGTCGAATGCGAAACCGCGTAGGAGCGCCCGATCTCAGCCAGCGGTTCGCCTGCCTCGCGGCGCTCAAGCGCTTCTCTCCGTTGATGCGGCGTGAGCTTTGGCTTCCTGCCCATCCGAACCCCGCGCGCCTTGGCGCGCTCGCGTCCTTCGCCTGTCCTCGTTCGGATGAGCTCTCGCTCGAACTCCGCCAGCCCAGCAAGCACCGTCAGCATCAGCCGACCATGCGCAGTCGTGGTGTCTGCCCAAGAATCTCGAAGCGATCGAAAACCGGCGCCTCGCTCGGCGATTGCCGCAAGCGTGTTCAACAGATCCCTTGTCGATCGTGCAAGCCGATCCAGGCGTGTGACAAGAAGCACATCGCCCTTCTGGAGCGATTGGAGAGCCCGTCGCAATTGCGCCCGATCCATAACCGCTCCACCGACCTTTTCTCGGAAGATGCGGCTGGCGTCGCCTGCCTTGAGCTCGGCGACCTGGCCTTCGACACTTTGCCCGTCGGTCGAGACACGCGCGTAGCCGTAAGTGGTCATGAAATTGCGCCTTACTTTCGCACACGATTTACGCACAGCGTAACCCATTGACAGTCAACAACCAAGAGAGCTGTGCAAAAATCAAGAATTATGCACGGCGCGGTGACTTACGAGTTGCCAAGAGGACCGCTAATAGCTGTGCGTCACATCCTTCGGCCGGCACCCCCTGACGTGAACACGAGCCCCTCGCTACCGTCGCCGACAGGAGTCGGTATTGACCGAGGCTGCCTGCCGCGATCAAGGAGACCGGGGATGCAACAACGGCTGGGCGCTGAATCCGCCTCGGGACGATGGATGATCCGCAGCAGTTTGGACAACCTGATCCTCGCCTCCGCGCCTTCGTCGATCGCACGGGGCTAGTCTCCGATCCAGGAAACGCGCGCTTTGTGCGGCTGGAAGGTGGAGTTTCTTCCGATATCTGGTTGGTGGAGGACATCGGGCGCTCCTTCTGCATCAAGCGTGCGCTGCCGCGGCTGCGTGTTGCGGCCGAATGGCTCGCTCCGGTGGAGCGCAATCTTTACGAGGCGGAGTGGTTGAAGCGAGCGGCTAGACTGGTGCCTGGCTCGGTGCCGAAGGTGCTCGCCGAGGATTCCGACGCCGGAATGTTCGCGATGGAGTATCTCAATTCAGGCCGATATCGCTGCTGGAAGGCTGACCTCTTTGCCGGTCGGGTGGACCGGGCTGTCGCAAAAGCCGTTGGAAAGCGTCTTGGCGCGCTTCATTCTTTGTTTGCGCGTGAACTCGATGCGCCGGTTCGTTTCGCCACCGACGCAAACTTCTATGCCTTGCGGCTGGAGCCCTATCTTTTGGCCACGGCAAGAGTGCACGCCGATTTGGCTGAATCGATTGAGCGCCTTGCTGAGCGGACCGCCAATACGAAGCGCACCGTCGTGCATGGGGACGTCAGCCCCAAGAACATCTTGGTCGGTCCGAGGGGCCCCATGTTCCTCGATGCCGAGTGTGCCTGGTTCGGCGATCCAGCGTTCGATTTGGCTTTTTGTCTCAATCATCTGCTATTGAAGTGCCTTGCCGCGCCGGCCGCGGCGGAGGCACTTCAGGGCGCTTTTCAGGCACTCGCCGCCGCCTATCTCGCTGAGGTCGACTGGGAAGATCGGGCCGAAGTTAAATCGCGCTCTGCGACACTGCTGCCAGGACTGCTTCTGGCTCGCATCGATGGAAAGTCGCCGGTGGAATACGTGACCTTAGAGAGCAGCAAGGAACAGGTGCGTGGGATCGCGCGCCGCCTTCTCAAGAAGCCACAGCACAGCCTGTCCCCGGTGGCGGCAGTCTGGGCGCGCGAGATCGGATCGGAGAGATGAGCGCAGCAAGCGATCTTTGCATTCGCTTGGTCAAGGGGAGACGAGTTTGGGACTCCCGCGGACGGCCCACTGTCGAAGTCGAAGTGCATCTTGCCGATGGCGCTGTGGGTCGAGCGATTGCTCCGGCCGGCGCCTCGCGCGGGCGCTACGAAGCGATCGATTTGCGTGACGGCGGCGAAGCATTCGGCGGGCTTGGTGTAGCGCGTGCCCTTGCCGGCATCGCAGATGAGATTGCGCCAGCGCTTGCCGGACTGCGCGCCGATGATCAGGCCGAGATCGACAGAAAGCTCATCGATCTGGATGGTACAGGGAACAAGGGGCGGCTGGGCGGAAACTCTACGACGGCCGTTTCCATGGCAATCGCACACGCCGCTGCGGCGTCTTCCAGGATGCCGCTCTGGCGCTACCTTTCGCGTGACGGCAAGGCCCGTATGCCGATGCCGCTTGTTCAAGTTTTTGGCGGGGGCGCGCATGCCGGTAGGCGTATCGACCTGCAGGACGTGATGGTGGTGCCTCTCGGCGCTGCGACATTCGACGAAGCGACGGCCATGGCGGCTGAAGTCTATCGCGCCGCCGGCCTGACCATGTCGGAGCGCGGTCTGCTCCGCGGTGTTGCCGACGAAGGTGGTTGGTGGCCGGAGTTCTCTTCCAACGAAGAAGCCTTGGAACAGGCTGTCGGAGCAATTGAGCGAGCAGGATACGTTCCGGGCGAGCAGGTCGCGCTCGCTCTCGATGTTGCCGCCACACAGTTTAGGTCTGGAAAGAAATACCGGCTGGGCACGGATTCGACCGAACTCGATACGCTGGGGATGGTAGAACGCCTTGTCGAATGGTGCAGGCGCTTTCCCATCGTATCCGTTGAAGATCCGCTCGCCGAGGATGACGACGAGGGCATGCGGGCCTTCACCGAAGCGGTCGGCGAGCGCGTGCAAGTCGTAGGCGACGACTATTTGGTGACGTCGGCAGACAAGGTAGCTCGGGCGGCGGTCTGCAACGCTTGCAATGCCGTTCTCCTCAAACCCAACCAGGCAGGAACGCTGACTGAAACTCACGATGCGCTGAAGGCCGCGCGTGATGCCGGATGGCGCGCGATCGTCTCGGCGCGGTCAGGAGAAACGGAGGACACGACAATCGTTCACTTGGCCATTGGTTGGGGAGCCGACCAAATCAAGGTAGGCTCCTTCGCTCGCTCCGAGCGGATGGCAAAGTGGAACGAGGCCATTCGAGTTGAAGAACAGCTCGGCGATAACGCCTCCTTTGCGGGCCGCGACGCCATCGGCGGAACAAGAGCCGCCAATTCCGCCTAACCTGTGCGTTGAGATTCGAGGCCCGAGCCCGTCGGCGCCGCTGCGGTACGCCTCGAACTATTCCCCGGGTCGCATCACCTCGTGCCGGGAGTTATCGCGTGACCGTATACGCCGTTTCGCGGACCCGGCTCAGGCGGCGGCACGTACGCCAAGCTCGCAGCCACAACACCTTGCATTCGTGAAGCTCGCAGCCGATCGCCTGTGGCCGCACATTTGTGTTCCGGACTAGGCCGTGAACTCATTAAATGCGCCGGCCATCAGCCGGCCGAGGGTCCGCTTTGTAGTGATGTTCGGAAGTCGCCGAAGGCCGACGGCACTTCCGGAATGCGCCGGGAACGGACACTCCCGGGGGCGTCAGCAAAGGTACAGGCACGAAGGGCTTGGGGAGCTGAATACGCCAAGTCAACGGATGCTGTGCTCCGGCGAGGTGCAGTCTGGGTTCGCGGTCGCGAGCCGAACATTGACTGGGTTTGTCTTTGAGTTCGCCGAGCGATCCAGCCTTGTGACGCTGCCTGCGACGAGCTGGTCATGCATCCGGCATCGTGAAGACTACGCAAGGCGTCGCGATTCCGCGCAGCAAATGTTCGCCGAGCAGTACGAGGGGTGTCGTGGTCTCTGCGGCGACCGCGCCTGAGATCAGAACTGAGCGACCGAGCGGCCGGCAAAGGCCCTCCAACCGGCTGACCAGATTGACGGCAGGGCCGATGGCGGTGAAGTCCAGCCGGTCAGCCGCGCCGATATTGCCCCAGAGTATCTCGCCGAGATGCAACGCCGGGCCGAAGAGTAGCGGCGGCAGCCCTTGCGCCTTCCGGGCCTTGTCGAGATGGGCCATTCCGGCGCGGGCGGCAGCGACCGCGCGCAGCGCCGCCTCGCATGCCTCTGCCGGCGCGCCGGTAACCGGGAAGATCGCCAGCACGCCGTCGCCGATGAACTTCAGCACCTCGCCCCCGAAGGCGTGTACCGCCCCGGCGACGCGGTCGAACCAGGCGTCGAGGGCCGCGATCATTGCCGCGGGCTCCGTCACCTCGGACAGGGCGGTGAAGTCCCGCAAATCGGCATAAAGAAGCGCGGCGTGAATGGTCTCCCCGGTCCCGCGACGCAGCGCGCCGGCTTGCACCCGGGCGGCACTGCGCCGGCCGAGATATGCCTCGAGGAGCGCTGTTTCCGCAGCCCGCGCCGCCAAGGTCGCTAACGGCGCGGCGGCGAACCGCGCGGCTTGGCGCAGCCGGCCAAACTCGGCGGGAACCAACGGCCGTGTCGCGGCCCAACCCAGCACCGGACGGTCCGGCGCAGTTCCGACCGTGTCCTCCTCCACCGGGCCAAGCCCGGCGAGCCAGTCGCGTCCGGCTTGGTTGAGCGGACCGCCCGCGAAGCCTAGTGCCTCGATCACCGCCCCGCCCTCCGCCCGCCACAGCCACGTGCGGCTGGCGATGATCGGGTGCGGCAATGTGAGAGTCAGGGCGCCGCCGGTTAGAGGCAGGCCATCGGTCAACAGCCGGCCGCCGAGATCGGCCAGGAACCGGTCAGGGCCAGGCGCGGCGCCGGCCTCGTCCACCAGCCAGGCGAGTGACGCGGGCAAATCCATGGGGGGATCATGCGGCCACACTCCCTAGCCTGTCATCATCGCTGCCGTTATCCGCTCCCGCCAGTCTATCCGGCCCTGGTCCCTAGACGGCCCGATCCTCGATGAGGCCGGCGCGCGTGCGAGCCAGAATTCCCATGAGCGAAATTGCAGGCGGCTAAAGAGCGGCGATATTGAGCGTGAAATGTATTCACGCGCTGGGAGGGTGGCCGTGGAAGGGATCCGGGCCCGGGTCGCGGCCGGCCGCAACCGCAGCCAGCCGGCCGAGATAATGGGCCCAGCCTTCCGAGTGGCTCGCGCATTGTTCGGCGTTTGGCAGGCCGCTGTGGGTCAGGCGCACTAGGGTTCCGTCCGGCTGCTCGATCAGGTCGATCTCGACCAGGCTTGACCCCGGAGGTACCGCCTCGTTGCCGTCCCAACCGAAGCTATAGGCGAGGCGGTGGACCGGCACCACTTCACGGAAGGAGCCGCGGGCGAAGCGAGCCCCGGTGACGTTGACGAGATACAGTCCGCCAGGCTGCGGCTCGAGCTCAGCTTCGGTTCCCATCCACCGCAGGATTTTCTCTGGATCGGTCAGGAGAGCGAACACTGCGGCGGGCGGAGCCGGGACGTGCGTCTCGCGGCGGACGACGAGGGCCTCTCGCATCGTTTTTTTTCTCCGTGTTTGCAATGGCGGGAGTATTGCGAACGAGGCCCATCAGACCTGATGGGAGCCGTTTGCAGGCTGGAGATCAGCTTCAGCCACGGCGGCGAAGGAACGCGCTAAGCGCGAAATGAGGTCTGCCGCTCAGGGAAGGCATGGTCGCGGCCAGAACAGAATAGGCTGACTTCGCCGAGAATGGCAGTGAGCAGCGCCATGATTGGAAAGTCGGCGCGGCCGCAAGGTGCAGCCAGTCGGCTGCGCCGAGGGCGGCCCCGGCGCCCTCGGCGTGACAGCTCGCGCCGCCGATCAACCTGGAAATAGGCCTGCCTCACCCCTTCGCGCCGGCGTCGCGGTTCCGAAAGGCGGCCTCTCCGGCGTCCGACACCTCGACCCACTTCGGGTCGGGCGCGGCGTCGGGAACGTAGCTGTCGTGCCAGTTCCACCATTTGTACGGCGGGGTCTGCGGGTAGCCCTCCGGCGAGTCCTCCCACGTCTCCTGACGCCCGAGCGCCGTCATGTCGAGGTAGCTCCAGACGGTGCCCATCGCCTCGTCGCCGCGGCTGTTGATGAAGTAAGTGCGGAACACGCGCTCGCCGTCGCGGATGAACGCGTTGTGGCCGTGCCATTCATCCACGCCGAAGTCGGCGTCGAAGCTGTCGGTGATCGTGTACCAGGGCATTTCCCAGCCCATCCGCGCCTTCAGACGCGCGATGTCGGCCTGCGGCGCACGCGAGGCATACACGAGGGTCGTGTCGCGCGCGTTCAGATGCGCGAGGTGGGCGACCTGGTCGGCGCCCAGGGAGCAGCCGATGCAGGCATGCTCCGGCCAGCCGTGCACGCCGGGCTCGAAGAAGGCGCGGTAGACGATCAGCTGACGGCGGCCTTCGAACAGGTCGAGCAGGCTCCCTTGCCCTTGGGCCCGTCGAACGCATACGTCTTCTCGACGGCCATCCACGGCATCCGCCGCCGCTCGGCGGCCAGCGCGTCGCGGGCCCGGGTAGGGCCTTCTCCTTGACGAGCATCTGCTCGCGCGCAGCCTCCCACTCCTGCGG
>CAVRGJ010000004.1:0-27634 GCA_963720705.1 uncultured Alphaproteobacteria bacterium
TGGTGCCCAGGGGCGGATTTGAACCACCGACACGCGGATTTTCAGTCCGCTGCTCTACCAACTGAGCTACCTGGGCTGGCGTCCCGCCGCTCGCGCCGCGCGCCTCGGGCGGCAGGGCGGGCGGGTTATATCGGCTCGCCGGAAGGCTGTCCACACTCGCCCGGCGCTCAAGGTGTGGCGATTCCGCCGCGTACCGGATCGCGAAAAAAGCTACGACGGCCAAGTTGTTGCCGAAGCGGGGAGGATGAGGCTATCGTCGGTTTTGAGGGGACAAGTCGGACGAGCGGGGTCGAATCCGCTAAGCCGATACGGCTGCGCGGAAACCGCCTGCAATCAAAAGGGGGCAGGGGATCATGGCTTTTTGCTCGAAGGCACGGACTCTTCTTGTGTTCTCCAGGGTTGCCGTCGCTGCGGCGCTTCTCGCCTCCTCCTGGGCAATCGCCGCGCCGGAAGTCCTCGCGGCCGGCCTCTTCACCGGCCTCGCCGGTGATTGGCGCGGCGACGGTTCGATTGGCTGGTCCTCGGGCGAGACGGAGCGCATTCGCTGCACCGCCACCTACGAGGTAGGGGGAGACGGGAACAGTCTCCAACAGACGCTGACCTGTGCAACCGACAGCACACGGCTGATCGTGAAAAGCGATATTAGATACAACCCGGACGCCGGTGCCATCACCGGCACCTGGAGCGAGGCCAATTACGGCATCACCGGGCGCGTCACCGGCCGCGCCAGCAGCGGAACCATCAAGGCGATCGTGGCAAGCGGCGACAAGCGTTTCACCGCGCGCGTGACGGTCGTCACCAGCGGCAGCAACCAGACCGTCACCATCACGCCACAGGGCCTTGAGGTGACTGAGGTCTCTGTCAAGCTGAAGCGGACAAGCTGACGCTATTCGGCGGCGGCCGTCGCGACCGGCCGGCGGATTCGCCGTCCAAGGCGAAACAGGAACATCGCTGTCGGCCGAAGGATCAGGAGGTCGGCGACGAGTGCTGCGATCATGGCGAAGGCGCTGAGCCAGCCGAACGTCCTGAGCGACGGCAGGTCTGAAAGCACTGTCACTGCCAGGCCGCAGGCGAGCACCACCGAAGTCAGGATCAGCGCCGGCCCGACAAGCACGGTCGCCCGCTCTACGCCGACGCCGGGATCGGCGTCGGGGCTATCCTCGAGTCTGAGCCGATTCAGGAAGTGGATCGTCGCGGAAAGCCCGAGGCCGAAAGATACGATCAGCGCCACGACCGCCGCGAAATTCAGCCCGTCGCCCAAGGCCCACAGCAGCGTTCCTGAGAGCACGATCGGGAAGATGCCCGGCAGAATCGACAGACACATCACGATGAACGAGCGGAAGGCGAGGCCGATGAAGGCGGCCACAAAGACAATCTCGATGGTCAGCGCGCGATTGAGCTTGCCGATCATGTTGGCGCTGTTCCGCGCTGCGATCGCCGAAAGCCCCGTCACGGCAATCTTGTAGCCCGGATGCGCCTTGCGCACCGTGTTGAGCGTCTCGTCGAGATGATCGATGACGGGAAGGAGCTGGCTCGCGTCGACATCGGGAATGCGGCCGGAGACGACGACGGCATCCTCGTTCGCAGAGATGAAGCGGCGCACCAGGTGCTCTGGCAGGATGTCGACATATTGCTTGAGCGTGGCGACGTCGGTGATGCCGGCTTTCTCCTTGAGCCAGCGCCTAAGCGTCTCAAGCGACCAGACGTTGCCGACGCCGGCCTGCTCTTCGACCGCCGAATGCACCGCGGCGATCGTGTCGATCGTCTCCGGCGCGTAGAGCGAGGCCCCTTTCGGGAACTCGATCAGAACGTCGATCGGGTTGGCGCCGGTGAGCTTGGCGTCAAGCCGGCCTGACGCCGCGACCGCCTGCTCACGGTCGGGCACCTGGTCGGCGAGCCGGTAGCGTGGCTCAAGCGTGGCATAGACGGTGGCGAGACCGCCGACGACAAGAACGCCGACCAGGCTGTAGAAGCCCGGGCGGGTCACCATACGCACCGCGACCCAGCGGCAGAAGCTGCGGAGCGCGTTCACGCCCGCATCGCCGGCGCGGACCTTGGCGGCGAAGACTGATTCCTTGCGGATCAGGAGCACGCCGAGAAGCGGCACCAGCATGAGCACGCCAAGAAGCGCGATGACGGTCGCGACCAGCCCCGCCTCGCCGAACGTGCGGATCAGGTCGGAGGACGAAAACTGCAGCGCAATGAATGAGATACCCGCCGTGCCATGGGTCAGCACGCAGGCCGGCCCGACGACCAGCACGGCATTGCGGAAGGCGGTGTATTTGTCCTCGCCGGCGATCAGGCGATCGCGTGCAGCAAACGTCAGCTGCATCGAATCGGCGAAGCTGATCACCATGATGAGCGGCGTCATCACGTTCAGGAACATGTTCAGACGGAAGTCGAGCCAGCCGAGCGCGCCGAGCGCGAGCAGGATGGCGATGAGCGGCGGGCCCGCCGCGATGATCATGAAGGAGACGCGGCGGAAGAAGATGATGGCGATCAGGCAGCCCGCCGCGAAACCGAAGGCGTTGTAGATCAGCCGGTCGCGTTCGACCGCATTCCTGATCTCAAGCTGCATGATCGGCACGCCGGAGAGCTGCGCCGTCAATCCGGAGCCTTCGAGATCGAACGCCATCGCGTCGCGTATCTGCTTGACGATGTCGTTCATCTCGCCGCTTCCCGCGACCGACGGCTCGAGCGCGAGCACGATCAGCGCCAGCGTGCCGTCCTCGGAGAGAAGCTTGCCGCGCAGGATCTCGTTCGATTTCACGCGTTCGACGAGTTGGTCGTAGGCGGGACCTTCCGGCAGGGTCTCGGGGAAGAGCGGACCGGGCAGGTGCCCCGCTTCCGGCGGCGTGCGCGCCGAGAACAGCGAAATGATGCCGCGCGTGCCGTCGATGAGCTGCAGGTCGGTGACGAGGTCGCGCACCTTCTCCAGCGAAGCGCGCTCGAGCAGCGACTTGCCCTCCACCACGACGAGGACATCGAACTCGCTCGACGGGAAGCGCTCCGTCACGTCGACGAATTGCTTGAACTCCGGCGTGTTCGAGCGGAACAGCTGCGAGAGCGAATCGTCGACCTTGAGGCGTGTCACGCCGAACGCCGCAGCGACGGCGAGCGAGATCAGGATCACCAGGCTCAGATACGGGAAGCGCAGCGGAATCAGGCCGATCCGCTCGATTCCGTAGGCCAGGCGATGTTGCTTGCGCGCCGGCGGCAGCGCCGCGGCGCCCCCGGGCTGTCCGTTTTCGGAATTCTCGGCCGACACGCGACCTCCCGACCCTAGTCCAGGCTGGCGGAAGATAGAGACTCTTTTCCCGGCCCCGTCAAACCGCCGAAATGGCGCATCCAAATGAGATTTGCACTATTTCGCCGCGTCCTCGTCCTCCGCCGGCTCGTCCTCGGCCGCCGGGATGACGTAGTTCCCGGAAAGCCAGCGGTTCAGGTCGACGTTGGCGCAGCGGCGCGAGCAGAATGGATAGGCTTGGTCGTCGGCGGGCTTGCCGCAGATCGGGCATTTGCGGTTGGGTCGCCCGGCGGCAGCATTTGCCGGCTCGCGGTCTCCGCCGGTCACGACGGGATCGCCCAGCGGTCATAGACCGGGTAACCCTCACCGGCCAAAAGCGCCATCGTCTCGTAGAGCGGCAGTCCGACGACGTTGGTATAGGAGCCGACAAGCCGGCTGACGAAAGCGCCGGCGCGCCCCTGGATCGCGTAGCCGCCGGCCTTCCCCTCCCATTCACCGGAGGCGAGGTAGGTCTCGATCTCCTCGCGCGACAGCCGCTTGAAGCGGAGCTTCGTCTCCACGATGCGGTTCCTGACCTTGCCGCTCGGCGTGATCAGGCAAAGCGCGCCGTAGACCCGATGCGCGCGACCGGAAAGGAGCCGAAGGCAGGCGGCCGCCTCGTCGGTGAACTGCGGATTGGGAAGGATGCGCCGGCCGACGCACACCACCGTATCGGCGCCGAGGATGAAGGAGCCGCGGAGCGCCGGATCGCGCTCGGCGATACGCCTTGCCGTCTCCGCTTTGGTGTAGGCGAGCCGTCTCCCGAGCGCGCGCGGCAGCTCCCGGCGCTGCGGCATCTCGTCGATATCGGCGGGGAGGAGCTTGTCGGGTTCGATGCCGACCTGGCCGAGCAGCTGCAGGCGCCGCGGAGAAGCGGAGGCGAGGATGAAGTGGGGGCGATCGTTGGCTACTTTGAGCATTGCTGCACCCGGACGGGTCGAACCTTTGGAACGCGGTCGGCGACGCGACCTCCTAACGCATGGCGCGAACTCTGTGAACTCAAGAACCGGCCGGAGAATCCGTCTGCAAGCCAGTTGGCGCGCCGAAGCGCTCGCGTAGTTTGGCGGCGATGCGTTCGCGCAGATCGCGGTAGGAAAAGAGAATCTGCTCGCGCGATCCGAACGCCGTGGTCGGATCGGGCGTCGACCAATATTCCACGGCGATCGGCTGCGTACGCGTCAGCTCGAGCGCACGGTGATGCGCCTCCGGCGAGAGCGTCACCGCGAGGTCGAAGTCGAAATCGGCGAGCGCTTCGAGCGCGATCGGCTCGTGGTCGCCGAGACTGAGCCCTATCTCCGCAAGGACGGCGTCGACGAAGGGGTCACGGTCGCCCGGAGCGACGCCGGCGGAGGCGGTGCGGAAGCGTCCGGGATAGAAACTTTCCGTCAGCGCGCGGGCGATCGGGGAGCGCACGGCGTTCCGTCCGCAGATGAAGAGTACCGATTCGACTTCGCCGCCGGACAAGGTCAGCCGCGCCAGTGCAGCACGCAGATCAGCGTGAACAGACGCCGCGCCGTGTCGAAATCGAGATCGACCTTTCCCTTGAGGCGCGCCTGCAGGATTTCGGAGCCCTCGTTGTGGACGCCGCGCCGGCCCATGTCGATCGCCTCGATGCGGCTCGGCGATCCGGAGCGGATGGCCTGCCGGTAGCTGTCGCAGATCATGAAGTAGTCCTTCACGATGCGGCGGAACGGCGTGAGCGAAAGCGCGTGCGCGACGAGCGGCGCGTCTTCCGCCGAGCGCACGTCGAAGATCAGGCGCTGGTCGGCGAGCGACAGCACCAGCTTGTAGGGGCCGGGATGGTCGGGGAGGGCGAAGCGGCTTTCTTCGACGAGATCATAGATGGCGACAGCACGCTCGTGCTCGATGTCGGGCGCCGTGCGCCCGAAGGAAGCGTCGTCGAGGGTGACGGCGATCAGGCGTTGTTGCTTCGCGCCGCTCATTGCGCGGCCCCGCTAGAGATTGAGGCGGATGGCGACCGAGCGTGCATGCGCGTCGAGGCCTTCCGCCTCGGCGAGCGCGATGGCCGGCTCGGCGAGCGCTCGAAGCTGGTCCGGCCCGAGCTTCAGGATCGAGCTGCGCTTCATGAAGTCGAGCACCGACAGACCGGATGAGAAGCGTGCCGCGCGTGCCGTCGGGAGCACGTGGTTCGTTCCGCCGACATAGTCGCCGATCACTTCCGGGGTGTGGCGCCCGAGGAAGACGGCGCCGGCATTTCTGACCAGCGGCAAAAGGGCTTCGGGGTCGGCCGCGGCAAGCTCCAGGTGCTCGGGCGCGACGCGGTTCGAAAGGTCGAGCGCCTGCGTGAGCGATGCAACAACGATGATCGCACCGAAATCGCGCCAGCTCGCGGCGGCGGTTTTCCCGCGCGGCAGCGTGGCGAGCTGCTTCTCGACGGCGCTGGCGACCCGGTCGGCGAGATCGGCGGAATCGGTGATGAGGATCGACTGCGCGACGACGTCGTGCTCCGCCTGCGCCAGCAGGTCGGCGGCGATCCAGTCGGGGTCGTTGTCGGCGTCGGCGACGACCAGCACCTCCGACGGCCCGGCGATCATGTCGATGCCGACGGTTCCGAAGACCAGCCGCTTTGCCGTCGCGACGTAGTCGCGGCCTGGGCCGACGATCTTGAAGACGGGTGCGATCGTCTTGGTGCCGTATGCGAGGGCGGCGATCGCCTGCGCACCGCCGATCCGATAGATTTCGTCGACGCCGGAAAGCCGCGCCGCGTGAAGCACCAGCGGATTCAGGATTCCGTCCGGCGTCGGCACGGCCATGACGATGCGCGGCACACCGGCGACCTTCGCCGGCACCGCGTTCATCAGCAGCGAACTCGGGTAGGCCGCCGTGCCGCCCGGCACGTAGAGCCCGACCGCATCGATCGGCGTCCAGCGGCTGCCGAGCTCGACCCCGAGCGCATCCGTGTAGCGGTCGTCCTTCGGCAATTGGCGACGATGAAACGCCTCGATCCGGTCGCGCGCTATCGCCAGCGCGTCGCGCGCTTCGGGCGCGACCATGCGCTCGGCCGCGTCGATCTCGGCGGACGTGATGCGCAGGCCCTCGGCGGTGACATCGAAGCGGTCGAATTTCCGGGTGTAGCCGATGAGCGCCTCGTCGCCGCGCTCGCGCACATTCGCGATGATCTCGCGCGCCGTCGCTTCGACGTCTTCCGAGACCTCGCGCTTCGCCGCAAGCAGCGCCGCGAAGCGTGCCTCGAAGTCGGAATCGGCTGAATTGAGACGGATCGCCATCGGCTCAGGCGATGAGGTGCCGCGGCGCATGCGGTGTGGACCAGGCGGGTCCGAGGTCGGTGAGTTCAGCTTCGAGAACCTCGACGGAAAGGCGGATCGCAGCGCCCTCGGCGAAATCGAGCACCACCTCACCCGACGGGCTTTCACCCGGCTCGAAGCGGACGGCGAGGAGGTTCAGCACGGTGTCCGGCCGGCTGCGGTCGATGCCGGTCGACTGCACGTCAAGGACGCGCGCGAGATGCAGCGCGGAACGGCGGCGCAGATATTCGCGCTTGCGCCAGGAGCCGATCGCGGCCGCTTCCCAGACGAAGCGGTTCATGCCGAGAACGAAATGCCCGTCCCTTGGAAGCCAATGGATGTCCTTCACCTTCAGCACCGCGTCCTGGACGTGCGCGGAAAGGATCGCCAGATCTTCCATGTCGAGTGCGATGAGGCGAAGCAGATCGTCATCCGGCATGGCGTGGTCCGCGCGTCGGTCGCCGACGTGGTAGGGTGTCGCTGCGGCAAGGGCAAGCGCATCAGGAAAGCGGCGTAAACGGCAGCACTATCCCGAAAATCGAGAACCGGCGTTGCGGGCCGTTAGCTCCGCAGGCGTTCGATCTCCGCGCCGCAGGCGGAAAGCTTCTGCTCCAGCCGCTCGAAGCCGCGATCGAGATGATAGACGCGGTTGACCAGCGTCTCGCCTTCCGCGACGAGGCCGGCAATGACGAGCGAGACGGAAGCGCGAAGGTCGGTTGCCATGACCGGTGCGCCGGTCAGCCGCTTCACGCCCGTTACCTTCGCCGTCTGTCCGTCGAGATGGATGTCGGCGCCAAGTCGGGCGAGCTCTTGGACGTGCATGAAGCGGTTCTCGAAGATCGTCTCGCGGATCTCCGAAGTGCCCCCGGCGCGCGTCATCAGCGCCATGAACTGGGCTTGGAGATCGGTGGGAAAGCCCGGAAACGGCGCGGTGGCGATGTCGACGGGCGAAAGCCCGGTGCCGTTTCGCGCGACGCGAATGCCGGCGTTCGTCTCGCTGATTTCCGCTCCGGCGGCGGCGAGGATATCGAGCGCGCTTTGAAGCAGATCGGGCTCTGCCCCCTGCAGAAGCACGTCACCTCCGGCTGCCGCGACGGCCATCGCGTAGGTGCCGGTCTCGATCCGGTCGGGGAGCACGCGGTGCGTAGCGCCGCCGAGACGGTCCACGCCGACGACTGAGATCGTATCGGTGCCGGCGCCCTCGATCTTGGCGCCCATCTTGATCAGGCACTCCGCGAGGTTACGGACCTCCGGCTCGCGGGCGGCGTTCTCGATGACGCTTTCGCCCTTCGCCAAAGTCGCTGCCATCATGATCGTGTGGGTCGCGCCGACCGAGGCATGCGGGAAGCGGACGCGCCCGCCGATCAACCCGCGCGGCGCCTTCGCCAAGACGTAACCGGCTTCGATCGCGATCTCCGCGCCGAGCGCTTCGAGGCCCATCAGAAAGAAATCGACCGGCCGCGTGCCGATCGCGCAGCCGCCAGGCAGCGATACGCGCGCCTCGTGCATGCGCGCAAGGAGCGGCCCGACGACCCAGAAGCTCGCGCGCATTCGCGAGACCAGCTCGTAGGGAGCGGTGGTGTCGACGATGTTCTCGGCGGAAAGCGTCAGCGTCTCGCCCGCATTAGGGCTGTCGTTGGCGCGCTTGCCGCTCACCATGTAGTCGACCCCGTGATTGGCGAGGATGCGCTTCAGGAGCCCCACGTCGGCGAGATCTGGGACGTTTTCGAGCGTCAGCCGCTGATCGGTGAGAAGGCTCGCGATCATCAGCGGCAGAGTTGCGTTCTTGGCTCCGGAAATCGGGATTGAGCCGACCAGCCGGCGTCCGCCGGCAATTCGAATGCGATCCATCAGCCGGACTCCTTCGCCGCCGTCGTTTCGCCCCGCGTCGTCGGCGGGAGATCGGCCGAACGCTCGCGCTTCTGCGCCTTACGGCGCTTCAGGTTTGCCCTTAAGGCCTCTGCGAGCCGCCTTTGACGCTCGCCCCGTGCGTCATCACCCATTCGTTGCTCTCTAGACGAGCCTTGCGGCGCTTCAAAGGCAGGCGCCCCGCCCGAGGCGCCTTTCCCGCCTCCCGCGATCCGAAAGGCACAACCTTTAAACGATCACTTTCCCGCGGAAGGAGCAAGAAATCACTACCAAAGTGCAACGAAAACGGGAATTGTGTGCGGAAGAGCGGTGCAAGCAGCGGGGGCCGGCTTGCCGATTTCAGCGCGAAGAAGATTCTTGTCGGCTTGGCCGGCTCGCGGAGGGGAGGGCCGCGTCCGCCTCGTATTCGATGCGGAATCCGCAGAAATCCTCGCGCCTGAGCTGGAGTTTCTGGTACGGCGCGGCGTGCCGGAAACGATGCTGAGAGAGGCGCTGCGGCGGGCAGCCCTGAACGGCACGGCGGCGACGCAAGAACTCTTCGCGCTCGGCTTCGACAAGAGACACTACTGGTCATTGCTTGCCGACGACCTCGGTCTTGTCTTCCTGGAGGATCTCGCCGGCGCGACGCCGCTTGCCAATGCCGGCATGCTCGCGACCGAAGCGGTGCGCATCGCCTCCTCGGCGCTTGCGCGGATCGAAGACGCGACGATCCTCCTGCTTGCGCCGCGGCCCGCGGAAATCTTGGTTCTGAGACGCCGCCTTCAGGCGACGCCCGCGCTCTCCGCGCGTCTTCGCATCGCAATGCCCGACGCGATCCGCGGCCTGATCGCGACGCGCCGCCATCAGGCGCTCACGCATTACGCCGTCAACCGGCTGGCGCGCGCCCTGCCGCAGCTTTCTTCAGGCTGCGAAAGGCCGGCCGGGATCAGGGGGCACAAGGCGCTCGGCGCGGCCCTCGTCGCGCTCGCCCTCGTCGCGCCGCTTGCGACGCTCGACACGATATGGCTCCTCTTTACGCTCTTCTTCCTGAACTGCAGCTATTGGAAGCTCGCGGCGGCCTTCCGCCGGACACGCGCGCTTCGCCTCGAGCCCGTCTCCGACGGGCGCCTCCCGCGCTACAGCGTCCTCGTCCCGCTCTATCGCGAAGCGGCGGTGGTCTCCGAACTCGTGGATCATCTTTCGCGTCTCGACTACCCGGCCTTATGTATCAAGAGCACCACGCGCCCGCTAGCTAGATCGGCCACTATCCACGCTTGCTAACTGGGAGATCGCGATGCGCTTTGCGTGGTTCGGCCTTGCGGTTGTCGCCTTGGCGACGGCGGCGTGGATGGGAAGGATAGAGACCACTGCGACTGACAATCCGGCGTCGGCTTTGGTCTTAGATCGGTGGGCCGGCACGGTCCGCCTGTGCAGCATCCAAGGCTGTTTAGGGACAGCGTATCCGAGAGAGGATGCGCGCGGCGCTCTTAACTGACGATGCCAGGTCCTCAAGTTCTCACCACCCTCACCACGAAGCGGCAGGATATCCAGTCCTACATCCGCGACCTTGAGAGGCGACTAGAGCAAGCCAAGCACGACCTGGCGCACGTCAACGCCACGATCCGCTTGTTCGAGGTCGGCGACCGCCAGCAGCAGTTCCCCGCCTACGTCAACATGCGCAGCCTCTACAGGAAGGGCGAGCTTACCGCGCTCTGCCTTGAGGCGCTTGAGACGTTCCCCGAGCGCTCGGGCGATAGCCGGCAGATCGCCGCCTACATCATCGCCAAGAAGGGCTGGGACGCCACGGACAGGCCGCTAGCCGTCTCGGTCGGGCACAACGTGGTCAGCACGCTTGGGGCGCGCTGGCGGCGGGGGCTGATTGAGAAGGTCGGGAAGGAGGGCGGGGCCGTGGTGTGGCGGCTTCTAGCCCGCTAGCAGGTTCTAAGGCGCAAGAGGCGGCTAACCTTCGCTACCACCCTATGCACAGTCGTCGTGTGGGTACGCTTGTGGTTGTCCCGAAGGGCCTTTAGAAGTGCTGGAGAAATTGGTCGAGCGCCATCGTACACCCGGTCACTCACGTAGCCGGGCGACGGAATTGCGTCTCTACGGGCGAGCATGGCGTGCTCCTCTCTCCCAAATCACTCTAAGGCTAGCTAACCAACGATCGGTTGCATAGTCCAGAAACGACGTCCCATTGCGTCAGTTCCCTCTCCCCGGACTTCGTAGCCAGCCTCATATAAAGCATCCATTAAGATATCGTATTTCCTGATGGCTTTTTCAGGCAGGTTGCGATCTTTTGTCACCATGTAGATTTGTTCAGGTTTTTCCTGTTGTATCAAAGTCTTAGCGCTTTCAGAGACAACGTTCATCACTTCGTTGCGAATGTCGTGAGGGATGTAGGGGACCGCCATATCGCGATCCATTGTCTCGAAGTTTTCGTGGTTCCCGTCGTGGGAAAATACCGCGATCACGAACGAAAATTCATGCGTATCCGTGTCTTCGTCGTCCGCAAATGGGAAGCTTTCGAGCCTCGAAATCACAGCCACGACACGCTCGCCATCGGTGGCGATGCTGACCATTACGGTCTTGACGCCATCAACATCCGCGACCTGGATGCCGTAAGGCGAGCTTTGCAGGATGGAATAAAACATCGGCGCCCCAGCAGTCATCTATCTACCACTTGGGGGAGAGTGCTCTGCAAGCCTCCGTTACAGCGCCCGCTGCCAATACCCCGCCCAATTCCGGCTGACCGGATGATGCAGCGCCAGCCCGAGAGTGCGGGTCGCCAGCGAGCCGTTTGACAGGCGGCGGTGATCTTCCTTCCACGCTGCTTCGTGAGCGTACTGCGCAAGGTACTTCGCGCTCACGCGGTGATGCTGACCGTCGACCATGCGGCGAAGGCGCGAGAAGTAACTTTCCACCTGATTGGTGTTCGCGCCATCCTGCGAGTACGCCTCGCTGTGATTGATGCGCCCGGTCGGCCAACCTTCGTGAAGCGCATCCCAGTGCGAGGCTTCGTCCGCATAGACGGTCGCCAAGCGGGAGACAATCCGCTTGGCGATGTCTACGCCTTCACGCTCGTGCATTGTCACGAATGGCAGGGTCCGCCCGCCGCGTTCACGCAGCGCCACCACAACGCGACGAGTACCAGTCTGGTGCTCGGCAAGACGACGGTCAACACGATCCTCAGCCTTGTTCGCAGGCCGAATGTGACCGCCGTAGTATGAGCCGTCGATTTCCACTTCGCCGTCTAGCTCAGCGCCAGCCACTTCCTTTGCCAGCGCTTCGCGGAGCTTGTGAGCGAGCACGAAGGCGGTCTTGTATTGGCAGTCGAGATCACGCGAGAGTTGGCAGGCCGAAAGCCCCTTCACAGCGTTCACGAAGATGCAGATCGCGCCGAGCAAATCGACGAAGGCCATCTTGCGCGCGGCGAAGATGGTGCCGCTCGTGACCGAGAATTGATGACGGCAACCCTTGGCCGCGCACTTGAACTTGCGACGGGTCGGGATGGCGTAGTGGTCGAGGGAGCCGCAGCGCGGGCAGACCGGCTCACCGCCAGTCTCAGACCAGCGCAGCTTGCGGAACGTCCCGTAAGCCTTGTCCTCTCCGTCCTGATAGATCGCCTTGAGGCTGAGGGTCCGGGCGGCGGCGGAGAGAAGGAAGTGTTGGGCCATTTGTCATCATTTCCAGTGCGTGTGCACTAGATATGATGCTAGGCTGTCACCTTGTCAAGGGCGAAAGCATCCCATATGATGACAATATCCACTATTGGAGATGCGAATGACCGAAAGAACGGACTGGGAAGCCAAGGCACGGGGTATCTTGCGCGGAGAGATGGCCCGGCAGGCCGTCACCTATGCGCAGCTCGTGGAAAAGCTGAAAGCGATTGGCATTGACGAGGACGAGCGCAACCTGCGGAATAAGGTGAGCCGAGGGAAATTCACCGCAGGGTTTATGCTGCAATGTCTAGAGGCGATGGGAGTGCGCGCCTTGCAATTGGGTTTGTAGCCGGCGTCGGAATAGCTCTGCTATTCTTTGTTTGGGCCTTCCCTTGGTTCCGTGATCCATCTCAAAATGCCAGCTATCGCGAGCGCTGGCAGCAAGAACACGCACAACAAGAACAGCATAGCGGCGATCCCCACTTTTGGGTCCGCCCATTTTATGGATGGCTCTACGCCGAAGACACCCTCGCCCAATGGCTGATGGCTGTCTTCGGCGTTATTACTGCCGGCGTCAGCCTTTGGGCGGTCATGCTCGTCCGCGACACGCTGAGGGCCAACCTCAAGGCCGTCGAAAACGCGCAAGAGGCGAATGAAATTGCTGCTCGACAATTTGCGGCAGGATTTAAGCCTTGGCTCGTCGTGAAATGTTCTGGCCCATACGTCGCGATCCGGAAGCCGGATACCTTCTCCACTCCAGCGAAAGGAAAGGATAGGCAACTGCCGATTGTTGTAACTATTGAGATCATAAATGCCGGGCAAGTGCCGGCGACAATAACAAAGAGCACGATATTTATGATTAGGAATGAGTACGTATTTGGTATGCCGCAGGTAGATCACGTATTTAGGATTTTGGAGAAGGGCGATAGTTTCTTCCCGCCGCATGACCGTCCACCTAATCCATCTCCTATAGATACTCCAGAGTGGACGTGGGGAACCGTGACTGCTGGTGTGGTTATATTGACCGAGAGCAATCGCGATGACCTGCTGCATGACCCTCCACCCATCGTCGGAGTGGTTGAATACAGCGATCCCTTGGGAAAGCGCTGGCAGTTCGGTTTCGCATTTGCCCCATTCCACATGGTCGATAGAGAGCTTCGCCGCTGGGGCGGCGCAGCATTCAATTACGACCGAGAGATAAAGGAAGACGGCCAGCGCCGCCCGCGCCCACACGGCGCGGCTCCCTAACCGCTATCTCTCCTACTCACCGGGCAGACCTCCGGCTGCCGTGGTGCTCTTGATACATAAGGCCGCGACTACCCGAAGACCAAGATCGAAATTCTCCTGATCGTCGAGGCCGACGATCGCGCGAACTCGTGATGCGGTCGCGGCGGCGGCACCGTCGTCGCAGTTCGAGGTCGTCGTCGTGCCGCCGGGCGGGCCGCGCACGAAGCCCAAGGCGCTGGCCTATGCGCTCTCCTTTGCGCGCGGCGACTATGTCGTCGTGTTCGACGCGGAGGATCGGCCGGAGCTCGACCAGCTGCGCCGAGCGGCCGCGGCGTTTCGCGAGCGGCCGGAGCTCGGCTGCGTGCAGGCGCGGCTACTCCCCGATAACGAGGGAAGTTGGCTCGCCCGCATGTTCACCGTCGAATATGCCGCGAATTTCGAGGTGCTCTTGCCGGCGCTCGCGGATTGGGGCGTGCCGCTTCCTCTAGGCGGAACGTCCAACCATTTTCCGCGCGCGGTCTTGGAGAAGGTCGGGGCGTGGGATCCCTTCAACGTCACCGAAGACGCGGACCTCGGCATCCGGCTCGCCCGCTTCGGCTATCCCTGCGCCACCATCCACTCGCACACCTTCGAGGAGGCGCCGGTCGCCTTCCGCCAGTGGCTGCCGCAGCGCCGCCGCTGGATCAAAGGCTGGATGCAGACGGTCGCGCTCTGCCTTCGCCGCGATATCTCGCCGGGGCTCAGGCTGCCGCTGCGCCAACGCCTCGCCGTCCACGGTGTGCTCTCCGCCGGCGTGCTCGGCCTGCTACTTTATCCCATCTCGCTCTGGTTCATCGCGCTTGCAATCATCGCCGACGTCGACGGAAGCTATCCGACCGGCCCGCTCGCCATGGCGCTTCTCACTTTGAATCTCTGCAACCTTTTGGCGGTTCTCGTCGCGGCCACGGTTTCGGCATTGCGCGGGGTCGTCGCGGCGCGGGTCGTGCATCTTGCACTGAACATCCCGCTGCTGCCGATCTACTGGGCGCTGATGTCGCTCGCCGCGTGGCAGGCGCTCTTTCAGTTCTTCCGCAAGCCTTCCGCCTGGGAGAAGACCGCGCATGGCGTTGCCGACGATCGTCGGACGCCGCGTGCCTTCCGGCTCTTCTAGGACGGACGTTTTGGCAAGCGCAGGCCAAGCCGCTCGAGCCGGCCGCGCAGCATCTGCGTGAAATCGACCACTGCGCCGAAGACCGGCCACACCGCGGGGCCGGGCGCGGGTTCCGGCGCGACGGCAAGCCCGGCGCCGGTCACGCTGCCGCTTTCGTCGGTGTCACGCACGATGAGCTCCAGGTAGCCGATAGGCACGCGGTCGCCGACCTCTGCCTGGCCGCCGAGTTGCTCCAGCATGAAGACGCCGATCGGCGTCGCCGGATCGCCCGCAGGCTCGATGCCATAGGCCTGCGAAAGCTCGGCGAGCGTGTGGTCGGTGTCGATGAAGAAGGCGCCGAAGAAGTCCTTGTCGTCTTCCTCGACCGGCGCGGGGCTGGCGAACAGGCGATCGAGCAGGCGGATGTTGCGCGGCGCCGTGAAGAGATAGAGGCGGTCGTCCGCCTCGATGCGGCCGGCATATTGCGGTCGCATCGACTGGCCTTTTCTGACGACAAGCGAAGGCCGCGCCCAGCGTGGGATGCGTTCGCCGCGCGCCACCGGGCTGTCGGGCACCACGTGATAGACCACGAGCTCGTGGTTCTCGGTACCTGGAAGCTCAAGCTCCACCTTGTCGACGGGTCCGAGCGTCGGCGGGATGATGAGCCCGAGCTGCCGTGCCATCGGCCGGATCGTCCAGCCTTGTAGGACGAGCGACACGAGCACGACGATGAAGGCGGCGTTGAAGATCGTTTGGCCGTTCGGAAGCTGCGACAGCAGCGGCAGGATGCCGAGGAGAAGCGAGACGGCGCCGCGCAAGCCCACCCAGGCGACGAAGGTCTTCTCCTCGCGCTGGAAGCGGAACGGTGAGAGGCAGAGCCAGATTGCGACCGGTCGCGCCACGAAAATCAGGAAGATGCCGACCGCAATTCCAGGCAGTAGAAGGCGCGGGAATTCCGATGGCGTCGCGAGCAGGCCGAAGACGACGAACATGCCGATCTGCGCAAGCCAGGTCATGCCGTCCTGGAAGCGGCGAAGCAGAAGCGCCTGCCGGAGCCTTCGGTTGCCGGCGATCAGGCCGGCGACATAGACCGCGAGGAAGCCGCTGCAGTGGAAAACGCCGGCGATGCCGAAAAGCACCAGCGAGGCCGCGAGCACCACCACAGGATAGAGGCCGGATTCAAGGTCGAGCCGGTTGACCAGCCTGACGATGGCAAGTCCGCCGCCGAGGCCGAGCAGGAATCCGAGCCCCATCTCGCGCACGAAGGCGAACGCAAAGGCGAGCGTCACCCCTTCCTGCGGCGTCCCCATGACGATGAGCTCGACGAGCGTCACGGTGATGAAGATCGCCATCGGATCGTTGCAGCCCAATTCGACTTCGAGCACCGCGCGCACGCGGTCGCGAAGATGGATGCCGCCGACGCGAAGCAGGAAGAACACCGCCGCGGCGTCGGTGGAGCTCACCACGGCGCCGAGCAGGAACGATTGCAGCCACGCCAGACTAAGCACGAAATGCGCCGCGACGCCGACCAGCGCCGTCGTCAGCACGACGCCGACCGTGGCGAGCGTGATCGCCGGCAGCGCCGCCTGCCGGAAGGCGGCAAGCCGCGTGCCGAAGCCGGAGTCGAAGAGGATGATGGCGAGTGCCAGGCTGCCGAGAAAGTAGGCGGCGCCGGCATTGTCGAACTGGAGCCCGAGCCCGTCCTCGCCCGCGAGAAGCCCGACGGATAGAAAGATCAGCAGGATCGGGGCGCCGAAGCGGAACGCGATCCAGCTCGTGAACACTGCCGCCATGACGAGCCCGGCGCCGATCAGGATCGCCAGGTACATCGTCTCAAGCATCGCGCCGCCTCTCCGCCCGAGTGAGGGTCACTGATACGGGCTAAGGCAAGAACGGGTCCAGTGGCTTGGTGTTTGCGGCCGGCTGGGGAGGCCGGTAGTGCCGGTCGCTAGATCGTCACCTGCGCGCCGATCTCCACCACGCGTTCGGCCGGGATGTGGAAATAATCGGTCGCCGAATCGGCCGACCCGGCGAGCGCGATGAACACCTTGTCCTGCCAGACCGGCATGCCCGAATGCGGTGACGCCTTGAGGCTCCGGCGCGACATGAAGAAGGAGGTCGACATGATGTCGAAGGTGAGTCCGAGCTTGCGGCAGGCGGCGATGCCTTTGAGGATATTCGGCGTCTCCATGTAGCCGAAGCTCATGGTGATCTGCTGGAACGACGGCGACAGCTCGGCGATCGTCGCACGTTGCTCGGGCTCGACGCGTGGCATCTGTTCGGTGCGGATCGTGAGGATGATGTTCCGCTCGTGGATGATCTTGTTGTGCTTGAGGTTGTGAAGGAGCGCCGTCGGCGCGCCGTCCGGGTTGCCGGTCAGGAAAATGGCGGTGCCCGGCACGCGATGTGGCGGTTTGGAGTCGAGTCGGTGGACGAGATCGCGGAGCGACACTTCGATGCGGCGGGTCTTCTCCGCCAGGATGGCAGTGCCCCGCCGCCAGGTGAGCATGACCAGGACGAGAGCGCAGCCGAAGAGGATC
The DNA here is from genome assembly GCA_963720705.1 of uncultured Alphaproteobacteria bacterium. Taxonomy (GTDB): domain Bacteria; phylum Pseudomonadota; class Alphaproteobacteria; order Rhizobiales; family Afifellaceae; genus DASWJZ01. The sequence goes on from CAVRGJ010000004.1 coordinate 16,956, forward strand.
GGCAGCCAGCCGCCGCTCGGGATCTTGAGGCTGTTGGCTGACAAGAACAACGTGGCGATGAGCACGAACGGGCCGAGCGTCGCGAGCGCCGACGGCAGACGCCAGTGCCAGCAGCATCGAAGCACGATGATGCCGAGCGTCGCGTCGACCACCATCGTGCCTGCGACCGCAATGCCGTAGGCGGAAGCCAGGTTCGCCGACGATTCGAAGAGCAGCGTGAGGAGCACCACCGCCGTGAACAGGAGCCAGTTGATGCGTGGAATGTAGATCTGCCCGGTCGTGGTTTCCGACGTGAACAGGATGCGCATGCGTGGCAGGAGCCCAAGCTGGATCGCCTGCCGGGTCAGCGAATAGGTGCCGCTGATCACCGCCTGGCTGGCGATCACGGTCGCCGCCGTCGCGAGGATGACGACCGGCACGACCGCCCAGTCCGGGAAGAGCAGGAAGAACGGGTTTTCGCGTGCCGTCGGGTCGCCGAGGATCAGCGCGCCCTGGCCGAGATAGTTGAGCGCAAGCGCCGGGAAGACCACGCAGTACCAAGCGGATTGAATCGGCCGCCTCCCGAAATGTCCGAGATCGGCGTAGAGCGCCTCGGCACCTGTCACCACCAGGAACACGGCGCCAAGCGTCACGAACGCGATGAATTTATGCGTGAGGAGGAAGCTCACTGCATAATAAGGATTGATGGCGAAGAGGACGGACGGCTCGCGCGCCAGCGCGAAGAGTCCGGAGACCGCAAGCACGGCGAACCAAAGTGCGGTGATCGGGCCGAAGAAGCTGGAGACGCGCCCGGTGCCGGTGCGCTGCACCGAGAAGAGGCCGATCAGGATCACGATCGTCAACGGAACCACGATCCCTTCAAGGCGCGGCGTAGCAACGGCGAGGCCCTCCACCGCCGACAGCACGGAGATCGCCGGCGTGATCGTCGCGTCGCCGTAGAAGAGTGCCGCCCCGATGATGCCGAGGAGCACGATCCACCGCGAGGGCTTGGAGAGCCCGCGTTGCGCGAGCGCCATCAGCGAGAGCGTGCCACCTTCCCCGTGGTTGTCGGCGCGCAGGAGAACGAGCACGTATTTGATGGAGACGATGAGCGTCAGCGTCCACAGGATCAGCGAGAGCACCCCGAGCACGACGACGCGACCGGGGAAGGCGCCCTCGCCCGTCGTCGCCGCGATCGCCTCGCGAAAGGCGTAAAGCGGGCTGGTGCCGATGTCGCCGAAGACGACGCCGAGCGAGCCGAGCGCGAGCGTCAGAAGGCGGGGCTGGGCGGCAGCGCCGCCGGCCGCCTCCAGTCCGTTCTCCGACACGTCGCTGCGCGCTGGGGAGGTCAATGCCATCGCTGGGCTATCGGGCGCATGGGTCGCGGCTCTTAGCAGAGCCTTCGCCGCGTTGCACCCTTTTCGGTTGCCCGCATGACTTCGGGCTACCTCTGCCTGGAGGACCCACCGCTGTCCGTCCCGCCACTTTCGGACCCTGAAGAGCCCCCTCTTCCTCTGCTTCCTTCGCCGTGTGTCTCCATGGGGTCGCGGAACGGCGTCGTATTGGTGCGGCACTCCGCAACGTCGAGGCGAAAATCCGGGAGCAGCGAGGCCTGCGAGCCGGCATAGGGAAAGCGCAGGGCGCGCGAGCCCGGGCTCGGCTCTTGAAAGCCGCCGCCCGGCGAGATCGTGATGCCGCAGGTCTTGCCGACGTCAATGCATTGGCCGTTCGTGTCGCAGAGCTGCACCGCGCCCTCGTACACCGCGATCGTGGTGCGGCCCGTCCCCGGTTCCACGAATCCGTCGAGCCCCGTTCCGCGCACGCCGACTGCCACGACAGGAGTCCTGATCAGATAGGCCTGCTTGCGGCTCTTGCCGGTGATGAAACGGAAAGCACCGCGCACCGCGCTGAGCGTCACCGTCTTTGCCGACTTGCCGCTGAAGACGAACGAGTCGATCGTCAGGCGCGCGCCCGGGCCGACCACGACGCGCGTGTTGTCGACGAAGCGGATCTGCGCCTCGCCGGAGGGATCGGTGCGGATATTGTCGCCCTGGAAGATGGCGCCGTCTTCTTCAAGCACGCGCGCTCCGCCCGTACCCGCTGCGTCCGCCGATTGCGTAACCTTCTCCGCCGTGCCGCTCGGGGCCGGTGCGGCGTTTCCAATCGATGCGGCGGCTGCGACCGCCATGAAGGCAAGCGACGCGACGATCCGACACCGAGCCATAAGCTCTCCTCTCCTCGCGATCGCCCCGCCCGCTTCGATGTTAGGTCATTGCACCTGAAGCGTCGACCTTCGCGATCGGCTGGTCGGCGCAGCGACGCCTTAGGCGAACGACAGACGTCGGGGGAGGGAGTTGGAGCGGGCGATCGGGATCGAACCGACGACATTCAGCTTGGGAATATGACTGTCGTGCTATTTCAGCAGGGTTCAACGCATCGCAGGAGTGTCGATAAATCAGTTACTTCTGAATGTTAGGGCTTTCAGATCGTTTCCACTTGATCCAAGGTGTTTCGTCGAGCTGTGACCACCGTGTGACCAGGAGCAATCGTGACCTCCGTAAACCTCACGGACGAGAAGTGCCGGAGGGCCACCGCGCGAAGCGGAAGAGTCACTGAGTATTCTGACAATCGCCAACGTGGTCTCGCTCTTCGCGTATCTCCACCGAGCAATAGCAATCCGCGGGGCACAAAGTCGTGGACCATCCGGTATCGGACTAGGGCGGGTGTCCAGAAGCGCATTTCGTTGGGCGGATATCCCGAGGTAACCCTAGCAAAGGCGAGGCGTCGGGCCCTTTCGGTCTTGGCAAGTGTGGCCGAAGGAAACGATCCAGCGACTGATATGAAGACTGCGCGAGCAAAAGCGAAATTTGGCAGGCTCGAAACCGTCAAGGCAATTGGAAAACACTACCTAGCCGAGGCTCAAAGGGGGCGGCACAGAGCGAACGCCCGGCCAAAGCGTCCGAGTACACTTGCTTTGGAGCGATACTACTTTGACCGATATGTGGAACCGGCGTTCGGACGACGGTCAATCACTGATCTGCGGCGAGCAGAGCTACAGGACTTCATCAACCGAATGGCGGACGAGCACTCGTCCAGCACCGCGCGCCAGTGCCGGGTTGTCCTGCAACGGCTATTTGCACTGGCTCAATGGCAGGAGATCACAGACGCGAATCCTTGCCAGCATGTGCATGCTCCAAGAGGTAGGGAGCGGGATCGAGTTCTCTCGGACGAGGAGCTGCGGATCATCTGGGATGCGACCACGTTACCTCTTTCCTCGAGCTGCTTTCATTTGTCACCCGCCATGGCGATTGCTCTGCGCCTCGTGGCAGTCACGATGCAGCGGCGTTCGGAGATCGCCGCTATCCACACGCGCGAGATCGATCAAGAGCGGCGTATCTGGACCATCCCTGCCGAGCGAACAAAGAATCACCTCCGTCACGTTGTGCCGATATCGGACGCTGCCCTAGACTTGATCAATGCGGCCCTCGCGCTGTCGGGCAGGAAGGTAGGCTACCTATTCCCATCACCGCGGGATGCGACGAGGCCAGTGACCAACAATTCACTTACCCACGCTTTTGTGCGTCTGGCAGCCGCAAACAAACTAAAGGATGTTCGCCTTCATGACCTGCGTCGGACCGGCGCGACGCACCTAACGAGCGAGAGAGGGGGTATTCCTCGCTTCGTTGTTTCTCGTGTGCTGAACCAAATATCGGACACCGGCGGCGCCGCATCCGTCACGAAAGTGTACGACCGAAACGATTATCTCTCAGCGAAACGCCGTGCCCTGGATGCCTGGGCAAACCTTTTGGCCGAGGTGGTGAGCGGCCGAACTGGGTTGGTTCTGCAAGATCGACATCGCGCTCACGAAAGTTAGCTGCTCAATCAAATGCGTTCCGCATCTCGAAGACCTGCACCAGAGGCCTCGTCGCACAACCCTGCCCAGGTGTCCCCGAGAGAATGGTCGCGGAACGTTGAAAGTGGCCTACTCCAACGCTGCCCAGATATCGAACCTGATCGGGTGCGGGATGCCGTCCGAGAGACGGTTATCTCTTGTATCCAATTCAGATCTGAAAAATTGAGTGGGGCGGCAAAGCGACGACCACCATCTTTGGTGGACAGGCAACTGCCAGTGCGAATTCGCGCTCTCAAGCAGACTGAAACGACGTTGGCTTCTCTTCTTGCGAAGCGTAGGGGCGAGATTGTGATCACAGACGAGCTTCGGCTCGCCCTTCTTGCCGACGAACTTCATCGAGCTTCCTCTCCTCTAGAGTGGATCATAGCGGCATCTTTGCCTGACGACTTCTTTGAGTCCGTTGCCGCGCCAATTCTGCGCGCTCTCGCGAGCGTAAGAGCACTGATAGATGATTTGGGCCGTGCTCGTAATTTGTATGCCCCGATCTCGCAGGGGAAGGAAAACCCTCGAAGAAACCACGTGAATCGTTTGATGAAGATATTTGCTCACCTCCGCGGTGAGGACATTGCCGAGGTAGCCATTGGAGATCCGGAGAGCGACTACAACCCGTTGCTGAGGTACTTGAAGGCCGCGAATACTCCTATGATCAGCCCTATTGGAGAGTTTCCGATATTCATACCAGCGGGGACGCTGAAGGCCGACGCGCGGGCCATAAGAGCGGCAGCTCAGTCTCAGCGCCGCTAGATTTCTTGCTCAAGAAGCAAGGTTCCTGACCTTCAAATCACAATCGCCGCTGGGCAGATTGGACGGGCCTGAAACAGAGGGCTCGTCCATGACCGCGATTGAAAAGGGCGATCGCATCCTTTCGTGCGCCGCCGTAGTCGCTCTCACCGGATTGTCGAGAACGACAATTTGGCGGCTCTATACCCAAGACCTGTTTCCCCGCCCGATTCGTCTCAGCCCTGGGCGAGTCGGGTGGTCGGAGAACGCCGTGCTCGGCCGCTTGTCAGAAATGGCGGCTGATTCCCTTGCTGCGAAGAGCAAGCCGTGAACGCCGCCCTACAGGCCGACGAGCTCAACGGCCGAACGGCGGGTGGCGGCCGCGGCGCTGCGGCATGAGCGATCTGCCGAAGGGGGTTGACCTAGAGGCGTTAGCCAGGGCGGCAAGAGAGGTTCGCCAAGAGCGCGACCAACGCCGCGCGCCAAAAGTCGCCGCCTTGGTGCAGCCTTCACCGGCAAGCGCATCGCCTCTCGTCAAATCCGACAATTCAAAGCGCAGTTCGTTGAAATTCGTTCGCGCCGCCGAAGTAGTTCCTAAGCCGGTCGATTGGGTGTGGCCAAGCCGCCTCGCGCGCGGGAAGCTCACCATCTTCACGGGCGATCCCGGCAATGGAAAATCACAAATTTCTACCGACATTGCCGCAAAAATTACCACGGGCGAGACGTGGCCCGATGGCGAAGATGCAATAACTGGAAGCGTCTTGATCCTCTCCGCCGAGGATGCTGCCCATGACACAATCGTACCCCGTCTGATGGCAGCCAAGGCGGATCTAAGCCGTGTGCATATCCTGACGAGTGTGATCGGCCCCGAAGGTCGACTGCGCAGCTTCGACCTTCAGCAAGACCTCTCCGCGTTGGGCGAGAAGATAAAGGCTGTCGGCGACGTCGTGCTCGTGATCATCGATCCAATCACGAGCTACATGGGCAATCTCGATTCGCATCGTACAACCGACGTTCGCGCGGTTCTCGAACCGGTGGCCGAATGGGCAGGACGTTATAACGTCGCTCTTCTTGCGATCTCGCATCCACCTAAGGCTTCGCAATCGAAGGCCATCAACGCCGTGACGGGGTCGCTGGCGTTCGCCGCCGCCGCCCGACTGGTATTCCTCGCGATCGCCGATCTCGAAACTGAACGGCTTGTTCTTCTGCCGGTCAAGAACAACGTCGGGCCCATGGCCGCCGGGCTTGGCTACGAGATCGTCGCCGATAAGATCGCGCCGGGGGTCACAACGTCGCGTATCAGATGGGACGCCACGCCCGTGACGGTGACCGCAAACCAAGCTCTACGGGCTGACGGTTCGGGCAATCGAAACGCGATCAAAACTGCGGAGAGTTTCCTTAGGGAATTCCTTCGCGAGGGAGGGCGCTCGGCGGAGGAAGTGGAGACCGCAGCCATTGCGGAGGGCATCTCCGCACGCACGCTTGCTCGCGCAAAGGCCAAGTTGAACATCACTTCGAGGAAAAAGGGCTTTGAGAAGGGCTGGACGTGGGAGCTGAATTGAAGGAGACGAGGATCGCCATGATTTACCCTTAGCAGCCTTCGCTGGAAGAGTGCCAATCCTCTTGAAGTTGGCATCCTTCGCAGTCTTCAGCTCAATTTTCTGTTCTTCTTCAGTGTATTCGCCGAAGGGTGCCAACTGGCACTGTTCGAGGATTGCGAAGGATGCCAAGCGAAGAGAGTTGGCGCTCTTTGACTCCTCGGAAACGCTGGCCCAACGATGAAGAAGGGCAAATCGGGCCCGGTCAGTCCGCCCTGTCCTGAAGCGAGAAATGGCAAATTCTGTTCCCCAAGATCAAGGCGCGAGGCCAAGTGTGGCTCCCTTACCCGAGGATCAACGAGGCAGCCTTCACCTCGAATTTCGTCGCTGTGGAAAGCCAAGTTGCCGGTGCGCAAACAGCACCTTTCGGCACGGCCCCTATGTCGTCCGCCGGTGGCGCGAAGGCGGCCAGCAACGAAAGGCGCTCGTGCGACCCGAGAACGTGCCGGCGGTGCTCGCCGCCATCGCAGAGCGGAGGGCGCTCGGGTCGGCGGCGCAGATCGTCAAGAGCTTGCGGTGCGCCCGCCTTTAGGCGGTCAGTGTGCGCGTGATACACCGGAAGAGTGGGTCCACTCGGGACGCACTCGAAAGTCATTGTGCGCACGGCGGCGGGAAGTGGGCCACGCCACCGCTGGACACGGGGAGGGTATGCGCGATGCTGTCGAAGGAGCAGAAGACCTTCTACGACGACAACGGCTACTTGCTGATCGAGAACGCCGTGAGCTCGGCGCAATTGGAGACGCTGCGCCGCATCACGTACGATCTCGTCGACAAGTCGCGCAGCGTGACCGAGAGCAACGACCTCTACGACCTCGACGAGGGCCACAGCGCCGAGCACCCGCGCCTGACGCGGATCAAGCTGCCGCATCGACAACATCCTTTCTTTTGGGAACTTCTGAGAAACTCCCGGATCACCGAGGTTTTGACCGACTTGCTGGGGCCGGACACGATGCTGCAGACCAGCAAGTTGAACACCAAGGCGCCAGGAGGCGGGGCGGCGGTGGAGTGGCATCAAGACTGGGCGTTCTATCCGCACACCAATGACGACATGCTGGCCTTCGGCCTCATGCTCGAGGAGGTCGACGCGGACAACGGGCCGCTGATGGTCATCCCCGGCTCCCACAAGGGTCCGATCCTGAGCCATATGTCCAACGGTGTATTCTGTGGCGCGATCGACCCGGACGATGCGGCGTTCGAGTTGGACAGGGCCGTGACCCTGACCGGCAAGGCCGGCGACATGACCGTGCATCACGTCCGAACCCTGCACGGCTCAGGCCCCAATATGAGCGACCGCGATCGCCTGATCCTGTTCTACGAATGCCACGCCGGAGACGCTTGGCCATTGCTCGGCGCCGGCTCCTATATCCAGTCGCTCGGCCAAAGGCTGCTGTGGCAGGATCTCCATGAGCGAGTGATCACCGGCCGGGTCTGCCTGACGCCACGGCTGGAAAAGGTCCCCGCCCGCATGCCGCTCCCGCCCGCGCCCGATGCAAGTTCGATTTTCAAGTCGCAGAAGTCAGGTGGCGCCAAGAGTGCCTTCGTGCGTCGCCGCCCGGAGTAGCGACATCAGTCCATCGACGCCACGCGCGCCGGTGCGATGGACGCCGGCGAGCCAGGGCGATTTCATTTCCGCGGCGATCAAGAACGGCGCTCTTTCCGGCGAATCGACAACAAGCGCTTCTGTATTTCGTACGTCTCTTGGAACCGGCTGGGCAAGTGAACCATTTGCCCTTTGGGAGCTTGCTAATAGGTGCGCCCCAAAATCATTCTCTGATCACGCAGGAGGCGGCGCGCCTTCGAGACAAGGCTCTATTGTGTCGGATAGACGGGCCGGGAAGCTGACAATCCTTGTAGTCGAGGATGAGCCTCTTGCGCGCCTGACGATTGCCGAGTTCTTGAAAAGCTTTGATTGCGAGGTAGTGGAGGCCGCGACCGGCGAAGCGGCCGTAGCAGCGCTTCGCAATAGCAACGAGATCGATGCGGTATTTACCGACATCCAACTCGCCGGCACATTGAGCGGATGGGACGTGGCCGAGGTGTCGCGAGCGATCAGTCCGGATATCCCGGTCGTGTATACATCTGGAGCGGTCGTGCCCGCCGAGCGGGGCGTTGCCGGCAGTGTCTTCCTTGAAAAACCCTATGATCCGGCGGCTGTTCTAGCTGCCTGCCAGACGCTTCACGAATCACGATGAACTCAAGCTTTGCGTCGCCTGTTTAGAGGGGCGGCATATTCATTTCTTCCCCTATCGGCTGATGAAGGGGTGGGAGCGGCTCTTGAACGGCCGGAAGATGGCGTTCAATGCGTGCTTCCGACGGGCGAGCCCTTGTCTCATGCTGTTGGCCATTCCCTCGTTGTAGCTGTTCACGGCAGCGGATCGTTTGGCTCGCAAGACCAATTCATAATTCATAGCTCACTCTCGGGAATATCCGCCTATATCATGGAGGTCGTGGCGGCGGGCATGTTCGAGAGACGGAAAGACTTCTGGAGCAGCAGCGCCGAGATCGCCGCCGCGGCGGCGTTGTACTTTGTGGCGGCAAAAGGTAGCCTCGAGTTCGCCTCGATCAATCCCAGTGCCACGCCTATCTGGCCGCCAACCGGCCTTGCGCTCGCGGCCGTCATGCTGCGCGGCTACCGCATTCTCCCCGGCATATTTGTCGGAGCATTCGTCGCGAACGCGACAACCGCTGGAGGGCCAATTGCGTCCGCGGTGATCGCGCTCGGGAATTCTCTCGAAGCCTTCGTCGCTGCGTTTCTCATGATGAGATGGGCAGAGGGAATCGAACTCGTTTCGCGTGCCTTCCGCGATTGCGAAGTTCGCCGGGATTGTGTGCGGCATCAGCACACCCATCAGCGCCACCTTAGGGGTCGCCGCGCTTGTCTCTGTGGGCGCCGCTGCTTGGAAGGAAGTTCCGGCCATTTGGGCAACCTGGTGGCTCGGCGATGTGGCGGGCGCAGTAATGATTACGCCCGCAATCGTTCTCTGGATGCGGGACACCCGGCGCCTGCAGGTGTCGGTCGATTCTTTTGCTCTGATTCTTGTTACGATTGCCGTTGGGGCGATCGCCTTAGGTCCATTCCTCCCAGCCGCACAGGGCCGAAACGCTCTGGCGTTTCTCACGGTGCTTCCGCTGTTTTGGGCCGCACTACGAGGAAAACCACGTGACACCTCCGCCGTTGCCCTGATCTTATCCGGCTTTGCGATATGGGGAGCGAGCGTGGGACAGGGTCCATTCGTTCAGGCAACCCTGAACGCCTCTTTCCTTCTCGTGGTATCCTTCATTGCCAGCGTCACGCTGCCGAGCCTCGCTCTGAGTGCCACGGTTCGCTCGCGCGATAAGGCACTTGTGCGTCGCGAAGAAGACTATCGACGCCTCATCGAAAGCGTCCGCGACTATGCGATCTTCATGCTGGATCCGAATGGCCATGTGGCGACGTGGAATTCCGGTGCCGCCCGCATCAAGCAGTACACTGCGGACGAAATTCTGGGGGAACATTTCAGCCGCTTCTACACGGAGGACGACCGGAAAGGGGGAGAGCCGGAACGCGCTCTCGCGTCTGCTGCGAAGTCTGGGACATACGAAACCGAGGGTTGGCGCCTTCGGCGCGACGGGAGCCAGTTTTGGCCCAAGTTGTTATCAGTGCAATCCGAAGCGAAACCGGCGAGCTGATCGGGTTTGCAAAAGTGACGCGCGATGTCACGGAGAGTCGCGCCGCTCAAGCCGCATTGAGAGAGACACGGGAAAGGCTTGATCAGGCACAGCGGCTCGAAGCGCTTGGACAACTAACCGGAAGCGTTGCGCACGATTTCAACAACGTAGTGTCCGCGGTCGCCGCGGGTGTGGCGTTAATCGAGAGGTCGGAGGACCGTGCTATCCTTACCAGCGTCCTTCCGGAAATTCGGCATGCGCTAAGTCGGGCCTCAGAGCTCACGATACAATTGCTCGATTTTGCACGGCCCGAGAAACCGATGCACCGCAGGTCGTCGACCTTGGTCAGCTCACGCACAACCTGCGTGGCATTCTTCAGCGCGTTCTCGGATCGGGCATCAGGCTTAGGCTTAGTTTCTCGAAAGACCTGGGGCCTGTAAGCGTCGATCCTGGTCAGTTCGAGATGGCACTGCTGAATCTGGTAGTGAATGCGAGGGACGCGATGCCGATGGGTGGAATGGTAACCATCACCGGCGAGAACGTCGGTGACAACCAGCAGGCTGGGCTAGTTCGGATCTCCGTCAGTGATACCGGCGTGGGTATGACCCCGGAAGTGCAGGCACGCTCGTTTGAATCCTTCTTTACGACCAAAGAGCCCGGCAAGGGGACAGGGCTTGGCCTGACACAAGTCCGCACCTTTGCGGAGGAATCCGGCGGCAGAGTCGAACTCCAGAGCACACCCGGCCAAGGAACCACCGTGTCGATGCTTTTTCTACGTGCCTAGGCGCATCAGCTCCGGCACACGTTTATCACGCGATAGC
>CAVRGJ010000005.1:0-739455 GCA_963720705.1 uncultured Alphaproteobacteria bacterium
ATCGCGCTCAGCCTCAGGACGCGCGAGTTCACGACGCAAAGCGTCTTCTCAGGCATGAGCACACGGAGATTCTCATTGAGGAGCACCTCCCCTACGTCCTGCCGATCGTCTTCGCCACGACGATGAACAACATCAACTGGTCGATCGGCCTCGAAGTAACCCTGTCCGTGATCGGCTTCACGAACATCGAGACGCCGACGATCGGTACGATGATTTACTGGGCCAACCAGCACACCGCGATGGTGGCGGGAATCTGGTGGTGGGTATGGCTCCGGTAGCGACAGTGGTGATGACCTTCATCGGTCTCTTCCTGCTTTCAGTATCGATGAACGAATACATCGACCCGCGCAGTCGGCTGAGCCGCATGGGGACGGGGTAGTGAACGACGGCGTCCGCCGCGGAAAAACTTGGTCCGACGAGGCAGGCGCATCGACGCCGGCCCGCCCGGTGCTCGAAGTCGACCACCTGCGCGCCTACTATCTGACCCATTATTTCGGCGTCGAGAGGGAGGTACGGGCCGTCGACGACATAAGCCTGCATGTCGAGCGCAACGAGGTTTACGGCCTGGCCGGCAAATTGAGTTGCGGCAAGACTACACTCATCAAGACGATTGCCCGCGCCATCCGGCCGCCCCTCGAGGTGCTCGGCGGCACTGTCAAATACAGCTTCCTCGACCGCAATCTCTACGAGGTCGACGAGGCGACGCTCTCACGCATTCGCTGGAGCCATCTCGCCTGCATCCTGCAGGGATCGATGAACGTGCTGAATCCGGTGCGCCGGGTGCGCAAGTCCTTTCTTGATTTTGCATATCCGCATATGAACCTGTCTCGCCGAGCATTTCTTGAGGCGGTCAACCGGCATCTCGAACGGCTGCGCCTTTCGCCCGACGTGCTTTCCGCTTACCCGCACGAGCTTTCCGGCGGCATGCGGCAGCGTGTTGCTATCGCGCTCGCCACGGTGTGCGAGCCGGAGTTCATCATCGCCGACGAGCCGACCACCGCCCTCGACGTCGTCGTGCAGAAGGACGTGCTCGCGATGATTCTTGAGGCGCAGCAGCAGTTCGGCTCCTCGATGATCTTCGTCACCCACGATCTGACCGTGCACGCCAACATCGCCAACCGCCTCGGCATCATGTATGCGGGCCGGCTGGTCGAGGAGGGTCCGACGGCAGAGCTCTTCCACGCGCCGCTGCATCCCTACACCGCGCATCTCATCGCCAGCCTCCCGCGGATCGGCGATCTCAAGCCGAAGGTGTCGCTGCACGGCGCGCCACCGAGTCTCGCCGATCCGCCTTCAGGCTGCCGCTTTCATCCGCGCTGCCCGATGGCGATGGATATCTGCAAGCAGTCGCATCCTGCGCTGACGACGGTCGCCCCCGGCCGGCGCGTCGCCTGCTTCGCAGTCGATCCGAAGGCAAAGGCCGTAGGCGGCACGCCGGCTTCCAAGATCACCGCCGAAGCGGATTCCGCGGCGAGGTTCGGTCAGTGAGCGAGCTGCTTTCGGTTGATCGCGTCACTCGCGTCTTTTCAATGGGCGGGCTGTTGAGCCGCGCGGCGTTTCGCGCCGTCGATGACGTCAGCTTTTCGCTCGATGCCGACAAGGCGGAGATATTCGCCATCATCGGCGAGTCAGGCAGCGGCAAGACAACGCTCGCTCGGATGATCCTCAATATCCTGCCGGTGACCGAGGGCACGATCGAGTTTCGCGGCAAGAACCTTGCAGAAATCCGCGGCACCAAAGCGCGACTCGACTTCATGCAGCTCGTTCAGCCGATTTTCCAGAATCCATTCGAGGCTTTCAACCCCCTGAAACGGGTCGATCGTTACCTCTACGCCTCCGCTTCGCGCTTCGCCGGCGCGCGCAGTCAGGACGCGCGCGACGCAGCGTCGGACGCGGCTCTGCAGAAGGTCGGACTGTCGCTTGCCGAGATCAAAGGCCGGTTCCCCCACGAATTGTCGGGTGGCCAATTGCAGCGCGCGGCGATCGCCCGCGCCCTGATCTCGTCGCCCCACTTGATTGTCGCCGACGAGCCGGTGTCGATGGTCGACGCGTCGCTGCGCATGTCGATCGTGAACCTGTTCAAAACGCTCCGCGACGACCTCAAGGTGTCGATCGTCTACATCACACACGACCTCGCCACCGCCTATTACATCAGCGACCGCGTGATGATCATGCAGAAAGGCAAAGTGGTCGAGGCCGGCGATGCGCAGGATGTGCTCGCCAATCCCCAGCACCCCTACACCAAGCTGCTGCGCGACTCGGTGCTTTCGCCCGACGATGCGGGTACTGGCCGCCTGAGAGCGGCGGCGCGGGTGCCCGAGGACGCTGCCGTTGGCTGAGCCAGTGCGCGTGGCGCTGAACGTCGATGCCACAAGCAGGGGCGAGCCGATCACGCCGATCTGGACCTGGTTTGGCTACGACGAGCCGAACTATACCGACAAGCCGCACGGGCGGGAGCTCCTGAAGGCACTTGCAGGACTTGGTCCAGGACCGGTGCATGTGCGGGCGCACAACCTCCTCACCTCCGGCGACGGCACACCGGCGCTGAAATGGGGTTCTACCGACGCCTACACGGAAGATTCCAGCGGTACGCCGGTTTATTCGTGGGCGATCCTCGACCGCATCTTCGATACCTACGTCGAGGTGGGGATCGCGCCTTTCATACAGGCCGGCTTCACGCCGGAGGCGCTTACAATCGGCCCGCCTCCCTATCGCCACGACTTCCCGCGGACGGGGATCATAGCCGGTTGGGCTTGGCCACCGAGGGACTACGATCGATGGGGCGGACTGATCGAAGCCTGGGCGCGGCATCTCGTCGAGCGCTACGGTATGGCGCGGGTGAAAGACTGGCCGTGGGAAGTCTGGAACGAGCCGGACGGGCTCTATTGGCGCGGCTCGATCTCTGAATTCTGCCGTTTGCACGACGTGGCGGACGCCGCGATCCGGCGCGCCATTCCCGAAGCCCGCGTCGGCGGACCGCACACCTGCGGGCCGCGCGACCCGCGCGCTGCCGAGTTTCTGCGCACCTTCCTCGGCCATTGTGCAACGGGCACGAACTACGCAAGCGGCAAGACGGGGACGCGGCTCGACTTCATCGCCTTCCATGCCAAGGGCCGGCCGAGACTCGTCGACGGGCACGTGCGCATGGGAATCGCGGAACAGCTCCAGTCCATCGCCGCAGGGCTCGAAATCGTGAGCGAGTTCAGCGCATTCGACGACGTGCCGGTGATCCTCGGAGAATCCGATCCGGAGGGCTGTGCCGCCTGCTCCTCCCGCACGCACCCCGAAAACGCCTATCGCGACGGACCGCTCTACGGCGTCTCGGTCGTCGAGGCGATCGCGCGGACGCTCGAGCTTTCCTGCCGCGCCGGTGGAAGGATCGCGGGCGCGGTCACCTGGGCGTTCGAGTTCGAGGGGGAGCCCTATTTCGCGGGTTACCGAGAGCTTGCGACGAACGGCATCCCAAAGGCGGTCTTCAACGTCTTTCGCATGCTCGCCATGCTGAGGGGTGAGCGGCTCAAAGCCTCAAGCAGCGGCGCGCTGCCGCTTGCCACCATTCTCGCCGACGGCATCGCCGGCGCACCCGACATCGACCTGATCGCCGCGCGCGACGGCGAGACGATCGGCATCCTTGTCTGGAACTATCACGACGACGATCTGCCGGACGTCGGCGGAGTCGATGCCGAGCTGACGCTCGACAACGTCGGAAACAGCCCGCTTCTGTGCCGGCATTTCCGCGTGGATGGCGCGCATTCCAACGCGCATCAGACGTTCCTGGCTGAGGGCTCGCCGCAGCCTCCCTCGCCCGCCCAATATGCCACGCTCAAAGCGGCAAGCGATCTAGCGACCTTGGGCGCACCCGAAACCCTGCCGGCCAAAGATGGCCGCGCATCGGTCCGCTTCCGGCTTCCGCGTCACGCAGTGTCGTTCCTGGCCTTCGCGCCTGCATAAGGGGCGGAATCGCGGCGCGTGCAATATATCAAGGTTCCTGATATAGACCTCGCCCTCATGCAGCGTAAGGCACCCGACCGGGGCAAGAAGCCCAATTTCCTGACGATCAATCCGGAGGAAGCCGCCGACGTCCTCAAGGGGCTCGCATCGCCGGTTCGCGTGCGGATCCTGAAGCTTCTGAGGTCGCATGGCAGGCTCAACGTGAACGAGATCAGCCGCGAGCTCGCGTTGCCTCAATCGACCGTCGCGACCAATGTGCAGACGCTTGAAGATGCTCGCCTGATCGAGACCAACACGATCAAGGCACGCAAGGGGCATCAGAAAGTTTGCTCGGCCCTTTTCGACGAGATCATTGTCCGTTTCGAGACGGAGGAACCAATCCGCACCGACAACCTCGTCGAGGTGTCGATGCCGCTCGGCCTCTTTACCCATTGCGAGGTCAGCGCGCCGTGCGGATTGTGCTCCACCGAAGGTGTGATCGGGCTCCTCGACGTGCCGGATTTCTTCCTCGATCCCAATCGCGTCCAGGCTGCTCTTGTGTGGTTCGGCCGCGGCCACATCGAATACAAGTTCCCGAACAATGCGAAGCTCCTGAACACCGCGGTGGACGCGTTGGAGTTCTCGATGGAGCTTTCCTCCGAGGTTCCCGGCACGAATCTCAACTGGCCGTCCGACATCACGCTTTGGGTCAATGACATTCCTGTGGGGACATGGACCTCGCCGGGCGACTACGGCGACAAGCGCGGGGTCTATACGCCGAGCTGGTGGAAGCTGGAGGGTTCGCAGTACGGGAAGCTGAAGACATGGCGGATCAACAAGAAGGGATCCTTCATCGACGGCGTGCGCATCTCCAAGGTCACCATCGACGATATCGACCTGCCTAAGCACCATTCGATCCGCATGGGGATCGGCATTGACTTCAAGGCCGAGCACCCGGGCGGCGTGAATATTTTCGGCAAAGGCTTTGGCAACTACGACCAGGATATTGTTATGCGCCTGCTTTTCGAACGCCCGGCGCCGCTCATACGGGCCGACGAAACATCTCGCGCGAGCAGTAGGACCGCGTCCCCGGTCCGGCGGACTCTGTCGACGCCCTCGCGTTGATGATGTCTGTTTGCCGCATGAAGCGGACGCGGGCCCGAGAAATTACTTAAGCGCGGAGAAGCAGGGGCGACGGTTCGGCTACGCTACCCTTCAAAGACTGTTGCAGCCCTTGGCGTGCGAATAAGTTTGAGTGGGCGTTCAGTTTTGCTCGACCCCTTACAATTCAGGGTTATGCGGGGGTGCCCGGCGTCAATTTCGACTTCAGTTAAGCGTTAGCAACGGACATGGAGACTATGAATATCGTGGCGCCTCGCCGGGTGCTGGCGTGTAGGGGTAGCTGCCGCGTTTCAGGATCGCCTCCGTGCCGCCGAATTCGAGGATGCGGCGCTCCTGATCGTCGAACGCTTGCCGAGATACGCGCGCCGGGTCGCATATTTCTCGCAAACGCCGTTCACCTTCGGCGATGACGGCCTCGTGGCCGACCTCCAACGCGAGATCGCGTATTTCCATCGGATCCACTGCGAGGTCGAACAGCTGCGGGCGGTAGCCGTCGTAGTGGATGTATTTGTACTGGCGGAACCGCACCATGAAGATGCCGGTGAGCGACCCGACCGCATGGTATTCGCTGAAGACGGTGCGGTCGGCGTCGCCCCCTGCGAGGAGGCTGAAGAGCGAGCAGCCCGGAAGCGCACGCTCGTTAGCCGAAAGCGACTCGCCGAGGGCCTCGACGATCGTGGGATACGCGTCGACCAGAGACACCGGCGTGGCCACGCGCCTTCCTGCCGGAACGCCCGGACCCTTGAGGATGAGCGGAACCCCGACCGATTCTTCGTACATGTTGGACTTTCCCCAAAAGGTCCGCGTACCCAGGTTATCGCCGTGGTCGCTCGTGTAGACGACAAGCGTGTCGGCGGAGAGCCCGGTCTCGTCGAGCGTCTGCAGCACGTGTCCAATGTTGTCATCGAGGAACGAGACCATGCCGTAGTACGCGGCAACGGCGATCCTCACGTGCCCTTCGTCGCGGAAATGGTCCTCGTAGTTCTGCACCTCGCGGAGCTTCCGCAGGACGGGATGGTCGGGAAAGTCCGAAGGGTCGCGAAGCGGCGGCATCGGCAGCTTCGCGAGATCGTAAAGATTGAAGAATTCCAGTGGTGCGACCAGCGGGAAGTGCGGGCAGACGAAGGATAAGAACAGGCACCAGGGCCTGACCGGTCGGTTGTGCGCGACATCCTTCAGCCACCGGATCGCTTCGTCGCGAATGTTCCGGTCGTACTGAAGATACGTCGACTCCCCGGCGCCAGCGTCGCCGGCGAGCTGGCGCGTGCTGTCGCGTGTCGGCGGTGGGCGGCGCAGCATGCCCTGAATGTCGCCTTCGCCTTCCAGGACATGCAGTGGGAGGATTTCGTTGTCGAAGCCGTTCGGATCGTCTGTGCCGCGGTAGTGAAGCTTACCGATCGAATCGCATCGGTGCCCGGTCTCATGC
Source organism: uncultured Alphaproteobacteria bacterium (assembly GCA_963720705.1). GTDB lineage: Bacteria > Pseudomonadota > Alphaproteobacteria > Rhizobiales > Afifellaceae > DASWJZ01. Next base: position 6,479 of record CAVRGJ010000005.1, read on the forward strand.
AGCCGGTGGCCCCACGAGGGCGGCGTTCCGCGGTAGGGAAATGCGTTGTCCCAGTAGCCGATGGTGTGGACATAGCGCCCGGTGGCGAAGCTCGCCCGGCTAGGGACGCAGATTGGACAGTTGCAGTACGCGTTCTCGAACAGTGTGCCCGCAGCGGCGAGCGAATCGAGATTTGGCGAGTGCACGACGCTGTTTCCGTAAGCGCCGAGCACCCGACGACTGTGTTCGTCCGACATGATGAAGACGACGTTCTGTCCGGGCATTGTTTCACTTCTTCCTGTTCACTCGGCATTTCCGGGCGGTTGCCGTGACTCTTGGTCCTCGGCCTCGTTCGGCATGGCTACACAATCGGCGACCGGCACCGTCAGCACGACATCGCTTCCAGCTTGACGGAACGTCCGCCGCTCGCCTTGCACGCGCAGAATCAACCCGCCGATGTCGACCTGGTAGTCGACGACGCTGCCTAGGAAGGTCGCCTCGATGATGACGCCACTAAGCCGGTTGGCGTGACCCTCGGCGGCTTCACCGAATCTCAAGGCTTCGGGACGAATGGCGACTGTCACCGATGCGTCCGAGGCGCGGCCATGCGCGACCGCCTCGAGGCGATGCCTGCCGATGTCGACAACGACCGCATCGCCGTCGCGTCCGGCGACAGTGCCCGGCAGCTTGTTCACAAGGCCCATGAAATCGGCGACGAACAGATTTGCCGGCCGTTCGTAGACCTCGCGCGGCGAGCCGATCTGTTGAACGGTTCCCGCACGGAAAACAGCGATTCGATCGGAGAGCGCCATGGCCTCCGCTTGGTCGTGTGTGACGTAGACGAAGGTGATGCCAGTCCGCCGCTGCAGGCTCTTCAACTCGGAGCGCATGTGCTCGCGAAGCTTGGCGTCGAGATTGGAAAGCGGCTCGTCGAGGAGCAAGATCGAAGGCTCGACCACCAACGAGCGCGCCAGCGCGACCCGCTGCTGCTGACCGCCGCTCAGTTCCGACGGATGCCGATCGTCGAGGCCGTCGAGTCCCATCGATGCGAGGACATGCTCCACGCGCGTCGCCCGTTGGCGGCGGTCGAGCTTCAGGTAGCGCAGGCCGAAGGCGACATTCTCATAGACCGATTTGTGTGGCCACACGGCGTAGTTCTGAAAGACCATTCCCATGCGCCGCCGCTCCGGTGGCACGACAAGCTCTGGCGACGACATCACCTCCCCGCCGATAGTGACGGAGCCGCCATCCGGAGTGAGGAAACCCGCAAGCACACGAAGCGTCGTCGTCTTTCCGCAGCCGGACGGGCCGAGAAACGTGACGAATTCTTTTTCCTCTACGGAGATGCTGATACCCTTCAGCGCCTCGAAAGCACCAAACTTCTTGACCAGCTCAGTGATCTCGATGAACGCCACGCGCGATCTCAAATCGCCGGGCCGCCCGCTGCCGACGCTATCCGGGAGCGGGTGGCCAGATAGTTGAGCGGAATGCTAACGAGCAGCGTGACTGCAATGACGAACACAGCGAGCGCGGCGACGACCTCGAGTTGACCGAGATCGTTGAGCCGGAAGATTGCGACCGAAATCGTTTCAGTCCCCCCGGTGTAAAGAAGAATGGTCGCGCTGAGCTCGCTCAGCGCCGGGATGAAGACGAGCAGGAACGCAACGGCAAGCCCGGGACGGCTGAGTGGCAGGAGGACATGCCAAAGCGCCCCGAGGCGGGTGGCGCCGGAGATGCGCGCCGCCTCCTCGAGCGACGGGTCGATTTGCCGGAGCGCTGCGTTCGCGGTTCGCGCCGCGAGCGGCACGAAACGAGCAACATAGGCGATGAGCAAGATCCAGATCGTTCCGTATAGGACAAAGGGCGGGCGGATGAATGCGAGGAGCACGCCGACGGCCATGACCGTCCCCGGGAGCCCCAGCGGCAGGATTGCGAGGTAGTCGAGCAGTCGCCGCCCTCGCATGTGTGTGCGCGAGTCGATGTAGGCTACAGCAGCGCCGACGACCGTGGCGCAGATTCCAGCGGTCGCCGCGAGGCGGAAGCTGTTCAGGATGCCGCGCACGGCGATCTGATTGTTGAAGAGCGCCTCGCCGAAATTCTCGATCGTGAAGTTTGCCGGCGTCAGGCCCTCTATCCAGCTGCGGCTGAAGGCCGCCGTCACAAGAACGGCGATCGGTGCAACGGCGCTCAGGAACACCACGGCACCGCAAAACGCGACGGTCGGCCATTTCCAGCCGCCGAGGCGGATTGTCTCCAGGCGCAGGCCGCGGCCGCCAACGGTCGTGTGGGAGCGCCGCTCCAGGTAGCCGCGCTGCAGGAGCAGGCCGAGGGCCGTCAGCACAACGAGCGTCAGCGAAAGCGACGATGCTTCTGCCCACCGCGGCGGATAGGCGCCTATCACGCCATAGATGCGCGTGGGCAGGAAGGTGATCTGCGCGGGCAGGCCGAGAAATGCCTGCGGGCCGAAAAGCGCCATCGAGCCGATCGCTGAGAGGAGAGCCCCGCCAGTGATGGCGGGAGCGACCAGCGGCAGGTTGATCCTGAAGAGCACGCTGAGACGCTTCGCGCCGAGGAGTCGCGCAGCTTCCTCGTAGGAGGCGTCTACCGAGCGAAGCGCGGCGTAGGTCATGAAGAATGTGATCGGGAACACATGCGTAGCGATGACGAAGATCACGCCGCCCATGCTGAAGATGTTGATCGGCCCGAGCGACGCGCCAGTGATGGACCGGAGCATGCGGTTGAAGTAGCCGGCGTCCGGGCCGAGCAGGATGATGTAAGCAATGGCCGTGAGATAAGGCGGCGTAATGTAGGAGAGAGCGACCAGCGCCTGCAGCGAGCGCCGGAACGGCATGTTCGTGCGCGCTGCCGCCCAGGCGAGCGGCACGCCGAGGACGACGCTGAAAATGCCGGCACCGAGTGCCAGGATCAGCGTGTTGAGCAGCGCGCCGTAGTTCTGCGAGCGAGCGAACACGCCCGCGATGTAGCCGAGCTGAAACTGCGACGGAGCGCCGAACGCCGCGAGCACGATCCACGCTAGCGGATAGGCCACGATCACGAGAAGAAGCGCGGTCGCGGCCCCGAGGACGACCGTACTTCCTTGTATTGCGGTGCGGCGGCGCGGCGAGCGCGAGGCCGGCGTCTTCACGACTGACCTTTCACAAGCTGACAACTGCGCCGCTCTCAGTCAGATCCCCCACTCGCCGCCGAATGTATCGGTCATGCGCTGCAGGATGTTCTGACGCTCGCTCTTGTACTCAGCGTAGTCGAGGGTGAGCAGCTTGAGGTCGCCGAGAGGCGTGCTGCCTTTCGGTGGATCGACGTCGACCCGGCTCGAATATTTGCCACCGCCGACCAGCAGCGTCTGCGCTTCCTTGCCCATCCAGAACTCGTGGAAGAGGAAGGCGGCATTCGGGTTGGCCGATCCCTTCACGAGACCGACCGCACCGGGCTCGGTCGGAACCCCCTCCGCGGGATAGACGTAGTCGGTCGGCTTGCCCTGACCCTTCGACCGCCAGGCGATGTTATCGTTGGTCGCGAACGCGACGCCGCGCTCGCCGCTTTCGAGGATCTGCGTGACGAGTTGGGGCGAGGCCACACGAAGCGGATTGTTGGCAGCGTATTTCTCGAGAAGCTCCCAGCCGAGGTACTTGGCCAGTGTATAGAGACGCGGTGCGCCGTCGCCGTTGGCGCTGCTGAAGAAGGTCAGCCGCCCCGACATCCCGGGCTCGGTCAGGTCGTTCCAGGTCTTCGGCGCCTTGTCGCCGCCGAACTCGGCGGTGTTGAACTGGATCACGGCCTGCGTCAGGCGGTCGGCCATCCATGTTCCGTCAGGGTCACGAAGGTCGGCGGAGACCGCGGCGTCGGCATCTGATTTCTTTTCGAGCAACAGCCCGCGTTCTTTCATGAGAAGCAGCGCGGCGAGGTCCGACGCGTCGACGATGTCGGCCTGGATGCCACCGGCGTCGGCTTCAGCTAGCACCTTCGAGGTCACGTCCGCGGACCCGCCCCGGAAATATTCGACGGTGATCCCGTATTTCTCTTTGAACGGACCGGTGATCGCGTCGACGATCTTGGTGTCGAGGCTCGTATAGAGCTGAACCTTTCCTTCGGCCTTCGCCTTGTCGACGTCGATCTCCGAGGGCGTCATCGGAGCGCCGGCGCTCCAGCTGATGCGACCGGTGAGGACGAAAGGCGCCGCCGCCATGCCCTTCAGGATTGTCCGGCGTGGCAGTTTCTTCATGATTTCCTCCCTTAAGGCCCCCCGCACGGGGCACGTCGTCGTTTTCGACTTGCGCCAAAAAGATTGATCGTCACCGGCAAAGCTGGCAAGCACGAATGGGAAGACGAACGATTACCTATCGTTATCGATGTTCGACCTCCGCACAGTGGACTACTTCCTGACCGCCGTCGCCCGCGGCTCATTGCGCGCGGCCGCGCAGGAGCTCGGCGTCACCCAGCCAGCCTTGACCAAAGCAATCCGACGCCTGGAGGACTCGTTCGGCGCACCGCTCTTCAACCGCCGGGCGCGGGGCGTTACCCCGACCGTCTACGGTACCGCGCTGTTGCGGCATGCCAAGGATGTCAAGGCCGCGCTGCAAGCGGCTCGGGAGGAGGTCGATGCACTCCGCAGCGGCGGAGCTGGCCTTGTGAAGATTGGCGCCGGCCCCTCGTGGCAGGATGCAGTCTTGCCCGATGCCATCGCCGAGCTGCGGGCAAGCCGGCCGGGCGTTCGGATCCACGTCACCGGCGGCGGCGACGACCAACTCAAGGAGCAGCTGAAGAGCGGCGCGCTCGACTTCGTTCTGGCCGCTGTCCCTGAGACCCCGAGGCTCGAGCCGGAGTTGGCGTGGCAGCCGCTCTTAGCGGACGAATATTGCGTGATCGCGGATGCCGGGCACCCCCTTCGCCGCCGCCGCCGTGTCAAGGCCGACGATCTTCTGGGCTATCCTTGGATTCTCCCCCCGGCGACGACCTACATGGTCGGGCGCCTCCAGCATATGCTTCGCGCAGCCGGTCTCCCCGCACCTGTTCCCGCAGTCGAAACCGATGTGATACCGCTCAAGTTCGCCCTCATGCGCGGCAGCTGGTATTTGAGCTACCACGCGGCTGCCCACCTCGGGGCACTCGACCCCGGCTTTATCGTGCCGATCGAGGTACCGGGCACGCGCGCACTCCGCCAAGCCGGTCTGATCAACCGGCGAGGCGCCGACGTCAGCCCGGCGGCAGAAGCTCTTATCGGTATCCTGCAGCGCAGGTGTTCCGTCTTTCGGCAGATGGCGGTCTGACCAGGCGAAGACGATGGGATCGACGATCTCTACTCCAGCTCGTTCTCGCTGCGCCGTGAGGTTTGATCTCGGCGCTTAGCAGCCTTCACTCTTCGCCGAACAGGGCGCGCATGAGCGGCCGTGACGATTTCTTCGTCGGTGACAGCCGCTTAGTACAAACCCATGTTCCGCTGAAGCGCATTCGCAAAATGCGTCGCGAGCGCTGTCTGCGCCTCAGCCGCGTCGCGCCGGCGGCACGCCGCGATGATGGCGAGGTGCTCGCGAAGGGAGCGGAGCGCGAGCGGCGCGGTCATCCTGCGATCGAGCCTCAGGATGCGAAGGTAATTGTGAACACGACGGTAACTCCGGTCGATGAGTGGATTTCTAAGGCTCCCGACGATCGCGTTGTGCAGCAACGCTTCAAGCGCCTCCAGTTCATCGCGCAACTCCTGTGTCAGTCCGTTCGCCTCGACCGCCGCGATCGCGAGCAGGTGCCGGCGTTCGACATCCTCCATCTCAGCTTCGTCGGCTGTTTCGGAATAAACCGCCACCGCGGGTGTCTCGATGATGCCGCGAAACTGGTAGGTGGCACGTGCCAGCTCCAGCCCGGGCTTGACGAACTCGATTCCGGCACGCGGATGGATGGTGACGATCCCGTCGGCCTCCAGCGAGCGCAGGGCATCGCGTAACGGGCCGACCGGCACACCGGTCAACTCAACCAGTTCGTTCTGGGAAACGAAGGCTCCGGCGGGCAGCCGCCTCTCGAAGACTATTTCGAGCAGCCGCGTGTAGGCGATATCGCTGAGCCTGATGCCGCTCCCGACCTCAGCGACCGGCTGTTTCGCCACTTGCAAAATCCTCATTTGATCTATTAGATATCACCATCTGATATATCAGACGCTCGATCTGGTTACAGCATGAAAGTCGTTGAGTTTCGGCTTACGCGTTTTCAGTTCGCGCGCGACCGCGTCATCGGTGACAGTCAGGTGCGTGCCGATGATGTGAATATCGCGGCCCTCGAACTGATCGACGACAGCGGCCGCGTGGGGCTCGGATTCATACAGAGTCTCTTCCGCCCACTTCCCGCCGCGAACGAGATTGTCCGGATTTTCCAGACCGAGGTTTGGCCCGGCCTCGAAGGCGAGGTGCCGCTCGCCCTCGTCCACCGGGTCACCCGCCCGCGCGGTGGCAACCAAAGCCGCTTCAGCCTGCCCTTCGAGGAGGCGATCCAGGTAGCCCTTTGGGACCTCGCGGCAAAACAGGTCGGCCTGCCGCTGCACCGCCTGCTCGGCAGCCGGCGGGACCGCGTTCGCGCATATGCATCCGGGCTCGACTTTCATCTCAGCGACGACGATTACACCGCGTTCTTCGGACATGCCGCATCGATCGGCTACGACGCCTTCAAGATCAAGGTCGGCCATCCCGATTTCGAGCGCGATCTGCACCGCCTCGAGTTGCTCAGACGGACCGTGGGCAAGCAGGCGCTGGTGATGATCGACGCCAACGAGGCCTGGGGTGCGAAGGAAGCGCTGGTCAAGCTGACTGCGATCCGCGACGCGGGCTTCCCGCTGATGTGGGTCGAGGACCCCATCCTTCGCAACGACTTCGACGGCCTGCGGCTGCTGCGCCAGGGCGCGCCATGGACCCTGATCAATTCGGGTGAATATCTCGACGCCGCGGGCAAGCGGCAGCTCATGCTTGCGGGCGCCGTCGACGTTCTCAATGTGCACGGGCAGGTCACGGACGTCATGCGAATCGGCTGGCTCGCCGCCGAGCTCGGCATACCGATATCGCTTGGCAACACGTTCCTCGAATTCGGCGTGCAAATTGCCTGTGCGCTGCCCGAGGTCCAGTGGCTCGAATACTCGTTCCAGAACTTCGATCACCTTGTCGAGCAGCCGATCGAGATCCGTGACGGCTGGGCCTACGCGCCCGATCGTCCAGGCCACGGACTCGTGATTTCCGATATCGCCCGCCGCGAATGGTCGCGGCCCGAACTCCTGCCGAGGGAGGACCTCGGTACGCCGCCCTTCAATCCCCGCATTGCACATACGCCGAAACTCGCCGCGCAGCGGGGATGAAGCAAGAAGCCAAGTCGACAATCGGAGGAACTGACATGGACAGACTGAAAGTAGCGGCCGCCATTGCGGCCATGCTGGTTGCTTCGCCCGCACTGGCGGCGGAGATAACCGTTTGGGACGTCAACGTCGACGAACCGTCGCACGCAACCTACTACGATGGCGCGAAGGCGGCTTTCGAGGCCGCGCATCCCGGAGACACTCTCACCTTCCTGTCGCAGCCGGACGCGGAATACTACACGCTTCTGGGCACCGCGCTGGCGTCCAAGACCGGTCCGGACGTCATCTGGGCCAACGGCGGCGCGCAGGCCAAGAACCTCATCGGTGGACTGATCCCGCTCGACGACAAGCTGCCCGACCTCATCTCCAAGATGGTCGGCAAGCCGGCCTTCACCGGCTCTGACGGGAAACTGTATTTCATTCCGACGACCCTTCAGGGCCACGTCGTCTACTACAACAAGAAGCTCTACAAGGACGCAGGACTCGATCCGAACAAGCCGCCGACCACCTGGGCCGAGGTGAACGCGATGTGCGACGCCATCAAGGCGAAGGGCGAGGCCGCCTGCTTCATGATGGCCAACAAGGAAGGCTATGAGGCCGAGTTCTTCCTGTCGGAAATGGCGAACCAGTCACTGACCGCGCAGCAGCAGGCTGACTGGCTGGCCGGCAAGCTCCACTGGTCCGATCCGCCGATCAAGGCCATCCTTCAGACTTGGGTCGATACCTCCAAGAAGGGCTGGTACCAGGAAGGGGGCAACTCGCAGACCATGTTCATGGACGAGTTCACCCTGTTCGAGCAGGGGACTGCAGCCAACGTCTGGGGCCTGCTCTCCAACGTCGCCCACTGGAAGGTCTTCGAAGCCGACATGGGCGTGGACAACGTCGGTGTCTATCCGATGCCGTCCCCGACGGTGGCGTCCGACCAGCACGAAGGTGCGCCCGGCGTCCCGCTTGACGGCGGGGTGGGATACGGCGTGAACAAGGACTCGCCGAACATCGACCTGGCTCTCGATGCGGTGAAGATCCTGGCCTCGGGTGATGTCCTGTCGCACCTCGTCAACGATTCCGGCGTGGTTCCGGCGAACACTGAAGTCGATACGTCGGGCATCGACAGCCCCGGCCTGAAGCAGATCATGGGCTGGCTGGCCAACAGGGCCGTGCCGACGACGCATGCGAACTCGTCCGCCGCCGAGCTCGACGAGTGGCATCGCCAGAGCCAATTGCTGCTCAATGGCGACACGACGGTCGATGCTGCGGCAGCGGCGCTCGACAAGGTGCAGGCACAAGCCAAGCCCCAGTAGTAGCGGTATAGGTGCGGGGAGCGCTTCGGGCGCTCCCCGTTCTTTTGCCCAGGGACCAGCCCATGACCGCCACGTCATTGCCTCGGACCGGCGAAGCCTCACCGGCCCGTTCGCGCTCACACCGCGGCCGTCGGGCAGAGGCCCGCATCGCCATGCTGTTCCTGCTGCCGGCTATTCTGCTTGTCGTTGTGTTTCGTATCTTTCCCCTTTTTTGGGGCTTCGGCATCTCGTTGACGAATGCCACCTCGACCAGCCCGGGCGAGTTCATCGGCGCCGGCAATTACCTGCGCGCGCTGGACGATCCGAACTTCCGCTCTTCCATAGCCAATGCGGGCGTAATTCTGCTTTCGGTGCCCATCTTCGTCACCATTCCGATGTTGCTGGCGATCCTGATCGACCAGGGCGTTCCCGGACGCGCGCTCTTCCGTTCGGTCTATTTCTTTCCCGTCGTCCTTTCGAGCGTGATCATCGGCTCCATCTTCAGCGTGGTCCTCGGCTTCAATGGCAGCTTCAACAGTCTGCTCAAGGTGCTGGGCATTCCCGGCTTCGACTGGCTCGGCCATTCCGCCACGGCGCTGCCCGTGACACTCACCATCCAGTCGTGGTCGACCTTCGGCATGGGCGTGCTGATCTTCCTGGCGGGCCTGTCAACGGTTCCCAAGGACATGGTCGAGGCGGCGCGGCTGGAAGGCGCCAGGATGTGGCAGATCTGGTGGTACGTGATCATCCCGGAGCTTCGACCGATCATAGAATTCTCGACAGTGATCACGACCATCGGACTGCTGACGTCGATGTTCGGGCTGATCTATGTCCTGACCGGCGGCGGCCCCGGCACCGCAACGACGGTGCCCGAGTATCTGATCTGGACCGCGCAGGGCCGGCTCAATCAGCCCGCCTATGCAGCGGCTCTATCGATCATTCTGTTTGTCTGCACCAGCATTCTCGCCTGGCTGCAAATCCGCATCATGTCACGCAACGCGAGCCTCTGAAGGGCGACGTGGCTGCAGGAAAACGACAGAGGCTGGCTCTCCGGATCGCGGCAATTCCGATGGGATTGTTAGCTCTCAGTTGTCTCTATCCGATCTTTTTCGCGGTCAACAACTCGCTCAAGACCAGGCACGACTACCTGCAAGATCGCTTCGGGCTGGCGACGAGCCCCACGCTCGACAACTTCGTGCAGGCTTGGACGCGCTCGCACCTGGATCAGTACTTTCTGAATTCCGTGATAGCGACTTTCGGCGCGGTGATCCTGCTCATGATCGTCTCGTCGATGGCCGGCTTTGCCCTCGCGGTGCTGCGCTTCCCCTACCGGCGCTTCTTCTTCATCGTGATCCTCTCCTCTCTAATGATCCCGGTGCAGGTCGTGCTCGTGCCCTACATGCGCACGATGCTCGCCCTCCACCTGATCAACACGCACATCGGGCTGATTCTTTCCTACACCGCATTCTTCCTGCCGTTCTCGGTGTACATGATGACGGCGTTCTACTCAGGCTTGCCGCGCGAGCTTGTCGAGGCGGCGCGCATCGACGGCGCCAAGCTGCTGCAGGTCTGGTGGCATGTGATGGTGCCCCTGGGGATGCCCGCGCTGGTGACGCTCGGGATCATCAACACCCTCAACTGCTGGAACGACATTCTGATCGCCCTTCTGACAATGCAGAAGAACCGAACCCTCATGGTCGGGATTTCTGCCCTGAAGGGGCAGTATTCCGACCAGATACCTCTCTTTACGGCCGGCATCGTCATCGCAGCGGCCCCGATCGTGATCCTTTACGTCATATTTCAGCGACGCATCGTCTCCGGCATCGCTGTCGGCGCCGTCAAGGGGTAAGCATGCCGGAAATCGAACTCCGTCGTGTGCGCAAACAATTCGGTACGATCGACGTGATTCACGATGTCTCCCTCTCGATCGAGGAAGGCGAATTCGCCGTTTTTGTCGGACCGTCAGGTTGTGGGAAATCTACGCTGCTTCGCATGATCGCCGGACTCGAGGAGGTCACCAGCGGCGAAATCTATATCGGTGGGCGCGATGTAACCGACGATGAGCCTGCCGACCGCGGTGTCGCCATGGTGTTTCAATCGTATGCGCTCTACCCGCACATGACCGTCGCCGACAACATGAGCTTCGGTTTGCGCATGACGCATCGACCCAAGGCCGAGATAGCCGAGAAGGTGGCGCGGGCGGCCAGCATCCTGCGACTCGAGGAGTATCTACACCGAAAGCCGGCGCAGCTTTCAGGGGGGCAGCGACAGCGCGTCGCCATCGGCCGCGCGATCGTGCGCAATCCTAGGGTCTTCCTGTTTGACGAGCCGCTTTCCAACCTGGACGCCGAATTGCGGGTCCAGATGCGTGTGGAGATCGCCAAACTGCACAGTGTGTTGGGCAATACCACGATCTACGTTACGCATGACCAGACTGAGGCGCTGACGCTCGCCGACAGGATTGTTGTGTTGCGCGACGGAAACGTAGAACAGGTCGGTGCCCCGCTCGACGTCTATAGCGACCCCGAAAACGCGTTCGTAGCCGGTTTCATCGGATCGCCGCGTATGAATTTCTTCGACGCGACCTCTCTCGGGGGCGGGCGCTTCGCCACCTGCGGCATCGAGGTTGCCTTGCAGATCGAGACGGCCGTGGAGCCAGGGGCTATGGTGCGACTTGGAATCCGCCCCGAAAATTTCGAAGCCTCTCACGGAATTGACCTTTCAGTGACCGCCGACGTTACCGAACAACTTGGCTCGACTTCTTACCTTCACGGGTCGACTTCCACCGGCGAGCCCGTCGTAGCAGAGCGCCGCCTCGACCGCCGAAAGACCGACGGTGTAGTCACGCTTCGCTTCGCGCCGCAGGACGCTCGCTTGTTCGCCGCTGACGGAAGGAGAATCCGCTGATGGTTCAGCCAATTGGCGGGACCGCCCCTACGACTTGAGCTCCCCTCAGTGAGGAAGGTGTCGGCGATCGGTGGCGTTCCACCTCGCGCGAAGCAGTGCCCGTTCGTGGCTCGTCGTTATGCCGTTCCGCAAGAACGCGTCGGCCGGGGGCCAATCCACTCGGAGCAAAGGCGGTGCGCACCGCTATTTGCCAATTTCGATGAGCGCCTTGATGAGTCCCGTCTTCTGGGTCGCCCAAACCGGAATGTCATGTGCGGCATCCCGCAGGCTGGTGCGGTGCGTGATCAGTTTGTCGATAGGCACGGCGCCTGTTTGTATCGCGGCGATGACCCGCTCAAAGTCCTGGGTGGTCGCATTCCGACTTCCGAAAAGCGTCATCTCCTTGCGGTGAAAATCCGGGTCTTGGAACGTGATCTCCTCTTTGACGACGCTGACAAGCACGTAGCGGCCTCCGTGCGCCACGAGGTCGAAGCCCTTCTCAATCGCCGCGGCGCTACCGGTGGCATCAAAAACAAGGTCGAAGCCGTCGCCCTGCGTGAAGGCGCCGACCGACCGGCTCAAATCGCCCGCTGACGGGAGGACGGGCACGCCCAATATGGACGCCGCTGCGGCGACCCGGTCCAGGTCGCGATCGAATATGACAACGTTGGCCCGCGACAAGCGTGCGAAGAGCGCCACGCCGAGACCGATCGGCCCGGTCCCGACGACGAGCACGTTATCCCCGCTCGCTACCTGACCCCGCCTCACCGCGTGCGCCCCGATCGCGAGGAACTCGACCGTCGCACATTCATCGGGCGTCAGCCCATCCGCGCGAACAAGGTTCTCCGGTGGCAAAGACAACAGCTCCGCCATGCCGCCATCCCGATGGACCCCAAGCACCGATATTTCGACACAGCAATTGGGCTTGCCCGCACGACAGGCGATGCACTTTCCGCAGGACAAGTAGGGATTGACGACGCAAATCTCGCCTGAAGTGAAGTCCGAGCCAGCGGGCGCCTCGACGACCTCGACGGCGAGCTCGTGGCCCATGACCCGCGGATACTCCAGGAACGGATGCTTGCCCTCGAAGATGTGATAGTCGGTGCCGCAGATCCCGACGCGGCGCGGGCGAACCAAAGCCGCATCGGCGCCGGCCTGGGGAGCCGGCATCTTCACAAGTTGCAGGCTTCCGGGCCGCGAACAAACAAGGGCGTCCACGCGCTTTTTTCCTCGAAATTGCGGCGCTAGGGCTAGCGCAAACGGATTGAGGGCCGGCGCTCGGCCGGCCCTCGTGTCACTCGTTATTTGAACTGGTCCATGTTGTCCTTGGTGACCAGTGCCGCACCGGAGTCGATCAGCGACTCGACCTTCTCGCCCTTGATCGCCTTGACCAGCGCATCGACGCCAAATTGGGCCATCTTGAAGGGGAATTGCGCAACCGAGGCGTCCTCGGTTCCGGCGGCGATCGCTTCCGGTTCGCCGCAGCAAAAGTCGAAGCCGACCAGGATGATGTGGCGATCGAGGTTGGCGTTCTTGATCGCCTGCGCGGCGCCGGCGGCGGGCGGTCCGCACGCCGAGTAGATGGCGGTCAGCTCGGGATTCGCCGTCAGGATATCCTGCGCGACGTTGATGCCGAGCTCTTCCGTGCAGTTGGTCGCGCCTTTGCCGACGATGTCGACGTTGACGCCGGCCAGCCCGTCCATCATCCCCTTCACGCGGTCGTCGAGGGAGGGCACGCCGGGCACGCCTTCAAGGATGCCGAGCTTGTCGCCGTCCTTCAGTACCGTCTTCAGATATTCGCCGGCGAGCTTGGCGGCGGCGTAGTTGTCGGTCGTCGCGAGCGCCGTCCGGCCTTTCCAGTCGGGAATGTCGTTGTCCATGAGGACAACCTTCACACCCGCCGCCACCGCCTTGTCGAGCGCCGACGCGACGGTTGGATCGACCGGTGTGATGGCGATGCCCTTGACGCCCTGCGTCACCATCAACTCGATGAGCGATATCTGACCTTCGATGTCGGTCGCCGACGTGCCCTGGCCGAACGTAATGTCGACGCCCGGATTCTCCGAGGCGTAGGCCTTTGCCCCGTCCTCCATCGTGGCGAAGTACGGCACCGGGAACTTCGTTATGAACCCGATCTTGATGTCATCGGCCGATGCGGGACCGGCGATCGCTGCGACCAGCGCCAGCCCTCCTAGAATTGTTCGAAATCTCATCCTTTCACCTCCCTGCTAAGCGGTTCCAAAGAGAACCGTCCTTCCTCCGTCGGCCTGTCACGACCGGCAAATCTCGTCACGCCTCCGCTCCGACGATGAGCGAAACCAGCTCCTGCCGGTTTCCCTTGTCGGGCTTCAGCTCTCCGACCTTGCGCCCCTGGCGGAGCACGACGGCGCGGTCGGCGAGCTCGACGACGTGCTCCATGTTGTGCGTGATCAGGATCACGGCGTTGCCCTCGGCGCGGAGCTGCTTGATAAGGTCGAGCACCTTGCGCGACTCCCGCAGGCCGAGCGCCGCGGTCGGCTCGTCGAGGATCACGACCTTGCGCGCGAAGACCGTTGCGCGCGCCACCGCGATCGCCTGACGCTGGCCGCCGGACATGAGCGCCACCGGCGCGTCGAGCCTCGGCAGCGTCACCTTGAGACGATCGATGATCGCGGCCGCTTCGCGATCCATGGCGCGGCTCTTGAGGAACCGGAGCCCGCGCGGAAGCCATTCGGGGAACGCGATCTCGCGACCGCAATAGAAGTTCTGCGCCGGCGTGAGATTGTCGAACAGAGCCAGGTCCTGATAGACCGTCTCGATGCCGGCCCGGCGCGCGGCGCCGGGCGAATGGAGCGCGACGACCTCGCCGTCGAGAAACATCTCTCCTTCGTCCAGCAAATGAACGCCGCTGATGCACTTCACCAGCGTCGACTTTCCCGCGCCGTTGTCGCCGAGAAGCGCCAGCACCTCCCCAGAATACGCCTCAAGGCTTACTCCCTTCAGGGCGTGCACGGCGCCGAAGCGCTTCTGTGCGTGGCGCACGGCGAGGACGGGGTTGGAAGAGGGCGCACTCATTGGGAGCTCGCGGCCTGCAGGGTCCGCGCCCGCGCCTCCAGATGGTTGCGGATCACATCCGCTTCCACCGCCACGACGATGATCGTGCCGATGGCGATCATCTGGAAGAAGACATCGACATTGTTCAGGTTGAGCGCGTTGCGGATGACGCCGATCATCACCGCCCCGACGAGAGCGTGGCCGATATTGCCTCGACCGCCGAGGAAGCTCGCGCCGCCGATGATGACCGCAGCGATCGTGTCGAGCTCAAGCAGATTTCCATAAAGGGGCGAGCTCGCAGCCGTGCGTCCGGCGAGCACGATCGCTCCGATGCCCGCGCAAAGACCGGAGATGATGAAGGTCGAAACCAGCACGCCCTTGACCGGAATACCCATCTCCACGGCTGCTTCCGGCGCGCCACCCACCGCATAGATCCATCGGCCCCAGACCATGGCCTTCGCCATGATGAAGACGAGAGCGGCGACGCCGAAGACGACGAAGAAGGAATTCGGGACGCCGAAAGTCGACGATCCGCCGATCCAGGTTATGGCTTCCGGCATGCCGCGCATCGTCGTGTGCCCGGGGGCGAGCTCCAGCGCGAGACCTCGGCAGATGCTGAGCGTGGCGAGCGTGATGATGAAGGAATGCGGCAGGCGTCCGAAGACATAGGCCACGCCGTTGACGGCTCCGACCACTGCGCCGGAGGCAAGCATCGCCAGCATCACGAGCGGCGCGGAGTCCGTCTGCCGAAACAGGAGACCGCCGATCACAGTCGCCAGGGCCAGGTTGGATCCGACCGAGAGGTCGATGCCGCGAGTCAGAATGACCAGATGCTGCCCGATTGCGACGATGGCGATCACCGCCGTCTGGGCGAGGATGTTGCTGAGGTTGACGGGCTTCAGGAAATTGGGCGTCAGCAAACTGATCACAACAACGAGAAAAATGAGGATCAGAAGCGGACCGACGCTCAGGAGCTTCAAGCCGACGGAAATGGCCGACACCCCGCCGGTGGCGACACCGCCTTTCGGAAAAGCGGAGTCGACTTCCGCTTTTTCCCTGACGACTTCCGTCACGACCGCTTCCGCCCCAATATGTTTCTTATAGACAAAAACCAGCAATATATCGCTGGTCAATATGTTTTTTATGAATTAAAAATCGCTGGAAAAGACAGCGGCCTTAAGGATGAAGACTGACACACTCTTCAAGCGCGCCTTCAACGACGCCCTGGATCTCGTCTCGGAGCTCTCTGACGGTGAGAGGCTCCCGTCCGAAAATACGCTGAGCAAAGTGCTGGGGGTGAGCCGCACAACCGTGCGCAAGATTCTCGCCGCGCTGGCGGAGCACGGCGTCATTTCGGGAAGCGCACCTCAGCGCGTTGTCCACACCAGCCGTGAGAGGATGACGCGCTTCCCCGAGGCCGAAACAGTCCCGATGTCGGCGCAGGTCGAGAAGCGTTTCATGGAGTGGATGCTCAGGGACAACGCCCGACCAGGCACCGCTATCAATGAACTGGAGCTGGCCCGGCAGTTCGGAGTCGCGACCGGTGGCATCCGCGAATTCCTGAACCGGTTTCAGCGCTTCGGGCTCATCGAGAAACGGCCCAACTCGGGCTGGGTGTTCAACGGGTTCACGACCGACTTTGCGCTTGAGCTCTTCGAGATCCGCGAAATGTTCGAGCTGAGGTCAGCGCGGATTTTTGCGACGCTACCGGGGGCCTCGCTTCTCTGGCAGCACATCGAGTCACTGCGTGAGGAGCACCATTTGCTGCTGGAGGATATCGAGGAACGCTTTCATGACTTCTCCGATCTCGACAGCCGCTTTCATCGGCTGATCAATTCGGCCGCGCCCAACCGCTTCATCGAAGGCTTCCAGGACGTCATCACTCTAATCTTCCACTACCACTACCAATGGAACAAACATGATGAGCGCCAGCGCAACGAGGCCGCGATCCGCGAGCACCTCACATACATCGAAGCGCTGCTCAGCCGAAACGTGACCATGATCGAACTCGCCTGCCGCGCCCATCTGAGCTCGGCCAGAGAAACCCTGTTGCGCTCGACGTCGGAGCAGGCAACCGAGTCGGGTCCCGCGAAGGCCGGTCGGAAACGCCGGACCATGGCGACCGCCTAGGCTCGACGACGACGATCGCTCCTTTCGCGACGAGTTGGCTATCGATCGACCCCGCGCCACAGCCAACACTTGCGCGCCGAGGTAAAAGCGGACTCGTCGACCCGCCCGCTATCTCCACATGGCGCGCATACGAGCTCCGACATCTGTGCGGGCAGCTCCCTCGGGAACGCCACCGATGGCGTCTTCCTGTTCCGTCGTTGGCCAGGCCACAAGCTCGAAAAGCGGCAGGAGGCCATCTGGAATGAAGCGCGTCCGCGACGCATAGACGTGGCGATCGCCCAAGCCCCGCTGGCCGCTGGTGAAGAAGCGCTGCGGCACGATAAGATGAAGGCTGTCGCGTGCGCGCGTCATCGCAACATAGAGCAGCCGGCGCTCCTCCTCGATCTCTTCCGTGCTCACGGTGCCGAGATCGGAGGGAATGCAGCCATCGACTGCGTTCAGCACGAAGACAGACTTCCACTCCTTTCCCTTCGCCGAATGGATAGTCGAGAGGGTCACGTAGTCCTCGTCGAGATGCGGCACACCAGCCTCGCCGCTAGTCGCTTCCGGCGGGTCGAGCGTGAGCTCGGTCAGGAAGCGCTCGCGCGAGGGGTAGCCGCTCGGTCTCGGCTTCATGAGGCACCGGAAGATGAAGAACCTCGCGCTCGATGTCCTGAATAGCTCCGTGCACATCTCCGGGATCGGAGATCCGAACAGGGAGGTCGGCTTCCTCTCAGGCGGACAGAAGCACGCCATCGCGATCGCACGAGCAGTCTATTTCAAGCGGCGCATCCTGTTGCCCAGCGGTGCCCGACTGCACATCACTGTCGCTCGACAGCGGTTGCCGGTCGACTGACCGCTCCTCAGCTGTCCGCTTTGGGGTCATCTTCTGAAGTCGGCTGCGCCGGCCGAAGAGCGTTACTGGATCAACTTATATTGCAGCGCTTTGTTTCTGAGAAAGGGCAAGCCCCTGCCCATGACATCGGCTTCGCTCTTCGCAACCGGCCGCCAAACGGAAAGTCCCGCTCCGATCTCCGGCGGCAGGTTGATGAAGCTCTCCATGGCGAGCCCGCCCTTGAAGTCGATGGCGGCAAGGGCGGTGAAAATCGCATCCCAGGGACAGTTGCCTTCCCCCGGCGTGCCGCGGTCGCTCTCGGAAAGATGGATGTATTTCAAGTGGTCCCGCGCCACGAGAATGCCGAGCGCCGCCCCCTTTTCCTCGATGTTCATGTGATAGGTGTCGAGGTGCACGAAAATATTGTCCGCGCCAATCCGCTCCACCAGATCGACCGCCTGCTGCGCCGTGTTCACGATATGATTTTCGTAGCGGTTCACCGCCTCGATGCCGAGCTCGATCCCGCGTGACTTTGCGGTCTTGGCGCTCGCCACGAGCACGCGGGTGATGTTGTCGATCTCCCCCTGCGTCGGCGGCTTGCCGGTGCGCTGTCCGATCCCGCCGTAGATCACGCCGGATAGCGCCTGGCCGCCCATGTCGGCGGTCTTGTTGACCGCCACATTGAGATAGTCGAGGGCCGCGTCGGGGCGGACCGAAGCCCAGGCCGTCTCCGGCAGTCCAAGCGAGCACACGGCCATCAGGTTGTTGTCTTCAAGCAGCTTGCGGGTATGGGCGGCGTCGGCCGCCGCCGGCTGCAGCAACGCGATTTCGATGAAGTCGACCTCATACTTCTTGGCGGCGGCGACAGCACGCTCCGCCGCTTCGCGTGTCCAGCCCATCGCCCACATGCTGGTATGAACGCCGAAGCCCTGCATGCTCACGCCCCTCCCTTTTTGCCAAAGAGCCCAAACCGCGCCGTCGCCCAACGCAAGACCATCACGGCGATGAGCAGGATGCCCCACATCGCGGTCGCGAGGTGCTGGTTGGCGCCGAGCAGATTAAGCCCGGAAGACAGAACCTGGAGAATGACCAGCGCTATGAAGACCGAAGTCACGCGGCCGAAGCCTCCGAACGGGTTCACGCCGCCGAGGAAGCATGCGAGCACGGTGATCAACAGGTAAGCTTCGCCGTGACCGACGCGCACCGAGTTGAAGCGGGCAAGCATGATGATGCCGGCCGCCGCGCACATAGCGCCTGAGAGCGCATAGATCAGCACCAGGGTGCGCTTGGTGTTGACACCGGAATAGCGCGTCGCCTCGATGTTGGAGCCGATCATGTAGGTGGCGAAGCCGAGCCGGCTCTTCGACATGACCACGTACCAGAGGACGAAAGCGGCGACGAGGATAAGAAGCGGCACCGGAAGGCCGAGAACCGTCCCGTGGCCGAGCGGGTGAATGAAGTCGGGAAATCCCGAAATATCGCCGCCGCGCGTCAGAAACTCGCCGAGGCCGCGCACGAAAATCATCATCGAGAGCGAGACCAGGATCGGGTGCGCGCCGGTGAACGCAATGACGGCGCCCATTACGAGGCCGCTCGCCGTGCCGACGCAAATCGCGGCGAGCGAGCCGACTACGAAAACCAACGGCCCGGCGTCCATCCCGCCATAGGTGTGCAAAACCCAAGCAAGCGTCAGCCCGCAGATGTTGGCGGTGAAGGTCACCGCGAGGTTCAGCCCGCCGGAGACGATCGGCATCATCATCGCGAGGGTCAGAAGACCGAGTTCAGGGAGTTGGAAGGCGGCGGAATCGAACGTCGCGAAGGTCAGGAAGCGCGGACTGAGCACGCTGAAGATCGTCATGACCGCAATCAACGCCACCGTGAGCCCGATCGTTTCCGGGCCGACCGCGCCGACGAGCGCCGAGAGCGCCCTCGCACGGCGCTTGCGGCCGGGATGGGGGATCGCCTCAACCATGCTGGTCCGCTGTCCGGCTGCTTCCGCGAAGAATGCGGGTCAGGTGCTCGCTCGAAAGCGTTATCGCGATCAGGATGATCGCGCCGACGATCATCTTGAAGGCGTAGGGCGAAATCCCGAGAAGGTTGAGCCCGTTCTGCGTCACCGAAACCAGGAAGACGCCGAGGACGCAGCCGAGCACGGTGCCACGTCCGCCGCCGAGGCGCGCACCGCCCAGCACGACGGCGGCCAGCACGTCGAGCTCCCGCCCGACGAGCGCATTCGGCACGACTTCCTGCGTATAGTGCACCTGAGCGAGGCCGCCGATCCCGGCCATCATGCCGAGCCAGCAATAGGGGATGAAGTGCATGGCAGCGACGTTGATGCCCAGCCGCCGCGCGCCTTCCGGATTGTCGCCGAACGCGTAGAGCTGCCGCCCTGTCGTCGTGTGGCGGATCAGGATCCACGTCACGAAGACGCAAATCGCCATGATCAGCACCGGGAGGGTGAGATCGGCCCATAGCCCGTTGGCCTGTTGAAAGCCGAAGAGCACGGTGCGGTGCGTCCACCATTCGGGAAGCAGGTAGATGGAGACACCGCGCGTGATGAACATCAACATGCCGAAGAAGATGTTGAAGGTCGCGATCGTTACGACGATCGAGATGATTCCGAACGAATAGATGAGGCCGGCGTTGATGGCTCCGAGGCCGATGCCGACCGCGGAGGCGAGCAGTATTCCGCTCACCCAGCCGCCGCCGCCGGCCGCTATCAAAATGGTTGCCGCGACGTACTGGACCACCGAGGCGGCAACCGCAAAAGAGATATCGATGCCCCCCGATATCAGCACAACCAGGAGGCCGACGGCGAAAATCACGTTCACCGAACTCGTGTTCAGGAGATTGAACAGATTGGCGAAGGTCAGATACTGCGGCGTCGCCATCGAGAGCGCCGCCGAGAGCAGGAGCAGGAGCCCGACCAGCCAGGACTCGGTTGGATGCGCGCGAAGCAGCCGGAAGAAAACCGGGCTACGCATAGACGGCTCTTTCCACGTCGCTGAGGCTCATTTGCCTCGGGTCGTATTCACCGACGATGCGCCCCTCGGCCATATGCAGAATGCGGTCCGAATTGAAATACACCTCGGGCACCTCGTCGGAAATGAGCAGGATGCCGAGCCCTTCGTCGGCGAGCCGCTGCACGATCTCGAAGATGCCGGCGCGGGCGCCGACGTCGACGCCGACGGTCGGACAGTCGAGGATCAAAAGCTTCGGTTTGGTGGCCAGCCATTTTGCGATCGCGACGCGCTGCTGGTTGCCGCCCGAAAGGGTCGCGATCGAGTCCTCCGGAAGGCCGATCTTGATCGCCAGGTTGTCGATCCAGCGGGCAACCAGGGCCTGCTTCTTGCGGCTCGATATCAGGCCGGCCTCGAGTATCCTGTCGAGCACGGTCACGACAAGGTTGTCGGCCACCGATTGCTGCTGAATAAGGCCGAGCGACAACCGGTCCTCCGAAAGGTAGCCGATGCCGGCGCGGACGGCGTCGCGGTTAGAGTGAAGATCGACGGGCGTGCCGTCGATGGCGATCGTGCCCCTTTCGGGCCGGTGCATTCCGAAAATCGAGAGCGCAAGCTCGGTACGGCCGGCGCCCAATAGACCCGTCAGCCCGAGCGTCTCTCCTTTGTGGATGGTGAAGGAAATATCGCGGTACTCGCCCGCGCGGCTGAGCTCGGAGACGCTGAGCACGGGTTTTTCGTGACGCCGGTCGGTTGCCGTCACCGCCTGGCTCAGCAGCTTGCCCGTCATCAGCTCCGTCAGCCGCGCCTGCGTCATCTCGTGTGTGGGAAACACGCCGACGAAGCGCCCGTCGCGCAGCACCGTCACGCGCGTCGATATCTCCAATACCTCGCCGAGGCGATGGCTTACGAAGACGACGGCGATGCCGGCTTTGGAAAGCGTGCGGACGATGTCGAGAAGGCGGGTCGTCTCGTGTCGCGCGAGCGACGAGGTCGGCTCGTCCATGAATATCACTCTGGCATCGCGCACGAGCGCGCGAGCGATCGCCACGATCTGCCGCTGCGCAACGCCGAAGCGCCCGAGCCGCGCATCGACATCGAGATGCGTGCCGAGCCGTTCCAGGACCGCGGAGGCGGTGCGACGGATGGCGGCGTGGTCGACAGGTCTCGGTACGGCGCCAAGCACCGCTTCGATGGCGATGTTCTCCGCGACGGTCATCTCGTTGAACAGGGAAAGGTCCTGCCAGATGACTTGAAAGCCCGCGGCGCGCGCCAGTGCGGGGGTCATCGCTTCGACCGTCTTGCCGGCGACCGTCAGCTCGCTCCCCGGGCCAGGCCGATAGACGCCGGTGACGACTTTGATCAGCGTGCTCTTGCCGGAGCCGTTTTCGCCGGCGATGCACTGAACCTCGCCCGGCAGAACCTCGAAGCTTACCTCCTGCAGAGCCTTCACGCCGCCGAAAGTAACGCTCACATTGCGCAGCGACAGGATCGGCTCAGTCGCCACCGGCGCGGCATCGGCAATCGCGTTCGTCAAGAGCTTCCGCCAAGAAGTAACCGTCGGAAAATAGGCGCTGGGCCGCCCGCAGGCGGCTCAGCGCACCGCTGGCAATTTCTCCGCCTAGAGGCCCATCGCCGCAAGCCCATCGACGGTGTCGACGGTGATCGGCTGCAACGCATCGACGATGATGTTGCCTTCGTTGAAGTCGGGATGCACGACGCCGAGACCTTCGATCGTCATGCCGTCCTTGACCTCGCCGCCGCTCGCCAGGAGATCGCCGATGCGGACGAAGACCCGTCCCGCTTCCATGGGATTCCACATGAAGCCGCCGTCTATGCAGCCGGACTTCAGCAGCGCCGAGCCCTGCCCCGGCGAGAAGGAGCCGACGAGCGGAACCTTGTCGCAGAGATGTTGCTCATCGAGAGCGCGGCCAGCGCCGATCGGACCCTGGCTGCCGAAGGTCAGGAAGCCGCCGATATCGGGGTTCGCGGCAATTACGTCGAGCGCCGTCTTGCGGCTGTCGTCGACGCTCTCGGCCACGCCGTAGCGGTCGCCGAGCAGGTGCATGTCAGGATATTTGTCCTTCAGGTATTTGATGGCGAAATCCGCCCAGAGATTATGAAGCGGCACCGTCAGCGAGCCGACATAGACGACATATGTTCCCTTGCCGCCCATCAATTTGGCGAGCATCTCGGCATGCGCCTCGCCGTAGCCCTGCGCCGAGACCATCTCGAAATCCCAGTCGGCGTTCTTCTGATCGGGCAATTCGTGGGTGACGACCTTGATCCCCGCATCGCGCGCCTTCTGCAGCACCGGCTCGATCACCGCTGCGTCGTTGGGCACGACGCCGATCACATTGACGCCCTGGGCGATGAGATCTTCGATGGCGCGCACCTGAAGCGCCGGATCGGCGCTGGTCGGGCCGATCATGAAGGCGTCGTCGCCCATCTTCGCGCCTTCTTCCTTGATGCCCTGCTCCATGGCGTTGAACCAGGGGATGCCGCCGATCTTGACGACGACGCCGATCTTGGCGTCCTTGGCGGCCGCCCCGCCCATGGCCGCTAACGAAAGGGCCGCTCCAATCGCGGCGACCCACACTGTGTGTTTCAGCATTGCTATCTCCTCCCTATTGCAGGCTTGATGCCTTCCGATTGTTTTTCGACAGCTGCTTGGAAGATTGTAGTCGCTTCGTCGAGCAACTGACCGGCGCTGCCTCGAAGGCGCTCGGCTATTACTCTTTCCGCCTCCCCTTCTACGACGCTCTTGAGTGAGCGGCGGCTCCTTAAACTCGGTAAGTTCGAGAAGTATTCGAACTCTATTTCTTCTTGGATTCGGAGCTTGGCCCAATAGAGACCAACAGGGTTCCCTGGTCAAGCTGCTAAATAGATTTAGCAGAGGCCCCGCGGATCACCTGCGTTGGCATCCGGAACGCGTGCGGTCTGGCGTGAAAACGAGCGGGACGTCAGGAGACGGCGACCGGCTCGCGGCTGGAGCGGACGGCATCTCCGTCGCCGCTCCAATCTTCCACCGTGCCGTCAAGCTCGCCCATCTTTCCGAACTTGGTGGGTACCACTACCAGAGGACAGAAGTCGACATTGTAGCCGTCGAGCAGCGCGAAGCCCTCGCTCATCATTTCTTCGACGTTCTGGCGCACCATTGTCACGTCGAAGGGGAGGTGGGCCCCGAAAGGGTCCCAGTCGAAGCTGCCGACCACAACCGATTGAAGCTCGCTTGCGGGAAGCGTCGACGTAAAGCGCAACGCTCCTTCCAGCGCCGTCACACCATTGACGAAGAGTCCCGACGGGAGGCGCCCAAGCTCAGCGTGGCGGTTCGCAAGCGACCGCGCCGCATTGCTTGGCGGGTAGCCGCAACAGTCGACGGCGTGCCTTCCGAGCTTGATCCCATGCTCGGCCACCGCATCCTCGAAACCGAGCAACCGGTTGTGCGTGGCATCGTCCTTGGTCGTGCCGCCGAAGAAGAAAATGTCGGAAGTGTCGGCGCCCCGGGCAAGCAGCTTTTCGATTACCACCCTGGTCAAGTCTCTGGCGCCGCCGCGATTATCGGAGACGACGGAGGGCGCCCGCAATCCCGGAAGATCGATATTGACGCACCTGACCCCGGCGGCTCGACACATGTCGTTCAGCGGATCCGGATTGTACACTCCTGAGAAGAAAAGGAACTCGACCTGCTGGGCAAGTAGAGTCCCGGTCACGCTCAGCTCGTTTTCCGGATTGCGGTGCGTGCTCACCACGATCGGACAGAGCCCGCGGCTGCGCGCGTTCGCCTCGAACGCCTCGGCCAAGCCCGCAAAAAAGCGATTGCGATAGTGCGGCAGGATCATGCCTGCGAGACCGGATTGCGACAACCGCAATCCGCGCGCCTTCAAGTTGACTGCATAACCCAGGTTCTCGGCGCAATTCAGGATCCTAGCCGCCGTTTCCGGCTTGATGCGATATCTCTGCCAGGAATCGTTGAGCACGAGGCTGACCGTTGTCGGCGACGCTTCGGCGGCTACCGCGATGTCGTAGATCGTGGACTTTCTACGTCGAGACAAGCGCCCTCCTCAGCCATTAGTTGACCGATGCACCTGGAACCCCCGATGCACCTCGCTGCATCTTCAGGCACCCAACGTGCGTGCGGCCTTCTTCGGCGGGCATGCACGCCGCTGGTCGTAATCCATGGTCGGGCGGCGGTCCATGATCAGTTTCCCCCGGAGCATGCGGCTCATCGCAGTTCACCGAGAGGCTGCCGACCGCAATGGCTGGCCGAGGCGGTTCATCCATGAGCAGCATAACACGTTGAAAATACGCTCAAAACTCCGTTGTTTCTCCACCGCGAACGGAGTGACGTTTGATCGGAACATGACTTGGCGCGGCTCGCTCCCCGCAACGCGAGGGGCGCGGGGGGTCGATGGCGGCGGGAGATAACTGCGCCGGTGCCGGACATCCCACTCCCGTGCTCGTCCATTGCTGCTGGCAAGCTTGGAATTGCACGCGCATGTCGTCGCGCTTTGCTCCACAGCGCGATGGACGTCGAGTTCGCAAGACGAGGAACCGCGAGGCATCGATTGACCCTGCCAACAGGAGGATGGACTGAACGCCACGCGCGTGCGTGCGCGTAGTGGTGTCGAAAATTATTGTGTAAAGTCGTTGGCCCAAAAGGCTTCGGGCATTCGCACCCTGGGGCACCGGCTCTGGAGGGCACTCATGTTTCGCGTGGCTTGCATCCACATGTCCATCGTCTCCGCCGTCAGTCTCCTTGCTATCCCGTGCGTCTTGGTTGCCTCCGCGCTTCCGATCCATGCCGAGACAAACGATCAAGCTCTTTGCGCGAGCGACGACACTACCGACGATCAGCGCATAGCTGCGTGCACGACGATTATTGGATCGGGCAGTCTTAATCCGAAGGAATTGGCCGAAGCATACCGTGACCGGGCGAGCGCACTTCAAGGGAAGGAAGATTTCGACCGGGCCCTCGCCGACGCCAACCAGGCAGTGGCTCTTGATCCCGGTTCGGCAAAGGCATTTTTCCGTCGCGGCGACATTTACAAGGCGACGGATCATGTCGACTCGGCTCTTCAGGATTTCAACACGGCGATACAGCTTGACCCGAACGTGCCGGTCTATTTCATAGATCGAAGCAATGTTTATCTCGACAAGCGCGACTACGCCAATGCTCTCTCGGACATCGCCGAAGCGCTGCGGCTGGATCCGTCTGACGCCGGCGAAGCGATCCTCAACCGCTGCAACATCCTCGCACATAAGGGGGACTTCGATGCGGCCCTGGCTGACTGCCAGAAGGGTCTGCAGCAACACCCGGATGATCCCTACGCCGTTGGGGGCCTGGGCTTCGTCTATTACAAGATGGGCAAGTATGACGAGGCTATTGCCAGTTATACTTCTGCGCTTGGTTTTTCGGATCTTGATTCCTACGACAAAGCTTATCTGCTATACGGCCGCGGGTTGGCCAAGCTGAAAAAGGACGACAAGAGCGGTGAGGCCGATTTGGCCGAAGCCAAGGGTCTCTCCAAGACCGTCTATCGCGAGTTCGAATAGATCGGCGCCGTACGCCCGTTACTGCGCAGGCGCGGTGCACTCGGCGGGTTCCTTCGCGGTTCCAGAAGACCACCCGTACCCTTTCACGAGCGGTCGATGAGAGAGAGACATCGGCCCTTGGTTAGACGCGCTCGCGCCATTCATTTTACCGACCTAGCCCAACGATGCGTTTCGCGATGTTTCCCTAGGCCAACAGTATCGAACTCATCCATTCCTTTCTCTGCGACAACCCCGATCATTCTAAGAGCTTGGCTGATGGGTGAGTTAGGCCATCCTTGGTTATAGCCTTGCGCGGTCGGTGAAAATCGCAGGCTGCCTTTCTCCCAGACGAACGCATTTTGCCCGCCCCGCCCGCCGAAATAAAAAGTGACGATGTAGGCAACAGGAGAGTCGTGGGAGAGTTCAATGGCGAGGGCATGCAATCCGTCTGAAAGGCCCCGCATTGGCTTGGTGAGTGCCACCTTCGATTCCGACGGATAAGCAACGAGCTCTTTTTCGAGAGCATCGGTAATTGGCAATAGTGAAAATCCCTGCACCAGGGGGCATACAATTGCGCTTTCGAACCGACGGGCGCTCACCGCCAACTCGTTACTCTTGGCGATTAGCGCTCTTACCTCGTGCATGGAATTCCCCAGGAGCGCTCCGGCCGCCCGATTAGCAGAGATAAGCGCCAAGCCTTAGCGATGGCTTTTATCGAATGGCAAAAGACCGAGCGCTTCTCGCAGTCCGCTTGTGGGGCGCGATACAAATCACTCGCTCGAATGCGTTCTTGTGGCGCCGATACGACGGGCCTGTCGTTTGCCCGCGATCAGTCTCCGGCCGGGACGCACTTGAAGACGACCTTGGTCGCGGGCCACCCGTAGGCGATGTCGATCATGAATTTCCTTTGCGCGTCGGGCGGCCCACTGATGCTCCAGGACTGATTATTGAACTCCACGTTGACGCCGTACTTCTTCGCAGCGCTCATCACGGTATCTTTCTCCGCCTCGACGGAATCGTCGAGAATTGCCGCCGATGAATTGGTGACGTCCGCGATATAAAGATTTTCTCCCCCGCCGCCGGTCGCTTCTACCAAAATGTATCGGTCTCCCTTCACCTGATAGAAAACGAAGGGCTGCACGGAAACGTCCGCATCGCCTATCAAGACGTACTGATCGACCGTGCCGTAGCTGAGTTCGGCAAATTGCTTCCGTTCAGCCTTCGCCGCGTCGTCACCCGATGGGTCGGTGCAAGACAACGTGCCCGTCTTCAGGTGCGGCGTATCGCCGGCATCGAGCGAGAACGGCCTGTCCGGTGTTCCGAAGCACCCACCCAAGAACAGGCAAAGCGATCCTGCCGCAAAGGCGGATGAAACCTTCGATGCTCTTGAGAAAGCTGCCTTCATTAAGCCTCTGCCCTGCGCCACCGCAGGGCGGCTCGGCCGTCAGATCTGGTTCAGCGCGAGCTGGGTGACCTCGGTCCTTGCTCCACCCGGCTGAAACTCGTCGGTCACGCTGATCGCAAGCTGGCGGTTGCCCGAGTTGCGGATCGTCATCGTCGCCTTAGTGTCGCCGTTCACCGGCTTCGGCCATCTGATGGTGAGCACCACCGCATCGCCGTGCCTTGTGCCGGAAAGCTGCGCCGGGCCGACAGAGGCGCCGACATAGGTTCCGGAATAACGGCCCGACGCCGGATCGTAGCGGATGTCGGCGCTGATCTCTCTCGAGAACATGCCGATGCCGCAGCGACCGTAAATCGCTATGCGATTCTCGGACGGCTGGCCGGTCATCGTGCACTGGACCTGGTTGGGACTTGCGTTGGCGCTGCGCCGAACCTCTCCGGAACCGGAGAACGAGCCCGCGAACCTGCCGAAGAATTCCGCCTCGGAGGTCGAAGCCGGAGGCGCAATGCTTCCGGTGATGATCGCATTGTCGGACTGCGGCCGCGGTCGCGGCAGCCGTGCCAGCTCCGCGCCAGGTTCAAACCGCGTGCTGCCGACGAGACCGGCGGCCTGAGACTCAAGCGCGGCCATTTGCGGAGCAAGCTCTTCCGGGCCGCTCTCGGCATAGGGCAACGGCGCCGGGCCGCCGTCGCGTCCGACAGACCGGCGCAGCAATGCCATGCGCTTCAACTGGAACGCCAGATCAGACGAGTCTCCGGGCATCAGCGCGAAGGCCGCTTCGATCCGGCTCTTGATATCGGCAGAACCGTCGGCCCGCGCGGATGGACAAGCGAACAACATCGCCACCATCATCGCTGCTGCCACGGCAGTACGGCTGGAAGGAATCAGGATACGGGGGTGCAGCTGCTCTTGTTCTGAGTTGGCTTTTTGCTTTGCCGCCTGCATGGCCCGCTGTCTCACTCGTACGGCTTACGCATAGTTCTAGAATAGTTAAAATACGGCAGATGTATGAATGGGAGCTAAAAGCCGCGACTTGTCGGCGGTTCCGAGACGCGTTTCGAACGCGCTTCAAGGACCGTGATTGGTGTGCACTCTTATGAAGCGATGACGATCAAGACTTCCGACTATTGCGTTCGCGCGGGCGAGAAAGTCGACCTTGCGAGGCGGCCGACGCTAACGAAGCCGGTCTACGCCTCGAAGAAGGAATACGGCTCGCTCCTCGACCAGCACGTCGCACGGCTGAGCGAAGAGCAGCGTCTTCTCTACGCCTCCGACTCCTTAGCGCTTCTCATCATCATTCAGGGCATGGACAGCGCCGGAAAGGACGGCGTCATCCGCCACGTCATGTCGGGCGTGAACCCGCAGGGGTGCGAAGTGCACAGCTTCAAGCAGCCGAGCACGGAGGAGCTCCATCACGATTTCCTGTGGCGCTGCCACGCGCGACTGCCGGAGCGCGGCCGGATCGGCATCTTCAACCGCTCTTATTACGAGGATGTGCTCGTCGTGCGCGTCCATCCCGAGCTCCTGGCGAATGCAGGGTTCTCGGCGAATGCGGGCGACAGCAAGAAATTCTGGGCGGAGCGATATCGTTCGATCGTCGATTTCGAGCGGCATGTCGACAAGAACGGCACACGCATCATCAAGCTCTTCCTGCATCTTTCCGAGGAGGAACAGCGCAAGCGCTTCCTTTCCCGCATCGACGAGCCGGAGAAGAACTGGAAATTCTCGATGCTCGACGTGACCGAGCGGCAATTCTGGAAGGACTATAGAAAGGCTTACGAGGATTGTCTTTCCGCCACCAGCACTGCGCACGCGCCATGGTTCGTCGTTCCCGCCGACGACAAGGAGAACGCTCGGCTCATCGTCTCGGAGATCGTCGTTGAGACGCTTGAGGCCATGCACCTCAGCTATCCGCAAACCAGTCCCGCCCGTCTGAAGGAGCTGCAAGCGATCCGCAAGGAGCTGGTGAAGCCGGACTAAAAACGGCGGCCGCGGTCCCTATGGCGCCAGCTCACCCCGCGCTTAGCCGCTTCAGCGCAGCATTCTGCATGCTGGCGGGATCCATCTGCATCAGCTCGATGCGGTTGCCGTCGGGATCCTCGATCCAGGCCTGCAGATTGCCGTCGGCACCCATTTGTTTTTCCCGCGCGATCGGAACGCCTGCCCTGGTCAACTCTTCGAGCGTGCTGTCGAGGCTGTCGACCTCAAGGCAGAGGTGATTGAGCCCGTTCGCCTCGCGGCCCGGGGCGCGGTCGCCAACCGCATCTGGAAAGAGCTCGACATACTGCGTGTCCGTCACGCGCAGATACATGAGCCAGAGCTTGCCGTCGCGGTTAAGCCGGAACATCTCCTTGAAGCCGAGCTTGTCGCGGTAGAAATCCAAAGTGCGGTCGATGTCCTTCACGCGGATTGCGACGTGGCCGATGCCGACGATGTTCTTCATGCTCTTTGCCTCGACAAGGTTCCCTGGCGCGTTCGGAGCCACCCGTAATTCTTGAACACGGGCGCCGACCTCGGCGCCGCTCCTGATCTCCTACTCCACCCGCATCCTCGATGCCGCCGATCTCTTCGGTCTTTTTGCACGCCCTCCGCGGGGCTGCCGGATGGTCGACAGGCGGCCGCGATGGCGTCTTCAATCAAGAAGAGAGCGGCAGGCTCAAGCGCCCGCAAGTCGTATCGTATCCGAAACCATCGCACTTGGACCCTGGTCTGGCGCCAGCCCATTGTCGTTCCAGAGCACGTTTCCAGGGCAGCGACGCAGGCGGGTCGCCGCAACAAAAGCCCTCGATTTCGTGCCGAACGGGGCGGTGGAAACCGATCTCCCTTCGCCTGCGCTAGTGGCCATTCTGCACATTTCGGTTGCACCAAGCGACGTCTGGTTAGGTCCGCGTAAGTCACAGTTTAGAAAGGATATTTTCCGCCGCCAACTTCAAAGGCGACCGATCTATTTATTTCTTCCTCAACCTTTTATTGCGGTACTGCGCGGCAACCTAAGAGCAACATCGAAGCGCGCCGGGGGGCTAGTCCGTTGAGATTCTTTGCCGACGAACCTTGCGCCGGCGGCCGCCCTTGCCGGCCTGCAAGCGGCCCGAGATCGGCTGAGCCGCGATGACGATTCTCTTCCTGCTCCTCGGCATGTCGTGCAACCTGCTGATCCTGGTCGGTCTGACCTATCTGTTGAGCCGGCTCGAGGTGGCAAGGCCGGCGTTCCGCACGGCACTTTGGGGCGGCCCGTTCGGCGTGGCGATGGGTGGCATCGCCGTCATCCTGATGCTCGCGTCATTCGAAGCGCGAGGGGGGTTCCTTCTCCATCTCAGCAGCGCCCCGCTCGTGATGGCCGGCCTTCTCGGTGGTCCGCTCGCTGCAATCATCGCAGCTGCACTGGCGACATCCGTGCGCTTGGCAATGGGCGGTGCGAACCATGTCTTGATCGGCATGATCATGCCGTTGTTCGCGGCGTTCGGCGTCGTGGCCTGGGCAATGGGCATTGGAACCTCGCTCCGAGGTCTGCTCGCAATCGGCGTGGCGCTCGCAATGCTGCGCCCCATGCTCATCCTCATCACGCGGTGGACCGGCTGGCTCGATCCGGCCGCCGCGCATTCCTTGTTCACCGACATCCTCCCCTTCACTTCGCTCTTCTATCCCGCCGGCGTCGTCGCAATGGGGAGCCTTCTGCGCTTCGAGGGTAGGCGTGCAGGCCAGACGGCGGGCCTGCGTAGCGAGCTCCGCGAACTGGCGGAGCGTGACGCGCGCTATAGCGCGATCTTCGAGTCCTCCAGTGTTGCCATGATTTGGATGGAGAAGGACGGACGCATCCTCAGCGCAAACCAGAGCATGTGCGACTTCATCGGGCACACTGCCTGCGAGCTGGAGGTGATGCGCTACGAGGACCTGCTCGCACCGGAGGACCGCGAAGACTATTTCCGCGTCCGCGCAGAACAAGCCGCGACCGGCCTGCCGCCCAAGGACAGCGTGCGGCGCTATCGCCGCAAAGACGGCACGTGCGCATGGGGGCTCCGCTCGACGGCAGTGGTCCGTTCGAATGCGGACGAGTCCACGTACAAGTTCGTGATGATCCAGGACATCACCGAGCAGAAGAACGGCGAGGAAAAGATCCGCTTCCAGGCGGAGCTGTTGGAATCCGTCGAAGAAGCGGTGATCGCGACCGACATGAACGGGTCGATCATCTTCTGGAACCGCTTCGCCGAAAAGCTTTGCGGATGGTCGGCGCGCGTGGTGTCGGGGCGCAACATCGTCGCGCTGCTGCCGTCCATCAAAGGGCAGTTCGAGGCCACCGATCTCCGCGCCCGCCTCGCGGCCGGCGAAAGCTGGTCAGGGGACCTCGTGCTGGAACGCCGAGACGCGTCCACGATTCTCCTCCACGCCTCGTGTTCGCCGGTGAAGAACGAGCATGGCACCCCCGTCGCCATCGTCACTGTGGCGACCGATATCACCGAAGAAAGGCGCTCGCAGCTCGCGCTTCTCGAAGAGCAACGCACGCTCGCGGTTCTGAACCGCACAGCCGGAAAGCTGAATGCCGAGCTCGACCTCAGCGCACTGATGCAGGCCGTGATCGACGCAAGCGTCGAGCTGATCGGCGCCGAGTTCGGCGCGCTTTTCTCCGGCAAGCGGCGACAAGACGACCATTTCGAGCTCTACGCGCTCTCCGGAATCGACCGCCAGTCCTTCGAGGCGCTGCCTCTGCCGATCGAGGACGAGGTCGTCGGGCCCATTCTCAACGACGAGAAAATCTTCCGCTGGGAGGACATCACCCAGGATTCGAAATACGCTGAGGCGCTCGCCGGCCATCCGCTCCAGGCTGGCGCATCGCTGGTCCGCAGCTATCTCGCAGTTCCGCTGATCGCGCGTTCAGGCAGGGTGATCGGCGCACTGTTCTTCGGCCACAAGGAGCCGGGTGTCTTCAACGAACGGTCCGAGCGGCTGATCGAAGGCATCGCCTCGCACGCCACGATTGCGATCGAGAAGGCCAGCCTCTTCGAGGCCGCACAGCAGGAAATCGAGACGCGCAGGAAGGCGGAGGAATCGCTCAACAAGAGCGAAGCGCGCTTCCGCGAATTTGCCGAGGTCGGCTCGGATCTCATGTGGGAAACCGACCAGCGCTTTCGTATCGCCGCGATCGTCGGGGACTCCCGCGCGGTCTTCGGCATGCCGGAAGAAGAGCTGATCGGGCGCACCGCGTGGGAGATCGCCAAGGCCGACGTGAAGGCGCCGGAATGGAAGCAGCACGTTCTTGACCACGAGACACGCCAACCATTCAGGAACTTTGAATATCAGATTGCCGACCGGAACGGCGCCACGCGCTGGATATCGACGAACGGCCGCCCGTATTTCGACGCGCACGGCAATTTCCTCGGCTTCCGCGGCGCCTCGACGAACATCGCCGGACGCAAGCACGCCGAGGCCAAGCTGGCATCGAGCGCGCGGCAGCAGCAGGCGGCTGCAGTTTTGAGCCAGCTCGCGCTTCAGGGCGTGCCGCGCGAAGACCTGTATCAGGTCGCCGTGGACCTCGTCGCTCGGACGCTCGCAGTCGAATTGGTCGGGATTCTCGAGCTTTCCGCCGACAAGCGCGTGCTCAGACTGCGCGCCGGCAACGGCTGGCCGGCGCAATCGGTCAACATCCGCGCCGTGCCCGTCGACTATTGCCCGCCGCTTGCGCGCGGTATCAATTCGGACGTGCCGGTGCATTTCTCGCGGCGCAATTTCAACCTCATCCCCGGACTGCAGAACGACAAGGGCTCGGGCGTTGCCCTGCCGATCGGCGAGAAGGCGCTCCGCATCGGCGTCATCGTCGTGTGCTCCGACGGATTCCGCGCCTTCAGCGAGACCGACATCAACTTCCTGAGAGCGGTCTCATTCGTGCTCGCGGCCGATGCCGAGCAGCGCAAGTCGGCGGCAACGCTGCACCTCAGGGACCGTGCGCTGGAGGCGATCGGCGAAGGCATCATGATCACCGACGCGGCGGAGTTCGACACGCCGATCACTTATGTCAATCCGGCGTTCGAGCGTCTGACCGGCTACAGTAAGGAAGAGGCGCTCGGCCGCAATGCGCGCTTCCTGCAGGGCGCCGAGACCGATACGAACCTCGTGCAGACGATACGCGCGGCGGTCGAAGGCGAAACGCTGTTCCGCGGCTCCATCCTCAACTATCGCAAGGATGGGCAAGACTTCTGGAACAACCTCACGATTTCCCCGATCCGCGACGACGGCGGCACGACGACGCACTTCGTCGGCGTCCTCTCCGACGAAACCGAACGCGTCCAGATGGCATCGCAGCTTCGCCAGGCGCAGAAGATGGAAGCGCTCGGCCACCTGACCGGCGGCGTCGCGCACGATTTCAACAATCTGCTCGCGGTGATCCTCGGCAACTCGGAGATTCTCTACGAAGAGATCACAGATCCGGAGCTCAAGACGACCGCCGAGCTGGTGATGACGACCGCGGAGAAGGGTGCCGATTTGACGCAGCGCCTGCTTGCATTCGGGCGCCGACAGGCACTGCACCCCGAATCGCTCGATCTCGGCGCGGCGATCGAATCGTTCTCCGACATGCTCCACCGCTCGCTCGGCCTTCACATCACGCTCGAGACGCGCTCCACCGCCGACAAGCCGGCCTATGTCGACCGGGGGCTCTTCGAATCGGCGATCCTCAACCTCGTGCTTAACGCGCGCGACGCAATGGCGAACGGTGGCGTCCTCAGCATCGACACGGCGATCGTCGAGACGGCGGAAGGATGGGCGAGGGATCTGAAGCCGGGAGCCTATGTCTGCGTGACGGTGAAAGACACCGGCGTCGGCATGGAAAAGGACGTGCTCGATCGCGCCTTCGATCCCTTCTTCACGACCAAGGGTGTCGGCAAGGGTTCCGGCATGGGCCTCTCCATGGTCTATGGATTCGCCAAGCAGTCCGGCGGCCATGTGGCCATTGAAAGCCAGCCCGGGCGCGGGACGACGGTCTACGTCTATCTTCCGGTCGCGCAGAAGGCCAAGGCCGCGAAGCGGATCGAGACGCGCAGCGATCATCCGACGGCAGGCGGTCACGAGAAGATCCTTCTGGTCGAGGACGAGCCGCATGTCCGCCGCTTCGTCTCCACCCAGCTTGCCGGCCTCGGCTATTCCGTGGTCGAGGCCGACGCCGGCGCGCCGGCGCTCGATATCCTGCGCTCCACGCCCGACTTCGACCTCTTGTTCACCGATCTTCTGATGCCCGGCGGGATGAGCGGGTTCGACCTGGTACAGCGCGCGCGCGAATTTGCGCCGCACCTGAAGGTGCTCCTCACCACGGGCTATGCGGCCGAAACGGACAGCATGCTCGCAGACGTGAAGGACCCGATCCTGAAGAAACCTTACAAGAAGCAGCAGCTCGCCGAGGCGCTGCGAACCGTGCTCGAGAAGGCCGCCTAAGGCGGTCTCGGGGCGGGCGGCACTTTGGTCAGGTCTGTTAAGGTTTTCCCGTCATTCTGAAGCGGTGAAAGCGCGGGCCGCGTGCAAGGATCCGCGCTCCAGGAGTAATGGAGGCCGTCCGTGTCCGAATCAGGCCAGCAGGCGGATACCGCCGCTGCTGCGCAGACGCCTGCGTCCCCGCAGCGAAACTGTTTTGTCATCGATGACGACGCCGGCATTTGCAAAGCGCTGTCATTTACGTTGCGGAGGCTCGGTTTCGCGACCAGCGAGATCGCTACGCCGGACGGGTTGGAAGCGGCGATCGAGACACAGGTCCCCGATCTCATCTTCCTCGACCTCGGTCTCGGTCAGGCGGGCGCCATGGATATCCTGCCGATCCTCTCGCAGCACGGCTACGAAGGCCCGATCCAGCTCATGAGCGGCCGCAGCCAGGCCGTCCTCGACGAGATCGTCGCGGTCGGCGAGGAGTTTGGGTTGACGATGCTGCCGGCTCTCGAGAAGCCGTTCCGTATGGGTGTCGTCAAGGAGCTCGTCGCCGGCCTCGGATTCGCCGCGCCCGAAGGGGCGCCTGCCGCCTAGCCTGCAGCGGCCCGTTGCGACGGCGCTGACATACGCGCGGGCCGCGCACCGCCCCCAATCTTTGCCGTGGGCGGCGCCAGAAGCCGACGGAATTCCGTTTTCGGTGCAAAACCAACGTGTTGCGCCCGTGCCTCAGCTCGCCGGCGTCCGTAACGCTAAACTGAAAATTAGGGATTAAGGGCTGTACTGCTTTTGGGCTGGTCGGTTCTTGCTTTTCCTAGGGGAGAGCCGCGCGCAGGCCGTCCCGTAGTCGCTCAAGACCGCAGGCTTGCGGGGGACAATCGCCGATGTCACGCGCAGAATTCGCGAAGTTTGGGGACGCCGCGGCGGCAAAGTCGCCGTTGCCGCAGCCAACTCCGCCGGTCGAGCAGCCTCCGCAGCCCGACCGCGAGTCCTTTGCGGCGCAAGACATACGCGTTCTGCTTTTCGACGAAGACCCGGCTTCAGCCGCGACGATCCGCGGAGTGCTGTACGAGGCGCTCGGCGATCGGTCGGCCTGTGATTGGGTCAGCGACCGCGATGAGGCAACAGAGCGTATCCGGCTGGGCGAATATGACGTTCACCTTTGCGTCGACGGCCCGCGGGGCGGCGACGCGCTGGCGCTCGTGCGCGCAAGCGTCGACGCCGGCAATATCGCGGCGGTCATCCTGCTCGCACGTGCCGCCAACGCCGATTTCGATCTGAAGATGGTCGAGGCCGGCGCCGACGACTACCTGATCTTGGACGACCTTACGGCGGACGGGCTGGAGCGCTCTATCCGCCGCGGGCTGATCCGCCACACTCGCTTCGCCAAGGCCCTGCAGGGAATCGAAGGCCTAACGGGCGAAAAGACACGCCTCAACATACTGCGCGACGCGAACCATCAATTCGTCGAGAACGCCTGTCACGATTTCCGCTCGCCGCTCACCGTCATCAAGGAATTCGCCTCGATCATCGAAGAGGGCCTGACCGGCGACATCAACGAGGAACAGACGGAGTTCCTGCAGATCATCCTCACCCGAGTCGATCAGTTGAGTCAGATGGTCGACGGCATTCTCGACGCGAGCCGGCTGGAATCCGATCTGATCGGCGTGAAGCGCGAAGAACAGTCGGTCGCAAGTCTGGTGGAGAAGGTTCGGCCCACGCTCGAGCAGAGGGCGGCAGCAAACAACATCGCAATCGCGTTCGACATTCCGGATTCGCTTCCGCTTGTCTTTGCCGACTCCGAGAGCATCGGCCGCGTCATCGTCAACCTCGGCACAAATGCTGCGAAATACGCGGGTGAGAACGGCAACATCCGGGTGTGGGCGCGCTATGATCCGCAAACTCACGACGTGACCGTCGGGGTCACCGACAGCGGTCCGGGCATCGCGCCCGAGCACGTGAAACTGATCTTCGACCGTTTCCATCAGATCCCGGACGACAAGAAACGCGAGAAGGAAGGGTTCGGCCTCGGGCTGCACATCGCGAGCGAGTTCGTCCGCGTCAATTTCGGCACGCTCACCGTCGAAAGCGAGCCCAAGAAGGGAAGCACCTTCGCTTTTACGCTTCCCGTCTTCGACGTCGACCGCCTCGTTCCCCTCCACTTCGACTTCTTGAAGACATCGCGCCACAGCTTCCAGAATGTCGCGATCGCGTTGGCGACGGCCACGGAGACCGACGATGCCTCCTATGGCGACGTCGAGCGGTTGTTGAACAGGCAGCTGCGGTCCTACGACCTTCTTTTGCGCGTGCGCCCCGGGAACTGGCTCATCTGCGTG
The DNA here is from genome assembly GCA_963720705.1 of uncultured Alphaproteobacteria bacterium. GTDB lineage: Bacteria > Pseudomonadota > Alphaproteobacteria > Rhizobiales > Afifellaceae > DASWJZ01. The sequence goes on from CAVRGJ010000005.1 coordinate 43,577, forward strand.
GCTTGCGATGAAGGCGAGTTCTCGCAGATCAGCGACCGCATTCTCGCCGCCTATTCAGAGAGCACCCACGCCCGCCCCGAAAGGCCGCTGCCGGATGTCCGCTTCCGCACGATCGGGACATGGGCGCTGGCGAGCCGGCCCGAGGCGCTCCGCGACGTCATTCACGGTGTCTACGAACCGGGCGCCGAGCGGCCCGCGCTCCAATAGGCGCGGTCGGGCGACGGTGGCATTGGGGGAACAACGGTCTTGGCGAACGAGAATGTGCTGATCGTGGACGACGACCGGGAGATCACCCGGGCGATCGAGCTTCGGCTGCGCAATGCCGGCTTCCGCACGACCACCGCCTTTGACGGCCAAGACGGACTTTCGATCACGCAGCGCGAGCCACCCGACGCGATCGTGCTCGATCTGCGTATGCCGGTGATGGACGGCTTTGAGATGCTCGCGCGGCTGCAGAATTCCGTTCACACGCGCAACATCCCCGCGATCATCCTTTCCGCCAACTCCGCCGACCGGGCGCGCCTCAAGGCGCTACGCGGCGGCGCCACCTTTTTCGTCGAAAAGCCCTACAAGGCCCAACACCTCATCGACGCCCTCGGCGCTTGTCTGCAACGCCGGCAGGCGGCCGAAGCATCCTTTCCTTCTTCAGAGACGCGGGAGAAAAAAATGGCCATGCCGGAACCGATACGAATCCCGGAAAGCAATCGCAAGGTGCTGATCGCGGACGACGATCCGGCCGTGGTGCGAGCACTTTCGGTGCGCTGCAAGAAGCTGGGCCTCGAGGTCGAGACGGCGGAGAACGGCCTGCAAGCCATTCTGAAGGCTTCGCGCAACCCGCCACGTCTCCTCATCCTCGACATCAACATGCCGGAGGCCGACGGCTTCCGCGTCTGCGAGTGGCTGCTCGACCCGCAACGGCCGCCCGTCGACGTGGTCATGCTGACGGGGCGCGATGATTCCGACACGCTGGTCCGCTGCAACTCGTTCGGCGCCTACTACGTGCCGAAGAACCAGGACACCTGGGCCACCATCAAGTCGATCATCGGCGAGATCCTGGATATCGACGAAAGCACGCTTGACGCCGCGACACCGCCGAGGGTGTTCGGCGGCGAAGACACGCTGACCCGAGAAAGGCGCAACAAGATCCTGATCGTCGATGACGATGCCGACCTCGCGCGCGCGTTGGAACGGCGCCTGAAGAAATGCGGGGCGGAGACGCTGATCGCCTCGAACGGCGTCGAGGCCTATCGCCTGGCGGTCAAAGAGAGCCCGGACGCGATCATCGCCGACTATGTCATGCCGGAAGGCGGCGGCCACTACCTGCTGTGGCGGCTGAAAAGCACCGAATCGACCAAGCACATCCCGATCATCATGATCACCGGACAGACCTTCGAGGCCGGTACGGATTATTCGGTCACGCGCGATACGACCGGTCGCTCGGGAGCGGTAAAGTTCTTCCGCAAGCCGCTCGACACGGACGCCCTGTTCCAGGAGCTCTCGCAGCACTGCGGGATTCAATATTCGCCGCGCTGAAGCGGACCGCTATCAAGTTGCTGAATGAGCCGCGGCGTCCGCCGCGGCTTTCTTCATTCCTGGTGGGGGACGGTGGAAGTCGAGGCGGGCCGGGCTAGTTCGCGCTTCGCTCGATGAGTTGGCCGACGCTCATCGGCCGGCCGAAATAGTAGCCCTGACCGATGTTGCAGCCCATGCCGATCAGGGCCATGCGGTCGGCCTCGGTCTCTATCCCTTCGGCGACGCAGACGGCGCGCGAGGCCCGCGCGAGGTCGACGATGCTCTGGCAGATGCTGGCATTGACCGGGTCGGCGGCGCAATTCTGCACGAAAGAGCGGTCGAGCTTGATCTCCGAAAACGGGAATTGCTTCAGACGGGCGAACGAGGAATAGCCGGAACCGAAATCGTCGATCGCCAGCGTCACGTTGTAGATTCTAAGCTGCACCGCTGCCTCGGCGACGGCGTCGAACTCGCGCACCGCCTCGTCCTCGGTGACCTCGATGACGAGGCCCGGCCAATCCTCGTCGCGCGGCTTGAATTCGCGAACGAGATCGGCAAGCCCGGTTCCGGTCAGCGATTTCACCGGCGAATTCACCGACAGGTGCAGATTTCGCCCGGCTCCCTTCATCACTTCCCAGTCGAGGAAGGCCTTCTTGACAACGAACTCCGTGAGCTTTCGAAGCGCCTCGACGGAGGCGCCCGGCAGAAACGAGATCGGCCCCAGAATTCCGTGGACCGGGTGGTTTACCCTGGCCAGCCCTTCCGCGCCGACCACGCGATTTCGCAGCAGGTCGACCTTCGGCTGGTAGTGCATGTCGAGCCAGTGCGCGTCGAGCGCTTCGTCGAGCTCGATCACGGGCACGGTCGTGCGCTCTTCCACGGTGATGAACCCGCGGGCCTTGGAATCCTCGGCCAGTGTCGCTTGTCCCGCGATATCGCCGCCGGTGAAGAGCTTGCGCAAGTGCTCGGAGCGGAACGGCTTGCGCAGCGGATCGAGCATCTTCAGCCCGTTCCGCTCCCCGACCGCCTTGATGTTGTTCAGAAGCTCGGTGTCCTTGCCGCTGATGAGCTGCACCGCGCCGTTGAAGCCGGTCTGGCGCAGGATGCGGATGCCGTCGATCGCATCGGAGCGGTCGAGCGCGACATCGAGAAAGATGACCGATGGCCGGATCGTCTTGAGCGCGCCCGCCAGGGCGTCGGCGCTCGAAAGGCCGACGCTCGAAATCCCGATCTTGGAGAGCACGCGGGAGATGAGCGTGCAGATGTCCGGGTCGTCGTCGATGACGACGCACTCGAAGTGATCATCCGCAGCGATCGGGGCGAGCGAAGTCATTTCCCTGCCAACGCAATACTCCGATCGACGCGGGAGACAGCCGGAGCGCAAATGGAAGTCCGCCGGCATGGCGCTTCCACCGGCAAAGATGCTTATTGTCCCTTAAGAAACGGTTCCTGGCCGACCGCTGGTTGCGCGACAACGTCCTGAAGGGCGGGGCAGGTGGAACTAGTGGTTAATAATAGTCTGGCGGGCGGCGCACGCAGGGCCTTGGCCGCGCATGTAATGGCGCTCCGGCCGGTAGCGCGGCTGGATCAGGCGGAGAACGCCTTTCGGGATGGCCTGGACAATTCTGCGAAACATCATGCTTGTGCGTGGACGAGACGCTTCCCTGTCGGTGGTCCTTATCGATACCCGCGCGATAGCTCGGAATTGTTGCCGGTTGCTTTCGTCCAGACCGCAAACAGGTTTCGTCGGCAAATTAATGCGACTGTGGTACCGCAATCACGTGGCAGCGCCCATCGTTTGATCGGCGCGGCGGTCATCCCGCGCATTGTCTTGCAAAACCGACGGCATTAGCAGTCTCGGATGGTCCTTCCCGAAGCGCCGCATGCTAGCCGGGGCGCCGCGCGCTCCGACATCGGCTCCCGTTTCGCCGCGATGCTGGAGACATGGCGCTCGGCCGGGCCGGCCCGCGTGCCTTTCGTCATGGGCATCGTGAACGTGACGCCCAATTCCTTCTACGACGGCGGGCGCTTCGGCGAGGTCGATGTGGCCGCGGAGCACGCGATACGGTTGGCGGGCGGGGGCGCGCATATCCTCGATATCGGCGGCGAATCGACCCGCAAGGGCGCACTCGGGGTCACTGCCGTCGAGGAGATGCGCCGCGTCCTTCCTGTCGTCGAGGCGGCGGTGGCGACGGGCGTTCCGGTCTCCATCGACACCATGAAAGCGTCCGTCGCCGAGGCGGGCCTCTCTGCCGGCGCAACGATCGTCAACGACATCCGCGGGCTGCAGGGGGACAAAGACATGGCTGCGGTCGCAGCGCGCTTTGGCGCAGGCGTGATAGCCATGCACAATCCCGCCATTCTGGGTTCCGCCGAGCCGCTGCCGGGCGACCCTGTCGCGATCTGCAGCGACTATTTCGAACACACGCTCGACATCGCCCGAAGCGCCGGCATTCGCGAAGATCGAATCGTGCTCGATCCGGGCTTCGGATTCGGCAAATCGCCGGAGCAGAATTTCGAGCTTCTCCACCGGCTCCCCGAGCTCATCGCGCTCGGCTACCCGATCCTCGTCGGAACCTCGCGCAAATCCTTCATCGGCAAGGCGACCAGCCGCGACAATCCGAACCGTCTCGCGGGCACGCTCGCGACGAGCGTCGTCGCCGCGCTTGCCGGCGCAGCGATCGTGCGCGTCCATGACGTCGCGGAGCATGTCGAGGCGATGCGGATGGTGGCAGCGATCCTGGGGGCTCCGGCAGCGAGCTCGGCTCAGTGACACGCGCCGTGCTCGGTCTTGGCGGAAACATCGGCGACAGCCGCAAGCTGATCGCCGCGGCGATCGAGCACCTTGCCGCGAGTCCCGAATCGCGGTCGAGGCGGTTTCCGCACTCTATCTGACACCGCCCTGGGGAAAGATCGATCAGCCGGCCTTTCTGAACGCCGCAGTCGGCATCGACACCTCGCTTGCGCCGCGTCAGCTCCTCGAAGCGATCCTCGACATTGAGCGTCAACTCGGACGCGAGCGCATCGAGCGCTGGGGGCCGCGCCGGATCGACATCGACATTCTTCTTTTCGGCTCCCTTGAGATGGACGAGCCGGGGCTGCATATCCCGCATCCGCGCCTCACCGAGCGGGCCTTCGCGCTTGTGCCGCTCAAGGACGTGATGCCGGATGCCGTCATCGGCGGCCGCGCCATCGCCGACTGGGTCGCGGAGAGCGACAGGCAGGGAATGCAGGTCCTGGCGGCGCCAGGCTGGCACAAGCGGACGTGATATCCGTCTCCCCCGCGTCAGGAATCGTATTTCAAGTAGGAAAAGCGCGGGTCCTGCGGCGTTCCCTCAAGCGTCCCGCCTTCTTTTCCCGGCTGCCACGCGACAACCTCTTCGATCTTCGTTGCGAGCGCGAAATCCTTGTCGGTGATCCCCTTGGCTGAATGAGTCCGCAAGGCAACCTCGACCCAGGCGTAGGAGACCTTCAGATCGGGGTGGTGCCAAGCCGCTTCCGCCAGATGGCCGACCGCGTTCACCACCATCAGCGTCGCCTTCCAGCCGGAGGTCCCGTAGCGCCGCACGATCGCGCCTTGCGAAAGCGTCCAGTGCGGCAGCTCGATCTTCAGGCGCTCGATAACCTCAGGATCGGCATAGGTGCGCTCCGGCTTGCGTTCGCTCATCGTAGGCTCCTTCCCCGGCCTCGGCCGTTGCGGGCCGGCGCACCGCCATATTGCGGGGCGCTTGTGGGGCGCACAAGCAGGTGGCTCGCCGCCGGGCTTGACCGACCTCCCCGGTCTCGGGCACGGGAGCGGCCATGCGCGGTCTTCTCTTCGACAAGGACGGAACGCTTCTCGATTTCGAGGCGAGCTGGTCGCGCGTCTATCGCGAGCTCTCCCTCGACCTTGCGCAAGGTGACAGCACTGCCGCAGAGGCCATGCTCGTCGCCGGCGGCTTCAATCCGGCGACCGGGCGCTTCCGCGCCGGTGGGGCGCTTGCGGCGGGCAACACCGTGGACATCGTTCGCCTGTGGTTCCCGACCCTCGCGGAAGCGGAAGAGGAAGCCCTCGTAGAGCGGATCGACCAAGTGTTCCTCGAGAACGGTCTGACCTGCTCGGTGCCGGTTCCCGGCCTCCGCGAGACGCTCAGTGCGCTCCACGACGCCGGCTTCGCCATGGGCATCGCCACCAGCGATGGGACCGCGGGCACGAAGGCAGCGCTCGCCGCGCTCGATATCGCGCACTTCCTTCCGCACGTCTTCGGCTACGATTCCGTCGAGCACCCAAAGCCGGCACCCGACATCGTGCACGCCTTCGCCGCGGCGACTGGCATCCCGCTCGAAGCGATCGCAGTGATCGGCGACAATCCGCACGATCTGGAGATGGCGCGCGCCGCCGGCGCGGGCGCGGCGATCGGCGTCTTGAGCGGCAACGGAGAACGAGAAGAACTGTCCCCGCTCGCCGACGTGGTGCTCGAAAGCGTCCGCGACCTGCCGGACTGGCTCAGCGCCCGGCACTCGGCTTAGTCGGCGGCTATCCGCCTTGCTTCGCGGGCTGCACGCCCGTCGGTCTCGAATCGGCTCCAGCCACCTTCTCGCTAAAGCCGGTCGGCGATGCGGCCGCGCAAAAGGGCGAGGCTGACGAGCGGGCCGCGCAACCAGGATGCCAGGGGAAGCGGCGGGATGGCCAATGCGGTGAAGGCCGCGATGCGCTCACTGCGGCCGAGCGCAGTCTCGGCCAAGAGCTTGCCTAGGAAGGGCGCAAGCGCGACGCCTTGCCCGGAATAGCCGCCAGCCGCCCAGACCGCCGGCGCGACCTCGCGCACAAAGGGAAGGCGCGGGGCGGTCACCGAGACGACGCCGCCCCAGCCGTGCACGATCGGAACGCTGGCGAGCTCCGGATAGATCTCCGAAAGATGCGGACGCACGAACGCGGCGATGTCGGCGGGGATGCGTCCGGCATTGCTTTCGCCGCCGCCGAAAAGGAGCCGCCCGTCGGCCATCTTGCGCCAGTAGCGCACGACGAAGCGGCTGTCGGCAGCCGCCTCGCCGCGGGGAAGGATTGTGTCGCCGGCAGCGCCAAGCGGCTCGGTCGCGACGATGAAACTGTTCAGACCGAGCATGCGGCGGCGCGTGAACCGCTCGAAGCGGCCGGAGCGTCCGTCGGTCGCCACGATGACGTGGTCGGCGCGAATATCGCCGGTCGGCGTGTGCACGACGGGACCCTGTTCGCGCCCCAACGCAAGCGCCGGCGTGCGCTCGTGGATCGTCGCGCCGAGCAAGCCTGCCGCGCGCGCGAGCCCGAGCGCGAAGCGGTAGGGATCGAGATGACCCGCGCCGCTGTCATGGATGGCGCCGAAGAAGCGCTCCGAGCCGAGCGCCGCGACCGTCTCGTCGCGGTCGAGGAGGCGCGCCTGGTCGTAGCCGAAGCGGTCGCGCAACACGCGCACAAGCTCGTCGGCGTCCGGCATCAGCGCGGCCTTGTGCTGCGTCTCGATGACGCCGGCGCGGAGGTCGCAGGAAATCGCGAAGCGGACGATCAGCCCGCGGACGAGCGCCTTCGCTTCTTCCGCCATGTTCCAGAATTCGCGCGCGCGCTTCAGGCCGAAGTGTTGCTCAAGCCAGATCACGTCGCGACGAAGGCCGGAATGAATCTGGCCGCCGTTCCGCCCCGAGGCGCCGCTCGCAACCCGATCCGCCTCGATGAGCACGACGTCGGCGCCGGCCTCGGCAAGATGGATCGCGGCGGAGAGTCCGGTGAAGCCGCCGCCGACGACTAAGACGTCCGCCTTGCGCGAACCGTCGAGCGGCGCGTATTCGGGGGCATCGCCTGCCGCGAGCCGGAAGAAAGACGGCGGGAAGGCGCGCGCCATCAGCCTAGACGCTGAGCAGCAGGTACTCGCGCTCCCATGCGCTGATCACGCCCATGAAGGTCTCGTATTCGGTCTCCTTGATGGCGCGATAGGTGCGCACGAAGGTGGCGCCGAATATCTCGACCAGTTCCGGCGTAGCCTCCAGCAATCGGACGGCGTCGAGGATCGAGCGCGGGAGCGCGAAGCTCGGGTCGCGGCTCGCGCCCTCGATCGCCCGGTCAGGCTGCAGCTCCTTGACGAGGCCGAGATAGCCGCAGGCAAGCGAAGCGGCGATGGCGAGATAGGGATTGGCGTCGGAAGAGGGAACGCGGTTTTCCACGCGCCGGTTCGCCCCGTCCGACAGCGGCACACGCAGACCGACTGTGCGGTTGTCGAAGCCCCAGCGCACGTTGATCGGCGCGCTCGTGTTCCTGACCAGGCGCCGATAGGAGTTCACGTAGGGTGCCAGCATGCACATGACGCGCGGCAGATAGGTCTGCATGCCGGCGACGAAGTTCAGGAAGCGCGGCTCAAGCGCGTTGACGCCGCCGTCGGCGAAAATGTTGCGGCCGGTCGCCACCTCGTTCACGGAATGGTGGATGTGCATCGCCGAGCCGGGCTCGGTGGCGATGGGCTTTGCCATGAACGTCGCGTACATCTTGTGGCGGAGCGCCGCCTCGCGGATCGTCCGCTTGAACAAGAACACCTGGTCGGCAAGCTCGACCGGATCGCCGTGGCGCAGATTGATCTCCATCTGCGCGGTGCCGTCCTCGTGGTTCAGCGTGTCGATCTCCAGCCCCTGCGCCTCGGAGAAACGGTAGATGTCGTCGAAGAGCTCCTCGAACTCGTTCACCGCGGTAATCGAATAGGCTTGGCGCGCCCGCTCCGGGCGGCCGGAGCGGCCGACCGGCGGCTCGAGCGGATAGTCCGGATCGATGTTCGGCTTGACGAGATAGAACTCCATCTCCGGCGCCACGACCGGCTTCCAGCCGCGATCGCTATAAAGCTGCATCACCCGCTTCAGGACATTCCGCGGTGCGATCTCGAAGGGCGTCCCGTCCTTGTGGAAGGCGTCATGGAGCACCTGCGCGGTCGGGTCGCTCGCCCAGGGAACGACGGCGAGCGTCGAATAATCGGGGCGGAAGATCAGGTCGGAATCGGTGAGGCCTTCAATGAAGGCTTCCTCCTCCTCCGGATATTCGCCGGTGATGGTCTGGGTGAACATCGAGGCCGGCAAGGTCATCGGGTTGCCGCCGAAGAACTTCTCCGTCGGCATCAGCTTGCCGCGCGCCACGCCGGCCTGGTCCGGAATGATGCATTCGATGTCGTCGATGCGCCGGTCGCGGCACCATTGCCGCGCCGTCGGCTGGTCGGCCACGCCGCGCGCCACCGGCGCGCGATCGCTCGCGAAAGGCTCTACAACTGCGCTCATAAGCGATACTTAGCCGTTTTCGGGCCGTTCGCGAAGCCGGGCCCGCGACGCCGTTAATCCAGGGTGCGTCGGAACCGGAGAAGCGCAACCCCGCCGATCGCGAGGAGGAAGACGGCAACCGGCCAGAGATAGGGCAGGACCTGCAGCGTGTCGTTGCCCTTCAGCATGATGCCGCGCACGGCGCGCAGAAAATGGGTCAGCGGCAGCACGTCGCCGATCGCCTGCGCCCAGATCGGCATGCCGCGGAACGGGAACATGAAGCCGGAGAGCAGGATGGAGGGCAGGAAGAAGAAAAATGTCATCTGCATGGCCTGCAGCTGCGAGCGCGCCAGCGTCGAAAACGTGTAGCCGAGCGTCACGTTGGCGGCGATGAAGAGGAGCACCGCGAGGAGCAGAAGCACGAGCGAGCCCTCCAGCGGAACCGCGAACAGCGCATAGGAGGCGACGAGAATGACGAGGACCTGCAAGAAGCCGATGCCGATATAGGGCACGATCTTGCCGATCATGATCTCCAGCGGCCGGAGCGGCATGGCAAGCAGGCTCTCCATCGTGCCGCGCTCGATCTCGCGGGTCAGCGCCAGCGCCGTCATCAGCGTTGTCGTCAGCGTGAGGATCGTGCCGATCAGACCCGGCACGATATTGTACGTGTTGACAGCTTCCGGATTGTAGAGGCGGTGCACGATGACGTCGGCGCCGCTGGCCGAACGCGACGGCGGAGCGTCGGTCGCAGCGGCGACGGCGCGGTTCACGATCTCCGGCATTGCCGCCAACGCGTTCGCGGACGCGGTCGGATCGGAGGCGTCCGCTTCGATCACGATCGCGGGACGGCGGCCACGAACCAGATCCTTGTGAAAATCGCGCGGCACGGTGACGACGAAGGCGAGCGTGCCATCTGCAAGCTCCCGGCGCGCCTGGTCTTCGCTCAACAGGCCGTCGATGCGAAAATAATCGGAGGTCTGCATGCCGGCGACAATGGCGCGCGCGACCGGTCCGGAATCGCCGACGACGACGCCGGTCGGCAGATGCTTCGGATCGGTGTTGATGGCGTAGCCGAACAACACGAGCTGGAGGATCGGGATGCCGAGGATCATTGCGAAGGTCAGCCGGTCGCGCCGCATCTGGATGAACTCTTTGATGAGCACGGCGCGAATGCGAAGCAGGGGGGACGGTGCGCTCATCTGCCGTTCGCACCCACTTGCGCCTCGCTCATGAGGCGGATGAAGACGTCTTCGAGCGTCGTTTCGCCGGGCTCCACCTCGACCGGGTAGCGAGCGGCGACGGCCTTGACGGACTTCGCCAAGGCCGCCGGGTCCGAGCCGACGACGTGGATGGCCTGACCGAAGGCTGCGACCTGCTCGACGCCCGGCATGCCTTCAAGCTCGCGCGCCGCGTGCGCAGCGCCATTGCCGGTGAGGACAAAGGTCTGCAGCCCGGAATGCTCGATGACCTCGGCTGTCGTGCCGCGCGCGACGATCGTGCCGTAGGCGATATAGACGATGCGATGGCAGCGCTCGGCTTCGTCCATGTAGTGGGTGGAGACAAGCACGGTCAGGCCGTCCTCCGCGAGGCGATGGATCTCGTCCCAGAACTCACGGCGGGCCTTCGGATCGACGCCGGCGGTCGGCTCGTCGAGTAGAAGCAGCCGCGGTTTGTGCATGATGCAGGCGGCAAGCGCCAGACGCTGCTTCCAGCCTCCGGAAAGCGTGCCCGCGAGTTGGCGCTGGCGGTTCTTCAGGCCGAGGCCCGCAAGCGTCGCGTCGACCGTGCCGCCGAGATCGGGGAGCGCGTAGAGGCGGCCGACAAACTCGAGATTCTCGCGGATCGTCAGGTCCTCGTAGAGCGAGAACCGCTGCGTCATGTAGCCGACCTCAAGCTTGATCGCCTCGGCCTCGCGGACGATGTCGTGGCCGAGGCAGGTGCCCTCGCCGCCCGTTGGACGAAGCAGACCGCAGATCATGCGGATCGTGGTCGTCTTGCCGGAACCGTTCGGGCCGAGAAAGCCAACGATCTCACCTTCGGAGACTTTGAGGTCGACCTCCTTGACCGCCGTCTTTTCGCCGAAGCGCTTGGTCAGGCCGTGCACGTCGATGACGGTCGATGCGCCGTTCATTGCGTGCCTCGAAGTCCGGGTGCCACGTCGACCGGCTGACCGAGAGGCAGGTTCGCAGCCTCGCCCGTGAGCCGTGCCTCGGCGCGGAACATGAGCTTGCCGCGGTTCTCGCGGCTGAAGATCACGGGCGGCGTGTATTCGGCCTCCGAGCCCAGGAAATTGATCTCCGCCGTCAGACCGGACGGGCATCCGTCGCAGGTCACCGCCACGGTGCCGCCCTGCGCGAGCGCGGACCGCTCCGCCTCGGGCACGTAGAAGATCACCTTGCGCTTGTCCGCAGGGAGGAGCTGAAGTACCGGCGTTCCGGCCGAGGCGACCTCGCCGGCCTCGTAATAGGTGTCCTCGATCCGACCCGCGACCGGTGCATTGACCACATATTTCGTCAGCCGCGTCCGCGCCTGGTCGAGCGCGGCGCGCGATGCATCGACGGCGCGTTCGCCGGCGTCGATTTCCGGCGTACGTGCGGGCATCGCAGCGACGTCGCGCTGGCGGCGCGCCGCGGTGACGCGCGCCTCGGCGACGGTGATTGCCTCGCGCGCCTGATCGAGCTGTGCCTCGGAGGCGACCTTGCTGTCGAAGAGCGACTTCTGCCGCCCAAAATCGCGGCGCGCCTTGTCGAGCGCCGCCTCGGCTTCGGCAATCTGCGCTTCGAGCACCGCAATCTCGGGCGGCCGCTGACCCTGCCTCAGATTGGCGAGCTGGGCTTCCGACCGCGCCAGCTCCGCTTCCGCTTGCGCAACGGCCGCGGTGGCTTCCGCGTCGTCGATCTTGAAGAGGAGGTCGCCGGCCTTGACGTCGCCGCCGCGGCGAACTGCAAGCTCCGCGATGCGGCCGGAGACCTCAGGCGCGACCTCGACGAAGTCGCCTTCGACATAGCCCTGGAACACGGCGCTCCGCGGATCGCCGCAAGCGGAAAGAAGAAGCGCGAGAAGGAGAGCGAGCCTTCTCATGGCCGGCTCTCCCGCGCGGCGGCGACCAAGGCGCCGACGTTCTGGCGGATGAGGGCCTTCGCCTCGTCCATGAAGGCGTCGTCGTAGCGCTCGCGTCCGAGCCGGCGGAGCACCGCGGCCTCGGCGATCCGCAGGAACAGCACCTGGCCGATCAACAGGAAGACGCGGAGCCGCGTTTCCTCCAGCTCGGGGTCAACTCCGGCGGCGGTGGCGAAGAGCCGCGTCGCCGCGCCGTGAAACTCGGAGAACATCGTGTAGAGAATGTCGAACGCAGCCGTCGGCTGCATCTGCTCGCGAATGATGAAGCGCGCGACGCGACGCATATCCTCGGGCCCGACGATCACGTCGACCATAGTCGCGGCGAAGTCCTGAAGCGCGGCGCGCGCCTTCTCCGGTTCGCTCGGCGGCGCGGCAAGCAGCGGGCCGATCCGGCTTCGCACGCGCCCCGCGATCGATCCGAGAACGGTTTCGGCGACGGCCCGGTAGAGTTCTTCCTTGCCGCCGAAATGGTAGGAGATCGCCGCGACGTTGACCTTGGCGCGCGCGGCGATGTCGCGGACGGTCGTGCCGGTCAGGCCGCGCTCGCCGAAAAGATCGAGCGCGCCCTCGAGGATGCGCTCGCGCGTAGGATCTGCAGGTTTCTCTGTCTTCTCAAGCACTTGCATCTGCCTCGACTGAAAACGAGGCGATGCATAGCATATTCAAACGTCTGTTTCAAACAGATGTTTTGACGCAGTTAATCGAACGTATGCGCGGGCCCCGCGGCCAAGCGGCGCAGACGGATATCTGCTCGTTCGCTGGAAAGATTCGGTTGCTGGGTGAGAAGGAAGCGTTGTCGGTCAGACGCCGATCACGCCTTCCGCCGCGAGCTTTCCCATCTCTTCGCGCGTGCGCGGCTTCGCGGGAAGCGCAAAGCTCAGGAAGAAGATCACCACCAGCGCCCCAAGCTGGAAAAGCAGCGTGCCTTCCATGGTGCGGGTGAAGTTCCGCTGATTGGCCTCAACGCCGCGCTTCTGCAGCGCGGCGCGGACCGCATTGACCGATTCCGGATCGGCGGATTCGTTCTTGGCGAGCGCGGCCTCGCCCCGCTGGCAGCTGTCGGGCACCGCAGCGAGGTCCTTCGCGTTGGAGCGGTCGACGAAGCAGGCTTCGAAATTGGTGGTGACCTTCGGGAGCTGCGACGGGGGCACGCCGATCTCCGTCAGATCGGCTGAAAGATCGGCGCGCACGCTCTCCACGCTCACTTGCGCCTGGCTGCCGAGCAGCCCGAAGAAGACCACGCCGACGATGGCGATTCCGATCGCGCCACCGATCTGCTGCGTCGTGTTGACGACGCCTGAGGCGGAGCCGGCATCGTTGATCGGCACCTCGGCGAGGATGAAAGAGTAGATCGGCGCGACCACGCAACCCATGCCGAGACCGGAGATGAGCAGCGCGGGGATGAACTCCCATGGCGTCACGTCGCTGCCGTAGTGGCGGATCGTGAAGAGGAACAGCGCGTAGCCCGCGCCCATCACGAGCGGCCCGGCGGAGATGATCTTGCGGCCGAAACGCGGCACAAGTACCGGGCCGGACATGCCTGCGGCAAGGCTCACGCCAAGCGAGAAGGGGATGCCGGTCAGCCCCGCCTTCAGGATCGAGTAGCCGAGCCCGATCTGCAGGTAGATCGTGAAGATGAAGAAGAACCCGAAAATCACCGAAAAGAAGCACAAGCTTAGGATGACGCCCGCGACAAAAGAACGGCGCCGGAAGAGCGCCGGCACGACGAGCGGCGATGCGTCGTGCCTGTCCTTCCAGATCTGGGTGAAGGCGAAGAACACGAAGACCGGGACCGAGACGATCATCGAGGCGACGACCCAGGCCGGCCAGCCAAGCTGCCGCCCCTGGATGAGCGGGAACATCAGCATCAGTGTCGCGACGAGCACGACGCCGACGCCGACGAGATCAAGCTTCAGCGGATGCGGGGACTTCGCGTCCGGCAGGTAGATCCAGGCAAGGATCATGGCGCCGATCCCGACCGGGATGTTGACAAGGAAGATCGTGCGCCAACCAAGGTCCCAGACGTTGCCGGTGATGAGGAGCGCACCGATGATCGGGCCGAGCACCGTGGCGATGCCCGCGATGCCGCCATACAAGGCGGAGATTCCCTGCCGCTCCTTCGTCGTCGTGTACATGATCTGGATGTTGGAAAGGATCTGCGGAACCATCAGCGCCGCCATGACGCCCTGCAGGAGGCGCGCGCCGATCAGCATCTCCGTCGAAGTGGCAAGGCCCGACAGCGTCGAGGCGACCGTGAAACCGGCGACGCCGATCAGAAACATCTTCTTGTAGCCGATGATGTCGCCGAGCCGGCCGCCGGTGATGAGGAAGAGCGCGAAGGCAAGCTGATAGCCGGCAATGATCCACTGGATCCCCGAATAGCTGGCGTCGAGGCTGGTGCGGATCGACGGAATCGCCACGTTGACGATCGTCGAATCGAGGATGTCCATGAAGAACGCCAGAAGGACAACGAGTGTCGCGATCGTCCGCCCGCGCCCGGTCAAGCTCACGGTGCCGGAAGGCGCAGTCAATTCCATTGCCGACATCGAAATCCTTTGCCGTTTTCCGTGGAGAGCGGCACCCGCTATCGCGGCGCGCATCGGTCCGCAAGCATGTTGCGGTTCTGCACCGGCAGCGTGAAGGCGGTGCGATAGCGTTCCAAAACAGGGAACTAGGGCATTTTCGCGGCCACGCGTGCGCCCTTAAGTCGCCGAGGGGCAAGGCAAAAGGCCGGCCGCGACGCCTCGGACGTCGCGCCGGCCAGGGCTCGAGCGGATGCCGTCAGCGCTGTTTGACGACGATCGGAACCATGAGATCGCCCCAGTAGCCGCCCTCCGCGTGATGGCGGGCGGTCCGCTGCAATTCCACCGAAAGCCCGGATTCCACGCAGCGCACCACCGACTGGTTCAGCCGATGCAGATCGTTTCCGAGCGAACGGAGCGCAGAAGTCTGCGCGTCCGACATGGTCGAGGTCTGCTCCTCGGTCCGTTCCTTGACCCTGGTCTTGATCATCGTCCTTCTCCTTCACGCGGCCCGGCGGCGGCGGCCGCCCTTGTCGAACTGCGCGGCTTCCGTCGATTCGGCCATGGCGGTTGTCGAGGCGCGACCGCCGGAAATGGTCATCGACACGGCGTCGAAATAGGACGTGCCGACCTCGCGCTGGTGGCGCGTCGCCGTGTAGCCGTCCGCCTCGGCGGCGAACTCCGCCTCCTGCAACTCGGCATAGGCCGCCATCTGGCGCTCGCGATAGTCGCGCGCGAGCTCGAACATTCCGTGGTTCAACTGATGGAACCCGGCGAGCGTGATGAACTGGAACCGGTAGCCCATGGCGCCGAGCTCGTGCTGGAATTTGGCGATCGTCGCGTCGTCGAGGTGCTTCCTCCAATTGAAGCTCGGCGAGCAATTGTAGGCGAGCATCTTGTTCGGAAAATCACGGCGGACACCTTCGGCGAAGCGCTTCGCCTGATTCAAATCCGGCTTCGACGTCTCGCACCAGATCAGGTCCGCATAGGGCGCATAGGCCTTGGCGCGCGCGATACACGGCTCAAGCCCGTTCTTCACCCAGTAGAAGCCTTCGGCGGTGCGCTCCGCCGGGATGATGAACTCGCGGTCGCGCTCATCGACGTCGGAGGTGATGAGCTTCGCGGCCTCAGCGTCGGTGCGCGCGATCACCAATGTCGGGACGCCCATCACGTCGGCGGCGAGCCGTGCGGCGACGAGGTTGCGGATATGGGCCGCCATCGGGATCAGCACCTTGCCACCCATGTGGCCGCACTTCTTTTCCGAGGCGAGCTGGTCCTCGAAATGGACGCCCGCCGCACCCGCCTCGATGTAGGCCTTCATGATCTCGAAGACGTTGAGCGGTCCGCCGAACCCGGCTTCCGCATCAGCGACGATCGGGGCGAACCAAGTGTCGACGGAGCGCTTCCCCTCCATCGTCTCGATCTGATCGGCACGCTGTAGCGTGCGATTGATCTTCCTGACGAGCTCCGGGCCCGAATTCGCCGGATAGAGCGACTGGTCCGGGTACATGGCGCCGGCGGTGTTGGCGTCGGCCGCGACCTGCCAGCCGGAAAGGTAGATCGCCTTCAGTCCCGCGCGCACCATCTGCATGGCCTGGTTGCCGGAGAGCGCGCCGAGCGCGTTCACGTAAGGCTCTTCGGCAAGGAGCTTCCAAAGCCGGTCGGCGGCGTACTCGGCGAGCGTATGGCGGATCGGCAGCGAGCCACGCAGGCGCGCCACGTCTTCCAGCCCATAGGGCCGTTCAATTCCGTCGAACCTTTGCGGCGCCGCGCCGGGCACCAGCTTAGCAATCGTCGTCACGGTCAATCTCCACGCCTGAAAGCGGTGTGGAGGTATTTTACATTGTGACGCAGAAAGTCGAGCCAATTCACTCGCGTGACAGGCAGAAAGGGGTCATATTGTCGAGGCTTGCACAACATGCCGCAACAGATGTAAATTCTTGTAATAAGCGGAGACACTCGATGGGTGAGCGAAAAATCTTCGCCGGAGCGCGGCTGAAGAGGCTGAGACAGCGCCTCAATCTCACACAGACCCAGATGGCGGCCGCCATCGGCGTGTCGCCGAGCTACCTGAATCTGATCGAGCGCAATCAAAGGCCGCTTACCGTGCAGGTGCTCCTAAAGCTCTCGGGGGTCTACGGCATCGACGTCGCAGAGCTGTCCGCTGGCGACAGCGAAGAAGCGGTAGAGGCGCTAAGGGAGGTCTTCGCCGATCCGCTCCTGACCGGCGAGATCGCTTCGCCCTCGGAACTCTCCGAGTTCGCGGAGGCGGCGCCGAACGCCGCGCGCGGAATGACGCGGCTCTTTGAGGCCTATCGCGAGTCGCTCGAGCGGCTCTCCGACCTTTCGCATTCGCTGGCGAAGAGCGGCGAGCCGGTAAACGAAAGGAGCCCGCGCCTGCCGGCGGCGCAGGTCGCAGCCTATTTCGAGGAGGCCGGTCCCTACTTCCCGGCAGTCGAGACGGAGGCAGAAGCGGTCGCCGCGGCGCTTGCGCCGCGTGACGATCCGCACGAGGCGCTGAAGACGCATCTCAAAGAGCGGCACGGCGTTGAGCTTCGCATCCTCCCCGACCAGATCATGCCGAACGAGCAGCTTCGCTACGATCGACACACGCTCCGCCTTTTCCTCTCCGAACGCGTGCCGCAGCTTGAGCGCCCGTTCCTCGTCGCCCGGCAGATCGCCTTTCTCGGCCACCGCAGCCTGCTCGACCGGCTGGCGACGGAAGCGGGCATGAGCGAGCCTGAACCAGCGCGCATCTGCCGCGGGGGCTTCGCGCGTCGTCTCGCGGAAGCGATCCTTGCGCCGGGCGAGCGGCTTGCCGCAGCGGCACGCGAAAGCGGCTTCGACGTGATGCTGATGTCGCGGCGCTTCGCACTGAAACCCTCGCGCATCGCGCAACGGCTGGCGGCGCTCGGCGCGGGCGGCGCGCTTTCGCTGCCGCCGGCGTTCCTGGTAACACTCGACGCTTCGGGCGCTGTGATCGCAAGGATCGCCGGCGCCGGGTTCCCGCTACCGCGGCGTGCGCCGCTCTGTGCAAGACTGCCGATCTTCGACCCGCCGCCCGGCGGGCAGCCGGTGCATGCAACGCTTCAGACCGCCGACGACAATCTCTACCGCGTGGTGGCGTTTTCGGAGGAAGGGCCGCTGACGGGGGCGCTGCCTGCGCCGCGCCGGCTTTCG
This sequence comes from uncultured Alphaproteobacteria bacterium, assembly GCA_963720705.1. Lineage (GTDB taxonomy): Bacteria > Pseudomonadota > Alphaproteobacteria > Rhizobiales > Afifellaceae > DASWJZ01. The sequence continues at coordinate 61,156 of CAVRGJ010000005.1, forward strand.
CTGATCGGCTGGCGCAGCGCCGACATCGCCGACGTGCTCGGAGCCGCGCCCGGCGCACCGCGACCGGTCGGCGTCACCTGCCGGCTCTGCGAGCGGCCCGACTGCGCCCACCGGCACAGCCCGCCCGTGGCGCAGCCGAGTGCCTTTCACGAGAATGTCGTCGGCCCGGCGGACTACGAACTCTCGGGTTGAAGCGCCCGCGCCCGGAACCTAAGCTCAGCCCAAGACTGACGTTTCTCTTCGCACGGAGGACAAGGAAGTGAACTCGACCCTCGCCAAGTTCCTGGCGGCCGCCACCCTCATCGCTCTGCCGCTCGCGGCGTCCGCCCAGGACCAGGTCGTCAACGTCTACAACTGGTCCGACTACGTCGGCGACGGCGTGCTCGACGATTTCACCAAAGAGACCGGCATCAAGGTCGTCTACGACGTCTACGATTCCATGGAGATGATGGAGACGAAGCTTCTCGCCGGCGGCTCCGGCTACGACATCATCGTTCCGACCGACCGCAATCTCGCCAGGCTGATCCAGGCGAACGTGGTGCAGAAGCTCGACAAGTCGAAGATCCCGAACCTGCAATACCAGTGGAAAGAGATTGCCGACCGGCTTGAGACCTACGATCCCGGCCTCGAACACGCCACCAACTACATGTGGGGCACGACCGGCATCGGCTACAACGTCGACAAGATCAAGGAGCGCATGCCCGATGCGCCGCTCAGTTCCTGGGCGATGATCTTCGATCCGGCGGTGATTTCAAGGTTCGCCGATTGCGGCGTGCAGGTGCTCGATTCCGCCGACGACATGCTGCCCGCAGCGCTGAATTATCTCGGGCTCCCGCCCGACTCCAAGAAGTCGGAGGACCTGCAGAAGGCGGGCGACCTTCTCAAAAGCGTGCGCGCGCATATCCAGAAATTCCACTCCTCCGAATACATCAACGCGCTCGCCAACGGCGATATCTGTCTGGCGGTCGGCTATTCCGGTGATGTGCTGCAGGCGCGTGACCGCGCGTCGGAAGCCAACAACGGCGTCAACGTGGCGTATTCGATTCCGAAGGAAGGCGCGCTGATGTGGCTCGACAGCTTCGCGATTCCGGCTGACGCGCCGCATGTCGACGCTGCGCACGCCTTCATCAACTTCATGCTGAAGCCTGAGATCGCCGCGCGCAATTCCAACTACGTCTACTACGCCAACGGCAACAAGGGCTCGCAGAAGTTCCTGAACGAGGACGTTAGCGGTGACCCGGCGATCTATCCGGACGACGCAACGATCGCCAAGCTCTACACGACGACACCGAACGATCCGAAGACGCAGCGCGAGGTGACACGCATCTGGACGGAAGTGAAGACCGGCCAGTAGACTTTTCAGGGCGGGCCCGGGGACAGCCGTTCCGGCGGCCCCGGGCAGCGATGGGGGCAGGGACTTGAAAAACGTCGTCGGCGCCGTCCGCCGCCAGTTCCAGCCCTGGAACGATGCGGCGGCGAAGCCCTTTATCGAGTTTCGCAACGTGACGAAGCGCTTCGGCACGTTCGTTGCCGTCGACAACCAGTCACTTACGATCTACGAGCGCGAGTTCCACGCCCTGCTCGGCCCTTCGGGCTGCGGCAAGACCACGCTTTTACGCATGCTCGCCGGCTTCGAGGAGCCGAGCGAAGGCTCGATCTGGCTCGACGGCAAGCCGCTCTCCGGCGTGCCGCCGCACAAGCGGCCGGTCAATATGATGTTCCAGTCCTACGCTCTCTTCCCGCACATGACGGTGGAGGGGAACGTCGCCTTCGGATTGAAGCAGGACAAGATGCCGAAGGACGCAATCGCGGAGCGCGTCGCCGACGTCCTGAAGCTCGTCAAGATGGAACAGTTCGCCAAGCGCAAGCCCGACCAGCTTTCCGGCGGTCAACGGCAACGCGTGGCGCTCGCGCGCGCCATCGCCAAGCGGCCAAAGGTGCTGCTTCTCGACGAGCCGCTCGGCGCGCTCGACAAAAAGCTCAGGGAAGAGACCCAGTTCGAGCTGATCGACCTGCAATCCGACCTCGGCCTGACCTTCGTCATCGTGACCCACGACCAGGAAGAGGCGATGACGGTCGCGGACCGCATTTCGGTCATGGACCAAGGGCGGATCGTGCAGGTGGCGACCCCGGCGGAGATCTACGAATCGCCAAGCTCGCGCTACATTGCCGACTTCATCGGCTCTGTGAACATCTTCGAAGGGCCGGTCGAGTCGGCGGCACAGGAAGTCATCCGCATCGGCGCCAAAGACAACTTCGCCATCGAAGCGGGAAGCGCGATCGACGTCGCCAGGGGGCAGACGGTGTGGTTCGCGGTGCGGCCGGAGAAAGTGCGGATTGCCCGTGAGCAGCCGTCCGATCGCGCGCGGAACGCGGTCGAAGGCGAGGTGGTCGACATCGCCTATTTTGGCAATATGACGCTCTACAACGTCAAGCTTCCTTCCGGCATGTTTGTGCGCGCCAGCCGTCTGAACGCTGAGCGCTCTGTCGAGAACGCGATCACCTGGAACGACAGGGTCTGGCTCTCCTGGGCGCCCGATGCCGGCGTCGTGCTGGCGAGCTAGCGCGGGCCATGGCGCGAGAGATCAAGTGCTTGTGGAAGGCGGCGGAGATCGAAACCGGGATGCGGGCCTATAGCCAGCGCCTGAACCCAAACTCCTACCTCATGCGCGCCGGGCTCTCCCGCCGCGCCGGCATGAAGCGGGCGCATGTGGCGATCGGCAGGGTGCCGCCCGGAAAAGACTCCTTCGCCTATCATTCGCACAGCCAGGAAGAGGAGTGGGTCTACATCCTCTCCGGCCGCGGCATCGCGGAGATCGACGGCGAGACCCAGGAGGTCGGGCCCGGCGACTTCATAGGCTTTCCGACGCCCTCCGTCGCACATCTTCTGAAGAACCCATTCGAAGAGGATCTCGTCTACCTGATGGGCGGCGAGGATCTGCCGCTTGAGGTCGTCGACTATCCGAAGATCGGTAAGCGCTACCTGCTGATGTCAGGCGAAGACGGCGTCGAGTTCTTCGAGTTGAAGGACCCGATCCGCCCGTTCGGCCGCGCGGACTAGACGCGATGGCGGAAAAAACACAGACGCCGCTGCAGCGCCGGATCACCACCTGGATTCCCTTCGTCTGGCTGCTCGTCTTCTTCCTCGCGCCGTTTGCGATCGTCGCCAAGATCTCGCTTTCCGAGACGACCATCGCGATGCCGCCTTATGTCCCGGTGTTCAACTCGATCGCCGACATCGGAGCGAAGATTCGCGATCTTTCCTTCGACAATTATGTCTGGCTGACCGGCGATCCGCTCTATCTCCGCGCCTTCCTGTCGAGCTTCTGGATCGCGTTCTTCTCCACCTTGCTCACGCTCCTGATCGGCTACCCGCTCGCCTACGGCATGGCGCGCGCGCCGGTCGCGGTCCGCCCGCTCCTCGTGATGCTTGTCATCCTGCCGTTCTGGACATCGTTTCTGATCCGCGTCTACGCGTGGATCGGCATCCTGAAGCCAGAGGGTCTTCTGAACCAGCTGCTCTTGTCGGTCGGGCTGATCCATCAGCCGCTCGTCATCTTGAACACCAACATCGCCGTCTATATCGGCATCGTTTATTCTTACCTGCCGTTTATGGTGCTGCCGCTCTACGCGTCGCTCGAGCGGCTCGACCGGACGCTGCTCGAAGCGGCAGCGGACCTCGGGTCGACGCCGTTCAAGGCGTTCTGGCAGATCACCTTCCCACTGTCGCTTCCCGGCGTCTTCGCCGGCGCCCTTCTCGTCTTCATCCCGGCGACCGGAGAATTCGTCATCCCGGACCTTCTCGGCGGCTCGTCGACGCTGATGATCGGGCGCACGCTCTGGAACGAATTCTTCCTGAACCGCGACTGGCCGGTGGCGAGCGCCGTCGCGATCGTTCTTCTTCTCGTCCTCGTCGTGCCGATCGTCCTTTTCCAGAACGCGCAGGCGCGAGCGCGGGAGCAGAAGTGATGCGCCGCTTCTCCGCCTTCAATCTCATCTCCGTCACGCTCGGCTTTGCGTTCCTCTATCTGCCGATCGTCCTTCTCGTCATCTATTCCTTCAATGCGTCGAAGCTCGTGACCGTGTGGGGCGGCTTCTCCACAAAATGGTACGTGTCGCTGATGCACAACCAGGCGATCCTCGATGCCGCCTGGGTGACGATCCGCGTCGGGCTGCTCTCCGCGTCAGTGGCGACGGTGCTCGGCACCATGGCGGCCGTGGCACTCGTCAGACGCAGCCGCTTCCTCGGCCGCACGCTTTTCACCGGCATGGTCATGGCTCCGCTCGTCATGCCCGACGTCATTACCGGGCTCTCGCTTCTTCTGCTCTTCGTGGCGATCGGGTTCGACCGCGGCTTCTGGACGGTGACGCTCGCGCATATCAGCTTCTCGATGTGCTTCGTCGCCGTCGTGGTGCAGTCGCGGCTCGTGACTTTCGACATGAGCCTCGAAGAGGCGGCGCTCGATCTCGGCGCGCCGCCGATGAAGGCGTTCTTCCTGGTGACGCTGCCGGTGATCTTCCCGGCCGTCGCGGCAGGCTGGATGCTCGCCTTCACGCTGTCGCTCGACGATCTGGTTATTGCGAGCTTTACGACGGGACCCGGCGCGACCACGCTGCCGATGAAAATCTATAGCCAGGTCCGGCTTGGCGTGACGCCGGAGATCAACGCCGTCTGCACCATCCTGATCGGGCTCGTGACGCTCGGCGTCTCGATCGCCACCATCGGAACGCGCACACGCGTGGCCGGCCGCGCGATCGGCTAGAGTCGGCCGCTGCTGTCGAGTTAATTCGCGAGCGCCTGCCGCCGCGCAACCGGCCTCGCCAGCGTCCCTTCGATGGTGAAGGGCGCCTCGGAAACGCCCGGCGCGCCGGGTGCACCGGGCTTCAGCTTGCCATTTACGTTGAGCCCGCCGTCGAGAAGCCCGACCCAACCACCCGCGCTCGCGGAATAGGATTGCGTCACGACGCTTGCGCGCGTGATCGTGCCCACGCCATCGAGGAAAGAGAGACCGACCGCTGCGGATTGCACCGCCGTCGGGGCGGACTGCACCTCTGCTGCTGGGGCGGATGCTCCGCTTCCCGCCGCCGCGATGTCCGGGAGGCCGAAGAGCGGAACCACGCCGTCGTCGACGCGAAGCTCTCCCGTTCCGCCGAGCGATTGCACAAGCGACCCGAGGTCGTCGCCATGCGCGGTCACGTCGAGCACGACCGAGGCGGTCCCGGAAAGCGTCGTCGGCAATCCGAGAACGGGAGCGGTCTCGGCGAGGCTGATTTCGCTCGCGCGGAGTTGCGCGGCGACCTCGGCACCGGGAGCCGTGGGTAAATCAGTCACCGTCAGGTCGCCGGAGAGGCTCCCCGTCTGGAACGCCGCGCGGGCAACGCCGACCTCAAGCCGGCGATCTTGAAGCGAGACGCTCGCCGCCGTGCTTCCGGCACTGAACCCGCCAAGCCTGACGGAATCCGCGGAGAGCCTGATGTCGGCGCTCATCTCACCGAACCAGTCCGTCGGAAGCGCCACGCGACGCCAGTCCGGCCCAAGCGAAAGCGCCAGCGACACACCGGCGAAGTATGGCGTCAGGTCGAGCGCAGTGAAGGCGAGCGTGCCGGCAATGCCGGGCTTCGGCCCGGCGGCAATCTTGAGCGCGCCGGTGGCACTATTTCCGTCCATCGTGAACTCGGCGTCGGTGACGGAGAGAACATCGTCGGCGAACGACGCCGTGCCGAAAAGGCTCGCCTGGCCGAACGTCGAGCCGGGCCCAAGCGCGCTTCCGAGCCACCCCGCGAAACGGCGGAGCGACGGCGTCGAGAGTTTCAGCGCACCGGAAAGCCGCATGCGCGGATAATCGCTCGCTTCGCCGGTCAGGGTCACGCTAAGCGGTGCGGCATCGATGCGCGCCTCTACCGGCGTTGCCGCGCCGTTCAGGTACGCGAAGGGAGCGGAGGCGCCGCCGGAGAACGTCACCTGTTCGCCGCGCCAGATACCGGTACCGTCGACGGCGATCGGCTTGCGAACGCTCGCCCACTCGATCGAAAGGTCGACGGAATCGAGCCGCTCGCTGGCGCCGGTCTGGCGATCCTCGTAGACGACCGTGCCGCCCTCGAGGCGGAACTCGCCGAGCGGGACGTCGCCGGAGAAAGCGAGTTGCAGGGCCGCTGCACCGGAATCGAACTCCCAGTTGCGGCGGCCCCCTTCGTCGCGAACGAGCCGGATCAACGGACGCACCAGCGTGAAGGAGCTGACCTCGATGCGGCCGATGATGAGCGGGAGCAGACGAATCCTGCCGGTCAGCCGGTCCATCGACAGTATCTGCGCGCCGTCCATCCCGGCGGGCCCGCCGATCTCGACATCATCCAAGGTAACGCGGAGCGGGAAGATGCCGATCTTGGGATCGCCGCGGAGCGAAACCTCGCGCCCGGTCCAGCCGGCGATCTGTTCGCCGATGCGTGTCTTCAGCGCATCGCGAGGCAGAAGAACGGAGATAAGCACAAATCCGGCCGCCACAATCAGGACGACCGCTGCAACGAACCAAGCGAGGCGCTTCATAACGCGCGACATTCAAGCCTTGTGCCAGCCGCGGCCATGGACCGCAATCGCGGCTCTCGGCTTGGCGCATTCGCGCGCCTGTGGCAATGCTTCAAGCTTCCGAAACAAGCGTGAGCAAGCATGCGCGAAGGCCCGCTGTGGACACCCGACCCTAAAGCGCTTGCGGCGTTGCCGATCACCGCCTTTGCCGCCGAGGCCGAACGCATGAGCGGCCGGGCGCTCGCCGATTACGACGCTCTCCACGCCTGGTCGGTATCGGATCCCGGCGCATTCTGGAGCCTCGTCTGGGATTTCTGCGAGGTCCTCGGCGAGAAGGGCGCGCGGCGGCTCGCCGCGGGAGACGCGATGCGCGATGCCCGCTTCTTCCCGGACGCGCGGCTCAATTTCGCGGAAAACCTGCTGCGTCAGGCCGGCGACAACGATGCCCTGATCTTTCGCGGCGAGGACAAGGTCGAGCGCCGCTTGAGCTGGAACGAGCTTCGCGCGCTTGTCTCGCGATTGCAGCAGGCCATGCAAGCGGAGGGCGTCGCCGCCGGCGACCGCGTCGCGGCAATGCTTCCGAACGTGCCGGAGACGATCGCTGTGATGCTCGCGGCGTCCTCGCTCGGCGCTACCTTCTCCTCCTGCTCACCCGATTTCGGCGAGCGCGGCGTGCTCGACCGCTTCGGCCAGATCGGACCGAAGCTTTTCTTCGTCTGCGACGGCTATTGGTACAACGGCAAGAAGGTCGAGGTCGTCGACAAGCTGAAGCCGATCACGGCGCAGCTTCGAAGCGTCAAGAAGACCATTGTCGTTCCCTATCTCGGGCAGGCCGAGGCGGTCGCGGCAGAGGCGACGGGCGGGATCGCGCTCGACCGCTTCGTCGAAGCCTTTTCGCCAAAGCCGCTCAGCTTCGAGCGCCTCCCCTTCAATCACCCGCTCTACATCCTCTTCTCGTCGGGCACGACCGGCGCACCGAAATGCATCGTGCACGGGGCCGGCGGCACGCTGCTGCAGCATCTGAAGGAGCACCGGCTGCACTGCTCGCTCAAGCCCGGCGAAAAGCTCTTCTACTTCACCACCTGCGGCTGGATGATGTGGAACTGGCTTGCGTCGGGGCTCGCTACCGGCGCGACGCTCCTCCTCTTCGACGGCTCGCCGTTCTATCCGAGCGGCAACGCGCTCTTCGACTACGCGCAAGCCGAGACGATGACGATCTTCGGCACCTCGGCGAAGTTCATCGACGCGGTGAAGAAAGCAGGACTGCGTCCGCGCGACACGCACGATCTCAGCTCCGTGCGCATGCTGACCTCGACCGGCTCGCCGCTCGCGCCGGAGAATTTCGATTTCGTCTATGATGCGATCAAGCCCGACATCCATCTTGCCTCGATTTCCGGCGGCACCGACATCGTCTCATGCTTCGTGCTCGGCGTGCCGACGAAGCCGGTGTGGCGCGGCGAGATCCAGGGGCCGGGGCTCGGCATGGCGGTCGACGTCTACGACGAAACGGGCAAGCCGGTGCACGAAGAGAAGGGCGAGCTCGTCTGCACGAAGCCGTTCGTGTCGATGCCGGTGATGTTCTGGAACGATCCCGACGGCGCCAAAGTACTCCGCCGCCTATTTCGAGCGCTTTTCCGGCATCTGGGCGCACGGCGACTTCGCCGAGTGGACCGCGCATGGCGGCATCGTCATCCACGGCCGCTCCGACGCGACGCTCAATCCCGGCGGCGTCCGCATCGGCACGGCCGAAATCTACGCGCAGGTCGAAGGCATGCCGGAGGTGCTGGAAGCGCTCGCCATCGGCCAGGATTTCGAGGGCGACGTGCGCGTCGTACTCTTCGTGCGGCTCGCCGTCGGCGTGACGCTCGACGAAAAGCTCGTCGCCGCGATCAAATCGAAAATCCGCACCGGCGCCTCGCCGCGCCACGTGCCGGGTAAGATCATCGCCGTTGCCGACATCCCGCGCACCAAATCCGGCAAGATCACCGAGCTCGCCGTGCGCGACGTAGTGCACGGGCGCGAGGTCAAGAACAAGGAGGCGCTCGCCAATCCGGAGGCGCTGGAGCTTTTCAGAGAAATAGAGGAGCTCAGGCATTAGAGAGGTGCGAGGCCGGTTTCGACCGCGTCACGCGCCACGGATGTATCGCGTCTCCGTTGCCGCAGCCCCATCCCCGCATTCACCCGTGCGAGCACGATGACCGGGATGAGCCCCACCAGCACGATCGCGAGTGCGGCGATGGCGCCGTCTTCGTAAGTCCCGCGCTTCGCCTCGCCGTAGAGCGCGGTCGCGAGAGTCGTGAAGTTGAAGGGCTGCAAGAGTAGCGTCGCGGGGAGCTCCTTCATCACGTCGACGAAGACCAGCATCGCCGCGGCGGCGATTGCCGGCGCGATCAGCGGCAGGTGGATCACGGCGAGAATCTTCGCTGGCCGCGAGCCGAGCGAGCGCGCCGCCATGTCGAGATGCGGGCTGACCTTGGCGAGGCCGGACTCGATGCCGCCGGCCGAGATCGCCAGGAAGCGGATCACGTAAGCGAGGATCAGCGCGGCGCCGGAGCCGGTCAGGATCAGCCCAGTCGAGACACCGAAGGTCGCGCGCATGAAGGCGTCGAATGCGTTGTCGAGCGACGCGAGCGGCACGAGAAGCCCGACGGCAAGCACCGTGCCAGGCACCGCATAGCCGGTCGAGGCGAGCCTAACGATGAGCGGCGCTGCCGGGCTCTTCGACACGCGGACGGAGTAAGCGAGCACGAGGCCGACGAGGATCGCGACGATCGTCGCGACGGCGGCCAGCGTCACGCTGTTCCCGATCCAAACCGGAAGCGCGGCCGGCAGCCCGGCGACCTTCACGCGCTTCCACGAGGCGACGACGAGATAGCTCGCCGGCACGAGAAAGCCGAAGAAGATCGGCAGGAAACAGGAGAGCGACGCACCGAAAGCAGCGACGCCTGAAAGCGGTTGCGGCGCCGCCGCATGGTGCCGGCGCGAGGCTGCCGAGAAGATGCGCCGCCGCCTTGCCCAACGCTCGACGAGCACGAGCGCAATCACGACGGCAAGCATGACGAGCGCGATCTGCGCCGCGCCCTCAATGCTCATGCGCACGACCCAGGTCGTATAGACGGCAACGGTCAGCGTGCGAATGCCGAGGAATTCCGCCGCGCCGATGTCGTTCAGCGCCTCCATCAGCGCGAGGCTTGCGCCAACGGCGATCGCTGGGCGCGCGAGCGGCACGGCGACGCGCAGGAAGACGCGCAGCCGGTTCGCACCGAGCGTGCGCGCGACTTCCAGCGTCGCAGCCGATTGCATCAGGAAGAGCGCGCGCACTGGCAGATAGACATAAGGGTAGAGCACCACGCCGAGCAGAAAGATGCAGCCGTGAAGCGAGCGTATCTCCGGGAACCAGAGGTCACGCGGATGCGCAATGCGGAGGATTTGCCGCAGCGTCGTTTGCACCGGGCCGATCGGATGCATCACGTCGAGATAGGCGTAGGCGATGATGTAGGTCGGGACCGCCAGCGGCAGGAGCAGCGCCCAGTCGAAGACGCGCTTTCCCGGAAAGCGGAACATCGTGACGAGCCACGCCGTGCCCACGCCGATCACTATGGTCATCGCGCCGACGCCGGCGAGGAGGAGCACCGTCGTATAGATCGCGTGCGGCAGCACGTTCTCGACGAGGTTCGGCCATACGTCGCCGGAGCCGCGCGCCGCGAAGAAGGCGAGGCCGCAAAGCGGCGCCGCCACGACGGCGAGGATTGCGAGAGAGCCGGCGAGCCAGCCGAAATCGGCACGGGCGGCGGGCGGCGGGCGGCCGGCGCGCGCGCGGCTGACGATCGCCGTCATCGCGGGAAGGTCATCGGCCGGGCCAACTTCCCGGCATCACATTTCGTGATCGAAGCCGACCTTATCGACGAGCTCGCTTGCGGCGCGGCGGTGAGCGTAGATCTCATGCAGCGGCAGCGGATCGACCTTGAGATCGCCGAACGCGGCGACGATCGGATCGACTTTTGCGCCGACGAGCACTGGATACTCGTAGTTGCCGCTCGCATAATCGGCCTGCGCCTCCGGCGAGACGAGGAATTCAAGCAGCTTTTGAGCGTTGTCGCGGTGCGGCGCGTATTTGGCGACCGCGGCGCCCGAGATGTTGACGTGCGTGCCGGCGTGATCGGCGAAAGTCGGCAGGATCACCTTGATGGCGTCGCCCCATTCCTGCTGGTCGGGGCCGCCGGTCCCGGAGCGCATGAGCCCGACATAGTAGGAATTGCCGAGCCCGATGTCGCAAATGTCGGCGAGGATGTCTCGGGCCACGTCGCGGTCGCCGCCCCCGGCTGTGCGCGCCAGATTGTCCTTCAGCGCGGTAAGATATGCTTCCGTCTTCGCCTCCCCGTCCTTGGCGATCATCGCAGCGAAGAGCGCGTTGTTGTAGGGGTGCTGGCCGGAGCGGATGCAGACGCGGCCCCTCCACTTCGGATCGGCAAGATCCTCGTAGGTCATGGAATCTTCCCTGACCCGCTCCTTGGAGGCGTAGACCACGCGCGCGCGCATCGACACCGCAAACCAATGGCCGCCGGGATCGCGCAGATTCGTCGGAACGGCGGCGTCGAGGACATCGGATTTCACCGCCTGCGTCAGGCCACGCTCGACCATGTCTTCAAGCATGCCGTAGTCGACGACCATGATGATATCGGCCGGAGAGTTCTCGCCCTCCGCCTGCAGACGCTCGGCGATCCCGCTCTCGATGAAAACGGTGTTCGCCTTGATCCCCGTCTCTTTGGTGAAGGTGTCGAGAAGCGGCTGGATCAGCCCCGGCTCGCGCGTCGTGTAGACGTTGACCTCGTTGTCGGCGGCAAAAGCCGCGCCGGCGGCAAAGGCAACGGTCGCAACAAGGGCGGCGCGCGCGGCAAGGGCGCTCCAGCACATCGGCATCGCATTCTCCCTCGAATGGGTTCAAGGCCCAGACAGGCTCGGCCAATATAAGTAGACTCTGTTTCTCGTCAACTAAAACAGCAATGTTCTCAGATATTTAGAACCGTTCTAAACGCACCGCGGTCAGCGCTTGGATTCGCGATTACCGCTTAGGTTTGAGCGTCAGGATGTAGGCGACGACGTTTTGCATCTCCTCGCGCTTCAGGATCAGGTCGGGCATCTCCCGATGCGGATTCTGCAAGATCACGAAGAGCGCCGTGGCGGTCATGCCCGGCTCGGCGGCGATGCGCTTGAAAGACGGCGCGCTCGGGTGCGGCGAGAGCGCCTGATCCGCATCGACCGCATGGCATTTGGCGCAGATCGTGAGCGCAAATTCATGCCCCTCCTCCGGATCGCCGACATCCTGGGCGGCACCCGCGGTCGCGCCGAAGCCAAGAACCACGAAAATCAGCGATGCCAAGACGCGCATGGGGAAAACCTAGAGAATTCGCGCACGACGGCGCGGCACCCAAGCAGAGTGCAACGGCGCGAACGGTTCGGAATTGAGGGAAATCAAGCCCGGTGCGAGGTCGAATCGACTGGCTTGATGGTACAGCCGCTCGGAATTGAACCGAGGACCTTCGGATCCACAATCCGACGCTCTAACCAGCTGAGCTACGGCTGCACAGATGCGCCATGTCGGCGCGGCCGGACCCTAATTCAACCCGCCCGGCAATTTCAAGCGAAGCCGGCACCCCGGCAGATCCGCGGCCGGAGCGAGAGCCGGGCGGCCGGCCGATGCCTGCCGCCCAAAGGCTCAGTTGCTGGCCGCCGATTGCGCCCGGGCGGCCCCGCCCTTCACCGTGGGGGCGAGGATCATGATCATCTGCCGGCCTTCAAGCTTTGGCTCCGCCTCGACTTTGGCCATCTCGGTCAAGTCGTCGCGGACACGGAACAGGAGCTGAAGCCCGAGTTCCTGATGCGCCATCTCGCGGCCGCGGAAGCGCAGCGTCATCTTGACCTTGTCGCCCTCGTCGAGGAAGCGCCGCGCCGCCTTCATCTTGGTGTCGTAGTCATGGGTATCGATGCTCGGGCGCATCTTGATTTCCTTGACCTCGACGGTCTTCTGCTTCTTGCGCGCCTCGGCCGCCTTCTTCTGCGCCTGGAACTTGTATTTCCCGTAGTCGAGGATCTTCACCACGGGCGGCTGCGAATTTGGGGATATTTCCACCAGGTCGAGGCCTGCGTCTTCGGCAAGCTGGCGCGCCTCTTCGGTATCTACGATGCCGCGGTTCTGTCCTTCGGCGTCGACGAGCTGAACCTGCGGGATCCGGATCTCGTCGTTGATGCGGGGCCCCTCCTTGACGGTTGGGGCGGCACGATAGGGTCGGCGAATGGTCAGTTCTCCTTACGTTGTTGCATACGACAATAAATAGGCGGCGCCGGGCACGGCTGCCACCTCGCCTGAGAATCCGGGCAAATCATCCACAAGTCAACTCGTGCGAGTCGTTTATCGTTTCGAGAAATTGTCGGCGCGTGCCGAAAGCAGGCGATCGTAGAGAGCGAGCGTTCTTGCCTGCATCGCACTAGTCGCGAAACCCTCCGCGTGGCGGCGGGCGCGAAGCTTAAGCGCGCTCGCCAATTCCGGCGTGAGCTGCAACGCAGCGTCGATCGCTGCGGCAAGAGCCGCCGCGTCGCCCGGCAGGACGAGCCAACCGGTGCGTTCAACCTCGGCGACACGCGGCGGCGCGAGCACGGTCTCGTCGGTCGCGCCAAGTGCCGTCGCCACGACCGGCACGCCCATGGCGGCGGCCTCCACGGCGGTCCGCCCGAAAGCCTCCGCTTCGGTCGAGGCAACCACGGCAACGGTCGCGAGTGCGAAGGCGGCCGGCGCGTCTTCAGAGTGGCCGACGATTTTGACGCGACCCGCAACGCCGCGTGCCTCCGCGAGCGCTTGAAGCTCGCGCCGGTAGTCGTCGCGACCCTGCGCGTCGCCGGCGAGCACGGCGACGAGGTCGGCGCGCCCGGCAAGCGGCGGCAGCGAAAGCGCCTCGATCAGAACACGCTGGCCCTTCCATCCGGTCAGCCGCGCGAGCTGCAAGATGACGCGCTCGCCGCCGGCAAGCCCGAAGGCGCGGCGAAGCGCGGCGCGGCGATCTTCGTCGACTGCTTCAGGATCGAAGCGCGCGAGGTCGATGCCGCGCGGAATGATTGCGATCCGCGACGCCGGCGTCGCGTAGCGCTCGCGGATCAGTCGGGCGGTGAACTCCGAGTTGGCGATGACGATGTCGCCCGCCGCCATCACCGAATTGTAAAAGCGCTTCGCCGTGTTCTTCTCGGCGTAGATGCCGTGGTAGGTGGTGACGAAGGGGACGCCGGTCAGCCAGCAAGCGAGCCACGCCGACCAGGCCGGTGCGCGGCTTCGCGCGTGGACGATGTCGACCCTTTCGCGCCGGATCAGGGCGGCGAGCCGCGCGACGTTTGCGGCCATAACCAGCGGATTCTTCGATTCGACCGGCAGACGAAAAAGCACGCCGCCCGCTTCGGTGAGATCGGACTCGAGCCGACCGCCTTCACTTGCAACGAGCGCACGGTCGCCGCGTGCCGCAAGCGCCGCCGCGATATCGATCGCGGCGCGCTCGGCGCCGCCGGTGTCAAGCGAGGGAATGACCTGAAGCACGCTCAGCACGCGGCGCGCTCGACTGGACGGCATGGGCTTGACGGCATTTCTGGCTTCCCGCACCTCGGTTACGTCGCTTGGGGAGGCGTCGCTTGGGGCAAGGAATAGGATGAGCGGAGCGCGATTGAAACATTTGACCGTCGGCGCAGGCGACGGCGCGCGCGAGATCGCCGTCCTTGAGCGGAAGGGGAAGCCACCCGGGGTCTTCTGGCTCGGCGGCTTCCGATCCGACATGCAGGGGACGAAGGCGGCGGCGCTCGATGCCTGGGCGGAAGAAAAAGGCCGCGCCGTCGCGCGCTTCGATTATTCCGGGCACGGCCAGTCGGGCGGGCGCTTTGAGGATGGAACCATCTCGCGCTGGCTGGAAGAAGCGGAGGCCGTTTTCGACTTCGCGACGAAAGGCCCGCAGATTCTCGTTGGCTCGTCGATGGGCGGCTGGCTTGCGCTTCTCCTGGCGAAGCGCATGCAGGAGCGCGCTGAGAGCGGCCGCCTCCACGGCATGGTGCTCATCGCGCCTGCCGTCGACATGACCAAGGACTTGATGTGGGACGAGATGAGTGCCGCGGAGAAGCGGCGGATGAAGAAGAATGGGTTCGTCGCGCAGCCTTCAGAATATTCCGATGAGCCGGATATCATCACCTTGGCTCTGATCGAGGACGGGAAAACGCATCTTTTCGGGGCGCACCCGATCGAGACCGGCTGCCCGGTGCACGTCATCCAGGGCATGCAGGACCCCGATGTGCCGTGGGGCCACGCGGTCAAGCTCATGGAGCACCTCGCCTTCGACGACGCCGTGCTGACGCTGGTGCGCGACGGCGACCACCGGCTGTCGCGGCCGGAGGACATCGCGCGGATGCTCCGCGCCGTTGCGGCATTGGCGGAAGGCTAACTTTCGCCCAAGGCTCGACTTTGACAATATATGTGTATATGCACTTATCATGACAGATTCATCCGAATTCGACGAGTGTCGCGCCTGCGTCTGCTTCGCCGTCCGCAAGGCGGCGCGCGCCGTCACGCAGCACTACGATCGCGCGCTCAGGAAAACGGGACTGCGCACCACACAGTTCAACATGCTCGTCGTGCTGACACAGACAGGGCCGCAGCCGATGGCGAGTCTCGCCGAGTTCATGGGCATGGACCGCACCTCGCTCACGCGTAACCTGCGGCCGCCGGAGCGGAAGCGCTGGATCAAGATCACGCAAAGCGACGAAGACCGCCGCGTGCGCATGGTCGCGATCACGCCCCTCGGCGTCACAGCGCTGCGGAAAGCCGTGCCGGCGTGGCGCGCGGCGCAGGCCAATGTCGGACCGATACTCGATCGGCTGGGCTTCAAGGCGCCCGGCTGAGAGGAAGGCAGCAGGCACGCTCCTCGTCTTGAAGCGTGCATATACGCGTAAAAGGAGACAACGATGACAATCGACGTCCTGATTGCGATCATGCTGACCGCCGCCTCCGCGGCAATGGTTGCCGCTCTCGCCGCATCGATCCCGGTTTCAGCAGCAAACCGGATCGGCCTCGGTGTCGTCTTCGCCGCGTGGTTCTTCGTCGTCGTCAGCCTCGGCGCCACCGGGGTCCTCAGCCCGGACAGATTGGGGACGCCGGGTCTCGGCGTCGCCGTCGCGCTCCCGGTTCTCGCCGTCGCATTCTTGGCGCCGCGCGTTCCGGTGCTGAGGAGCGCACTCTTCGGCATCTCGCTTCCCGTTCTGATCGGCGTGAACGCCTTGCGGGTCCTCGGCGTGTTCTTCGTGATGCTCTACACCGCGGGGCGGCTCCCCGCACCATTTGCGCCAAGCGCCGGCTGGGGCGATATCTTCGTGGGCGCGACGGCACTGCCGGTGGCGCTCTTCGCCGCGCGGCAAGCGAGCGGCTGGCGCCCACTCGCGTTCATCTGGAATGTCATCGGCTTCGCCGATCTCGTGAACGCGATCAGCCTCGGCGTCATGTCGGCAACCGGCTCGCCGCTTCGGATCTTCACCAACGGTCCTGACACCGACTTGATGACAGCGTTGCCGATGTTCCTGATCCCGGGTTTCCTGGTGCCGCTTCTCATGCTGACGCACCTTGCGGTGTTCGCCAGGCTGTGGCGGGCCGAGCCGGAAGCGATGGCGCGATTGGCGAAGCCGTAGATGCGCCGCTGACAACGCGAAAGCGGCGGAGCGTTTCCGCTCCGCCGCGCCACTGGACTGGAGGGTCTAGGTGGCTGTTAGGCGAGATAAGGCAACGCCATGACGGCGGTGGAGACTGCGGTAAGGCCGACAAACGCTGCGGTGCGGATGGCCAGGTATTTGATGATGCCGGTCTTGCTCGTCATGACATGCTCCCCGAAGTTCGTGGAGACGAGATAAGGCTCCGACCGTTTCAGGCGTTCGCCGTCACCGCCGGAAAAAGGTTTCGCCGGACTGGCGGATTGTTTCGCCGACCTGCCGGCAGGAAACATTCGAGCCCGCCCGCGGGTTCCCGGGCCTATGCGGATTCGACTTTTCCGTGGTTTCGTGGCACGGAACCGGCATGCCGACAGAGGTCAAAATCTGCGGGCTTTCCGAGGAGGAAAGCGTCGACGCTGCGCTTGAGGCGGGAGCCGACTTCGTCGGATTCGTGTTCTTTCCGCCGAGCCCGCGGAACCTTGCGCCGGAGCGCGGTGCCGCACTTGCAAAGCGCGCGCGCGGCAAGGCGCAGATCGTGGCGCTTACCGTCGACGCCGACGATGCATTGCTCCGGGCGATTTCCGAAGCGCTTCGCCCCGATTTCCTGCAGCTGCACGGCCGCGAGACGCCCGAGCGCGTCGCGGCAGTCAAAGCGCTGACCCGCTGCGCCGTGATGAAGGCGCTTCTCGTCGCGACCCGTGACGACCTCGATGCAGCCGGACGCTATTCCGCCGCCCAGCGCTTTCTGATCGACGCCAAGCCGCCCAAGGACGCGACGCGTCCCGGCGGCAACGCCGTCGCCTTCGACTGGTCGATTCTTCAAGGCTTCGCGCCGGCGAAGCCTTGGCTCCTCGCTGGCGGCCTCGATTCGAACAATGTCGCCGCCGCGCTCCGGCAGACCGGCGCGCCGGGCATCGACGTCTCATCTGGCGTCGAGAGCGCGCCCGGCAAGAAGCACCCGGACCTGATCCGCGCCTTCGTCCGCGCCGTGCGCGAACACGACCAGGCCATGCAGGCGGATGGACGTCCGGCGCAGCGATTGGCCGGCTGACGGGAGCTCTCGGATGAACGTTCCGCAGCCAAATACCTACCGTTCCGGCCCCGACGAGCGCGGACGCTTCGGCCTTTACGGCGGGCGCTTCGTCGCCGAGACGCTGATGCCGCTCGTCCTCGAGCTCGAGCAGGCCTACGAGGACGCAAAGAACGATCCGGCATTCGCGAACGAGTTGACGGAGCTTGGCACGCACTACACGGGCCGGCCGAGCCCGCTCTATTTCGCCGAGCGGTTGACGGAGCATCTCCGCCAGGTCGCTGCTGCGTCAGGCAGGGACGGCGGCGCCAAGGTCTATTTCAAGCGCGACGAGCTGAACCACACCGGCTCGCACAAGATCAACAATTGCCTCGGACAGATCCTGCTCGCCCGCCGCATGGGCAAAACGCGCATCATCGCGGAAACCGGCGCCGGGCAGCACGGCGTCGCTGCCGCCACGGTGTGCGCGCGCTTCGGCTATCCCTGCATCGTCTACATGGGCGCGACCGACATCGAGCGGCAGAAGCCTAACGTCTTCCGCATGAAGCTCCTCGGTGCCGAGGTCGTTCCGGTCACGTCGGGCGCCGGCACCTTGAAGGACGCGTTGAACGAGGCGCTCCGCGACTGGGTCACGAACGTCGAGACCACCTATTACATCATCGGCACGGCGGCGGGCCCGCATCCCTATCCGGCAATGGTGCGCGATTTCCAATCGGTGATCGGCAACGAAGTGCGCGAGCAGATCATGGCCGCCGAGGGCCGCCTCCCCGACGCGCTGGTCGCGGCGATCGGCGGCGGCTCGAACGCGATCGGCCTTTTCCATCCCTTCCTCGACGACCGCGAGATCGCGATCTATGGCGTCGAAGCGGGCGGGCATGGGATCGAGGTCGAGAACGGCCACGCCGCCTCGATGACCGGCGGCGCACCGGGCGTGCTGCACGGCAACCGCACGTATCTCCTCCAGGATTCCGACGGGCAGATCCTCGAAGGCCACTCGATCTCCGCCGGGCTCGACTATCCCGGCGTCGGGCCGGAGCATTCGTGGCTGAAGGATACCGGCCGCGTCACCTACGTGCCGGCGACCGACGCGGAGGCTCTGAACGCCTTCCAGCTCTGCACCAAGCTCGAAGGCATCATCCCGGCGCTCGAACCGGCGCACGCGCTCGCGCAAGTGATCAAGCTCGCGCCGGAGATGGAGCGCGACCAGATCATCGTCATGAACATGTGCGGCCGCGGCGACAAGGACGTGTTCACGGTCGGGAAGATTCTGGGGTTCGATCTCTAGGCGCGAGTACCGTTCAGATGCTCCGGCGCTTTCCGAATCCCCGAGGTCGTTCTGAGGTTCGACTTCGGATGACCGTCTGGGTCGCCGCGGATTCATTCCGTTCGACTTGTTCGCGCTCCAGCCGAGCCTTCTGACGAGCGATCATCGCGTCGATGCGGTCGTCAACGGCGTCCTCTGGATCACTATCGGCGGCGGACGGGAAGAATCGCCTCGAGCCTTCGGAGTCGTTCGTCGCCGCGCTCCGTCCCTCACGCGGCCGGGTCGAAGCATTCACAGCCTCGACAACGAGCGGATAGAGCAGCCAGGCCGCGAGAAGCGCATAGAGCCACGACGACAGTACTCCGGTGACGATCGTCAAAAGGAAAGAGGCGAGCGCGTGCCGCCATCTTCCAGTCATCAGGAAGTAGATCGGTCCAAACAGCAGGCACCACAGCCACGACATCGGGCCGGTCTGAAGCTCGTCGTGGCTGCTCTTTGGACGCATGAAATCCGGCGTCGTCCACGGTTGGCGCGCACTGCTCCCGCACTCCCGTGAGTGTCACGCGCAGATCGTAAGAGGCGCGATAAGGGACGTGGTTGCCGCAGAGTGAACAACGGTGTGGTCGAGAAGCGCCGGCGCTGGCCGACCCTTCTCGACGCTAGTCTGGCGGATCACTTGAACGTAATGCGGCCTTCGACCTTGGCGTCGACCTTGCCCGCCTTCGCGATGTAGTCGATCACGTCGTTCGCCATCAGATTGCCGCCGCGTGCGCCTATCAGAACTTTGCCGCCGGCGAGCGCCGTGTAGCCGTCGCCGCCGTTCAGCATGAAGTCGTTGGTCGCCACGTGATAGGTCGCGGCGAGGTCGAGCGGCTTGTCGCCGACCATCACCGAGGCGACGCGGCTTCCCGCCGGCTGCTTGAGATCGGCCACGACCGTCAGGCCGGAGACCTGCGGGAACCGACCGGCGCCGTCCTCGACCTGGCTGAAGCCGTTTTCGAGCGCATCGTGCAACTGCTGGCCGGTGATCGCAGTCAGCACCGTGACGTTGCCGAACGGCAACTCGGTCAGGATGTCGCGGCGCGTCAGCACCGTCCCCGCGTCGTACTGCTTGTCGGCGCGGATGCCGCCGCCATTGGTGATCGCAACGTCGGCGTTCGTGGCGGCGCGCATGGCATCGGCGATCAGGTCGCCGATCGCCGATTCCTCGCTGCGCACGATATTGCGGCGCGAGTCGAGCGGGCCCTCCGTGGCGCCGATCTCGACGTTCAGGCTCGCGTCGAGCTTGGCCTTGAAATCGTCGACGAGCTTCTGGGTCTCGGGGTCCGGCGTCACGAATTTCGTGTTGATGAAGCGGAACGACGGCTCCCAGGAAATCGAGCGCTTTCCGTCCTTCTCCGTGATGTCGACCGTCAGGTCGACGGGGGCGAGGTATTTCGCCTCCGTCGACGTCTCGACATAGGCGGTGATGCCGTCATAGCCGGTCATGTAGTCGTGGTCGTCGCCGGAGACGATCACGTCGAAGGCGTGGCTCGCCATGATGGCGCGGTCGTAGGCGTGGTCTCCCTGGATCACGCCGATAACGAGGTCGGCGCCGTCGGCGCGGGCGGCCTTGGCGCCGTCGATCGCGGACTGGACAGTGTCGCCGAACTTCCAGTCGCCGGGGCTCGACACTTCCGGCGTGGTGTCCTGCGCGACCGGGACGAGCGCGACGTTCAGGCCGGCGATCTCTTTCACCATGGTGCCGCCGAGGCCGTCGATCGGCGATCCGTCGGCGTGCGTCACGTTGATCGCCGCCCACGGATATTTCGACATCTTCACCTTGTCGAGGAAGTTGTCCGGGCCGAAGTCGAACTCGTGGTTGCCGGGCACCGCAATATCGAACGGCACCAGATTGGTCAGCTCGATCGTATTGGCGCCCTTGTCCAGGCCCGACAGAAGCGAGGGCGACAGCATGTCGCCGTCGAAGACATAGAGCGTGTTCGGATTGCTCGCCTTCTCGGCCTTGGCCACAGCGTTCAAGCGGGCGAACCCCCCGGAGTCCTTCAGACCGGCGAAATTGTAGATGTCGCCGACGCCAAGGATTGTCAGCTTCACCGTCTCGGCTTGCGCCGGCGTGAGAGCCGCGACGGCAACGGCAGCGGCGGCGGCTAGCTTGCTCAGGCGTATGAACATTGCGGTCTCCTCGTCGCGAACTTCCCCGTTAGCCCTGAAGGTAGTCAGTTTTATCACGGCCCGATATCGCTTCGGAGGACCGGGCGGCCGCGAGCCGAAGCCGGGCCCGGGCCACGACTCGCCTTTTCCGGCCATGCGGGAGTGTGATACCGACACATATGACCCGTATCGACCGCCGTTTTGCCGAGCTGAAAAAGGCCGCAAGGCCTGGGCTGGTCACGTTCGTCACCGCCGGCGACCCGGACTACGACACGTCGCTCAAGATCCTGAAGGCGCTGCCTTCCGCCGGCGCGGACATCGTCGAGCTCGGCATGCCGTTCTCCGACCCGATGGCCGACGGACCGGCGATCCAGGCTTCCGGCAAGCGCGCGCTCGACGCCGGGCAGACGATGGTGAAGACGCTTAAGATGGTGCGCGCTTTCCGCGACGCGGACCAAGACACGCCGATCGTTCTGATGGGCTACTACAATCCGATCTACATCTACGGCAACGACCGCTTTCTCGTCGATGCCAAGGCGGCGGGCATCGACGGGCTTATCGTCGTCGACCTGCCCCCGGAGGAGGATGAGGAGCTTTGCCTGCCGACGATGAAGGCGGGCCTGAACTTCATCCGCCTCGCGACGCCGACCACCGACGACAGGCGACTTCCGGCGGTGCTTAAGAACACGTCCGGCTTCGTCTACTACGTTTCGATAACCGGCATCACCGGCACCAAGACGCCGGACCGGCTGCGGGTCGCCGAGGCGGTTGACCGGATCAAGCGGCATACCGATCTACCGGTCGCGGTCGGATTCGGCGTAAATACGCCGGAACAGGCGGCGGCCATCGGCCGCAACGCCGACGCGGTGGTCGTCGGCTCGGCCCTGGTCAGAGCCGTCGAAAAGAACCTCGGCGCGGGGAACCGCGCGACGGAAAGCACCGTTCGTGCGGTGACCGATCTCGTGGCGGCGCTCGCCCAGAGCGTGCGCGCCTCCCGCCTGATGGCGGCGGAATAGAGGATATTGGGTTGGCAAACTGGATCGAAAACGTCGTTCGCCCGCGCATCCGCTCGCTCTGGCAAAAGCGCGAGACGGCCGAGAACCTCTGGGTCAAGTGCCCGGAGACGGGCGAGATGGTGTTCCACAAGGACCTTGAGGCGAACCAGTTCGTCTTCCCGAACTCCGGCTATCACCAGCGGATCGACGCGCGCACGCGCTTCCGTCTCTTCTTCGACGACGGGCGTTTCGATACGCTGCCGCTGCCGCAGGTCGCGGTCGACCCGTTGCGCTTCCGCGACGAGCGCCGCTACACGGAGCGGCTGAAGGCGGCAAAGGCGAAGACCGGGCTCGACGACGCGGTGCTGCTCGGCACCGGCACGGTCGACGGCGTCGGACTCGTTGCAGCGGTGCAGGATTTCGACTTCATGGGCGGTTCGCTCGGGATGGCCGCTGCCGAAGCAATCATCACCGGCGCTGAGGCGGCGGTCGAGCGCCATCAGCCCTATCTGGTCTTCGCCGGATCGGGCGGTGCGCGCATGCAGGAGGGAATTCTTTCCCTGATGCAGCTGCCGCGCACAACGATCGCGATCGACCAGGTGAAAGAAGCCGGGCTTCCCTATCTCGTCGTCCTCACCAATCCGACGACGGGCGGCGTCACTGCCTCCTATGCCATGCTCGGCGACGTGCATCTGGCGGAACCCGGCGCGCTCGTCGGTTTTGCCGGCCCGCGCGTCATCGAGCAGACGATCCGCGAGAAGCTGCCGGAGGGCTTCCAGCGTTCCGAGTACCTGCTCGACCACGGCATGGTCGACATCGTCGTGCATCGCCACAAGCTCAGGGAGACCGTCGCCCGCCTCTGCCGTCTGATGATGAAGCTGCCGCCGCCCAACCACCCGCCGCTCGAGCATGGCTCGGGGAACGGCGCCTGGAACGGCGGGGGCAATGGCGCCGCCGGAGAGCCGGAGGTCGCACCCCCGAAAGCAGATCAGACTCCCGCCGCCGCAAACTGATCCAAAATGTCAGAACTTGAGAAGCTGCTGGAGGTGCTCGGCACGCTCCACCCGCGCAAGATCGACCTGTCGCTCGGTCGAATCGAGCGCCTGCTCGCGCGCCTCGACCGGCCGCAGGATCGCCTGCCGCCGGTCATCCACGTCGCGGGCACAAACGGCAAGGGATCGACGATCGCGTTCCTGCGGGCCGCGCTAGAAGCCGCCGGCAACACGGTGCACGTATACACATCGCCGCATCTCGTTCATTTCAACGAACGCATCCGGCTTGCTGCGGGAGGCGGCGGACGGCTCGTCGACGATGCGACGCTGATTGCGGCCATCCGTGATGTGCTGGACGCCAACGACGGCGAGTCGATCACCTTCTTCGAGGTCACGACCGCCGTCGCTTTCCATCTCTATGCAGCGCATCCGGCGGACTATTGCCTGATTGAAGTCGGTCTCGGCGGACGGTTCGACGCCACCAACGTGGTCGAGCGTCCGCTTGCAGCGGTGCTCGCGTCGATCAGCCACGACCACGCCGAGTTCCTCGGCACCGACCTTGCCGGGATCGCAGCGGAAAAGGCCGGCATCTTGAAGCGCGGCGCGCCGGGGGTCGTGGCGCCGCAGGAACAGTATTCGCTTGCGATGATCGAGGTCGAGGCGAACGGCGCCGGCGCTCCGCTTTTCCGGCACGGGACGGAATACATGGCTCATGCCGAGCGCGGCCGTCTCGTCTACCAGGACGAAGCCGGCCTTCTCGACCTGCCGCTGCCGCGGCTCGCCGGTGCGCACCAGATCGAGAATGCCGGCCTCGCCGTTGCGACACTTCGGGCCGCCGGCATCAAGCTCCCGACGCAGGCGATCGAAGCTGGGCTCACCACCGCCGACTGGCCGGCGCGTATGCAGCGGCTCCGCTCCGGTCCTCTGGTTGAGCTCGCGCCCGACGGCTCCGACATCTGGCTCGACGGTGGACACAACCCGGCCGCCAGCGCAGTGGTCGCGCAAGCCTTCGCGGAGATCGAGGATCGCGATCCGCGTCCGCTCATCCTGATCGCGGGCTTGTTGACGACAAAGGATCCGTCCGGCTTCTTCCGCCCCTTCGCCAGCCTTGTCCGTCATGCAATGACGGTGCCGGTGCCGGGCAGCGACGCGGGTTTCGATCCCGGCACGCTTGCAGAACTCGCGATGGCCTCTGACGTGCCGGCGCGGCCCTTCGCGGACGTCGCCGCGGCGCTTCGGACGATCAGCGCCGAGCAGGGCGACGAGAAGCCGCCGCGCATCCTGATCTGCGGCTCGCTCTATCTCGCGGGCGAAGTCTTGAAGCTAAACGGCCCGATGCCGGAGTAAGGCATACAAACGTCGTCATCGCCGAGCTCGACCCGGCAATACATTCCAGATCGTCGCGCACGTCGGGCGGTGCAACGGAATGGATGCCCGGATCAAGTCCGGGCATAACGGCATCGATTTATTCGTGTTGGAAGGGGACGCAGTGCCAACCTAAGCGGCGGCGTTCTGGATCCACTTCTGGAGGTCGCTCTTCGGGCCGGCGCCGACCTTCATGTCGACCGGCTCGCCGTTCTTGAAGAGGATCAGGGTCGGGATCGAGCGCACGCCGTATTTGATCGTCGTCTGCTGGTTCTCGTCGATGTTGAGCTTGACGATCTTCACCTTGCCGTTGAGTTCGCCCGAAAGCTCCTCGAGATGCGGCGCGATCATCTTGCAGGGGCCGCACCACTCCGCCCAGAAATCCACGACGACCGGCTCTTTCGAGGCAAGCACGTCGGCGGCGAAGTTGCTGTCGGTTACGGCGGTCGTCATGTCTTTCTCCTGAAGGATTCGTTGACCAGAAGGTAGGAAGCCGGCCTTTCCCGGTCAAGGAAACGGATTGGCGCAGATGTGAAGGCTCGCCAGCGCCTGTTCCATCGCCGTGGGTGGAATTGGCATGACCTTCGGCGATCCGTCCGAATCCCCGCTGAAGACGAGGGTGGCCGAAACCGCCGTGCCCGGCTCTATGCCCATCAAAAGCCGGCGGTAGAGCGCAAGCTGAAGAACGTAAGCCGGGTCGACCTCAACCGGCGTCGCCGGGATTTTCCGGTCGGTCTTGTAGTCCAAGAGATGCCAGCCTGCGGCGTCGCGAAGAAGCCGGTCGATCCGCCCGCTCACTGCGTAGCGGCCTTTCTCCGTCTGAAGCTCGCCGACGATCGCGACCTCGGAGCGGCTCCCCGGCCCGAAGAACCGCTCCAGCGCCGGCGCGGCGAGCAACGCCTCCGCCTCGCGCCGAATCGAGGCGGCAAGCGCCGGATCGTTGCCAAGCTCGCTAACGAGGAGCCGCTCTGCCGCACGCGGGCGATCGGATACCGGGACACGCGGCAGAATTTCCAGGAGGAGATGCAGCAGACGGCCGCGAAGCCGCGCCACCTCGCCCGGCGCGGCACCTTCAACGGCGGATGACGCTGCAAACGCCGGATCGGGCTCGGCGAGCGCGCCCGAGGGCCGCAGCGGCTCGGGTGCGGGTTTGGGCGGCGGGACATTTCTCGTCAGCCAGGCCGGAAATTCGAAATGCGCTTCCTCGGCGCGCGCATCCTCGTCCGCCGGCGCAAGCGGCGCCCGCGCCGGTTGTGGCCACTGATAAGGCGCGGCGAGCTCGCCTTCTTCGTTGCGCTCGACATCGTTCGGAAGAAGCGCATCGGCGACGATGCTGTACCAGCATCGTGGCGGCGGCTTCAGGAGCCTGACGCCGGCAATGTAGAGCACATCGCGCGCGCGCGTCATCGCAACATAGAGCAGACGCAGATATTCGCTCTCCGTCTCGCTATCTTCCTGCGTGTCGGCGTCGCGCTGCTGCGCCGGAGCCTCCGCCGCGACGCGCCTCCATAGGAACGCCGGATCGTCGCGGCCTTCGCCAATGTCGACGAGCGGCTTGCGAAGCTGCGGAACGACGGCTGCTCCCCCGGTATCCGCCAGGAACACGACGTCCGCCTCGAGCCCCTTCGCGCCGTGCACGGTCATGACGCGGACGCCCGTCGCCGCCTCATCCGTCTCGCGCTTGATGTCGCTCTCGTTGACACGGATGAAGCGCACGAATCCCTGCAGCGACGGCGGCTCGGTCGCCTCGTAAGCGAGCGCCTGGCTCAAAAACGTGTCGAGCACGTCGTCAGCTTCGCCTCCGAGCCGCGCTCGGAATCGCTGCCGCCCTCCTTCCGGCCCGAGCAGCGTCGCGAAGAAGCGGAACGGCGTGACCTGGTCCGCCATTCCGCGCCAGCGGCGGAGCGTCTCCGCCGCGGCACGAAGCTCAAGATCGTCCGCATCGCGAAGCGCACGCCAGAGGCTCCCCTTACGCGCCGCCGCGAGATGCATCAGCGCCTCCTCGCCGACGCCGAGGAGCGGACTCTTCAGCAACGCCGCGAGCTGCAGATCGTCCTCCGGAAGCAGCGCGAAGTCGGCAAGCGCGAGAAGATCGAGGACCGCGATGTGCTTTGCCACCGGGATGCGATCCGCGCCCGCCGTCGCAATGCCGCGCGCGAGGAGCGCTCTGTTCATGGCGGCGGCGAAGGCATCGCGACGACGCACAAGGATCAGAATGCCGCTCTCGGTCACGCGCCTGCCGGACGGCAGCAGCGTGCCTCTGATTCTGCAAAACTTCGTCGGCAATCGTCTCGGCGAGCTCCGTTTCCGCGGCACTCGGCGCTGTAAAGGGCTCCGTCCAGTCCTCCGGCTCCGCGCGCTTCTTCCGCACCGCACG
The DNA here is from genome assembly GCA_963720705.1 of uncultured Alphaproteobacteria bacterium. Classification (GTDB taxonomy): domain Bacteria; phylum Pseudomonadota; class Alphaproteobacteria; order Rhizobiales; family Afifellaceae; genus DASWJZ01. Next base: position 87,579 of record CAVRGJ010000005.1, read on the forward strand.
CGGCAGCAGCACAACATGCCCGGGCTCGTGCGGACGGTTGGAGGCGTGGGCGGAATAGGTGGAGGATGTGATCTCCGCGGCGAGCTCCGGCCGGAAGACCGTATCGACCGCCTCGAGCACCTCGCGCGTCGAGCGGAAGGACAGATATAGCGGCTTCACGACGAAGGACTGCCGCGCCTCCTCGATCCGTTGCTCGAAGTAGCGCTGCATCTCCGTCAGCATCGCCGGAACGGCGCCCTGGAAGCGAAAGATCGACTGTTTGTCGTCGGCGACGACGAAGATGGTACGCGGAGCGCGCGCCGCGCCCTCGCCGGAGAAGAAGTCCTCGGCGATCGCCTTCACCACCAGCCACTGGTCGGGGCTCGTGTCCTGCGCCTCGTCCACAAGGATATGCTCGATACGGCTGTCGAGCTTGAAGAGTACCCACTGCGCGGCGTCGGAGCGCGAGAGCAGGTTGCGCGTCTTGACGATGAGATCGGAGAAATCCAGCGCACCGGCCCGCCGCTTTGCCGCATGGTATGCGTCGAGGATCGCATCGCCGACGATGAGCAGCGCCGCCGTTGCGTCATAGGCGCGCACAAGATCAAGCCGACCGACAAGCGCAATGAGGCGATCGCCTTCAGACGCAAAGCGCTCCTTTAGACCCGGCACCGATTTGACGAAGTCAGAACCGAAACGCTGGGAGTGCGGCCGCCAAACCTTCTCCTTGCTGTTGAAGCTCAGGAAGAAGTCGAGCCGCGCGTTCGATTCCGCGCCGGCGGTCTCCGCCCTGACGACTGCGGCGAGCGAGGGATGCGCGCGCTCGTTCCACTGGTGCGGTGCGGTCACCAAACTATCGGAAAGCCCAGCCAGGAGCGTTGCGCAATCCGCGAGGCTCCAGCCAGGTGCGTCACACATCGCTCGGCAGACCAATTCTTCGCTCTCGTCCGGCTTGAGGTCGAGACGCTTCCTCAGATCGGCGAGTGCATCCTCGATGCTTCCCGTCTCGCCGTCGGGCGCCGCGTTCTCCATCCACCGGCGGAGATCGTCGCGCCTGGCGATCAGCGCGTCGAGCGCTTCGCCGATCTGCTGATCGGCGGTCGTTTCCGCGAGCGCGCGGACCGCGCGCCCGAGCGGCGCGTCGGGTGCGTTGGCGGCCGCGTTCATCACCGCTTCGCGCGCTGCGGCAAGCGCGGCCGCCGTCGCCGCTTCGTCCATCACCTGGAACTGGCCCGGCACGTTCGCCTCGAACGGAAAGGCGTGGAGCAGCCGCTCGCAGAAGGCATGGATCGTCTGGATCTTGAGGCCGCCCGGCGTCTCGAGCGCCTTGCCGAAGAGGCGGCGCGCCCGTCGCATCTCCGCCGCGTTCGTCGGCCTGTCCTGCAGCTCGGCGATTTCCGCGGCAAGCGTCGCATCGTCGTGGCTCGTCCACGCGCCGAGCTTCTCGAAGACGCGGCGCGACATCTCCGCCGCAGCGACCTTGGTAAAGGTGAGACAGAGGATCGCGGCCGGATCGACGCCGGAGAGCAGGAGCCGGATGACGCGCTGCGTCAGCACGTGCGTCTTCCCCGACCCGGCGTTCGCGATCACCCAGGCGGAGGACCCCGGGTCGGAGGCCTCGCGCTGATTCGAGCGCGTGAGGTCGAGGTCAGACGACGGGGAACTCATCGTCCTCCTCCTGGTCGGTCGCCACCCATTCGGCGATGCGCGCGAGATGATCGTAGTCGCCGACGAAGGTGCGGCGCGGCTTCGGCACCTTGTTCGAGAGGTAGGAGGCGTCGGGCTTGGCGAAATGCGCGACGAGTGCGCGGAGCCGCTCTTCCGTCGTCGCGAGCGTGTCGGCCAGCGTATGGGTGCGGTTCTTGTCCTCCTTCCACTCCGTACGGTCTGCGCGCTCGTCCTTGTCGCTGCGGCCAGCGAGCCGGTAGTAGACGATGCGGCTCGTCTCCATCGGCGGAAGTCCGGCGAAACCGCCGGCGCGCGCGATAAGTCCTTCGAGCGGGAGCTGCGGCGAAAGCGAGCGCACCTCGCGCGGCGAGGGCGGCGCGCCAGTCTTGTAGTCGATGATGGCGAGCGTTCCGTCGCGCAGCACGTCGAGCCGGTCGGCGCGCGCGGAAAGCGTGAAATCCGGCGTTAGCGCCATCTCCCCGGTGTTCTCGACGTGACGTTCGACCACATCGGCGCCGAATTCCGCTTCCGTCTCGACAAACCACCGCGCGATCTTTTCGAAACGCGGCCACCACAGCGCCTCAACCTCGGGAAAGTCCGCGAGCTTCGCGAATGTCGCGCGGCCGATCTCGAGGAGTTCTCAGAAGCGCATCGGCATCGAAGGGGCCGCGCGGGCGCTCGCGCACGAAGTCTTCGAGGATGTCGTGCACGAGGTTGCCGCGCTCGCGCGCGTCGGGAAGCTTTCCAAGCGGCTCGAAGGGGCTGAGGCGAAGCACGTACTGGGCGTAGATCGCATAGGGGTCGCGGATCAGCGTCTCGATGCGCGTCGCCGAGAGCCGTGTGGGCCGTAGCGCGACGGGCGGCGACGGCGCTGGCCGGCGCGGCGGGTCGATCCGCTCGGCGCGGTCGAGCCGGCGCGCGAAGTCGAGATATCTTCGTCCCCGCGCGCGCATCGCGTCGGCGAGGTCCTTGCCGGCGTGAGCCGTCAGCCGCTGCAGCCAGCGCGACGCGACTTTCGGCTCGCCGTCCTCGCGGTCGGCGCGGGTGAGCCAGACTTCCGGGTGCCCGAGCGCCTGCGCGAAATCGTGCGCGGCAAGGCCGATGCGGCGCTCCGGCGGCTCGAGCGAAAGCCTCTCGCGCATCGGCCGCGACAGCAGCGGATCGAGCCGCGTCTGGCCGGGCCACGTGCCCTCGTTCAGACCACCGAGCACCACCCTGTCGACACTTTGAAGCCGCGCCTCAAGCGCACCCCAGATGTGGATGCGCGGGTCGACGCCGCCGCGGCGGCGAACCGCAATCCGCTCGATCAGCACACTGAAGAATGCGGGATATTCCCGCGGCGCAATCTCGGGGCCTGCGGCAGCGCTCGCCAGAAGGTCCTCGAAGAGGAGTGCAAGCGCTTCACCGGCTTCGCCTGTGAAGAGCGTCGTGTGCCCTTTGGCGTCGCTGGCGGCGGATTGAAGCGCTTCGACATGCGCTTCGACCAATGTTTGCAGCGCGACCGCGCCGCCGGCCACCGTTAGAGCTTCGAGCGGCGCGAGCGCTTCTTCCACTCGGGCGGCGATGTCGTCTGCTGTCTCCCATTGGCGCGGACCCAGGAACTTCGCGGCATAGGTCCTTTCCACTCCCGCCTCGTCTTCCGCCGTCCCGAACTTCGCATCGCGACGCAGGGCAAGCGCATGCCGGAGCGCCGCGAGCCCGGGCCGGAGCCGCGGACCGCGCATCGCCGCGCGCTCAAGGCTCCGCGCGGCGCCGTGCGCGGTTGCCGGGTCGAGACCGAAGGCGGCGAGCGGATGTTTCAGGAGCGCAAGCAGCGTCTCCGCTTCCGCGCCGTTCAGCGCCGCCTCGGCGACGAGCCGCGCGAAGATGCCGGGCGGCGTGCGGCCGAGCGGCCGGCCGGCGGAATCGTCCACATCGATCCCCCAACGCCGAAGCTCCACGGCGACTCGGCGCGCGAGCCCGCGATCCGGGGTGACAAGCGCGGCGACGGCGTCCTTCGCCTCCGCTGCTTCGCGTAGAAGCACTGCGACAGCGAGCGCTTCCTCCCGTTCGTTCGCCGCTTCCACGACGCCGATCCGGGCGACCGCCTCCTGCTTCGCCAGCAAAGGCAGCGATGCTTCACCGGCCCAGCGTTCCGTCGTGCTCGCCGGCCACATTGCTTCGGATACGAAACGATCGCGGAACTGCGCGGCTGCCGTCACTGCCGCGAGCGGTGCGACGGCGTCACGCCTGATGCCGAGGCTCTCAACCAGCACCTTCAAACCGAATTGCGGATGGCCGGCGCCCGCCGGCTCGCGCTCGCTGACGCCGATCGCGCCCCAGGCTTCCTCGTCAAGGCCCTGGTCAAGACCGGGAAGCACGACGGCGCCGTTCGGAAGATATGCGATCGCACGAAGCAGCTCGGCAGTCGCCGGCACAGAGCCGGTCGAGCCGGCCGCAATGACAGGCGACGGCGAGCCGTCGCGAGAAAGCCGTTCGGCCTCGGCGCGGATCATCATGTCGCGGCGCTGGCCCGGATCGCTCAAGCCCCGCTCCTTCAGATGCGCCGGCCAAAACTCTGTCGCGATCCGCAGAAACTCCAGCGTGATCCTCCAGTAATCCGCAAGGTCGGAAGGCGCGGCGTCGAGGAGCCCGCGCCACGCCGCAGGATCGACGCCGACCTGATCGATCAGCGCAGCGAGCGACGCGGCGAGCCGTGCCGCATCCGCCGGTGAGGCCGGAACGATCAGCTCCTCGTCGGGAAAGCCGGCGAGGCTTCTCGCGGCAGCCCCGGACCAGGCCAGCACGAGTTGCGCCAGGAAGAGCTGCCGATCCATCGCCGGCACGGCGGGCGGAGTGTCCGCAACCTCAATCTCCAGACTTGCCTCATCCTCGTCGATGTCGCCGAGCGTGCGGATACGGGGAAGAAGAAGCGGCCGGCCGAGATGCGCGAGGAAGCGCTCGCGGATGGCGCGCGCCGCGCGCCGCGTCGGCAGGTAGAGCGTCATGTCGGCGAGCGCGAAGGGCTCGCTTGCGTCGAAGCCTTCTATCAGCCTGCCATCGAGAAGCGCTTCGACCAGCGTGTCGAGAAACGGCGCGCCTGGCGGGATGGTGAAGACGTTCGGATGCTCCATTCCCGCCTCTAAGCGGCGCTCGCCGCGATGGCCGCTTCCGCCGGCCCGATCGACGCGGGGTTCTCCACATTGATCCAAAGCCCGTCGAGACGGACGCCGAAGAGCCGGCCCGCCGCGATCGCCCGGTCGAAGAGGAGGTTCAGCGAGAACGCGCCCTCCGGCGCGCCTTCGAAGAGCCGCGGCGTAAGGATGGCGGCGCCGGCATAGACGAAGGGCGCAACGGATCGCTCGGCCCGCCGCGCCAGCCGTCCTTCCTTGTCCTGAAAGAAATCGCCCCGACCGGAATAGCCTACGGCATAGACCGTCGAGGCGAGGAGCAGCAGCACGTCCATCGTGGCATCATCCCAGGCTCCGGCCAACCAGAGAAGGTTCGGGCGGACGCCCTCGATCCAGAAGGAATCGGAGTTGCGAAGCAGGAAGGGCTCTTCGCCGAGAAGCGGCAGCGCGCGTTTGACCCCGCCGCCGGTCTCAAGTCGGGCGTCGCGCTCGTCGGAGATGACGATTTTTGGCGCGCTTCGTGCGTGAAGATGCGCTTCGATCTTGTCGGCGAGGTGATGAACGTTGACGACGGCCTTCTCGATGCCGGCCGACGCGAGGCCGTCGAGGCAATGATCGATCAGCGCACGCTCGCCGATCTTGACGAGCGGCTTTGGAAGCGTCGCCGAAATAGGCCGCATGCGCTTCCCCTCGCCCGCGGCAAGCACCATCGCCGTCTTCGGCACCAACTCCGGCAATGCCATTCCATCCGCTCCGCCCGTTCAGAGAAAGGGCTCATACCAGAGCCGCATGTCGGAAAGAACCGGATCGGAGAGATTGCGGCGAATGAGCGCTTTCAGGCGTGCGCGATGTCGCTGGTAACCGGGCTTTCCTTCGGCGAGCGCAAGCCGGGTGAAGATGCCGAGCACCTTGGTCGCGCGCTGCAGCGCGAGCACCGGGTAGGCGATCGCGAAGCTCACGGCGTCGAATTTCGGGTCGCGCGCCTTTCTCCCTTCGAGATAGCGGGCTTTGAGCCGCGCCTCGTCGGCCTCGCCAAGCGCCACGCGCGCATCCTGCGCAAGCGAGGCAACGTCATAGGCCGGGTGACCGATCAGTGCGTCCTGGAAGTCGATGACGCCGACGCGTGCGATGCCGGGCTCGCCCGCCTGCCACAGTATGTTGGGCGAATGGAAATCGCGCATGACCCAGGTCGACGCGCTGGCGCCGACCTTTTCCAACAGGCGCGACCAGTCGGCGAGAAAATCGCCGCGGCGTTCGGGCGGGAAGGCGGCTTCGCCTCCCTTGCCTCCGAACCAGTCCGGAAAAAGCGACACCTCGACGAGGAGCGCGCCGCGGTCGTAGCGGGGCAGCGCGTAGCGCCCGCCACCGGGAAGCACGGCCTCGTCCGGCCACGGGCGGCCGTGCATGTAGACGAGAAGATCGATTGCCGCCTCGTAGCGCTCCATGATCGGCGCACCCGCGGCGTCGACAACACGCTCGTCGCCGAGGTCCTCCACCAGAAGCAGCCCGGCTTCAACGTCGGCGGCACGAATCTCCGGTGCGCGGATTCCGGCGCGTCGAAGCGCCAGGTCAATCGCCACGAACGATTTCACGTCGAGCGCGCGATGCGCGGCCGCATCATAGGAGCGGCCGTCGTATATAGCGGGGCCCTCGCTCCGCGCCGGAGCGTTCATGAGGATCGCCGTCGTTTCGGCGAAGGCGATGCGCTCGAAAGCGCGTGTCGATGCATCGCCCGCCAACGGCGCGCGCGCAGCGCCGCGGAGGCCGCTTTCGTCGAGAAAGGCGCGGATGTGCGAAGTGCGGGCGAGGCGCAGCGGCCATGTTCCATGCGCAGCGATCTCGACCCGCCGGCCCTCGCCGTCGATCTCGAAGGAAAGATCGAGCCTGTCGTCGCTCAGTTCGGCCGGCAGGCGCTCCGGCCATTCGACCAGGAGCGCGCCGTCAGCAATAGCTTCGTCGAGCCCGATCTCCTCAAGCTCGCGCGCATCGCGGAGCCGGTAGAGATCCGCGTGTACAACTCTGAGACGCGGCAGCGCGTGGTCGAGCCTGAGCGGGAAGGTCGGGCTTTGAACTTCGAGCGCCGGGTCGCCGGCAAGTGCGCGAATGAGCGCGCGGGCGAAAGTCGTCTTGCCGGCTCCGAGCCCGCCGGAAAGCGCTACGATATCGCCGGACTTGAGGACGGCGGCAACGTCTTGGGCAAGTCGTGCGGTGGCTCCCTCGTCGGGGAGACGGAGGGTCGCATGGACCATGCCTCGGGCCTCCGCAGGCGCGGCGGGCATCTTCTATTCGGCAGCGACGGCTGCGGCGGCGGGCACGATTGGGAGCCGGACGGTCACGGTCGTTCCCTTGCCTTCCTCGGAGCGGATGGCGACGTCGCCACCGTGAAGCTCAACGAGGCTCTTCACGACCGAAAGCGCCACTCCCGCGCCGCTTCGCCGCCCGGGCGGCGCGTAGCCTTCGAAGCGCTCGAACAGTCGCGGCACCATCTCCTTCGGAATGCCGACGCCGTCGTCGGCAACTGTGAAGACGACGTCGCTGCCCTCTTTCACCGCGCTGACGTGAATGTTGCCGCCGGCGTTGGAGAACTTGATGGCATTCGACACGAGGTTGAACAGGATCTGGCGGACCCGCTGCGGGTCGACGTGGAACGCGCCGATGTCGGAGACGATGTCGATCTTCAACGCGATCTTCTGCTCGGCAAGGCGGTGGCCGAGCTCCTCGACGGATGAGGCGACGATGTCGGCAATGTCGGTCTCGCGAATGTCGAGCGATACGATGCCGGCGTCGATCGTGGCGAGATGCAGAATGTCGTTGATGAGCGCGCTCAGCTCGCGCGACGAGCCCATGATGTCGTCCATGTATTCGCGTTGCTTGGCGTTGAGCTTGCCGAAGGTCTGGGCGGCGATCAGCTCGGCCTGACCGATGATGTTCTGCAGCGGCGAGCGAAGCTCGTAGGAGACGTGCTGGATGAAATCCGACTTCAGACGGTCAGCGGCCTCGAGCGCCTCGTTGCGTTCCTTCAGGATGCGCTCGAACCGGGCGGAGTCGGTCACGTCGACGAAGGTCAGCATCGTCATCCCCTCGGGAAGGGCCACCGTCGCGTAGTCGATGACGCTGCCGTCGGGCCGCTCCATGCGACCCGTCACGTCCTCGTCGTGATCGATGTCGGTCACCGCGGCGCGTATCTCGTCCCAGGCTTTGCCCGAATGGATCGCCCGGCAGTCGGCGATGATCTCACTGATATGCGGCTCTGCTCTCAGGTGTGTCGGCGACAGCCGCCAGATGTCGGCGAAGACCGGATTGAAGAGGCGAAGCCTTGCGTCGGTGCCGAAAACGGCGACCGCTTCGGAGAGGTGATCGAGTGTCTCCCCCTGGAGCTGTGACAGTGCCGTCAAGCGGCTCTCCAGCATGATCTCCTGTGTCACGTTCTCGTAAATGTAGGTCATGCCGCCGTCGGCGTTCGGAAGGGCGACGACCCGCAGCGTCCGCCCGTCCGGCAGGTGCCAGAGATCCTCCCGCGCCTCGCTCGACCGATAGGCGGCAAGATGCTTGGCGCGCCAATCGCGATAGTTCGACTGCTCCGGTAGCTTCCGATCGGCACGCAGCTGGTCGAGAACCGCACCTTCATCCGGTGCAGACGTAAGCCACACTTCCGAAAGGCCCCAGATGGCGCGGAAAGCGGCGTTGTGGAAGAGGACGCGGCTGTCCTTGCCGAAGACGGCAACTCCGGCGGCAAGCTGATCGAATGCGCGCGCGTTCGATTCGGTCAGCTGGCGCAGTTTCTCCGCGACGGTCTCGACCTCCGAGACGTCGATCGCAGCGCCGATCGTGCCGTCCTCCGTCACCGCGTCGAGTATCTCGAACTGCCGGCGGACGCCGGCGGCAACAGCAACCGCGCTCTCGCGAAAAGCGTGGCCGGCGCGATGTGCTTCGCGGATCGCGTCGCGTGTGCGCGAGGAGAGAAGCTCGATGCCGGCGGTCAACACGGATTCCTGGCTGGCGGCATCGACGGCGCGCACATAGGCGGCATTCACCCAGATCAGCCGGCCGACGCGGTTCCGTCGCCAGAGCGGGATCGGTATCAGGTCGGCGAGCGCGCGCAGCGCCGCCACTTCGCCAATGACAAAGACCGCCTGCTCCTTCAGCTCGGCGAAGGAGCGGCGCTCGCCGGTCAGCTCGCGCAGCCGAAGCACGGCGCGCCGACCGCTGGTGCGGCCGGTTGCCTCGACGAGCGCGCCGCCATTGGTGCGCAGCGCCATTTGAAAACCCTCGCCGTGGCGGCGGAGCTTGTCGGCCGCTGCTTCGAGGGTGATCGCACTTTCCGACGCGAGCCACGTGCGGAAGGTGAGGAACGCGTTTCTCTCGACGGGAGCGCCGACGCGCTCGGGCAGACCGCCGAACACTTGCGGCTCGGCGACACTCGTGTCCCAGACGACGGTCCGCTGGTCATCGGCGTCAAGGAGCGCGCCGGTGCGGTCGAGCGCTGTGCTCAGCGTCGCGATCTTCTTTTCCGCCGCCGCCAGAACCTCGTCGCGCCGCGTCGTGAGATAGAGACCGAAGGCCACAAGTGCGGCGACCGCCGTTCCCGCCGTCACCGCCCACCATACGAGCTCCCCGAGGGCGCCGGCGCCAAGCGAAAGGTCGGCGAGCGACTGTGCCTTCGCCGGCGCAAGCGGCGGCGACGCCGCGACCAGGCCGAACGCGCACGCGCGCAGTGCCGTCCGAAGGGCACCGGATAAAGCTTCCGCGCTCGTCTTCGCCATCCGCCCCGCCGCATCCGGGTGGCCCTCGCCCGGACGAATCAATCGAACTTAGCCGCTCCGCCGGAGGCGGAAAAGGCGGGGATCAGGCTAGCGGTTGAGATGGAAAGGAAGCGTTAACCATGACGGCGAAGGATACGCGACTGTCGGGAGTATCCCGCCGAGCGTCGCTGGCGGGCGATCTTCAGCGCCAACAGCCTGCAAATGACCGCCGCGGCCTTCGGGCTCGCGGCGCTGCTTGCCACGTCGTCCGACATGCTCACGATCGTAAAATGGGCCGGGGTTGCCCGATCCAGAAGGACCCCAGCGCCCACCGCTGAGCGGTCGGGCCCCAGGCGTCGGGCCCTAAACCGCGCCGTACAGCCTTGACCCTCAGTAGCGGTAGTGCTCGGCCTTGTAGGGCCCGTCGTGCGGCACGCCCAGGTAGGAGGCCTGCTCGTCGGTGAGCTTTGTCAGCTCGACGCCGAGCTTGGCGAGATGCAGCGATGCGACCTTCTCGTCGAGGTGTTTTGGGAGCACGTAGACGCGGTTCTGGTATTCGCCCGGCCGCGTCCATAGCTCGATCTGCGCCAGCACCTGGTTTGAGAACGACGCGCTCATCACGAAGCTCGGATGGCCGGTCGCATTGCCGAGGTTCACGAGGCGGCCCTCCGACAGGAGCAGCATGCGCTTGCCGTCAGGGAACTCGACCATGTCGACCTGCGGCTTCACGTTCGTCCATTTGTAGTTCCGCAAAGCGGCGACCTGTATCTCGTTGTCGAAGTGGCCGATATTCGCGACGATCGCCATGTCCTTCATGGCGCGCATGTGCTCGATGGTGATGACGTCCTTGTTGCCGGTTGCGGAGACGACGATGTCGGCATTCGGTGCGGCGGTCTCGAGCGTCTTCACCTCGAAACCGTCCATCGCCGCCTGCAGCGCGCAGATCGGATCGATCTCGGTGACAACGACGCGCGCACCGGCACCCCTCAAGGATTGCGCCGAGCCTTTGCCGACGTCGCCGTAGCCGCAGATGACGGCGACCTTGCCGGCCATCATCACATCGGTTGCGCGGCGGATGCCGTCGACCAGCAACTCGCGGCAGCCGTATTTGTTGTCGAACTTCGACTTCGTGACGGAATCGTTGACGTTGATCGCCGGGAAGGGAAGCGCGCCCTTCTTCTGCATGTCGTAGAGGCGCATCACGCCGGTCGTCGTCTCTTCCGAGACGCCGCGGATGTTCTGCTTCACCTTGGCGAACCAGCCCGGGTTCTTGGCGATGCGGCGCTTCATCGTGGCATAGAGCGCTTCTTCTTCCTCGTTCTTCGGATGAGCGAGGAGAGACGGATCGGCCTCCGCGCGCGCGCCGAGAAGCACGTAGAGCGTCGCGTCGCCGCCGTCGTCGAGGATCATGTTCGCCGTCTCGCCGTTCGGCCAGTCGAAGATCTTGTCGGCGAAGTCCCAGGTACTCTTCCAGGGTCTCGCCTTTGTGCGCGAAGACGGGAATCCCCCTTGCGGCGATCGCCGCAGCGGCGTGATCCTGGGTGGAGAAGATGTTGCAGGACGCCCAGCGCACCTCGGCGCCAAGCGCCACCAGCGTCTCGATCAGGACCGCGGTCTGGATGGTCATGTGCAGCGAGCCGGCGACGCGCGCCCCCTTGAGCGGCTTCGTCTCGCTGAACTCCTCGCGGATCGCCATCAGGCCTGGCATCTCCGTCTCGGCGATGGTGATCTCCATGCGGCCCCAGTTGGCGAGGCCGATGTCCTTCACGGAAAAATCGCCGGAAACATCCTTCAACTCGACCCCTTTGGACTTGCTACTGGCGCTCATGATCGTCCTGCCTCTCGAACCGGAAACGGGCAGGTAGCATTGCGGCGTCCGCCCGGCAAGACGATATAAAGAGATGTTTATGTCCTTTTGTCCGATAACGACGGGCGGAGTCTCAAACGAAGGATGGGAGGGGCACGAAAAGGTTGAGCCAGGCGCCGCAAAGGCAAGGATGAACGAGCGCCCGGACGCCTGCGTTAGATGCCGGAAGCACTGTCGTGGTGGCGCAGGAACTCGCGCACGTCGGCAATGGAATCGTGCAGAAGATCGGACATCCGTTGACGGGCGACCTCGGGCAATCCGTCACGGATCGCCTCGAACACCGCTCGATGCTGATGCAGGCGGTCGTCCCGCATTCGCGCGGCGCCTTCCCAGCTCAGCCTGAACGTGGTGACGAGCGCGGCGTGAATCAGGCCGCCGAGAGCGCCGATGAAACGGTTGCCGGTGGCTTCGAGGATCGCCAGATGGAACTGGAGGTCGGCCGCGATCAGATCCCCGTCGCCGTCCTTGAAGCGCTCCATTTCGGCATAAGCGGCGGCAATCCGGTCGATGGTAGGTTGTTCGCGCTCCGAAGCGGCAAGCGCGGCCGACGCGGGCTCGATCATCTGGCGCAGCACGAACAGCTCCGTCACGAACTCCTCGGTCGGCGCCGCCTGCAAGTGCCAGGCGAGCACCTCCGGATCGAGCATGTTCCAGTCGGCTCGCGGGCGCACCCGCGTTCCCACCTTCGGGCGCGCCACGATCAGGGCCTTGGCGGTCAGCGCGCTGTAGGCTTCCCTGAGCGTCGTGCGCGATACCGAGAAGCGCGCGCGCATCTCGACCTCGTTCGGAAGCAGCGACCCCGGCGGATAGATTCCGCCGACGATCTCCTGGCCAAGCTTGTTGGCGAGATAGGAATGCATGTTGCGATCGAACGAAGCGTCGCGGCCGTCGCGCAGGGACGATGTCGCCGCGGCCGCTTTCCCGAATCCGGCGCGGGTGCGATGTGCGCCGCGGCCTGCTCGATTAGATGACGGCATCCTGTCCCTCCGGCGTCACGTCAGGAAGAGCCGCGGAAGTTGAAGGAACCCACGATGAACCTTTGCACGACAATGAAGAGGAACAAGAGGACACCGCTCGTGATCATGATCCATGCGCCGTTGAGCGAGCCGTTGAAGATAATGAGCGTGGCTATCAATCCAAGGATCATGCCACCGAACAGAGTTCCGGCCACCATTCCGACACCACCGGTAAGCAATGTGCCGCCAAGCACCACGGCCGCGATGGCGTTGAGCTCGTTACCAGACCCCGCCAGCGGATAGCCCGACGAGGTGTAGAGCGCGTAAATCACCCCACCGAGCGCGCTGTAAAAACCGCCGAGCGCATAGATCATGATCGTCGTGCGCCGCATCGGCACGCCCATGAGGGCGGCCGAGACGCGGTCGCCGCCGACAGCGTAGACGTTGGTTCCGAAGCGCGTGAAGTGGGCGATCACGATGGCGACGGCGAGGACCACAAGCATGACGATAGCGGAGCTGGCCAAGAACCCGCCTCCCGGCAGGGGAATGTTTGCTCCGGCAAAAGCGGAAACAAACGGGTGTCTGATCGGTATCGAATCGAGCGTGACCATGAAGCAGGCGCCGCGCAGCATGAACAGGCCGGCAAGGGTGATGATGAAAGGCTGGATCTCGCAGAAATCGATGATGAAGCCCTGGAAGGCGCCGAACACTACGCCGAAAGCCAGCATCAAAGCAGCGGATTCGAGCGGATGCCAGCCGAGGGTGTCCAGGCTTGCCATGACGACGCCGACGAAACCGATCATCGAGCCGATGGACAGGTCGATGCCGCCGGAAAGGATGACGAACGTCGCGCCGATGGCCGCGATGATGATGAAGGCGTTGTCGGCAAGTATGTGGCCGAGCACCAGCGTGGAGAAGAAGTGCTTGTAGAGGACGCCGCCGGTGACGAACAGTGCCACGAAGACGGTGATCGTCGCTATCAGCGGCAGATAGCGTTCTCTCATCCTCTCCTCCGCCTGAACTGCGAGACCACGGCGTTGCGAAAGTTGTTCGACTGCAAAAGCAGCACGAAGAGCACGACGACGGCCTTGACCAGCAGGTTGTATTCGGGCGGCAGGCCACTCATCAGGATCGAGGTCGTCAGCGCCTGGATGATGAGCGCGCCGATGAGCGTCATGCCGAGATAGATGCGTCCGCCTGCCAGCGAACCGCCGCCGATCACCACCGCCAGGATGGCGTCGAGCTCGCTGAACAGCGCGACGCTGACCGGATCTGACGTGTGCGTGTCGGCCGTCAGAATGATACCCGCCCAGCCCGCGCACATGCCGGAGATCAGATAGGCGGAATATTTGATCAGCCGCGCGTTGATGCCGGCGAGGTTCGCCGCAGCGGCATTGCCGCCCACCGACTCCAGGAACAGGCCGAGCGCCGTCCGCCGGATCAGCAGCCACAGCGCCAGGAAGATCGCGGCGAAGAGGATCAACCGCGTCGGGATCAGGCCGATATGGCCGACACTCAAGCCCTGCAGCAATGGGCTCTCGAAGCTCGGATTGGTACCGCCATAGATCAGGTTGATCATCAGGCCGATGCCGCGGCCAGACACCATCAGAATCAGCGTTGCGATGATCGGCTGGATGCCGAGCACGGCGACCAGGAAGCCGTTCCACGCGCCGCACAGCAGACCGACGCCGAGCGCAATCAAAAGGATAACGAAATGCGGGTCGCCGGCATGGATGCGCCAGGCAATCGTGGCACCGACCACTGCGATCACCGAACCGACCGAAAGGTCGATGCCCTTTGTCCCGATCACCACCGCCATGCCGAGCGCGAGGAGCGCGGGCGGCACGGCGCGATAGAAGATGTCGACCACGCTTCCGAACAGGCGACCTTCGACGATGCGGACATGGAAGAAGCCGGGCGAGATAATGCCGTCGACGATCAGGATGACGGCCAGTGCGAGCAGCGGCCAGACAGCGCGGTGGCCCAACACGGCGCGCAAGCGCACGCCGAGGCCCCTCGTCTCCGTCATCGTCGTGGCTTGATCGGTCGTCATCCGCCGGCAATCGTCTGAATGATGTTCTCGCGGGTGATGTCGTCGCCGGCCATCTCTGCAACCTTCTGGCGGTCCCTCAGCACGGCAACGCGGTCGCTGACGGCGACGAGTTCGTCGAGCTCGGACGACGCCACGAGGAGCGCCAATCCCCGCTCACACAGGCGGCGGATCAGTGCCACCACCTCGGCGTGGGCGCCGACGTCGATGCCGCGGGTCGGCTCGTCGAGAAGAAGTACTTTAGGCTGCGAAGCCAGGGACCGTGCCAGCACCACCTTCTGCTGGTTGCCGCCCGAAAGCTGGCCCACCGGCTTGTCCTGGTCGGGCGTAGCGATATCGAGAGCCTTGATCATCTCCTCGGCAAGCCGTCTCTGCTCATCCTGCGACAAGCGGTGCAGCCAGCCGCGCTTCGTCTGCAGCGCGAGCATGATGTTCTCGCGCACGCTGAGTTCGCCGACCAATCCCTCGGCCTTGCGGTCCTCCGGACAGAACGCGATGCCGTTATGCAGCGAATGGCGCGGCGAGTTGTGCGCGACCGTTTCTCCGTCCAGCTTCAATTGTCCCGAATCCGGACGGATCGCTCCGAACATCAGCTTGACGGTTTCCGTTCGCCCTGACCCCAGAAGGCCCGACAGTCCGACAACCTCGCCGGGACGCAAAGAGAGATCGAAAGGCGCCATCGTCCGCCGGCGCCCGAGCCCCTTGGCTTCCAGGACCGGCTCCCTCGCCGCCCGCGCGACATGGGTCCTCGGTCGCTCCTCGACATGCCCGAGCTCGCGGCCGATCATCATCGAGATCAGCTTCAGCCGCGGCAATTCGGCGGTCAACGCCTCGCCCACCAGGCGGCCGTTGCGCAGCACCGAGATGCGGTCGGCGATCTCGTAGACCTGATCGATGAAGTGCGTGATGAAGACGATGGCGATGCCGCGCGCCTTGAGATCGCGCACGATCTGGAACAAGAGCTCGGTCTCATGCGCATCGAGGCTGGCGGTCGGCTCGTCCAGGACGAGCACCCGTGTCTCGTCCTCAAGCGCGCGAGCGACCGCGACCAGTTGCTGGATCGCCACCGAGTAGGAGCCGAGCGGCCGTTCGACGTCGATTTCGAGATTGAGGCGCTTCAGCCGCTGGCGCGCAAGCGAGCGCGCCTTCCTCCAAGAGATCAGCCCGAAGCGACGCGTTTGCCGCTCCAAGGTCAGATTCTTGGTGACCGACATCGTCGGGATAAGATTGACCTCCTGATAGACCGTGCTGATGCCGAGGGCTTGGGCCTCGCCGGTGCTGTTGATCTCGACAGGGCGGCCGTCGAGTCGAACCTCGCCCTCGTCACCGCGCAGCGCGCCGGTCATGACCTTGATCAGGGTCGATTTGCCGGCGCCGTTCTCGCCGAGCAGCGCGTGCACTTCGCCGGCGTTCAGTCGCAGGTCGACCTTCTCGAGCGCCCGCACGCCGGGAAACGTCTTAGAGACGCCGAGCAACTCAATCCGCGGAGTCGCAATCTCAGCCACGGCAGCCCCGTCCCGCTGTCGTTGTCACTACAAGGCTACCACACCCCGCAGGTCAGTGAAGGGAGCGGCGCCTGGCCGGAAGTCCGAGGCAAGGCGCCGCTCTCAGGCGACCGCGGTCCAGTCGGCCCCTAGTCGAGCGGGGCTGCCGCGTGGTGCAGATCGGACGGGATCACGATCCACTTCGGCAGGTCCGTCGGATTCTTCAGGTAGTCCAGGATGACCGGGTAGATGTACTTTCCGATCGCCGAGCGTAGCTCGACCGAGGCGTTCGCCTCACCCTTCGCCAGCTCTTCCTTCATTGCCGGAACGTAGTCGACGGACACCATCAGGACGTCCTTGCCGGGATTCAGGCCGGCTTCCTTCATCGCCTGGATGGCGCCGAGCTGCATGTTGTCGTTATGCGCAAAGGAGGCGCAAATGCCGTCCAGATTGTTGGTGGCCTTGATGAAGGCTTCCATCACCTTCTTGCCGCCCTCGGTGGTGAAGTCGCCGCTCTGCGTCTTGACGATCTTCATGCCGGGGAAGTTGGAGATAACGGACTCGAAGCCCTTCTTGCGCTCGATCGCCGGAGCCGAGCCAACAGTGCCCTGCTCCTCGACGATGTTGCAATTGCCCTTGCTCGCCTGCGCCAGCCAAGCGCCCGCCAGCTTGCCTTCGAGGTTGAAGTCAGCCGAGATGCGGGTGACGAAGAGCGACTTGTCGGCGACGTCGACGTCGCGGTCGGCCAGGAATACCGGGATCTTCGCGTCCTTGGCTTCCTTCAGCACCTGATCCCAACCGGTAACGACCACCGGGGCAATGAGGATGGCGTCGACCTGCTGCGCGATAAAGGCGCGAACAGCCTTCAGTTGCTCTTCCTGCTTGCCCTGCGCGTCGGCGAACTTGAGGTCGATGCCCATCTCCTTCGCCGATTCCTGCATGTCCTTCGAAAAGGCCGGACGCCAGTCGCCTTCGTCGCCAACCTGCGAGAATCCGATCGTCACGGCGAACGCAGAAGTTCCGGCGAGCATCGCCATTGCGGCAACGGCACCGCCAATCCATTTCATCTTTTGCATCAGCTTCCTCCCACTCAAGGCTTCGAACCCGCTCTGGTGGCATTTCCGATCTAGCCAATGACGGAGGTCGCACCGCGGCGGGCAACGTGCCTATAAAACATACAATCATACTAAATGACAAGACAGACCAAAAACGGCGGTCTTCCACCCGTTCGGATGCGGCTTGGTTGAGGAAATCCGTCGCGCCGCCCTTAGCGGCGGTCGTCGCCGTCGGCGATCTACGCGTAGGCGGCCTCGTTGACGCGCAGCTCGTTGCGGAACTGCCGAAGCTTCGTGTCGGCGTCGATGAGCAGGAACTCGACGCCTGCCATCTCGGCGAAATCCTCGAGATATTCCGGCGTCAGCGCCAAAGAGAAACCGGTGTGGTGGGCGCCGCCGGCATAGATCCACGCGGCGGCGGCGATTGCGAGATTTGGCTCCGGCTCCCAGAGTGCGCGCGCCACCGGAAGCTTCGGCAGCTTTTCGTGCGGTGGAATGACCTTGAGCGTGTTGACGACCATCCGGAAACGATTGCCCATATCGACGATCGAGGCGTTGACGCCCTCGCCGGTCATGGAATCGAAGACAAGGCGGACCGGGTCCTCCTTCCCGCCGATGCCGAGCGGATGCACCTCGCACGAAGGCTTGCCCGCCGCGATGGACGGGCAGATCTCGAGCATGTGCGCGCCGAGCACGGCGGCGCGCGGCTCGCCGAAATGGTAGGTGTAGTCTTCCATGAAGCTGGTTCCGCCGGAGAGCCCATGCGCCATGACCTTCATGGAGCGGACGAGCGCGGCGTGCTTCCAGTCGCCTTCGGCGCCAAATCCATAACCGTCCGCCATCAGCCTTTGTGCGGCGATGCCCGGAAGCTGCTTCAGGCCGGTCAGGTTCTCGAAGGTGTCGGTGAAGCCGTGGAACCCGCCGTCGGCGAGGAAGGCGCGGAGCGCCAGTTCGATACGCGCCGCGTCGCGCAAAGAGCCGTGCCTGGCACCGCCTTTCTCCAAGCCCTTCATCAAGACGTAGCTGGCGGCGTATTCGCCGCACAGCCGGTCAATTTCGGCGTCCGTGACCTGATCCTGAAACGCCACGAGGTCTCCGAGCCCGTAGCCGTTGACCGACACTCCGAAACGAATCTCGGCCTCGACCTTGTCGCCCTCGGTGACGGCAACCTGGCGCATGTTGTCGCCAAGTCGCGCGATCTTCATGTGTTGCGAATCGTGCCAGGCTGCAGCAGCTCGCATCCACACGCCGAGCTGCGCGTGCACCGCCGGCTCGCGCCAGTGCCCGACAACAACCTTGCGGCGGATGCGCAGCCGGGCGCAAATGAAGCCGAACTCGCGATCGCCATGCGCCGACTGGTTCAGGTTCATGAAGTCCATGTCGATCGACGACCACGGGATGTCCCGGCCGAACTGCGTGTGGAGGTGACAGAGCGGCTTCTTCAGCCGGGTCAGGCCGCCGATCCACATCTTCGCCGGACTGAACGTATGCATCCAGGCAACGATGCCGATGCAGTTCGGCGCGGCCTCGGCTTCGCGAAGGGCCGCCGAAATCTCCTCGGGTGTCTTGACCACCGGCTTGAAAACGAGCTTCACGGGTAAGCCGGCCTTGGCGTTCAGCTCATCGACGATTGCCTTGGAATCGGCATCGACCTGACGCAACGTGTCCGGGCCATAAAGATGCTGGCTGCCGGTGACGAACCAGACTTCGAGAGGGGAAAGATCGATCATGGTTTTCCTGCGCTGGAGGCCGAACATTGACAACGGCCGCGCATTGTTCCTTTCATAAGACAATAGCTCGACGGTCCGGCTTTTACAAGGAAATCAGGCCGCTGTCGGGTCCGTTCGCGACACGCTAGGCGAAAAACGCTCGTCATGCTGCTTCGTGCCCTGCGCGAGGAAGTCCTCGCCGCAAACCTCGAACTGGTGCGCCAGGGTGTGGTCGTCTTCACCTTCGGCAATGTCAGCGGCATTTCGCGCAAGGATGGCCTGGTGGCGATCAAGCCGAGCGGCATCCCTTACGAAGAGCTGACCGCCGAGCAGATCGTCGTCACCGATCTTGAGGGGCGCGTCATCGAGACCAACCTTCGCCCGTCATCCGATCTGCCGACGCATCTTGAGCTCTACAAGCATTTCCAGAATATCGGCGGCGTCGCCCACACGCATTCCGAATACGGCACCGCCTGGGCGCAGGCGCTCCGGCCAATCCCGTGCCTCGGCACCACGCACGCCGACTATTTTCACGGGCCCATCCCGGTAACGCCCCACCTGACGCCTGCAGAAATCGCGGGCGACTACGAGAAGGCAACAGGCGAGATCATCTGCCGGACATTCGCCGAGCGCGATCCCGACGCCTGTCCGGCGGTGCTCGTCGCTGGTCACGCCCCGTTCTGCTGGGGCAAGAACTCGGCCGACGCCGTGCAAAACGCTGCCATTCTCGAATACGTCGCGCGCCTTGCAACGCACACGATGACGGTCAGCCCGAGCGCCGGAGCGCTTCCCGACGAACTGCGTGACAAGCATTTCTTCCGCAAGCACGGTGCCGGCGCCTATTACGGGCAGCCGAAGGGCTAGGCGACGCGCACGACGGCCGCCGCGCCACAGCTTGCGCTTCGCGGGCCGCGCAGACATCAGGCAAGGGAGTTGACGACCGATGACGCAGCAGGGCAGCGACGCGGCCGCGGCGATCGCGGAGGGCCGCACATCGCTAGGCGTTGAGCTCGGGTCCACCAACATCAAGGCGTGCCTCATCGGGCCGGACCACGAGGTCCTCGCCACAGGCACCCATGGCTGGGAGAACCAATTCGTCGACCGCCTCTGGACCTATTCCGAAGATGCGATCTGGACCGGCCTACAGGCTACCGTCGCGGGCCTGCTGGCAGACGTCGAGCGACGCCAGGGCGTGCCCCTGACGCGCATCGGCGCACTGGGATTCTCAGCGATGATGCACGGGCACCTGGCGTTCGATGCCAACGGCACGTTGCTCGTGCCGTTCCGCACCTGGCGCAACACCAACACGGGGCGCGCGGCAGCCGAGTTGACCAAGGCGCTCAACTTCAACTTTCCGCTCAGGTGGTCGGCCTCGCACGTCTACCAGGCGATCCTCGACGAGGAGCCTCACGTCGCCGAGCTCGATTTCATCACGACGCTCGCCGGCTTCGTGCACTGGCGCCTCACAGGCCGCAAGGTGATCGGCGTGGGCGATGCGTCCGGCATGTTCCCGATCGATCCGGTCACGCACGACTACGACGCGCCGATGCTCGCACGGTTTTGTGAGATGGTTGCCGCCCGCCGGCCGGGCCTCGACGTCGCCGCGTTGTTCCCCAAGGTGCTCGTCGCCGGCGAGGACGCCGGCACGCTCACCGGCGAGGGCGCCGCACTGCTCGACCCGACCGGTACGCTGCAACCGGGTATTCCGGTGTGCCCGCCCGAGGGCGACGCCGGCACGGGCATGGTCGCCACCAACGCCGTCGCGCCGCGCACCGGCAACATCAGCGCGGGCACATCCATCTTCGCGATGGTGGTGCTCGAAAGGCCCCTGACGGCAGTGCATGAGGAGCTCGACATCGTTACGACGCCTGGGGGCGACCTGGTCGCGATGGTTCACTGCAACAACGGTGCGAGCGAGCTCGGGACCTGGGCAAACGTTTTTTCCGAGTTTGCTACCGCCATCGGGGCAAATGCCGATCAGAATGCCGTCTTCGCCGCGCTGTTCAGCGCAGCGACCGAAGGCGAGAAGGACGGCGGCGGACTGCTCGCCTACAACTACCTCGCCGGAGAACCGATCACGGGCCTGACCGAAGGACGACCGCTCGTCGTGCGCACGCCAGGCAGCCGCCTCACCCTCGCGAACTTCATGCGCACTCAGCTTTACGCTGCCTTCGGCACGCTGAGCCTTGGCATGAACGTGCTGCATGGCGAAGGCGTGAAACTGGACTCGATGTTCGCGCATGGCGGCATGTTCAGGACCGCAGGCGTCGCGCAGCGTCTGCTGGCTGCGGCCATCGGCGCACCGGTGACCGTAGGCGACACGGCAAGCGAGGGCGGCGCGTGGGGCATTGCCGTTCTGGCCGAGTACCTGCGCACAGGTGCGGGCGAAGGCCTGAGCGACTACCTTGCGGGCCGCGTCTTTAGGGGCGCTGAGCTTGACGTGGCGGAGCCGGACCCTGCGGATGTCGAGGGCTATGCAAAGTGGCTTGAGCAGTACGCGGCGGGTCTTGCGATCGAGAAGGCGGCGACGGAGGCGATCAGCTAGCCGGCGAGCTACGGAGCCTGACCAAGCTCGCGCACGGATAGACGGTAGTTCGGGGGGCATGTGATCGATCCAGCCAGCATCGTTCGGAACTTTCAGGCGCAGTTCGGCGGCGCGCCGAAGGTCTATCGCGCGCCCGGGCGCGTGAATCTGATCGGCGAACATACCGACTACAATGACGGGTTCGTGCTGCCGGCGGCGCTCGAGCTCGCCACCTACGCAGCGATCGCGCCGCGCAGCGATCGGATGCTGAGCGTGCACTCGCTGCTGATGGACGAGACCGTCAGCTTCGATCTCGACGAGACGCGGCCACAGCCGCGCAAGGACTGGAGCGACTATGTGCGCGGAGTTGCGGTTGTCCTGACGGACGCCGGGCACCGGCTCTCCGGCGCCGACCTTCTGATCGCGAGCGACGTGCCGCTTGGTGCCGGGCTGTCGTCCTCGGCAGCAATCGAGGTCGCGACCGGCTATGCTTTGCTCAGCAACGGCGGCTTTGCGATCGATCTCACCCGACTTGCGCTTGCGTGCCAGCGCGCGGAAAACGAGTTCGTCGGGATGCGCTGCGGCATTATGGACCAGTTCATCGCTTGCCACGGTGCGGCGGGCCACGCGCTGCTCATCGACTGCCGCAGCCTCGAGCGGAGGCTGGTGTCGATCGACCCGGAAGTCCGGCTGGTAATGTCCAATACTATGGTCCACCACCAGCACGCCGCCGGCGAATACAATCTGCGCCGGCGCGATTGCGAGGAAGGCGTCCGGCGCCTCTCGATGGCGCTCCCCGGGATCAGGGCGCTCCGCGACGTGACGCTGCAAGACCTCGAGCGCCATGCCGACCTTCTCGAGCCGGTCATCTACCGCCGCTGCCGGCACATCGTCACCGAAAACGCCCGCACCGTGCGCGCCGCCGATGCCCTCGACGCCGGCGACCTTGCCCTCTGCGGTCGGCTGATGAACGAGTCGCATGTCAGCATGCGCGACGACTTCGAGATAAGCTGCCGTGAGGTCGACATTATGGTGGAGCTGAACGCGGCGGCCGAAGGCGTCTATGGCGCGCGCATGACGGGGGGCGGGTTCGGCGGCTGCACGATAAGCCTGGTCGAGGCAAGTGCAGTGGAGGCCTTCAAGACGAGTGTAACGAACGGCTACCGCGCGGCGACGGGGATCGAGCCGCAGATATTCAGCTCGCCACCCGGGGCCGGCGTCGGCACCGTCTCCTAGGCGAGGCCGATGTCATTCCTGCAAACCGAGTCCCACCGCCGCCGCAATCCGTTGACGGGCGAATGGGTGCTCGTATCGCCGCATCGGAACGAGCGGCCATGGTTGGGCCAGACCGAAAGGCCAACGCAGGCGAAAGCGCCGGCGTACGACCCGCAATGTTATCTCTGCCCCGGGAACCAGCGCGCCCATGGCGCAGTGAACCCGCAGTACCGGCAGACATTCGTCTTCGACAACGATTTTCCGGCGCTTCAGTCAACGACCGGCAGCACCAAAACCGATCGCAACGGGTTGATGGTGGCGGAGGCAGAGGCGGGCGTCTGCCGGGTGATCTGCTTCTCGCCGCGCCATGACCTGACGCTGGCGCGGATGGCGGTCGAGGACATCGAATGCGTCGTTGAGACTTGGGGCAAACAGTACCCGGGCGCTTGGAGACCTCGACGGCATCAACGCGGTGCAAATCTTCGAGAACCGCGGCGAGACGATGGGCGCTAGCAATCCGCACCCGCATTGCCAGGTGTGGGCGACCGGCACGCTACCGAACGAGATGTCCAAGGAGCTCGGCACGCAAGGCGCATATTGGCGCGAGCGCGGCTCGCCTCTGCTGTTGGATTATCTGAGGCTCGAGCGGGAGGCGCGCGAGCGGATCGTCCTTGAGAACAAGCATTTCACGGTGCTGGTGCCGTTCTGGGCGATCTGGCCCTTCGAGACGATGGTGCTGCCCAATCGCCACGTCGGCTCGATCGACGAATTGACGGCGGCCGAATCGGCGGCCCTGGCGGACGTTTTGCACGAGCTCACCATCCGCTACGACAATCTGTTCGAGACCTCGTTTCCCTATTCGATGGGCTTCCACCAGCGGCCGACCGACGGCGAGGCGCATGCCGAATGGCAATTGCATGCCCACTTCTATCCGCCGCTGTTGCGCTCTGCGACGGTGCGCAAGTTCATGGTCGGCTTCGAGCTGCTCGGCTCGCCGCAGCGCGACATCACACCCGAAAGCGCCGCCGAGCGCCTGCGCGCGGTTTCCCAGACGCATTATGCGTTCGGGAGATGAACCGGCGGCGCTCCGAGCGAATTCCCGCTTCGCATGGATTCGTCTCGGATGATCGCGTTGCGAGATGTGGCACCTACCTAAAGATGTGCTAGGGTCCCGCTCGGTCGCGATGGGTCCTATGTCGAGACCAGGGGCTAAATTCGGGCGCGGCTTGAGCCGCGCCTTTCGAGTTGGCGCGCCGCGCGAGCGGCACGATTGCCTTGCGGAGGGGTCAAATGAGCTGGCCCAAGTGCGACGATCCCCGCCTGCGACTGGCCCTTCTGGCGTTGCTTGCCGCGCTCGTGCTTCTGGCGGCCTTCATCCTCTATGTCATCGGTTGGCACTATCAACCCGCTTTCCTCTATCGCTACGCGCTTCTCTTGCTGCTTTGTTTTGCGTTGGCAGGAGCCATCGCGCTTGCTGTTTTGATCTTCGCGTTGTTCAAGCGCTGGTGCCAGCTTCGCGGCACACCGCCAAAGGGCCAGGGCACGCGAGAGAAGTCGGGGCCGGCTACCGTCCATCTTCCGGCGGCGATCTACAAACGCCCCGACCCGCTGATCTACAGCCAATATTTCCTAATGGCGAAGGGGCTCGCGGTCACCTGGGACAATCCGGACATTTGGCTGACCGAACTTCCGGCCGCCGATGGAAGCATGGCTCCGGTCGCCTCAAACGACCTGCTGCCGAACCATGTCTACCGAATCCATGCCCGCATCTACAACGGCTCGCTCGAGGCTCCCGCCGTCGGTCTTCCCGTCGTCTTCTCGTATCTGAGCTTTGGCATCGGGACAGTATCGACGCCGATCGGTGTCGCCGCCGTCAACCTCCCCGTGAAGGGAGCGGCCGGGCATCCGCAGGAAACCTTCCACGAATGGCTGACGCCTGCGGCGCCGGGTCATTATTGCGTGCAAGTCGGCCTCTTCTGGCCGGATGACGCTGAACCCGGCAACAATCTCGGGCAAGAGAATGTCGACGTTAAGCAACTGAACTCGCCCAACGCGACGTTTCGCTTCACGCTCCGCAACGATGCGCCGATCGGGCGTCGCTTCCGCCTCGAAATCGATGCCTATCCTCCGCCGCTACCACCGGATTGCGCGGAGCCGGGCACCAAACGGCAAGCCGAGACCAAAGCTGCCGCGTGGGGCGAGCGTATCGCAGCGCACCGGCGCGATGCGCATCCGCTCCCCGCCAACTGGTCGGTCGCGCTGCTACCCGGCGAAGAATTCCCGCTTCGGGCGGGCGAGGAGATCGAGATCACCGCGGCGGTGACTGTAACCGAAGCGGTGCCCGCCAAGCGGCCGATCAACATCAACGCCTTTGCCGACGGCATTCTTGTCGGCGGCGTCACGCTCTACGTGCACAGCTGAAGGGGCAAGCATGTCGGAAGGTCCCCAATATACGAGCTGCGTTGAGAAGGAGAATTGGGTCTCCGTCATGGCCACCGTCGGCGTCGCCGATGTCGCCGCGGCGGTCGCCGCCATTCTCGCCGTCATCGCCGGAGCGCCGGCGGCAGGTGTCATTCTAGGTTTCGCAGCGGGCGCCGAGATTATCCACAAGGTTGCCGGCTGGCTTCTGAACGGCAAGCTCATCTGCCTGAAGAACGTTCAGCGTCGGGTCTTCCAGGATCCCGATCCGGACCGCGTCTGCGTGCTTGGTACAATCCTCGACTTCGAGAAGGTCGGCGAGGACAAGAGCGGCTTCGACAATATCGACAACGATTTCGGCGTGAACCTCTTCCTTGCCCCCTTCCCGATCGGCGACGTCAGTACGATGGACCCGGCGGTTCTCAAATTGGCGATGGAGAACAGCGCACAGGGAGACCTGATCCAGAATCCCGACGCCCCCGCGCCGCCGGCGGGCGCGGGGCCGCTCAAGCGAAAGGACGATCCGACGAAGAATTTCGGCCCGATGCCCGTCGGCTTCACCGGATACGAACGCGGGCTGATGTTCTCGGCAAAGTTCCCGAAGCCGATACCGGCAAATGTCTATGACGATCCGGACGAGCTCGCGAAGGTCGATCCGAAGTTCGCACAGATCCGCGACGACGCCTACGCGGAATTCGTTTCCGAGTTTGCCGGCACGGTCGTCGTGAACGGTCAGGTGCTTTCAGATGCCGAAAAGAAAGCGATCCTGGACGCCGCGGCGAAAGATCCGTTGTCCGAGTCGCGCGTCGTCGCGAAGTTCTACGCGGGCGTCGACGCGGCGTTCGGGTTCGTGCTGAAGAATGCGCCGGCACTGCACTGTGAGTTCGAAGGCTCGCGCATCAGGGACGTCTACAACGTCCTCGACTTCGCGCATGTGCATTGCGACACGAGCGGGTTCTGGGGATTCCTTTGCGATGTTCTGAACATCGTCATCTCTATCTTCCTCGGCATCCCGAAGCTGATCGCCGCAGCGGTCGCTTGGGCGGTCGCCGACGACGGGAAACTGTCCGATGCCTATGATGGCACCGGCGGCGAGCTGACCTTTGGAGACCCGATCGTCGTCCGCGGCCGATGGGTCTATGACAGCGCCCATTCCGGTTACAACGAGATGCACGCAGTCAGAACGGTGCACATGACCCTTCCCGCGCCGCAAGATCCCGTGGCTTTCCTGGCCTTCCACGAGACTTGGTGCTCGGAGCTTGGCAAGGTGCCGCCAAGCCCACCGCCAACGCGCGATCCGAACGCGCCGCCAGCAACGGGCGACGGGCCCATGACGCCGGCCCAACACGACACCAAGGACGGCCAAGAGCGGGACGAGAACCGCTGGGTCTACCATCCCGCGATCGACGGGTGCATTCCGCCGCGGCCGCCTGCCCCTGATCCACATTGAGCACGGAGGGAATAATGGATTTCATCGAGCGCATCTTCGGCGTTGCACCGGACGGCGGAGACGGGAGCTTCGAATTCCTGCTGTTCCTGATCCCAATCGTTCTTCTCGTTGCGATCGGCTACTGGCGCCGGCAGCGTTGGCCTTTCCGCTGAGGGCAAGGCGTAAGGAGCGTTACGGCCGCCGATAGACCCACGCGCGTCCAGGCGGGAAATTGAGCGTCACCCATTTCGATTTACCGACCGCCAGTCGCCCCGGGATCGCTTCTTGCGGCGGTGCGAAAGAGTAGGAGAGCTGCGAGACGACCCCGCCTTTGACAAGGTGGTCGAGGACGCTCTCCAGATAGGGTGCGCGCTTCGCCTTCGGCAGGTTCAGGAGCGGGATGCCGGAGACCGCAGCGGAGAATCTTATATCGCGAAACTCGCCGAGCGTTGTGTGAAGATCGAGCGCATCGCCCCGGATCACGTGCATGCCGGGGAAGCGCCTTCGGAGGTGCTTGCAGAAGTCCTTGTCATATTCGACGCTGACGATCCGCTCGGCCGGAATGCCGGCGTCGACGAGCGCCTGTGTGACGACACCCGTCCCCGCTCCGATCTCAAGCGTATGGCCGGCCGGATCGGGATGCGCGTGCTCCACCATCAGCCTGGCGAGCGCGCGGCTCGTCGGCGTGACCGACCCCATCTTGATCGGACTTGTTGCCCAGGTTCTGAAGAAGAGGACCTCTTCCCCGATCCGCTCAACGAGCGAGACCTCCGATTTCGAGGCCGAGTTCGACATGACCGCACCCTTTCTACTCCGGACCGGCGGCGAGTCGCCCCTATCCGATCCGACGGACCTACTTCTCGCCGAGCGTGTCGAAGAAGTCCTTCACGCGCGAAAAGAACCCGGTCAATTCCGGGTTGTTCTCCTCGTTTGAGGCGCGCTCGAACTCCTCCAGAAGCTCGCGCTGCCGCCGCGACAGCTTGCGCGGCGTCTCCACGAGGATCTGCACATACATGTCGCCCACCCGGTGCGAGCGCAAGACAGGCATGCCCTTGCCCTTCAGATGAATCTGCTTCCCGCTCTGCGTCCCCTCAGGCACTTTGACGCGCGATCGGCCGCCGTCGAGAGTCGGCACCTCGAACTGCCCGCCGAGCGCTGCGGTCGTCATGGACACCGGCACGCGGCAGAAGATGTCGGCGCCGTCGCGCTGGAAGAAGGCGTGCGGCTTGATCGACAAGAAGATGTAGAGGTCGCCCGTCGGCCCGCCGCGCACCCCGGCCTCGCCTTCGCCGGCAAGCCGAATGCGCGTGCCGTCTTCAATACCGGCGGGGATGTTGACCGAAAGCGTGCGTGTCTCGTTCACGCGGCCAGCGCCGGAGCATTTCGCGCACGGATCGGACACGACCTCGCCGCGGCCGTGACAGGCGGGGCAGGTGCGCTCGATATGAAAGAAGCCGCCTTGGCTCGCCCTGACGCGGCCGGCGCCGCCGCAGGTCGGGCAGGCTTTCGGCTGGGTGCCGGGCTTGGCGCCGGAGCCGGCACAGGCGTCGCAGGTGACGCTCGTCGGCACTTCGATCTCAACCGCCTTGCCGGCGTAGGCCTCCTCAAGAGTGACCTCGAGATTGTAGCGGAGATCGGAGCCGCGCTCGCGGCCGGTGCGCCGGCCGCCGCCGCGGAAATCGCCGAAGAACTCGTCGAAAATATCGGCGAAGGAGGCGAAGCCCGACGCCGCTCCGGCACCAAAGCCGCCGGCGCCGCCATGCTCGAAGGCCTGATGGCCGAAGCGATCGTAGGCGGCGCGCTTCTGCGGGTCCTTCAGGATCTCGTAGGCCTCGTTGATCTCCTTGAACTTCAGCTCCGCGGAGTGGTCGCCGTTGTTGCGGTCCGGATGATATTCCATGGCGAGCTTGCGGAAGGCACCCTTCAGCGCCTTCTCGTCACAGCTGCGCGTGACCCCCAGAACCTCATAGAAATCGCGCTTCGTAGCCACTTCAGCCCACCCTCAGCGCACCGGAGTGAGCCTCCGTCAGCCGAAGCCATTCGGACCGCGTCAGGCTCATCGCGTGCACGACGTACGGCTTTCCGCCGACAGTCCATGATCCCGGCGTCGCGCCCTCATCGCTGAAACCGGAGCGAAGGTAAAGCCGGTACGCGCGCTCGTTCGTCGGCACGACGGCAAGCGCAAGGCGCTCCACCTCGAACTCGTCAAACGCCATCCGCACCGCCTCGTCGAAGAGCGCCTTACCGAAGCCTTTGCCGCGCCGCGCAGGCGCGATGCCGAAGCGGCCGAGCCGCGCCCACCGTCGCGGCAGATCACGAAGAAACTGAACGTGGCCGATGGGTTTGTCGCGGTCGTCGACCGCCGTGAAGCAAATCCGGGGCCTCTCATTGGAGCCCTCTTCGATCCACGCCGCAACCTGGTCGCCCGTCAAGGGAAAGCGGACCTCCGGGCCGCCCCATTCCGCGAGGCTCGCCAAATCAGCGAACCATCGCGCCATCTCCTCCGCGTCATCCGGTCGAGCCGGGCGAAGGACGATGTTCATGGGGCGGCAACCGGAATGGAAGCCTAGGCGGACTTCTTCCGATCTTCTTCGGGAATCTCCTCGAAGTCCGCGTCGACGACCTCTTCGCCGGAAGCGGAAGCGCCGCCATCACCACCACCCTCGCCGTCGGAGGGGCCGCCGGTTTCTTGCGATGCCTTGTACATCGCCTCACCGAGCTTCATCGACGCTTGCAGGAGCGTCTGGGTCTTGGCCTGGATGTCGGCCACGTCCTCGCCGGACGTCGCCGACTTCAGATCGGCAAGCGCGGACTCAATCGAAGACTTCGTCTCCGCGTCGACCTTGTCGCCGTGCTCGGCCAGCGCCTTCTCGGTGGAGTGGACGAGGGCTTCGCCCTGGTTCTTGGCTTCCACCAGCTCGCGCCGCTTCTTGTCTTCCTCGGCGTGGCTTTCCGCGTCCTGCACCATCTTCTCGATCTCGGCATCGGACAGGCCGCCGGAAGCCTGGATGCGGATTTGCTGCTCCTTGCCGGTGCCCTTGTCCTTGGCGGAGACGTTGACGATGCCGTTGGCGTCGATGTCGAAGGTGACCTCGATCTGCGGCACGCCGCGCGGGGCGGGCGGAATGCCGACCAGGTCGAACTGGCCGAGCAGCTTGTTGTCGGCAGCCATCTCGCGCTCGCCTTGGAAGACGCGGATCGTCACCGCGCCCTGATTGTCCTCGGCGGTGGAGAAGACCTGGCTCTTCTTGGTCGGGATCGTGGTGTTGCGATCGATCAGGCGCGTGAACACGCCGCCGAGCGTCTCGATGCCAAGCGAAAGCGGCGTCACGTCGAGAAGCAGCACGTCCTTCACGTCGCCTTGCAGCACGCCGGCCTGGATCGCCGCACCGATCGCCACCACCTCGTCGGGGTTGACGCCCTTGTGCGGCTCCTTGCCGAAGAGCTGCTTCACGATCTCCTGCACCTTCGGCATGCGCGTCATGCCGCCGACCAGAACCACTTCCTCGATGTCAGCGGCCGAGACGCCGCCATCCTTCAGCGCGTTCTTCACCGGCTGGATGGTGCGCTGAATCAGATCATCGACGAGGCTCTCGAACTTGGCGCGCGAAAGCTTCATCGTCAGATGCTTCGGACCTGACGCATCGGCGGTGATGTAAGGAAGGTTGATCTCGGTCTGCTGCGAGGAGGAGAGCTCGATCTTGGCCTTCTCCGCCGCTTCCTTCAGCCGCTGTAGAGCAAGCGGATCTTTCCTGAGATCGATGCCCTGGTCCTTCTTGAACTCGTCGGCCAGGTAGTGGACGAGGCGCATGTCGAAGTCTTCGCCGCCGAGGAACGTATCGCCGTTCGTCGACTTCACCTCGAAGACACCGTCGCCGATCTCAAGGATCGAGATATCGAAGGTGCCGCCGCCGAGATCGTAGACGGCGATGGTCTTGCCTTCCTTCTTGTCGAGGCCATAGGCGAGCGCCGCCGCCGTCGGCTCGTTGATGATGCGCAGCACCTCGAGCCCGGCGATCTTGCCGGCATCCTTGGTCGCCTGACGCTGTGCGTCGTTGAAATAAGCGGGGACGGTGATGACCGCCTTCTCGACCTTCTCGCCGAGATAGGCCTCAGCGGTCTCCTTCATCTTCTGCAGGATGAAAGCGGAAATCTGCGAGGGGGAATGGGGCTTGCCGTCCGCTTCGACCCAGGCGTCGCCGTTCGGCGCCTTGACGATCTTGTAGGGGACGAGCTTCTGATCCTCTTTCACGGTCGGGTCATCGAAGCGGCGGCCGATCAGGCGCTTCACCGCGAAGATGGTGCGCTGCGGGTTGGTCACCGCCTGGCGCTTTGCGGGCTGGCCGACGAGGCGCTCGCCTTCCGCCGTGAAGGCGACAATCGAGGGCGTGGTGCGCCCGCCTTCTGAATTCTCGATGACTTTAGGGGTTTTGCCGTCCATGACGGCGACGCACGAATTGGTCGTGCCGAGATCGATACCGATGACTTTCGCCATATCTTCACTCCTGTTCCGGCAGGCCGGCCGGACCCGAGACGGCGTCCATCATCGGGAGGTGGACTTGTGCCCCCCGCCGGCCCCCACAAGGTAGATTTAGGTACGCGCCGAAGAGCGGTTCAAGGCCGCCTCCGCCGCGCGTTGCGGTTCATATAAGAAGGGCCGTTTCGGCTCGCAAGGATGTGATTTGGCTTGTGAGCCAATGAGAAGCGGCAGCCATCAGGCGCTCGACGTGAGCCGGCTCGGCGAAGTGCCAGGCGGCCTCCGTTACGTGCCGGGATTCCTCGACCCGGAGGCCCAAAGGACGCTCGTTTCGGCGCTTCGCGCCGTTATCGCCGAAGCGCCGCTCTTCCAGCCTCGGATGCCACGGACCGGCAAGCCCTTCTCGGTCAAGATGACGAATTGCGGTCCGCTCGGCTGGGTCTCCGACCACGACCGGATATCGCTATCAGCCGGCGCATCCCGAGACCGGCCGACCGTGGCCACCGATGCCGGGAATCGTGCTTGAAGCCTGGGCGACGCTTTCCGGCTATCCGCATCCGCCCGAGGCCTGCCTTGTGAACTACTACGCATCGGGCGCCCGGATGGGCCTGCATCAGGATCGCGACGAGGCGGATTTCTCCGCGCCGGTCGTCTCGCTCTCGCTCGGCGACGAGGCGCTCTTCCGCATCGGCAGCACGCGGCGGAGCGATCCGACGCGCTCGTTCCGGCTCAAATCCGGCGACGCGGTTGTGCTCGGTGGCGACGCGCGCCTTGCTTTTCACGGAATCGACCGGGTGATAGCAGGAACTTCGACGCTCCTGTCGGAAGGTGGGCGGCTCAATCTCACGCTTCGGCGGGTGATGAAGCCCTAAGCAAAGGCGCCGCGCTAAGTCTGATCGGTGAACTCACTCTTCTTGAAGAGCGCGTGGAGCGAAATTCCTTCCGCCGCGAACGCGTCCGTTGCGCCCTCCTCGCGATCGACGACGGTGACCACATGCTCGACCGTCGCGCCGGCGGCGCGAAGCGCGGCGACCGCTTTCAGCGAGGAGCCGCCGGTCGTCGTCACGTCCTCCACCACAATGACCTTCTTGCCCTGAAGACTCTCGCCGTCCGCCAAGCCCTCGACCAGGCTCTGCGTGCCATGATCCTTGGCTTGCTTGCGGACGAAGACGGCCTTGACCGGCTTGCCGGCGACGGCGCTCATCGCCGCCGTCGCGGCGACAAGCGGCACGGCGCCCATTTCGAGCCCGCCGACAAAGTCGGCACCGAGAGCGGCCGCCTGCTCGGCGAGCGCAGCGCCAATCAGGCGCGCGCCTTCGGGGTCGAGCATGGTCGGCTTCAAATTCAGGTATACGGAACTCGTCCGGCCGGATGCGAGCTTGAAGGAACCGCCGACGCGTAACGACCTCCGGCGGATGATTTCGTGCAGCTTCTCGCGGTCGCCCATCGCCCCTCCGACTACGGAATTGCCCGCAGCCGGTCGGCTCGGTCAAGAGGCCGGCGGAGAAAGGCGGTCGCAGAGTTACATCGGCGCCGGCGTCATCCAGCCGATGCCGGCGCCGCCGGGCTGCTTCAGGATCGCGATGCGGCCGACACCCGGAACGTCGAAGGGCTCGCGGACAATTGTCGCTCCCGCCTTCTTCGCTTTCGCGACCCGCTTATCGACGTCGTCGACGGCGATATAGGCCATCCAGAATTCCGGCATGCTCGCCATGTCCGTGCCGGCGGTGTCGAAGATGCCACCGACGGACTTGTCGCCCGCCTTGGCGATCCAATAGGTGCCGCCGGTCGGCATCGGCATTCCCTCAAATTTCCAGCCGAGCGTCTTCTCGTAGAACTCTTTGGCGGGCTTGACCTTCGCGGTCGTCAGCTCGTTCCAAAAGAAAGTCCCGTGGTCGGCCATGGCGATACCTCCCGCTTGAAGCGCAGTTGGTCAGAGAAGAGGAGTACGCGAGGCGCGAGGCAAGTGAGCGATCGCGTCAACTTGCCGTGACCGTTTTTCGCGGTCCGACACCCGCTCAGCCCGTCGCGTCAGCCGCGCTCTCGGACTTGTCGCCGGCGGCCTCGGCAGCTGGCCCACCCTTCGAAATACCAACCAATGCGGCGCGGAGCACGCGGTCGCCGATCTGGTAGCCCTCCTGCATGACCTGCACCACGGTGCCGGCCGGCACGCTCGCGTCAGGCACTTCGAACATCGCCTGATGGCGGTGCGGATCGAAGCGCTCGCCGACTGCCTTGATGCGGCTGATGCCGTTTTTCTCCAGAAGCCGCTCCATCTCGCGGCCCGTCACCTCGACGCCCTCCACGAGGGCCTTAAGCGCCTCGTCCTCGGCCATCTTCTCGGCCGGCACCGCCTCGAGCGCGCGTTTCAGATTGTCGCCGACCACGAGCATGTCGCCGGCGAATTTCGACACCGCGTATTTCCGCGCATCCTGGACGTCTCGCTCGGTTCGCTTCCTGAGATTGTCCATCTCGGCCGCAAGCCGGACCAGACGGTCGGTCAGATCGGCCTTCTCGGCCTCGAGACGCGCGATATCGGCGGCAGGGTCGGGTGGTGCAGGCTCGGCATTTTCGCCGTTTTCGGCCCACGGGCTGTCGCCGGCCGCCGCAAGAATCGCGTCGGCCTCGTCCTCCAGGCTCGCCGCTCTAGCGGCCTTCTCTTTCGGGTCGTTGTCGGTCATCGCCAAATGCTGAAGACAGGGTTTCGGGGCCGATATCGAAGCTCGGGGCGCGAAAATCAAGCCGCGTAAACGTACCTAGCGGCCGAGAAGCTGTGTAACGAGCTGCGCGGTGTAATTCACGGCCGGGACGACGCGAGCGTAGTTGATGCGGGTCGGGCCGATGACTCCGATGACCCCAACCACCTGCTCACTCGAATCGCGGAAGGGCGCCACGACGAGCGACGAGCCCGACAGCGAGAAGAGCTTGTTCTCCGAGCCGATGAAGATGCGCACGCCCTCGCCCTGCTCGGCGAGCCCTAGAATCTGGATGATGTCCTTCTTGCTTTCGAGGTCGTCGAAGAGGAGCCGCACGCGCTCCAGATCGTCGAGCGCCTTTACGTCGCCTATCAGGTTCGACATGCCGCGCACGATGAGCGTCGCCGCGTCCTCCGAAGCCCCCGACCAGGTGGCGAGGCCGGCCTCGATCACGCCTTCCGTCAGCCGGTCGATCTCGCGGCGGCGCTCCTCCCTCTGGCGCTCGAGTGCGCTTCGTGCCTCCGCGAGCGTGCTCCCGCGAAAATGCGCATTCAGGTAGTTCGCCGCCTCGATCAGCGCGGAAGTTGGAAGGCCGCGCGGAATCTCGATGATGCGATTCTCCACCGCGCCATTCTCGGCGACGAGCACGACAAGCGCGCGCATCGCCTCGATGCGGACGAACTCCACATGCTTCAGGCGGATGTCCTGCTTGGCCGCGAGCACCACGCCGGCGCCGCGCGACAGGGCGGAGAGCATTTGGCCGGCCTCGGAGAGCACCGTCTCCACCGAATTCGCCTCGCGGTTCGCCCGCACTTCGCTGTCGATGCGCTGCCGCTCCTCCGGCGAGAGGTCGCCGACCTCCATCACCGAATCGATGAAGAAGCGCAGGCCGAGCTCGGTCGGCAGCCGTCCGGCGCTCGTATGCGGCGCGTAAATCAGCCCCATCGCCTCCAGGTCCGCCATCACGTTGCGGACCGAGGCGGGCGACAGCGCCGTCGCCAGGATGCGGCTCAGATTGCGTGAGCCGACCGGATCGCCGGTCTCCAGATAGGATTCGACGATGCGGCGGAAGATCTCGCGCGAGCGGTTATCGAGCGCTGCAAGTCCGTCGGCGCGCATTCTGTCGTCGATCTCCTTCATCCCGTTGTCAAATATCGAAACCGCAGAAGCAGATGGCAAGTCTCCGCTTTACCGCAATCGCCACCGAGCTTAACACGCCCCGGAGCTTATCCCAGGAAGGTGCATGCGACCCTCGAAACGATCATTGGACGAGTTGCGTCCGGTCACCCTTGACCGCGGCGTCGCCAAGCACGCCGAGGGCTCCTGTCTGGTGCGCTTCGGCGACACGCACGTCATGTGCACGGCAAGCCTCGCCGACCAGGTGCCCGGCTGGCTCCGCGGCGGCGGCAAGGGCTGGGTCACCGCCGAATACGGCATGCTTCCGCGCGCCACGCACGAACGCATGCGCCGCGAGGCGACGCTTGGGCACCAGGGCGGGCGCACGCTCGAAATCCAGCGCCTGATCGGCCGCTCGCTTCGCGCCGTGGTCGACCTGAAGGCGCTCGGCGAGCGACAGATCACCGTCGACTGCGACGTGCTGCAGGCCGACGGCGGCACGCGCACCGCGGCGATCACCGGCGCCTGGGTCGCGCTCCACGACGCGCTCTCATGGATGCGCGCCCGCAGCATCATCGGCGACGGCGTGCTCGCCGACCACGTTGCCGCAGTATCCTGCGGGATCGTTGAAGGCAATCCTGCGCTCGATCTCGATTACGCGGAGGATTCGACCGCTGCAACGGACGCCAATTTCGTGATGACCGGCTCCGGCGGCATCGTGGAGATTCAAGGGACGGCGGAGGGTGCGCCGTTCAGCGAGGCGGATTTCTCCAAGCTGCTTCAGCTCGCCCGCGCCGGCATCGCGAAGCTCGTGGACCTGCAGAAGCTCTCTGTGCTCTGAGGATGATGATCCGGCTTTCGCCCGGTCCGATCGCGGTGGCGACCCACAATGCCGGAAAGATTCGTGAGATCCTGGACATGCTCGCGCCCTTCGGCATCGCGGTGAAGTCGGCGGCTGAACTCAGACTTCCCGAGCCGGAAGAGACGGGGACCACGTTTTCGGAAAACGCGATTCTGAAGGCCCGAGCCGCCGCTCAGGCTTCCGGGCTCGTCGCACTCGCCGACAATTCGGGGCTAGCGGTCGATGCGCTTGGCGGCGCGCCCGGGGTCTACTCCGCACGCTGGGCCGGACCGGCAAAAGATTTCTCGGTTGCGATGCGCAAGGTCGAGGACGCGCTGCAGACCGCCGGGGCGACAACGCCGGAGAAGCGCAGTGCGCATTTTGTCGCCGTGCTCGCGGTCGCGGCACCCGACGGCGAGGTCGAGACCTTCGAGGGCCGCGTCAACGGAACAATCGTCTGGCCGCCGCGCGGCGAGAACGGCTTCGGCTACGACCCGATCTTCCAGCCAGACGGCCATTCGCTTACCTTCGGGGAGATGAGCGCGGAGGAAAAACATGGAACCGGCGCGGGTGCGTTGTCGCATCGCGCGCGTGCCTTTGCGCTTTTCGCCCGCCGCTTCTTGGGGAAGAGCCAATGAGCGCCGCTATCCCCGTTCCGGAAAGCGCGACGGCATTCGGCGTCTACGTGCACTGGCCGTTCTGCGCTGCCAAGTGCCCCTATTGCGACTTCAACAGCCACGTTCGCCATCAGCCGCCCGACGAAGAGCGCTTCGTTGCCGCGTTCGCGCGCGAGCTTTCGCATTTCGCGGCGACGACAAGCGGACGCGAGGTTACCTCGATCTTCTTCGGCGGCGGCACGCCGTCGCTGATGCAGGCATCAACGGTCGCCGCGATCCTCGAACGGATTGCTGGACTCTGGGCGGTCTCGCCCGATGCCGAGATCACCCTTGAGGCCAATCCGGGAAGCGCCGAAGCGGAGCGCTTCCGTGGTTACCGGGCGGCGGGCGTCAACCGGCTCTCGCTTGGCGTGCAGTCGTTCGACGATTCCGCCTTGCAGGCGCTCGGCCGCATCCACAGTGTCGCGGAGGGACGAGAAGCGATCGAGCTTGCGCGGAAGACCTTCCCGCGTCTTTCCTTCGATCTGATCTATGCGCGGCCGGGACAGACGCTCCGCGCCTGGGAAGCGGAACTCAAAGCGGCGACAGAACTCGCGGCCGACCACCTGTCGCTCTATCAGCTCACCATCGAGCCGGAGACGCCGTTCTTCCGCCTGCACGAAGCCGGAAAGCTGAAGGTTCCCCCGCCGCCGCTCGCGGCCGAGTTCTACGCGCTGACGCAGGCGGTCACAGATGCGGCCGGCCTCCCCGCCTACGAGATTTCCAACCACGCAGTGCCGGGGGCGGAGTCGCGTCACAACCTCACCTATTGGCGCTACCGGGACTATGTCGGCGTCGGCCCCGGCGCGCATGGCAGGCTCAGCGTTGGGGGTAAGAAGCGCGCCACGATGAACGAGAAGCATCCCGAGCACTGGCTTGAAGCGGTCGAGCGTGAGGGCCATGCGCTCGTCGTCGACGAGACGCTGACGCTTGAAGAGGCCGCCGACGAGATGCTGCTCATGGGACTCCGGCTCCGCGAAGGCATCGCCGCCGGCCGCTATCTCACCATGAGCGGGCGCGACTTCTCGCCGGTGCGGCTCTCGTTCCTGCGCGAACACGGCTTCATCGAGCCGTGCGGCGACGGCCGGCTGCGCAGCACGCGTGACGGCTGGCTGGTGCTCGATTCCGTCGTCGCCGACCTCGCGGCCTAAGAGGACGGCGCTTCGTTTCGTCTCGGTCCTGCGCTAGAAAAGAGGCGCTGCCGGCGATTTTCGCGCCGGCCCAACGAACCGGGAGATCGAAATGCGTCTGCTCGCTCGCTCCATCGTTCTCGGCGCGCTTCTCCTCGCGCCGGCGACCGCGATGGCCTTCGTGTGGCCCTGGGCAAAGCCCAGTCTATCGGAGACCCAGGCTCGCAAGATCGCCAAGCATCACGGCTTCGCCACGATCGTCGACATCGACGGGACGATCGACGGCGACTGGCGTATCAAGGGGAAGGACGCTTGGGGTCGCAAGCTTGAGCTTGTGATCGACGGCAAGACCGGAGAGGTCGAGCACGCCGAGATGAACGCGCACTAGCGCCGGCATTGCCCTTTCGAAATGACGAAGGGCCGCCCAAGCGGGCGGCCCTTCCATTGTCGGTCCGCGGGCATGGCCTCGCGGCCTTGCCGCTCTCAGGCGGCGCGAATCCCGACAGAGGCGAGATTCCAGGTCCGCAAAACCCGTGACCGCGGGGCATGACAATGAGACACTGGATCACCTCCTTCCTGTTGTTGCATGGGGCCACCAATCTGGAGGCTTGGCGCGATTCGCGCAAGGCGGTTGGTGCAACAGGCGAAATTTTTCGCCGGAAGCCGCTTAGCGGCGGCGGAAGGGGCGGCGCGGTGGCGCCTTTGACGGCGACGCCGTCGACGCGCGCTCGTCCTTGTGACGGAAGACCAGGCGGCCTTTCTCGAGGTCGTAGGGCGACATCTCGACCGTCACGCGGTCGCCGGCGAGCGTCTTGATGCGGTGTTTCTTCATACGCCCGGCCGTGTAGGCGATAATGGTGTGGCCGGTGTCGAGCTGCACGCGGAAGCGCGCGTCGGGGAGGAGCTCGGTCACGAGCCCTTCGAGTGTGATCAGCTCTTCCTTTGCCATCCGTTAACTATCACCTTTCGCTCAGCGGCCACCGCCGTCCCGGCGATGGCCATGTTAGCACGGGGCGCGCCGAAGCGTGCGCGGGACGGGCTCAGACCTGCTGCAGGTTCGCCGCGGCATCCTTGCCGCTGCGGCGGTCGACCTCGACGTCGAAGCCGATCTTCTGGCCCTCAACGAGGCCGCGCATGCCGGCGCGCTCGATCGCGGTCGCGTGCACGAAGACGTCCTTGCCGCCGTCGTCCGGCTGAATGAACCCGAAGCCCTTCTGGCTGTTATAGAATTTTACCGTGCCCGTGCGCATGGAGTGTCCTTTCTTTGACGGTATGCACGTGGAACAGGGCGCTTTCCTTGCGGCCTGTCCGGCTCAGTCGATTTTGGAAGAGAGTTCTGAACGTGCGCCCGCTTCAAGCGAAGGCGATACGGCCCAGGTCGTCCGGCCAAAGTCGATCCGGCGCGATATGGACCCGGATTGTGGAATTGGCAAGGCTGTGAACGTCTTGAAGCTCAGCCGCCGGCGAAGCTCCGTGCCGCTGGCGCTATGATGCGCGCACCCGAGCCCGTCACTTCGTAGACGGCGAGGCGGCGCTCGGTCAGGCCGGAGGGAAGGAACCGGAAGATACCGTCGACTCCCGCAAAGCCGTTCGGGCTGGTCAGCACCGAAGTCTGAAAACGGTCCGCGCCATACTGGCGCACGAGTCCTGCGGCAAGCACGGTTGCATCGTAAGCGAGGGTGGCGTTGCGCGGCGGCGGCACGGAATAAGCCGCCTGGTATCTCCGCGAAAAGTCCTCAAAGCCCTGCTTGCTCGGCGCCGGGAACCAGCTTCCGACCAGTGCCGCGTTGTTCAACACGCGCGGGTCGTCCCACTGCCCCGAACCGAGGAACTGCACTTTGTCTCGGGTAATGCCGTCTGCGGCAAGCTCTGCGGCGATCGTCGGCACCACTTCGCCGGTGTCGGGAACGAAGAGCGCGTCGATCTGCGTTGCGACCTGCGCGACCGCCGCCGTCTTGGCCCGCACATCGTCGACGGTCGGCTGATAGGACTGAATCGCGAGAATGCGGCCGCTCGAGCCGGCGACGGCGCTGCGGAATGCTGCCTCCGCCACCGCGCCGTAATTGTTGGCAGGAAGCAGCGCCGCAAACGACTTCCGACCTTGGCTCGCGGAATAGGATACGATCCGGCGCACGTCGTCGGACGGCAGGAAGCTCAACAGATAGATGCCTGGCCCGGCGACGCTTGCGTCAGAGGAGAAGGCGACGACGGGCACGCCCGCCTGCCTCGCCGCCGGTGCGATGGCGGAGACTTCGCTCGCAAAGACCGGCCCGAGAATGATCTCCGCGCCTTCGCCGAGCGCCGAGCCGACGGCGGCCTGCGCCCCGGCCGGCGTGCCGCGCGTATCGTAGACGGCGATCTGGATGCCGGCGTTCGGAAAATCGCGCACCGCAAGCTCGGCAGCGTTACGGAACGCGCGTGCCGTCTCCGCGCCGTTGCCGCTCGCGCTCTGCGGCAATAAGAGCGCCACCCTCACGCCGCCCGTCCCGATGAGCTGGCCGCTGGCGCCGGACTTCGCTGCGCCACCGAAGTTCAGTTTGCCGAAATTGATGCTCGAGCAGGCCGCAAGCATCGCCGCCACTGCCACGCATCCGAGAATGCGGAGGGCGCGGCCGATTCCCCACGATGGGCCGCAGCGTGACAAGCGCACGCTCCTTTCATAGCCTCGAACGCCACGAATCGAGGCTACGGAGTATTCCAGCAAGCGGCAAGCAGAACGGCCGGTCGCGCGGGGAATTGCGGTAAATGGGGATAACCGGTCAAAGCGAAGGTGACGCGAAGCGCGGTTACAACATCCGCGGCACGTTCTTCCCGGCCCGACCGCTTGCACCCGGGCTCTACGTCGTGGCGACACCGATCGGCAATCTTACCGACGTGACGCTTCGCGCGCTCGACACGCTCGCCGCCGCCGATCTCATCGCTTGCGAGGACACGCGCGTGACGCGGCGGCTTCTCGACCGCTACGGCATCTCGACGAAGGTCACCGCCTATCATGAGCACAGCGACGCAGGCGCGCATCGCCGCCTTCTCGACGCGCTCGCCGAGGGGCGTTCGGTGGCGCTCGTTTCCGATGCCGGCACGCCGCTTCTCTCCGATCCGGGCGCAGCGCTCGTCGCCGACGCCGCCGCTCAAGGCCATGGCGTCGTGCCGATACCGGGACCCTCCGCAATCGTCGCGACGCTCTCCGCGGCAGGCCTTCCGACCGACCAATTCCTCTTTGTCGGCTTCCTGCCGACGAAATCCGGCGCACGGCGGAAACGCCTCGCGGCGCTCGCGTCGGTGCCGGCGACGCTTGTCTTTTTCGAATCGCCGAACCGTGTCGGCGCGTTTCTTGCCGAGGCTGTTGTCGAGCTTGGAGGAGAGCGCCGAGGGGCACTCTGCCGCGAAGTCACCAAGATCCACGAGACCTTCGACCGCGGCACGCTTTCGGAGCTCGCCGCGCGCTACGAGAGCGCGCCGGTCAAAGGCGAAGTCGTCGTCCTCATCGCGCCGCCCGGGGCGCCGGCTCAGCTCGACGATGCCGATATCGACGAAGCGCTTCGCGATGCGCTCCGAAAATCGGGTGTGCGCGAGGCGGCGCAATCCGTCGCGGACATGACCGGCATCTCGCGGCGCGATCTCTACGCGCGCGCGCTGAAACTCAAGGGCGAAGGCTGATGCCGCGTCGACTGGGCGCGGCCCGTGACTCTTCGCAGAAACGCCGCGCCGCTTATCGCCATGGCCTCGTCGCCGAAGCAGCCGCCCTCCTCCTGCTCCTTGCGAAAGGCTTCCGCCCGCTGGCACGACGTTACAAGACGCCGCTTGGCGAAATCGACCTGATCGTGAAGCGTGGGCGCACGATTGCTTTCGTCGAGGTGAAGGCACGCGCGCTTCAGCGCGATGCGCTGGAATCGGTCAGCCCCCAGTCGGAGCGGCGCATCACCGATGCGGCCGATCTCTGGCTCGCCAAGCATCCCGCCGCGAGCGATCTCGACCTTCGCTACGACATGGTGCTCGTTCAGCCCTGGCGGCTGCCGCACCATATCCCCGACGCGTTCCGGCCCGGATTCAGCAAGGTCTTTTGATTGCCTTCATCGCGCGGCCCGTCTAACCCGGCTTCCCTAGTCACGCGCTTAAATCACGGTGCGGTTCATGACGCTCAACGTCGCGGTCCAGATGGACCATATCTCGAAAGTCTCGATCGCCGGCGACACCACCTTCGCCCTGATGCTCGAAGCGGAGCGCCGCGGCCACACGCTTTACCACTACACGCCCGACCGCCTCGCCATGCGCCAAGG
Organism: uncultured Alphaproteobacteria bacterium; assembly: GCA_963720705.1. GTDB lineage: Bacteria > Pseudomonadota > Alphaproteobacteria > Rhizobiales > Afifellaceae > DASWJZ01. Next base: position 128,978 of record CAVRGJ010000005.1, read on the forward strand.
CCGGGTCGAGGCACGCGTCGAGCCGGTCAAGGTGCGCGACCTCGCCGGCGACCACTTTACGCTCGGGGCGCCGGAGAATGCCGACCTCTCCGGCTTCGACGTGGTGCTGCTCAGGCAGGACCCGCCTTTCGACATGGCCTACATCACCACGACGCATCTGCTTGAGCGCATCCATCCGGCAACGCTCGTCGTCAACGACCCGGAGCATGTGCGCAATGCGCCGGAGAAACTCTTCGTGACGATGTTCCCGGAGCTGATGCCTGAGACCTTGATCACGCGCGACGCCAACACCATCCGCGACTTCCGCGACGAGCTCGGCGACATCATCTTGAAGCCGCTTTACGGCAGCGGCGGCGCCGCCGTGTTCCGGCTGCGCGAGGACGACGAGAATCTTTCGGCGCTCTTGGAGCTCTTCCTCGAGCGCTTCCGCGAGGCCTTTGTCGTGCAGCGTTATCTGCCGGCCGTGCGGCAAGGCGACAAGCGCATTGTCCTCGTCGACGGAAAGGCGGTGGGCGCGATCAACCGCATCCCGGCGATGGGCGACGCGCGCTCCAACATGCATGTCGGCGGCAAGGCGGTCGCGAGCGAGATGACGAAGCGCGATCATGAAATCTGCGAGGCGATCGGTCCGGAGCTGAAACGGCGCGGCCTTCTCCTCACCGGCATCGACGTGATCGGCGACTATCTGACGGAGATCAACGTCACCTCGCCGACCGGCATCCGCGAGGTGAAGCGCTTCGGCGGCGTCGATGTCGCGAACCTTTTCTGGGATGCGGTGGAGGCGAAGATCGCCTGAGGCGTTGGGGCGCGCACGGTAGGCAGGAATGTCGTCGTTCAGCGAATACGCGACTGTAATCGCCGTCCTCGTGGCGATGGGATTCGCCATCAGGCAGATCCGCACCGACCCGCGCATCACAAAAGAATTTCTCAGGAAGTCTTACATTGTCGCCGGCTGGTATCTTCTCTTCGTGGCGTGCGGCATGGGCATCGCCGCCGCGATTCTGGTGTCGGGCGGCGGGAAGCACGGCGTTCTCTTCCTCATGGCCTTCTTCCTCGACTGGGTGGCGATCGGCGTCGTCTGGCTGATCCGCACCGCGCCGCGCCTGCGCGAACCGCCGCGCTGGCTCATGCGGCGCTGGTCGGCGCTCGACTGGGTTTTGATCGCAATCGCCGCCGGCTGTCTCCTTGGCGCGGCGGCTAGTCTATGACTCCAGCCGTTCTTCTTTCGTTCTTGACAGCCAACGAAATTCGCACCTAGAGTAGCGCATTCGGGTTCGGGGGCTTCTCGATGGTCGCGCGCATCACCACCGTCGCGTTTCAGGGGATCGAGGCGATTCCCGTCGACGTGCAGGTGCTGATGACGCCGGGGAAGCCGGTCTTCAACATCGTCGGCCTGCCCGACAAGGCGGTCGGTGAAAGCCGCGAGCGGGTGCACGCCGCGCTCCACGCCTCGGGTCTGGCGCTTCCGGCAAAGCGCATCACTGTCAACCTCGCGCCGGCCGACCTCCCGAAGGAAGGCAGCCACTACGATCTGCCGATCGCGCTCGGGCTGATGGTGGCGATGGGCGCGGTCGCATCCGATTCCATTTCCGACCACGTCGTGCTCGGCGAGCTTGCGCTCGATGGCCGCGTTACGCCGGTTGCGGGTGTGCTTCCCGCGGCGATCGGCGCGAACGCGCTTTCGCGCGCGCTGATCTGTCCCGGCGCGTGCGGAGCGGAGGCCGCCTGGGCAAGCGAGACGCTTTCGATCGTCGCGCCCGACAGCCTGATCTCGCTCGCCAATCATTTCCGCGGGATTCAAGTGCTGAAGCGCCCCGCGCCGGCGATCCGCTCGAGCGGCGCCGACATTCCCGACATGAAGGACATCAAGGGCCAGGAAAGCGCCAAGCGGGCGCTCGAGATCGCCGCGGCCGGCGGCCACAACATGCTGATGATCGGGCCGCCGGGCGCGGGGAAATCGATGCTCGCCGCGCGCCTCCCTTCGATCCTGCCGCCGCTTACGCCGCGCGAGCTTCTGGAAATCTCAATGATCGCGTCGATCGCCGGAGAGCTTACCGACGGCAAGCTCTCCGACCGGCGGCCGTTCCGCGCGCCGCATCACTCTGCCTCCATGGCTGCGATGGTCGGCGGCGGCGTCAGGGCGCGGCCCGGCGAGGTGTCGCTTGCCCATAACGGCGTCCTCTTCCTCGACGAGCTGCCGGAATTTTCTCCTCAGGTGCTCGATTCGCTGCGGCAGCCACTTGAAGCCGGCGAGACGATGGTCGCGCGCGCCAATCATCGCATCTCGTATCCCTCGCGCATCCAGCTGATCGCTGCGATGAACCCCTGCCGCTGCGGCAAGGCCGGCGAACCCGGACATGTCTGCCGGCGCGGACCGCGCTGCGTCGCCGACTACCAGGCGCGCATCTCCGGCCCGCTGCTCGACCGCATCGACATCCGCATCGAGGTGCCGGCGCTTGCCGCCGCCGATTTGATCCGCCCCGCCCCGAGCGAAACGAGCGCGGAAATCAAAGTGCGCGTCGCCGCCGCCCGCGCGCTGCAGGCCGAGCGCTACCGGGCGCTTGGGCGAAGCCGCATCCGCTCGAACGCCCAGGCCGGCGCCGACCTGATCGAACAGGTCGCAGCACCCGAGCGCGCCGGGATGCGGCTTCTGGAAGACGCTGCGGCCTCCATGCAGCTTACCGCGCGTGGCTATCACCGTGTCCTGAAGCTCGCGCGCACGCTCGCCGATCTCGATGGCGCGGAGACGGTAGCGCGTATCCATGTCGCCGAAGCGCTCGCCTATCGCGCGCTCCCGCCGGAGCTCGAGATGGCGGCGTGAGCCCAAGGGGCCGAAGCCTTCGTCCATTGTCGTTGAAGCGTTATCCTGCGCGGCTATGCCCGTCGGATCGGGCGCAAGTGATTCGTCTTTCGATAGCGCTCAGCGGGGGAACAAATGCACGAAACGACGCCAAGACTCCTGGCGCCAGTCCACGGGGGAAACGTGTGACAGCGGGTGCGCTGCTCTCGCCCCGCAATCTCGTGCGGCGTTTCAAGCCGACGATCGTCGCTGGCACCGACCGGGCGCTTACACGGATCGCGAAGTCGAACGTCCTTTCCTGGCCGGCTCCCCGGCGCAGCGTCTCACTCGGCCGCCTCGGCGACCTTGAAGTCCGGCTCGCCGCGAACGCGTTCGAGGTCCGGCGCGCGCAGGCGCTCCGCTACGAGGTCTTCTACGAGGAGATGGCGGCAGTGCCCGACTTTCGCGCGCGCCAAACGCGGCGCGACGTCGATCGGTTCGACAAATTCTGCGATCACGTCCTCGTCGTAGACCATGCCGGCCCGCCGGTGCGCTCAGGCCCAAGGATCGTCGGCACCTATCGTGTGCTCCGCCACGAGACCGCCGTAGAACATTGCGGGTTCTACAGCGCCAGCGAATTCGAGATCGCCCCGCTCCTGTGTCGAATGCAAGAGCTCCGCTTTCTTGAGCTTGGCCGCTCCTGCATCCTTCCGCCTTATCGCAGCAAGCGGGCGCTTGAGCTCCTATGGCACGGCGTGTGGGCTTATGTTCGCATGCATCGGATCGACGTCATGCTCGGCTGCGCGAGCCTCGCCGGCACCGACCCTGAGCAGTTGGCGTTGCCGCTCTCGTTCCTGCATCATCACGCACGCGCGTCGGCGGAGTGGTCGGTCAGCGCCCGCGCAGACCTGCACGTCGCGATGGACCGAATGCCGGCCGAGGCGATCGACGCGAAGGCAGCGCTTCGCGCGCTGCCGCCGCTCGTCAAGGGTTACCTCCGGCTCGGCGCGATGGTCGGCGACGGCGCCGTTGTCGACCGGCAGTTCGGCACGACGGATGTCTTGATGGTGTTACCGGTCGCTGCGATCGCGTCGCGCTACGTCGACTATTATGGAGCGGACGCGAGCCGCTACGCGCTCAGTCGCCGGGCGTCGACGGAGCGGCCTCTCGTCGCCGCCTGATCCTGACGTAGAGCGCGCCGCCGCCACCGTGGCGACGGTTCGCCTCCTCGTAGCCCACGACGAGATGGCGGAACTCGCCGCCGGCGAGCCAGCGCGGCACGCTCTCGCGGAGTACGCCGCGGCCTTCGCTGCCTACCCTCCCCTTGCCGGTGACGATGAGAACGATGCGCGCGCCTGATGCCTGCTGACGGCGCAAGAAACTCGCGAGCGCAGCGTGCGCGCGTTCCTGTCGCATGCCATGAAGGTCGATCCGCGCGTCAATCTCGATCAACCCGCGCCCGAGACGCCTCAGCGTCTTCTCCTCAAACGGCGCGAGCGAAGGCGGCGCTTTCGCTTTGTCCGCCGCCGGCGCCGTCCGGGCGCGCTCCGCCTTCGGCGGCGGTTTTTCGCGCGCACCAGAAGGAGCCCGCGGCGCGGTCGTTTCGCGTGTCGCCTTGCGGGAATGCTTCAGCGGCTTCACGGTTTGCCGCAGGCGCTCCCAAAGCGCGTGCTCATCCTCGCTAAGCCGCCGCGTCATCCGGCGACCGTCTTTGGAGCAAGAACGGTCATCGCGGCTTCATGGCGCACACGCCCGGCGCGCGAACCCGCCGCGGCACCTGACCCGAAGAAGATGTCGCCGCGCGCCGGCCCGACGATCGCAGAGCCGGTGTCCTGAGCGATCATCAAGCGCCGGAACGCCTCTTTCCGTTCCGGGTCCGTCAGGCTCGGCGCATTAACGAAGACCGGCGTGTGGAATGTGTGGAGCGCTCGATCGACCGCGAGGCTACGGAGCGCAGTCAACGGCACGCCGGCTGCGCCAAGCGGCCCATCCACTTCAGCCAGCGCCGCCTCGCGGAAGAAGATGTAGGAGCGATTTGCGCGCATCAGTCCGCGCGCGGCCTCGGGGTTCTGCTTGAGCCAGGCTTCGAGGCCATCCTTGTCGGCCTGGTCGCGTTTGAGCAAGACCGCGCTCGACCGCAAGCCGTCCGATTGACGTGTAGGCATGGCCGGATTTGCCGGCAAACGCGATCCTCACCGTCTCCCCGTCGGCGAGTTGAAGCCGCGCCGAACCCTGTACATGGATGAAGAAGGCGTCGACCGGGTCTTCGACGAAAGCGATCTCAAGCCCACGGCCGGCGAGAGCGCCCTCCTCGATCGCCGCGCGGTCGAAGAACGGCACGATGCCGTTCGCTGTTTTCCTCGCGAACCGTATCTCGGGGTCCCAACCCGCTGGCCGACTCTCGTCGGTTACGTCGACAAGATCGGAGGGACGGCGAAAAAGCGGCACCGTGAAGCGGCGCGTCGGCGTGCGGCTCGCGGCGACCTCAGGCTCGAAATAACCGGTGACGAAACCCGGCGACGCAACGCGATGCGGTACGAAGTATTCTTCGAAGAATGCGCGCGCCGCTTCCAGCGTCTGCGCCGGTCCGACCGCAAGAGCGGCACGCGCGATCCGCTGCAGGCCGGCACCATCGACGCCAAGCGCGCGCGTCTTCGGTGGTGCCGACGCGGTCGTGGCGGCGCCGACAAGAAAAGTGCGAAAAGCTGCCGCGTGATCGTCGTCGCGCCAGCCGGGAATGTCGGAAAAATCGATCCTTGCAAGGAGGGGTGCCGTCACATCGGACGAAGCGTCAGAGGAGATGCCGGCGCGGTTCATGCGGCCGTCCGGCCTGCCTGAATCAGACCGCTTCAGTCGCGACGAGCTTCCAGTTCGGATCGCGTGAAGTCACGTCGCGCGCAAACGTCCAGGCATCGCGTATCGTCTGCACCTCAGTCGCATCGCCTTCGACCACATTGCCGTCCTTGTCGCGCACGCAGGTGATGATCTCGGCAAGGAAGCGCAGCGACAGGCGCGCGCTCTTCCCCTCGAGCTCCGCGCCGACGATCTTTGCTTCCTCGATGCCGACGAACGTGAGCTCGGCCTTCCGCTCCTTCTTCTCGCGCGCGGCGATCGCATCGACGAAGCCCTCATAGACGTCGGGGGCAAGGAGGGTCTTCAGTGTCGCGCGGTCGCCCTGAGCGAAGGCGGAGACGATCATCTCGTAGGCCGCCTTGGCGCCGGTGAGGAAATGCTCGGGGTCGAAGTCCGGCGAGGCCTTGCTGATCGCGACAAGTCCGTCGTGGAGCGGCGTGCCCGGCGCCGCATGCCGGGTGAGCGTCTCAAGCTCGGTCGCATCGCCCGGCGCCGCGGAACCACGCTCGCGTGGAGGAAGCGCCACCACGTTGTCGTTGCGCGCGCCGGCCGGCGGCGTCTTTACGCGTGTTTCGTAGGGAGAGGGCTCATTGCCCGTGCGACGGCCGAGAACGCTGCCGAGCCGCATAAAGATGACGACGGCAATGATCAGGAAAATAATCGAATAGATGTCGAAGAATCCGCTCATCGAGGGCGTGGGCTCACAGGCTTACGGCGCTGCGCGTCGGTGGCGCCTTCCCAGGTCCAATGTAAGCACCTTTCGGGTTAAGTCCAGCGACGGCATGCTTAATCCTTTGCGAGGCTCGGCATTCCTTCCCATATCGAGCAGGAAGGAGCAGCCCATGCGGATACCCTTTTCGCTTGTCTTTCTGGCCCTCGTTCTTGGCGAGATTGCGGGATTCATCCTGGTCGGCGAGACGATCGGGGTTCTCCCGACCCTCGGGCTGGTTCTCCTCGGCATGGTCGTTGGGGCCCTGCTTCTTCGCCGGCAGGGCATCGCGACGCTGATGCGGGTCCGCGAAGAGCTTGCGGCAGACCGGCCGCCGGCACGACCGCTTGCCGAAGGCGCACTGCTTGCCTTCGCCGCACTTCTCATCATCCTCCCGGGGTTCGTGACCGATCTCATCGGTATCCTGCTTTTCATACCCTTCGTCCGCGAGCGGATTTTTCAGGCGTTTCGGAGCCGCCTCGCGGTCAGAACCGGCAATGTCGCCACGTCCCCCGTCAAACAAGGACCGGTCGTCGACCTTGATCGGCGCGAATATGGTCGAAGCGGCGAGGAAGCGCGCCCAAGCGCTGACAGCCCATGGCGCATTAGCGGCGGTTCCGAAACGTAGATTGTTCGCCTCTCCCGTGCTAGGCGGGCGCCCGAACGAAAGAGGCAGCGACGATGGCCGAGACGAGCGGAAATGGCGGGCAGGCCGGACCTCCACCAAATCAAGACCAGGTACAGCCCGCCGGCATTCACGTACTCGGCCAGTACGTGAAGGACCTTTCCTTCGAGAACCCGGGCGCGCCGAAGTCGCTTAGGCCGGCCGACACGGCGCCCAATCTCGAAGTCAACGTCAATGTCAACGCACGCCCGCAATCGCAGACCGATTTCGAAGTCGAGATCAGGCTCGAAGCAAAGGCCGTGCGCGCCGATGAAACGCTGTTCATCGTCGAGCTGACCTATGCCGGCCTGTTCCAGATACGCAACGTGCCGCAGGAGCACATGCATCCGTTGCTTCTGATCGAGTGCCCGCGCCTGCTCTTCCCCTTCGCCCGCCAGATCCTTGCAGAAGCGACGCGGCAGGGGGGCTTTCCTCCGCTCATGCTCGACCCGGTGGATTTCGCCGCGCTCTACCGGCAGCGGGTGGCGCAGGCGGTTCAGCAACAGCAGCAGGCGCCGCAGCCGAGCTGACGCTCAAGCCGCCCGGCCGGCCTCTTCCGCGCCAAAATAGCGCGCCCAGAGCGGCGCTTTGCCGAGCCCGGCAACGAACGCGGCGTGTGCGCGTGCGTCGTCCGGCGTGAGCCGCGGTGTAAGCTGGCGCGGCCGTGCTTCGATGCCGCGCGTCAACGCGAAAGTCGCGCCGTCGCGGCGGAGCGTTCCAAGCGCAAGCGTTGCCTGTCTGCCGCCGAGCAGCTCCAGATAAACTTCCGCCAGGATCTCCGCGTCGAGAAGCGCGCCGTGCAGCGTGCGCGCGCTGTTGTCGATGCCATAGCGCGCGCAGAGAGCATCGAGGCTGTTCGGTCCGTTCGGATGCCGGCGACGCGCAAGCAGCAACGTGTCGACGAAGCGATGCTCTTCGAGCTGCGGACGGCCGCAGAGACCGAGCTCCATATTGATGAAACCACGGTCGAATCCGGCGTTGTGTGCGACGAGCCGGCTGTCGCCGACGAACTCGACGAAGGAATCGACGACTTCCTCGAATGCCGGTTGGCCACGAAGGAAGTCGTCCGTCAGTCCATGCACCGACGCAGCTCCGTCGGAGACGGCGCGGCGCGGATTGACGTAGCGATGGAAGGTGCGGCCGGTCGGAATATGGTTCAGGAGCTCGACACACCCGATCTCGATCAACCGGTCGCCGTTAGCATGGTCGAGGCCGGTCGTTTCGGTGTCGAAAACGATTTCCCGCATGGCATCTTTTCAATCGGATCGGCGCGCGGCGCAAGGGCGGCGGGCTCCCCCTCCCCAGCCGATTCAAAGCGTGAAGGCGAGCGCAGCGAGAATTGCGTCGACCGTGCGCCGGGCGGCATCCATTCCGTGTCCGGAATCGACCAGGAAATGCGCACGCCGTCGCTTCTCCTCATCGGAGACCTGACGTGCCAGAAGCGCGTCGAGCCGCGCCTCGCTCATGCCCGGCCGCGCGAGAACACGCTCGCGTTGCGTCCCCGGATCGGCGGTGACAACGACGATCACGTCGACGCGCGAGGCAGCACTGGTTTCGAAGAGAAGCGGAATGTCTAGGAGCACCAGCCGCCGCCCTTCCGCCCGCATCCGCGTAAGGAAGAGATTCTCGCTCTCGCGCACCAGCGGGTGGACGATCGCTTCCAGCCGGACGAGCGCTTCGGCGTCGTCGACCACGCGTGCGGCGAGGCGCGCGCGTTCCACCGCTCCGCCTTCGACGACGCCCGGAAACGCCTCCGCGATAGCAGCGACCGCAGCGCCGCGATAGAGACGATGCACCGCCGCGTCGGCGTCGTGGACCGGCACGCCACGGGAAGCGAACATCTTCGCAGTGGTGCTCTTGCCCATGCCGATCGATCCGGTGAGGCCGACGATGCGCATTCCCTCACCCCGACAAGTCCGCGACGACGTGCGCGCGGAGCTCTTCGTCGACAACGGGACGCACACCGAACCAGCGCTCGAAGCCCGGCGCCGCCTGGTGAAGGAGCATGCCGAGCCCGTCAACGACTGTCAGCCCGCGGTCTTGGGCGCCTTCGAGAAACGACGTAATCAGCGGTACGTAGACGAGGTCTGTGGCAATGGTGCTTTTCCGAGCGACATGCCACGGGATCACGAGGCCTTCGCCATCGTGGAGACCCGCGGAGGTCGCGTTAACGACAAGATCGGCAGCTGGAAGCGCCTCCACGAGCTTCGCGAAACCGGCTGCGCGAACCGGGTCGCCGAAATGCGCGGCGAGCGCCTCGGCGCGCGGGACGGTGCGGTTCAGAAGCACAATCGACTTGAACTTCGCGTCGATCAGCGCCTGCAGCACGGCGCGCGAGGCGCCGCCGGCGCCGATCACGAGCGCGGTCGCGCCACCTCGCCAGGCGGGCGCATAGTCGTCGAGGTTGGCAGCGAAGCCATAGACGTCAGTGTTGTCCGCATAGAGCTTTCTGCCTTCGAGCCAGAGCGTGTTCGCCGCTTCCAGTTTTCGCGCAACCGAGGTCGCCGAAACAGCGGCGCGAAACGCCGCTTCCTTGTGCGGCAGCGTGACGTTGCCGCCGACATAACCGATCGCCCGAACGTCCGTCAGAAACGCGTCAATCGCATCAGGCGGAACCGCCTCGGCTACATAGTCGCCCTCGATCCCATGGCGCCTCAGCCAGAACCGATGGATCAGCGGCGAGCGCGAATGCGCAATCGGCCAGCCGACGACAAACGCTTTTGTCATGCCTGCTTCCGCGCCGCGAGAAGCGCCAACACCGCCGCCGCGGTTTCTTCGATCGAGCGGCGGGTCACGTCGATCACGGGCCAGCCTTGGCGCGCACAGAGCTTGCGGCTCCAGGCGAGCTCCTCGGTCACGAGGTTCCGGTCGACATAGGACTCGGTCAGTTCGTCCGACTTCATGGCGAGCACGCGATGTTGGCGGACCTGCACGATCCTGTCGGGGCTCGCGATCAGCCCGACGATGAGCGGCCTCTGCGTGCCTTCCAGCGCCGGCGAAAGCGGTGTGCCATAGACGAGCGGGATGTTCGCGGTCTTGATTCCGCGATTGGCGAGATAGATCGAGGTCGGTGTCTTCGAAGTACGACTTACGCCGACGAGCACGACGTCCGCGTCGTCGATCGCCTCGAAATGTTGGCCGTCGTCGTGCGCAAGCGTGAAGTTCAACGCTTCGATGCGGCGGAAATATTCGGCGTCGAGCACGTGCTGTGCTCCAACGCGGCCGGCCGAGCGCGTGCCAAGGTAGGCTTGCAGGGCGACGAGCACCGGTTCGAGGACTGATACGCAGGGCACGCCGAGATTGCGGCATCCCGCTTCGACCATGCCGGCGAGGTTCGCATCGACCAGCGTATAAAGAACGATTCCCGGCGCGTCCTCGATCTCAACCAGCGACTGCTCTACCATGGCAGGCGTACGGACCAGAGAATGGATGTGCTCGATAGCGTGGGTATGCTTGTACTGCGCCGCGGCCGCGCGGGCGACCGCAATCAGCGTTTCGCCGGTCGCGTCGGAGACGAGATGAAGATGGAAATAGCGAGCTGCGGGCACACGCGATCCTGTGGAGAAAACCGACCGTCCAGCTTCCTAGCCGGAACCGGTGGCAAAGCGATACCGCTTCGATGAAAAGCTTCAACACCCAAGCCGCTGGGGACAACTAAGTGGAGCTTCTCAAGCTTCCGGGGAAAGACGATTCATCCACAATGCCACACCCGGCTTGAGTTCGAGCAAAGAGCCAAAATCATGCCTTGCTTCAAGGGCTACGGGGTCGGTCGCAGCGATTGCCCTAAAGTTATCCATCTATGATCGGCTCAAGTGCATGCCGGACGATTGCCTTGGCGGATTGTGGAGAACGAACAATCCTTCTAATCCACGCTTCAGTAACAGAAAGACACTGACGTTAAGACTCTCTTAAGGAAGATTGCTGCGGCGTGAGCTATCGCTCAAAACTCATAAGAGTGCTTGCCGGCGAGGCTCTCGACCCTCCTCCCGTTTGGATTATGCGGCAGGCCGGGCGTTATCTTCCCGAGTATCGAGAGGCACGGGAACGGGCAGGTTCATTCCTGGAACTCTGTTTCACGCCGGAGCTTGCGGCCGAGGTCACACTGCAGCCCGTGCAGCGCTTCGATTTTGATGCTGCAATTCTCTTCTCCGACATTTTGGTTATTCCGCATGCGCTTGGGCAATCGGTCCGGTTCGTGGAGAATCAAGGGCCGATCTTGGCACCGCTGCCGGAAGATCTTTCGGCGCTTGATCAAGCCGCTGTGGTGGAGAAGCTTGCTCCTGTCTTCGAAGCCGTGAGGTTGTCCCGTAAGGCTCTCGCGCCAGACAAGGCGCTGATTGGATTCTGCGGCGCTCCGTGGACGGTCGCGACCTATATGATCGCAGGGCACGGCACTACGGACCATCTCGCGGCGCGGCGTCTTGCCCTTGAGCAGCCGGAGAAGTTTCAGGCGCTGATCGACATCCTTATCGAGGCGTCGGTCGCCTATCTGCTTGGACAGATCGATGCCGGTGCCGATGTGGTGAAGATATTCGACAGCTGGGCCGGGGTGCTCGACGGCGAGGGTTTTTCCCGCTGGGCGATCGCGCCGGTAGGCGCCATCGTTGATCGTTTGAAGAGAGAGCGGCCGGGCGTGCCGGTGATCGGGTTTCCGCGTGGGGCAGGCGCGCGGATCGGCGATTTTGTGCGGAGGACTGGTGTTGATGGCGTCGCCGTCGACTGGACGCTGCCGATGGCTGACGCGCGTCGACTTGTGCCGGAACCGACGGCGCTGCAGGGCAATCTCGATCCGCTCCGTCTTGTCGTGGGTGGCGCTGCACTTGATGCAGGTGTGGATCAAATTCTTGCCGAGATGGAGGGACGGCCGCACGTCTTCAATCTCGGCCACGGTGTGACACCGGACACGCCGGTCGGAAACGTTGCGCGGCTCGTTGAACGCGTGCGCCGGAGGCGCTCCTGATGCTTTGGGTCAAAGCCCTCCACATCATCTCCGCGATCGCCTGGATGGCGGCGCTGCTCTATCTGCCACGGCTTCTCGTTTATCACTCGCAGAGCGCGCCCGGCTCGGAGAAGTCCGAGACCTTCAAGGTGATGGAGCGGAAGCTCCTTCGCATGATCGCGACGCCGGCGATGATATCGACTTGGGTGTTCGGACTTTGGATGGCCTGGCTGATCGGCGCATGGGGGGATGGCTGGTTCCACGCCAAGCTCCTACTCGTCGTCTTGCTCTCGGCCTATCACGGGTTTGCTGCGCGCTGGGTGCGCGACTTCGCCAACGACCAGAACACGCGCTCCACGCGTTTTTACCGGATGGTCAACGAGCTCCCGGCGCTCTTGATGATCGGCATCGTGATCCTCGTCGTGGTCAAGCCGTTCTGAGGGAAATAAGCTTGTCTCGGGCCGGCCGGGTCGCTATCTAGGGGCTTGCGCCGGCGTGAAAATGCGCGCAAGGACGCGTTCGCGTCTTGTCGGCGGCGATCCAAACGCTGCCGCGCCTTATTCCCCTTTCCCCGCCCCCCTTTTTCCCTGACGGGACAAATCCATGCAAGAAATGAAACTTCAGGACCTGAAGTCCAAATCCCCTACCGAGCTTCTCTCGTTCGCCGAGGAGCACGAGGTCGAAAACGCCAACACGCTCCGCAAGCAGGAGCTCATGTTCGGCATTTTGAAGAAGCTCGCCGACAACGAAGTCGACATTATCGGCGAAGGCGTCGTGGAAGTGCTGCAGGACGGCTTCGGCTTCCTGCGCTCGCCCGATGCGAACTACCTCCCCGGCCCCGACGACATCTACATCTCGCCCTCGCAGATCAGGCGTTTCTCGCTTCGGACCGGCGATACGGTCGAAGGCCAGATCCGAAGCCCTAAGGAGGGCGAGCGCTACTTCGCGCTTCTCAAAGTTAATCGGATCAATTTCGAGGACCCCGATAAAGCGCGCCACAAGGTGCACTTCGACAATCTGACGCCGCTTTATCCCGACGAGCGCTTCAAGATGGAGGTCGAGGACCCGACGCGGAAGGATATGACCGCGCGCGTCATCGATCTCGTCGCGCCGCTCGGCAAGGGCCAGCGCGCGCTGATCGTCGCGCAGCCGCGCACGGGCAAGACCGTGATTCTGCAGAACATCGCCCGCTCGATCACCGCCAACCATCCCGAATGCTTCCTGATCGTGCTCCTGATCGACGAGCGGCCCGAGGAAGTGACCGACATGCAGCGCACCGTGAACGGCGAGGTCATCTCCTCGACCTTCGACGAGCCTGCCTCGCGCCACGTCGCGGTGGCGGAGATGGTGATCGAGAAAGCGAAGCGGCTCGTCGAGCACGGGCGCGACGTGGTCATCCTGCTCGATTCGATCACGCGGCTTGGGCGCGCCTACAACACCGTCGTCCCCTCCTCCGGCAAGGTCTTGACCGGCGGCGTCGACGCCAACGCGCTGCAGCGGCCGAAGCGCTTCTTCGGCGCGGCGCGCAACATCGAGGAAGGCGGTTCGCTGACCATCATCGCGACGGCACTGATCGATACCGGCAGCCGCATGGACGAGGTGATCTTCGAAGAGTTCAAGGGCACCGGCAACTCGGAAATCGTGCTCGACCGCAAGGTCTCCGACAAGCGCGTCTTCCCGTCGATGGACATCCTGAAGTCCGGCACGCGCAAGGAAGAGCTCCTGGTGCCGAAGGGCGACCTCTCCAAGATCTTCGTGCTCCGGCGCATCCTCTCCTCGATGGGCGTCGTCGACGCGATCGAGTTCCTGCTCGACAAGCTGAAGCAGACGAAGACCAACGCCGAATTCTTCGATTCGATGAATACCTAGGCGAGTCCTCGCCGCGTATCGGCGAGGATCTTTGTCGCTTCATCGGGCGCCGCGATCTCCGGCAGGCAGCGAATAGCATCGCAGAGGAAGAGTGCGGCCGGGCCATGCGTCGGCTTCTTGCCGGCGGCCGGGTGGTCGGCCGGAAGTGTCTCCGGAGAGGCCCGCGCGACGAAGAGCGCGGGGTCGGCGTCGGCAAGCGCTGCGCGAAGGAGAGCGTCGGCGCCCTCCCCCTTTCCCATCGCGAATGCGAGCCGTCCGCGGAGAACCGTATCGAAGGCGGATTGCAGACTCGCGGTCCCGACCACGTCGCGCGCTGCATCGGTTGCAAGGTGCGTCAAGATGCGCTCGGCGTGCTCGCGATAGGCGCTGTTGCCGGTTAGCAGGAAGAGCGTCGCGGCGTTCGCCGCCATCGTCCCCGTCGCGGCTGGCGTTGCCTCGTCGGTTAACGAGAGCGGTGTCGCGATCAGTGTTGGCGCGTCGTCCGCGGCGAGATTGTAGGCGGCGGCAGACTCAACGAAGTGGTGACGCTTCGCGGCTTCAAACCAAGTCTCGGCGCGGGCGAGAAACCCGCGGTCGCCGTCTAGCGCGAAGAGCGCCAGGGCGGCCCGGATCATGTTGGCGTAGTCGGTGGCGACGCCGGGGAAGACCTTTTGGCCATCGAGGATCGAATGCGCGAGCCGGTCGCCGGCGGACATCGATTCGGACACGAAGCGGAATGCAGCGAGCGCCGCTCCGCGTGCCGTGTCGTTGCCGTTTACGCGAGCGGCATAGGTAAGCCCTGTGATCGCAAGACCGTTCCAGTCGGCGAGCACCTTGTCGTCGCGCGCCGGCTGTGGCCGCTTGTTACGCCGGCTAAGTAAAATCGCCCGCATGCGCGCGAGTTCGGCTTCGCGATCGTCGCCGAGCCATTCGCGCGAGGCCGGCCGAAGCCGGTTCAGGATGTTCCGGCCTTCCCAGTTCCCGCTTGCCGATGCGTCGTAGACTTCCGCGAAGGCGGCGTAGCCGTCCCCGAGCTCGTCCGCGAGCTCGTCGAGCGACCAGACATACGTCAGGCCTTCCTCGTGCTCAGTGTCCGCATCGAGGCTCGCCGCGAATCCCCCGTCCGGAAGCTGCATCTCGCGCACGAGCCAATCGACCGTCTCATCGATTCGCTGCCGAAACAATGGCTGTGGCGCTTCATGTTGGGCGAGCGACAGCATCGAGAGGAGCAGGCCGTTGTCGTAGAGCATTTTCTCGAAATGCGGTACAAGCCACTCGGCGTCGACAGAGTATCGGGCGAAGCCGCCGCCGACGTGATCGTAGATGCCGCCCTGGCAAAGATGCGTCAGCGTCGTGAGCACGGCCGCGCGGTACCGGCCATCGTTCGTCCGACGAAACGCGCGCCACAGAAGGTCGAGCACGACCGGGTTCGGAAATTTCGGCGCGCCGCGAAAGCTGCCGCGGTCGAAATCCCAGACCGACGCGATTGTCTCGGCGGATTGGCCGAGAAGCGCTGGGTTGGGCGTACCGGCAGGCGGCGCGACGGGCTGGTTCAAATGCGTGCGAAGCGCTGCGACGTTCTTTGTCACCGCTTCGTCCTGTGATGACCAGGCGGCGGAGATAGCGCCAAGAACCTGCCGGAAGCTCGGGCGGCCGTAGCGTGGCTCGGGCGGGAAGTAGGTGCCGCCCCAGAACGGCTCGGCGCCCGGCGTCAGGAACATGGTCAGCGGCCAGCCGCCTTGCTCTCCGAGAGCGTGCAGCGCGCGCATGTAGATCTGGTCGACTTCCGGCCTTTCCTCGCGGTCAACCTTAATGGAAATGAAATCGCGGTTGAGCTGGGCGGCCGTCGTGGTGTCGCTGAAGCTCTCGCGCGCCATCACGTGGCACCAGTGGCAAGCGGCGTAGCCGATAGAAAGATGCACCGGAACGTTGCGCCGCTTCGCCTCGGCGAAGGCCTCTGGTATCCACGGCCACCAGTCGACCGGATTGTCGGCGTGCTGGCGAAGGTAGGGGCTGGTCGAGCCGGCTAGGCGGTTCAAGTGTCCCTCGGCGTTCGGGCTTCGATGGATAGCATATACGCACTTTCGAGCGGCGCCGTTCCGTCCGGCGTTGCGGTGATCCGGATCTCCGGACCAACGGCAGGTCCGGCGCTCGCTGCGCTCGTCGGCTCGTTGCCGGAGCCGCGGCGCGCGGCGCTGAGGAGCCTCCGGCGGCCGGGCGAGGGCGAGACCATCGACCAGGGACTTGTCCTCTGGTTCCCGGGCCCGACAAGCGAGACCGGCGAGGACATGGCCGAGCTGCAGGTGCACGGGGGCCGGGCGGTCGTGCAGGCGATTTTCGAGGTGCTGGGCGAGCTCGGCTTGCGGCTCGCGCGGCCCGGCGAATTCATCCGTCGCGGTTTCGAGAACGGCAAGCTCGACCTGACGGAAGTCGAGGGGCTTGCCGATCTGATCGCAGCCGAAACCGAAGTTCAGCGCCGGCAGGCGGTCGGGCAGGCGCGGGGGGCGCTTGCTGCGCGTGCCGATGCCTGGCGCGAGACGCTGGTCGAACTCAGAGCCGAGATCGAGGCGCGGCTCGATTTTTCCGACGAGGGCGACGTCGGCGAAGCCTTGCCGACGGATTTCGACGACAGGATCGCTGCGCTCAAGGCTAACATGGGCGCGGCGCTCGCTGGCTTTAGATCGGGCGAGCGGGTGCGCGAGGGTTTCCGGGTAGCGATCCTCGGGCGGCCGAATGCGGGAAAATCCTCGCTCCTGAATGCGCTCGCGCGCCGCGATGTCGCGATCGTCACGGCGGAAGCCGGGACCACGCGCGACGTGCTTGAGGTGCCGCTCGACCTCAACGGCTATCCGGTACTGCTTTTCGACACCGCGGGCCTGCGTGAATCGACTTCCGCTGCCGAGGTTGAAGGCGTGCGCCGGGCACGGCTGACGGCGGAAGCGGCCGACCTGGTCCTCTGGCTCGAGGACGCGACGCTCCCGGTTGAACCTTGTCCCGACGTCGCCGAGCGGCCGACCTGGCGCCTCGCGACGAAGGTCGATCTTCTGCCGAAGCAGGCCCCGGACGGCATTTCGGTCGTTACAGGCGCCGGGATTGGGGCGCTTATCGATCGGCTCGGCGCGGCAGCCGCGGAGGGCATGGGCGCCGGCACGGCGCTTGTCACGCGGCAGCGGCAAAGGGAAACGATCGGCGATGCCGTCGCGGCGCTTGCCGGCATTCCCGGCGTCGCGCCGGAGATCAAAGCGGACTTGCTGCGCGCCGCGAGCGAGGCTATTGGGCGCCTCAGCGGACGTATCGACGTCGAAGACGTGCTCGATCGGCTCTTCCGCGAATTCTGCATCGGCAAATGAGTTTCACGTAAAACCTGCGGACGGGTTCCACGTGAAACGACGAGTGGTCGAATGAAGGCGGCGGATGTCATCGTAGTCGGAGGCGGACATGCCGGAGCGGAGGCCGCGGCGGCGGCTGCCCGATTCGGCGCCGATACGATTCTCGTCACGCACCGCTTTGCAACCGTAGGCGAGATGTCCTGCAACCCCGCGATCGGGGGTCTTGGCAAGGGTCATCTCGTGCGGGAAGTCGACGCGCTCGACGGCCTCATGGGCCGTGTCGCCGACCGGGCCGGAATCCAGTTTCGAGTCTTGAACCGCCGCAAGGGCCCGGCTGTTCGCGGACCGCGCGCCCAAGCCGATCGCGCGCTCTACCGCGCGGCGATGCAGGCTGCGATCGCCGCGCAACCGAACCTCACCGTCGTCGAAGGCGAAGTCGCCGACCTGCTGATCGTCGATGGCCGGGCAACCGGGGTAAGGCTCAAGGATGGGCGCGAAATCGCCGCCGCCGCAGTGGTGCTGACCACAGGGACATTCCTCGCCGGCTTGATCCATCTTGGCGAGACGACGACGCCTGCAGGCCGTTACGGCGAGGCGCCGAGCGTCGGACTCTCCGAAACGCTGCGCCGCGCCGGTCTCGGGCTCGGCCGTCTGAAGACCGGAACGCCGCCGCGCCTCGATGGTCGCACGATCGACTGGGCGAGCCTCGAGGTGCAGCCCGGAGACGACCCGCCCGAGCCTTTCTCCTCGCTCACCACGGAGATCGCGACGCCGCAGGTCGTCTGCCACATCACGCGCACGACCGCGGAAACCCACGCGATCATCCGCGGTAACCTTAATCGATCGGCAATGTATTCCGGCCGGATCGCTAGCCGCGGCCCACGCTATTGCCCGTCGATCGAGGACAAGATCGTGCGCTTTGCCGACCGCGAGAGCCATCAGATCTTCCTCGAGCCGGAAGGGCTCAACGACCACACGGTCTATCCGAACGGGATCTCGACCTCGCTCCCGGAAGATGTGCAGCTCTCCCTCGTCCGCTCGATGCCCGGGCTTGAGCGCGCGACGATCCTTCGGCCCGGCTACGCCATAGAATACGACCATATCGATCCGCGCGAACTCTCCCCGGCGCTCGAATGCCTGAAGCTACCGGGGCTCTATCTTGCCGGTCAGATCAACGGGACGACCGGCTACGAGGAAGCCGCGGCGCAAGGTCTCGTCGCCGGCTTGAATGCGGCACGCTCGGCCGGCGGTTCCGCGCCGGTCATGATCGGTCGGGCGGACGCCTATCTCGGTGTGATGATCGACGACCTCGTGACGCGCGGTGTCAGCGAGCCCTATCGCATGTTCACCTCGCGGGCCGAGTACCGGCTGTCGCTTCGCGCTGACAACGCCGACCAGCGGCTGACGCGGCTTGGCATGGAATTCGGAATCGTTGGGCGCGAGCGGGCCCGGGCTTACGCGGCGAAGGCTGACGCTCTCGTCAACGCGAAGCGGATGCTCGATGGCCTGACGCTTACGCCAGCGGAAGCCGCGCGGCATGACCTTAACGTCAACCAGGACGGCGTCCGCCGCTCGGCATTCGATCTGCTCGCGCATCCGGATGTGACCTTTGATCGCCTGGCGGCGATCTGGCCTGGGATTGCTTCGATCGCGGCGCCGGTCGCCGAACAGATACGTATCGACGCGCAATACGCGGTCTATCTGAAGCGCCAACAGGCCGACGTCGATGCCATGCGCCGCGATGAGGCGCTCGCGCTGCCGTCCGATCTTGATTACGACGCGATTGGCGGGCTTTCGACCGAAGTGCGCCAGAAGCTCTCCGCCGTGCGCCCGGCGAACCTTGGTCAGGCGGGGCGAATCGACGGCATCACGCCGGCCGCGCTGACCCGGCTCCTAAGCTATGTCAAACGCCGATCCGATCGCCCCCACCGCGCCGCTTGACGCGCCGCCTGGGGCGCTCGACGGATTCGCATTCCTGTCGGACGCGGCAAAGCGCGATCTTCGTCGCTTCGTCGCGCTCCTTGGTGATTGGCAGCGGACCCACAATCTCGTCTCGCAGGCGACACTGCCGGAGATCTGGACCAGGCACGTCGCAGACAGCTTGCAGCTTCTCACGCATGCGCCCGAGTTCCGCGAATGGGTCGACCTCGGAAGCGGAGCGGGGTTTCCAGGCCTGGTCGTCGCGATCGCTTCGAAAGACAAGCCTGAGCGGCATTTCACGCTGGTCGAATCGAACTTCAAGAAGGCGGCTTTCCTGCGTGCCGCGATCCGCGAGACAGGCGCCAATGCGGATGTTGTGGCCGAGCGGATAGAGGCGCACGGGTCGAAGACGGCGGGGCGCGCCGATATCGTCTCGGCACGTGCGCTTGCGCCGCTCAAGGATTTGCTCAAGCTTGCCGCGCCCTATCTCCGGCAAGACAGCGTCATGCTTTTCCCAAAGGGCCAGGATTTTGTGCAGGAGGTCGAAGCGGCGGCTCAGTCCTTCGCTTTCGATGTGATAGACTATCAAAGCGCGACGGATTCGGGCGGTCGCGTTCTCGTTCTCCGTCATCTCCGCCCAAAGAGGCCGCAGCCATGAATATGAGCGACAGGCTTCCCGAGCGCCCGCGCGTGCTTGCGCTCGCCAACCAGAAGGGAGGCGTGGGCAAGACGACGACGGCGATCAACCTCGGCACGGCGCTTGCCGCGATCGACGAGGCAGTGCTGATCGTCGATATCGATCCGCAGGGGAATGCATCCACCGGGCTCGGCGTGGAACGGGACGGCGAGAGACCGTCGACCTATGACGTGCTGATCGGTGATGCGTCGCTTGCGGAAGCGGCAATTCCGACCGCGGTGCCGCGGCTCGACATTGTGCCGTCGACGCTCGACCTTCTCGGCGTCGAGCTTGAGATCGCCAGCACGCCGGACAGGAATTTCCGGCTGAGGAAAGCGGTCTCGGCGTTGCCGATGGAGCCGAAAGAGACTGCCTACAGCTACATCCTGATTGACTGTCCGCCTTCGCTCAATCTTCTCACCATCAACGCCATGGCGGCGAGCCATGCGGTGCTCGTGCCGCTCCAGTGCGAGTTCTTCGCGCTTGAAGGATTGACGCAGATCCTCTCGACGGTGGAGCGCGTGCGCGCCGGCCTGAACCCGCAGCTTTCGATCCACGGCATCGTGCTCACCATGTTCGACGGGCGGAACAAGCTTGCCGGCCAGGTGGTGGAGGATGTGCGCGCCCACATGGGCGACAAGGTCTATCGCACGGTGATCCCGCGCAACGTGCGTATCTCCGAGGCACCGTCGCACGGCAAGCCGGCGCTTCTTTACGATCTGAAATGCGCCGGCAGCCAGGCGTATCTCCGGCTCGCCGCTGAGATCATCCAGCGCGAGAGCACGCTCCGCGCAGCCTGAATTCTGAAGGGAGAAACGCTTGGCAGTCGAACCGAAACGGCGCTTGGGACGCGGCCTCGACGCATTGCTCAGTGCTTACCCCGCAGCTGCGGAGCCGGAGCTTCGTGTCGCCGCGGACGGTGGACGGCGCACGCTGCCGATCGACCTGATCGATCGCAATCCGCGCAACCCGCGCCGCGACTTTCGCGACGACGAGCTGCAGGAGCTGACCGATTCAGTGAAGCGGCACGGCATCGTGCAGCCGATCGCGGTGCGTGCGGTCGGCGAGCGCTACGAGATCATCGCCGGCGAGCGGCGCTGGCGCGCAGCGCAGCGCGCCGGGCTTCACGACGTTCCGGTCACCATTCTCGACGTTTCCGATAGCGAGGCGCTCGAAGTCGCGATCGTGGAGAACGTGCAGCGCGCCGACCTGAACCCGGTGGAAGAGGCGAGGGGCTATCAGGCGCTTATCGAAGAGTTCAAATACACGCAGCAGACGCTCGGCGAGACGATCGGCAAGAGCCGTGTGCACGTGACGAATACGCTGCGGCTCTTGAAGCTGCCGCCGTCGATCATCGAGATGCTCGAAGCGGGGACGCTTTCCGCCGGCCACGGCCGTGCGCTCCTCGCCGCAGCGGAACCGGAAAAGCTCGCCAGGCTCATCGTCGCCAAGGGTCTCTCGGTGCGCGAAGCGGAGCGGATGACGCAGCCGCGCGAAGCAAAGAAGACCGGGCGCAAGAGCATGCGCAACGCCGACATCGTGGCGATGGAGAAGGAGCTTTCCGATCTCCTCGGCATGAAGGTGGCGCTCAATCACTCGCCCGACGGAAGCGGGGAAATCCGCATTGCCTATCGGAATCTCGACCAGTTCGACGGGCTGCTCAGGAAGCTGAAGCGGTAGTAGACGGCCCAAAACTGGTGACGCTGTCATTCTCGGGCGTAGCGGAGCGGAGACCCGAGAAGCCAGAACGCGCCGATGCGTAAGCTCGAATCTGGATCCTCGGATCGCGCGTGCCGCGCGTCCGAGGATGACAAGCGCTTAGGTCGGATTCAGCGCGCGCTTTTCTTAAGCCGTCGGGCTTCAAGCGCGACCTCGTGAAGCGCCTCCGAGATCGCCGCTTCCTCGAGCGCCGGCTGAAGCCGCATCAGCATAACGGCGCGATCGATGCGATGCCGCGCCTCGGCGATTGAAGGGCTCGGCCAGCGTTCGATCTCAGCCTCGACGGCCGGGCGGCGCCTGCCGAAGATCGGCGGACGAGCGAAATCGACGGCACGCGAAGGCCGTTCGCCGGCGTCGACCGCCGCGCGGAGCGTCTGCAGCTGGAGGAGGTGACGGAGCGCGAGCGCGCCAAGCGCCGAGGCGGAGCCGCCTTCCGCTCTGAGGCGCGAAAGCGCAAGCTCCAGCGCTTCGTTATCGCCGAGAAGTGCTGCGTCGATCGCGTGATCCGTCTTCCCCGTGGTGGTGTCGCCGACGATCGCCTCGACTGCGTCGAAGGTCACGGTCTTCTGTTCGCCCAGGTAGAGGAACAGCTTCTCCAGCTCGCCGCGAATGGCGAGACGGTCACCGCCGAGGTTCTCCGAGAGAAGCTCGAGTGCGCCGGGGTCGATCGTCATCTCCCGCTCTTCGACGGCGGCGTGGATCAGCGACGTGAGCTCGCCCCCTTCAAGCGGGTAGGTCGGGATCGCGGCAGCATGCTTTGACGTTTCGAACGCCTTCCGCACCGGACTGGTGGGGGACAGTTCGGCCGCTTCGACGACGAGCCATGCGGCGTCGGGCGGCCGTTCGAACACTGGCTCAAGGGCGCCGGCGACGTTGTGGCGTCCGTCGAGAATGCGAAGCGCGATCACCGGCTCGCCGCCGAAGAGGGACGCCGCGTAGACCTCATCGGCGATGCGACCCGGATTCGATGAAAGCTCGTCGGAGCCGATCCGAAGAACCTCGTCGCCTCCACCGCGCATCAGCGCGACACGCTCCACCAGACGCGCGCGCTCGGTAATGGCGCCGGCGTCTGTTCCGTGGACGAGGAAGAGCCGCACGCCATCCGGCGGCGAAGCGAGGTAGCGGTCGGCGTCGTGCGTTCTGACTGTCGTCATCGGCTAGCGCGAGGCGAGCGTGAATCTGTTCTGATCGCCCGCGGCCATCGCTAGTGGGTGGCGAAGTAGGCGGCAAGCCGCGCCTGGGTCAGCGCGGCGAGCGCTTTGGCGATGCGGTCTTGGGCGTCGCGCTGCGCGCGAATGTTCGAATAGCTCTGCGAGGAGCGCGTGTAGGAGTCGGTGGCGGTGACGCTTGCGCCGAAGATCGAATTGTCGGTTGCCGCGTCCTTCAGGAGAAACGAGACGCCGCCACTCAGCTGATAGAGGTTGGGTGTGCCGGTGCCGCGCTCGACCAGTGCCGCCTGCTCGCGGGTTGTCATGCGGAAGATGAGTTCGTAGCGCGGGTCGGTGCCCTCGCCACCGCCGCGAAGCCCGAAGAGGAGTGTGTTGCGGAAGACCTGCTCGACCCGGGTTGTCGCTTCTTGCACGGAGATTGCAGGAAGATCGGCCTGTGGTCCTGCGTTACCCGGCGAGGTTGCGTAGAGCGGACGGACTTGGCAGCCGGCAAGGCCAGAAAGTCCCATCAGCACGACGGCGAGAAACGCGAGGCGACGCTTAGGAAACGACATTGACGATCCGGTTCGGTACGACGACGACACGCCGCGGCGGGCGGCCCTCCAAGAAGCGCTGAACGGGCTCCAGTGCAAGCGCCGCTTTTTCGACCTCGGCCTGGGGCGTGTCGATGGCGACCGTCAGCTCCGCCCGCTTCTTTCCGTTCACCTGCACCGGCAGAAGCACGGTATCGACCTGAAGCAAGTCGGCTTCGACCGTCGGCCATGCGGTCTCGGCGACGAGGTGCTGATGGCCGAGCGCCTCCCAGCACTCTTCGGCAAGATGCGGCATCATCGGCGCGAGCATCACGACGAGCGCCTCGGCGGCCTCGCGGAGAGCCCAGCCGAAATCCGCCTCGCGCTCGCCCTCGACCGCTGTCGTCAGCACGTTGCTCAGCTCATAGAGCTGCGCCACGGCGCGGTTGAAGCGGAGCCGCTCGATGTCGTTGGTCACGGTGTCGATGGTGCGGTGGACGTGCCGGCGAAGCTCCATCGTGCGATCCGAGAAAACCGCGGGGCGCGGTAGGCCGGGCGCCGGCAGCTCTCCACCGAGGCGCATGACGAGACGGAAGACGCGCTGCACGAAGCGGTGCGCCCCTTCCACGCCCGCCGCCGTCCAGATCACGTCGCGCTCCGGCGGCGAGTCGGAAAGCATGAACCAGCGCGCAGTGTCGGCGCCGTAGGTTTCGATGATGTCGGATGGGTCGACGGTGTTCTTGCGCGACTTCGACATCTTTTCGATCGGGCCGATCTCGATCGGCTCATTGCTCTTCTTGGAGAAGGCGCGCCGTGCCTCGCCTTCGCCCTCGACACGCACGTTCGCAGGCTCAAGCCACTCGCCGGCGGCGTTGCGGTACGTTTCGTGCACCACCATGCCCTGCGTGAAGAGCCCCTCGAACGGCTCGTCGAGGCCGACATGGCCGGTCTTGCGCATCGCACGGGTGAAAAAGCGCGAATAGAGGAGATGCAGGATCGCGTGCTCGACGCCGCCGATATATTGGTCGACGGGCAGCCAATGGTCGGCGGCGGTGCGGTCGGTCGGCGTCGTCGCGTGTGGCGCGGTGAAGCGCGCGAAATACCACGCGGAGTCGACAAAGGTATCCATCGTGTCGGTCTCGCGCTTCGCCGGTCCGCCGCATTTCGGGCAGGTCGTGTCGCGCCAGGTCGGATGGCGGTCCAGCGGGTTGCCGGGACGGTCGAAATCGACGTCCTCGGGAAGCGTCACCGGAAGATCCTCGCGCCGGACCGGCACCACGCCGCACTTCGCGCAATGCAGCATCGGGATCGGACAGCCCCAGTAGCGCTGGCGTGAGATGCCCCAGTCGCGCAGGCGGTAATTAACCTGCCGCTCCGCGACCGGCCGGTTGCCGCGCGTCTTGGCTTCGAGACGCTTCACGACCTCTTCCCACGCGACGCGGTTCGGCAGCCCGTCGAGGAAGGCTGAGTTGATCATCGTGCCATCGCCCTCATAGGCCGCATCGGCGATGACGAACGTTGCAGCATCCGCGTCGGGCGGAAGTACGACCGGAATCACCGGCAGGGCGTATTTGCGTGCGAATTCGAGATCGCGCTGATCGTGCCCGGGGCAGCCGAAGATCGCGCCGGTGCCGTAATCCATCAGCACGAAATTCGCGACATAGACGGGAAGCGTGCGCGAGGGATCGAGCACGTGCCTGACGCGTAGCCCCGTGTCGTAGCCGATCTTCTCCGCCTTCTCGAGCGCCTCGGCGGAGGTCCCCATGTGGTGGCAGCGCTCGATAAAAGCGGTAAGCTTCGGGTCGCGTGCGGCGGCCGCCTTAGCCACCGGATGGTCGGCGGCGATTGCCATGAAGGTTGCGCCGAAGAGCGTATCGACGCGCGTCGAATAGGCGACGATCTCCGTTTCGCCCGACGGCGGCTCGTCGGCGAACGCGAAGCGTACCAGAGCGCCGTCGGAGCGGCCGATCCACTTCTCTTGCATCAGCCGGACCTTGTCCGGCCAGCGGTCGAGCGTCTTCAGCGCGTCGAGCAGATCCTGGCTGTATTTGGTGATGGTCAGGAACCACTGCGTCAGCTCGCGCTGCTCGACCTCGGCGCCCGAGCGCCAGCCCTTGCCGTCGATCACCTGCTCGTTGGCGAGCACGGTCTGGTCAACCGGGTCCCAGTTCACCTTGGCGGTCTTGCGTGCGACCAGTCCGGCGTCGAGGAAGTCGAGGAAGAGGCGTTGCTGCTCGGCGTAATATTCAACGTCGCAAGTGGCGAACTCCCGGCTCCAGTCGAGCGACAGGCCCATCGACTTCAGCTGCGCGCGCATCGCCGCGATGTTGTCGTAGGTCCAGGTCTTCGGATGCACCTTGTTCTGTGCTGCGGCGTTTTCGGCCGGAAGCCCGAAGGCGTCCCAGCCCATCGGATGCAGCACGTTGAAGCCGCGCGCACGACGGTAGCGCGCCAGGACGTCGCCCATTGTGTAGTTGCGGACGTGCCCCATGTGGATGCGCCCGGAGGGGTAGGGGAACATCTCGAGCACATAGTATTTGGGGCGCATGTCCCCGGGCGGCGTCTCGAAGAGCCGGCGCTCGGCCCAAACGGATTGCCAGCGCGGCTCGACGGCACGCGGGTTATAGCGCTCGGTGGACATCAGATAGACCGGCTCCGGAAGCGGCGTGACCTTCACCTGAATTCCGGCGAGCGGTCAACATTGCCGGACGATTTGCCGTCAGCTTCCGGCCATGTTAGCCGCCGCTCCGGAGGCGGCATGGCGGATGCAGCAAGAAGGCTCGCGGAAGTCGAGGCGCGCGTTGCGGCGGCGGCGCGTCGCGCCGGCCGCGACCCGGCTGACGTCACTCTGATCGCGGTGTCGAAGACCTTCGACGCCGACGCGATTCTGCCTGTTCTCGCGGCCGGCCATCGCGCCTTTGGCGAGAACCGTGTGCAGGAAGCGGAGAAGAAGTGGCCATCGCTTCGCGAACGCCACACCGACATCCGGCTGCATCTCATCGGCCCGCTGCAGACCAACAAGGCGCGCGAGGCCGTCGCGCTCTTCGACGCGATCCATACGCTCGACCGCGACAAGCTCGCTCGCGTGCTTGCCAAGGAGATGGCGCGGCAGGGGCGCTCGCCAACGCTCTTTGTCGAGGTGAATACCGGCAATGAGCCGCAAAAGGCGGGGGTTCAGCCCGAGGCGGCAGCGGGTTTCGTCGAGCGCTGCCGTGACGAGCACGGCCTCCATATTGCGGGCCTGATGTGCATCCCGCCGCTTACCGACGATCCCGTCCCGCACTTCGAGGCGCTCGCGCGGCTTGCCGGCTCTCTTGGGCTCAGGTCACTGTCGATGGGGATGAGCGCCGACTTCGAAACCGCAGTCCTGCACGGGGCGACGCACGTCCGCGTCGGCAGCGCCATCTTCGGGGAGCGGGCCTGAGCCGGTCGCCGCGTCCTTTCTGTGGCTTTTCGTAAACATCTTCGGGCGAATCACGCGGCGCGGCTTAGCCGATCCTTAAGTCACCGCCGCGATAGTGAACGCAAGAAATCGAACTCGTCTCGGACGAGCCTATTCTCAGGGGTGGCGCGGGACTGCGTCTTCCCGCTTGCGGGGGCATCAAAGTGCAGCCAAGTCAGTTCGCAATCCGTAGCACTCCGGAAAACGTGGTCGAGGCGGCGCCCACGCCGCTCGGCGAAGTCGTTTCCGTCAGCGGCTCTCGGGCAGTCGTTGCCGTTGATAACGAGCAGCATCGGCGCAGCCCCGGGGATCTTCTGTCGGTCGGCCGGCTTCTGGCGATCGAGTCTGGGCGGTCGTACATTGTCGGCCTCATCTATGCTGCGGAGTCGGCTCCAAACCGGCCGAGCACGATGCTGGCAAGCGTCGAGCTGCAAGGTGAAATCCGCCCGGGAGAAAACGGCGGGAAACCGAATTTCGATCGCGGCATTCGGAACTATCCCCCGATCGGTGCTGCCGTCCACGAGATGGCAACGTCGGAGCTCGAGACCGTCTACGATTACAAAGGCGCGCAGACGATCACCATCGGCACGCTGAGCCAGGACGAATCCATCGCTGCGACGGTGCGCGTTCAGGACCTCTTGCAGAAGCATTTCGCCGTCCTCGGTACCACCGGCTGCGGCAAGTCGAGTGCCGTCGTGCTGCTTCTCGACCGCATCCTGAAGGCCACCGAAGCGACGCGCATTCTCCTCGTCGACCCGCACAACGAATACGCTGCTGCCTTCCGCGACGAATCCGAAGTGGTCAGTCCGCGAACGTTGAGCCTGCCGTTCTGGCTGTTCAATTTCGAGGAGATCGTCGATGTGATCTATCGCCGGCGCCCGGGGGTCACCGAGGAAGTCGACCTGCTCGCCGACCTGATCCCGGTCGCCAAGGCGCGCTATGCGCAGGGCATCGAGCGCAACCCGTCGCTTGTCCGTCGCGACATCGAGGACAGCGGTTATACCGTCGACTCGCCGGTCCCCTATCGAATTCACGATATCCTCTCGATGATCGACGAGCAGATTGGCAAGCTGGACGGCAAGGACGACCGGCCGTCGCTGCGGCGGCTTCGGGCGCGTATCCTCTCTGTCGTCCACGACACGCGCTACCAGTTCATGTTCTCCAGCCGCACGATCGAAGACACGATGGCGGACCTCTTGAAGACCCTCTTCAGGATTCCCGCGCACGGCAAAAGGATCACCATTGTCGAGATGGCCGGCTTTCCGGCCGAAGTGGTGGATGCGGTCGTCTCCGTGCTTTGCCGGCTCGCCTTCGATCTCGGGCAGTGGGGTCGCGGGCGCCTTCCGCTCCTTGTCGTGGCGGAGGAGGCTCACCGTTACGTTCCGGCCGACAAGCGCATTGGTTTTGGGCCGACGCGACGCTCGATCTCGCGCATCGCCAAGGAGGGGCGGAAGTACGGTGTCTATCTCGGCCTCGTCACCCAGCGCCCGGCCGAGCTCGATCCGACCATCCTGTCGCAGTGCAGCTCGATTTTCGCTATGCGCATGGCGAACGAGGCTGACCACGCGATTATCCGCTCGGCCGTCAGCGACGCGGCGAGTTCGACTCTCGCGGCGCTTCCCTCGATCGGGAACCGCGAGGCCATCGCTTTCGGCGAGGCGGTGTCTATGCCAATGCGGGTGCGGTTTGCTTCGCTTCCGCCAGACAGGCTGCCGGCGAACCAGCTTCCGACGCTGCAGTCGAACCTTTCAGAGGACGGCACCAGCGATTTCGTGGAGGAACTGGTGAGGCGGTGGCGCTCGGTAGCGCGGCGCGAGCGCTAGAACATCAAACAAGTGGCGGCCAGCTTAAGGCCGCCTCCAAGGTGAGAAGCGGGTTGCCTTTAGGCGACCCACGCTGCCTCGCGGGCAAGGTGCTGGATGTCGACAGGGCGGATGCCAAGTTCGCTCAGCTGGTTCGCAGACAGGCTGCTCAGCGCGCGCAGGGTTGACCTGTATCGGCGGCAGGAGCGCCAGCGACGCAAAGTTTTCGTCATGACCATCTCCATTCCGTTGCGGCAAATCAGAAAAGCGAGCCTGAATTTGCCTTTGTCGATATAGGGAGCTTGACGAGAGTTTGTTGCCGGCGGTTTTCGCCGCGGCGTACAAATCGCTTCACGAGAACGGAAACGGGTTTCTTCGCGACGCCTCGACGAAACATTCGGGGCGCCTTCCAAAGTGCTCAATCAGCCCGGAATCTGCGGGTTTCCAGCCGAGCTGCGGTCTTCTAAACGTTGCGGAGGCGTCCCGAGCGGTACGCTCGCTTGTGTGGCTTTGCTCCGACGACGAAGAGCGGTCTCGATCCCGCCGCGGCGAGGAGCAGGCGGATATCCCTCTGGCTCAACGCGATGCAGCCGGCGGTCGGCGGATATCCGGGGCGTGCGAGGTGCAGGAAGATCGCGCTACCCCGGCCGCGGATGCGCGGCGACATGTTCCAGTCGAAGACACCGACGACGTCGTAGAGATGGTCGGCGCGCCACATCGTCTCATGCCCGGCCGTGGCGGGAAGCCGGATCGGGCAATTGTAGCGGCCGCTTCTTGCGTCCTCGCACCAGCCGTCGTTTTTCCGCATGATGCGGCGGGGAATGGCGGTCCGTGGCGGCGGTCCGCGGTCGGGCCTCAGAATCAGCGACAAAAGGCGAAGTCGTGCGGCCGGGGTCGCGCCGTCGCCTTCGCGCTTCAAATGGGTGATGCCGCTTCGTCCGAGCGCGCAGCGCAGCAAAAGCCGGCCGCAGCGAAGGAGGCCTTTATGTGGTTCACGCGGCGATGAAATGACCGTGATGACACGCAAATTGCTTGCCAAGGCGACTTTCGGTTTCTTCTTACGCGCTCGCATGACTTTCCCCGCCTGCGCCGCCACTGTGGCACCCGGTCGCGCTCTAGCTTAAATTGATTCCAAGGAGACTTCCGAGGCCGCCATGACATCCCGCAAGATCCTCATCGTCGACGACGACGCCGATCTGAGCGAGGCGCTGATCGACCAGCTCTCGCTCTACGACGAGTTCGACTTGACGCATGCCAAGACGGCGACGGCAGGCCTGCAAGCGGCACGCGAGAGCCATATCGACCTGGTCATCATGGATGTCGGCCTGCCGGATATGGACGGGCGCGAAGCGGTGAAGCTCTTGCGCAAAAGCGGCGTGCGCGCGCCGATCATCATGCTTACCGGCCATGACACCGATTCCGACGCGATCCTCGGTCTTGAAGCCGGCGCCAACGATTACGTAGTCAAGCCGTTCCGCTTCGCGGTGCTTCTGGCGCGAATCCGCGCGCATCTTCGGCAGCACGAGCAGAGCGAGGACGCGACCTTCTCCATCGGCCGCTACACGTTTCGGCCGGCCGCGAAGATGCTCCTCGACCCGACCGGCAGCAAAATCCGGTTGACCGAGAAGGAGACGGCGATCCTGAAATATCTCTACCGAGCCGGCGACCGGATCGTAACGCGCGACGTTCTTCTTTCGGAAGTTTGGGGCTACAATTCCGGCGTGACCACCCATACGCTGGAAACCCACATCTACCGCCTGAGACAGAAGATCGAGCGCGATCCGTCGCATGCCGAGCTTCTGGTCACAGAATTGGGCGGCTACAAACTGGCGCGGTAGGTCAATGTCGTCGCTTCAATCGTTGGACACGGATGTCGACGTTATCGGAAAAGTGCCGTTCTTCGCGGGGTTCTCCCGAGAACAGCTGAAGCTTGTCGCGATTTCCGCGGAAAGCCGTTCGCTGCCGGAAAAGCTGCTCTTATTCGACGAAGGGCAGCTTCTGCACTCCGCCTATGTGATCGTATCGGGGGGTCTCAAGGGCGAGCACAAGGTGGCGGGCACCGACAAGGTGGTGAAGCGCGAGATCGAGCCGGGGGTGATCCTGGGCGAGCGGGCGCTCATTCTCGATGCGCGCGCCAACGAGTTGGTCAGGGTGGAGAGCCGCACACGGGTCCTTCAGATCCGCAAGCTGATGTTTCGCAAGCTCTTGCAGGAGCATCCGGAGATGGCGGCGATCTTGCGGACGCGCTTCGCCCGTCACGTGATCCAGATGGCGGCCGGGTTCGATGCCGTCCGCGATCGCCTGCGCGCCGTCCAGCTTTAGCCGTCAAAATCTAGCGAAACGCCGCGATTACCGGCACGTGGTCGGAGGGGCGCTTCCACGAGCGGGCGTCGCGAAGCACGCTCATCGCCTTCGCCTCCGCGGCGAGGTCCGGCGTGACCCAGATATGGTCGAGACGGCGACCGCGGTCGTTCACCGTCCAGTCGGGGGAGCGGTAGCTCCACCATGTGTAAAGCTTCACGTCGGGCGGCACGAACTGCCGCATGAGGTCGACCCAGCCGCCCGCGGCGCGCGCCCGCTCCAGCCCTTCCGTCTCGACCGGTGTGTGGCTCACCACTTTCAGAAGCTGCTTGTGAGACCAGACGTCGGTCGCAAGCGGTGCGATGTTGAGATCGCCGACAAGAATCGACCCGGGCGCTGAAAGCGCATCCATGCAGCCGTGGAGCTCCTCGACGAAGGAGAGCTTGTGCGCGAATTTCGGATTGACGCTCGGGTCGGGCTCGTCGCCGCCGGCCGGAACGTAGAGATTGTTGATGGTGATTTGGCGGCCGCGATAATCGAGCGTCGCGGCGATGTGACGCGCGTCGTCCTTGCCGCAGAAGCGCCGGCGCTCCACTTTGTGAAGCGGCCGCCGCGAAACGATGGCGACCCCGTGATAGCCTTTTTGACCGTGCACCTCGATGTGTCGGTAGCCGGCCTCGCGGAACGCTTTCCGGGGGAAGTTGGCGTCCGGGCACTTGGTTTCCTGGAGGCAGAGCACGTCGGGCCGGCGCTCCGAAAGCAGGCGCCTCACGAGGCCGATCCTGAGCCGGACGGAGTTGATGTTCCAGGTGGCGACAGTGAGCGGCATTTCGACGGGGTGGCGAGAACTCGTCAGGTCTGGCGGGTGTGCTGCGGCAAGTCCAGTTTTCAGCCGGGACTCTCCACAAATGAAAGCGCCCGGCCTGTCTCCAGGCCGGGCGCCCGCGGGTTTCACCGTGAACCGGTGCTGGCGCCCTGCGTTACGGGGGGCATGTTCCGCGGGGAGCCACTCCGCTCCACGATAACGTGGTGAAGCAGGATTTCGTTTTCAAGTCTGCCTCAGTGCTGCTCCCTCGAGGCATTGGTGGCTGCCAGATAGTCGATCTTGAAGAGGTCAGAATCGAGCGGTTTTCCGGTCTCGACGTTGTAGAGCGCGACCATCGTCTGCAGCCCTTGCTGGTCGGTCACGGTCCACTGCCGGAGCGCGTAGGTTGTGTGGTCGAAAATGAGGTCGAGCGTCCCGGCACTGAACCGGGTTTCGTCTTGGAGCTCCACTTCGACCAGATCGGACGCCACGCCGACGCGGGTCACCTTGTCGGTGTTTACGAGGTCGAGGTTCTTGTCGAGAAGCAATCGAAGCGGCGTCTGCGACAGCGGCCAGATGTCGTAGGTCTGCAGCTTCTTGTCGAAGACGAGTACCGACTTGCCGTCGGCGATGACGCTGAGGGTTGCGGGCGGATCGTACTGGAAGCGCACGCGGCCCGGCCGCGAAATGAAGAACTTGCCCGTCAGCTGATCGCCGTTCGGATTGAACTGAATGAACTCGCCGTCCATCGTGTCGATCGTCGCAAGCTTGGCCGAGATCTCGGAGAGGACCGCGCGCTGGTCGTCGGTGATGACGTTGGCGTCCGCGGCGCTGGCGTCACCGGCCGCCTGTACCGTCCGCGGCAGGAGCGCTGTGGCGAAAAGCGCCGAAAGCAGCATGCGCCGATCGAGGCGGAAGCTCATGGGACTCTCCTTGCGACCCCCGCCGGAACGTAAGAGCAATTCGTGTCGAGACAAGGGCCCGCGGGCCCGGCCTCAGAGGGCGCCTTCTCCGACCAGGATCTCGCGCTTGCCGGCGTGGTTCGCGGCGCCGACCACGCCCTCCTGCTCCATTCGCTCGATGAGCGAGGCGGCGCGGTTGTAGCCGATCGAGAGCCGCCGCTGGATATAGCTGGTCGAGGCCTTGCGGTCGCGCAGAACGACGGCCACGGCCTGGTCGTAGAGATCGTTGGATTCCTCCAGCCCGCCGGCCATCGCGTCGAAGCCGCCTTCGTCTTCTTCCTCGTCGGTGATCGAATCGAGGTAGTCGGGCACGCCCTGGCTCTTCAGATGCGCGACGATGTCCTCCACCTCCTCGTCGGAGACAAAGGGTCCGTGCACGCGCTGAATGCGGCCGCCGCCGGCCATGTAGAGCATGTCGCCCTGGCCGAGGAGCTGCTCCGCCCCCTGCTCGCCGAGGATCGTGCGGCTGTCGATCTTGGATGTGACCTGGAAGGAGATGCGGGTCGGGAAGTTCGCCTTGATGGTGCCGGTAATGACGTCGACGGAAGGACGCTGCGTCGCCATGATGACGTGGATGCCTGCGGCGCGGGCCATCTGCGCCAAGCGCTGGACTGCGCCCTCGATGTCTTTGCCTGCAACCATCATCAGATCGGCCATCTCGTCGATAATGACCACGATGAAGGGCATCGGCGCGAGCTCCAGCTCTTCGGTCTCGAAGATCGGCTCGCCGGTCTCGTGGTCGAAGCCGGTCTGCACCGTGCGCGTCAGCACCTCTTTCTTCTTCTTGGCGATGGCGATCCGCTGGTTGAAGCCCTCGATGTTGCGGACGCCGAGCTTCGACATCTTCTTGTAGCGGTCCTCCATCTCGCGCACCGTCCATTTGAGCGCGACGACCGCCTTGCGCGGGTCGGTGACGACCGGTGAGAGGAGATGCGGGATGCCGTCGTAGACGGAAAGCTCCAGCATCTTCGGATCGATCATGATGAGCCGGCACTGATCGGGCTTCAGCCGATAGAGCAGCGATAGGATCATCGTGTTGATGGAGACCGACTTGCCGGAGCCGGTGGTGCCGGCGACGAGAAGGTGCGGCATCTTGGAAAGATCGGCGATGACCGGCTCGCCGTTGATCGTCTTGCCGAGCGAAAGAGCGAGCTTTGCTTTCGATCCGTCGAAGTCGGTCGAGGCGAGGAGCTCGCGCAGATAGACCGTCTCGCGGTGCGCGTTCGGAAGCTCGATGCCGATGGCGTTCTTTCCGGGGATGACGGCGACGCGCGCGGAGATCGCGCTCATGGAGCGGGCGATGTCGTCGGCGAGGCCGATGACGCGCGAGGATTTGATGCCGGGCGCCGGCTCCAGCTCGTAGAGGGTGACGACCGGGCCGGGGCGCACGTTCATGATCTCGCCCTTGACGCCGAAATCCTCCAGCACACCTTCAAGAAGCCGCGCGTTCTGCTCGAGCGCGCCCTGGTCGATCGTCGCCTCGCGGCGCCGCTGCTTCTGCGGCTCAAGAAGAAGATGCAGCGGCGGCAGCTCGAACTCGCCGGAGGGCAGCAGCGAGGGCTGTGCCTCCTTTTTGACGCGAGCGCTCTGCTTCGGCCGCGGAGCTGCGGGCTGCACGACCGCCTTGGCGGCGCGCCCCGGCGCGGCGCGTTCCTCGATCGCCTCTGCGAAGGCGTCGTCAAAGTCGGAATCGACGTCGAAATCGATGTCGTCGTCGGAGATGAAGAGCGGCTCGCGCCGGTTCGATTGCGCGAGTCCTGTCCGTATCCGGCCGATGCGCTCTTTCCGCTCCGCAAGCTGCCGCCGAATCGCCCGCCCGAGCGCTGCTTTGGCGGTAAGCGCGAGATGCGCAAAGATTCCGGCGACGAGCCTGAGCCGCGTTCCGGAGGCGCTTTCTGCAACGTCTTCCTCGTCGTCCTCCATCTCCTCCGGCACCACGCGGCGCACCGCTCGGCGCCGGGTGGCGGCGGGCTGCGGCCGCCGCAGGCATGCGACGTAAAGAAGCGCCAGCGAGAGGCCGGAGAGGATCACGCAGAGCGCAGCATAGAGGCCGGGCGAGAGCGAGCCGCCGCCGAACCATTCCGCGACGCCGAGCGTCAGGTCGCCGACGGCGCCGCCGAGCCCCGTCGGCAGCGGCCATTTTGCCAGAACCGGCAGGCAGGCGAGGGCGGCCGACAGCGTGAGCGTGCCGGCAACCCAAAGAAGGCTTTGATGGATCGCTCGGCGCGGACGGCGCAGGCGGAAGAGGTTCCAGCCCCAGAACCCGAGCGGAAACACGATGCCGACTACGGCGAAGCCGAAGAATTGCATGGCGAGGTCGGCGAAGGCGGCGCCGGGGCGTCCGAGAAGATTGCGGGCGGGCGCGTCGACCGGGTAGCTGAAGCTCGGGTCGTCGACGTGCCAGGTGACCAGGGAGATGAGGAGGGCGGCCGCGACGACCATCAAGGCCAATCCGCCGAGGCGCCAGGCATGTCGTCTGAGAAAATCCCGCAAATGGCTTTCGGCCGTCGGGTGATCACGCAAGATGGCGTACGTCATGCTAGGTCGCCGCACTAATCGAAAAACTTTTCGGCGACCCTAGAGGGGCGTGGTTAAGGTGCGTTTAACCAGCACCGACGTGGCGAAGACGATCGGGCAACGAAAAACCCGGCCGCGGGAGCGGCCGGGTCGGTCTTGGGAGGTGCAACCCGGCTATTGGACGACTTCGCCGTGGAGGTTGATGTCGAGGCCTTCCACTTCGATTTCCTTGTTAACCCGGATCCCGATCACCACGTCGATGATCTTCAGGATGATGAAGCTCACGACGCCTGACCAGACGATGGTCGCGATCGTGCCTTCGAACTGGATCCACACTTGGCCGGGATTGCCGTCGATCAGGCCGGAATGGCCTTCGCCGCCGACTGCTGCCACGGCGAAGACGCCGGTCAGTATGGCGCCGACGAACCCGCCGACGGCGTGAACCCCGAACGCGTCGAGGGCGTCGTCGTAGCCGAGCATCTCCTTCAGCCACATAACCGCCCAGGCGCAGATGACGCCGGCAGCAATGCCGATGACGAGTGCACCCGTCGGGTCGACCCAACCGGAGGCCGGCGTGATCGCGACGAGGCCGGCAACCGCGCCGGAGATGATGCCGAGAACGCTGGGCTTCCCGCGCACGATCCATTCGGCGAACATCCAGGCGAGCGCGGCAGCGGCCGTAGCGATCTGGGTGACCGCCATGGCCATGCCGGCGCGGCCGTCCGAGGCGAGCTCCGAACCGGCGTTAAAGCCGAACCAGCCGACCCACAGGAGCGAGGCGCCGATGACGGAGAGCACAAGGTTGTGCGGCGCCATGTTCTCCGAGCCGAGTCCGGTGCGCTTGCCGAGGACGAGCGCGCAAACAAGGCCGGCGATGCCGGCGTTGATATGCACGACGGTCCCGCCGGCGAAGTCGAGCACGCCCAACGTGCCGAGGAAGCCACCGCCCCAGACCCAGTGGGCGATCGGGCTGTAGACGAAGATCGACCAGAGGCCCATGAACCACATCATCGCGGAGAACTTCATGCGGTCCGCAAAGCCACCGCAGATGAGCGCCGGCGTGATGATGGCGAACGTCATCTGGAACATCATGAAGACGGATTCGGGGATGGTGCCGGATACCTCGTCGACGGACATCCCCTTCAGGAAGAACCGATCGAGACCCCCGATGTAGGCCTGCATCGCGCCACCGTCGCGGAAAGCCAGCGAGTAGCCGACGACCATCCATATCACCGTTACCAGACAGGTGATGGCGAAGCTCTGCATGACTGTGGCGAGCACGTTTTTCTTGCGCACCATGCCGCCGTAGAAGAGCGCCAGACCGGGGACCGTCATAAGAAGGACGAGGGCGGTCGAGGTGAGCATCCAGGCGGTGTCGCCGGCGTTGATCGTCGGCGTGTCGGCGGCTGGTGCGGCCATTTCGGTTGCCGCGGCGGCCGGTTGATCCGTCGCGGCGTCCTGGGCGAACGATGGTGCGGCCAGTGCCGTGAAAAGCAGACCAATCACCACCAGAATTCTAGCTGCGAAGCAGCGCATCGCGTTCTCCATCGTTGTTACCCGCAGAGAGGGAGAGCCAGCATCGCGGCGCTCTGTAGCGGAGCGATACAAAGGCCGTGCCAAACCGCCCCAGCGGGCGATGAAGCGACGTTTCAAACCTGTCTGCACAAGATTTCATCAGGTTAAGAAATCCTTACCGCTCTGTGCCTACGAAATAGGCATCAGAGCGCTTCGGCGTTCGTTTCTCCGGTTCGGATGCGGAGTGCGCTCTCAAGGTCGAGCACGAAGATCTTGCCGTCGCCGATCTGGCCGGTCTTGGCGGCTTCGGCGATGGCCTCGACGACCTTCTCCGCCTCGGCGGCGGCGACGGCGACTTCCACCTTGAGCTTGGGCAGGAAACTCACGGCATATTCGGCGCCGCGGTAGATCTCCGTATGGCCCTTTTGGCGGCCGTAACCCTTGACTTCCGTAACGGTCAGACCCTGCACACCCATGCCGGTCAGGGCATCCCTGACCGCATCGAGCTTGAAGGGCTTGATGATGGCAATGATAAGCTTCATTGGGCACGTGCTCCATGACTAGAGTCGGCGAACCGGCCATGCCGCGGCGCAAGCCGGGCACGGTCGCTCGGCGGGAGCAGTTCAAGACTCGTGCCAATCGGGGCGGGTGCGTGCCGCCCAGCCCTATCCCTTGGCGTCTTTCCAGACGCGGATCAGGCCCTCCTGCGCCACCGACGCGACGTGAACGCCGTGGCGGGTGTAGATCGCCCCACGGTTGAAGCCGCGCGCACCCGAGGCCGTCGGACTGTCCTGCGAGTAAAGCAGCCATTCGTCGGCGCGGAACGGGCGGTGGAACCACAAAGCGTGGTCGAGGCTCGCGACCTGCAGGTCGCGGTCGAAGAGCGTGCGGGCGTGCGGGTAGAGCGACGTATCGAGGAGCATCATGTCGGATGCGTAGGCGAGCACGCATTTCTGCACGACCGGGTCGTCCGGCAGCGGCCCCGTCGTGCGGAACCAGACGTGCTGCACCGGATCGAGCTTCTCGCGCGACACGTAGTGGCGGAGGCTGACCGGGCGGAGCTCGATCGGCCGCTCGCGCCGCCAGTAGCCCTTCATCGGCTCGCTCGCGCTCTCAATGAACTGCCGCTTGAGCTCGTCCTCCGACATCAGCTCCTCCGGCGGCGGGACGCGCGGCGCCGGCATCTGGTGGTCGAGCCCGTCCTCCTCGACCTGGAAGGAGGCGGACATGGAGAAGATCGCATGCCCGTGCTGGATCGCAACCACGCGGCGCGTCACGAAACTCTTGCCGTCGCGTATGCGGTCGACCTCGTAGATGATGGGCACGCCGGGGTCACCCGGCCGCAGGAAATAAGCGTGCAACGAATGTGCCTTGCGGTCGGGCTCGACAGTGCGCGAGGCGGCGACGAGCGCCTGCCCGATCACCTGTCCGCCGAAAACGCGCTGCCAACCATCCTGCGGGCTGCGACCGCGGAAGAGGTTGTGCTCGAGCGGCTCAAGGTCGAGGATGTCGAGCAGGTTCTTGACGGCGGCTGCCACGCTTCACCTCGACCGCTTTGAGCCCTTTGCGCATGGAAGCGCCGGACGGGATGCGGAAGGTCGGCGGACAGAGGCCGCGAAGTCAAGCTTGGGAGACGGCACATGGCCGGCGGGCCGCGACTCGATATTCTGATCGCCGGCGGCGGATCGGCCGGCATGACGGCAGCGCTTGCGATGAAGCGGAGCGCGCCGGATCTTGCGATCGAGATCGTCGACGCCAAGCCGCCCGGCGGCGGCAAGCGCGACGAGCGCGCCTCGGCGATCGCCGCGGCGGCGCGCCGGATGCTGGAAAGCCTCGGCGTGTGGCAGGCGGTCGAGGCGGAGGCGCAGCCGATCCTCTCCATGGAGATCACCGACAGCCGCACGAGCGATGCGGTCAGGCCGATCTTCCTCACCTTCGACGGGCACACGACAGAGGGCGAGCCTTTCGCGCATATGGTGCCGAACGAGCCGCTCCTGTCGGCGCTGCACGATGCGTCGCTTGCGGCGGGCATCAAGCTTACGCGACCCAATTCGGTCGAGCGCTTCGCTGCGAACGGTCGCGTCGATGTCGGGCTCGCGTCCGGTGAGACGCGGCAGGCGGCGCTTCTCGTCGCCGCCGACGGGATACGCTCGCGGCTTCGCGCGCTCGCCGGCATCAAGACGGTGACATGGGACTATCCGCAGACGGCGCTCGTCGCGACAGTCAAGCACGAGCGGCCGCATGACGGCGTGGCGGTCGAGCACTTTTTGCCAAGCGGACCGTTCGCCATCTTGCCGCTTACGGGAAATCGCTCGTCCCTGGTCTGGACGGAGCGCGCCGGCGAAGCCGAGAAGCTGATCAAGAGCGATGACTTCGTCTTCCTGGTCGAAGTCGAAAGGCGCTTCGGGCATCGCCTCGGCGCAATCGAGCTTGCCGGGCCACGCGTCGCCTATCCGCTCGGCCTCACGCTTGCGCGCGATTTCGTGCGCCCGCGCTTCGCGCTCCTCGGCGACGCCGCGCACGGCATCCATCCGATCGCGGGGCAGGGGCTCAACATGAGCTTCCGCGACGCGGCGGCGCTCGCCGAGACGGTCGTCGACGCGCATCGGCTCGGGCTCGACATTGGTTCGCTCGAGGTTCTGCGGCGCTACGAGACTTGGCGGCGCTACGACACCTGGCAGATGGGCATGATGACCGATGTGCTAAACCGGCTCTTCTCCAATGATCTCTCGCCGGTGCGTGCGCTGCGCGATTTCGGACTCGGCATCGTCGACCGGCTGCCGAAGCTGAAGAAGCTCTTCATCGGGGAGGCGGCAGGGCTTTCCGGCAACCTTCCGAAGCTCCTGAAGGGCGAGGCGATCTAAGCGCGCGTTAACCGGCTATGCTCGCCTGACATTGCTGCATTGCGATATGCTGCCTTGTGCATTGCAGCGCAAGGCATACTTTCAACATCCAAGAAGCGTAAATCGCCGGTTGCCTGACGGGGAGGGAATCTGATCCCATCAGGAGAAAGCTATGTCCACCACTACTTCTGTTCTTCGCGTTCCTCTCGAAGTTCGCTCTGAAGCCAATACTACGCCGTTTACGGCAAGTCTGGCGGAGAGCGTCGCTAAATTCTTCCGCTCACGCTGGATCTACATCTCCACCGTTTCGAAGCTCGAAGGCTATAGCGAGCGCAACCTTCGGGACATGGGGGTTGAGCGCGGGATCGAGGAATTCGCGCGCCGCGCCGCTGGTCTTTGAACCAGCCCTCTTTGGAAACCATCACCATGACGGATACTGCTTCCCACGACTTCACCGAGGTCGTCATACCGACGGCGCTCAATTCGCGGATCGCCGCATTGCGCAACGCGTTCGCGTCATATCGCCGGACGCGTGCGATCTATCGCCAGCAGCGGGCGATCTATTTTCAGACGCTGCGCGAGCTGCAGTCCTATCGGCCGTCGGAGATGCACGATTTGCGAATCGACCCAGCCGACTTCGAAGCCGTCGCGCGCAAACAGGCCGGCTGGTAAAGAGCCGGGCGGTGCCCAGTCACTCCTCCAGCCGCCGCGCTTCCTCTTCAAGCAGAATCGGAATGCCGTCGCGGATCGGGTAGGCGAGCTTCGCCGCGTGGCTGACGAGCTCCTGTTTTTCGCGGTCGTAGATCAGCGTCGTCTTGGTGACGGGGCAGACGAGGATTTCAAGCAGCTTCGGATCGACGGCCCGGCCGCTTCGCGTCTCGCGTTCCGACATCGTCGTCTCCCCTTTTGTTGGGGCATGATCTAATCCGAAAACCGGTTCGCACTTTTCGGGATCATGCCCTATTGCAGCGGCGCTGAGGGTGCGTTCGCTCCGGCCAGCGCCATTTCGGTGATCGCGATCAATGTGCGCGCCCGCGTCGCGTGGTCGGGCAATTCAAGCAGTGCCTGCTTCTCCGGCGGCCCCCATGGGCTCATCATGGAAAGTGCCGTGACGAGGCCGGCGTTGGAGGCGCGGTTGACGCTGTCCCAATCGGCTTCGAGGTCGTTTGCATTGAGATAGTCGCGGAAGGTGCGAAGCAAGGCGGAGCGGTCGACGGCGTCCTCGCCGGAGAGCGGTTCGATGAGATCGGCGAAGGATTCCACCGAGATACGGCATTGGCGGTAGGGTGTAATCGCAGCGATCTCTTCCACGATTCGGAAGCGGCTGACGCCCGCGAGGATAATCGTGTAGCGGCCGTCGCCCGTCTCGGAGAACTGCGTGATGCGCCCGAGGCATCCGACATCGCAAAGCGGCGGCGCCATCGCCTGCTGCGGTGCGTCGAGTGCCGGTTGGATCATGCCGATCAGACGATCGCCGCCGAGTACCGCGTCGACCATGGCGAGGTAGCGCGGCTCGAAAATGTTGAGCGGCATCTGCCCGCTCGGGAGAAGCAGTGCGCCTGAAAGCGGAAACACGGGCGCGCGGTCGGGAAGGTCGGCGGCGCTCTCATAGCGCTTGTTTCCCGCAACGACTGCCATTGCCGCTTTCCTTTCGCGCTTGGCGTTCAAGCGAAGAGCAGCGACGAGAGACGCTGGCGCCCGGAGATCGCGGCCGGGTCCTTCGGACCCCATGCCTCGAAGAACTGCACGAGCTGCTTACGCGCGGCCTCGTCGTTCCAGGCGCGGTTGCGTTTGACGATCTCAAGCAGCGCATCGGTCGCGCCCGCACGGTCGCCCGTGCCGTTCAAGACGACCGCGAGATCGAAGCGCGCCTGGTGGTCGTTCGGGTTCGCCTCGAGGCGCTGGGTCAACTCGGCCGGTCCGCCGAGCTTCTCCGCCTGCGAGGCAAGCTCGAGCGCGGTGCGCGCGCCGGCGATCGCCGGGTCTTTCTCCTGATCCGCCGTCAGTCCGGCGAGAAGCCCGCGCGCCTGCGCGAGCTCGCCGAGGGCGACGAAGCAGCGAATCAATCCGCCAAGCGCCGCCATGTTGTCTGGTTCCGCCTGAAGCACGCCGGAATAGAGAGCTGCGGCGCCGGCATAGTCGCGCGCGGCGAGCGCCTCAGCGCCCGCCTTCAGCGCTTCGTCAGAGCCGCTTGGGCCGGAGGGTCCGGCGATCCGGTCGATGAAAGCGGCGACCTGGCTCTCAGGAATCGCGCCCATAAAGCCGTCGAGCGGCTGGCCGTCCTTGAAGGCGACGACGGCGGGGATCGACTGAATGCCCAGCTGGCCGGCGATCTGCGGGTGGTCGTCGATGTTCATCTTGACCAGCCGCACCTTGCCCTTCGCCGCCTTGACTGCCTTCTCAAGCACCGGCGTCAGCTGCCGGCAGGGCCCGCACCAGGGCGCCCAGAAATCGACGAGAACCGGAACGCTGCGCGAGGCGTCGAGGACGTCGGCGCGAAAGTCCTGGGTGGTGGTCTCCTTGACGAGATCGGCGGCCGGCGCGGCACCGCCTCCGTCCTGACCGAAAATGAGGGGCTCGGCGCTCATGAACGCTCCCGTTGCTCGCACTTCCCTTGGGTTGGCCCTTATGTGGCGGGTTTTTGCCGGCTTTCCAATGCTTCTTCGTTCGCCGCCTCGCCTGAGACGGCGAGAACCTGCGGCGCGTGGCCGGCGTGGCGGAGAAAAGCGAGGAAATCGTCACGCCCGATCGTCGTCGTGGCGACGTTTTCGAGCGGATGGAAATTCAGCTGCGTGTGGCGAAGGAGCGCGGCGTCGAGGATGACGCTGACGCGCCCGGCGGAATCGTTGATGACGCCGAAAGGCGTGACCGAGCCGGGCACGACGCCGAGGAGCTCCATCAGCAATTCCGGTTTGCCGAAGGAGAGGCGGGCGCTGCCGATCCGCTTGTGCAGGCTCTTCATGTCGATCGCAGCGTCCTCCTCAGCGACGACGAGGAAGACCTGATCCTTTTTGTCCTTGAGGAAGAGGTTCTTGGTGTGGCCGCCGGCGATCTCGCCGCGGAGCGCCTGGCTCTCCTCGACCGTGTGAAGGGGCGGATGCTCGGTCGTGGCGGTCTTGGCCCCGAGCCGGTCGAGCATGGCGAAGAGGTCGGCGCGGGAGGCGGGCATCGGCGGGGTCCGGGGCGGTAGCGTTCGCCGCGGGCTTACCGACTTGCGGCCTTGTCGACAACAAGCCGCAACCGGCCGACTGCCGGTCGCGGCTTGTTGCAATTCGGAGGTCCTTGCGTCATATACGCGCCCTGCGCCGGACTATCCCGCCGGCGTCTTTGTTGCGGGTGTAGCTCAGGGGTAGAGCACAACCTTGCCAAGGTTGGGGTCGAGGGTTCGAATCCCTTCGCCCGCTCCAAATTTCCCAATAAGTTCTGGAAGTTATGCAACCGGGTCTCGCCGGCGCTTGGCGCTTGGCGCTCGGGGAAAGTCGACTGTCCGCTGGGTTGGACACATCAATCGTCTCCGGCCTCTCCGGAGGCGCCGTTGCGGTGGCAGGCGAGGCAGTTCGATTTGGAAAGCACTTCCGGGCGCGTGAAAGCGGCAGCCGGAACTTCGTAATGCGCTCCCCGCCACCACGGCATGTCGGTGACGCGGAGCGGCACCTGATCGGCCGCGACTCCGCGCAGGATAAATTGCGCCTGGTCCGTCGTGTCGGCAGCGTTCGCAACCAGATAGTCGCTGATCTTCTGCGTCGTTTCCGGATCGAGGCTCGCGTCCTCGCCGAAATGGTCGGCAAGGTTGGCGGTGATTGCCTGCCAGGATCGGGCCGGCAGCATGAGCGCCGGATACGCCATGTGGCAGGCACCGCATTCGGTGTTGAAGGCCTGCTCGCCGGATATCGGGGCGGGGGCTTGCGTTGAGTCGGTCGTGGTCGGCGCCGTGCCGGCTGCGGAATCTTCGGCAGGCGCAGTGGCCTCCGCGGCCGCGCTCGATCCGGCGTCGATCTCGATGGCCAGTGCAACGCCCAGCGCGAGTGCGGCGGCCAAGCCGGCGATGGTGATCGTCTTCATCAGCGTTCCTCCAGGTCGGCGGCTTCGATCAACGGCTCATCATGAAAGCAATGAAGTCGCCCTTCTCGGCGGGCGTGCATTCGCGCCCGAGAACCGTGTTGCAGTTCCTACGGAACCACTTCTCCACCTTGGCGAGGTCGGTGAAGCGATCGGGGTTGGCCGAAACCGCCATCGGCTTGATCGCCTTGCCGACGCGCGTGCGGCCGACATTGGTCGGGTCGGCCGTGTGGCACGTGCTGCATGAAGGCGTGTCGCCGCTACCGTGGCTGGCGAGGAAGAAGGCCTTTCCGCGATCGGCGGAGAAGCCGGCGAAGGGGTCGCCGGTTGCCTGTGCCTCCTGTGCGTAGTGATCGAGCACGGCCTGTTGTGCGGCCGCAGCAGCGAGACATGCGACCGCTGAGCCGGCCAGAGCGACGGCGGATATGAACAGCATCCGATGGATATGGCTCACGGTTCGGCATCCTTCGGTATGGAGATTTCGGAGGGGCGGAAGAGGCCGCTCGCCGCGTCGGCGTGGCAGGCGTTGCAATTGCCGCGCGCTCCGACCGCCGGCGAGGCGAAGACACGATCGGGGATGCGGGCATGGCGGTGGCGCCAGAACGACGTCGCGGTGATGCTGAGGGGATCGTCGGCGTTGCGGCGGCGGAAGGCGTTGGCAGCGCGCGTGTCGAAGGCATCGGCCGAGTTGGCCGTCAGGTAAGCGAGAATCGCCTGAGCGGTGCCGGGATCGAGCGAAGCGTCCTCGCCGAAATGGTCGCCCAGTCCTGCCATCAGCGTGCGCCAGGTTGCAGCTGGCGCGAGGCTCGGATGATAGGCGACGTGGCACGCGCCGCACTCCGTAACGTAGACTGGATCGAGAGGCTGTGTCGGGACGCCGAGCGCTGGGCGGTTGCTAAGGGTGACGAGCGCCGCGGTCGAAACGAAGAGCAGCGCGGCGAAGACGGCGGCGGCAGTCGCCGGATAGGCCGCGCGTCGGATAGGAACGGCGTCGCCGGCGCGTAGCTCCTTGCGCCCGTCGACCATCGATCTGACCAGGTTTTCGCCGGTGCGCCGACTCTCGAAGATCGCTCCCGCTACGTGCAGGGCGATGAGAACGAGAAGGCCGTAGGCAAGCAGAGCATGGAGCTGGTGCGCCGCCTCTCCGACCCTGAAGCTCGACGCAAATGCAAGCGGACCGGACTTGAGCACGCCGCCAAGCGCGATCACTCCACTGACGGTGACGGCAAGGACGGTCATGAGGAGCGTCAGGATCATTATCGCGCCGAGCGGGTTGTGCCCGATGTGGCGCTGCCCGGTGCCGGTCTTGAGCTCCAGGAGATGGTGGAGCACGGATCGCGGCCCGCGGACGAA
The DNA here is from genome assembly GCA_963720705.1 of uncultured Alphaproteobacteria bacterium. Classification (GTDB taxonomy): domain Bacteria; phylum Pseudomonadota; class Alphaproteobacteria; order Rhizobiales; family Afifellaceae; genus DASWJZ01. The sequence goes on from CAVRGJ010000005.1 coordinate 173,694, forward strand.
GCCGGCAAAGCGGGCAGCGGAAGGTCCGAGGAAGCCCCATACGATCCGCGCCGCCACCAGTGCCGCGGTGCTGGTGCCGGCAATGACATGCGCGTTGATCCAGGTTGGCGGCAACCAAAGGCTGGTGACAAGCGCCACTGTCAGAGCGGCGACGAGCAGCCAATGGAAGATGCGGACGAAGGGATCCCATACCGCCATCATCGGCCTGCCTTCGTGCAGGCTGACGGGGACTTTGGCGGCGTAGTTGATGTTCATCGCCCTGCGCTGAAAAAGGCGCGCGGAAGGGCACGGGGCTTCGCGCCCGGTTCCCTCGCGGCCCTTGATCCCGCGCAAAGTATCAGTGGCCCGCTGACAGCCGCCTGACGCCGGTTGTCAGCGAATTGTCAGCTTCGATCGGAGAGGTGCCACGGGTTGCGGTTTTCTAGCGGCTGCGGCAGATTCGCTGATGAAGACGAAACCAGCTGTGTTTCCGTGGGGGCGGCCAGCACGGAGGCTCAAATGCGTAAGCTTCTTGTCGCCGTCTCGCTTCTCCTCTCGACGACCGCGTCTTATGCCGAGCGCCCTTCGACGCTTACGATGAGCTGCCAGCAGGCGCAAAGCCTCGTCGCGAAACGCGGCGCGGTCGTGATGTCGACCGGCAGGCACACTTACGACCGCTTCGTCGCCAGCTGGAGTTTCTGCATGCTTGGCGAATACGCCTACAATGCGTGGGCGCCGACGCGCGACACACTGCGTTGTCCGCTCGGCTACACGTGCCAGCCCAACCCGCCGCTTTGGGACGACGACAACTCTTACGGCGGCTCGTTTTTCCGCCGCTAAAGCCCGGTTCAGGCGTTGCGGCCGTTGAAGTGGCGAAGCACGAAGTCGCGCTCGATTTCCACCGCGCTCCACTCGTCGTCGCCTTTGTCCTCGTAGATCAAAGTGTAGGGGCCGGAATAGCCAGCTCGCTTCGCCGCATCGAGGCAGCGGCCGAAATCCTCACCGTCAATCCTGTTGTTGGGGAACCAGGCCTTGGCGTGCGTGTCTTCCGAGCGGGCAAAGATCGAAGCAAGCTCCTCGTATTTCTGCGGCCCGGTCGTTTTCCAGTTGCCGAAGTCGGCCATGAAGCCGACCGAGCCTTCGAGCCGATCGAGGACGTGGTGGACTTCCTTTGGGCCGGCGAGGAGCTGAAGCCAGTTCTCGGTGGTGACGCGCACGCCCTCTCCTGCGCCGCGCCGGCCGAGCTCCTTCAGGCCCTCGACCGATCGAGCCAGCGTCTCCGGAGTCGGCTGCTGCTTGCCGGCGATGACGCGCGCTGCTTTCGCGCCGAGTGCGGCGGCCGCGTCGATCCACTTGCCGATCCAGTCGCAGTCGCGCTTCCGCTCGCTTGGGTGGGTGATGTCGCCGTCGTCGATCAGGAGAGTCGAAAGCGTGACGCCTGCGTCGGAAAGTGCGGCGCGCACCTCGCCGAGATAGGCCGGGTCGCGGCTTTCGAGATGGAAATGGCAGATCTGCAGATGGTCGATGCCGCGCTTGGCGATAGCCGCCGGAAGCTCCATCAGCGTCAGCGTTCCCGGCCCCCATCGCGGCTCGGCCTGCGCGGCAACGTCGTTTGCGGGCGCGTTCGGGTGGAAAATGCCGAGCGCGCGGTGCACGCTCCAGCTTGAGACGGCGATCGGCGGCGCGGCTTTGGCGGGCATTGCCGACACTCCAAGAAGGCGATCCGCTTCTAGCCGAAGCGACGCGCGAGGGGAAATCGCAGGGGGGCACGAGTGGAAGCAAAGCTTTGGAACGTAGGGGTGAAGGTGGCGGACGTCGCCGCTGAGATCGACTTCTACGTCGCGCTCGGCGGCCGGCTCATGCTCCACGAACGGCTGGCAACGCCGGAAGGCGAGGCGGAATACGCCATCGTCGCCTTCGGAGGCACGCGGCTCTTCCTGACGCCCAAACCGATCTTCGAAGAGCACCTGGAGGCACCGCCGCCGGAGGGCTTGACCCATGCGGTGTTCGAAGTCGCAGCCCTCGAGCCGGAAGCCGAACGCCTGGTGGCGCTCGGCGTGGAAGTGCTGATCCCGCCGATGGAGATCAGCGCAGGATTTGGAACGCGGCGGATCGCCTTCTTCCGTTCGCCCGGCGGGCTCGTGTTCGAGGTCATGGAGATCAAGGAGTCCGCGTCGGCCGTCGAGCTGCCTTGATCCGCGGCGCAGTCACAAGGGAAGCTTCAGCACAGCGTCTGCGACGGCATTGCCGAGCGCTGCCTGCTGATCCTTGTCGAGGTGGATGCCGTCGAAGGCGCTGGTCTTGATCACCTCACCGGCATTCAGGAATGCCGCGCCGTGCTCGTTGGCGATCGCCGCATAGGCGGGCGCGAGCTTCAGCGACTTCTCGTGTCCGCCGGCGAACATCTCGACGAAGTCGGGGCGCGTGCCGAAGCGGTCGAGGATCGGAGGCGGGCAGATCACAAGCGTTCGCGGCGCGCCGCCGTTCAGGCCGCATTCCGATGTCTTCGCGATCGAGAGGAGTCGGCCGACGCCTTTGGCGATGTCGCTCGCCGGAACGCTGAAGCGCTGTTTCAGATCGTTGGTGCCGAGCATGATGGCCACGAGATCGAGCGGCCGGTGGCTCTTCAGGCAGGGAAGGAGATAGGTCGCGCCGTCGAGGAAGGGGCCCTCGATCGGATCGGGATGCACGGTGGTGCGGCCGGAAAGGCCCTCGGCGATGACCGACCAGCCCGCCCCAAGCCGCTGTTGTAAAACTCCAGGCCAGCGCTCGCCCAGCTCATAGCGCTGGTTGTCGCCCGGCCGAGTCGCACTGCCCCAGGTATTGGAGTCGCCATAACAGAGAATGGTCTTCATGAGCGCCGTCGTTTCGCCGCGCCCGAAGCGACGCATGGCGAGTGGAGAGTTCGATGCTCTTTTGATGGTCCGCGGCGGTGGGGAAGGTCAAGCGCGAGGTGCGCTTATCGAAAAAGGTTTCAGGTGTTCCGGATTTTTCGGGAAATCAATTCGAAGATGAGCCGTGTCGCCGTTCCGAGTGCGAGAAGAACAAAGGGCGGAACAACAATGATGAGCGCGAGGAGGTGAAGGCTGTCGATCAGGGGATTAGGCATCAGGCCGGTCAGCAGGATGAATCCCGCAATCGAGATCCAGAACGCGGCCCAGACGGCGGATATCGCCATCCATACTCGCAACATCGCCTGCCGGGTCTCCGCCCCGGCGACTTCGATCGCTATTTCCGACATTTGAGGGCTCCCAGCCACTGGCGACCGAGGAGGTGTTCTTCTCCTTCGGTCGGACAACGCGGCGGGCCGATTGGTGGTTCTTGGGGCGCGCCGATGGCTTCTCACATAGAGGCATCGCGTTTCGGCCGAATGTCTCCGCGTGTTTCCAAGTTTTCGCCCGCAAGTCGTACGCGAAATAGGTCTGTAACATTGACCTATCTTGAAAATGGAACCTCAAAGGCAAGAGCGCCGTTGATGTGCGCCTCTAAGCGACTGAACTCAGGGAGAGTTGCGATGTTGAAGGGCGGTCTTCTGTGGCTCCTCGGGATTCCGTTGCCGATCATTCTGCTGCTATGGATTTTTGGCTTCCTGCATTGAGCGGTCTTGCCGGCGCAGATCACAGCTGACGGTGAGCGCGGCCCTCCCTCGGATCGAAAAGAATTCAGTTGAACCTGCCTCGAGGAGGAGGTTGGCTGTTGCCGTTCGTGGGCGGGGGCTCCTCTCATGCGCATCGGGATATCTTTGGCCGTCCTGGCGACGGTGTTCGCTTCGTCTGCCGACGCGGCCGTCGTCGAACAATTCACGGCGGCTGACTGGGAGGGCCTCGCCTTCACCAGCGACGACACGGGCCAGTTCACCCACTGCTCGGTCTTCGCGAGCTACCAGAACGGCTCCACGCTCTACATCTCCTACGAGGTCGGCGACAGCTGGTTCTTCAGCGTCGCCAACGACAGCTGGTCGCTGCCCGAAGGCGGAAATTTTGCGATCAAGTTCAGGGTGGACCGCCGCAGTCAGATCGAGGGCACCGGTGTCGCCCTCGGTCCGACGCAGATCGGGCTTCCCGTCGATGCAAATCATCCATTCGTCGGGCAACTCCGTCGCGGCCGTGAGCTGGTCATCTCGTTTCAGAACAAGGACTATGCATTCGAGCTCTCCAATTCGAACAAGGCGATGAACGCGGCGCAAGACTGCGTCCGACGGCACGTGCGGCTTGGCACGCACACGCCTGTCGTCGGCGGACGGCCGCAGGAGCAGGTGCAGGAGTCGGAGCAGCATCCTCAGCCGGATACGTCGCAGCCCGACACGAATCAGCAGGCCGTGAGCAAGGAGCCCGCATCCGGTGGCCAGGCGGACAATTCGTCCTCGGCCGATGCGTCGTCGAACTCGAACCAGTCGAGCGGCGCGACCGAGACCGGCGAGGAGCAGCAATTCGGCCCCTGGATCGTCTCAGCGACGGCCGACAGCGACGGAAACTTCTACAACTGCACGGCCTATGACGTGCAGGGTGACGACCAGATCATCATGTCCGACTTTCCGGATGGTGTGTGGACCTTCGGTTTCTATCGCGCGGCGTGGAAGCTCGACACGAACCAGACCTACTATCTTTGGTACAATGTCGACGGTCCCGCCGATGCTCCCGACGTCGTCAAGCGGCCGGTTGAAGCGGCCGAAACGACGCGCGTCTACTTCGAAATTAGCGACATGGAGGACATCGTCGAGCGGATGGAAAACGGCCGCGTGCTCAATGTTCAGTTCCGTGGCTTCTCCGGTCCGGCGGAAAACTACAGCTACCCTCTCGATCAGGTGCATGCGGCTTTCGAGGCGACCCGGCAATGCGTGAAAGACCACGCGAGCCCGCCGGCTGAAGCGTCGACGGCCACCGACAACGGCGGCAGCAACGGGGAACAAGCCGCACCGGAAGCGAATACGGCCACCGGGAATGGCGCCAGCAAAGGCGAACAAGCCGCGCCTGAAGCAAATACGGCCGCGGATGCAGGCACAGTCGCGGGTCACAGCGGCAATGCCTCGACCGGCGGACAGCGGCGGGAACTCCCAAATCTCGGGCCCAAGCTCGTCGAAACTCTCGATGTGCCGGGCTGGACGGCCGCCGCGTTCTCGCTCGACGACGGTACGTTCACGCATTGCGCGATCAAGGCGGAGTACCAAAACGGCGCGACGCTTGGCGTCGCCCGCGCCGCCGGCGGCGACCTTGTTCTTGCGGTTCAAGACGGGGATTGGTCGCTCGAAGAAGGCGCGTGGGTGCCGCTCAAATACGCGCTGACGGGCGACACGCCGCTCTCCGTCTCGGGTGAGGGGCAAGTGACGTTGGCGAATCTCATTGTCGCCAACATCGGCGGCGGCGCCGCGCTCACCGAAATACTGAAGAGCGCGCCGGAGATGACAATCGAGGCGGAGGGAAAGAGCCTCGCCTTCGACATCAGTGATATCGGACCTGGGATCGACGCGATCGACGATTGCGTGGCGCGGCATGCTGCAAGCGGCGCAGAACCGGCGCCTGCGCCTGCAACGAAAAAGCTCGAGCCCGCGCCAAAGAAGGTGGAGAGCGAGCCCGCGCCCGAGGCTGCTCCAGGAGTGAGCGGCGCGCCTGACTCAGCCGCGGCCGCTCCGGCGCCTGCCGAGACGCCACCGCCGGCCGACACATCGGCCGCGACGACGGTCGCTTCCGCCGAGGCCGCGCCGGCAGACGCGAACGCGATCCACACCGAAGCCGCGGGCTTTACGACGGCGCTCCTCTTCCGCGCCGGCTATCCAAACCACGTCATCCTCGGGATGAAGGACGCTGTCCCCGACGGCGTTCCAAGCGGCGACGCTGTGTGGACGCTGGGCACGGTCGTCGGTTCTACGCGCATCGTCGATTCCGGCACGCCCGACGACATCAGGAGGAGCATCGGCGGACTCGAGCTCGATCGATGCGGCGGTGCGGTGGCGACCGACGTGGTCGCATCTGACGCGACGCACGAATACTTCAATCTGAAATGCGGGAGCGATCAGCCGAAGATGATCCACTATCTCGTGCTGCCGCGCGACGGGGGCGGCTCCTACGTACTTGTCACGATCTTTTGCATCTGCTTGACGTAAGTGGCCATTTAGGTCGGCCCTCCTTGTTAGATGTCGATGGATATGGTCCGCCCATATCCATCGGTCAGCGCTGTTTAAGTCAGTATTCCTCTGACGCGAGGTTGGTGTTTCTTGAACAACTCCCAACGTTCAGTGCGCTTCTGTATTTGCCCCGCAACGATTCCAGGATGACGCTTCATCAGTCGCGCAAATCCGAGCATATTCTTCTCAGAAAACATGGGATCATGCCGCGCGATGAAGTTCTGCATCGGTCCCGTTGGGACGCAATGGTCGGCGGCGGCGGCATTGACTTCGCGCTCGCCTACTTCGGTAGACGGCGGACCATCGAAATCATCGACTACTGGCTCTTCTTTCCCGTCGCCTCGAAGAACATGTTCAATCTCATGCCAAAGGTTGAACCAAAATCTGTCGATATGATCGCCTTTCAGCGAGAGGCCAACAACCGGAGACTGTTCATCAACCCAAAAGCAAACACCGTCGATCTTCGATCCGGGAATAGGTTCAACGATCACAAAGCGCACGCCGCATTCGGCAAGAATGCGGGGAACGTGGCGTACCTCTTCCGGCTCTGTCATTAGACGTTCCAGTTCCGGAATTTCCTCACGCAATTTTCTTTCCGAATACGGGGCAACTTGCAGTGCGCTTGCCAACTGACTGACGCGCAAAAGCCACGCTAGCTGCAACGTTGAAAAGGAGCACTCGCCTTTCCGCCATGCGGCACCGGGCGGTCGGATCGGACTGTCAATCTCCGCGATACCGAAGAATAGAAACACCTGAGCTTCAAGTTCGTCATATGCTTTCGATGGCGTGATCCAGCCACGCTTGATCATCTCGCGAACCGGAAAGCGAGTCCGCAGCGTAGCCTCTCGCGATATCCGCTCTGCCCTCGGGGCCACCCTCGAGAGCTGATATGCAAACTCCAAGTTCATCCAAAGCTGAGCGGTTGTGCCGAGAGCGGCCGCGATCTCCTGTGCCGTCTCTGGCGTGATTGCCCGCTTGCCCAAAATGATCTCGTTCACCACGCGCGGCTTGCGTCCGATGATCTCGGCAAACTCGGTTTGCGTCCAGCCACGCTCCTCAAGCTCGTCCTTCAAGAACTCGCCCGGTGGAACCACATCGATCTGCATCTCGTCACTCATCTCCGCCCCCCTCAGTGATAATCCTCGATGCGAAAGACCCTGACCCTTTTGTTTGGCGCCTCGCCGACCAACTCAACAATGAGCCTCCATTTCTTGGTGAGACGCAGCGATCTCTGGTCTCCTCTGCCCTCGAGCTTTTCAAAATGCAGGCTCTTCATCCCGTAGAAATCCCGCTCGTCGGCAGCGGCGCGAATGAATTGCAGTACCTTTCGGAATCTCTTGACGAGCCCGGAGTTGACTCGCACCACTTTGCCAGTTGGTCTTCGTCATCCTCGACGAATTCCGCATCCATATCGCCCTCCGCAAATCCATATAGCCCAACATCTTAGAAGCTGCAATACGCGGATCAGGCGTGCCGGCTCATGTTGAAACCCGCCGAAGGAGCGGAGCGTGGATAACAGGGACACTCAGATCGCATCCCGCAATTCTCGTCAAGCTCCTTTCGGCAACACCGAAAGGAATGGCCAATGGCCCTCCAACCAAAAGTCAGCATACCAGTCGAAGTCTGGATCAAGGGTCGCGTGATCCCAGGATACGATGCAAACATGTGGCGACACGACGACTTCGGAGCGGTGATCAAGTTCGGAGCCTATGGCGACCGCCAATCAGAGTACGGTTGGGAAGTCGATCACATTGTCCCCGTCTCTAGAGGCGGGTCCGATCACATCTCGAACCTTCGTCCGCTTCACCACCGGATCAACTCCGGGCTCGGCGGCGCCCTCGGCGGTCGGTAGGTCCGCAGAGACGATCATCTGACGAATCTTGGTCGGATCACCAGGCTCAGCAATGGGACTTACAAAAAGCCCCATTCCTTTCAGCGTCTCGTAGAGACGCTGGTTCCTAGTACTTGCCGTGCTCGGCCAAGGCGACGATCAGACAGCCGGTGCAATCTCCGACGCTGTCTACGGCAAGGCGGTCGGCGACTGAGATTTGCGCGCCCGGCGCGTAATCCCGACTCGTTTCGCGAAGCGCTGTGGCAAGCAAAAGCGGTTCTTCTGAAATACGGCCGCCGATCTGCTATTAGCGTTGCGTTTTATGGAGCATGGAATGCGGGTCGGGGTCCCCAAAGAGATCAAGTCGCAAGAGTACCGGGTCGGACTGACGCCGGGGGCCGTGCGCGAATACGTGGCGGCCGGGCATGAAGTCATCGTGGAGCACGATGCGGGTGCCGGGATCGGCGCCGACGATTCGGTCTATGCAAAGGCCGGCGCGACGATCGCCAAGGATGCGGCCGAGGTCTTCTCGAGAGCGGAGATGATCGTGAAAGTGAAGGAGCCGCAGGAGTCGGAGTGGAAGCGGCTTAGGGCCGGGCAGATCCTTTTCACGTATCTGCATCTCGCGCCCGACCCGAAGCAGACCCACGGGCTGATTGACTCCGGCGTGAGCGCCGTCGCCTACGAGACGGTCACGGACGCGCGTGGCCACCTGCCGCTTCTTGCGCCGATGAGCGAGGTCGCAGGAAGGCTCGCGATCGAGGCTGCGGGAATGTCGCTCAAGCGCTTCAACGGCGGGCGCGGGCTTCTCCTCGGCGGCGTTCCCGGCGTGCAGCCGGCGCGGGTCGTGGTGCTCGGCGGCGGCGTCGTCGGCACGCACGCGGCGCGCATGGCGGCGGGTCTCGGCGCGGAAGTGACTGTGCTCGACAAGTCGCTGCCGCGGCTTCGCGAGCTCGACGATTTGTTCCTCGGCCGCGTCAGGACGCGCTTCTCGACGATCGAGACGATCGAGGAGGAAGTCTTTGCGGCCGACGTCGTGATCGGCGCGGTGCTCGTGCCCGGTGCGAGCGCGCCGAAGCTCGTGACCCGCGAGATGCTGAAGCACATGAAGCGCGGCGCAGTCGTCGTCGACGTCGCCATCGACCAGGGCGGCTGCTTCGAAACTTCGCATGCAACGACGCACGCCGATCCGGTCTACGCCGTCGACGGTGTGATCCATTATTGCGTGGCGAATATGCCGGGCTCGGTGCCGCTTACGTCGAGCCAGGCGTTGAACAACGCCACATTGCCTTTCGGGCTGGCGCTTGCGGCGAAGGGGCTTCGCGCCATCTTCGACGATCCGCATCTTCGCGCCGGTCTCAACGTGCATCGCGGCGCGATCACGCACCCGGCGGTCGCGAAGAGCCTCGGACTGCCGTTCGTGCATCCCGAGGAAGCGGTCGGGCGGGGCTGAGGCAAGGCCGGGGCTAATGGAAATTCCGGCCCTTCGGCATCGCTGCATTTGCGGTATTCAGCGCGCGTAGATCGGCGGCGAGCTCCGGTTCGGCCGCAAGCATCCGCGCCATGCGCGAGGTCTTCTTTGCAGCGTGTCTGAGCTCGTCGACCGGCCGGCGCACCTCGTCGGTTGGAGCCATGCCGCTTGCGCCAATCGAAGCGTCGGAGAGAAGCGAGAGGAGGGGTGTCAGATCCTCGAGCTTCTCGGCCACGACGTGGATCACGCTCTGCTCGGATTGCAGCTTGCCGGTGACGCGCATCAGCCGCGCGCCGAGCACGATCGGCCGGTAGCGCTCAAAAATCTTCGGCCAGACGATGATGTTGGCGACGCCGGTCTCATCTTCAAGCGTCGCGAAGATCACGCCCGACGCCGTTCCCGGACGCTGACGCACGAGGACCAGGCCGGCAACGGAGACGCGCCGCCCGCTTTTTATCTCCGGCAGCCGGCCTGCTTCGACGATGGCCTTGGCGGCAAAGTGCTCGCGCAGGAACGAGACGGGATGCGCCTTCAAGGAAAGCGATAGCGCGCGATAGTCGTTCACCACGTGCTCGCCCGGTAGCATCGTCGGCAGCGCGACATGCGCCTCCGACTGCAGGTCGCGCTCGGCGATGCCTTGCGCGGCGGCGAAGAGCGGCAGGCGCTCGGCCGCCGACAGCGGGTCGAGCGCGCGCACCTCCCACAGCGCCTGGCGGCGGTCGAGGCCGATCGAGCGGAAGGCGTCGGCCTCGGCAAGCCGTTCGAGACCGGCGCGGGAGATGCCGGAGCGCAGCCAGAGATCGCGGACACTGCGGTAGGGCTTTTCGCGCGCTGCCACGAGAAGCGCCGCATCGTCTTCACGAAAGCCTTTGATCTGGCGGAGGCCGAGACGAACGGCGTGCGTGGTGCGGATGGCCGGGGCTTGCGAGAGATGGCGGGGGTGGAGGGCGCGAGAACCCTCTCCTCCTTGTGGGGAGAGGGAAGGCGCGAAGCGGTTGGGTGAGGGGTTCTCGAACGAAGAGCTCAACGTGATCGACCCCTCCCCCAATCCCTCCCCACAAGGGGGAGGGAACCCGCGCAACTCCTCCAACGTCGAATCCCACTCCGAAAAATTGATATCCACCTCGCGCAGCTCCACGCCGTGCTCGCGCGCATCGCGCACGATCTGCGCCGGCGCGTAGAAACCCATCGGCTGCGCGTTCAAGAGCGCTGCGCAGAAGACATCCGGGTAACGGCATTTGACCCAGGCGGAGGTGTAGACAAGAAGCGCAAAGCTCGCGGCGTGGCTCTCCGGGAAGCCGTATTCGCCGAACCCTTCGATCTGACTGAAACAGCGTTCGGCAAAGCTCCGCTCGTAGCCGCGCGTTACCATTCCCTCGATCATCTTCGCCTTGAACAGGCCGATCGTGCCGACGCGGCGGAAGGTCGCCATGGCACGGCGCAGGCGGTCCGCCTCGCCCGGCGTGAATTTTGCTGCTTCGATCGCGATCCGCATCGCCTGCTCCTGGAAGAGCGGAACGCCGAGCGTCTTGCCGAGCACTTTTTCCAGCTCGTCCGGGGGTCCGTGAACGGGATGGGGTGCCGGGTAGATCACTTTCTCGATCCCCTGCCGGCGGCGGAGATAGGGATGCACCATGTCGCCCTGGATGGGCCCCGGGCGGACGATCGCCACCTCTATGACGAGGTCGTAGAAATGCCGCGGCCGCAGGCGCGGCAGCATGGTCATCTGCGCGCGGCTCTCGATCTGAAAGACGCCGATCGTATCGGCGCGGCAGATCATGTCGTAGATTTCAGGCTCCTCGGCCGGGATCGATGCGAGCGAGAGCGTCTCGCCGTAATGCCTTTGAAGCAGATCGAGCGCCTTCTTCATCGCCGTCAACATGCCGAGCGCAAGCACGTCGATCTTCAGCATCTTCAATGCGTCGAGATCATCCTTGTCCCATTCGACGATGTTCCTGCCGTCCATCGCCGAATGCAGGATCGGCACGACCTCGTCGAGGCGGCTGCGGGTGATCAGGAAGCCGCCGACATGCTGCGAGAGATGACGCGGGAAGCCGATGATCTCGCGCGACATTTCGAGCACCTGAGCGATCCGCTGCTCTTCTGGATCGAGCCCGGCGCGCTTGGCATCGGCGCCGTCGACGGCGTTGCTCGACCAGCCCCAGACGTTCCCGGCGAGCGCGCCGACGGCGTCTTCCGAGAGCCCGAAGGCCTTGCCCACCTCGCGCGCGGCGGAACGCGAGCGGTAGGTGATGACGGTCGCGGCGATGCCGGCGTGCTCGCGGCCGTATTTGTCGAAGACGTATTGGATCACCTCCTCGCGCCGCTCGTGCTCGAAATCGACGTCGATGTCGGGTGGTTCGTTCCGCTCCGGCGAGACGAAGCGCTCGAAGAGTAGGTCGCCGCGCTCCGGATTCACTTCGGTGATTCTCAAGCAATAGCAGACGGCGGAGTTCGCCGCCGAGCCGCGTCCCTGGCAGAGGATTTCTTGCGAGCGGGCGAAGCGGACGATGTCGAAGACGGTGAGGAAATAGGGCTCGTAGCGGAGCTCCTTGATGATCTTCAGCTCATGCTCGATCGTCGCCTTCACGCTCTGCGGGACGCCGTTCGGATAGCGCCAGGCCGCACCTTCCCAGGTGAGCCGCACCAGCTCGTCATAGGGCGTTGCGCTGAAGCCGGCGGATTCGAGCGGATAGTCGTATTGCAGCTCGTCAAGCGAGAAGGTGAGGCGCTCCAAGACGCGAAGCGTCTCGGCGATCGCCTCAGGATGCTCGGCGAAGAGGCGCGCCATCTCCGCGGCGTTTTTCATGTGCCGCTCGGCATTCGCTTCGAGCAGCTTTCCGGCGCTGTCGAGCGTCTTCTTTTCGCGCACGCACGAAAGCACATCCTGCAGGCGGCGCCGCTCGGGCGCGTGGTAGAGCACGTCGCCGAGCGCGACGAGCGGGATTTCGTAGCGCGCGGCGAGCCTGGAAAGCGCCGCCAGCCGCCGCCGATCTTCACCCTGATAGAGGCATGTCGCGCCGAGCCTGACATGGCCTGGGAAGGCTTCGGCGAGAGTGGCGAGGGTTTGCTCCAGTGTGCTCTGCGGCAAGACGCCTTGTCGCTTGATCGGTGTACCTTCTGACGCTGCTGCGCCGAGGTTGTGGCCCGACAGCACAGCCATCTCCATGCCTTCCCCCCATTCCACGAGGTCGGAGAGGTCGAGATGGCAATCGCCCTTCTTGGTGCGGAGATTGCCGGCGGTGAGCAGCCGGCAGAGTCTTCCGTAAGCTGCGCGGTCGCGCGGCCAGACGGCGACGTCGGGCGTGCCGTCACATAAGGAAAGCCGGCAGCCGACGACATAGCGGGCGCCCGTCTCCTTCGCCGCGAGATGGCCGCGCACGATGCCGGCGAGCGTGTTCTTGTCGGCGATCGAGAAGCCGGCGAGGCCAAGTACGGACGCCGTTGCTGCGAGTTCCTCCGGATGCGAGGCGCCGCGCAAAAACGAGAAATTCGAAGCCGCGAGGAGTTCGGCATAGGTAGGTTCGCCAGGCCGGTGCGGGCGTGCCTTTGCTCCGTGCCGGAGCAAAGGCACGACGCGCGGCCGCTCGCGGCTGGAAGGCGGTTTCTCGGGCATGCGGAACCCTTTCGCGGCGAGGCTCGTCGTCGCGCTCATCCCAATTCGATCCTGGATGTTCTTATTATGTTCTACAGGAGAGAAGAGTCAATCGGCCGCATTCGGCGGCGGCTCTCGTGATGACCCACGCTCAGAGATTGTGCGTGTGTGCCGGTTCCTCAGGCCCGGCAAAGGCGACCCCGGCCTCTACGCCGCGCTGCCACTGAAGCCTGACGGGCACGATCGTGCTCGACATCACGATGATGAGGCGGAACGTCTCCGGCAGCTGGAAGGCATCCGCGAACACGAGGCGCGCACCGCCTTTGCTGATGTCGCGGATGGTGCAGTCGATCGTCGAGCGGTCGGTAAGGACGACGCGAGCGCGCTTCAGCGTCCGCTGGCGGTGTACGTCGCGATGCTCACTCGTCTTCGGCGTCTCGCCGGCCGGCTCCTTCGGCCGGTCATTGTCACTTGGTTGCTGCATCACTTGCGCCTTCCGTGCGGGCGACCGCATCTATTAGCGCGGGGCTACGCTCCATTTTATGTAAAATGGGAATCAAACGGGCGGCGTGCCCGGCATTTGCGATTTTGTGGTTAGAAAAGCCTTGCGGCGCCTTCGTGGCGCTGCGCCGTTGGACGGTGGCACGGGCGAGGTAAAGAATATTTCGCGGGTCCGCCAAGGATCGGGCTAAGCGCTCCGTCTCATGGAACGAATGCTCGACACGACCGACGACAGCATGCTTGCCGCCGCCGCGATTCGGGGCGATCGCGAGGCGTTCCGCCGCCTCGTCGAGCGGCATTACGAGATGATTTACCGTGTCGCCTACCGCTATGTCGGCTCGGCGGCCGACGCGGAGGACATCGCGCAGGACGTCTGCGTGACCCTGGCGACGCGGCTTCAGAAATTCGGCGGGAAGAGCCGCTTTTCGACGTGGCTTGTCGCAATCGTGATCAACCGCTGCCGTGACTTCCTGCGGCGGCGGCGTTCGTCGGCGACGCTGGTTCAGAAATACGCGGCGCTGCGCGATGCCGAAGATGCCGACCAGGTCGATACGGAAAAGCGGCTGGCGTGGCTCACCGAAGCGCTCCAGAGCCTCGAGCCGAGTTTGAGGGAAACGGTGCTCCTCATCCTCGGCGAGGAGCTCTCGCACCGCGAGGCCGCAAAAATCCTCGGTTGCGCGGAGAGCACGGTGTCGTGGCGCATGCACGTCGCGAAGAAGCAGTTGAGCGCCCGAATGGACGATGGCGATGAGTGAGCTCGAACGACTGAAGCAGGCTCTCGATCAGGAGCGCGTCAGCCCGCGGCAAAGCGCGCGCGAGGCCGCCGTCGGCGCGGCGCTTGCGGCCTACGACGCGAACATGACTGCCGGACGCCAAGGAAACACCGTCGCCGACCGTCTCAGGAATGCGGCACGTGCCGCGACGGAACACCTGACGGGAAAACGACACATGCGTATGTCTCATGCACTTGCCGGCGGCGTCAGCCTTGCCGTGCTCATGCTCGCTGTGATGACGGCGGCCAATCTGCAGACGATCGAGAGTTTTCGCTGGCGAGCCGAGCCCGAGCCGATCGGCGTGCCGCCGGTCGACCATGGCGCGGACGCGGAGACGCCAATGTCCACGCCACGGTCCGACATGGCAGCGGCGCCGACGGAACTGAAGAGCGAAGCAGACGCCGACGCGCGTAACATAGTTGCGGCGCAGACGGCGGCGACGGCGCCGGTCGCGCCGGCGTTGCCCGAAGCATCCACGCCCGCCTTGTTGGCGGCACCGGAGCCGGCGCCGCCGATGGACGCGCTCGGCGGTGCGATGATGCGCCAGCAATCCTTCGCCAGCGCCGGCAATCTCGCTGCGGTGGAAGGGCCGATGCCACAGCCCGGCTATCACGACCAGGGCCGCGACCGTTTCCAGACGATCGAGACAAACCCGCTGAAGGTCACGGCGGAGGAGCCGGTCTCGACCTTCTCGATCGACGTCGACACCTCGTCTTATTCCTTCATGCGCGCCTCGCTCAACAACGGCGCGCTGCCGCCGGACGACGCGGTCCGCGTCGAGGAGCTCATCAACTATTTCCCCTACGACTATCCGGGGCCCGATTCCGCCGAGACGCCGTTCAAGGCGTCGGTGACGGTAATGCCGACGCCGTGGAACGCCGGCACGAAGCTCGTCGACATCGGCATCAAGGGCTTCGACATCGCGGCGGCTCAGCGGCCGCATGCAAATCTCGTCTTCCTGATCGACACCTCCGGCTCGATGGACGAGCCGAACAAGCTGCCGCTTCTGATCAACTCGATGAAGCTTCTGGTCGACGACCTCAAGCCCGACGACAGGGTGGCGATCGTCACCTACGCGGGAAGCGCCGGCACGGTGCTTGAGCCGACCAAGGCGTCGGACAAGGCGAAGATCGACACGGCGCTTGAAAATCTTTCGGCCGGCGGTTCGACGGCCGGCGCTGAAGGGATCCGGCAAGCCTATCAGCTCGCCGAGCAGAATTTCGACAAGAACGGCGTCAATCGCGTGATCCTCGCGACCGACGGCGACTTCAACGTCGGCATCACCGACACCGATGAGCTCGAAGGCTTCATCGAGCGGGAACGGACGAGCGGCATCTTCCTCTCCGTCCTCGGCTTCGGCATGGGGAACTACAACGATGAGCTGATGCAGGCGCTGGCTCAGAACGGCAACGGCGCCGCCGCCTATATCGATACGCTTTCGGAAGCGCGGAAGGTGCTCGTGGAGGAGTCGACCTCGACGCTCTTCCCGATCGCCAAGGACGTAAAGATTCAGGTCGAGTTCAATCCGGCGACGGTCTCGGAGTACCGGCTGATCGGTTACGAGACGCGGCTCTTGAATCGCGAGGACTTCAACAATGACAAGGTCGACGCCGGCGAGATCGGCTCCGGCCACACGGTGACCGCGATCTACGAGATCACGCCGACGGGAAGCGCTGCCGATCTTGTCGACGGCCTGCGGTATCAGAGCAACTCGGCTCCGGCGTCAGCAAATAGCGAGGACAAGAGCGGCGAGTACGGGTTCCTGAAGATCCGCTATAAATTGCCGGACGAGGACACGAGCCGGCTGATTACGACGCCGATCTCGACGGCCGACGAAGTCGGCGCCGACGGCGGCGGAACTACCGCGCGCGAGGCGCGCTTCGCGGCCTCGGTCGCGGCGTTCGGGCAGATTCTCCGCGGCGGGCGTTATACCGGCGACTTCGGCTACGATGACGTGATTGCGCTTGCCAACGCCAACAAGGGTGCGGACGAATTCGGCTACCGGTCGGAGTTCGTGAACCTCGTGCGGCTCGCCAAGTCCGCCGCGCCGATGGAGCGCCTGCAGCAGCAATAGGAGCGACGTTGGAGCGCGTTCCCCTCCCCCTCGTGGGGAGGGAAACGGCGGGGAGTTATCATCCACTCTCGCCCAATTTCGGTTCACGAAATGACACGCACATTTCCCGAAGAGCTTATAAACTTCGTTCGTCAGGATGATACCGAGGCCGCGATCTTCGAGATCACGCGCCTAGGTCTCGACGTCAACATGCGAAGCGATGCTGCTTCAGATTACGAAGGTGCGGATCAGCGAGTTGGAACAACTCTGTTGATCGAGGCGGCGCGAAACGGTGCGGCGCGAACGTTCAAAGCGCTTTTGCAGTTGGGCGCTGATGTCAATGAATGCGGGGCTGACGGACAGAACCCGCTTATTGCCGCGGTCGCGTTTCGCGAGAATGAAATTGTTAGGCTGGCGCTCAGAGCGCGGGCTTTGACAGGCCCTAGGGACAACGCGGGGCTTAACGCGCTCGATCACGCCTGCCGTAGTCGCGATGCCGCACTGGTCGAGCTCCTGCTGGCGGCGGGCGCGGATCCGAATGAGCCCGATATCAACGGCAACACGCCGATAATCGTTGCTGTTGTCTACGACAATGTTTCGACTGTTCTCGCGTTGCTGGCGGTTGGCGTGCGCGTGAACGAAACTGATTGCAGCGGTCTTTCCGCGCTCGCCCGCGTAAACTGGCAAAATGATGTAATGGTAGCAGCTCTCCTCGACGCGGGTGCCGATCCCAACGGGCGTCTCGAAGATGGCGCGCCGCTCCTACTGAAAGCGGTAAGTCGCGCGCCCCTCGATGTGTTGCAAATGCTGTTCGATAAGGGCGCTCTTGTCCCGCCGGATGAAGCGCTGCGCTGCAATCTGCGTTTCGCGGCGGCGTTCAACAAGGACCCCAATGCGGCAGAGTTGATCGAAGGCCTGTGCAACTCCAAGGATTCTCGGGGCTCGGGATAGACCAGAGCCGTTCAATTGGGCTCCGTCGTATCGGGTTCACAGCCCTGCATGTCGCGATCGTAGCAGATCAATCGCAGCGTGCGCGCGATCACCTCGTGACAAGTCGCCTCGTCCGGGCAGTAGAGAACAAAGCCATCGCGGCGTGAGCCGCCGTTTGAGGTGACACACGTGGTGCCGCCGTAACAATGGAACTTTGCGCCGGCGGCGGCCACACTGGTTCCGCGCGTTGCGTAGTACCCGAACCAGAGCGTCAGGGTCCGTCGCGTCGACTGCGCCCGCGTCCGGCAATATCAACATCTGCGCGCCCGAGACCGTCTCGTTCTTGGCCAGATCGATACCCTGGGTTTCGATCTCGATAGAGTTCGTCGTGCTGGCAACATCCCCATCCTTGCACGCAAGTGCGAACGCTGCGTCCGCCGGGTCCGATGCAAGGCACACTTGCGCAGACAGGGTCAACTTGTGCTCTCCAACATCATAGGCAAAAAACTCCTGCCCGAAGACAGCGGCGTTTCCCGTGAAAAAGACACCGTCGGCGATGATCTCGGTCGCCACCCCCATCGCCTCCCCAATTTTCAGAGCCTTGGCCGCCAGATCCTCAATGGAAGCGTCGTCGGCATGGGCTGCGCCGACGGCGATCGCGATCACAGTAATTGTTGTCGCTTTGATCCATATTGCCCGCATCGGACCCGCCTCGAAATATCGTTCGCGTCACTGAAGGGATTCATTTGGGGAATGCCGGTAAAAGGCAGCAAGATATATTCCGGCAGAAGCTACACCACCGCATCGGCATTGCCAGTCCCTTCTTTCACTGCATGCCCCGACTTGATGATCGCAGTATATTCGGGTTGGATATTTTCCGGCGGTGACGCGGATGGCTGACAACATGACGTCAGATGACGACGACGGTCCGACCCTCCGCCACCGATGGTTTGACCTCTCCACCATGGAGCCGCGGCTCAGGGTTCTGACGCTGATCGTTTTCGCCCAGATTCTGGCGGCTGCGATCATGCTTGTGCTGCGCGACGCCGATCTGTGCGCGCCGTACGGGATCGCCGATTGCACCTACGATATCCTCGACATGAAGATTCAGTACCCAAACTATTTCATGTCGTACGGGCTGGTCGTTGCGGCGCTCGTGCTTGGCGTTTTCGGGCTCAGGAAGGCCGACATACGCGGAGGACTGGCTTTCCTCAGCGTGCTCTCATTGATCTACGTTATCGCGATTTTCGGTTTTTTCCACGATCCGCTCGACAAGATCGCGCGCGTGTTCGTCGTCTTCTTGGTGGCGATCGCCATTGGCTTCGGACCTGAGATGATGCACGAGCGGCAGCAAGCGTGGATAGTCCGCGGGGTGATTGCGCTCATATTCGCGCCCATTTTGATCAACCTCGCCTTCTCAAAGGCCGCCTTTGGCCTGACCATCATCCTGCTCCGCATCCCATTGGCGTACCTGTACGTCCTTGCCGGGACGGACTGGGCGGAGATCGACGACGCGTTCCTCCGCTGGCTGGCTCGAACGCCGGCAATTAGGGCCAACCAGCGCTACCTCTACTTCGTTGGCGTTGGCGCCGCGGCAACTGTTGCCGTCGGCGGCGGGATGATAGCCGGCTACCCAGCGATCTACCGCCTTCCCGTTGCACTGGCGGCGGCCCTTGCGCTGCTGTTGGTGCTGCAAAGGCTGGATGGTCATGGCCAGTGGCGCATCCAATTCCCGTGGGCGGCATTAGCCCTGATGGTCATCGGGTTCCACCTGCTGGCGGGGGTTTTTGTGTTTAACTTCAGGATGGAGTACAGCGTGGGCTCGGCACTTTCCGTCTGGCCGGCCGTCGGGATCTTCGCGCTCGTGTTTGCGATTTCTGCCGCCGCCGCCCTGATCCGCGCTTCTCGCGATCCCCGGCTAGTGGGCTATGCCGCGACGCTGCTCTTTGGCGTCGTCATTTCCCTAACCTATGCGGTCCAGCTGCTTATCACCTTCGACAATGCGGACCGGGTCAGGCCGGATACGAGCCTTCTATGCTACTTCGGCACAGGCAGCCTGATCGCTCTCGCCTTGCTCTATCCGCGCCGAAACGATCCCTCGATGAGTGAGCCACTGCGCGCGGTCGCGCTCTTCAACGCGGGATTGATCGGCATCTATCTGCTGGTCGACGTCGTTTATGCAGGCATGCGCAGCGCGGGGAAGAGCGGCCCATTGGTGGCCGCGGCCGTCGTGCTGGTGGCGATTTCTTGGGACATCGTCACGTCGGGCCACAGCATCACCAACGTCGACGGCAAGTGGTTCCCTCGGCGGAGCCGGGTGCTCCTGTTCTTCGCGTTCACGACGCTTGCTGTCGCGATCGTCCTGTTCTTTGGTTCCCTGTACGGAGGCCCCGAAGAAAGCCAGAGAATGGCGGAGACCTATGCCGACCCTGAGGCGCTGGTGCAGATGGGCATCCAATGGACGGCGCCGTCGTTCCTTTTCACACTTTTGCTGTTGCGCCTCGGAAAATGGCGCGGGGCAATGGTGCAGTCCACCGGGTCACGACCGGTCGAACTTACGGCAACGAGGTTCTAACTGTCCTTGCGATCCAGAAAGTCCACAAGCCAGACCATACCAAACATGATCATACCGATGCCGATGCCGTCCGCCGCTCCCTGCAGGAACGGCGGCAGCGCGTCGCCGTAGAACAACCCCAGGACAAGTAGGATTGCCCCAAGGATCAGGGAGGCGAAGGAGAGCCCTCTTACCACTGGTGTCATCGGCTTTGCGCCGTCGCGAGGCTTCCGATGGGGGTGCGCGGCTCCACTGCGGCCAGGGATAGACGTCGTCAATCGGGAAACACGGACACTGGTCCCTATCGCCACCGGCGAGAGGGTTGCGTTGTGGTCGTCACCAAGACCATAGCTTTTCCGTGCGAATCTCCCGCCGCCATCTCGCCATCACCCTTGGCATCGTCGCGCTTGCGGCGCTCGTTCTCCTCCTCATGGGTCGCGAGCCGATTTGCAAGTGCGGCACGGTCAAGCTCTGGCAGGGCGTCGTCCAAAGCTCGGAGAACTCGCAGCATCTCTCCGACTGGTATTCGCCCTCGCACGTCATTCACGGCTTCATCTTCTACGGCGTCTTGTGGCTCGTGGCGCGACGGCGGCCGATCGGCATCCGCTTGATCGCCGCGACCCTGGTGGAGGCGACGTGGGAAATCGTCGAGAACAGCCCCTTCATCATCAACCGCTATCGCGAGGCGACGATCTCGCTCGACTATTTCGGCGATAGCGTCATCAATTCCGCCTCCGACATCCTTTTCATGGTGTTCGGGTTCTGGCTCGCCTCGCGGCTGCCGATCTGGCTGACGGTGGCGATTGCCGTTGCGCTCGAGTTCTTCGTCGGCTTCATGATCCGCGACAATCTCACCTTGAACGTCATCATGCTTCTGTGGCCGCTCGAATCGATCCGCGCCTGGCAGGCTGGCGCCTGAGCTCCACGACAAAGTCTTGCGGTGCGGTCCCGGCGACGCCATTTTGGCTCGGTTGGAGGCGACCGATGGCGAAGCACGTTCCCGACATCGAGATTCTTGGGTCCGAGGATGCGGGCCGCGAGGAAGCGCGCGTGCGCGCCAGGTTCTGGCCGACGGTCAAGCGCGCGCTCCGCGCGATTCCCTTCATGGAGGACGTGGCGGCCGCCTACTTCGCCATGCTCGATCCGGCGACCCCAACCGTCGCGCGGCTGACGCTTATTGCCGCGCTCGCCTATTTCGTCGCGCCCTTCGACATCATCCCGGACATGATTGCGGGGCTTGGTTTCGCGGATGATGCGACCGTGCTTCTCGCCGCAATAACGGCGGTGCAGGGCTCGATCCGCGACGAGCATCGCGCGGCGGCGCGCCGGGCGCTCGCCGACGAGGTTGCGGTGAACTGAGCCCAAAAACAGGCAGGCAGTCACAGTCTCGCCCATTTTTTTCTAAGGATTGTGTCCGTCCGCGTCGGTTCGTGCGAGGCGAAGCCGGCGTGTTGACGATTTGGTAACCAAAGCACGGAAATCTGCGGGCCAGGCGCAGGCCGCCCGAAGCCGGCCGCAACTCCGCCCGCACCGAAAGACGGAATCCGGATAGCGACCATGAGCCATACGCGATTTTTTATCGGCGCAATGTTTGCGCTCTTTGCGACCGCCGCCCTCGCGCAGGGCGCCGCCAAGCCGACCCTGGTCGGAACCTTCAACAAGTGGACGATCTGGTCCTACACAGGCAGCTACAGCGGCAACGGCAACGGCAAGGTCTGTTACATCTACGCCGAGCCCGACAAGATGGACCCGCCGAAGCTCGACCACGGCCGCGTGAGCTTCTCCATCACGACCAGCCCGAGCGAGGGGGTCACCAACGAGGCGAATTTCGTCACCGGCTATCCGATGAAGGAGCAGTCCTCGGTCACCGTCACAATCGGCGACAAGACCTTTACGATGTTCACGCAGGGCGACAGCGCTTGGCTGGTGAACAAGGAGGAGGAGCCGGCGCTGCTTGACGCGATGAAGGCCGGCTCGACTATGGTGGTGAAGGCGGTCTCGAGGCGCGGCAACGACACCACCTACAATTACTCGCTCGCCGGCGTCACGGCTGCGGCCGATAAGATGCGCGCGGAGTGCAAGTAGCCCTGGAGCGGCCCTCTCCCGATCTGTTTTCAGAATTGTCGTCATTGCCGGGCTCGACCCGGCAATCCGTTCCGTGACGTCGCAGGTTCAATGCGCGATGGAATGGATGCCCGGATCAAGTCCGGGCATGACGACAGTTGAATGGGGCTGGCGGCGCTCTCCGCCTGAACCATGCTAGAACGATAACCATGACTAGATCTCTCGCCATCGAAACCGGGCCGGACGCGCCCGCAGCCGAAAAGCCGTCGCTGGTCGGGCTCTCACGCGCCGCGGTTGCCGAGGCGCTTGCCGCAGTCGACGTGCCGCCGGCGCAGCGGCGCATGCGCGCGAGCCAGATCTGGCATTGGGTCTATTTCCGCGGCGCCACCGATTTCTCCGCGATGACCAACATCGCGAAGCCGCTTCGCGACGCGCTTGCCGAGCGCTTTACGCTGAAGCGCCCGGAGATCGTCGCCGAGCAGGTTTCCGAAGACGGCACGCGCAAATGGCTGATCCGCTTTCCGCCGCGCGGGGCGGGGCGGCCGGTCGAGGTCGAGACGGTCTACATCCCGGAGGAGGGGCGCGGAACGCTTTGCGTCTCAAGCCAGGTCGGCTGCACGCTCACCTGCACCTTCTGCCACACCGGCACGCAGCGCATGGTGCGCAATCTCACCGCCGAGGAGATCGTTCAGCAGGTACTGATTTCCCGCGAGAGGCTCGGCGATTTTCCCGACGCGACGATCCCGCAGGGTGCCGTCGTGCCGTCGGAAGGCCGGCTCGTCTCCAACGTCGTGATGATGGGGATGGGCGAGCCGCTCTACAATTTCGATCAGGTCAAGGAAGCGCTGCTGATCGCCGCCGACGGCGATGGCATCGCCCTCTCCAAGCGCCGCATCACGCTGTCGACCTCCGGCGTCGTGCCGATGATCTTCCGCGCCGGTGCCGAGATCGGGACCATGCTCGCGATCTCGCTCCACGCAGTGCGCGACGATCTTCGTGACGTGCTGGTACCGATCAACAGGAAATGGCCGATCGCGGAGCTCATGGATGCTTGCCGCGCCTATCCCGGCTTGTCGAATGCGCGACGGATAACGTTCGAGTATGTGATGCTGAAGGACGTGAACAATTCGCTCGCCGAGGCGAAGGACCTCGTGAAGTTGCTTAAGGGCATCCCGGCGAAGATCAATCTGATCCCGTTCAATCCCTGGCCGGGCGCACCTTACGAATGCTCCGACTGGGAGCGGATCGAGGCCTTTGCCGACGTAGTCAATCGCGCCGGCTACGCCTCGCCGATCCGCACCCCGCGCGGCCGCGACATTTTTGCGGCGTGCGGGCAATTGAAAAGCGCCAGCGAGAGAATGCGAAAGAGCGAGCGGGAGAAGGCGGAGGCTTAGGCGAGGCTCCGCGCGGAGGGGGCCGGCGCTCGTCGAGGAAGCGCCGACCCTCGTTTTTCAATCTCAGTTCGACAGCATGCCGAGATCGATCGACTCCGCCATCGCCTTGTAGCCCGCCGGATTCGGGTGCAGGTGGTCGCCCTTGTCGTAGTTTGCCTGGATGTAGCCGGGCTTGTTCGGATCGACGACGACCTTGTCGAAATCGATGACGCCATCGAACGCGCCGCTGCGGATGAAGTCGTTCAAGGCGACCCGGATCTTCTCCTTGTCCGCCGTGTAGTAGCCGTCGAACGCGGTGCTGGCGAAGGCATCGCCGAACGGCGTCAGCGTTGCGCCGATGATGCGCATGCCGTGCGTGTGAGCGCGGTCGATCAGCTGCTTGTAGCCGGAGATGATCTCATCGGCGGTCGGCTCCTGATCGTTCGGCGCAAGGCCGCAGCCGGGCCACCCGACGTCGTTGATCCCCATCATCAGCACGACGGTGTCGGCGTGCGGCTGGCTCAGCACGTCGCGATCGAAGCGGGCGAGCGCGTTGACGCCCATGCGATCGGTCAGCACCTTGGCCCCGGAGATGCCCTGATTGAGCACCGCGACGGGCGCGCCGCCGGCGGCGGAAAGGCGCGCCGCGAGATCGTCGGGCCAGCGGTCGTCGCCGTCGACGGTGGAGCCGTCGCCGTCGGTGATCGAATCACCGAACATCACGACTGCTCGCGCCCCTTCAGGTGCGTCGACCAGGATTTCGGACAGGAAGACGCGTTGCGTCTGCTTCGAGTCGGCGGCGAAATCGACGTCGGACACCTTGTTGCCGGAAGCGACGTAGGCGGTCTCGTGTCCGTCCCAGTGGATGGTCGTCGCTGGCGCGACTTCGGGGAAGAAGAGGCTTACCGAGAGCCTCGAAAGCGGGTCGACGGCAAAGTCGACCGGGTCGCTGACCGCCGGCGCACCGGGCGGAATGGTGACGGCGGCCTGTCCGCCGAAGGTCAAGGCGTGGTCGGTGCCGGCCTTGATCTTGCCGTCGGCATCGGCGACCGCGACGTGTGCCTCGCCCACGGTCAGCGGCATCGTGCCGTATTCGTTCGACACCACGATCCTGACCTTGCTGCCGCCGATGCTTATCCGCGCCATCTGCCGGATCGTCTGGTTCCAATAGTTGCGCGGCATGCCGATGCCGACGGCGAAGTCCGGCCCCCATACGGGCTGGGCTGCGGCCGTCCACGTGCCGATCCAGTTGTCGGCGGCCTGGGCGGAGCCGAAAGCGGCCATGCCGGCGAGCATGCCGACGGCTGCCGCCATCCGCAGGTTGCGCATAAGGCCTCGTGTTCCGTCACTTCTCATGAGAGCTTCCTCCTTTTTCGGCCATTCCTGGCTTTTTTGCACTGCGATGAAGGTCGTCCAGAGGGTCAGGGCATCGCAGATGTCATCTACCCTTGAGGGTATTCGGCTTCTTATTCTGTGCACCGAAAAAATCCAAAACAAGGCAGGTCGGCATCGTACGCGTTTTCAGCGCGCCTGAGTCATCGCGAGCAGCTTCGTCAGCGTGTTCCAGTTGCGCGCGGTGCCGGCGACGCCGAGGTGCTTCTCGAGAAGCGCGTTGGTGAGCTTCGATTTGCCGATGCCGTTCGGGTAGGTGACATAGGCGTTCTCGCCGGCGATGCGGATTTCTTCCACGCCCTGGTAGGCGGCGGCGACGCGCCTGGCGGCGTCCGTGTCGGGCTTCGCCGCAAGCAGCATGACGAGGAGATGGCTCGGATCGTCTTTCGCCATCTTCGGGAAGGGATTCTTCTCAACGATCTTTTTCAGCGCCGCGGTGTCGCGGAGCATCGTCGCCGGCCGAAAGCCGAACTCCTTCTCGATCGCCGCTTCGATCGTCTTCGTGAGTTTCGCGCGATCCTTTTCGTCGCTGGCGAAGACGACGTTGCCGCTGTTCAGAAGAGTTCTTACCGATGTGAACCGGAGCGCGTCGAAAAGCGCCTTCAGCTTTGCCATCGGAATCGTCTTGTTGCCGCCGACATTGATGCCGCGGAGGAAGGCAACGTAGGCCGGCATGCTTGATCCTAGTGCCTGAAATGCCGGATGCCGGTGAAGACCATGGCGAGGCCGGCTTCGTCGGCGGCGGCAATGACCTCGTCGTCGCGGAGCGATCCGCCCGGCTGGATCACGGCCGTGGCGCCGGCTTCCGCCGCCGCGAGCAGGCCGTCGGCAAAGGGAAAGAAGGCGTCGGAGGCGACGACCGCGCCTTCTGTCAGCGGCCTGTTCAGCCCGGCGGTCTTCGCCGCGTCGGCGGCCTTGATCGCCGCAATGCGTGCGGAATCGACGCGGCTCATCTGTCCGGCACCGATGCCGACCGTGGCGCCGTCCTTAACGTAAACGATGGCGTTCGATTTCACATGCTTCGCCACGCGGAACGCAAAAATCAGGTCGGAGAATTCCGCCTCGCTCGGCGCGCGTTTGGTGACGACGCGGCAGTCCGCGCGGGTAACGCGCGCCGCGTCGCGCTCCTGCGCGAGGAAGCCGCCCGCGATGCTTCGGACGCGCAGCGGTTTTGCGTCGGGATCGGCCATGCCGCCGGTCAGGAGCAGGCGGAGGTTGGCTTTCTTGGCGAAGACAGCGAGCGCCGCTGCATCTGCGTCGGGAGCGACCACCACCTCGGTGAAGATGCCGGTAATGGCAGCTGCCGCGCTTTCGTCGAGCGGCCGATTGACCGCGACGATGCCGCCGTAGGCAGAGACGGGGTCGCAGAGGAGCGCCTTCCGATAGGCCTCCGCGACGTCGGCGCCAAGCGCGACGCCGCAGGGATTGGCATGTTTGATAATGGCCACTGCGGGCCGCTCCGCCGGCAAATCGGAAACGAGCTCGAAGGCCGCGTCGGCGTCGTTGATGTTGTTGTAGGAAAGCTCCTTGCCCTGCACCTGTCGCGCACTGGCGACGCTCGGCCCCGGCTCTGCGTTCAGATAAAGCGCGGCCGATTGATGCGGGTTCTCGCCGTAGCGCATGCGCTCGCGAAACGCGCCGGCGATGGCGAGACGTTGCGGCAGCTCGTCGGCGGTCTGGCGCGCATACCAGCCGGCGATCGCCGCGTCATAGGCGGCGGTGCGCGCAAAGGCCTTCGCGGCAAAGCGGGCGCGGAGCGCGCGCGACACGCCGCCCTCCCTCACTGCCGCGATGAGCGCAGCGTAGTCCGACGGCTCAGTGACGACCGCGACCCAGGCGGCGTTCTTTGCGGCAGCGCGGATCATCGCCGGCCCGCCGATGTCGATCATCTCGATCGCCTCGGCCATGTCGGCGCCTTTGGCGATGGTCGCCTCGAACGGGTAGAGGTTCACGATCAGGCAATCGATGCCCTGGATGCCGAAGCTCTGCATGGAGGAGCGGTGGCCGGGGTCGTCGCGAAGTGCCAGCAGCCCGCCGTGGATGCGCGGATGCAGCGTCTTGACGCGCCCGTCCATCATCTCCGGCATACCGGTCACGGTGGCGACGTCGACGATGGAAAGCCCGGCGTCGGCGAGCGCCCGTGCGGTGCCGCCGGTCGAGACGATCTCGATCCCATGGCCGCCGAGCGCGCGGGCGAGCTCCACCAGCCCCGATTTGTCGGAGACGGAGATCAGCGCACGGCGGATTTCCAGAAGCTCGGGGCCGGCGGTCTCGGCGGGCATGGGCAAACCTTCGAGGCGTGGGACGGTCGTGCGGCGACTAGCACGCGGCCGACGCTCCGCAAACGGTCACGACGTCAACGAAAAACGCCACTTCACAGGGACTTCCGACCGGCACTTGCTCGACAGCACGATCTGGCTGGTCTGGCGGCTGCCGAAAACGTCGGAGAGGTGCACGCTTTCCTCCAGCTCGATCGGGCCGTTCGCCTCGAAGCGCCAGACGCTGCCGTCGGGGAGGCGCAGGTCGAGGGCCGTGCGCCGCTCCGTCGCGTGGACCGCGACGGCGTGATGCAGATGGAAGCGCGTCGCAAAGGCGAGGTCGCGCTGCAGCGGCTCGCCGTTGAACCGGTCCATGCCTTCGAGGAGGTGGCCGTCCGCGACGAGCCTCAGATTGCGCTCGTGCACGACACCGTAGCGGCGTGCGTAGCCATCGTGCTTCATCTGCAAAACGGTCGAGCCGTCGTCGGGGCTCTCGCGTCGCGCGACGATCGTGCGCGGGCCGGAGACGATCTGCGCGTTGACCGCGTCGCTGGAGAAGCGGCAGGACGATTCCTCGTTGAGCGTCGCAGTGGAATGCGCGGCCGTGCGCCGCGCGGCGCGGCGCAGCGTCTGATGGCGCGCGGCCGGCGCGCCGCAATTGATGACGATGCGATGGATGCCGCGCGAGAACTCGAACGACAGCGCACCGGCGTGCGCTTCGCTCGAATAAGCGATCGGCGGCGGCCCGCCGGCGTCGACGAGGAGCAGCGAATCGCCGCCCTCAATCCGCTCGTAGCCGGAATAGGTGGCGCTCGCCGCCGGCGCGCCGAGTGTCTCGTCGTAGGACATGACGGTCGCGACCAAGCCGCCGGCGGAGGAGGCGACGCCATTGAAATGCGCGAAGGCGCCGTCGCCGTGACGGAAGAAGCGGAGCATCGGCATCATCCGGTCGATCGAATGAAGCAGCGTCTCGGAGGGAATTAGGCCGCGCGCGATCAGCGCCTGGCGGAGCGGAAGCAGGTCGACCAGGATGTCGACGAGCGCAGCGGGATTACGCGAGATGTGGCCGCCGTCGGGAAGGATCTGCACTTCAAGCTCCGAGTCGACGCGGTCGAGCCCGGCGCGGGCGAGGCGCTCCTGATGCGACAGCGACAGGCCGATCAGTGCGATCGCGATTGCGGCATGCGTGCGCCGCAGACCCGGCTCGCTCGATCCGATCGACGAGCGCAGCACGCTCGCGTGCCTGAGGAGCGAACGCACGAAATCACGATAAAGCTCGTGATCGGCGCCGTGCAGGATGAGCGGCGACTGCGCCAGGAACGAGAGCGCGCGACGCGCGACGATGTCGGTGTCCCAAACCACCTCGCCGCCCGGCCGGCGATGCAGCGACAGCCAGTCTTCCACGACCGCGCGTGCGTTCGAACGGGCGAGCGGGGTGTCGGCAGCGCGCAAATGCCTAAGCCAGCCGAAGGAATGAAGCTCCTTCAGCCAGTCCTCCGAGGGCGGTCCGATGTCGAAGGGGGACTCGCCGCCGGCCTCGACAACGTGCCCGGCAAGCGCGAAGCGACCGGCGTAGATCTCGGACGCGATCGTCGGGTCGGCGGTCCGCAAGTCAGGCGGGGCAATCAGAAGCTGCGAACGGCCGCCGCCGGCGGCGCGAAAGCGCCCGATCGGCCCGGATACGGCGCCGAGTCGTAGTCGTCTTGTGAACTGTCCCGCCCGGTGCAGAGCGAGGCGCAGCTGGTCGGCCGGCGCGATCGCTGACATGCTCAGCCGGTAGCCCTGTTCGAAGACGTTGGCAAGCGAAGCACTTTGATCAGGGGTGGCGTTTGAAACGTGCAGCGAAAAAGCCGTCCATGCCGGCAAAGATCGGGTCGCTGCCGAAGCGATGGAAAGGAAGCGTGCGGAGCGTTCCGGAAGGCGTCAGCAGCTCCGAAGAGACCTGCGAGCTCCGCCGGTTCGACCGGCTCCAATGCAAAGTCGGGATGGCGAGCGAGGAACGGCGCAACCTGTGCTTCTCCTTCTTCGGGTTGAAGCGAGCAGGTCGCGAAGACGAGACGTCCGCCGGATCTCACCAAAGGCGCGGCGCTGTCGAGCATCTTGGCTTGCAAGGCGGCGAGGGTTGCGACGTCCTCCGGCGTCTTCAGCCATTGGATGTCGGGATGACGACGGATCGTTCCGGTCGCCGTGCAGGGCGCATCGAGGAGCACGGCGTCGAACGTCTCCGCCGGTTGCCAGTCGAGCACGTCGGCGGCGACGAGCCGTGCTTGAAGGTCGAGGCGGCGGAGGTTTTCGGCAAGCCGCCGCACGCGGCTTTCCGAAATGTCGACCGCAGTCACAGCGGCGCCCGACGCGGCGAGCTCTGCGGTCTTGCCGCCTGGGGAAGCGCAAAGGTCGGCGACCGTCTTTCCAGTGACGTCGCCGAGGAGGCGGGCGGGAAGCGCTGCGGCCGCGTCCTGCACCCACCAGGCGCCCTCGTCGTAGCCGGGAAGCTCGGCGACACGGTGGGTGCCGACGAGCCGAACCGTCCCTGTCGGCAGCAATGCGCCTGAAAGCCGCTCGGCCCAAAGCGCTGCATCGCTCTTCACGCTGAGATCGAGGCCGGGCGGCTCGAGGTGGGCGGCGGCGATCTTACGCGCAGTCGCTTCGCCATAGGCCTCGACGAGCCGGGTAAAAAGCCAGCTCGGCATGTTGATGCGTCCGGCGTCGCTCGAAGTGCGTGCGAGGATTTCTTCGCGGTTGCGCGCCAGATTGCGAAGCACCCCGTTGACGAGGCCGCGCGCGCGGCCGGTGCGGCGGTCGGCGCCTGCCTGCTCGACGGCGGTGTCGACCGCGGCATGATCGGGCACATCGAGAAAAAGGATCTGCGCCGCGGCGATGTGGAGGATGGCGGAGAGCGCGGCGGAATTCTCGGGAAGCGGTCGGTCGAGCGTCGCCTTCAACGCCGCTTCGATCTCGCCGCGGCGGCGAAGCGCTACGCCTAAGATCGCGCGCAGAAGCGCGCGGTCGCGGCGATCGAGCGCTCGAAAGTGCGGGTTGCCGTGCGTCTCGTCGAGGACCGCATCGAGCGCGGTTCCGCGCTCGATCACCTGGCGAAGAATCGCGACCGCCGTGCGACGGACGGCGAGGCCGGCGGGATCTGCCTCCGCGGCGCTGCGTCTCGCGGGGGATTTCTGCCGCGGACCCTCTTTCGGCCTCAGCCCCAAGGACCGCGCCTTGCCCCGAGCCCGGACCAGGGGCCGGGATGCGCAGCCGCCTCGGAGGGAGCGCTCGCGCGCAGGTTAAGCGGCGCGCTACGGCCGCCGCTCCGCGCCATCTGCTCAAGGGCGGCGATGCGGTTTGCAGTCGCCGGATGCGTGGAGAAGAGATTGTCCATGCGCTCGCCCGTCAGCGGATTGACGATGAAGAGCGGTGCAGTCGCCGGGTTGCGCTCCGCGGTTGTCATGGGTGTGCGCTTGGCGGCGCCTTCGATCTTGGCGAGCGCTGACGCGAGCCACAGCGGGTTGCCGCAAAGCTCCGCGCCGCCGCGGTCGGCGGAATATTCGCGCGTGCGGCTGATCGCCATCTGAATGAGGAGCGCGGCGATCGGCGCGGTAATCGCCGCGAGCAGCACACCGACGATGCCGAGCGGGTTGTTGCGGTTGCCGCCGAAGAAGAAGGCGAAATTGGCGAGCATGGAAATGGCGCCGGCAATGGTCGCCGCGATCGTCATCGTCAGCGTGTCGCGGTTCCTGACATGCGTCAGCTCGTGGCCGATGACGCCGGCCAACTCTTCGCGCGTGAGCTGACGCAAGATGCCGGTCGTTGCCGCAACGGCGGCGTTCTTTGGGTCGCGTCCGGTCGCGAATGCGTTCGGCTGCGGATTGTCCATGATATAGACTTTCGGCATCGGCAATCCGGCGCGGCCGGAGAGCTCGCGCACGATGGCGTAGAGCTCGGGCGCGGAGCTTTCGTCGACCTCGCGCGCCTGATGCATGCGGAGCACGAGTTGGTCGGCGTTCCAATAGCTGAAGAGGTTCACGCCTGCGGCGACGAGGAAGGCAATGAAAGCGCCGCCTGAGCCGCCGACCAGATAGCCGACACCCATGAAAAGCGCCGTCAGCGCCGCCAGAAGCATCCCGGTCTTCACGACGTTCATCGCATTTAACCTTCTCCCGCCCGCGCGGGGCCGGCTTCGGCTTTCATGCGGACGCCTCTATATGATGGGAAGCAAGCGGGCCGGGTTCAATTGCGATGTCGAAGCGATCGCACGAGGAGGGGGAGACGAAGGCCGAACGCCTGAAAGCCGCCGCCGCGCGTGCGCGGGCGGAGGCGGAAGCGCGGCGCAAGGCGGCGTCCGAGGGCAAGCGGTCGAAGGAGATCGACGGGCCCGAAGGGCCCGAGCCGACCCGCTACGGCGACTGGGAGAAGGACGGGATCGCGAGCGATTTCTGAGCGGCGCGCACGACGTCCCGGCAGACGCTGCGCTCCGTGCTCACTGCGCGCATTCGCGCGAGACCTGCTTCTTCAACTGAGCGTGGTTGTCGAGTGAGACCTCGTCGAAGCGTTGACGCTGCACAGTGGTATTTGGAGCGGCAAGCACGTACTGCTTGCGGGCCGTCGGGGTCGCGTTCATGACGCCCTGGGCGCAAGCGACGAACGCGCGGAACTCCGAAGCGCTGAGCCCGCTTAGGTAGTCATTTCCAACCCGCACGCTGTTCAGAATGCGGGCAACGGCGTCGCTGAATTGACGGTTGATCGAGGCGGTGCTGGCGGCTTGCGCGGCCGTCGTCGTGATCGCGAGAGCGACGGCTCCCGCCAGAATTCTCTTTTTGAGAGTCATTACTTTCCTGTCCTCGGTGGTGGCGGAGCGCGAGCCCTTATCCGCCCCAGACGCCGGCTCAACTCCGAGGGCCGAACAGAAACCAGTCCGAAGGCGCTCTGTCAAAGGCAAAGTCGGAAAGCATTTGCAGCGCAAAACCCGCGTCGTTCGGGTCCGAACGCTCCCGAAGGTGGTGCAAGCCTCTCGACCGACCCGCCTGCATTGTGGCAAGCGTCGGTCGACTTTTCAGGGAACCGGACATGCTTGCAAGGAAGGATTCCGCTTCGCTTGACCGCGAGGCAATCCGCGCGGCGGAGGCGGTGATACGGCCGCATATCCGACGCACCCCGGTCATTGAGGTGAAGGGCGGCGATTTCGGGCTCGGCGTCCGCCGCCTCGTGCTGAAGCTCGAGCTTCTCCAGCACACGGGCACATTCAAGCCGCGTGGCGCCTTCACCAACCTCCTGACGCGGGACGTGCCGGCGGCCGGTGTTGTCGCCGCGTCCGGCGGCAACCACGGCGCCGCCGTTGCTTATGCCGCAATGCGGCTCGGCCACAAGGCGACGATCTTCGTGCCGAGCCTGTCGTCTCCAGCGAAGATCGCGCGGATCAGAAGCTACGGTGCCGATCTCATCGTCGGCGGCGACCGCTACGTCGATGCGCTTGCCGCGAGCGAGGCGCATTCGGCAAAGACCGGGGCGCTTCAGGTTCACGCCTACGACCAAGCCGAGACGATCGCGGGGCAGGGGACGCTCGGCCTTGAGCTGGAAGAGGACGCGCCGGACCTCGATACGCTTCTCGTCGCCGTCGGCGGCGGCGGGCTGATCGGCGGCATCGCGACATGGTACGCATCGCGCACGAAGATCGTGGGCGTCGAACCCGAGCTTGCCCCGACGCTCCATATGGCGCTTCAAGCCGGCGAGCCGGTCGATGCGCCGGCCGGCGGGATCGCCGCGGATTCACTCGCGCCGAAGCGCGTCGGCTCGCTCATGTTCCCGATCGCGCAAGCGCATGTCGACCATGTGGCTCTGGTCGAGGACGCCGCCATCGCGGAAGCGCAGCGCGTCCTTTGGGACAAGCTCCGACTGGTGACCGAGCCGGGCGGTGCGGCCGCCTTCGCCGCGCTTCTCTCCGGCCGTTACCGACCGGAAAAGGACGAGCGCGTCGGCGTGCTCCTCTGCGGCGGCAACACCGGCGCAGTGGATTTTACGCGGTAGGCTCGGAAATCTCTGCCAGCACCACGCGGCCGCGCGGCGACAGGCGGTAGCCGACTTCGAGCGGTTCAGTCAGGCCGAGATCCTTCAGCTTCCTGACGTCGCGCTTGAAGATCATCGGGTCGCGACCGATGCTGATTGCGAGGTCGGGTTCGCGGCGAGCCGGATATTTGTCTATGAGGCTCAGGATCTTGCGAGTCCAAGCGCCGCTCGGACTCGCGTGGTCGAGACGGTTCAGCGCGGCAATGACGCTCTTCATCTCCTTCTTGGTGAGCTTCGCCTCCTTGCGCAGTGCCTCCAGCGGATCGACGCCGATGCGGCGGAAGGCGATGCGGTAGAGATCGCCTTCGCTTTCACCCAGTTCTTCGACCAGCACGGCGCGCGACTTGTAGCCGGCGATTTTAGCGTCCCGTTCCCTGATCGCTTTCAACGTGATCTTTTCGACCGCGTCGATGACGAGAAGTCCGGCGCCGGTCCTGAGCACGCTTCCCGCCTTCACCTCCGGTCGCGGCCAGCGGCGAAAGGCGAGCGTCACGCGCCCGGCCTCTATCTGATCGAGTGTCTCGCGCTTGAAGAGCACGTTCGTTTGCGCTCCTCAGTTCAGGCCGAGCGGTTCTGACGATTGTCGATAAGGCTGTCGACGACCGTCGGGTCGGCAAGTGTTGAGGTGTCGCCGAGGTTGGAAAAATCGTCCTCGGCGATCTTCCGCAGGATGCGGCGCATGATTTTGCCGGAGCGCGTCTTCGGCAGGCCGGGCGCGAACTGGATCAGGTCCGGCGATGCGATCGGGCCGATCTCAGTCCTTACCCAGTCACGAAGCTCCTTGCGCAGCGCTTCCGTCGGCTCCTCCCCGGCCATCAGGGTCACGTAGCAATAGATGCCCTGACCCTTGATGTCGTGCGGATAGCCGACGACGGCGGCCTCGGAGACTTTCGGGTGCGCGACCAGCGCGGATTCGACTTCCGCCGTCCCCATGCGGTGGCCGGAGACGTTCAGCACGTCGTCGACGCGCCCGGTGATCCAGTAGTAGCCGTCGGCGTCGCGGCGGCAGCCGTCGCCGGTGAAATACATGCCCTTGAAATGCGAGAAGTAGGTGTCGATGAAGCGCTGATGGTCGCCATAGACGGTGCGCATCTGGCCCGGCCAGGAATCGAGGATGACGAGATTGCCGTCGCCGACTCCTTCGATGAGCTTGCCATCATTGTCGACGAGCGCGGGCTTGATGCCGAAGAAGGGGAGCGTCGCGGAGCCCGGCTTCTGCGGAATGGCGCCGGGAAGCGGCGTGATCAGGATGCCACCCGTCTCCGTCTGCCACCAGGTGTCGACGATCGGGCAGCGGCCGTCGCCGACGACCCGCCAGTACCATTCCCAGGCTTCAGGGTTGATCGGCTCACCGACCGTGCCGAGAAGCTTGAGCGACTTCCGCGAGGTCTTCTTCACGTGATCTTCGCCGGCGCCCATCAGCGCGCGGATCGCCGTCGGTGCTGTGTAGAAGATGTTGACGCCGTGCTTGTCGACCACGTCCCAGAAGCGTGAGACGGTCGGGTAGTTCGGCACGCCCTCGAACATCAGCGTGACGGCGCCGTTCGCGAGCGGCCCGTAGACGATATAGGAGTGGCCGGTCACCCAGCCGACGTCGGCCGTGCACCAATAGATGTCCCCGTCGTGATAGTCGAAGACGAAGCGATGCGTCGTCGCCACATAGACGAGATAGCCGCCGGTCGTGTGGAGCACGCCCTTCGGCTTGCCGGTCGAGCCCGACGTGTAGAGGATGAAGAGCGGGTCCTCGGCGTTCATCTCAACCGGCGGGCAGTCGGCGGAGACCTTTTCGATCTCCTCGTGGTACCAAAGGTCACGGCCCGCGCGCATCTCGACCTTGCCGCCGGTGCGGCGCACGACCAGCACGTGGCGCACGGAGGCGCCGTCCTTCTCGGCGCGGACAATCGCCTTGTCGGTGTTGGCTTTTAGAGGAATCGGCCGGCCGCCGCGCAGGCCCTCGTCGGCGGTAACAACGAAATCGGAGCGACAATCCTCGATGCGGTTCGCCAGTGAATCGGGCGAGAAGCCGCCGAAGACGACGGAATGGACGGCGCCGATCCTGGCGCAGGCGAGCATCGCGTAAGCCGTCTCCGGGATCATCGGCATGTAGATCGTGACCCGGTCGCCCTTCTTGACGCCGCGCGCCTTCATAACGTTCGCGAGCCGGCACACGTGCGCGTGGAGCTCGCGATAAGTGATCTTCTTGTCTTCCGCCGGATTGTCGCCCTCCCAGAGGATGGCGACCTGGTCGCCGCGGTCCTTCAGATGCCGGTCGATGCAATTGGCGGATATATTGAGGGCGCCGTCCTCGAACCATTTGATGGAGATGTTCGGAAAAGCGTAGCTGCTGTTCTTCACCTTGGTGAAGGGTTTCAGCCAATCGATCCGCTTTGCCTGCTCTGCCCAGAAACCGTCCGGATCCTCCACGCTTTGGCGGTACATCGCGCGGTACTTCTCGGCGCCGATGTAGGCCCGCGTAGCCCACTCCTTTGAAACGGGGTGGATCTTCACTTCCGACATCAGCCTTTTCCTCCCAAAGGACTACGGCGCAGGGGGCGGGGCCCGAATTGTTGTTACTATTATGCGGAGCGAGCCACGCCGCGTCCATCGAGACGGCTCGGCCGCTCACTATGTCGCGGAATTCAATTAAAATACAATGACTTAGTGGGCGCGGTGCGCAGGGTTTTGTGCACTAAGTGCGCCTCAGAGGCCGTGCATGCCCCTCGCTGCGGGGGCCGGAGAGGCGCTTCGGCCGGGCGTTTCGATCAGGCCCCGAAGGTGCCGATGATCGCCCCCATTACCAGGAGGACGCCCAGCCAGTGGCCGGCGTCGATCAGGGTGCGAGCCCAGGAATCGCGCGCGAAGCGGTTGTTGACCGTCACGGTTGTCGCAACGAAGCCGATCCACACCATGACCGCGGAAAAGAGCGCACGCTCGACGCTCACCTCGCCAATGTGGAAGACGATGCCGAAAAGCATCGTCGCCATGATCAGCTCGGCGACGAGCGAGATGACGATCGCCGAGGCAGCGGGGCGATTGATTGCGCCGGCCGGCTGCTTGAGCGCGTTCGCCCATTGCCTGCCGAGCGCCCAGTACCAAAGCGCGCCGAAGACCCAGCCTCCGAGCGCGGCCACGACGACGGAAAGAACCTTCAGCTGAGACAGGATTGCTGCGAGCATGTAACGCTCCTCGACGTCGTTTCACCGCGTTTCGACGGCGAGCCGCCAGACACCGGTCTTCTTGATCTCCGAATCTTCGAGCGCACGCGTCACTGGGACTTCGTAGTGCGCGAGTGGCGTGAAGTGCGCTTTTTCGAAATAGGAGCGGCCCGGGTCGCCGACGATGATTGTGGCGCCGCGCTCCGCGAGGCCGGTGAACCAGGGGAGAATGCGGTCGGCCATCGGCTTCTCGTAGAAGACATCACCGGCGAGTACGATGTCGAAGCCGCGATCCTCGCCGATCAAATCGGCGCCGGTGGTCATGATCGCGACGCCGTTCTCGTCGGCGTTCGCCTCGATCGCAGCGCGCGCGATCGCATCGATCTCGCTCGCGAGCACCGATTTTGCGCCCGCCTTCATCGTAGCGATGGCAACGAGGCCGGAGCCGGAAGCGAAGTCGAGCACGCTGCGTCCCGCGACGATCTCGGGATTGTCGAGCACATAGCGGGCGAGCGCCTGTCCGCCCGCCCATGCGAAGGCCCAATAGGGCGGCGGTACGCCGGCTTCGGCTAGCGCCTCCTCGGTCTTCTCCCAAAGCGGCAGCGCCTCATGCGCGAGGCGAAGCCGGATCTCCGGAACCAGCGGCGGCGAGAGAAGCGCGGTGTTGGCGACGACGAAAGCGGCGGAATCCATGCCGCCTTATGACGAGCGCGCACGCGAATACAAGAAGCGGCCGCACATCGCGCGGCCGCTTCGGAAATGCCGATCTCGAGACTTAGCTGCTCGGCGTCACTGCGGTGGCGGTCATCGCCCCGCCCGCGCCCTCGTCGTAGGTGATCGTAACGTTCTGGCCGACCTGCAGCGAAGCGGCGTCGAAGTCCGCCGGCAGCTGATAGGTCTTGCCGTCCGCCAGCGTCACCGTGCCGGCAGTGGCATCGATGCTCTTGATGGCGCCGCTCGCTTCCGCTGCGTAACCAGCCATCGTCGAAGCAGCCAGCATGGCGGCCGCGCCGGCCGCGATCATCAACTTGCGCATTTCCTGTCTTCCTCTTCTCAAGGGTCGTCGTGGAACATTGCCCACAGCGACGACGCCCCCCGCCGCTCGCTCAACACGCGTCTTGCGGTCCGGTTCCGTCAAAAATCGATGCTTAGAAAAGACCTTTGAATCGCCACCTTCTCGACGCGACAACGCGGCGGAACCGCGAATTTTCCGGCGGGAGAAGTCGGCCGGCTAATCTTCGGGGAGGCTGCCGGAGACGACGAATGCCGTCGCCCAGTCGCCGGAGAGATTGACGAGTGCGCCGAAGACACGCGTGTCGTGGCCGGAATCATCGGCTGATGCGTAAAGCCTTTCGCGCAAGATCACGCGAAGCTCCGGAAATTGGCCGCACGAGCGTGCGGTCGAAAGGCCCGCGTAGGCGGAACGAGCCGCGTCGATGCTTGCCGTGCGAGCGCGGGCCAATTCCTCGGCCGAGGGTGCTGAAATGCACAGCACCCAATTGTGGACGACCATCTCCGTCTCGAGCGCGTAGTCGATGGTCGCCGGCGCTGCCGCGACGTCGGGTGTGATCGGCTCGACGGCAAGGTTGTCGGGCGCGGCAGCCCAGGCGACGGATGCGAACAAGAAATACGCGGCGGTGGCCGCCAAGCGATATGCGTTCGATGCGATGGTCATTGCAGCCCTTCCTCGTCAGTTCGCGAGCGGACAGCGGCCCGAATGGACCGCTGTCTGCCAGCAACCGACGCGGTGCTTCGCTAATCCGGCGAAGACCTGTCCCAACCCCCTGCGGCGCATTGCGCCTGCGTACGAGTTGAACGCGGCAAAGGCCGATGTGCAACCCGAAGCGTCGCCGCAGGCAACAATTGCGTCCGCAGTGTGGCCGTAAGGTTCGCTTAGCCGGATAGGCTAACGATCGACGCTTCAGCCCCAAGGCCCGCGCCGGTGCTCGATGTGGAAGGGCTTGGTGTGCGGCTTCTCCAGGATTGGGACCCAGCGGCGCTTGAAGAACGTGATGAGCGCGAGCCCGGCGACGAAGCCGCCGATATGGGCCCAGAACGCAACGCCCGCCTCGCCGGAAGCGGGCACCGCTGCGCTGAAGAGCTGCATCAGGAACCAGAACCCGAGCACGACCAGAGCCGGTATGTACGCGAAAGTCACGAAGAAGCCGAGGAAGATCAGGACCCGTATCGTCGCGCGCGGATGAAGCAGGACGTAAGCGCCGAGCACGCCGGAGATCGCGCCGCTCGCGCCGATCATCGGCGCTTCCGAGGAAGGGGCGACGAAGCCCTGCGTCAGCGCTGCCGCCGTCCCGCAAAGGAGATAGAAGACGGCGTAGCGGAAATGCCCCATCGAATCCTCGATGTTGTCGCCGAAGATCCAGAGATAGAGCATGTTCCCGCCGATATGCAGGAAGCCGCCATGCATGAACATGGAGGTGAAAATCGTCGCCCATGCGGGCACGACGACGAGCTCCGGCGGCAGCTCGCCGTAGCCGAAGAGCCGCGCCGGGATCATGCCGAGCGAGAGCACCGCACGGTCGCCTCCGTCGGTCCCAAGCGAGAGCTGCCAGAGAAAGACGACGACACAGATCGCGATGATCGAATAGTTGACGTACGGCGCGACGTGCTGGCGCGGATTGTCGTCGGAGATCGGGAACAATGCGCGCTCGAGGCTAGCGAAGCTTTGCCGGGTCGAGGCCGCCCATCTTGCAGACCAGCGCCCATTCGGCGTCGGCGACCGGCTGGACGGAAAGCCGCGAGTTCCTGACGAGCACCATCTCCTTCAGCTTCGGCTCGGTCTTGACCGCAGCGAGCGTCACCGGCTTCGGCAAGTCGGCGACGGCTTTCAGGTCGACGCAGTCCCAGCTCGCGTCTTTCGATTCAGGGTGCGCTTCGGCGATCACCTCGACGATGCCGACGACAGCCTTCTCGCCGCCGGAATGATAGAAGAAACCGCGCTCGCCCTTCTTCATCTTGCGCATGTTCGAGCGCGCCTGGAAATTTCTGACGCCGTCCCATTCCTGGCCCTTGGTGCCTTTTGCCTTCTGATTCTCCCAGGACCAGCTTTCCGGTTCCGACTTGAACAGCCAATGCGCCATCGCCCATGCCTCCGACCGCGCCGAACGGCGCTAGCTTTTTCTGCCTTGAGCGGCCGGCTGACAAGGCCGTCGATTGCCGCTTCGACGCCGAGCGTGCCGTCGATGATCGCCGCAACCGCCGCGATGACGGGCGCGTCGACTGCATGCCGGTCGGCGAGATCTGCTGCGATCCGCGCCGTGTGCGCGCCCTCCGCAAGCGGCATTCCTTGAACGAGCAGGTCGGCCGCGGGGCGACCCTCGCCGAGCGCCATGCCGAAGGCGAGGTTGCGCGAGTGGCGGCTCGTCGCCGTCAGCACCAGGTCGCCGAGGCCGGATAGGCCCATGAAAGTCTCGCGCCGCGCGCCGAGCGCGGTGCCGAGCCGCATCATCTCGGCGAGGCTGCGGGCGATCAATGCGGCTCGCGCGCTTTCGCCAAGCGCGCGGCCGGCAACGATGCCGGCGGCGATGGCAAACACGTTCTTCAGCGCGCCGCCGAGCTCCACGCCGGCGAGGTCGTCGCTCGCGTAGGGACGGAAGCGCTCGCCGGCGAGCGCGGTGCAGAGCCGATGCGCGAGGTTGAGATCGTCCGCCGCGATCGTGACAGCGGTCGGCAGGCCGTGTGCGATCTCCTCCGCGAATCCTGGGCCGGAGAGCGCGGCCGGCAGCGCTTCAGGCATCAGCTCCGCGATGATCTCGCTTTGCAGGAGGCCGGTCTCGCGCTCGATCCCCTTGGCGCAGGCGAGGATCGTGACGTCCGGCGGGATGTCGGGCGCCAGCGCTTCAAGCACACGGCGGGTTGCTTGCGATGGCACGGCGAGGAGGGCGAGCTCCGCCTCGCGGAAGGCCTTCGGATCGGCGGTGACGGCGATCTCTGGCGGCAGGGTCGCGTCGCGGAGATAGGGCGGGTTCTCACGGCTGTGTCCGATCTCGTCGGCGAGAGCAGGGTTGCGCGCCCAAAGCGTCACGTCGCGCCCCGCGCGCAAAGCCACGAGCGCGAGGGCCGTGCCGAACGCACCTGCGCCGGCGATGACGACGCGACCTGTCACGACCTTTCCTCCTCGGTCAGGCGCCGGCGAAGCTCCGGGAGCAGCGCGTCGAGATGTGCGTGGAGCGCCGGCGCTGCCTCGTCGAACGCATGCCAGGAAAACGCGAAGCGGATCGGAGGCCCGCCTTCTTCCGGCGTCGCCTCAACAGTCTCGAACGCCTCCGGCGGCGAGCCGGAGAGCGCCAAGTGGTAGAAATGCCGCTCGTGGATGTGGTCGAAGCCGTTGGCGACGAAGCGGTAGGTGCAGGCGCCGAGCGAGGTCCAGCGGCCGGCGGGGGCGAGCCCGGTCTCCTCCAGGAATTCGCGGCGCGCGGCCTGTTCGATGGTCTCGCCGATATCGACGGTGCCGCCGGGCGGCTGCCATCCGACCGCGGGATAATCGGGCTGCAGGAAAAGGAGCAGCCGGTTGCCGCTCGTCGCATAGACGATGGCTTTTGTCCGCGGACGCGGGACGGGCGTGCCGGCGGTCATGCCTTGGCGCCCTTCAATCCGGCGCCGACCATCGGCGCGGCACTCTCGTCGAGTGGCCAGCGTGCGCGCGCGGCAAGGTGTGCGTCGGGCGGAAGCCCGGCCGCCAGCCGTTCGGCTCCGGCCCAGGCGATCATCGCGGCGTTGTCGGTGCAAAGCCGCAGCGGCGGTGCGACGAAGCGGACGCCCATGTCGCCGCAAAGCGATGTCAGGCGTGTGCGGATGCTCTCGTTAGCGGCGACGCCGCCGGCGACGACAAGCGCGGTCGGATCGCGTCCGACGGCATCGAGAAAGCGATGGAGCGCGGTGCGGGTGCGATCCTCGACCACATCCACCGCCGCCGCCTGGAACGACGCGGCAAGGTCGGCGATGTCCTTGTCGCTGAGCGGCGCGATGCGCTCGGCCTCGACGCGAAGCGCCGTCTTAAGTCCCGAGAAGGAGAAATCGCAGCTGGGCGCGCCCTTCATGGGACGCGGCAGCGCGAACCGGCTCGGATCGCCGGCATTTGCGGCGCGCTCGACGTTCGGCCCGCCCGGATAGGCGAGGCCAAGGAGCTTCGCGGCCTTGTCGAAGGCTTCGCCAAGCGCGTCGTCGACCGTCGTACCGAGCCTCGCGTAGCGGCCGACGCCCTCAACCGCGACGAGCTGCGTGTGACCTCCGGAGACGAGGAGAAGCAGATAGGGGAAGGGAAGAGCGTCGGTCAGCGTCGCGGTCAGCGCGTGGCCTTCAAGATGGTTGAGCGGCAGGAGCGGCAGATCGCGTGCGGCGGCAATGGCGCGCGCCGTCATCACGCCGACAAGAAGCCCGCCGATCAGTCCGGGGCCGGCGGAGACGGCGACGCCGTCGAGATCGTCGAGGCGCACATTCGCGTCCTCGAGCGCCGCGCGGATCACGCCGTCGAGCGCCTCCACATGCGCGCGCGCGGCGATCTCCGGAACGACGCCGCCGAATGCCGCGTGCTCGTCGATCTGGCTCAAGACGATGTCGGAGAGGATTGTTCCTTTCCCGCCTTTCTCGCGCCGCACGACGGCCGCGGCGGTCTCGTCGCAGCTCGTCTCGATGCCGAGCAGCGTAAAGGCGCGCGCGGGAGGTGGCGTCATTGAAGTCCGCCGGGTCAGGGGCTAGGGCTCGTCGTGAGCCGCACGGGCTCTAACACCAGGGGTTCGAATGGCGCAATCCGCGACGACCTCTCTTCGGACACGGCGAGGGTTTGCGCGGTGCGGCTGATCGTGACGCGGCCGGAGCCGGACGACATGCGCACGGGACGCGCGCTGATTAGGCTTGGCCATGAGGCGATCCTGTCGCCGATGCTCGACATCGTGCTCGATACGAAGGCTGCGATCCCGAAGCGGTCCTATCAGGCGGTGCTTGTCACGAGCAGCAACGCCGTGCGGGCT
Source organism: uncultured Alphaproteobacteria bacterium (assembly GCA_963720705.1). GTDB lineage: Bacteria > Pseudomonadota > Alphaproteobacteria > Rhizobiales > Afifellaceae > DASWJZ01. The sequence continues at coordinate 215,788 of CAVRGJ010000005.1, forward strand.
CTCGCGGGTCGGGCTGTGCGCCCGACCCCGGTCGACACGCCGCTTCTTGCCGTCGGCGACCAGACTGCGCTTCTCGCGAAGCGCGCCGGCTTTGCGGCTGCGCGGTCGGCGGGCGGTGCGCTTGACGATCTGGTGGGGCTCGTCGAATGCGAACTCTCGCCCGCGTCGGGGCCGCTTCTCTACGCTGTCGGGGAGGAACGGAGCGGCGACCTTGCGGCGCGGCTCGCCGAGCGCGGCTTCGATGTCGAGACCGTCGTCGTCTATCGCGCCGAGGCGCGGAAAGAGCTTGCCAACGTCGCCAAGGATGCGGTGAAAGCGGGCGCGGTCGACGGCGTGCTTTTCTATTCGCGGCGAAGCGCGGCGGCATTCGCGCTGGCACTCCGTGCCGCCAAGCTCGCGCCGCTTGCCGAAGGCGTCACATGCTTTTGCCTGTCGGCAGCCACGGCCGAGGCAATTTCCGGCGTCGCGACGGGGAAGCTCCTCGTCGCCGACCGCCCGGACCAACTTTCTCTCTTTTCGCTGGTTGAGGCGGAGGCGGCAGGGCCCGGGAATTCCGATGAGCGGACGTGAGTAGCGACATTCTCGCCCACACCCCGTACGGGGCGATTTATCGTCCGTTCGGACCTATGCTCTATTGGGGCACGAACCGGTCGTCGCGCCGGCTTGACGTCGGCGGCCGGTCTCTGCGGAGACGGAGATAGTGAAAGACACGACCGACAGAAGCGAACGCACCGGGCCGCAGAAGGCGCGGCGAAAGCCGCTCACCATCGATCTGCCGGCCGAGGAGGTCGAGCGCAGGACTCTGCCCGAGGCGCCCGCTCCGAGCTCCGCGGCGGACGCCCGGGACGCGGGAACAGGCGCCGCGGTGGATCAGGGCGCTGACGCGGCGCCCGTCTCCGAGGAGCCTGCAGAAGCCGCCAAGGCCGAAGATGGCGCGGGCGAGCGCGAAATCGGGGCGGCCGAGAAACCTGCGGCCGCGGCGGATCAGCAAAAGGGATCGGGACCGGCGCCTCGCGCTGCCGCCGCCGAGCCGCCGAAGCAAACAGATGCGTCGATCGCGTTCGTGCCGCTGCTTGTCGCCGCGGTGCTCGGCGGAGTCCTCGTCGCGCTCGTCGTCGTGCTTCTGGCGCGCGGCGGATTCTTCCTGCCGCCGCCCGACACCGAAGCCTCCGATCTTCAGACCGAAATGACGGCGCTCAAGAGCGACGTGGCCGCAGTCAAAGATGACGTCGCTGCGTTGAAGCAGGCCGGCTCGGAAGACAAGATCACACCGCTTAGCGACGAGCTCGCGACGCTCAAAGAGAGCGTGGCCGCGCTTCAGGACCGCGAACCGGTCCCGGCGTCAGACACGGCGGCGCTCAACGATCTGGAAGGCCGTCTCGCCGCGCTTTCGCGCGATGTCGAGGCACTGAAGTCCACCGCCCCAGGGGACTCATCCGCGGTTGCGGGCGATGTCGCATCGCTCCGCAAAGAGGTCGACGCCCTTTCGGCGAAGTTTGCGAGCGCGCCGGGCGACGACCGCATCACGGCGCTTGAAGCGAAGGTCGATGCGCTGGGCGCCACGATCGACGATGCGGCGGCGCTGGCACCCGCCGTTGCCGCCGACGCGCTTGCAGCGGCACTCGAAGCCGGCCGTCCTTTTGCGAGCGAGCTTGCGGCGCTTCGCACGCTCGGCGTCGATGCTGCGACGCTCGATGCGCTCGCGCCGCGCGCCGATTCCGGCCTGCCGACGCTAGCTAATCTCCGCTCTACGTTCGAGAATGAGATCGCCGCGGTCGATCTCGCCACGCCGATTCCGGAAGGGACGGGCGTTATGGATCGCCTGGTCAAAAGTGCACGCGGGCTCGTCGAAGTGCGTCCGGCGCATCCGACCGAAGGCAGCGATCCGGCGGCCGTCGTCACGCGCATCCGCGCCGCGCTCGATGCGGACGACCTCAAGACGGCGCTCTCCGAGTGGAGTGCGCTTCCCGATGCCGCCAAGACGGCGACCGCGGACTTCGCTCGCGACGCGGAGGCGCGGCAACGCGCCGACGATCTGGTGGCGAACCTCAGAGCCGAAGCCCTGTCGCGGCTCGAAGCAGGGCGCTAGCCGCCGATGCTGAAGTTCCTCCTCCTCGTCGCGCTCCTTTTCGCTGTCGCGCTCGGACTGCATGCGCTCTCAAGCGCGTCGGGCGAGCTGGCGCTGACGATCGGCGACACCGTTTATGCCGTCAATCTCTCCACCGCCGTCGTCGGCGCGATCGTGCTTGTGCTTGTCGTAATCGGCCTTGTCTGGCTGGTGCGCGCGATCGTCCGGGCGCCGTGGCGGCTGGCGCGAAGCTACCGTCGGCGCAATCGCGAGCGCGCCCGCGAAGCGGTCTCGCAGGGACTTGTGGCAATCGCCGCCGGCGATGTCCGCGCCGCGGAGCGCGCGATGCTGGAAGCCGCGCGACGCGCCCCCGGCCAGCCGCTCACGCTGCTTCTCAAGGCGCAAACCGCGCAGCTCAAGGGCGACCGCGAAGGTGCACGCAGCGTGTTCAGGCAGATGACCGAGAGTCCGCCGACACGGATCGCCGGCCTCCGTGGCCTTTATGTCGAGGCGGAGCGCGAGGGCGAGTCGCTGGCGGCGCATCAGATCGCCGCGCAGGCGCGCGCGGAAGCGCCCTCGGCGCCGTGGGCAGCGCGCGCGCTGATGCATCATCAGACGGCGGCGGCCGACTGGGACGGCGCGCTTGCGACACTCGCGGGGGCGAGTGACGCGCGCATCATCGACAAGCGCACAGCGCGCCGGCAACGCGCCGTCATCCTGACCGCGAAGGCGCTTGGCATGGAGGAGTCGGAGCCGGATGCCGCGCGCGCCGCGGCGCTCGAGGCGCATGACCTCGCGTCCGATTTCGTTCCGGCTGCGGTGGCGGCAGGGCGACTCGTCGCGAGGCAGGGCGATATCCGGCGCGCGACGCGCGTGCTTGAGGCGACGTGGAAGGCGTCGCCGCATCCGGAGGTCGCCGACGCCCATATGCATGTCCGGTCGGGCAATTCCGCGGGTGATCGGCTGAAGCGGGCGGAGACGCTCTATCGTCTGCGTCCGAACGCCGACGAGAGCCGCCACGCCGTTGCGCGCGCGGCGATCGACGCGCGCGACTTCGCCCGCGCGCGCGAGGTGCTGGCGCCGATCATCGCCGAGCGCCCGACGCAGAACGCGCTGATCCTGATGGCCGAGCTCGAAGAGGCGGAGACCGGCGACCGCGGGCGCGCCCGCGAATGGCTTGCCCGCGCCGTGCACGCGCCGCGCGACCCGGCGTGGACGGCCGACGGCGTCGTCTTGGAAGGGTGGGCGCCGCTGTCGCCGGTGACCGGCAGACTCGACGCAGTCGAGTGGAAGGTGCCGCTCGCCGAGATCGAGGGGCCTCGGCTCGATGTCGAACGCCCGGAACTTGCAACGCCGGTTGCGCCGCCGGCGGCGCCGCCGCGACCCTTGCCGCGGGTGGGCAATGCGCACGAAGGCGCAGCGAAGACCGACGCAGCGAAAGCGGTCGCTTCGACGCCGGGGGCACCGCCGTCGGTAGCGCTCGTCGCCAAGACGGACAAGGCTGGACGGGCGGCGCGCCCGGTGCCGGTCGAGCCGCCGCGTCCTGACGATCCGGGGGTGAGCGAGGAGGACGAGGAAGAGGACGGGCGCTCGCTGCCGGCGTTCCTGCGGAGCGGCTAGCGCCGGAGCGGCTGCGGTCCACCGCAATTCAGCGCCAGCCTTGCCGGCCTATGAATCCGATAGTAAGGAGCACGGCAAAGCCGCATTAGCTCAGTTGGTAGAGCATCGCATTCGTAATGCGAGGGTCGCTGGTTCGAGTCCGGCATGCGGCACCACCGAACCATTGTTTTCAGCACAATCGGGCTTAGAGCTTCACGACCTCGCCGGTTCTGACCGACCGGTCCGCGGCGAGCACGATCCTGAGGCTCTTGATCGCATCCTCCATGTGATCGGCAAGATCGATGTCTTCGTCGATTGCGCGCAGCAGAAAACGCTGCTCCCGCTCGCAAAGCTCGTCGTGACTGGGCTCATCCGTCGTCGTGATATACTGATCGGGCTTGGCCTGCGCTCCATCGGCGTTGAGATCGGCGGGATGGAAGAGGATCTGGTTCGTCTTTGTATGGGTATTGATATCGGCTGACTTGGTGTCCGCTCCGGCGCTTTCGGCCATGACGATCGAGACCGAGCCCTTCGGCCCGATCACGTCTTTCACGAAATACGCGGTTTCGCTCATCATCGGACCCCAGCCGGACTCATACCAGCCGACCGATCCGTCATCGAAGACGACCTCGAAGTGCCCATAGTTATACATGCCGGGCGGCATCTCGTCGCTCAGCCGCGCGCCGACCGCGTGCACTGCTATCGGCTTGGCTTGCGTAATCTGGCACCAGACGTCGACGTAATGCACGCCGCAGTCGACGATCGGCGAGAGCGTCTTCAGCAATCGCTTGTGAGTCTCCCACTGCGCGCCGCTCGATTGCTGATTGAGGTTCATGCGGAAGACGAGCGGTGTTCCAAGCGTTCGCGCAAGCTCAACGAAGCGGGTCCAGCTTGGATGGTGCCGCAGAATGTAACCGACGACGAGCTTCCGCCGCGTGCGCTTCGCCGTCGTAACCACGCGCTCGGCATCCGCGACGGTTTCGGCGAGCGGCTTCTCCACAAAAACATGGGCGCCGGCTTCCATGGCCTGGACCGCATAGTCGGCATGCGTGTCGGACCAGGAGTTGATCGAGACCACGTCCGGCTTCATGGCTGCGAGTGCGTCTCGGTAAGAAGCAAACCGTGAGGCGCCGGCGAGGGCGGCCGGCAGCTTCCTTTCCGCGATCCGCCGCTCACAGACCGCTGCGACCTCGAAGCCGTCGATGCGCTGATAGGCGAGCGCATGGCTCATACCCATGTTGCCGAGACCGACGACGAGGACCCTCTTTGTTGGCATCGGCTCCCCCTATGGTGCCGGTCTAGGACCGGCGCGGACGCCGGCAACGACAAGCAAGCACGGAGGTTCTAGTCAATGTTCAAGCGCTCATCACGGGTCAGCATGCGCTGCGCCATCGGCCCGGAGATGAAGGCGACGGTCACGGGAGAGGCGATCGCGCTTCGCCACGCAGGCTTCGACTGTTCCATTGACGCTTATCGTAATTGGCTTGCCGGGGCGCTCGAGCAGCTGGAGCAACCGGTCGATCTCATCGGGCATGACTGGGGCGGAGGGCACGTCGCGCGCATTGCGATGGAGCGCCCCGATCTTATCCGGTCGTGGACGATCGATGTCGCGGGCGTATTCGACCCCGACTATGTCTGGCATGACTTGGCGCAGACTTGGCAGAAGCCGAAGATCGGCGAGCAGGCGGTCGCCCAGATGATCGGTGCGCCCGTCGAGACCAGGGCGGAGCTTTACCAAAGTCTGGGCATGAGCGCCGCAGTCGCGCGAAAGGTGGCGGCGGGCGCGAGCGAAGAGATGGGCAGGGCAATCCTGGCGCTCTATCGATCGGCAATCCAACCGACGATGAAGGAACTCGGCTCCAGCTTGGCGAAGGCGGCGGCGAAACCCGGCCTGGTTCTGATTGCGATCGAAGACCACTATTGCGGCGGTGAAATGCTTGCTCGCCGTTCCGCGGAGCGCGCCGGGGCGGAGGTCGCCGTACTTGACGGCGCTGGCCACTGGTGGATGTGCGAACAACCGGAAAAAGGCGCCGGCGCGATCAACGCCTTCCTCGCAAAGCTGAACTAGGCCGGAGCCATATTCCGCGGCGGACGTTCAACAGTTCGGCGGCGCGGTGCCGGCTCCCCTGGAATCATTCGACTGACAGCTTGAGCAGCGCGTCGAGCCCGACGGGGGCGCCGCCGAATTCGTCCATCGCATCGAGGACGGACCGCCATACGAAACCAGCTGAGGCGCTGTCTCCCAAGAGGTGATAGGCGGGCACGTCGCCGAGATCGGAACGGATGACGATGCCATTCGACCGCGCGACCGATGTCTGCGCGATCCGATGGTTGGCGAAGGACTTGGCCCTGAGATCGACGCCGCAGATCTTGGCGAACATCGCGGCGGAATGCACGCCGGTCACCATGAACCAGAAGGACGCGTCGCGCCGCGGAACGGGCCAGACGCCGGCGGCGGAATAGCTCCATGCGCGTTCCAGAGCAGCGATCGGTTGCTCGTCACCGTCGAGGCCACCGAGGACGAGGGCCTCTCCCGGCGCCAGTCGGGCAGCGAGGACGCCGCCTGCGGCGGGGTAGGCGACGTTCGACGCCTCGCCGAGGCTGATCCCTTGGGCGGCGAGCCATTCGGCTATCTTTGGTCCTTTGAAGCCTGTGCGCGGAAGCGGCGAGAGGTCGGCAAGCCCAAGGTTGCGCGCGATGCCGACTTCGTCGGCGTCGCCGTAAGAGGCCGCCACCATAGCGTCGTTCAGCGGGCGGAATCGCGCGCCCGCCGTTTGGAGGTCGCGGTAGAGAAAGCTCCGCCGCGACCGTTCGTCCGGAAGATGATGCGCGCCTTCACTCACCGTCACATTTCCTGCCGCGCGTTGTCTGCGTCGTAGAAGGGAAGCTTCACCACGCGGCCTTCGACGATGCGGCCGCCGGCGACCTTGATGTCGAACGCGGCACCGATTTCGGCTTGGCCCGGATGCACGTAGGCTAGCCCGACCGTCTGCTTGAGCGCATCGGACCAGGCGGCGGAGGTGACACGGCCGACGATCTCGTTCTGCCGCAGCGTGAGGTGGCATTCTTCCGGGACGCCGGCGTTCTTGTCGTCGATCACGAAGCCGACGAGCTTTCGCTGCAGGCCGTTTCTGTCCTGGATGGCGATCGAGCGGCCGCCGACGAAATAGGGTTTTCGCCGCGAGATCGCCCAGGCCATGTCGGCTTCGCCGGGCGTCGTCAGGCCATCGGTATCCTGGCTGACGATGATGTGGCCCTTCTCAAGCCTCAAAAGCCGCTGCGCCTCGACCCCGAACGGGCGAATCCCCTCCGGCTTTCCGGCCTCGGTAAGCGCGTCCCAAAGCGCCTCGCCATGGCTTGCGGGAACATGAATCTCGTAGCCGAGCTCGCCGACGAAGCCGACCCGCATCAGCCGCGCCGGAATGCCGGCGACATCAGCGGTCCTGACGCCGAGATAGGGGAACGCCGCGCGCGAGAGATCGAGGTCGGTCAAGCGCTGAAGTACTGCGCGCGACCGTGGCCCCGCGATGTTGATTCCGGCGAATGCGGCGGTGACGTTTGTGACGACGACGTCGAGACGCCACTGCGCGTTCCGCCACAGCATGGAGCGATAAACATTGTCGACGCCGCTCGTCGTCGCAGTGACGTAGAAATGCTCTTCGTGCAGACGGCAGGCGACGCCGTCATCGATGATCACCCCGGCCTCGTCGGTCATCAGCACGTAGCGTGAGCGGCCGACTTCCTGCTTCTTATAGGCGAAGGTGTAGAGCCGCTCGAGGAACTCCGCCGCGTCGGGCCCGCAGACCTCGATCCCGCCGAGAGTCGAGACGTCGATCATCCCGACATTGTTGCGCACCGCGAGCGCCTCTTCGCGTATCATCCGCTCGCGCTCCGCCTTCGCCCCGTAAAAAGCGGGACGCATCCAGAGGCCCGCCGGCATCATGTGGGCGCCGAGCCCAAGATGGCGATGGTGCATCGCGGTCAGACGCACCGGCTCGAAGCCGCGCCCGGCGAGCACGCCCATCTTCTCCGCCACGAAGGGTGGACGCGACGTGGTGTGGCCGACGGCTTCCAGGTCCTGCCCGGTCGCCTCGGCGGTCAGCCGCGCGGCGTTCAGCGCCGAGTGCCGACCCTGCGACGGTCCCATGCCGATCGTCGAGTAGCGCTTCACCAGCTCGATGTGATCGTAGCCCTCGGCGACCGCGTTGCGGATGTCGGCGACCTGCAGGTCCTCGTCGAAATCGACAAAATCCTTGCCCTTCGGATGCGGGAAGATCGGCCAGGGATAAGATTGCCCGAGGCCGCCGCGATCGTTCGGGACGGCGGGGGAAGGGCCGGCGTCGAGCTTGAGCGCGGTCGCGGCCGCGTGTCCGGCGGCCTCTCCTTCCGCTGTAACCGCGTCGAGCGCATAGGCGCCGGCAAGCGCGCCGGCGACCGCGATATCCTTCGGCACTTCGCGCACCGCGAACATCGCGCTCGCCGAATCGTAGCGAACCCTGCCGCCGGCATGCGACAGAAGCTGATGCGTCGGCATGAAGCCGACCGATGTCAGCAGGAGATCGCAATCGAGCGCGACGGACTTCCCGTTGACCTTGCCGTGCCCGTCGATCTCTCGCGCAACGACGCCGCGCACATGCCGGTTGCCGCGCTCCGGGATCGCTTCCCAAGCGGTGAACCCTTGAAGCACACGCACACCGTGATCGCGCGCGGCATCGGCAATGGCCGAGCGGCGCGGGCCCGTTTGCAGATCAAGCACTGCCGCCACTTCGGTTCCTCCGGCGATGAGGTCGAGAGCGGCCGCATAGCCGTCTTCGTTGGCCGTCGCGACGATGGCGCGCCGGCCGGGGCGCACGCCGAATTGGCGGATCAGGCGCTGCGCCGCCGAGGCGAGCATGATCCCCGGCAGGTCGTTGTTGTGGAAGACGAGGGGCTGCTCGATCGAGCCGGTGGCGAGGATCACCTGTCTGGCCCGCACCTTGTGAAGGCGGTTGCCCTTGATGATCGCCAGCCAATTGTCGTCGAAGAGTCCGGTAGCGACCGCCTCGGTCATCACCGTGATGCCGGGCTCCGCCGCGACCCGCTCGCGAAGCGTCGCCAGGGTTGCGGCAGCGCGCGTGCCTTCGGCGTCGAAACGCGCGTAGGTGAGGCTGCCGCCAAGCGTCCGGTTCTCGTCGACGATCAGCACGTCGGCGCCGGCGCGCGCCGCGCGGAGCGCCGCCGCCAAGCCGGCCGGGCCGCCGCCGATCACCGCGACATCGCACCAGCCGTAGGCCTTGTCGAAATACCCGTGGTGAGCGGAGACGTTCACGCGCCCGAGACCGGCGCGCCGGCGGATGATCGGCTCCCAGAATTTCCACGCACCTCGCGGACGGAAGAAACTCTTGTAATAGAAGCCGACCGGCAGGAAATTTCCGAACGCTCCGATCAGCGCGCCGCGGTCGTCTTCCAGGCTGCCGTCGAAATTCTGGCCGTCGACGCGAAGGCCATCGCTGATCGGCGTGATGTCCGCCGCGACGTTCGGCTCATCGGGAAGCTGCACCAGCGTGTTCGCGTCCTGCCCCGCCATGGTGAGCACACCGCGCGGGCGGCGGTACTTGAACGAGCGCGAGAGTATCCATTTGCCGTGCGCCGCAAGCGCGCTCGCGATCGTATCGCCGGAATAGCCTTCCACCTCCTCGCCGCCGAAGGTGAAGGTCACCCGCCGCGCGCGGTCGATCCACTCGCCGGACCGCGACGGCAGCCTGTTCTCGCCGCCGCTCATGCGGGACCTGCATCGGGCTTGGAATAGTCGCGCCGGCTCTTGAAGATCTCCGAAGCCGGGTAGGTGCGCACGATCGCGTCGGTCAGCGTGTCGCGCTCGGCGATGAACCAATAGGCCGTCGGCGCGTGCAGCCACCATTCGCGTACCACGCGCGGCTGGTTGTCATGCAGGAAGACATGGTCGGCCCATTCGGCGTCTGTCGCGCGGGCGGGATCGGGCTCCTCGCGCAACTCGCCGCCGCAGACGAATTCGGAGATGTTGCGCGGACCGTTCAGCGGGCAGTGCATGACCTTCATGGGGGCGCCTTCATCAATGCCCGACCGAGGCGGCGCCCTTTTCGCCGACCTGCTTGAATTCCTCGAAGCGGGAAAGGCGGAACGGCTGGATGAGGTCGGGGACGCTCCCCGTCGCCAGCATCTTGGCGTTCTGCTTGCCGCAGACCGGAGTCGCTTTGAACCCCCAGGTGCCCCAACCGGCGTCGATGTAGTAGTTCTCGACCGGCGTCTCGCCCATCACCGGCGAGAAGTCCGGCGTCATGTCGGCGAGCCCCGCCCATTGGCGGAGCACCTTGACGTTGGCGAGGAAGGGAAAGAGCTCAAGCATGTGCGCCATCAGCCCTTCCTTGAAATCGAGCGTGGAGCGCGGGCGGTAGAGGCCGTAGGGATCGGTCGAGCCGCCCATCACCAGTTCGCCGCGCGCGCTCTGCGACACGTAGATGTGGAGGCTCCCCGACACGATGATCGGATCGAGGAACGGCTTCAGCGGCTGTGTCACGCAGGCCTGCAGCGGGATGGTGCGGATCGGCAGCTTGATGCCTGCCATCTTGGCGACGACGGAACTCATGCCGGCGACGCATTGTATGATCCTGCCGGCCTTCACGCTGCCGCGGGTCGTCTCCACAGCCGACGGCCCTGCCGTTCGCGCGGGCGATCCCGGTCACCTCGGTCAACTGATGCAGTTCCGCGCCGCGCTGCGTCGCGCCGCGCGCGTAACCCCAGGCGACCGCGTCGTGACGGGCGATCGCCCCCGGCGGATGATAAAGCGCGCCGAGGATCGGATAGCGCACTTCTTCGGAGAGATTGAGCTCGGGGCAGAGCCGGGCGATGTCGTCGCGGAAGACGAGCTCGGAACTGACGCCGAGATGCTTGTTCACCTCCGCCCGCCAGCGCGAAGTGCGGATCGCGGCGTCCGTGTGGGCGAGGGTAAAGTGGCCACGCTCCGAATACATGATGTTCATGTCGAAGTCGTCGGCGAGGTCTTTCCACAGCGTCAGCGACTCGTCGTAAAACTTCACGCCTTCCGGCGTCAGATAGTTTGAACGGATGATGGTGGTGTTGCGCGCCGTGTTGCCGCCGCCGAGATAGCCCTTCTCGAGGATGGCGACGTCTGTGATGCCGTAGTCGCGCGCCAGGTAGTAGGCGGTCGCCGCTCCGTGCCCGCCGCCGCCGATGATCACCACGTCGTAGGACGGCTTCAGGGGCTTCGCAGCCGGGAACTGGCGCTCGAACTTGCCGAGGCCGAGCCCGTATTTCAGCAGCGCAAAGACCACGATTTGCCTGTTTGAAGGCGAGCGCCGGCTTTCCTCACTTCACCGCTCGCGGCCGGAAGGGGCGCCGGCGGTCGGCCGGCGCCCCGTATTCATCAGGTCGGATGCTCGTCGAGTGCTTTCTTGATCGAGTCGGCGGAGCCGTAGCGCTCGATGTCTTCGTTGTAGTCCACGTTCTCCTGCTTGATCTGCAGGATGTGAAACACGACCCAGACGACGAAAGCGACGATGAACATGATCACTTCCGAGCCTTGCCACGGGTAGATCGCGCCGATGTTGGCGAGATCGACTGCCCAAGAGTTGCCCATTTCGATCCTCCTTACAGAAGCGCGCTAAGCAAGCGCCTTCTCCGTGTTTCTGACATCGGCGCGCGCTTCTTCCTGCTCGTGCAGGCTCTTGAAATCGAGCCCCATCAGCTCGACTTGGCGCGGCACGCGGAGCAGCCCGAAGGCGTTGAAGATCTTCGCCGCGATCCATCCGGGGATGAAGCCGAGCACGAAGAACATGATGATGGCGCCGACGATCTGTCCGATCGGGATTGACCGTCGCGTAGTCCGCGTAGGGTGACGACGGGTAACCCCAGAGCACGAAGCCGGCGATCACAACGCCGATGAAGCCGGCATAGCCGTGCACCGCCACAGCACCCACCGCGTCATCGAGCTTGAACCTTCGCTCGACCCAGTAGTGCATCTTGTAGGCGATGAACGTACCGATCCCGCCGATGAACATGGCCTGGATCGGGTGATAGAGGTCGTTGCCGGCGGAAGCCGTGATGATGCCGGCAAGGCCACCCGAGTAGGTCCAGAAAGGGTCGCCCTTGGAGATCAGGTAGGCCACCATCATGCCTCCCGACAGCGACATCAGGAAGTTGAAGGTGATGCCGCTGAGCGTGGTCGGAGTCAGGTAGATCGTCGTCCCCGTCCAGGTCGCCCCGGTGATCTGGCCGCCGATAGTCTCCGGCGAGATGATCGGAACGTTGCAGGCGGCGTAAAATCCCCAGAAGCCGGTGTAGATCAGGAATAGCCCGACCGTGACCAGCCAGGTGTTCTGCGGCACGAAATCACGCGGTTTGCCGTCGGCGGTGAAACGCCCGAGACGCGGGCCGAGCACAACGAGCACGCCGAGCGCGGTGCCGCCGGCGATCGCGTGGATGACACCGGAGGCGTAGGCGTCGTGATAGCCGAGCACCTTGATCATCCAGCCGTTGTAGCTCCAGCCCCAGGCCGCATCGATCATCCAGGTCACCGAGCCGATAAGCACGGCGATGACCAGGAACGCGCCGGTGCGGATGCGCTCGATGACGGCGCCCGACACGATCGAAGCAGCGGTCAGCGAGAAGAGCAGGAACGCTCCCCAGAAGACCCCGGTGATGTGATCGCCGAGGTTCGGCGCCATCGTCGGCGACCACGGTGTGTCGGGAGTCCCGGCGTCCCACAGCACAGGACCAATGATCCACGGGCCGTTCGGCAGGCCGAAATAGATCCACCAGCCGAAGAAGAAGAACGTGACGGTGACCACTGGGATCAGCATCGTGTTCTTCATCAGTGTGTGAAGATGATTGCGGCGGCGGCTGACACCGACCTCATAGACGCAGAAGCCGACGTGAATCAGAAACATGAATACGATCGTCACCCAGTAGTAGAACTCGGTGAAAATCGTCGTCAAGGCAGATAGGTTGTCGCCCATTTGATGCTCCCCCATGTCGCATCCGCGGCAGCGCAGATCGTCTTCAGATCGTTGCGCCGCGGGTCGAGACCGACGATGCTACATATTCTGCGCCCCCACTTTGACGCGCGAAGTCTGCGTCACCGTCGGTATGGCGGAGCCTCCAAAGAGCCCTCCGCCAAACCTGTAGTGTAACGAAAAATTCACAATAGTCTCCGGGTCATGCTGAAGACTCCCACAGAAGAGCTCCGCGACCATTTCATCGGTTGGCAGTGCCGCATCAGGCAGGTGGCGATGCGCCAGGACGGCGGACGGCCGTCGCCGGGGATGCGGCCGCGCGTGCTGACCACAACCGGCGGTGTTATCGCGAAGGCGCTCACGGTCCTGATCGTCCCGAAAGAGCCGGAAGAGAGCACCGCCTTCTTCCGCTTCCAAGTGCGGAAGTCGTTGGACCCGATGCTTGTCTACGAGCGCGGGCTGGCATTCCTCCAGGCGGAGCATTTCCAGCGGCCGGCGGATTTCAGCGACCGCCTGACCTCGCTTTTGCCGGCCGATTCGCCCATCGCAGCGTCGCTTCTGGACGAGGGCGCGTGTAGCCTGGAATTCGACCAGTTCCGGCAATTCTTCCGGTTGCCGTGTGCGGTCTTTGCGCTTGAGGAGGGCGATCCCGCCCGCGAAGCCACGATCTGGCACAACCGTATCTTCAACCCGGCGAGTGCGGGCATCGTGCAGGTGCTCGCCTTCCGTCCCGACTGGGCATGCGCCGAGGCGCGGCCACGGCCGCAGGCCGGTCTCTCGCCGGAGGCGAGCGCCTGACCCGCTCAGAATTTGCGATAGGCCTCATTCAGCTCTCTCAGCGGGTGGCGCGGCGAGGTCTGGAAGCGCACGAGCAGCTCGCGCGCCAGCATGTCTCGATCCTGCTGGTTGTCGGGGAGCGGCATCGATTTCGGGATGCGCACCCAGCCGTTGATGTTGCGATCGAAGATCGCGGGCTGTCCGTCCTCGTAGCCCATGTGGATGTCTTCGAGCCAGTTCAGGTCGTCCCAGCCCATGAACTCCATGTAGGCTTTGAGGTAGGGGGTAAGGCGACCGTAGTCGGGCAAGAGGTTCACATCGTAGCGGTAGCCGATGTGCTGTCCGATCTCCTGCTCGCGGCTTGAGTCGAGCCCGGCGGCGTCTTTCAGGAACTTGTCGACGTCGCCCTGGGTTTCTGCGCCCTTGTAACCGCCCTTGCCTGCCATCGTAGCGCTTCCCGTGCCTCAGCTGATGTCGTGATAGTTCTCGACGCCGACCGTGTAGTCGGTGCCGGCGAGCGGCACTTGCGCCATGGCGGAGGCTTCCATCGTCAGCGCCGCGAGGTCTTCCGGCTCGAGGCTGTGGACGTTGGTCTTGCCGCAAGCGCGCGCCAGCATCTGCGCCTCCATCGTCAGCGTATGGAGGAAGTTGTAGACGCGCTCGGCCGCCTCGTCGGGATCGAGCCGCTTCCTGAGCTCCGGGTCCTGCGTGGCGACGCCGACCGGGCAGCGCCCGGTGTGGCAATGGTAGCAATAGCCCGCCGGCACGCCGATCTCGTTCTCGTAGTCGGTGACGCCGTCGATATGGCGGTTGCAGTTCAGCGCCATCAGCACCGAATGGCCGATGGCTATTGCGTCGGCGCCGAGCGCCAGCGCCTTCGCGACGTCGCCGCCGTTCCTGATGCCGCCGGCGTAGACGAGCGTGACCTCGCCGCGCTTGCCGAGCTCGTCGATCGCGCGGCGCGCCTGGCGGATCGCCGCGATGCCGGGGATGCCAGTGTCTTCCGCGGCGATGTGCGGTCCCGCGCCCGTGCCGCCTTCCATGCCGTCGATGTAGATGGAGTCCGGACCGCATTTCACCGCCATCCTGACGTCGTCATAGACGCGCGCGGCGCCGAGCTTGAGCTGGATCGGGATCTCCCAGTTCGTCGCCTCGCGGATTTCCTCGATCTTCAGCGCAAGGTCGTCGGGGCCGAGCCAGTCGGGGTGGCGGGCTGGCGAGCGCTGGTCGATGCCGGCGGGAAGCGATCGCATCTCGGCCACCTGGTCGGTGACCTTCTGGCCCATCAGATGTCCGCCGAGACCGACCTTGCAGCCCTGCCCGATGAAGAACTCGCAGGCGTCCGCGAGCCTGAGATGGTGCGGGTTGAAGCCGTAGCGCGACTGGATGCACTGGTAGAACCATTTGACCGAATAGCGCCGCTCGTCGGGGATCATGCCGCCTTCGCCGGAGCACGTCGCCGAGCCTGCCATCGTGGCGCCGCGGGCGAGGGCGATCTTCGCCTCGTAGGAGAGCGCGCCGAAGCTCATGCCGGTGACGTAGACCGGGATGTCGAGCTCGAACGGCCGCTTGGCGCGCGGGCCGATCACCGTCTTCGTCTCGCACTTCTCGCGATAGCCCTCGATGACGAAGCGCGTCAGCGTGCCGGGCAGAAAGGTCAGATCATCCCAATGCGGGATCTTCTTGAAGAGCGAGAAGCCGCGCATCCGGTAGCGCCCGAGGTCGGACTTGATGTGGATGTCGTTGATGACCTCGGGCGTGAAGATGTTCGAATGACCGAGGATGAAGCGGCTCGACTCCGCCGGCCCCTTCTTCGCTCCGCTTGCCTTGGACTTCCTCGCCATCGACGATCCTCGGTTATTTAATGAGCCGGCCGGACCGCGCGAAAACCCTCTCCCATTGGGAGGATTGGCGCGCAGCATCCTTTCATCACAGCACGAGCTTCTTCTCGGTCGGTTCCAGATTGTCGTAGTTCCAAAGCTGCTTGCCCGCGACGATCTTGCGGAAGTGCGCGACGCCGCGTTCGGGGAGCAGCTCGTACATCTCCAGCTTTCGCGTCAGCCATTGGCGGTCGAGATCGGTCATCGTCCCCCACACCGCGTCCACACCGAGGCTGGTCGGCTCGCCGCCGATATAGATCGTGCCGTCGTACATGGAATCGCCGAGGTTCTTGCCGGAATTGCCGCAGATCACCATGCGTCCGCGTTGCATCATGAAGCCGGAGAAGGCACCGGTGTCGCCGCCGACGATGATCGAGCCGCCCTTCATGTCGATACCGGTGCGCGAGCCGACGTTGCCTTTGCAGACGAGGTCGCCGCCGCGGATCGCCGCGCCGAACTGCGAGCCGGCGTTCTTTTCGATGATGATGGTGCCGCTCATCATGTTCTCGGCGCACGACCAGCCGACGCGACCGGCGATCCTGACGTTCGGCCCGTCGATCAGACCGACGCCGAAATAGCCGAGCGACCCGTCGATGATCAGATTCAGGCGGTTCAGGATCCCGACAGCGATCGAATGCTTGGCGCCGGGATTGCGGATGACGATCGTGCCGTGACCCTCCTGCATCAGATCGCGGATGCGGAGATTGACTTCCTTCTCCGGCATGTTCGACGCGTCGATCTCGGCACGCTTGTTGAAATCGACGTCGAATGTTCCGGGCAGCGAGAAACCTTCGTGCGCGTCGGAAAGGTCGAAGTCGAAGAACTGCCGCTGCGAGCGCCCGCCGAGCTGCTCGGTGTGCATTCCCATCTCATGGGAGAGACGGCTCTGTTCGGCGGCCGAGCGCGGCGCGCCGGTCATCGCCGCCATACCCGCACCTCTTCGTCGTAGGGATCGGAGGTGTCGATCTCACGCGGCATCAGCGTGCGGATCGCGACCTCCTCGGAGGCGAGCGCGACGAGGTCGTCGCTCTCATAGAGCACCATAGGCTTCGCCGCCATGGTGTCCTTGGCCATGCCGAGCTCGTTCTCCGTCGCCACGACGTAGGTGAAGACGCCGTCGATCTCCTTGATGGAGGCTTTCAGCGAATCCTCGAGCGTCGCACCCTGCTCGAGATTGTTCGCGGTGTAGACCGCCAGAAGCTCCGAATCGCAGTTCGACATGAAGCGGTGGCCGCGCCGTTCCATCTCGCGCCGCATGATCCAATAGTTGGTGAGCTGCCCGTTATGGACGACGGCGATGTCGTTGTAGGGGTAGGCCCAATAGGGATGCGCGGAGCGGATATCGACGTCGGATTCAGTCGCCATGCGCGTGTGGCCGATGCCGTGCGTGCCGCGGAATTTTCCGAGCTCGTATTGCGTGGATACCTGCGTTGCGTCGCCGAGGTCCTTGATCAGCTCGAGCGCGCTGCCGAAGGAGAGCACCTCGGCGCCGTCGATCTGCTCGATCTGCTCGGCGAGCTTGCGCGTGTCCGCCGAATAGCGCAGCCGGTAACGAAACGCGTAGTCGGTCGGCTCCGACACGTCGAGCACCACGGCGCCCATCTCCTCAAGCCGGGAATCGACCTCCGCCTGCCGCTCGCGGATCTTCTGATGGATGTGGTGGTCCTTGGTCAGGTCTTCATGCTCGGCGAGCTTCAGCCGCATGATGTATTCGTTGTCGGCGGAGACGCCGTAGATCGCGAAGCCCGTCGAATCGGGGCCGCGATGCCGGAGGCTCTGAAGCATCGCCGTCATCTCTTTGCCGACGGTCGCCGCGCCGTCGCGGTGGATCAGTCCGGCTATTCCGCACATGGCTCGCGTCTCCCTAGGGCAGGCAGTCCAGATACATCTTCAGATCCCACTCCGTGGCGGTGTGGAGGAAGCGCTCCCATTCGTCGCGCTTGTACTCGTCGTAGAGACGATACATCTCGCCCGGCATTGCGGAGCGGATGACGTCGTCCTTCTTCAGCGCCTCGAGTGCGTCGCCGAGCGTCATCGGCAGCTTCTTCACCTGTTTGCCGGCCTCCATCGCCTGATAGATGTTGCGCTCCTCCGGGCGGCCCGGATCGAGATTGTTCTTGAGGCCGTCGTCCATGGCTTTCAGCAGCGCCGCCGCCATCAAATGCGGATTCACCATCGCGTCGACGGCGCGGTATTCGAAGCGCCCAGGCGCCGAGACGCGAAGGCCGGTCGTGCGATTCTGGAATCCCCAATCGGAGAAGACCGGCGCCCAGAAGCCGGTGTCCCAGAGGCGGCGGTAGGAATTGACGGTCGAGCAGCCGATAGCGGTCAGCCCGCCCAGGTGCTTGACGATTCCGCCGATCGCCTTCAGCCCGATCTTCCCCGGCAGCTGGATGTCGTCGGTGTCCGGCATGAAGGTGTTCTCGCCGCCGCGGCGGTAGGTGTAATTGAAGGGAAGGCCGGGCAGGTTCTTCAAGTCGTTGCCGAGCGGCTTCACTTCGTCTTTGCCGCCCTTCCATAGCGAAATGTTGTGATGGCAGCCGTTGGCGGAGACGCCCATGAACGGCTTGCACATGAAGCAGGCGATAATGTCGAACTCGCGCGCGACCTGGGCGCAGATCTGGCGGTAGGTGGCGAGCCGGTCGGCGGTGCGCGCGCAATCGTCGTAAGTGAAGTTCAGCTCGAGCTGGCCGGGCGAATCCTCGTGGTCGCCCTGGATCATGTCGAGGCCCATCTTGCGGCAATATTCGATGACCCGCATGTAGACGGGCCGCAGGCTCTCGAACTGATCGATGTGATAGCAGTAGGGGCGCGAATAGCCGCCGTTCGGCTGCCCGTCCGAGCCCTTCTTGAGCCACATCATCTCCGGCTCGGTGCCGTGCCGGAGCTCCAGGCCATGCTCCTTCTTGAACGCGGTGTGGATGCGGTGAAGGTTGCCGCGCGCGTCCGCGGTCAAGAAGGCGCCGGGGTCCTGCCGTTCCTCGCGGTTGCGGAAGAGCGTGCACCACATGCGCGCCACCCGCTTGTCCCAGGGGAGCTGCATGAAGGTCTCAGGCTCGGGAATGCCGATCAGCTCCGCCGCCTCCGGCCCGTAGCCGAGATAGTCTCCGTGCCGGTTCAGGAAGAGGTTCATGGTGGCGCCGTAGACGAGCTGGAAGCCCTTCTCGGCGACCAATTCCCAGTGCTCGGCCGGGATGCCCTTGCCCATGATGCGGCCGGTCACGGAGACGAACTGCAGATAGAGGTATTCGATGCCGAGCGCGTCGATCTTCTTGCGCACCTCGGCGACGAGCGCCTTGCGGTCCCGCTGCTCGACGAAGCCTTCGATATCCATCGAGGGCTTGGCGCGTCCCGTCGGCCGGCGCAGCACGCTGCTCCGCTTTTCGCTCGCCCGCGCCAAAGCGGGCACCGCACGTTGGGACGTCTTCTGCCGCATTGTTCTCAACTCCAGGGGAACGGGCTGTGGGAGGTCGGGTGCAATTCGCCGCGCTCGAAGCGAGAGAAGCGGAACGGCTCAAGCAGCGCGCTCTTCTCGCCCATCAGCTCCTGCGCGACGAGCTTGCCGACGCCGATCATCTTGTAGCCGTGATTGGAATCCGCGATGACGTAGACGTTTTCGCGGAAACTATCGAAGACGGGGAAATTGTCCGGTGTGAAGCAGCCGAGGCCGCCGGACTTCTCGTGCTTGTTGTACTGACCGATCTTGCCTTCGAACCGCTTCTGGCAGTGGGCGAGCGCCGAGCACCACATCTCCACGAAGTTCTCGCCGACGATGAAATCGGGCGATTCCGGACCGTAGGGGTCGACCGCCACCTGATCGGGTTCCTGCTCGACCTTATACGGCGCCGCGCCGCCCTGGATGCCGCCGAAATTGAAGTCGGGCTTGTAATAGAGCCCCCACAGCTCGTCGGTGATCAGCGAGCCGTCGACGTCGGAATAAAGCGGCGCGTCGGTGTCGACGTGGATGACCGGGGGAAAGCGCCCGTCATTCGTCTTGTGCATGTTCGGGTCGACGCCGAGCGTTCCCTCCTCCAGGCACCAGTATTTCCACATCGGCACCCCGTCGTGCAGCTTGCCGTCGCGGCCCTTGATGGTGATCGCCTTCGGCAGCTCGAGGTAGTTCCAGATGCGGTTGACCCAAGGTCCGGCGCCGACGATCACCTGCTCGCAGGTGATGTCGCCCTGGTTGGTGATGAGCCCGGTCACGGCATTGCTGTTGGAGCCGAACTGGAAGCCGAGAACCTCCACGCCGCTGAGAATACGCACGCCCTCGCGCTCCGCTTTTGCCGCGAGGCCGTGCATCGACGCCTTGTTGTTGGCGTAGCCGCCTTTCTTCTCATGCAGCACCGAGGTGATGCCCTGAGCCTGCCAGTCGTCGAAGAGGCTCTTCATGTAGCGCCGCGAGTTGTCAGCGCCCTCGATGAAGACCGATTCGTAGCCGATCGCCTTCTGCTGCTCGTAGATGGAGGCGACGTCCTCGCGCATGCATTCCGGGCTGATCTGCATGTAGCCGACGGGGTGGTAGCTGAATGCGTCCGGGTCGCTCTCCCAGACGGCAACCGAATGCGCCATCAGCTCGCGCATCGCCGGCTGGAAATAGTTGTTGCGCACCACGCCGCAGGCTATGCCGGACGCTCCTGCGGCGATCGAAGTCTTGTCCAGGATGAGAATGTCACTGCCTGAGCCCCGGCCGCTCGCCTTCAGCATCTCCGCCAGGTGGAAGGCGGTGCTCAGACCGTGGATTCCCGCGCCGATCACCGCGTATTTCGTGCTGGCGGGGAGTGTCATCGCGGTGACCTTTGGTTGAACGCCGGGTTCAATATGATCATCTATGGTGGCGGCCGGGCTTCTTGCCTGAGGCGAAAATCCCGTCGCTCCCGCCGCGATATGAGGGCATAGTCACGGACCGATTGTAAACCAATTTCTTCCATGCGGATCAAATTGGACTTCGGGGTGTTATTGTTTGCCCACAGGCCGGAAACATGACGAAGTCACGATGCGAGGAGACGTCGAATTGGAGGGACTAACGAGGCCGGGTCGGGGCGTTGGCGCGATCTCGGCGCATCTTCGGAACGCCATCGAGGCCGGCACCTATAACCGGGGCGACCAGCTTCCGCCGGAGCGCGAGCTGGCGGTCGCCTTCCAGGCGGCGCGGAGCACCGTGCGTCGCGCGCTCGATCAGCTGGAGCGGGCCGGATTGGTTTCGCGCAAGCTCGGCAGCGGAACGTTCGTCACCGCGTCGAGTGCCGGAAGCCCCGTCGCCGGCGACGTGACCGAGGTCATCAGCCCTCTGCAGCTCATCGACGCGCGATGCGCGGTGGAGCCTTTCACGACGCGGCTTGCCGTGCTCAACGCCACGCGCCGCGACCTGAGCGACATTGAGACGGTGCTGACGCGGGCGGAGGCCTGCGACAACGACAAGGACGAGTTCTCAAGATGGGACGCGGAATTCCATCTTCTCATCGCGCGCGCCTCGCGCAATCCGCTGGTCCTGATCTTCTACAGGCAGATCAACATCGTGCGGCTGCACGCGCAATGGGATGCGATGAAGGAGAAGATCCTGACGCCGGCGGTGATCGCCGACTATCATGTCCAGCACCGCGGCATCTATCAGGCCATCGACCAGCGCGACGCACTCCTTGCCGAGACGCTGATCACGCAGCATCTCGCCAAGGCGCGCGACGATCTCCTGCAGGCGAATAGCCCGTAGCCCGGACGGAACGCCTAAGGCCGCGCATATCCCGGGTTCCTGCGATCAGGCGGCCGCAGATCGCGGGCCCCCAATTCAGGCTATGCGGCTTGGCCAGCTTGGCTTTCCTCGGTCCGTTCGACAGAGAAATTGCGATCGTGGGTTAGCGCCGGGATGCGGCGGCGCGCTTCGACGGCGGCTTGCGGATCGATGTCCGCGATGACGATGCCCTCCTCCTCGCCGCCGTCGGCGAGGATTTCTCCCCACGGATCGACGATCAGCGAATGGCCGAAACATTCGCCGCCGCCGTCGAGCGTGCCGTTCTGGCAGGGCGCGATCACGCAGGCGCCGTTCTCGATCGCCCGCGCGCGAATGAGCGTGTGCCAATGCGCGATCCCCGTCAGCTTCGTGAACCCCGCCGGCACCGCGAGCATCGTCGCGCCGGCTTTGGCGAGCGCGCGGTAGAGCTGCGGAAAGCGCAGGTCGTAGCAGATCGAGAGGCCGAGGCCGCCCCACGGCGTATCGGCCACGACGGCGACGGAGCCCGGCGCGATCGTCTCGGACTCGCGGTACTGCTTGCCGGCGCCGAGATCGACGTCGAAGAGATGGATCTTGTCGTAGCGGGCGGTGACTTCGCCCGCCGGATCGATCAGATAGCCGCGGTTGGCGATCTTTCCGTCGGCCTTCACGACGGCGAGCGAGCCGAGCAGCATCCACGTGCCAAGCTCGCGTGCCGCCGCCTTGAAGGCGGGGATCGCCGGGTGATCGGCCTCGGCGAACGCCGTCGGCACGATGCGATGGCCTTCTGTCGCGACGCCTGAGAAGTATTCGGGAAGCGCGATCAGCTGGGCGCCGCGCCCGGCCGCCTCGCGCGCGAGCCGGAGGCTCGTCGCAAGGTTCGGCTCGATGCGCGCCCGGGCGGAGAACTGGATGCAGGCGGCACGAAAGGTATTGGCCATCTCGATTCCTCAATCGCCCTGATTTCAGAGCGGGCGGCCGAGCCCTTTGGTTCCGATTGGGCTTGACCGGTCCGTTGCATGTCCGCCAAGATTTCTCGTCCGCCAGGGGGAGGAGTCAATGATCGGCGACGCTCGGGAGGCGCCTCTTCTGGAAGTGCGCGGCCTGTCGCGCGCTTTCGGCGGCCTCAACGCCGTCGACGATCTCTCCTTCAGCGTCCAGCGTAACCTCATCCACGGGCTCATCGGCCCAAACGGCGCCGGCAAGACCACGACCTTCAACCTCATCAGCGGCTTCTACCCGCCGACCGGCGGGCGCATCTTCTACGAGGGGCGCGACATCACCGGGACGCGCACCAGCGTGCTCGCGCAAAGCGGCCTCATCCGCACCTTCCAGGGAACCACCCTCTTCCAAGAGTTCAGCGTGCTCGACAATGTTCGGGTCGGTTGTCACCTGAGCGCGCGAGCGGGGATCCTCGCCCGTATTGCCGGCACCGACGCGGCTCGCGAGCGCGCCGCCGACGAGAAGGCGCGCGAAGTGCTCTCCTTCTTCGATCTCGCCGGCTTTGCGGACGAACCGACGTCGAGCTTGCCGCATGGGCACCAGCGCGCGCTCGGCATGGCGGTCGCGCTCGCGGCCGATCCGAAGCTGCTTCTTCTCGACGAGCCGTTCACCGGCATGAACGCGGAGGAGACGCGACGCATGATGGGGCACGTGCGCCAGCTCCGCGACGAGCGCGGCATCACCATCATGCTGGTGGAGCACGACATGCAGGCAGTCATGGGACTGTGCGACAGGATCACCGTCATGAATTTCGGCAGCGCGCTCACCGAGGGCTCGCCGGAAGAAGTCCGCAGCGATCCGCGCGTGATCGAAGCCTATCTCGGCCGACCAAGCCATGCTGCTTGAGATCGACAGCCTCGAGGTGCGCTATCACAAGGTGGCGGCGCTGAAGGGCGTAAGTCTCGAAGTGCCGGAGGGCGGCATCGTCACCATCATCGGCGCGAATGGTGCCGGAAAGAGCACCACGCTCAGGGCGATCTCCGGCCTGGTGCGGCCGGCGGCCGGCGAGATCCGTTTCGACGGCAAGCGGATCGACGCGCTGCCGCCGGAAAAGATCGTTGCGCGCGGCATCGCGCACGTGCCGGAGGGCCGCCGCGTTTTCCCGGGATTGACGGTGGAGGAGAACTTGCGAACGGGCGCCTTCCTGCGCAGCGACCGGGCCGGCGTTGCGGCGGATCTCGACCAGGTCTACGGGCATTTCCCGCGCCTTCGCGAGCGGCATCGGCAATGGGCGCGGACGCTCTCCGGCGGAGAGCAACAGATGCTTGCGATCGGGCGCGCACTGATGTCTCGCCCGCGCCTGCTCCTCCTCGACGAGCCGTCGATGGGCCTTTCGCCCATCCTGGTGCAGGAAATCGGCCGCATCGTCGTGGAGATCGCGGAGCGCGGCGTGCCGGTGGTGCTGGTCGAGCAGAACGCCGAGCTTGCGCTCAACCTCGCGGGCTACGCCTACGTGTTCGAGACGGGCAGCGTTGCGCTCCATGGCAGCGCCGCCATGCTGCACGACAACGAGCATGTGCGCAGGGCCTATCTCGGTGCCTGAAGATTGGAGCGACGCGGAGCTGATCTCCGCTGGCTGGAAGCCTGAGGATCTTGCCTGGGAGGGTGCGGCGGAGATCGCGATGGAGCGCCTTTCGGCCGGCGACGAGGAGACGGCGCGTTCTCAGATAGCCAGCGCGGTGCGGATCGCGACCGCCAATTTCGCCGACAACGATCCGCGGCTCGGCTGCAGTCTCGCCAATCACGGAGCGGCGCTGGTCGCCGCCGGGAAGGGCGCGCAGAGCGGCCGCACGATCGCCGACGCGCTCGATGTCTGGCGGCGCTGCGACGGCTGGGTCGCCGGCATGACGGCGCCGCGCGTCGCGCGCTCATCGCTCTTCCACATGCGCATGGAGCAGCGGCACCGGCCGACCTACGAGGCGCGCTGGCGGGTGAAGTGGGCGGAGCTCATCGAAGAAGCGCGCGGACGCGTCGCCGGTCTCGACGCGACGGCTCTGATCTCGGCCACGGAGGCCGCAGAGCGGCTCGCGCGCTGGCGGCGTGAACGCCCGGCCATGCTGAACGACACGCGCAAGCTGATGGCGGCTGTGATCCTGCTTGCGTGCCGAAAGTCCGACCCTGCGACGGGTGGCGGCTAACCCGTCTCTGCTACGGGTCCGGCCGTCGGCCGGCGTTCGACGAAACGGATGACGAGGCTCTCAAGCCCGTTCGGCATGAACAGGATCGCGGCAATCAGGATGACGCCGTAGAGGAGGGGGCGGATCTGGTCGGCACCGATCGCTCTCAGCACCACTTCGTCGATGATGGTCAGCGACACCACGCCAAGGATCGGACCGTAAAGCCGCGTCGTGCCGCCGACGATGGTCCAGATGACGACGTAGACCATCTGCTCCACATCGAACTGGTTGGGGTTCACGGTGGAGAGGTAGTGCGCATAGAAGGCGCCGCCGAGACCGGCGAAGAACGAGGCGATCACGAAAGCGAGCATCCGGTAACGGAACGCCTCGATCCCGACCGACTGCGCAAGCTTGTCCTGCCAATGGATGGCGTGGAAGGTGAGCCCGATGCGCGAGCGCTCGATCAGGTGCAGAATCAGCACCGAGAGCGCGACGACCACGAGCATCAGATAATAGTAGCTGACGGGCGAGAAGAAATCGACGTGGAGCGGGCCGAGGTCGAAGCCGGGGAGGCCGGGGATGCGCTTGATGCCGGTCGCGCCGCCGAAAGGGTCGGTGAAGCGCTTCCAGATAAGCCGGATCACCTCGCCGGCCGCGAACGAGCCGATCAGAAAATAGAAGCCCTTCATGCGGAAGAGCGGGAAGCTCAGGAGAAAGGCGGTGAAACCCGCCGTCGCCGCGCCGAGCAGAATGGAAAGCGGCACGGGAACCCCGAACGACTTCGCATAAAGTGCGCTCGCGTAGCCGCCGACGCCCATCAGCACGACGTGCGCTAGCGACCATTCTCCGGTCAGCGTGAGCAGGCGGTAGCTCGTCACGATCAGCACGTTGATGACAAGGAAGACGAGCAACTCCTGCTGCGAGAAGCTGAGGAGATGCGGCAGGACAAGAAGCAGCACGACGCAAAGTGCGGTGGCGAGCGGGCGCATGAGGCGTCCCTGCCTAAACACGCTCGCGTGCTCCAAAGAGGCCGTTCGGCATGACGATCAGGACGACGAGCATCAGGAGCAGCCCGACGATGTTGGCGATGACTCCGTCGAAGAGCGTCGTGACGATGGTGTCGACGAAAGAGTAGAGGACGGCCGCAATCACCGCGCCTTCGAGGCTGCCGATGCCGCCGACGATGATGATGATGAAGGCGGTGACGATGACGGAGTGGCCGATATAGGGCGTCGGCGCGACGAGCGGCGCCGTCAGCGCGCCGGCGACGCCGGCGAGCGCCGCGCCGATAAACATCGCGTAGCGCGCCGTCTGGTTGATGGAGATGCCCTGCAGGGCCGCAGCCTCGCGATCCTGCGCGCAGGCGCGGAGCGCCCAGCCGAGCTTGGAGTGCTTGAGAAACAGCCAGAGCAGTCCGAGGAGCACTACTGTTGCAGCGATCACCATGAAACGCTCGTAGGTCAAGACGGCGCCGCCGATCTCGAGCTTGGCCTTGGTGACCGAGGGAATGTTCTGCATCCTTAAGCCGAACTTCAGAACGGCAACGCTCTGAAGGATCAGAAGGAACCCAATTGAGGCGATGAGTCCGCCGAGCGGGTTCTCCCGCAGCGGTCGGAACAGCGCCCATTCCATCAGAAGCCCGAGGCATCCGACGAAGACGAGGCCGGCGGCTACGGTCACGACGAAGGGAAACCCGAAGCCGGCGAACAGGAAGACGACGGTGTAGGCGCCCATCATGTAGAGCTCGCCATGGGCGAAGTTGATCACGCCCATGACGCCGAAGATCAGCACCAGCCCGACGGCGATCAGCGCCATGTAGCTCGCAGCGTAGAGCGCGTTGAAAACCGTTTGGATGATCAGCGCGGACATGGTCTGGAGCCTACCAGAACTATCGTCATCGCCGGACTCGATCCGGCGATCCATTCGGCAACGAAATCGGAGGCGCGGCCGTCGCTGAGTGGACGCCCGGGTCGAGCCCGGGCATGGCGATGGAAATTCGCGCCGTCCTTACGTCCGCTGGTTCCACATCTGGCCGAGCGCGGTCATGTGCTTGACCAGGAGATCCAGGTGCTTGTCCATCCAGGCGGGGATGGAGCGGAACTCGGCGATCTTCGCCTTGCCGTCGCGGATCACCACGACCGGCCAGTTGCCGACGAGTGCGTTGTCGATCCCGAAAAGCTCCTTCCCCCACCATTTGGCCTCGCCGTAGATGTGCTTGCCGACGCCGCCTTCCTTCATGGCGGCGAGGACGGCGGCCGGGTCGGCCGAGCCCGCGCGCTCCGCGGCATCCTTCCACAAGACCATGATCGATGAATATTCCCAGGAGACCGCCGACCAGTCGTTCTCGCCGAAGCGCTTCACGAACTCTGCGTAGAAATCGTTCGGCTTCGGGAAGTTGATGTTCGGGTCGTTGAGCTTCGGGTCGTCGAAGTCGGGGAACTGGAAGACGACGCCCTCCATGAACTCCTTCGAGGTGCGCTCCACGATGCGCTTATAATAGTCGACCGTGCAGGAGATGATCTGGCCCTTGTAGCCCTGCTGGAAGGCCTGCTCGCAAAGCGGCTGCACGTAATCGGCGTAGCAGGTGTCGAGGCAGAGGATGTCCGGCTTGTTGGCGAGCAACTGCGTCATCACCGGCGCGAAGTCGGTAGTCGCCGGGTCGAAGAAGACCGGGTCGCCCAGAACCTCGATGCCGGCCGCCTCGAAGGCGGCGAGATAGGTGGCGACCGACGGCTTGCCGAGCGAATCGTCCTGCGCGCAGATCACCGCAGTCTTCAGCTCCGGGCGATTCTCTGCGAGCCATTCGACGCCGGTGACGTTGTAGATCGGGTGCACTTCGCACGGCGCGACGAGCGTCTTTGTCTCCGGCGTCAGATCGCTCGGCAGAAGCGTGGAGACGAGCATGCCGGTGCGCGCGGCGATGTCTTCCACGCCCGGCCACGGATCGCCGCCGAGCATCATGATGAACTTGACGCCGTCTTCCTGGATGAGCTTGGTCGCGCCGGTGCGCGCCTTGCCGGCGTCGTATTCCTCATCGTACGCGATGAACTCGACCTTGTACGCTTCGCCGCCGATGTTGATGCCGCCTGCGGCGTTGGTCCAGTCGGCCCAGATCTCGCACCCGTCGAGTCCCGGCTTGCCCCAAGCGGCGACGGCACCGGTCAAGCGGCGCGAGGAAGCCGATCTTCACGACCTTGTCCTGCGCGAAGGCGACGCGCGGCACGGCGGTGTTTGCGATGAGGGCGGCACTTGCCACGCCGGTCAGGAATTTTCTGCGATCAAGCCTCGCTTCGATCTTGAATGTCATCAGAACTCTCCCGTGCTGGCGTGTGCTGTCTCTCCCGACAAGGCGACGGACCCGATCCGCATCGCCCTTCCTCTTTGAGGAAATCTAGGACGGCTCCGCCCGCAGGGGCAACACCAATTCGAACCGGGGCGGGCGAATTGGTATCAAGCCGGCTCCCTGCGGGGAGCCAAATTGGTAGCACAAGCCGCTTTTTTCGGCAGTCCGGGCTGCGTCTAACTCCTGACGCGCAGCTTCTCCGGGTCGTAGTGCGGAAATCGGACAATGCGGGCGGGGAGCCGCTTCTGATGGCCGTCGAGTTTCCCGATCTCGACCTCGCCGCCGATATCCGCCGCGCTGACGTCGAGACGTGCGAGCGCGATGTTCTT
The DNA here is from genome assembly GCA_963720705.1 of uncultured Alphaproteobacteria bacterium. GTDB lineage: Bacteria > Pseudomonadota > Alphaproteobacteria > Rhizobiales > Afifellaceae > DASWJZ01. The sequence continues at coordinate 243,600 of CAVRGJ010000005.1, forward strand.
TTTCAGAAGCGGCGAGCGGGCGCCGCTCGTCACCACGCCCACCTGCGCGCGGCCAACATGCACGCAGTCGCCGTGGCCGACGGAGTCGTTCGCGTCGATCTCAAGCCCGACGAGCTTCCGCTGTGGGGCGGCGTGACGGCGGATCAACGCCGCGCGCCCGACGAAATCGTCGTCTTTCGACTTCAGCGCAACGGTGAAGCCGATGCCGGCCTCGAACGGGTCGGTCTCGTCGGAGAACTCGTAATTGGCGAAGATCAGACCGGCCTCGATCCTCAGCATGTCGAGCGCCTGCAGCCCGAGCGGTGTGAGCCCGTGCGGCTCACCCGACTCCCAGACCGCGTCGAAGACTGCGTCCGCGTCCTTCGGGTGGCAGAAGACCTCGTAGCCGAGCTCGCCCGTATAGCCGGTGCGCGAGACCACGATCGGCACGCCGTTGTGCCCGCCGATGCGGCCGATGGCGAAACGGAACCAGCCGAGCTCCTCGAGCTTCGGTTGAGCCGGCGGCGTCCAAACGATTTCGCGAAGAATGTCGCGGCTCTTCGGACCCTGCACCGCGATGTTGTGGAGCTGATCGGTCGAGGAGCGCACCCAGGCGGAAAAGCCCATTTTTTCCGCGAGCTCACGCAGCCAGACGCCGTCGTACTCGTCGCCGCCGATCCAGCGGAAATTGTTCGGCCCGAGCCGGAAGAGCGTTCCGTCGTCGAGCATGCCCCCGTGCTCGTAGCACATGGCGGAGTAGACGACCTGGCCGACGCCGAGCTTCCGCACGTTGCGGGTCAGCGCGTACTGCATCAGCGACTCGGCGTCCGGGCCGGTCACCTCGAATTTTCTGAGCGGTGAGAGGTCCATCACGACCGCGCGCTCGCGGCATGCCCAGTATTCTTCGAGCGGACCACCATCGTTGAATTTCTGCGCCAGCCAATAGCCGCGATATTCGGCGAAATCGCGCGTGCGCTCCGCGAACTTCGAGTGGAAGGCGGTCTCGCGCGTGAGCTTGGGTTCGGCGTCGGGCGTCATGCGATGGGCTATCGCTCGCGAAAAGCGCTCCCTGTCGGAATAGGTGCGGACATGGATGTCGGTTGGGTTCCAGGCGTTCGCCGCGTCGATATCGTCTGGGCACGCGGAGGACACGCACACGAGGTCCGTCACGGCGCGCATGAGCACGTAGTCGCCCGGCCGCGACCACGGCTCGTCGAAAAAAATGACGTTATTGGCGTCGATGCCGGTGTTGTAGAAGAAGTTCAGTGCCATCCAGCCCTTGCGCGCTTCGACGCCGAAGGGGGCGAGCGCGCCGTTGAAATTGTCGGTGCAGTTGGCGTGACCCGGATAGCCCATGTCCTCGTAGAATTTTGCGTAGCAGGCGAGCGCGAACGCGTCGTGGCGGCCGACGGTGTCCTGGATGATCTCGACCAGCGGCTCCATGTCCTGGTCGAAGCATTTTGCCGGCAGCCCCGGCGCCGGATAGCCGAGCCCGGTCAGGCTGCGCGTGGTCGTCGCATCGAGCGGCAGCGCGCGACCCTTGTCGAGCTTGCGGGCGGAGAAGCACTGGAAGTCGGAGCATTGGCGGCCGGCGACATCGATGACCTGTATGTATTCGCCGGCGCGCACGAGATAGGCCTCGGCCGTCGCGCGGTTCACGCGGATGTCCTGCAGCGGATCGGCGAGCGGGTCGGGAAGCGGGGGAGCCTCACCGGGGGCGCGCGGTGCGGCACGCTCGATGCGAAGCTCGATCGGCGTCGCGGTTTCCTGCGCGCCGGGGTCCATCGCCCCGGCCGGTGCAGAGACGACGAGGTAGCCTGTTTGCTCGGCGCGGAACTGCTGCGTGTCGCCGGCCGGCGAAGCGTCGCCGAAGATGCGGACCGAGCGCACGCCGGAGAGGGCGATAATATTGCGCCGCTTCAGGCGATCGGCGATCGCACCGAGTGCTGCGCGCGTCGCGGATGAAGGCTCGCCAGCCGCCTCCTTTCCCGCAGCCCCGATGAGGCCCGGCTCGGCGCGGCCGTCGGCGCCGAACGCGATCAGCTCGCAGGGCTGTCCGCCTTCGACATTCGTGACGGCGATCCGGTCGCCCTCGCCGAGATCGACGACAATCGAGCGGCCGCCTTCGATCGTATGGCGCTCGACGCCGATCGTGAGGGTGCGGATGCCCGGGCGCAGGATGCGGCTCCGCGCCGGCGGCAGGAGCGGTGCAATCGTTGGTTCAGGCCGGTCCAACATCAAAGGATTGTAGCCCGGATCGCGTTTCGCCACATCCGGGCTTGGGCCTCACGCTTTGCTGGCCAGGAAGCTCTGCATCGAATCGTCCAGCGCCTCGAACCAGGGTGTGTGGTGGATCGGCGCCATCGTGCCCGTGCAGGGCGAGGGGAAAGCGTGATTGCGATAGCCGAGGATCGATTCCTCCTTGTCGTGCTCCCACGCGTTGAACATGCGGGCGCAGGCGTCGAGGTCGAAGGCCGGGTAGTCGGTATCCTTGGCGAGATCCTTCACGTAGTCGGTCTGGAAATCGATCTGCTCGTGCGGATTCTTGAGCTTCTCCTCGCGCGCCACCCATTTTGCCGTCTCCTTCTCCATCTTCGCCTTCGACGGCAACTTGATGCGGCCGAGGACGAAGTCGCGCGCGACCCACGCCTGAAGGTCGAACATGGAGAAGGTGTAGAACTGGTCCTGCATGCCGATGTACATGAGCTTCGGATTCTTCTCCCAGAAGATGCCCTTGTAGAGCCCCGGCGGGTTCAGCCGGTTGCGGGTTTTGAGCCGCAGCTTCTCCTCCAGGAAGGGGAAGTGGTGCTGATAGCCGGTGCATAGGATGATGGCGTCGACTTCCTGGCTCGAGCCATCCTTGAAGTGCGCGGTCTTGCCGGAAAGCTTCGTCAGAAGCGGCCGCTCCTCCATGCCCTCCGGCCAGTGGAATCCCATCGGCTTCGTCCGCCAGCACATGGTGACATGCCTGGCGCCGTATTTGTGGCACTGGAGCGCGATGTCCTCCGCCGAGTAGCTTGCGCCGACGACGAGCAGGCGCCGGCCGGCGAACTCCTGCGCGTCGCGGAAGTCATGCGCATGCATGACGCGGCCGGGAAACTTCTCCACGCCTTCGAAGAGCGGCACGTTGGGCACGGAGAAGTGCCCGGTCGCGACGATGACGAAGTCGAAATTCTCGGTCTGCGTCGAGTGGTCCTTCAGGTTCTCCGAGGTGACCTTGAACTTGCCGGCCTTGCTCGAATATTCGACGTAGCGGACCGGCGTGGAGAAGCGGATCTGCCTGCGCACGCCGCGCTTCTTCGCCCGCCCGACGATGTAGTCGTAGAGCACTTCGCGCGGCGGGAAGGAGGGGATCGGCTGCTTGAAATGCCGGTCGAACGTGTAGTCGGCGAATTCCAGGCATTCCTTCGGGCCGTTCGACCAGAGGTACCGGTACATGCTGCCGTGCACCGGCTCGCCGTATTCGTCGAGCCCGGTACGCCACGTGTAGTTCCACAGGCCGCCCCAATCGCTCTGTTTCTCGAAGGCGACGATCTCGGGAACGCGCGCGCCCTTCTTGCGCGCCGCTTCGAAAGCGACAAGCTCAGAAAGCCCCGAGGGCCCTGTTCCGATGATGGCAACACGCGCCGGCATCACACCGCTCCCCTCTGAATTTCTCCGACCGCTCAATTCGTCGGCGGCTGAGCCTAGGTCGGCCAATATCGGCGAGGCAAGCGGGAATGGTGAGAAGCGGTCTCGTTTTGGGCCTCACGCCGGACATGAGGCGACGCCTTCGGGCGGTGCCGCGGGTCGGCCGACGAACTCAGCCCTCGTCGCGCGCGTAGGAGATGACGGAGAGAAAGCGGATCGGCAGCCGGCGGAGCTCTTCCGGTCCGTGCGGCGCGTCGGCATCGAAAAACAGGCTGTCGCCGGGAACGAGCGGATAAAGGCGGTCGGCGTGGCGGTAGACCACCTCGCCTTCGAGCATGTGGATGAACTCCAGTCCTTCATGCTGGAAAAGCGGAAACACCTCCGATTCCTCGGTGAGCGTGATGAGATAGGGTTCCACCACCACCCTGCCGGTGACGCCGCCGGTGTGCCCGAGGAGTTGGTACTGGTGGCCGGCGCGGGTGCCGCGCCGCTCGATGACGAGGCCTTCGCCGGCGCGTACAAAAACGGCGTCGCGGCGCTCCTCGTAGCGGCGGAAGAGGGCGGTGACCGGTACGCCAAGGGCGGCCGAAAGCGTCTTCAGCGTGGTGAGCGAAGGCGAGGTCAGCCCGTTCTCGATCTTGGAAAGCATGCCGGGCGAGAGCTTCGCGGCGGCGGCGAGATCGGCGGCGGTGATCCCGAGCTTCGTGCGGAATGCCAGCACCTCGCGCCCGATCGAAACTTCGAGCGTGTTGTCGCGCGCCCCGCCGATCTGGTGCGGATCCTGGGCGTCGGGCGCCGGTTTCGTCTTCTTGCTTGTCGCATTCATGGGCAAGGTCGCTCGGGCCACTGGCTTTCCTAGCATGAAAGTTTCATTCTTGGGAGTTGAGAACTGCGTGCGCGCTTGCTAGCCTGCATATTGGATTCCGGCGGTCTTACGTGCCGTGCCAATTGGATCGGGGTCGAACATGTGCGGCATCGTCGGACTCTTCCTGAAGGACAAAGCGCTTGAGCCGCAGCTCGGCGCGATGCTTGCCGACATGCTGGCGAAGCTCGGCGATCGCGGTCCGGACAGCGCCGGCCTTGCAGTCTATAGCGACGCCGACGATGGGATCGGCAAGATCACAGTGCAGTCGGCGAACCCAACCGAAGACTTCGCCGGCCTCGACGCGGCGCTCACCAAAGCGATTAAGGCCAAGGTCAAGATCGCCGTCAGGGACACGCATGCGGTCCTGAGCCTTCCGATCGACAAGCTCGAGGAGGCGCGGTCTGCGATCCGCAAGGTCAACCCGCGTCTCCGCATAATGGCCGCAGGCGACGCCATCGAGATCTACAAGGAGGTCGGCTATCCGACCGATGTCGCGCGCCGCTTCGACCTTGCCGGAATGCACGGCACACACGGCATCGGGCACACGCGCATGGCAACCGAGTCCGCTGTGACGACGCTCGGCGCGCATCCCTTCTCCACCGGGCCGGACGAATGCCTCGTTCACAACGGATCGCTCTCGAACCACAACAACCTTCGCCGCGAGCTGATCCACGACGGCATGAGCTTCGAGACGGAGAACGACACCGAGGTCGCCGCCGCCTATCTCACCTGGCGCATGGGCCAGGGGATGAATCTCGGCGAGGCGCTGACCAAAAGTCTCGTCGATCTCGACGGGTTCTACACTTTCGTCGTCGGCACCAAGACCGGCTTCGGCGTGCTGCGCGATCCGATCGCCTGCAAGCCGGCGGTGCTCGCGGAGACCGACCGATACGTCGCGTTCGGCTCGGAATACCGCGCCCTCGTCGATCTCCCCGGGATCGACGGCGCCAAGGTCTGGGAGCCGGAGCCGGCGACCGTCTATTTCTGGGAGCGCTGATGCCCACGGTCGATCTTGCCGAGACGCCACTCCGTGAGCTGAACAGCGCGCTCCACCTGCTGCGCGAGGGGACGAACGAGGTCGACTGGCTGGTGGTCAATCCGAAAGGCCGGCACGCGGTCGCGGTCGGCATCGACGCGCCGGTCAATGTCGAGATCAAGGGCAGCGTCGGCTATTATTGCGCCGGGATGAACAAGGAGGCGACGATCGTGGTCGACGGCAGCGCCGGGCCCGGAGTCGCTGAGAACATGATGTCCGGCAAGGTGGTGATAAGGGGCGACGCCAGCCAATATGCCGGCGCGACCGGGCGCGGCGGCCTCCTCGTCATCGAGGGCAATGCCTCCTCGCGCTGCGGCATCTCGATGAAGGGCATCGACATCGTGGTGAAAGGCAATATCGGCCACATGTCAGCGTTCATGGCGCAGTCGGGCAACCTCGTCGTGCTCGGCGATGCCGGCGACGCGCTCGGCGATTCCATCTACGAAGCGCGCCTCTTCGTCCGCGGCAAGGTGAAGAGCCTCGGCGCCGATTGCGTCGAGAAAAAAATGCGCCCCGAGCACGAGGCGATCGTAGCGGGGCTGCTCGAGAAAGCCGGCGTCGAAGGGGTAAAGCCAAGCGAATTCCGCCGCTATGGGTCGGCGCGCAAGCTCTACAATTTCAATATCGACAATGCCGATGCGTATTGACGGCGAAGAATGACCTACACCAACCCTCCCACCACGCCGCGGCCGTCGGCGACCTTCGATGACTACACGCTGTCGGAGATCCGCCGCGCAGCGATCACCGGTATCTACGACATCCGCGGCGCCGGCGCGAAGCGGAAGCTGCCGAACTTCGACGACCTGCTGTTTCTCGGTGCCTCCATCTCGCGCTATCCGCTCGAGGGCTATCGCGAGCGCTGCGGCACGGACGTCGTGCTCGGCACGCGCTTCGCGAAGAAGCCGATCGAGCTGAAGATTCCGATCACCATTGCCGGCATGAGTTTCGGCTCGCTCTCAGCGCAGGCGAAGGAGGCGCTCGGCCGCGGCGCGACGCTCGCCGGCACCTCGACGACGACCGGCGACGGCGGCATGACGCAGGAAGAGCGCGGGCACTCCAAGCAGCTCGTCTACCAATATCTGCCGTCGCGCTACGGCATGAACCCCGACGATCTCCGCGCCGCCGACGCGATCGAGATCGTCGTCGGGCAGGGCGCCAAGCCGGGCGGCGGCGGCATGCTGCTCGGCCAGAAGATCTCCGACCGCGTCGCGGAGATGCGCACGCTGCCGAAGGGCATCGACCAGCGCTCGGCCTGCCGCCATCCCGACTGGACCGGCCCCGACGACATGGAGATCAAGATCCAGGAGCTCCGCGAGATCACCGACTGGGAGAAGCCGATCTATGTGAAGGTCGGCGGTGCGCGGCCTTATTATGACGTGGCGCTCGCGGTGAAGTCTGGAGCCGATGTCGTCGTGGTCGACGGCATGCAGGGCGGAACGGCGGCGACGCAGGAGGTCTTCATCGAGCATGTCGGCCAGCCGACTCTCGCCTGCATTCGCCCGGCCGTACAGGCGCTGCAGGAGCTCGGCATGCACCGGAAGGTGCAGCTCGTCATCTCCGGCGGCATCCGCTCCGGCGCCGACGTGGCGAAAGCGCTGGCGCTTGGCGCCGACGCCGTTTCGATCGGAACGGCGGCGCTCGTCGCGCTCGGCGACAACGATCCGGCGCTCGACGAGGAGTACCGCAAGCTCGGCACGCGCGCCGGCTGCTACGACGACTGGCACGAGGGGCGCGACCCGGCCGGCATCACCACGCAGGATCCGGAGCTCGCGACGCGCCTCGATCCGATCCGGGCCGGCCGGCGGCTCGCGAACTATCTGAAGGTGATGACCTTGGAAGCGCAGACGATCGCGCGCGCCTGCGGCAAGAACCACGTGCACAATCTTGAGCCGGAGGATCTCTGCGCGCTCACCATCGAGGCGGCGGCGATGGCGCGCGTGCCGCTCTCCGGAACGAACTGGATTCCGGGGCAGGGGGGCCTCTAGTGGCGTTCGCTCGAGCGGCGCAGGCTTGTAACCTCCCCCTTGAGGGGAGGTCGAAGGTCGCGAAGCGAGCTTCGGGAGGGGGTCAAAGTCGCTTTGGTGCAAACCCCCTCCCGAAACCTGCCTCGCTTCGCTCGTCGGTTTCGACCTCCCCTCAAGGGGGAGGTCACTAGCGCTATCCGCTTCGGTGAGCGGTCACGAGTGTTCAAGGAGGGGGAAATTCCGATGGCAGGTGATCTCGCAAAAATCGCGAAGGACCGCGGCATCCGCTACTTCATGATCTCGTTCACCGATCTCTTCGGCGGACAGCGCGCGAAACTCGTTCCGGCTGCGGCAATCGCCGACATGCAAAAGGACGGCGCCGGCTTCGCCGGCTTCGCCACGTGGCTCGACATGACGCCGGCGCACCCCGATCTCTTCGCGATGCCGGACCCCGACTCCGTTGTCCAGCTTCCGTGGAAGAAGGAGGTCGCCTGGGTCGCCGCCGACGGCGTCATGGACGGCAGGCTCGTGGAGCAGGCGCCGCGCTTCGTGCTGAAGAAGGTGATCGCCGACGCCGCCGCCAAGGGCCTGCGCATGCGTTCCGGCGTCGAGGCCGAGTTCTTCCTCATTACCAAGGACGGGCAGGCGATCTCCGACGAATACGACACTGCGACGAAGCCCTGCTACGACCAGCAGGCGCTGATGCGCCGCTACGACGTGATCGCCGAGATTTGCGACAACATGCTCTCCCTCGGGTGGGGGCCCTATCAGAACGACCATGAGGACGCGAACGGCCAGTTCGAGATGAACTGGAATTTCGCCGACGCGCTGGTCACCGCCGACCGCCATTCTTTCTTCAAGTTCATGGTGAAATCGGTCGCCGAGAAGCACGGGCTCCGCGCCACCTTCATGCCGAAGCCGTTCGCCGGACTGACCGGCTCCGGCTGCCACGTGCACCTTTCGATCTGGGACAAGGCGGGAAAGAAGAACACCTTCGCCGACGAGCGCGACGAGCTCGGCCTGTCGCCGCAGGGTTACCATTTCCTCGGCGGCATCATGAGCCATGCGACCGGCATGGCAGCGATCACCAACCCGACGGTGAACAGCTACAAGCGCATCAACGCGCCGCGCACGGTCTCAGGCGCCACGTGGTCGCCGAACTCGATCACCTGGACCGGCAACAACCGCACCCACATGGTGCGCGTGCCCGGGCCCGGCCGCTTCGAGCTGCGCCTGCCGGATGGCGCCGCCAACCCCTATCTCCTGCAAGCGGCGATTCTTGCCGCCGGCATCGATGGCGTCGCCACCGAGGCCGATCCGGGGAAGCGGCTCGACATCGACATGTACGCCGAAGGGCACAAGGTGAAGGGGGCGCCGAAGCTGCCGCTCAATCTCCTCGACGCGCTGCGCGCCTTCGAGAAGGACAAGGGTCTGAGAAACGCGCTCGGCGAGGAGTTCGCGGCGTCCTACCTGAAGCTCAAGAACCAGGAGTGGAATGCCTACGCCTCGCATTTCACCGAATGGGAGCGGGCGAACACGCTCGACATCTGAGGCGGACGACTCAAGCGGGCGCGGTGCGAACGATGCGGCTTCTTGTCTTCCAGCACATCGACTGCGAGCATCCCGGCGTGCTGCGCCGATTTCTTGCCGAGGACGGCGTCCAGTGGGATGCGGTCGAGCTCGATCGGGGCGAGCCGATCCCGCCGCTCGAGCGCTACGACGCGCTCTGGGTGATGGGCGGGCCGATGGATGTGTGGGATGTCGAGGAGCATCCTTGGCTCATCGCGGAGAAGCGTGCGATCCGGCGCTGGGTGCGCGAGCTTGAACGGCCTTTCCTCGGCCTCTGCCTCGGTCATCAGCTACTGGCGGATGCGCTCGGTGGCACATGCGGTCCGCAGCGGCCGCCCGAAATCGGCATCCTCGACGTCGAGTTGACCTCGGACGGTCTCGCCGACCCGATCTTTGCCGGAATGCCGGGCGCGCAGAAATGCCTGCAATGGCATTCGGTGCGCGTCGCGCAAGCGCCGGAGGATGCGGTGGCTCTAGCGGCCTCGCCGGTCTGCGCAATCCAGGCGATGCGCGTCGGGCGGCACGCGTGGTCGATGCAGTATCATGTCGAGATCGAACCGGAGACCGTCGACAATTGGGGAGCGATTCCGGCCTACCGGTGCGCGCTCGAAGATACGTTGGGACAACGCGCGCTGGGGCAGCTCAAGGCGGACGCCGATGCCAACATGCACGATCTCACCGACAACGCGAGGAAGCTCTACCGTAATTTTCGGCAGGCGCTTGCCTGACGGTTGGGCGCGCCGGCCTGGCCTGCAGCGTCGCTCGGCATTGCGTTAACGGCCAACGTGACGCATCCTACTGGTATGATGAGTTCCAGGCGACAGAAGCGCTCCGACGAGATCCGCGAGCTGCTTCTTGAGCGCATTAAACGGCGCGACCTGGCGCCCGGCGATCCGCTGCCCTCCGAACGTGAGCTGATGCAGCTCTACGGCGTCGGTCGGCCGGCGATCCGCGAGGCGCTTCAGAGCCTCCAGCGCATGAGCCTGCTCGAGATACATCACGGCCGCCGCGCCCGCGTTGCAGCACCCTCGGTCACCAGGATGGTGGATCAGGTAAGCGAAAGCATGCGCCTCTTTCTGGCCAATTCGCCGGCCAGCCTCGAGCAGCTGAAGGACGCCCAACTCGTCTTTGAGATGGAGATGGCGCGGATTGCGGCCCGCAAGCGCTCGGCGAGCGATATTGTCAGGCTCAGACGCCGGCTTCAGGCCCAGGACGAGGCGCAGAACGACCTCGAAAGGTTCGTCGCATGCGACGGCGATTTCCACCGCGAGGTCGCCGCGATAAGCGGCAATCCCATCTTCACCGCGCTGAGCGAGGCAGTCTTCAAATGGCTCGCCGCTACTTATCGCGGCGCGGTCAGTGTCCCGGGACTGGAGAAGCTCACGCTCAACGAGCATACCGAGATCGTCGACGCGATTGCGGCCGGAGCACCGGAGGGCGCAGCGAAGACCATGGCCGATCACCTCAATCGCGCAAACGAACTCTACCGGATAGCGAATTATCGGGCCGCGAGCTGAGCGCCATGCGGAGGCCTCTCGTTCTTGATGGAAACGGCAATCTGGTATAATCAGTCGTGAAAATCCCGGTCAACGGGAAGCGGGAGGGAGGACGCCGATGGCCGCTGCCGGTCTGAAGCAGATGGCGCGCGAGCGCACGGTCAAAGTCGGTCATTTCATCGTCGAATTCGTCACTCCGGGCATCGGCTATCTGCTCAAGAACGCCGGCTGCGATTTCGTGCTCTTCGATACCGAGCACTCCGGCTTTCACAACGAGACGATAAAGGCGGCGCTCCGTTATTTCGAAGCCGCCTCGGTGCCCGCCATCGTGCGCGTGCCCTCGAAGGAATACCACCACATTGCCCGCGCGCTCGACATGGGTGCTGAAGGCATCATGGTGCCGATGGTGAACGACGCGAAGGAAGCGCGCGCGATCCTCGAGTGCATGAAATACACGCCGGAGGGGAAGCGCGGCGTGGCGCTCGGCGTCGCGCACGATCACTACACAGGCGGCGCCGTGCTCGACAAGCTTGCCGCCGCGAATGCCCGCTCCACGCTCTTCGCGCAGATCGAGACGGCGGCAGGGGTGAAGAACGCGGAGGCGATCGCCGCCATCGATGGCGTCGACTGTCTTTGGGTTGGGCACTTCGACCTTTCGTGCTCGCTCGGCATCCCCGGTCAGTTCGATCACCCGAAGTTCAGGGACGCGATCCGCACCACCTACGCGGCGTGTCGCAAACACAACAAGGCCTACGGCCGGCTCGTTCCGGACGTCGCCACCGGCGTCTCCATCTTCGGTCAGGGCTTCGACTTCATCTGTTATTCCGGCGACGTTTGGACATTCCAGACGGCGCTTGCGGCCGGCGTCGGCGGCATCCGCAAGGCCTGCGCGGGCAAGGTCGGAGGCGCCACGCCTGCGCCCGCGAAGAAGCGGGCAAAGGCTCGATAGGAAGCGGGCGATGGACCGGTTCCGCATCGCGCTCTCGGGAGACTTCCGGAAGGCCGACGGCAGTCCGACCTTCCCGAGCTTCGACCTGACGCCGATCATGCAAAACCCGAAAGTGGAAGTGCGCTGGGTCGATCCCGTCGACAACGTCATGCCGTCGAAGGGTCTTGAAGGATGCGATGCGCTGATCCTGCTCGCGCCGCGCATGGATCGAAGCTCGTTCCCGAGCGGCGACCGGTTCGCCGCTGTCGCGCGCTTCGGCGTCGGCTACGACAACGTTGATTTGGCGGCATGCAACGAGCACGGCGTCGCGGCGATCATAACGCCCGACGGCGTCCGCCGCCCCGTAGCGGTGTCGGTGATCACCTATATCCTGGCGTTGTCGCAAAACCTGTTGATCAAGGATAGGCTCTGCCGCCAGGGACCGCCCGGCTGGGCAAAACGCGTCGACTTCATGGGCAAGGGCCTGATCGGCAAGACGCTCGGACAGCTCGGCATGGGCAATATCGGCGCGGAAGTCTTCCGCATGGCGGCGCCGTTCGGGATGCGCTTCATTGCCCACGACCCCTATGTCGATGCAGCGGCGGCGAAGAAGCTCGGCGTGGAGCTCGTCTCTTCCGAGACGCTCTTCAAGCAGTCCGATTTCCTTTCGGTGAGCCTGCCGCTTTCCGACGCGACGCGGCACTTCGTCAACGCCGACCGACTGAACACAATGAAGCCGACCGCCTTCCTCATCAACACCGCGCGCGGTCCGATCATCGACCAGAAAGCGCTTCACGCGGCGCTTGTCGATGGCACCATCGCCGGTGCCGGGCTCGACGTGTTCGAGGTGGAGCCGGCGCCCGCGGACGAGCCGATCTTCACGCTCGACAACGTCATCGTCAGCCCGCACGCGCTTTGCTGGACCGACGAATGCTTCGCGGGCAACGGCGCCGCCGACATCGCCGCGGTGCTTGAGATCATGCATGGCCGCGAGCCGCGCGGCGTCGTCAACAGGGAGGTGCTTGAGAACGCGACGTGGAAGCGCCGCCTCGCCGGTTTCGGCGCGCGCTTCGCCGCTTGAAGGAGAAATGTCAGCCAAACGAGAAACACGCGCCCTGCAGGACCGCCTCTCGCGGCTTGAAGGCGTGTGAAAAATGGGAGGAACGAGCAATGAACGATCGCGAACGTCGTGATTTTGAGGCCGGCCTCGCTGCCGAGGTCGATGCTTGGCTGAGGGGCGAGCCGACACGCCGCACCTTCATCAAGAGGTTCGGCCAGGCGACCGGAATGCTGGCGCTTTCCGGCTCGGCCCTGTCGCCGCTGACCGAGTTTGCTCTCGCGCAGGCAGCCGTAGACCTTGCCGACCCCTCGACGCCGCTCGGCAAGGCGCAAGCCGCCGCCATGAAGGCATCGACGGACGGGCCGGCCGACGGCTCTGCCTATCGGGCCGTCGAGGCGGCAAAGCAATACGCCGGGGTCACACTGAGCCATACCTACGAGGCGGGATTGCAGGCGCTCGACCCGCGCAACTTCTCAGGTCCTGTATGGGAGCAGCTGACCGGCATCAAATCGAACGTCGTCGAGCTCTCGCATCCGGATCAGTACTCGAAACCGGTCGCCGAGCACATCGCGGCGTCGGGGGCCTACGATGTCCTCGATATCGAGCCGGCATGGACGCCCTCGCTCGCTGACGGCGGTGTGATCGCGCCGCTTGACGACTACATCGCAAAGTACATGAACATGGCGGATCTCGACGACTACCATCCGCTTTACAAGGCGTTGCCGACTTACAAAGGCAAAACTTGGGGTTTCTTCGACGATGGCGACATGTTCGCCCTCTACTACCGCACGGATGTCTTCGGGGATCAGAAGCTGAAGGACGCCTACCAGGCGAAGTTCAACAAACCGCTGGAGGTGCCGAAGACCTGGGAGGACTACGCGCAGGTCGCCCAGTTCATCACAGACAACATGGCGCCCAACGTCTATGGCGCCGGCCATTTCCGCAAAGCCGGCAGCCCCGGCAACCAGTACGACTTCCTGCAGCAGTATCGCGCGAACGGCGGCGTCTTCTTCGATGACGCCATGAAGGCGCAACTCGCCTCGGACGCCGGCGTCAAGACGCTGCAGAACATGATCGCCGCGAACAACGCTTCGATCCCCGGCAACAACGAGCTCGACGCCGTCGCGCTCTGGGCTGCCTGGCTGCAGGGCAAGGTGGCCATGATCTACTCCTGGCCGCCAACCGGGCGTATGACCGCCGGCTATTCGCAGAGCGACAAGGCGATCAACTTCATCCCGCAATCAACGATCGCCGACAAGGTTGGGTACGCGATCGTTCCGGGCGGCCATCCGGAGCACGCGACCGGATATTGCAAGGCGCTTTCGTCGGATTCGGCCAATGCCGAAGCCGCGTACCTCTTCATGCAATGGGCCTGTTCACCGCCGGTGTCGCTGGCGCGCTGCATGCTCCCCTACGCGCTGCGCGATCCCTACCGCCTTTCGCATTTCAAGTCGGACCTTTACGGCGCGCTGTTCCCGACGGCGAAGGACTACCTGCGCAATCTGAACAACTCGGCGAACGTCGGTCTGCTCGACATGATCATGCCCGGTTGGCAGGACTACGCGCTCTCAATCGACCGCATGTGCTCGGCCGTCTGGGCGGGCACCGATCCGAAGGAAGCGCTGACGACCGCTGCTGCCGAATGGGACGCGACAACGGAGAATCTCGGGGTCGATTCCCAGAAGGCGTTCTTCGCGGAATACAAGAAACTGCCCGGCTCCTCGGCCGACCATACGGTCGAATCGATGGGCATGGCAGTCACCCTCTAGGCTCGGCTTTGCAGGCGGCCCTTCCTAGAGCCGCCTGCCTTGCAGCTTTTGTCCGGCCGTCGACGCATCTTGCGCCGGCGGCTGCCCGTCAAACAAAGAAGCAGAAGTAAGCGACAAGGAAGAGATTGCCAGCCGCATGTCGGAGAGCGCCACGATGAGCACGCCGCTCGCGCCCGCCGCGCGACGAAGAGTGCCGTCCTCAAAGAAAAGCGATTGGCGTTTCAAGTGGCTGCTGGTCGCGCCTGCGGCGCTGCTGATTCTTGCGATCTCGATCTATCCGCTGCTGTTTTCGCTGTGGGTGCTGTTCGTCAATTACGACTTCCAGATCCCCGGCCATGCGTTCGTCGGCCTGAAGAACTTCCGGCAGGTGATCGCCGATCCGGTCGCCGTTCATTCGATCGGCGTAACCGCCGGATTGACCGTCGCCAACGTATTGACCGAGTTCCTTCTAGGCCTCGCGCTGGCCCTCGTGCTCGTCAAGACGTTCAGCGGCCGCGGCATCATCATTTCGATCCTGATCGTACCGCTGTTCATCAGCCCGGTGATCGTGGGTCAGGCCTGGGCACTCCTGTTGCAGCGACCGTTCGGTCCCACGAACTATCTGCTCAGTCTCCTCGTGGGCCACGATGTGACGATCGGTTGGCTCACGGAGAAGCCCTGGAATTACTTGGCGCTCGTCCTCGCGGACGTCTGGCAGTGGACGCCGTTCATGTTCGTCATACTGCTCGCCGGGCTGACCTCCATTCCGCCCCATGTCTACGAGGCGGCGGAACTCGACGGCGTCGGCGCCTGGAACACCTTCTGGTACATCACCGTCCCCTATCTTGCGCCGATGATGCTCTTGGCCGTCACCTTCCGCCTGCTCGATGCGATCAAGCTGTTCGACACGATCTTCATCATGACCGCCGGTGGGCCGGGGACGCAGACCTACACGGCTTCGTTCTATCTCTACGTTCTCGGCTTCACACAATTCCATCTTTCGCGCGCCACCGCCGGAGCGTGGATATTTCTCATCCTCACGCTGCTGGTCGTCCAGGTTCTGGTGCGCCGTTTGCTTCGGCCGGAGGCGCGATGACAGCTATCGAAGCCCCGAGACGGCGAAGGCGGATGCGTTTTCCGACCGGGCGGATCGTGTTCCTCGCCATCTACCTGATCTTCGTGCTTGGGCCGCTCTACTGGGTCTTCATCACGTCGATCAAACCGAGCGACGACTATCTCGCGGTTCCGCCGGTCTGGTTCCCGGCTGCGCCGACGATGGTGCACTACACGGCCGCGCTCTTCGCCTATCGCGGCCTCGACGGGCTCATCAACAGCCTTATCATTTCGATCTCGGCGACCGTTCTGTCATGCTTTTTCGGCTCGCTCATGGCCTATAGCCTCGCGCAATTCAACACGGGCGGACAGCACCTCTCCTTCTGGGTGCTGTCGCAGCGCTTTCTGCCGCCGATCGCGATCATCCTGCCGCTCTTCTTGAACTACCGGGCGCTCAAGCTTCAGGACACGCACCTCGGGCTGATCATCGCCTATACGGTGTTCACGCTGCCGGTGACGGTGTGGATGATGTTCGCCTATTTCCGCCAGATGCCGCGTTCGCTTGAGGAGGCGGCGCTGGTTGACGGCTGCACGCGCTGGCGCGCGTTCTGGAGCGTCGCCGTTCCGCTTGCCGCGCCTGGAATTGTCGCTGCCGCGGTGTTCGCCTTCATCGCATGCTGGACCGAGTTCTTCTTTGCCTTGATCCTCACCAGCCGCAACGCTTTCACGCTTCCGACCGTATTCCGCGCCTTCCTCGGATTCCAGGGCGCCCAGTACGGCGAAGCCAGCGCCTTGGCGATCGTGTCGCTGGTGCCCTCCATCGTGCTCGGAGTCCTTGCGCAGAGGCACCTGGTTCGCGGCCTGACGCTCGGCGCGGTACGCGGCTGAAGGCGATGGCAGAAGTAAGAATCACCGGACTGCACAAGCGCTACGCAGGCGGCGTGCATGCGGTTCGCGGCGTCGATCTTGAGATTCCCGACGGCCAGTTCACGGTTCTCGTCGGGCCGTCGGGCTGCGGAAAGAGCACGCTCCTCAGAACCCTCGCCGGACTTGAGGACGCGGACGACGGCACGATCGAGATCGGCGGCGAGGTGGTCAACGACATGCGCCCGCGCGACCGCGATGTCGCGATGGTGTTTCAGGACTACGCGCTCTATCCGCACATGACAGTCCGCAGCAACATCGGCTTCGGGCTGAGGGCGCGGAAGCTTCTCAAGACGGAAATCGATGCACGCGTCAAAGCCGCGACAGAGATGCTCGGCATTACCGCGCTGCTCGATCGCTACCCCCGGCATCTTTCAGGCGGTCAGCGGCAGCGCGTCGCCATCGGCCGCGCGATCGTTCGCAAGCCGAAGCTTTTTCTGTTCGACGAGCCGCTCTCCAATCTCGACGCGCAGCTCCGCGACGAAATGCGCGTCGAGATCAAGCGTCTGCACCAGGAAATCTCGACCACCATGATCTATGTCACGCACGATCAGATCGAGGCGATGACGCTCGCCGATCGCATCGTGCTGATGCGCGACGGCGAAGTCGAGCAGCAGGGCGCTCCGCTTGATCTCTTCGAACGCCCCGCCACGCGCTTTGTCGCGGGCTTCCTGGGCTCGCCGCGGATGAATTTCATACCCTGCCGGCTCGCGGGCGACGCCAAAACGGGCCGCATCGAGTTCGGCGACGGCCGTTCGCTGCCCGTGCCGAGCGCGCAATCCGAGTTCCTTTCCAAGCTGGGACAGAAAGACCTGATCTTCGGCGTCAGGCCGGAACACATGACGCGTCTTGACGGAACGACGCTGCGTCCCGGCCAGGCCCGGCTGACGGCGACGATCGACCTTGTGCAGCCGACGGGAACGCGGACCTTCGCACAATTCAAGCTCGGCGGAGTGGAGGCCACGGTCGAGCTGCCTTCGCATGCTGTCGAAAAGCCGGGCACCAATGTCGAGCTTCTGGTCGATATGCCGCGTGCGATCTTCATCGACCCGCGCACCGACCAGGTGCTGCGTCCCGTTGCCTGATTCGAGATATCGTCCGCCATGAGGAACTTGCCATGACGCCGTCTCGCCAAGTGAAGCTCTTCGGCACCGAGGAACCTGTCGGCGAGATGACGATGCTTTCGACCGGCGCACTCGAGGCGATGCTCGACGCGGGCAACCTCCGTTATATCAGGGTCGGCGGGAAGGAAGCGCTGCGTGCCATCGCCTTCCTGTCGCGCGACCGCAACTGGGGCACATACAGCCCGGAAATCTCGAACCTCAAGGTTGAGCGCGGCGACGATCGCTTCGCCGTCAGCTACGACGCCGTCTGCAAGGACGACAGCCAGGCCTTTCGCTACATCGTGCGGATCGAGGGAAGCGCGGACGGATCGCTTTCCTTCGCTGCCGAGGGCGAGGCGCCAAGTGACTTCGTCACCAACCGTACCGGCTTCGTTGTTTTGCATCCGCTCGACGGCGTGGTCGGCGCCCCGCTCGCGGTCGAGCACACGGACGGTCGCGTCGAAAAATCGACGTTTCCCGATCTTGTCGATCCGGCGTGCCCCTTCCTCGACATCCGCGCGCTCGCCCACGAGGTGAGCCCAGGACTCAAGGTCATCTGCCGCATGGAGGGCGACACGTTCGAAATGGAGGACCATCGCAATTGGATGGATGCCTCCTACAAGACGTATGTGCGGCCGCTCGCACTGCCGTGGCCGTACACGATCAAAGCGGGCGAGACGCTTTCGCAACGGGTCACCCTGAAGGTCGAAGGAACTTTGCCCGCGCCGGCGAAAGGCGCTGCCGGCGAGGCGCCGATCGTCGTCAAGATCGGTGCTCCGGCAGGGCACGCGATTCCACGGCTTGGACTCGCGGCGCCGGCCGAAAGCACGGCGTCGGCGATCGATCATGCGGAACTTATCAAGAAGGCGCGCCCGTCGTTCCTCGTCTGCCATTTCGATCCGCGCAACGGCGAAGACGCGTCGACGATGCGCCGCTTCGCCGAGCTTGGCGCCAAGACCGGCATCGATCTGGTGCTCGAAGCGATCGTTCCGTGCGTCGACGGCGGCGGCAAGCCGTCGGACGACCTGGAGATCATGCGGCGTGACATAGCGGCGATCCGGGCTGCCGTTGCGGAGGGCGGCGCGCGCTTCTCACGTATCGCCATCTCGCCGGCCTGCGATCTCAAGAGCACGCTGCCCGGCTCGATATTTCCGAAGGCGCCCGGCTGGGCGGACCTCATCGCCGCGGCGCGTTCGGCCTTCCCGAACGTGCCGGTCGGCGGCGGCATGTTCTCTTATTTCACCGAGCTCAACCGAAAGCGTCCGCCGGCGGGCCTGCTCGATTTCATTTGCCATACCGGCCTCCCGATTGTGCATGCCGGTGACGATGTCTCCATGACCGAGACGCTTGAGGCGCTGCCGTCGATCTTCCGCTCCGTCAGAGCGTTCGGCGGCGGAAAGCCCTACTGGATTTTCCCGACGGCGGTCTCCATGCGGGCGAATCCCTATGGCGCGGCCCTGCGCCGAACCCGCGCAACATTCGCCAGGCGATGAACGCCGTCGACCCGCGCGAACGCGGTCTGATCGGCGCGGCCTGGTATCAGGGGTTTCTGACGCGGGCGGCCGCCGCAGGCGTCGACGCCGTCACACTCGCCGCCGTCGGCGGACCCTCGAGCATTGTCTACGAGAAGCAGTCCTACGCGCAGCCGTGGTTCGACGACGCTAAAGCGCCGGTCTATCCGCACTATCACGTCATCGCCGGGCACACAGCGCTCGACGGCACCTTGCGTGCGACCACGAGCTCGAACGCAAGAGCGATCCAGGCGCTGACCGTTGCTGAAAACGGCGGGCTCAATCTCCGGCTCGCCAACCTGACGGGTGGCGAGCAGGTGGTCCGGATCGACGGTGCGATGAAGAGTGGTCGGGCGTTGATGCTCGACGAGACAAGCTTCGAGGCCGCTTGCCGCGATCCCGACTGGCGGAGTTCTGCAGCGCGCGTCGAGGTCAGCGCCGAAGCGCTGACGCTCAAGCCCTATGCCGTCGCCGAGATCCGGTTCGGCTAGGGAGACTTTTGCAATGAGCCGGAGACGAGAATGAGCAGGTTTGCCCTGGTCGTGTCGTTCACGCCGAAGCCCGGGACCCGAGACGCTTTTCTCCGCCTTGTCCGCGAGAACGCGCGTGCTTCGGTGCGAGACGAGCCCGGCTGCTATCGTTTCGACGTGCTCACCTCCGACGACGCGGATCATGTGCTGCTCTACGAGATCTATGCCGATGCGCGCGCATTTGACGACCATATCGCCACGCCGCACTTCAAGAGATTTGACGATGCCAGCCGCGACTTGGTCGCCGCAAAGACGGTCGCGAGCTACCTCGTCCTGGAAAATGCGAAGGAGCACGAAACCTAGCCGCCGAGCGAACTCTTGAAGCGGGATTCCAGCGACTCTCCCATTACGAATGCCGCGCGGATGCCCCCCGAGGCCTCTAACCCGGTGTCCGGCTCGGTGTCGAGGCCCCGTCGCTAACCGCCTATGACCCGACGCTCCGCGACCTGTCTTGGGGGTTGAGTTGATTCGCGGAAATCGAACCGATAGTCGAGGAGCACACGGGCGAGCTCCGTCGCCTCCCCGTCGATGCGCTGGCGGAGCGTCTGCCAAGATCGGCTTGCCAATTCGTCGACGGACTGCGCGACCGCGCTGATATAGGGTCTGACCGCCGTCATCCATTCGGAATGCTCGAAGCCGAGCAGCGAGACCTCCTCGGGAAATGCAAGTTCCAGCGCGTTGATCGCCTTCACGGCTCCGACGGTCGCGTAGAACGTCGCCGCGAAGATCGCGGTCGGTCGATCCGACCGGCGCAGGTCCTGCTCAATTGCGCTGCGGCAGCCCTCAGCCGTGCCGCCGCCGAAGACCACACGTTCGCGCGCGGCGAGCCCGGCTTCGGCGAGCGCGCGTCGATACCCCTCAAGGCGATCCCTGAGATGCGTGTGGTTGGTAGAGGAAATCAGCAGCGTTATGTTGGTGTGGCCGAGCTCGAGAAGGTGCCGGCAGCCACGATAGCCGGCGTCGAAATTCCCCGATCCGACCGTATCGAACTCTGGGTGGCCGAAAGCGCGATCGACCAGAACCGTGGACGGGAGGCCGGCCGGAAAACCGGGGGTCGATCCGAACTCGTCTTGCGCGGCGACGACGAGCAGACCGTCGATTCGCCGTGCGATCAGCGACTCGATCCGGTGCGCTTCGATCACCGGATCTTCGCCGCTCGCAACGACCAGCATCTCGTAGCCGCTTTGCGAGGCAAGCCGCTCCCACTGACGAACCAACCCGGCGTAGAATTCGTTGCCGAGATTGGGGACGACGATTCCGACCGTGCGCGTTTGGCCGCGCCTAAGACTCGACGCCATATGATTGGACTTGTAGCCGAGCGCCGCAACCGCCTCGAGAACGGCGCGACGACGGTCTCCGGTCACACCCCTCAACCCGGAAAGTGCGTTTGAGACGGTAGCCGGAGACACGCCGGCGCGCGCCGCCACGTCGCGAATCGTGGGCGGGCGGGGCGGCTGCGTGGGAGGCCGGGAGGGGGGACGCTTGTTCTTCATCTCCGTCTGGCTGCGTTTGGAGCGAACGCGGCGTCGCTTCTCCGCCTCTTGTGATCCACGGGATTGCGCAGCGCAATCAGGATCAACCCGTGCGGGCGTTCGCCGCAGACGGATGCGAGCCCGGCCGACGAGACCGGCTTCGCTAGGGAGCGTTCAGAGGCCACTTCCGCCGCCGCCATCGATCAGCTGACCCGTGATCCAGCGGGCGTCGTTGCTCGCGAGAAAGGCGACGATGTCGGCGACGTCCGTCACATCGGCAATCCGCTTGAATACGCTGAACACGGAGGCCGATTCCCGCGCTTCCGCGTTGCCGCGCAGCCAGCTCGCATTCATGTCCGTGTCGGCAATGCCCGGGAGCACGGCGTTCACGGTGATGTTGCGCGGCGCAAGATGCTTCGCGGCGACCTTGGTCAACAGGTCGAGCGCTCCCTTCGCCATCGAATATGCCGCGACGCCAGGGAAGCCGATCAATGACGTCTGGGATGAGATGTTTATGATCCGCGCACCGTCGGGCATGCGCGGCAGAGCAGACTGGATGATGAAGAACGGTGCCTTGGCGTCGACCGCCATGACTTCGTCATAGGTCGCTTCGGAGGTGTCTTCGATCGTTCCCCGCGGGCTGATGGCCGCATTGTTGACCAGGATGTCGATGGTCGAGGGCCGGGGGAGTGAAGCAAGTCCCTTGTCGAGCTCCTTGAAGAGCGCCGCGACGCTCGAAAGGGTCCCATCGAGTGGCGCGCGCACCGGAAAGGCCTGCCCACCGCCCGCTTTGATCGAAGCGACCGTGACGCCGGCTCCCTCACCGCTCGTTGCATAATGGACCGCGACGACAGCGCCGTCGCGCGCCAGCCTTTCGGCGATCGCCCTGCCGTAGCCGCGGCTCGCACCTGTAACCAGCGCCAGCTTGCCATGGAGCCCTGCCATGCTCCGCGTCTCCTATTCCGCGACGGATGCGCAAACCTAAAGTTTCAAGTTAGCCGGCAACCGACCTCTCGGCGAAGATAGCGCGAAACGATTTATTTTTCCATGGAATGTCTCAAACTCCGGAAGCGCGCCCATCTGGCTGCGTCGCCTGTTTTTCTCCTTGCAACGGGCCGGCGCCCGTTCTTAAATCGATTTGCTATCCGACTGTACCACCGAAAATCGGAACAGCGATAGGGAGGAATCACCATGGAAAATCTGAATAGCCGCACCCGCGGCACCCGGACCGGCGTCACCGCTTCAGCAGCAGCGATTGCGCTGCTGGCGACGGCAGGCGCGGCTTATGCCGCTGGCGAGACCATCGGATACTCCGCTCCGTTTCTGATGGCGCAGTTCGAAGTGATCCTGCAAGACCAGTCCGTGGCGGCTGCCAAGGCGGCGGGCCTCACCGTGCTCTCGCCGACCAATGCCGATCAGGATTCCGGAAAGCAAATCACCGACGTGCGCAACCTGATTGGCGCCGGAGCCAAAGGGCTGATCGTCGTCGCGAACGACAGCAAGGCGATCATCCCGGCGCTCGATTACGCGGTGTCGCAGAACGTGCCGGTCGTTTCCATCGATATCGGTCCGGACGGCGGCAAGCTCTATGCGATCGTCCGCGCCGACAATCGCGGCATGGGTCGGATCGCCTGCACCGACATGGCGAAGGCGATCGGTGACAAGGGCAAGGTGCTCTCGCTGCAAGGCGCCTTCAGCTCCATCAACGGTCGCGAGCGGAGCGAAGGCTTCCACGACTGCATTACCAATGAGCATCCGAATATCGAGCTGATCGAGCGGCCGACCGATTGGGATGCCACAAAACAGGCCGCGGCGCTGCAGACGGTGCTCGCGGCGAATCCGGACCTGAAGGGCATCTTCCAGCAGTCCGACTACGCGCTTTCGCCGACGCTGAACGTTTTGAAGCAGGCCGGGCGCGATGCGAAGGTGGGTGAGGACGGCCACATCTACGACATCAGCATCGACGCGAGCCCGCAGGCTCTCGAGCTGATCCGCAGCGGCGACCTCGACGCCGGGATTTCGCAGCCGCTCGACCTTTATGCGAAATACGGGGTCCAGTACCTTCTCGATGCTTTCGCGGGCAAAGAGCTCAAGCTCGGCAAGACCGACCACGACAGCGAGGTCGTCGAGTTCAACGGCAACAAGATGGATCTGCTGCCGGCGCTTCTGGTGACCAAGGCGAATGTCG
Organism: uncultured Alphaproteobacteria bacterium; assembly: GCA_963720705.1. Taxonomy (GTDB): domain Bacteria; phylum Pseudomonadota; class Alphaproteobacteria; order Rhizobiales; family Afifellaceae; genus DASWJZ01. Next base: position 266,656 of record CAVRGJ010000005.1, read on the forward strand.
ACGACAAGGCGCTGTGGGGAAACCAGGCGAAGTAGTAGCCTAACCAGTGTCAGGTTCACGCTGCGATGAGTGCTCCGCTCGACACTGACGTTGAGCCATTGGTAGAGACGCGCGCCGTTGCCAAACGCTACGGCAAGACGCTCGCGCTCGACGATGTCTCCGTGAAGGTCTTTGCGGGGCACTCCGTTGCCCTTGCCGGCAGAAACGGCGCCGGCAAATCGACCCTGGTGCGGCTGTTGACGGGGCTCGATCGTCCGGATTCAGGTGAAGTGCTCTTCGCCGGCGAGCCGGCTCCCGACGTGTCCGCCCGCGGGCAATGGCGATCCAAAGTCGCCTGCGTCTATCAGAAGTCGACGATCATTCCCGATCTCACGGTCGGGGAGAATCTGTTCTTGAACGACCAGCCGGGCACGCGATTTGGCTCGATCCATTGGAGCGAAGTCCGGCGATTGGGGCGGAGGGAACTGGATATCTGGGGTCTTGCCGTCGACGTGGACCAGCGGGCGGGCGAACTGACCGTCGGCCAGAAGCAACTTCTGGAGATAGCGCGCGCGCTTCGGCAGGGCAGCCGATTCATCATCCTCGACGAGCCGACGGCGCGCCTCGAGCTCCGCGAAATCAAGCAGCTCTTCGATCACATCATCAAGCTGAAGAGCGCCGGCGTGACGTTCCTGTTCATCTCGCATCACCTGCAGGAGATCTATGAGATCTGCGAGCGGGTGGCGGTGATGCGCGACGGTCGACTGGTCGCTGAGGCGGCGGTGGAGGACCTCGATCACAGCCAACTCGTGGCCGCGATGGTTGGTGAGTCCTTTGTCTCGGCTCAGCAAGATAGCCATAGAAGGGGGCGCGGAACCGTCGGCTCAAACAAATCCGATTCGCGTCCAATCGTGCTCAACGTCGAGTCCGTGTCGGTGGCGGATCTGGTCCGCGACGCATCGATTCAGGTTCGCGCAGGAGAGCGGGTCGGCCTTGCCGGGCTCGCCGGATCCGGGAAATCCGAGCTTGCGCAGGCGATCGCGGGACGCCTGTCGCCAAGGAGCGGAAAGATTTCCGTCAACGGCGTGGCACTACGAGGCGGACGTGTCGATGCGGCCCGCGAGATCGGAATTGCCCACGTGCCGGAGGATCGCCACGCCAGCGGCTTCTGCGGCAACCTCTCCGTCGAAGAGAACATCGCCCTGCCGGTTCTGCATCGATTGAGCCGATGGCTGGGTTTCGTTTCCGGAAACCGCCGCCGGGACCTGGTGAACTCCATGATCGCCAAGCTGCAGATCAAGGTGAGCGACCCGACGCAAAGCACCAGCGAGCTCTCCGGCGGAAACCAGCAGAAGACCGTCATGGGGCGTGCGCTCGCTTCCAACCCGAGCGTGCTCGTGCTCGGCCACCCGACGGCCGGCGTTGACATTGCGTCAAAGCAGGCACTTTTCGAAATCGTCGAGAACACGAACTCGGCGGTTCTCGTGGTGTCGGACGAAACGGACGAGCTCGCTATCTGCGATCGGGTGTTGGTGATGTTCGCGGGGAGAATCGTGCGCGAGTTTGCCGGGTCGTGGAAAGAGCAAGAAATGGTCGCCGCAATGGAAGGCGTGGGACAATAGTGGTGGACGCGCAGAAATCCGTCCTGTCGACAGTGCCGACGCCGCGATGGCGCTTTCGGTTGCGCGTTGGCGAGGAGCTGGCGCTCCTTCAGCTGATCGTCGTGGCATTGATCGCCGGCAGCTTCCTGCACCCGGCGTTCCTGACGGAAGTCAATCTCGTAAACATCCTGCAACAATCGTCTGAGCTCTCGGTCCTCGTTCTGGCGGAGGCGATCATTCTCATCGTCGGCCGGTTCGACCTTTCGCTTGAGTCGATCGTCGGTGTCGCACCGATGCTCGCGGCATGGCTGGTGCTCGACAGCACGCAGAACGGATCCGGCCTGATGGTGAACCCCTATCTCGCGATCGTGGTGCTCGTCGCGGTCGGCATCGGCATCGGTGCCTTCAACGGCTTGCTGATCGTGCGGCTTGGGCTGAACGCCTTCATTACGACTTTGGCCATGCTCATCCTGCTGCGCGGAGTATCGATCGGCATGACGAATGGCCGGACTCTTTACGACTTGCCGGAGCCGCTTCTCTATCTCGGCAATGCGCACTGGCTCGGGCTGCCGGCATCGGTCTGGGTATCGGCGGGGCTCTACGTCGTTGGGACTCTGATCCTTGGCTATCACCGTTTCGGTCGGGCGCTCTACGCGATCGGCGGTAACGCCGAAGCCGCACGTGCGGCCGGCATCCCGGTCGACCGCTACATATGGACCGTCTTCGCGATTGCCGGCGGTCTGGCGGCTCTTTCCGGATTGATGCTGACGGGCCGAATGGCGTCGGTCTTGTCCGGCCAGGGGCAGAACATGATCTTCACCGTTTTCGCCGCGGCGGTGATCGGACGCATCAGTCTGAACGGCGGAAAGGGCTCGATCCTGGGCGCCCTCTGCGGCGTGATCCTGCTCGGAATCATCTCGAACATCCTCACGCTCTCGAATATCGAGACGTTCTGGATCTCCGCAACCTACGGCGCGATCATCCTGCTCTCCCTCATCGTGACGCGCCTGACCTCCGGCAAATCCTATCGAGCCGATTGATGCTGACCGAAGCTCCCTCGTCCTTCCACCCATCCCTCCCGGGAAACATCGAGCGCGATGGCGCGCCGCCGTCGCGCTCATGCGTCTGAGCGGCTGAATCTGGAGACTGATGTGAACAAAGCCTTCTTGCCGGAATCTCTTCGCCCGCGCGACGATGACCCGCAATGGCGCTGGACGCGAGCGCTTCCTGCGCCGGGTCATACGAGCGTCGACTTTGAGGTTCGGGTCGATTTCCGCCGGCTGCACGCCTACCGGCTCGCCCGCATCCGCCAGGCGCTGAAGAACTCCAAGCTTGGCGCGCTGCTCCTCTTCGACGTCAACAACATCCGCTACGTCACCTCCACCAAGATCGGCGAATGGGAGCGCGACAAGCTCTGCCGCTTCGCGCTGCTTTCCGGCGACAATGAGCCGATCCTCTGGGATTTCGGCTCCGCCGCGGTCCACCACCGGCTCTATTGCGACTGGATGCCGAGCGGAGAATTTCAGGGCCGGCATGCTCGGGATGCGCGGCACGGTGCCGCCGTCGGCGGGGCTGATGCAGCGGCACGCGGAGGAGATCAAGGCGCTCCTCGTCGAGGCCGGGGTCGCCGACATGCCGCTCGGACTCGATCTCGTCGAGCCCGGCATGTGGCATGAGCTTGAGAAGGCGGGGCTGAAGCTCGTCGACGGGCAGCAGGTCATGCTCGATGCGCGCGAGATCAAGAACATCGACGAGATCACGCTTTTGAACCAGGCCGCCGCCATGGTCGACGGCGTCTATCACATGATCTGGGAGGAGCTGAAGCCGGGAGTGCGCGAGAACGACATCGTCGCGAAAGCCAACAAGATGCTCTACGAGATGGGCTCCGACGACGTTGAGGCGATCAACGCCATCTCCGGCGAGCGCTGCAACCCGCATCCGCACAACTTCACCGACCGGCTGATCCGCCCCGGCGACCAGGCGTTCTTCGACATCCTGCAGTCCTATATGGGCTACCGCACCTGCTACTACCGCACCTTCAATGTCGGGCGGGCGACGCCTTCGCAGCACGACGCCTACAAGAAGTGCCGCGAGTGGCTGGATAGCGCGATCGACCTGATCCGCCCGGGGATGTCGACCGACCGGGTCGCGTCGGTGTGGCCGAAGGCGGAGGAGTTCGGCTTCCCCGACGAGATGGCGGCGTTCGGGCTGCAGTTCGGGCACGGGCTCGGGCTGGCGCTGCACGAGCGCCCGATCATCTCGCGCCTCGTGTCGCTCGACCAGCCGATGGAGCTGAAGACGGGCATGGTGTTCGCGCTCGAGACCTATTGCCCGGCGTCGGACGGCTTCTCCGCCGCGCGCATCGAGGAGGAGGTCGTGGTCACCGACAAGGGATGCCAGGTCATCACACACTTCCCCGCCGAGGAACTCCCCATCGCTAACGCTTATTGAGATTCAAAAAGAAGAGAGAAGGCCGTTTGAATGACCAAGAGACCGCAGCCGAAGGAAAAGAGCCGCTACAAGCTCAATCCCGGCGATTTCAAGTCTGACCGAACGCTGCGCGAGGACCGGGGCTGGCTCAAGATGGATGTCCGCTGGGTCATAACCGACCGCAACACGGAATCGGAAGGTACCGTCGTCGGCCGGACAATCCTGCCGCCGGGGGTCGGGTCGATGCACGCGCTGCACCGGCATCCGAACGCGGAGGAATGGGAATACGTCGTGCACGGCGTCGGCATCAAGCACGTCGGCGACGACTCGTTCTTCGTTCGCGCGGGCGATATCGCGTTTGCGCCGCGCAATGTCTACCACGGGCTTGAGAACGGCTCCGACACCGAGCCGCTGATCACGCTCTGGGGCTATAGCGGCGCGCCAAGCCTGGAGAAGGCCGGCTACATCATTCCGGAGGACGAAAAGAAGCCCGCCGTGACGAAGAAGCGGGCGAAGCAAAAGAAGAAGTAGGACATCGAGAGCAGCGGTCGCGACGCGGCCGCGCTCCAAGAAAGGGTCGCCAGGGAGGAGTCGAAATGGCGCGAACGCTCATTCGGAACGCCACCATAATCAGCATGGACCCGACAATTGGTGATCTGCATCGCGGAGACATCCTGATCGACGGAACGAAGATCGCTGCAGTCGCCCCGTCTGTGCCCGGCGACGGCGCCGAGATCATCGACGGAACCAACAAGATCGCCGTCCCCGGCTTCATCGATACACACCGTCATACATGGGAATCGCTTCTAAGGGGCGCGGGGCCGGACTGGTCGCTTGGCCAATATTTCACCGGCGTCCGCGTGGTCATGGGGGGTCTCTACACGCCCGACGACAATTACGTCGCGAACCTGCTCGGAGCTTATGAGGCGATCGATTCCGGCGTCACCACGCTCTACGATTGGTCGCACAACAATAATTCGCCCGCGCACTCCGACGCGGTCGTCAATGGGCTGAAGGATTCAGGCATTCGCGCGGTCTTTGGCTACGGCAACGCCAACGCCGAATGGTTCCCGCCGAACGAGATGCCGACCAACTACGACGACCTGAAGCGTGTGCGGAAGGAGCATTTTTCGTCCGACGACGGGCTTGTCACGATGGCGTTCGCGGCGCGCGGGCCGCAGTTCACGACGCTCGACATCACGGAGAAGGATTTTAAGACCGCGCGCGACCTCGGCATTCGTATCACCGTGCACGTGGGCGATGGCCTTTGGGGCATGAGCAAGCCGCTCGTGCAAATGAACAGCCGCGGCATGCTGAAGGACGATACCACCTACGTCCATTGCAACACGATCGGCGACGAGGAATACAAGCTGATGGGCGACACGGGCGGTACGGCGTCGATCGCGCCGGAGCTCGAGATGCAGATGGGGCATGGCTTGCCGCCTGCGCTTCGCATGCTCGCTGTCGGAGTACGCCCGACGATCTCCAGCGACGTGGTCACGACGGTGCCCGCCGACATGTTCGGCGCCATGCGCGCACTTCTCGCCGGCACCCGGCTTATGGTCCACATGAAGGCGCTTGAGGAGAAGCGCATGGTGGAGCCGCTGCCGCTGTCGAGCCGCGAGGCTCTTTCCTTCGCCACGATCGACGGCGCGAAGGCCTGCGGCCTGGAGCACAAGACCGGGAGCCTCGCTCCGGGAAAGGAGGCGGACATCGTGCTCATCGACACGGACGCGATGAGCCTGATCCCGGTGAACAATCCGGTCAGCGCCGTCGTCGAATTCTCGCATATCGGCAACGTCGACACGGTCGTCGTCGCGGGCAAGGTGAAGAAGCGCGGCGGTAAGCTCACCGGCGTCGACTTCCCGGCTTTCCGCAGGAAGGTGGACGCGGCGCGCGACGCCTTGTTCGAGCGGGCCGGGGCGCCAACCGACGGATCGTGGATCGTCAAGCCCTACCAGGAAGAAAGAGACCTGCAGTTCTAGGAAACGCTGCAGGCCCGACCGCAATGCGGCACGCATTGAGTGGCGTATCGCGCCAGGAGTAGTTGATGGCAGTTGTGGACGCCGGTGAACGCATACCGATCTCGTTGGTCACGGGTTTCCTCGGGAGCGGCAAGACCACCTTGATCGCAGCGCTTCTGAAGCAGCCGGCGATGGCGGGCACGGCCGTCATCGTCAACGAGTTCGGCGCGGTCGGCATCGACGACGCGATCTTCGCGCAGTCCATCGACGCGGAGAATGTCCTGCTGCTCGCGAACGGATGCCTGTGCTGCACGGCCGGCGACGATCTTGCGACGACGGTCTGGTCGCTCGCACGGCGCGGCGAGCGCCCGCGGAAGATCGTCATCGAGACGACCGGCCTCGCCGATCCTGCTCCCGTGCTTCGTCGGTTGATGGGCGACCCGCGGCTCGCGGGAGCGACAAGACTCGACACCGTCGTCGTTACGATCGACGCCGTAAACGGCCTTTCCGATCTCGATCATCATCCCGTCGCGTCACGGCAGTGCGCGGTCGCCGACCGACGCGTCGTCACGAAATCGGACATTGCCGAGCCGGCGGCTGTCGAGGCGTTGAAGCGGCGCCTTCGGGCGCTCAATCCCGGTGCGGAAATCCTGCCGGTCGATCACGGCCGGATCGATGCGGAGACGCTCCTCAGCGCCTCCCTCTACGACGCCAAGGCCGCTCGTTTCGACGTCGATCGTTGGTTAAGTGCGGCAGCGCATCACCGCCATGCGCACGATCACAGCGACGATCGTGGAGACCGTTCGCATGCGGCCGAGACATGGCTCATCGAAGAGGACGGACTCGTCGATTGGGAGGCCTTCTTGCCGCGGCTTGGCGAGATCGTCCGCAAGCACGGCGAATCCCTCCTTCGCGTCAAGGGTGTGATCCACACGATCGGACGATCCGCGACCGATCGTGATTCATGGCGTGCAGCGGATGTTCCATCCGCCGGTGCGGCTGCAGAGCTGGAAATCCCAACCGGGCACGAAAATCGTCGTCATCGGCGATGGCGATGCGAACTTTGGAATTGCCGAGATGAGAAAGGCGCTTTCCGAATGCGCCGGCCCGCGGGCTGCCGTCGGCTTTCGTGAGAAGCTGAGTGCGTAACGGTTCCGGATATCGAAGAGGAACGAGCATGAAGATCGGATGGATTGGGGTCGGGCGGATGGGCGCACCGATGGCGGCGCGGCTGGTCAGGGCCGGGTACGACGTCTCGGTCTGGAACCGCACTCGCGCCAAGGCGGAGACCGACGAGTTGAAGGGCGCGAAAGTTGTCGCTTCCCGCTCCGATCTCGCCGGCGTCGACGTTCTCTTCACCATGCTCAACACCGGCAAGGATGTCGCCGAGGTCTGCTTCGGCGCGGAAGGGATGTTCCGCGACGGCCTCAAGCAAACGCCCAAGCTGCTCGTCGACTGCTCGACCATCGGCATGGACGAGTCGGCGGAGGTGCGGAAAGGTCTCGAGAAGCTCGGCGTGAAGCTCCTCGCCGCGCCGGTCAGCGGAAATCCGAAGTGCGTCCGCTCGGGGAAATTCTGCTGCGTCGTCTCGGGGCCGCGGGACGCCTTTGAGCAGGTGGAGCCGCTTCTCCTCGCAATAGCCCCGAGGGGCGCCACTTACGCCGGCGACGGCGAACTTGCGCGCATGTGCAAGATCGCCGTCAACCTGCATCTCGCTGTTGTTATCGAGCACATGATGGAAGTCACGCTGCTTGCTCAGAAGGCCGGAATTCCGCGCCATGCCTTCCTGCAGTTCCTGAATGACAGCGTCGTCGGCTCAACCTTCACCCGCTACAAGACGCCGGCACTCGTCAATCTCGACTGGACGACGACATTTCCGCTCGCCGGCCAGCGCAAGGACGTCGACCTCGGATTGGCGCTCGCGCGAAAGCACGAGATGCCGATGCCGATCACTGCGGCGACGCGCGAGATGTTGCAGGCGCATTTTGGAGTCGCCAAGACCAAGCCCGATCCGGAGGCCTATCTCGCGCAGGACTTCGCCGCGCTCTTCGAGACGATGGCGCTGATCGCCGGCGTCAAACTTAAGAGCGAGAACGTTGAGGTCTCGGACGGTCTCGAGGTCGAGGACGCGGCGCCGGCACCGGCGCGAGCCTCCAGATGACAGCGATACGGGCGTTCGGCCGGGCAAGGAGCAGGATCCGATGAAAGTGGCAGTGGCGGGTCTTGGCTGGTGGGGCAAGCAGATCATCTCCTGCCTCGACAAGAGCCCGCGTTTCGAGGTGCTCTACGGCATCGATCCGGCGCCGCCTGCGGACGTTGAGGAATTCCGCAAGTCGCACAAATTCACGCTCGATACGACGCTCGACAAGGCGCTCGCCGACCCGGCGATCGAGGGGGTGGTCTTGGCAACGCCGCATGCGCTGCACGAGGAACAGGCGCTCCGCGTGATTGCCGCCGGAAAGAACCTCTTCTGCGAGAAGCCGCTCACCATGACCGGTGCCGGCGCGAAGCGGGTGGTCGAGGCGAGCCGCAAGGCGGGCAAAGTGCTCGGTGTCGGCCACGAGCGGCGCTGGGAGCCGGCCTTCGAGGAGCTCAGGAAAATGGTCGACGCCGGAGCGCTCGGCAAACTGCTTCTCTTCGAAAGCAATGTCAGCCACGATAATTTCCGCAGGCTCGCCAAGGACAATTGGCGGCTCAGCCCGTCGAGCGCGCCGGCAGGCATGATGACCGCGGTCGGCATCCACCACACCGATCTCTTCATCAACATCGCCGGGCCCGCTGCCGAAGTGCGCGCCCGTTCCGCGCGCATGATCTTCGATCCGCCGGCCGAGGACTTCGTCACCCTCAGCATCGCCTTCAAGTCGGGCGTGCGAGCGACGTTCTCGTCGCTGTCGATTACGCCGTTCTATGGCCGTTTCACGCTCTACGGCGACAAGGGATGGGTTGAGATCATCAGCGAGGACAACGTCGATCAGGGGAAGCCGACGATCCTGACGCATCGCGACGCGAACGGCCGCCGTGTCGTCTCCTACGAGGCAACGGACACGGTGACCCAGAATTTCGAGGCCTGGGCGGATGCGGTCGAAGGCCGCAGCAAGTATCGCTTCACCGACGAGGAGCTGATCGAGAACGTCCGCCTGTTCGAGGCAATCGTTGCCTCGACGCGAAACGACGGCGCGGCGCAGAAGCTTTGATAGGATTGGGCCATGAGCAAGACGGCGACGCGAAAGAAGACTGTGACTCCGCCAGCTGATTTCCGCAATGATGACATCGGCGAGGAGGTGCGGCTCAAGCTCTTCCGCACGCAGCTTACCATCCGGCAGGCGGAGCAGCGCGCCTACGATCTTTTCCTTCAGAACCTCGTGAAGGGGACCAGCCATCTGTCGCTCGGCCAGGAAGCGGTCGCTGCCGGCTTTGCCGTTGCGATGCGCCCGGGAGACCTGAGCTTCTGCACTTACCGCGGGCATGCACACACGCTTGCGCGCGGTGTGCCGGTCGAGAAAGTGCTCGGCGAGCTGATGCAACGCGACAACGGACTTATGCGCGGCAAGGGCGGCTCGATGCACCTCACCTCTACCGAACACGGCGTGATGGGCTCCTACGCCATCGTCGGCGCGCACCTTCCGATAGCCTGCGGTGCCGCCTGGCGCGCGCAGTATAAGGGCCAAGACGACGTCTCGGTCTGCTTCTTCGGCGACGGCACGACCAATATCGGCGCGTTCCATGAAGCCCTGAATTTCGCCGCGGTGTGGAAGCTGCCGGTCGTCTTCGTCTGTGAAAACAATCTCTACATGGAGTACACGCCGATCCGCTCGGTCACCGCGGTCGAAAGCCCGGCAGGGGACCGCGCTTCCGCCTATGGCATGAAGAAGATCGTCATCGACGGCAACGATGCCGACGAGGTCTATCGCACCGCACAGAGCGCGTTCGCGCGTGCCCGCGCCGGCGAGGGGCCGTCGCTTATCGAATGCCTGACCTACCGGCACAGCGGACATTCGCGCGCCGACCCGGCGAAATATCGGCCGGCGGGCGAGCTGGAGGAATGGCTGAAGCGCGATCCGATCCCGCTCTACCGCGAGCGGCTCAGGCAATTCGGCGTCGGTGACAACGTCATCGCCGAGATCGAGGCCGGGGTGAATCGCACGGTCGACGAAGCGACCGAGACCTGCAAGGCGGCGCCGATGCCGCCGGCCGAAATCCTCACCACCGACGTCTATGCCGACGGGGGATGGGCATGGCGGAACTGACCTACCGCGACGCCGTCGCGCGCGGCATCGCGCAGGAGATGGAGCGCGACGACGACGTCGTGTTCCTCGGCGAGGACGTGGCCGGCGCGGGCGGCGTGTTCAAGGCGACGGTCGGGCTGCTGGAGAAATTCGGGCCGGTTCGCGTGCGCGACTGCCCGATCTCGGAGCAAGCGATTCTCGGTGCCGCCATGGGCGCCGCGATGACGGGGCTGAAGCCGATCGCCGAGATCATGTTCTCTGATTTCTTTGCGGTCTGCTTTGACTACATCGCCAACCAATTCCCGAAGAGCCGCTACATGTCGAACGGCCAGCTGAAATGCCCGCTCGTCGTTCGCACGGCGAACGGCGCCGGCTCGCGCTTTGGAGCGCAGCACAGCCAGAGCGTCGAGAACTGGGCAATGATGATACCGGGGCTGAAGGTCGTCGCGCCTTCGAACCCGCGCGACGTGATCGGGCTTCTCGCGGCCGCCGTGCGCGATCCGGACCCGGTGATCTTCTTCGAGCACAAGTCGCTTTATCCGACGAAGGGCGAGGTGCCGGAGGGAGAAATCGTCGACGCGCTCGGGACGGCGAAGATCGTCCGGCCCGGAAAGGACGCGACGATCCTGGCGCTCGCGTTGATGGTGCCGCGTGCGCTGGAGGCCGCCGAGCGCCTGCAGGCAGAGGCGGGCATCGACTGCGAGGTGGTGGACGTGCGCTCGCTTGTGCCGCTCGACACGCAGACGATCCTCGGCTCGGTCGCGCGCACGCATCGCGTGTTCTCCGTCGAGGAGAATCCTCGGCTCTGCGGGTGGGGCGCGGAGATCGTCTCCATTATCGCCGACGAAGCCTTCTACGATCTCGACGGACCGCCGGTCCGCATAACGACCCCGCATCTCCCGCTGCCCGCCGCCGACGTGCTGGAGGACATGATCCTTCCGACCGTCGATCGCATCGCGGATCGGGTGCGGCAATCGCTGGAAAGCTAGGAATGACGCCCTTGCAACGCGTTTCCCCTGGTTGGTGAGCGGAGAGCGGCGATGGACGTGCTCATGCCCCAGCTCGGCGAAACAGTCGCCGAAGGAAAGATACTCAGGTGGTTCAAGTCGATCGGCGAGGCGGTGGCGCGCGGCGACAATCTCTGCGAGATCGAAACCGACAAGGTCACGGTCGAAGTGCCGGCGATCACGGATGGCGTGCTCACACAAATAAACGCCGAAGTCGGCACGGTCGCCCCGGTCGGAGCGGTGATCGCGATTGTCGCCAATCCCGGCGAGGAGCCGACGATCCGTTCCGGCGGCAAGGCCCTTGCGTCCGCTCCCGCCGCGGCGCCTGCTCCCGTCGCGGCGACAGGTTCTTCAGCGCCCGCGGTCCTAGTTACAGCCGAAATCTCGCCAACGGGCAGGCAAACGCCGCTCGACCATTTCCGCGAGGTCGATACGCCGCGGCGGAATTTTGGTCCGGCGAGACTTGCGAATGGCATCAGGGTGACGCCGCTCGCACGACGGCTTGCGGGCGGTGCTTCAATCGAGCTCCTCTCGGTTCAAGGGTCCGGTTCACGCGGACTGATCACCGGACGCGACGTGGAGAAAGCGATCGCCGCTCGCACGTCCGTTCCCGGAGTCGCGCGCGAGGATCTGATCGGGGATGTCTACCGCGGGCGCCCGCACCGGATCGTTGCGATCGATGGAATGCGGCGAACCATTGCCGCGCGCCTGACGCGCTCCAAGGCGACTATTCCGCACTTCTATCTCATGACGCATGTCGAGGTTGGTCGACTCGCTTCGCTCCGCGCGGAGATCAACGAAAGCGCGCCGAAAGACGCCGCCGCGGCGCCGGCCTACAGGCTCTCCCTCAACGATTTCATGATCAAGGCGCTGGCGCTTGCGCTGCAGGAACTCCCGAGTGCCAACGCCATCTGGAGCGATGACGGCATCCTAGAGTTCGAGCACTCGGACGTCGCTGTCGCAGTTGCTGTCCCGGGCGGCCTCTTTACGCCGGTGGTCATGGCTGCGGAGTCAAAGTCGGTCGCGGCCATCTCGCGGGAGGTGAAGTCGCTTGCCCAACGCGCAAAGGAGCGTTCGCTCAGACCGGAGGAGTATCAGGGCGGCAGCACGACGATTTCCAACCTCGGCATGCATGGCGTCGAGGCGTTTTCCGCCATCATCAATCCACCGCAGGCGACGATCCTTGCGATCGGCGCGGCGACGCGCGACGCGGTCGAAACCGCGGCCGGCGGCGTTGCTTTCGTCGACCGCGTCACCGCGACGCTCTCCTGCGACCATCGCATCGTCGACGGCGTGCTCGGTGCCGAGCTTCTCGGGCACTTCAAGTCCTTGGTGGAGAATCCATTTCGTATGCTGGTGTGAGGCCTCGGCGAAGCGGCCCTTGAAGAGCCGCATGCCGGGCTCTGTGACTGAGGGAGGGCAAGATGCGGGCACGAGCCTATTACGAGCAAAGCCCAGCTGAGTGGGCGGCAATCAAGGATCGCCTTGATCGCGCAGGGCCCAGCGACCGCATTCTTCTGAAAGGCGCCACGGTCGTCACCATCGATCCGGCGATCGGCGATTTCGACGAGGGCGACGTGCTTATCCGCGGCAAGCGGATCGAGGCGATCGGCGCGGATCTCTCCGATGCGGCGGCCGACGGCGGCGCGATCGTCGTCGAGATGGGCGGGATGATCGTCATGCCCGGCCTCATCGACGGGCATCGTCATTGTTGGCAGAACCAGTTCCGCCGCGTCATTCCCGACGCCGACCTGCATGAATATGTGAAGACGCTGCACGGCGACTTCGCCGTCGAGTACCGCCCGCACGACATGTATGTCGGGAATTTCCTCACGATGCTGACGCTGCTCGATTCCGGCGTCACCTGCATTACCGACTGCTCGCACAACACCCGAACCCGTGCACACGCCGACGCGGTGTTCAAATCCTACGCGGATTCAGGCATCCGCGCGGTGCACGCCGGCGGTCCATCCAATACCGGCGTCTGGGACGAGCACCTGCCGCAGGATCTGATCCGCCTCCGCGACGTCTATTGCTCCGGCGGGGATTCGCTGACGACGGTCAGGATGTTCATCGACATGCGGCGGGTCATGTCCAACGCGGACTATTTTGCGTTCGCCCGCGAGCATGGCTTCGGCATCACCATGGACGGTGTGATGGGCCAGCGCTGCGACGAAATCGTGGAGCTGGGCCGCGCCGGGCTGCTCGGCCCGGACCTGACGCTCATCCATTGCAATGCGATGCCCGAGGAGGGATGGCGGCTGATCGCGGAGGCGGGAACCAAAATCACGCTAGCAACGACATCGGAACAACAGCTCGGTCTCGGTGATGGCGTTCCCGTCATCCAGGCGGCGCTCGACCATGGCATTCAGCCGTGCCTGAGCGGCGACGTCGAAGTATGCCTCGCCGGCGACATGTTCACCCAGATGCGTGTGACCCTGAATACTCAGCGAATGCTGGCGAAGGCGCGGAAATATCGCGGCGAGAACGACGCGCCGGCGCTGATCGACCACCGCGACGTCATTACCTACACCACACGGAATGCCGCCCATGCCGCAGGCCTCGGAGATCAGATCGGCACGCTCACGCCCGGAAAATACGCCGATCTCATCGCCATCCGCGCCGAGGACCTGAACAACATGCCTGTCAACAACGCGATCGGGACCATCGTGTCGTCGACCGAGAACGCCAACATCGACATGGTTTTCGTCGCCGGCCACCTGAGGAAGTGGCAGGGCAGGGTGCTTGGCGCCGATCTCGACGCGCTCCGCACCATGGTCAAGGAGTCGCGCGACTACATCGCCTCGCGCGTCGGCTTCGAGATCCGGCCGGCGCACCATATCCACCTGAAGCACGACGAGATCCGCCACCGGCACGCCGGCGACTTCGGCTCGATCAACGACCTGCTGGATCGCGGGACTTGAGACGAAAAGGGCTGATGCAGCGAATGCACCAGCCCTTGCTCATCGAGTGTGGCGCGCTCCGCCGTGCGCCAGGCGGCCGCGACCGGACGGAGGGACCGCCTAGTCCTTGTCGTCTTCGGGAATGACGTAGCCGGCTTCTTCCAGGCTTGAGGCGCCGCAATAACCCCAGAGCGTCACCAGCGGCTCGGTGTCGGAAGCATTTTCCAGTCCGTGATAGACATTGCGCGGGATGAAGGCGAGCTCGCCGGCGCGCAGCGTGAACGACTCGCCCCCGACGTGCTTCAGCGCCACGCCGGAGACGATGTATTCCCACTCCTCGGCGTTCGGGTGACGGTGGATCGCATGCTTGGACTTCACGCCCGGCGGCATGATCGTGCGCCCGACGACTGTCTGCTTTGAATCCATGTTCCGGCCGGTGACGAGCCAGCGGACATCCATCTTATGCCAGCCGCGCTCCTCCTTGAGCGTGGAGTCGGGCTTCACTTCGTCGGCCTTCACTTTGAAATGGCTGTCCTCGACAGTGCTCATCGGGGATTTCCTTCGTCCAGGTTTCGTAGCGTTTCTTGGTTGAATTCTCGTCGATTGAGACGCCTCGAGGTGTTGTCTCTTAGAGGCGGATCGCCAGCCTCGGACATCCTCACGGAAACACGTTCGGGCGCTTCGATTGTTTAAACCGTTTTATCCGTCTGAGAGCGGTGGGTCAATCCGGGATTGGCGGGCGGCGGTACGCCCAGGGCGCGGGCGGATTTTTGGGCCGCTGAGGACGATCTCCCGGGTGCTGCCTCCCACCTAACGACGCCGGTTGACAATCGTGGTGCGCTTGATCTTAAATCGTTTTATGCCTTGAACCCGACGCGGCGAGGGCTGTCGCTCGCCGCGGGTCGAGGCAGTCGTGCGCTGGATGTCACCGGCGACGAAGATGTCCTGCGGATCGCGGGGACGGGAACGGAGATTCCGACAGCGCGCAAAGATGATCCCACGAGGATCACGGCAATTCGAAGAGCATCGCTAGGGAGCGACTCGCAAACCAAGGAGAGGGTCTAATGTCAAAATTGCTGACGACCGCTGCGGTCGTATTGGCGTTTTCTCTGTCGGCGGGGGCGCAGGCCAAGGATCTGACGTCCGTCGGCGTTACGCTCGGGCCGCTCGGCAATCCCTTCTACGTTGGCCTCGCAAAGGGGATGGAGGCTGAGGTCAAGAAGATCGCGCCGGACGCCAAGGTCAACATCGTCTCCCATGACTACGACCTGAACAAGGAAGTCAGCGCCATCGATACGATGATCGCCGCCGGCACTGACATCATCTTCATCAACGCCGCCAACTCCGAGGCGATTGCACCGGAGGTCAAGAAAGCGCTCGACGCCGGTATCACGGTCGTCGGCTTCGACGCAGGCGCCAAGGGGGCGCTGGTCAATATCACGGTCGACAATACCGCGGCGGGCCGCGTTTCGTGCCAGTACCTTGCCGATTATCTGCAACACAAGGGCAACGTGGTCATCATCGACAGCGTGCCGATGGTGGCGATCCAGCAGCGTGTCGACGGCTGCAAGGAGGCCATTGCCCAGTATCCCGACATGAAGGTCATCTCCTCCGACCAGCGCGGCGACGGCTCGCGTGACTCGGGCCTCAAGGTGATGCAGACCCTGTTTACGCGCTTCCCGGACATCCAGGGCGTCTTCTCGATCAACGACCAGATGGCGATGGGTGCCGATCTTGCGGCCAAACAGCTCGGGCGCAAGGTGGCGATCACCGGCATCGACGGATCGCCCGAGGCGGAAGCAGCGCTGAAGGATCCCACCAGCAACTTCGTCGGCTCGGCGGCGCAGTCGCCGTTTGACGTTGGCGGCCAAGCCATCAGGGTCGGCTACGATATCTTCGAGGGCAAGAAGCCGGACTCGCCCGTGATTCTGATTACCCCAACAATCGTCAATCGCGATAATATCGCCGACTACAAGGGTTGGACGGCTAACTAGGCCGCCGTCCAGGCTCTCATACCATCGTGCATTCGCGCAGCGGGAACGCTGCGCGAATGCCGCAAGTGTCGGGTGAATGGCGCGCTTCGCAATGACCGATGACCGCCAGGCGATCACAGCGGAGCGTGCGTCGACAAGCGCCGCCACGCTCCTTGAAATGCGGCACATCTCCAAGCACTTCGCCGGCGTCCGCGCGCTGATCGACGCGCACCTCTCCGTCGTCGCCGGCGAGGTGCATGCGGTGATGGGCGAGAACGGCGCCGGCAAGTCGACGCTGATCAAGATCCTCGCCGGAGTGTATGCCCCCGACCAGGGCGAAATCCGCATCGACGGCGCGCCGGCGAAGATGGGCACCCCCGCCGCCGCGCTCGCCATGGGCATCGCGGTCATCTACCAGGAGCTGAGCCTCAGTCCGAACCTCACAGTCGCCGAGAACATCTATCTCGGCCGCGAGATCAGAAAGGGCATCTTCGCGGACAGGAAGGCGATGGAGACGCGCTGCCGCGGCATCCTCGAAAGCCTCGGCTCAACCTTTTCCCCCACCGATGCCGTATCGGGCCTTTCGCTTGCCGAACGCCAGCTCGTCGAGATCGCCCGCGCCATCCATGCCAATGTCCGCATCCTGGTCATGGACGAGCCGACCGCGGCGCTCTCCGCGCACGAATCGGAGCGGCTGTTCGATCTCATCGTCAAGCTGCGCAAGAGCGGTCTTGCCATCATCTATGTCAGCCATCGCATGGCGGAGATCGCTCGTCTCGCCGACCGCGTGACGGTGCTCCGGGATGGCGCCGTGGTCGGCACGATCTCGCGCGACGAGCTGACGCCTGAAAGGATCGTCAGGATGATGGTCGGGCGCGACCTCGCCGGCTTCTACAAGAAGGAGCCGCGCAGCGAGCCGCTCGACGACAATCCCTTCTTCGCCGTCGACAACATCCGCGACGGCCGGCGCGTCTACGGCTGCTCGTTTGGTCTGCGCCGCGGCGAGATCCTGGGGATCGCGGGCCTCGTCGGCTCGGGTCGCACCGAGATGGCGCGGCTGATCTTCGGTGCCGATCCGAAGAGCGGCGGCCGCATCACACTCGACGGTGAGGAACTCACCATCGCGACGCCGCGCGATGCCATCGATGCCGGCATCGTCTATCTGACCGAAGATCGGAAAAGTCTCGGCTTATTCCTCGACATGTCGGTGCGCGACAACGTCAACACGATGGTCCTGGCGGCCGACGCGCGGCTCGCCGGCGTCGTCGATTTCGCCCGGTCCAACAGCCGCGCCAGAAATGCGATCGAGTCCCTCTCCATCAGGGTGAAGAATGCGCGCAGCCTGGTCGGGTCGCTTTCCGGAGGCAATCAGCAGAAGGTGCTTCTGTCGCGCCTCCTGCAGCCGAAGCCGCGGGTGGTGATTCTCGACGAGCCGACCCGCGGGGTCGATATCGGTGCCAAGTCGGAAATCTACCGTATCATGGACGAGCTCGCCCGCAGCGGCATGGGAATCGTCTTTATCTCCTCGGAGCTTCCGGAGATCATCGGCATCGCCGACCGCGTGCTCGTCATGCGCGGCGGGTATATCGTCGGCGAGCTCGACCCGGCTGACGGAACGCCGCTCACCCAAGAAGCCGTGATGCAGGTGGCGACCGCCGAGGACTCCGAAGCCCGGAGCGCCGCGCAATGACGGTGCGCCGCGAGGAAGGCTCGGCACGGGCAGCCGCCGCACCGGCGCCGGCGATGCACCTCGTACGCCAGGGCGTCGGCTTCGGGCTCCGTACGCTCGGCATGCTGCCGGTTCTCGTCCTGGTCTGCATCGTCTTCCAGCTTCTGAACGACCGCTTCTTCTCGCTGCAGAACGTTTCGATCGTCGCTCAGCAGGCGTCGATCAACATCGTGCTCGCAGCCGGCATGACCTTCGTTATCCTCACCTCGGGCATCGATCTCTCCGTCGGCTCGATCCTTGCCGCCGCTGCCATGGTGGCACTGGTCGTCTCCAAGATCCCCGGCTGGGAAGGCTTCGGCTGGCTCGGGCTCCCGGCCGGGCTGCTGGCGGGACTGATCTGCGGTGCCATCAACGGCGGCCTCATTGCCGGCTTCCGATTGCCGCCCTTCATCGTGACGCTCGGCACGCTGACCGCGGTGCGCGGCTTCGCCCGGCTTCTCGGCCAGGACAAGACCGTCATCAATACCGAGCTGCCGTTTGCCTATGTCGGCAGTGGCACGTTTTTCGGTATTCCGTTCCTGGTGGTCATCGCCGCCGCCACCATCGTCGTTTCGTGGTTCATCCTGCGGCGGACGGTGCTCGGCATCTATGTCTATTCGGTCGGCGGCAATCTCAGCGGCGCCCGCCTCGCCGGCATCCGCGTCTGGGCGATACTGCTCTTCGTCTACAGCTTCTCCGGGCTTTGCGCCGGCCTCGGCGGCGTGATGTCCGCCGGCCGCCTCTATGCCGCCAACGGCATCCAGCTCGGCCAGTCCTACGAGCTCGACGCCATCGCCGCGGTGATCCTCGGCGGCACCAGCTTCGTCGGCGGGATCGGCTCTATCTGGGGGACTCTCGTCGGCGCTTTGATCATTGCGGTGATGAGCAATGGGCTGATCCTGACCGGCGTACCCGATGTCTGGCAGTACATCGTCAAGGGCCTTGTCATCATCGGCGCCGTCACGCTCGACCGCTATCGGCTGTCGGAGAGCGTTCGCACCTGACTTCGCAGCCGTGCCGGCGGACGCCCTCCGCTGGGACCGCCGGGCAGCCGGCGCAACGCGGCGGCGAGCGTGAATGCTCCGGTGGTATCAGGAAGGACGCAAGGCGATGACCGAGGCGTTAAAGATCGCGGCTAATCCAAAGAGCGTGAAATGGGGATTCTTCGACGCCGCCACGCCGCCGATCGTGGAGGTCGAACCCGGCACTGAAATCGTCGTCGATACGGTATCCGGAGAGCCGTGGGATCTTCCCGCGGACCCGCAGTTCGAAATCCTCGCCGAGCACCGCGCCATCCTCGACGGCGCGGAGCGCGGGCCGGGGCCGCATCCGGTCACCGGGCCGATCGCGGTGAAGGGCGCCGGCGTCGACTCCGTGCTCCAGATCGAAGTGCTCGACCTCGCGCTCCGGCAGAACTGGGGATGGGGCGCGATCCTGCCGCTTCTCGGCACCCTGCCGGAGGACTTTCCGGATCAAGTGCGCCGTCACTTTCCGATCGACATCAAGGCGAAGCGCGTCGCGCTGCCGTGGCAAACGAAACCGCTGCCGCTGAAGCCGTTCTTCGGCGTCATGGGAGTCGCGCCGCCGCCTGCCTGGGGCCGCATCACCACGATCATTCCGCGCGCGCATGGCGGCAACATGGACAACAAGGAGCTCGGCCAGGGAGCGAGCGTCTATTTCCCGATCTTCAACGAGGGCGCGCTCTTCTCCGTCGGCGACGGGCACGGCGTGCAGGGCGACGGCGAGGTCTGCGTGACCGCGGTCGAGACGGCGCTCACCGGCCGCCTCCGCCTTTCAGTGCGCGAGGACATGGAGCTTAGCCAACCGCGCGCGGAAACCGCCGAGCACTACATCACGATGGGCTTCGACGAGGATTTGGACGACGCCGTCAAAACGGCGCTCCGCGACATGATCCGCTGGCTTGGCGAGAGGCACGGCCTCTCACGCGTCGACGCCTATATGCTTTGCAGCTTCGCTGCCGATGTCCGCGTCACGCAGACGGTGAACGTCAACAAAGGCGCCCACTGTGTGCTGCCGAAGTCGGCTCTCTCTTAGCGTGCTCCAATTCCGTCCGTCAGGTAATGCACGAGAGCCTGCGCCGCTGCGCCGATGTGGCGGTCGCGATGGCGCAGCAGCGCGAAGTCTCGCGGCGGGAGATCGATCGGGAGAGCCTTCAGCCGTCCCGCCGCGATCGCCGAGGCGACGACGTGTTCGGAGATGATCGTCGCGCCGGCGCCGGCCTCCACCGCTTCGCGCACCGCCTCGTTGCCGGGGAGCACGAGGAAGATTTTGAGGTCGTCGAGCGTCAAGCCTTCCTTGGCGGCAAGGTCTTCGAGCCCGGCGCGTGTGCCGGATCCCGCCTCGCGCACTACCCATGCGACGGAGCGGAGGTCGGGCCGGCCGGGCGCCGTCTCGGGCGGCAGCGGCTGGCTGTTCGCGACGACAAGCACAAGCCGGTCGTGGTCGAGCTGGCGCCGGAGCAGGGCGCCGCTCTCGGTGCGGCCCTCCACCAGCCCGAGATCGGAGCTGCCTTCAAGCACCGCTGCTTCGACCTGGCGCGTGTTGCCGATCTGAACGTCGAGGCGCACGCGCGGATAGGTGGTGTGGAATGTCGTGAGCCTGCGCGGCAGCCAGTAATTGGCGATCGTTTGGCTCGCTGCGACCGACACGGTGCCGACCGCCGGGTCGGAGAAATCCTCAAGCTCGGCGCGCGCCGCCTTCATCTGATCGAGCACCGCGCGCGCTTTCGGCAGGAAACGGCGGCCGGTGTCGGTCAGCTCGATGCCGCGCCCGATCCGGTCGAAAAGCCGCGCGCCGTAGCGTCGCTCGAGGGCCGCGACGGCTGCAGAGGCGGCCGACTGCGTCATGCCGAGCGCCGCCGCCGCCTTCGTTACGTGCCGACGCTCCGCAACGGCCACGAAAATGCGCAGCTGGTCGAGGGTCATCCAGGAGTCATAGAACAAATCAATGAATACGACAAAAACAATTCATTGGAACGATGATAGCGTCACTTGCGACATTGGCAGAACAGGATTCTACCAATGCTCGACAAGATGGACTGTCTGCCTACAGAGGCAGGAACTCCTCGCAAGATTGATCCGCCCCATCGTCAGCCGCGATGGCTCGCGTTCGGGCTCGCCGAGCGGCGTATCGACCCGAGAAGCATTACATGCGCGGCACCGGCCCGAAGTCGAAGCGCCCCTCGGCGACCGCTAGCGGCAGCACGCCCAAGGCGACATGAAGCCGAAAATTCCTGTCGGGGCGAACAGCGCCCCGTCGCAGCGCCCGCTTTCGGATACGCGTGCACCGGTCGAGGGCGACGGCGTCGACACCTCGCCGCTCGTCTCCGACGAGGTGAAGCAGACCACCTGCTACATGTGCGCCTGCCGCTGCGGCATCGACGTGCATATCGCCGACGGAAAGGTCCGCTACATCCAGGGTAACAAGCGCCACCCGGTGAATCGCGGCGTGATCTGCGGCAAGGGCGCCGCCGGGATCATGCAGCACTACAGCCCGGCGCGCTTGCGCAAGCCTCTGCTTCGCGTCGGCGAGCGTGGCGTCGGAGATTTCCGCGAGATCGAATGGGAAGAGGCACTCTCGATAGCGACGGCGCGACTGGCAAACATCCGCGCCACCGATCCGAAGCGTCTTGCCTTCTTCACCGGGCGCGACCAGTCGCAGTCGCTGACGAGCTGGTGGGCACAGCAGTTCGGCACGCCGAACTACGCCGCGCACGGCGGCTTCTGCTCCGTCAACATGGCGGCCGCCGGACTCTACACGATCGGCGGCTCGTTCTGGGAGTTCGGCGAGCCGGACTGGGACCTCGCGAAATACTTCATGCTCTTCGGCGTCGCCGAGGACCACGATTCCAATCCGATCAAGATCGGGCTCGGCAAGCTGAAGGCGCGCGGCGCGAAGATCGTCGCGATCAATCCGGCCCGCACGGGCTATAGCGCCATCGCCGACGAGTGGATCGGCGCTCCGCCCCGGCACCGACGGGCTCTTCATTCTCGCGATCGTGCACGAGCTTCTGAAAGCCGGGAAGGTCGATCTCGACTATCTCGTCCGCACCACCAACGCGCATCTCCTGGTGATCGAGGAGCCGGGCGCGCCAGACGACGGGCTCTTCCTGCGCGACGCGGAAGGCCGTCTGCTTGCCTGGGAGAAAGGCCGCGGACGCGTCGCCGATGCGATGGCGGCGGGGCTTGCACCTGCGCTTACCGGGCGTGTCACCGCGAACGGGCGGAAGTGCGTGCCGGTCTTTCAGCTCATCGCAGAGCGCTATCTCGATAAGATCGTATTCGCCCGACACGGTCGCGAAGACCTGCGGCGTTCCCGCTTCGACCATCCGCCGCATCGCGGCGGAACTCGCGCATGTCGCCTTCGAAGAGGCGATCGAGCTGCCGGTCGCGTGGACCGACTGGGCCGGCCGCCGCCATGAAACGACGCGCGGGCGGCCAATAGCTATGCACGCGATGCGCGGCATCTCCGCCCATTCGAACGGCTTCCACACCTGCCGCGCCTTGCATCTTCTGCAGGTGCTGCTTGGCACGGTCGACGTCCCCGGCGGCTTTCGTTTCAAGCCGCCTTATCCGAAGCCGATTCCGCCGGAGAACAAGCCGTGCGGCAAGGATGGCGGCAAGCCGAACACGCCGCTTTGCGGCTCACCGCTCGGCTTCGTGACAAGCCCGGAAGACCTGCTCGTCGATTCCGTTCACGCGCCGGTCCGCATCGACAAGGCTTATTCCTGGGAAGCGCCGCTTGCCGCCCACGGCATGATGCACATGGTGATCGCCAATGCCTGGCGCGGCGACCCGTACCCGATCGACACGCTCTTCCTCTACATGGCCAACATGGCCTGGAACTCGTCGATGAATACGACGGGCACGATCGCCATGCTCACCGACAAGCATGAGAATGGCGATTACAGGATCCCCTTCATCATCTATTCCGACGCCTATTTCTCCGAGACGGTCGCCTACGCCGATCTGGTGCTGCCGGACACCACCTATCTGGAGCGCCACGACTGCATCAGCCTGCTCGACAGGCCGATCGGCGATGCCGACGGACCGGGAGACGCGATCCGCCATCCCGTGGTCGCGCCCGACCGCGACGTGCGGCCGTTCCAGTCCGTGCTTCTCGATCTCGGGAGCCGGCTCAAGCTTCCCGGCATGGTCGATGAGGCGGGCGCGCCGAGATATCGCGACTACGCCGACTACATCGTGAACCACGAGCGCAGCCCTGGGATCGGTCCGCTCGCCGGTTTTCGCGGCGAAGACGGCGCATCGTTCGGGCGCGGCGCGCCGAACCCGAAGCAGCTTCAGCGCTACATTGAGAACGGCGGCTTCTGGCGCCACGAGCTCGCCGAGAACCAGCGTTATTACAAGATGGCGAACCGCTCCTATCTCGACTTCGCCGTCGACGATGGGCTTCCTGGACAAAGCGGAGCCCATCGTCTTCCAGCTCTATTCGGAGCCGCTGCAGCGCTTCCGTCTTGCTGCGCGCGGACATGGGAACGTCCAGCCGCCGGAAAGCGAGCGCCAGCGCATCGAGACCTATTTCGATCCGCTGCCCTTCTGGTACGCGCCGTTCGAAGAGGCGATGACCGACAACGAAGCGTTCGACCTCCACGCGCTGACCCAGCGCCCCATGCACATGTACCATTCCTGGGGCTCGCAGAACGCCTGGCTCCGGCAGATAACCAGCCAGAACCGCCTCTTCATCCATCGCGAGACGGCATCGCGCCTCGGGCTTCAAGACGATGACTGGGCCTGGATCGAAAGCCCGACCGGGCGGGTGAAGGGACAGGTGCGGCTTGTCGACGGCGTGAACCCGCAGACGGTCTGGACCTGGAACGCCATCGGCAAGCGCCGCGGCGCCTGGATGCTGAAGGGCGACGCGCCGGAGGCGGAGAAGGGCTTTCTCCTGAACCACGCGATCGGCGAATTCCTGCCGGCGGATTCGAGCGGCAAGCGCCATTCGAACTCCGATCCGGTGACCGGACAGGCGGCGTGGTTCGACCTGCGTGTGCGCGTCACGAAATGCGCGCCCGAAGAAGTCGGATTTACCGAGCCGCAATTCCCGTCTCTTCACCAGCCGCCGAACATTCCTCCGGCCCCCGCGATCTCGCGGTTCGGGCAGGAATTCCGGCGCTGGCGCGAGGCGCGGCGATGACGACGCTTCCGGAAACGACGGAGAAGAAGCTCGGCCTCGTCATCGACCTCGATACCTGCGTCGGCTGCCAGGCCTGCGTGACGAGCTGCAAGGAGTGGAACACGGGCGGCCACATGGCGCCCTTGACCGACACGAAGCCCTATGGTGCCGGCGCCGACGGCGTTTGGTTCAACCGCGTACACACCTACGAGCAAGTCAAGGACGGCGCGAGCCGCACGGTGCATTTCCCGCGCTCGTGCCTCCACTGCGAAAATGCGGCCTGCGTGACCGTCTGTCCGACCGGCGCTTCCTACAAGCGCACTTCCGACGGCATTGTGCTCGTCGACGAGGACAAGTGCATCGGCTGCAAGCTCTGCAGCTGGGCCTGCCCATACGGCGCCCGCGAGTTCGACATCGAGGTCGGCGTCATGAAGAAGTGCACGCTCTGCATCGACCGCATCTACAACCAGAACCTCGACGAGACCGACCGTGTGCCGGCTTGCGTCGCCGCCTGCCCGACAAGTGCACGGCATTTCGGCGATCTCGGCGATCCGATTTCCGCCGTGTCGCAGCTCGTGGCGGAGCGCAGCGGCGTCGATCTGATGCCGGAGATGGGCTATCGGCCGACCAACAAATATCTGCCGCCGCGCGCGCGCGACGCGCACGCCGGCGAGGCGCGAGAGCTCGAGCCGGTCATCGCCGAAGGCGGCTTCCTCGGCTGGGTCGACAGGGTCCTGTCGCGCTAGAAGAATGCATCCAGCGTTCTCTGTCATCTTCTTCACGACCGCGACCGGCGCCGGTTACGGGCTCTTGGCGCTCCTTGGAATCTCCGTCGCGTTCGGCGCGATCGCACCGGATCGTGTGCTCGGCTTCGTCGCGCTCGGGTTGGCGCTCGCCTTGATCACGGCCGGGCTGCTCTCTTCGACGCTGCATCTCGGCCATCCGGAGCGCGCCTGGCGCGCTTTTTCGCAATGGCGCTCCTCGTGGCTCTCGCGCGAAGGCGTGATGAGCGTCGCCACCTACGTGCCGGCGGCGGTCTTCGGTATCTTCTGGGTGATCCTCGGTCAGACCGACGGCGTCGTGTCGGCGGCCGGACTCCTGGCGGCGCTCGGCGCGCTCGTCACCGTCTTCACCACGGGCATGATCTACGCCTCGCTGAAACCGATCGCTCAATGGCACAGCCGCTTCACGGTGCCCGCCTATCTGATCTTCTCGCTGATGACGGGCGCCGTGCTCTTCGATGCGATCCTTCGGCTCTTCGGCTATGACGCGCGCGGCGTCACGATCATCGCGGCGCTCGCGATCGCCGTCGGCTGGGGATGGAAGATCGCGACATGGCGCCACAACGACGCGCTTTCATCCAAGACGACGCTGAACAGCGCGACGGGGCTCAAGGACGGCAGCGTCCGCTCGATCGAATGGCCGCACACGGAAGAGAACTACGTCCTGAAGGAAATGGGCTACCGGGTGGCGCGCAAGCACGCGGCGAAGCTGCGTCTCTTCGTCCATTTCTTCGCCTTCGCCGTGCCGCTCGCGGCGACGATCGCCGCGCTCGCGATCGGTGGCGTGTCGGGCGCGTTCGCTGCGATCGTCGCAGTCATCGCCCAGGCGCCCGGCATGCTCACCGAGCGCTGGCTCTTCTTCGCCGAGGCGAAGCACGCGGTGACGCTTTATTACGGGCGTTGACCGGGGGCGCTGTTTCGCGCCGATTGCTCAATTCCCACGCCCCCGCGCGTCGAATTAGAGTGGCGCCGAGCGCACACAAGAACGTGGGAGGATGCCTTGAGGGTCTACGTGGTCGGCACGGCCGACACCAAGGGCGCGGAACTTGCCTACGCAAAGGAAAGCGTGATTGCGGCGGGCGCTGAAGCCGTCCTCATCGATGTCGGGACGCGGTCGGGGAAGACGGTCGCCGACGTCAAGGCGGAAGACGTGGCTGCTTTTCATCCTGCCGGCGCCGCCGCGGTGTTTCAAGCCGGCGACCGCGGCGCGGCGATCACCGCGATGTCTGAAGCGCTTACCGGCTACCTGCTCGCGCGCGACGACATCGGCGCGGTGCTCGGGCTCGGCGGCGGGGGAAACACTGCACTCGTCACGGCGGCGATGCGGGCGCTTCCGATCGGCGTGCCGAAGCTCATGCTCTCCACCGTCGCGTCGGGGAACGTTGCGCCGTTCGTCGGGCTGAACGACATCACGATGATGTCCTCGGTGGTGGACATTGCCGGGCTCAACGCGATCTCGCGCCAGGTGATCGGCAACGCCGCGCATGCGGCGGCCGGCATGGCCCTCAACCGTGTCGCGCCGTCGGCGGCCGACAAGCCCGGCCTCGGGCTCACGATGTTCGGCGTGACCACGGAATGCGTCACGCAGGTGCGCGCGGCGCTCGAGCGCGACTACGAGACCTATGTCTTCCACGCGACAGGCGTCGGCGGCCAGGCGATGGAGAAGCTCATCGACTCACGCTTCCTTGTCGGGGTCATCGACGTCACCACGACGGAGGTGGCGGACTATCTGGTCGGCGGCATCCTGCCGTGTAGCGAAGACCGCTTCGGCGCGATGGCGCGCACGCGTATTCCCGCCGTCGTCTCCCTCGGTGCGCTCGACATGGTGAATTTCGGGCCGCGCGCGAGCGTCCCGGAAAAGTTCGCGGGACGGGAATTCCACATGCACAATGAGACGGTGACGCTGATGCGCACGACGCCGGAAGAAAACCGCGCGGCGGGCGCGTGGATCGCGTCGCGGCTCAATCGCTGCGAAGGGCCGCTCCGCTTCGTGCTTCCGCTCGGCGGCGTGTCGGCGATCGACGCGCCCGGCCAGCCGTTCCACGATCCTGCGGCGGACGCGGCGCTTTTCGAAGCGATCCGCGCGACGTTCAAGCCAAGCCCGCTGCGGAAGCTCGTCGAGCTCCCGTTCCACATCAACGCGCCGGAATTCGCCGCGGCGCTCGTCGCGAACTTCCGCGAAATCGTATCTTGAACGATGGCCCTTTCCTGCCGCTTCCGTTTGGTTGCGCTTTCTGATTTGCTTGGCCGCTTCGTTTTGGTGCGTTAGGGGTTTCGGGTGCTGATCCCCCGGCAGAACACTATTCTTGAAATGGCGCGGCAGTCGGGCCGCGTCATGGTCGACGAGCTTGCGCAGCGTTTCGAAGTCACGCCGCAGACGATCCGAAAGGATCTGAACGAGCTCTGCGACCAACGGCTGCTCACCCGTATCCACGGCGGCGCGATTCTCTCGTCGGGGGTGGAGAACGTCGGCTACGACGCGCGTCGTATGATCGCGAGCGAGGAGAAGGAGGCGATCGGCCGCGCTGCCGCGGCGCGCATTCCCGACCAGGCGTCGCTTTTCATCAATATCGGCACGACGACGGAGGCGGTCGCCCGCGCGTTGCTCCAGCACAGCGGGCTCATGGTCATCACCAACAATCTGAACGTTGCGAGCCTGATGCGCGCCTATCCGCAAATCGAGGTGGTGATCGCCGGCGGCGTCGTGCGCCCGACGGACGGTGGTGTCGTCGGCGAAGCCGCGGTCGATTTCATCCGCCAGTTCAAGGTCGATATCGCCGTCGTCGGCGCTTCGGCGATCGACGAGGACGGCTCGCTTCTCGACTACGACTACCGGGAAGTGCGCGTCGCGCAGGCCATCATCTCGAATACACGCAAGGTGATGCTCGTTTGCGATTCCTCCAAGTTCGAGCGTTCGGCTCCGGTTCGCATCGGCCACATCTCGCAGGTCACGACCTTCGTCACGGACCGCTGTGAATTGGAGGGAATCCGCCGAATCTGTACCGAAAGCGGTGTCGAATTGGTCGAAGCTTTGAGTGCGGAAGGACCCGCGGAAGTCGCCTCTATTTTCGCTTGAATTTCACTTTCTTTCGAATATCCTCCTCGCAAGGTTCGCGGCGAAGGCAAAATGCTGCACCGCAAAAGGGGAGGCATGGTGCGCTCGGCACCCTACGACATCGCCATCATCGGCGGGGGCGTTAACGGCTGCGGCATCGCGCGGGACGCGGCCGGCCGCGGCCTTTCCGTCTATCTCTGCGAGAAGTCCGACCTTGCCGGCGCCACCTCGTCCGCCTCCACCAAGCTCATCCACGGCGGCCTGCGCTACCTCGAATATTATGAGTTCCGCCTCGTGCGCGAAGCGCTCATGGAGCGCGAAGTCCTGCTTCGCGCCGCGCCGCACATCGTTTCACCCTTGCGGTTCGTCCTCCCGCACCACAAGGGACTTCGGCCCGCCTGGTTCATCAGGCTGGGCCTTCTTCTTTACGACCACCTCGGGGGGCGGAAGATCCTTCCACCCGCCCGCCGCATCGATCTCAGCAAGGACGCGGCCGGCGGGCCGCTGAAGCCCGTCTATCGTCAGGGCTTCGAGTATTCCGACTGTTGGGTCGACGATGCGCGGCTTGTCATTCTGAACGCGGTCGACGCGGCGGCGCGCGGCGCGGCGATCGAGACGCGGGTCGAGATGATGAAGGCGGAGCGGCGCGCCGGCGGTTGGCGCGTGCTGGTTCGCGACGGTGGCGGCGGGCTGCGCGAGATCGGCGCCAAGATCCTCGTCAACGCCGCCGGTCCCTGGGTCGCCGAGGTGATGGCGGAGCGCCTCGGCCTGCCGCTCGACGCGCCGGTCCGGCTGGTCAAGGGCAGCCACATCGTCGTGCCGCGTCTTTTCGCGCACGACCGCGCCTACATCTTCCAGAACGCCGACGGACGTATCGTCTTCGCCATTCCCTACGAGGGCGATTTCACGCTGATCGGGACGACCGACCTCGACTACGACGGCGATCCCGGGGCGCCGCGCGCGACCGCGGCGGAGATCGAATATCTCTGCACTGCGGCGGGAGAATATTTTCGTCAGCCCATCGACCCGGCGCGTGTCGTATGGACCTATTCGGGCGTCCGCCCGCTCTACGACGACGGCGCCAGCGCCGCGCAGGAAGCGACGCGCGACTATGTGCTGAAGGTCGACGGCGGCGGCGACCTGCCGCCGATCCTCAACATCTACGGCGGCAAGATCACGACCTACCGGCGCCTCGCCGAGACGGCGCTTGAGAAGCTGCAGCCGTTCCTTGGCAGCGTCGGCAAGCCGTGGACCGCGAACGCGCCGCTGCCGGGCGGCGACTTTCCGGTCGACGGCCTTGCGGCACTTGCGCTGCAACTTGCGGCGCGTTCGCCGTTTTGTTCGCCGAAGCGTGCCGCCCGTTTCGCGCGCGCCTACGGAACGCGCGCGCACCAGATCGTCGAGGGTGTCCGCGCGGAGGCGGATTGGGGCGCCTCGTTCGGCGCGGATCTGACCGAGCGCGAGGTCCGCTATCTCATGGAAAACGAGTGGGCGCAGACGGCCGAAGACGTGCTCTGGCGGCGCTCGAAGCTTGGGCTCCACATGAGCCCGCTTGAGGCCGGGCGGCTCCACGACTGGATGCGTGCGGCGCGCGTGGTTGCGCCGTCGTCGGCGGTCGCAGGCGGGGCCGCGTCATGACGCTCGAGCTTCAACAGGTGTCAAAGAGCGTCCGCGGCGAGACGCACATAGACAACGTCTCGCTCACCTTCGCGCGCGGCTCGCTCAACATCCTGCTCGGGCCGACGCTTTCGGGAAAAACCAGCCTGATGCGGCTCATGGCCGGGCTCGACCGCCCGACCGAAGGGCGCGTCATCATGGAGGGCAAGGACGTAACGGGCGTGCCGGTGAAGGGCCGCTCGGTCGCCATGGTCTATCAGCAGTTCATCAATTACCCGAACCTGACCGTCTATGAGAACATCGCCTCACCGCTTCGGGTCGCGCGCGTCGATTCGGCGGAGATCGACCGGCGCGTCCGCGAGGCCGCCGCGCTGATGCAGCTTGAGCCGCTGCTTTCGCGCCGCCCGCTCGAGCTTTCCGGCGGCCAGCAGCAGCGCACCGCGCTGGCGCGTGCCATCGTGAAGCGTGCCGATCTCGTGCTCCTCGACGAGCCGCTGGCGAACCTCGACTACAAGCTTCGCGAGGAGCTGCGCGAAGAGCTGCCGCGCATCTTCTCCGCGACCGGCGCAATCTTCGTCTATGCAACCACCGAGCCGCTCGAAGCGCTCCTCCTCGGGGGTTCGACCGCTACGCTCGCCAAGGGCCGCGTCACGCAGTTCGGCCCGACGCTCGAAGTCTATCGGCGTCCGAACAGCCTGGAGACGGCGCGCATCTTCTCCGATCCGCCGATGAACACGCTCTCGGTGGAAAAGTCCGAGGGCATGTTGCGCGCCGCCGACAGCGCGCTGAGCCTGCCGGCCACCGGCGCCCTCAGCGGGCTCGCCGACGCCGTCTACACGATCGGCTTCCGTCCGAACCACCTGTTCCTGCTGCGCCCCAAAGCGGACGCCGCCGCGATTACGGCACGAGTTGCGATGACGGAGATCACCGGCTCGGAGAGCTTCGTGCACGTCGACTTCGCCGGCGAGCGCTGGGTGGCGCTCGCGCATGGCGTGCACGAATTGGAAATCGGTCAGCGGATCGAGCTGTTTCTCGATCCGAGCCGCTTCTTTGTGTTCGACGCAGGCGGTGCGCTTGCCGCCGCGCCGGGCATGCGGCGAGCGGCGTAGGGGGGCGGCGATGGCGCGCATCGTTCTCGACGGAGTAGCGCACTCCTACATGGCGCAGCCGCGCGGTCCGCAGGACTACGCGCTGAAGCGCCTCGACCACGTGTGGGACGACGGCGGCGCCTACGCGCTGCTCGGTCCGTCCGGCTGCGGCAAGACGACGTTGCTCAACATCATCTCAGGCCTGATCACGCCGAGCGACGGTCGCGTTCGCTTCGACGGAATCGACGTTACGCACCTGCCGACCGCGGAGCGCAACATCGCGCAGGTTTTCCAGTTCCCGGTCATCTACGACACGATGACGGTCGCGCAGAACCTTGCTTTCCCGCTCAGGAATCGCCGCGTTCCGGAGGTCGAGGTGCTGAAGCGCGTGCGCGAGGTCGCCGAGATTCTCGAGCTGACTCCGATGCTCAACCAGCGGGCGCGGCGGCTGACGGCGGACGCCAAGCAGAAAATCTCGCTCGGCCGCGGCCTAGTCAGGCCCGACGTGTCGGCGATCCTTTTCGACGAGCCGCTGACCGTCATCGACCCGCATCTGAAGTGGGTGCTGCGCGCGCAGATCAAGCATCTCCACCGCGAGCTCGGTCTGACCATGGTCTACGTCACGCACGACCAGACCGAGGCGCTGTCGTTCGCCGACAAGGTGGTCGTCATGTACGAGGGCGAGGTCGTCCAGATCGGCACGCCGGAGGACCTTTTCGAGCGGCCGGAGCATACCTTCGTCGGCTATTTCATCGGCTCGCCCGGCATGAACGTCGCGCCGGTCGAGGTGGCGGGAACTCGCGCCCGCCTGGGCACGCGCGAGATTTCTCTCGCGCGCAGCTACACGGGTCTCCCCGTCGGCGCGAAGACGGAGCTCGGCATCCGTCCGGAGTTCCTGCGCATCGCCGCAAACGGCGACGGCGTCTTGGGCCGCGTGGTGAAGATCGACGATGTCGGCCGCTACCGCGTCGTGAAGCTCGATGTCGACGGCCTGCCGTTCAATGCGATCGCCGGAGAGGATGCGCGCATCGAGGGCGATCAAACGCGCGTCATTTTCGATCCGGCCAACCTGCACATCTATGTCGACGGACGCCGCGTCGAAGGCGCACCGGCCGGGGTGGGAGGCGCGTAGGCCATGGACAAGACCTTGAACAATCGCGCCTGGCTCATGGTGTTGCCGGTCCTCGCCCTGGTGGCTTTCAACGCCATCATTCCGCTGATGACTGTCGTGAACTACTCGGTGCAGGAGACGTTCGGCGACAACATCTTCCTCTTCCATGGCGTCGGCTGGTTCCAGGACGTGCTCCTGTCGGACCGTTTCCACGCAGCGCTCGTCCGCCAGCTCGCCTTCACCTTCATCATTCTCGTGATCGAGGTGCCGCTCGGCGTTGCCATCGCGCTCACGATGCCGCGCAGAGGCCCCTGGGTCTCCGTCTGCCTCGTCTTGATGGCGCTGCCGCTGCTCATTCCGTGGAATGTGGTCGGAGCCATCTGGAACATCCTCGCTCTGCCGGATATCGGGCTGCTCGGACGTGGGCTGAGGAGCCTCGGCCTCGACTACAATTACACGCGCCATCCGATCGACGCCTGGTTCACCATCATCCTCATGGACGTCTGGCACTGGACCTCGCTCGTGGTGCTGCTTGCCTATGCCGGGCTGATCTCGATTCCGGACGCCTATTTTCAGGCCGCCAAGATCGACGCGGCGTCGCGCTGGTCGGTGTTCCGCTACATCCAGCTTCCGAAGATGAAGCGCGTGCTGACCATCGCGATCCTGCTCCGCTTCATGGACTCCTTCATGATCTACACCGAGCCCTCGGTGCTCACCGGCGGCGGCCCTGGCAGCGCGACGACGTTCCTGTCGATCGATCTCGTGAAGGTGGCGCTCGGCCAATTCGATCTCGGTCCCGCGGCGGCGATGTCGATCATCTACTTCCTGATCGTGCTGCTGCTCAGCTGGATCTTCTACACGCTGATGATGCGCAACGAGGAACAGTCATGACCGACGTGACCTCGACATCCGCGATCCTTGCCGCCCGCGAGCACCAGCGCTCGACGAACCGCGTCGGCTTCGGCTGGCTCGTACCCGCGCTCTACATCCTGTTCCTGATGGTGCCGATCTACTGGCTCCTCAATATGTCGTTCAAGACGACGAACGAGATCCTCGGTTCCTTCACCCTGTGGCCGCACAATTTCACGCTGGCGAGCTATCACACGATATTCACCGACCCAAGCTGGTACAGCGGCTACATCAACTCGATCATCTACGTGACCATGAACATGGTCATCTCAGTCGTGGCCGCGCTGCCGGCGGCATACGCTTTCTCGCGCTACCGCTTCGTCGGCGACAAGCACCTGTTCTTCTGGCTGCTCACGAACCGCATGGCGCCGCCGGCGGTGTTCGCGCTGCCCTTCTTCCAGCTCTATTCGGCGATCGGCCTGTTCGACACGCACATCGCCGTGGCGCTGGCGCATTGCCTGTTCAATGTCCCGCTCGCCGTGTGGATTCTCGAAGGCTTCATGTCCGGCGTGCCGAAGGAGATCGACGAGACCGCCTACATCGACGGCTACTCCTTCCCGAAGTTCTTCGTGAAGATATTCATGCCGTTGATCGCGTCGGGCATCGGCGTCACCGCCTTCTTCTGCTTCATGTTCTCGTGGGTTGAGCTCTTGCTCGCCAAGACGCTGACCTCGGTTGCCGCCAAACCGATCGCGGCGATCATGACCAAGACGGCGAGTACCTCCGGGTATCAGATCGGACTTCTCGCCGCTGCCGGCGTGCTGACGCTGATCCCGGGCGCCGTGGTCATCTATTTCGTGCGCAACTACATCGCCAAGGGCTTTGCCCTCGGGAGGGTGTGATGGCAGGCTCCATCTTCGACCTATCCTGGATGGCGTGGACCTGGCAGACCGCCACGTTCTTCGTTGCCATCTTCCTGATGCTTTGCGCGATGACGGCCTGGGAGCTGGCGTCGCCCGGCGGCGGCCCGCGTCACGGCATCCTCGGTCTCGACACGACGCGCGGCGACCGTTTGTTCATCTCGCTGCTCGGCAGCGCCTTCATTCATCTCGCTTGGCTCGGGCTCGTCGGCTCGAACCTTTGGTGGGCTCTTGGCCTCTCGCTCGTTTACGCCCTGGCGGTGTTCCGATGGGTTTGAGGCATCAGGGGGTGGCCGGCCATCGGCCGGCGTTACGCAGGAAAGGGAGGTAATACCCAATGAGAAGATTGTTATTGGGCGGAGTCGCCGCGTTCGCACTCATGACGCCGAGCGCGTCATGGGCGGGAATGGACGAGGCGAAGCAGTTCCTCGACACCGAGATCAACGGCCTGTCGACGCTGTCGCGCGCCGATCAGGAAAAGGAAATGCAGTGGTTCATCGACGCTGCAAAGCCGTTCGTCGGGATGGAAATCAACGTGCTGTCGGAAGATATCCCGACGCATGAATACGAGTCGAAGGTGCTGGCGCCGGCTTTCACGGCGATCACCGGCATTAAGGTGAACCACCAGTACCTTGGTGAAGGCGAGGTCGTGCAGGCGGTGCAGACGCAGATGCAGACCAACCGTAACCTCTACGACGGCTACATCAACGACTCCGACCTGATCGGCACGCATTCGCGTCTGCAAAGCGCGGTGAACCTGACCGACTGGATGGCCGGCGAGGGCAAGGACGTCACCGATCCGATGCTCGACGTTGACGACTTCATGGGCAAGTCGTTCACGACGGGTCCGGACGGCAAGCTCTGGCAGCTCACCGACCAACAGTTCGCCAACCTCTATTGGTTCCGCAAGGACTGGTTCGACCGCCAGGATCTGAAGGATAGGTTCAAGGCCAAATACGGCTACGATCTCGGCGTGCCGGTGAACTGGTCGGCCTATGAAGACATCGCCGACTTCTTCACCAACGACGTGAAAGAGATCGACGGTGTGCGAGTCTACGGCCATATGGACTACGGCAAGCGCGCGCCCGACCTCGGCTGGCGCATGACCGATGCCTGGCTGTCGATGGCCGGCGAAGCCGACGTCGGCATTCCGAACGGACGCCCGGTCGACGAGTGGGGTATCCGCATGGAGAAGGACTCGTGCAACCCCGCCGGAGCCTCGGTTTCGCGTGGCGGCGGTGCCAATAGCCCCGCGGCGGTCTACGCGGTCTCCAAGTGGGACGAGTGGCTCCGGAAGTACGCGCCTCCGGGTGCGGCCGACCTCGACTTCTACCAGTCGCTGCCGTCGCTGTCGCAAGGCAACGTCGCGCAGCAGATCTTCTGGTACTCGGCGTTCACAGCCTCGATGGTGGCGCCGAAGAGCGAGGGTAACAACACCGTCGACGACGACGGCAATCCGCTGTGGCGGATGGCGCCTTCGCCGCACGGCCCCTACTGGAAGGAAGGCTCGCAGCGCGGCTACCAGGATGCCGGCTCGTGGACGCTCTTCAACTCAACGCCCGTCGATCGTCGCAAGGCGGCCTGGCTCTATGCCCAGTTCGTCGTGTCGAAGACCGTGGACGTCAAGAAGAGCGATGTCGGGTTGACCTTCATCCGCGACTCCACCGTGCGTCATCCCCACTTCACGGAACGCGCGCCGAAGCTCGGCGGTCTGATCGAGTTCTATCGTTCGCCGGACCGTGTCGCCTGGACGCCGACCGGCATCAACGTGCCCGACTATCCGAAGCTCGCCCAGCTCTTCTGGGAGAACATCGGCGACGTCAACTCCGGAGCGTTCACGCCGCAGCAGGCGATGGACCGTCTCGCCGACCAGATGGACGACGTGATGGCCCGCATGCAGGCGGTGGACGAGTCGAACAACGTCTATCACGGCTGCGGCCCGCGGCTTAACGAGAAGAGCGATCCCTCCAAGTGGCTCAGCACCGAGCATGCGCCGTGGGCGAAGCTCGACAACGAGAAACCGCAGGGCGAGACGATCGCCTATGACGAGCTGATCAAGCGCTGGACCGAGCACCAATAGGTCGAGCGACTATACTTGTTAGCTGAGGCATGGCCGGGTTCACTCCCGGCCATGCTTTCCATTTGGGGCACGCAATGAGCGACTTCATTCTCGCCATCGACCAGGGCACGACCTCAAGCCGCGCGATCGTTTTCGGCAGCGACCAGGCCATCGCCGGCTCGGCGCAGCGCGAGTTTCCGCAGCATTATCCCGCTTCCGGCTGGGTCGAGCACGACCCGGAGGATATCTGGCAGACGACGCTCGACACCGCGCGTGGCGCGCTTGCGGGCGCGCGTATCGACGCATCGAAGGTCGCGGCGATCGGTATCACCAACCAGCGCGAGACGACGCTCGTCTGGGACCGCCGGACGGGGAAGCCGATCCATAACGCCATCGTCTGGCAGGACCGGCGCACCGCCGACATCTGCGAACGCCTCCGCGCTGAAGGCGCGGAGAAGGAGGTCACGGAAAAGACCGGACTTGTGCTCGATCCTTATTTCTCCGGCACCAAGATCGCCTGGATGCTCGCACACGTGGAGGGCGCGCGCGCTGCCGCCGCTTCCGGGCATCTCGCCTTCGGCACGGTCGATACGTTCCTGCTCTCACGGCTGACCGGCGGGCGCGTGCACGCGACCGACGCCACCAATGCGTCGCGCACGCTTCTCTACGACATCCATAAAAACGACTGGGACGACGGGCTCCTGAAACTTCTCGGCGTGCCGCGCGCGATGCTGCCGGAGGTGAAGGACAGCGCCGACGATTTCGGTACGACGGAGCCGTCGCTTCTCGGCGCGGCCATTGCCATTCGCGGCGTCGCCGGCGATCAGCAGGCGGCGACCGTCGGCCAGGCCTGCTTCGAGCCGGGCATGGTCAAGTCCACCTACGGCACCGGCTGCTTCGCCGTTCTGAACACCGGCAGCGAGGCGGTCGCCTCGAAGAACAAGCTTCTGACCACGATCGCCTATCGGCTCGACGGGCGTACGACCTACGCGCTTGAGGGCTCGATCTTCATCGCCGGAGCAGCTGTGCAGTGGCTTCGCGACGGATTGAAGCTGATCGGGCATGCCAACGAATCGGGCCTGCTCGCGGCGGAGGCAGATCCGGCGCAGACGGTGATCCTGGTTCCTGCCTTCACCGGTCTCGGCGCGCCCTATTGGGACGCTGAGGCGCGCGGCGCGCTCTTCGGCCTGACGCGCGCGACGGGCCCGCGCGAGCTTGCCCATGCGGCGCTCGAAGCCGTCGCCTTCCAGACGCTCGATCTCGTCGACGCGATGCGGCGCGACTGGACGAAGGGCGCGGGCGAGACGGTGCTTCGCGTCGACGGCGGCATGGTGGCGAGCGACTGGACGATGCAGCGCCTCGCCGACATTCTCGACGCGCCGGTCGACAGGCCGCACACGCTGGAGACGACGGCGCTCGGCGCCGCCTGGCTTGCAGGACGCGCCGCGGGGGTCTGGCCCGACACGGCGGAATTCGCCCGCGCCTGGAGGCGCGAGCGCCGCTTCACCCCGAAGATGGATGCGGGGACGAGAGCCGCCCGAATCAAGGCTTGGCGGGGCGCGGTGAAGCGGACGCTTGGGCGCCTTTGAGCGGACATTCCTGAGCGTGGCCGACGCCGGCTTTCATTTTGGATCGTGTGAGAGCAAGGTGGCGGCGTGGGAGGGCATCTCATGCACACGGCCCGCGTCAAAATCACGATTCTATCCATCTTGCTGTTGCTGAACTCTCCGGCGGCGCTTGCTTCCGATCGTCCCTCCGAATCGCCGGTTGGGTCGGCAGCGCCCGTTTCGCTTCGTGCCGGCGAGTTGGATGAGCTCCTGCCTAACCTCTCCGATGCGGCCTTGCGCTATCTGAAGCCGATGCGACCAGACGCCATGCCGGAGCGTCAGGCGCCCAGCGTCTACCCGCTCCATTGGGCGGCGCTCACCGATCAGGCCGCCGTCGCCGGGCAGCTGATCGATCGCGGCACGCCGGTCGACGCGCGCGACGGGCAGGGGCGCACGCCGCTGATGGTCGCCGCCGCCTTCGACAGCGTTTCAGTCGCGAAGTTGCTGCTTTCGCGCGGCGCCGATCCGCTTGCGAGGGACACGGCGAACGGCAACACGCCGCTTGATTTCGCGGCGGCGGCGGGAAAGGTCGAAGTCGCGAAGCTGCTCCTGGTGCATGGCGTGAGCGTGCGCGCGCAGGCACCGCAAAGGGGCGAGACGCCGCTCCACTATGCGGCGCTCTACGGCCATCTGAAGATGATCAAGTTCCTGGTCGCTGAGGGCGCCGACATCAACGCGCCCGACAATACCGGGGTGCGGCCGCTGCAATATGCGCGGATGCGCAGACAATGGCTGGCGGTCGAAGCCCTGCTTGAGCTTGACGCCCGACCGGACGATCTGAACGATGCGGTGAATGCAGGCGACGTCGCGCGCATTCAGGATCTCGTTGCGCATGGTGCCGACGTGAACGCGCCAAACTTGTTCGGCACGCCGCTGCATCTGGCGGCGGCGACCGGACAAACCTGGATTGCATGGATGCTGATCGATGCCGGGGCCGATCTTGAGGCGGAAGGCGACCCGGGGCGGGCGCATCCGCTCCATCTGGCGGCACTCAGCAATCATCCGGCGACGGCGGCGCTCCTGATCGAACGCGGAGCCGACCTCGATGCCCGTAACGTTGAGGGGAGGACGCCGCTCAGCGTCGCCGCCGCCTACGGGAACGTCGCGGTCGCAGAGACCCTCCTTGCCGCCGGCTCCGATCCGCGAGCCCCTGACACCGTCTATCGCGACATGCCGATTCACTGGGCGGCGCAGTCTGGCAGCGTGGAAATGGTGGAGTTGCTGCTTTCCTTCGGCGTCGACATCAACGCCAGGAGCGGCCACGAGGGCGAACCTCCGCTGCACTACGCAATGTGCGCGGGAAACTCAGAGATGGTGCAGTTTCTCGTCGACAATGGCGCCGACCCGAACATGCGCGACAACGCCGGTGTCACCGCGGTCCAGTACGCACTCGGTCACGACGTCGCCAAGTCGAGGGACGTGATTGCATTGCTGCGGCGGTTTGGTGCGCGCGACTGACCGACGTCACTCGGAGGATTGGAGCAGCGGGGCGACGTCCTCGATCAGTCGGCGCTTGTCGTCGCCGGAGAGCGGCGTCAAGCGGCGGCATCAGCGCTTCGAAGGCCGGATCGTTCATCCGATGCGCGAGCACCGCCTTGACGCTCGCGATCAGCGGCTTGCGCGAGACGAGCGCGCGAATCTTTGCGGCCGTCGCAAGCGCCGCTTCGTCGCCTGCATGAAAAGCGCGGGCGCAATATTCGGCGTTGACGTTGGCGCTCGCCGAGATGCAGCCGGCGAATTCGCCGGCGCGCGCCCGCAAGAGTACCGCCTCGTTGCTCGGGAAGACACGAAGCGCCGGAACCGCGGTGACAATTCCTTTTGCGTAATCGAGGTCGCCGGAAGAATCCTTCAGGCCGGCGATGCGACTGCCGAATTCGGCGAAGAGGCGCTCGACGAGGCGCGCGGTATAGGCGACGCCGGACAGCGCCGGGAAATTGTAGAGGTAGAGATCGATCGGTTTCTCAGCCGTCGCATCGACCAGGCGAGCGAAGAATCTGAGCATGCCGTCGTCATCGACACCCTTGTAGTAGAAGGGCGGGATGATCAGCGCGCCGGCGAAGCCAAGGACCGCGGCGTGCCTGGTGAGCGCGACGGCATCGGCGAGCGCGGCGGCGCCGGTGCCGACCATCATCCCCGACAGCGGCAAGGCGGCAGCGGCGGCGCTCATGAGCGCCATGCGCTGCGTGACGGTGAACGACGTCGCCTCGCCGGTCGTGCCGCAGATATTCAAGCCGTCGCAGCCCTGCTCGAGGAGTTTTCGGCAGAGCGCGACGAAGCGCTGAAGGTCCGGTTCGAAGTCCGCGGTGATCGGCGTCGCGGCCGCCGCGATTACGCCACGCAATCCGGAAGTCGGCATGCGTCAGAACTTCAGTTCTTACGCTCGGCGACGAAGTGCGCGGCGCGGCGAAGCACGTCGGCGCGCGCGTCGAAACGGGCAAGCGCCTTCTCGGCTTCCGCTACGAGTCCGGCGAGGCGCTTGCGCGCGGCCTCGACGCCCCAAAGACCGACAAGCGTCGCCTTGCCTTTCTCCGAATCCTTGCCTGTCGCCTTGCCGAGCGTGGTCGCATCGGATTCGACGTCGAGAAGGTCGTCTGCGATCTGGAACGCTTGGCCGAGCATGTGGCCATAGGCGCGAAGCGCATCGCGGCCTTGTCTGTCGGCGCGCCCGACGATGGCGCCCATCTCTGCTGACGCGGTAAGCAGCGCGCCGGTCTTCATCGCCTGCAGGCGGAGAATATCGGTCTCGCCGAGGGCGAGCGGATTGCCGTCCGGCGCGAAGCGGCCTTCGGCCTCAAGGTCGAGCATCTGGCCGCCGGCCATGCCGCCGATACCGGAGGCGCGCGCCAGCGCGGAGACGAGCGCGACGCGGATCGCCGGGTCGGGATCGGTCTGCTCGTCTGCGAGCACATCGAAGGCAAGCGTCAAAAGCGAATCTCCGACGAGGATCGCCGTCGCGTCGTCATAGGCACGGTGCGTGGTGGGCCGGCCGCGGCGGAGATCGTCGTCGTCCATCGCCGGCAGGTCGTCGTGCACCAGGCTGTAGCAATGGATCAGCTCGACCGAAGCGGCGGCGCGCAGCACGCCCGGCCCCTCGGCTCCGAAAAGGCGTGCCGCCTCGACCGCCAGGAACGGACGCAGCCTTTTACCGCCGGCAAGCGTCGCGTAGCGCATGGCCTCGATAAGCCGGTCCGGTCGCGCGAGCTCGCCCGGAATTGGCGCCGTCGCGAGAAGCTCCGCCAGGGTCTCCTCCACGGCGCTCCCGGCGAAGGCCAGGCGACTTTCGAATACTGCGTCGTTCAAAATCGTGCCCCCAAACCAAACAATGCGCGGCCAAAATGGCTTGCGGCAACCCTCTGCCTGGCCTTAACAAGCGTCCTGCTGCCGATTTCGGCCGTCCGACGGCCCTGCTTGCAGTTCAAGGCGCACGCTAGATAGCCGATCAGGTCGGAGCAAATCCCCGAATGTCAAGAATGGGCGAATTCTTCACCAGGGCATGCGTGGGCATGGCCACGCGCTGGCCGTGGATGGTGCTCGGCGTCGCCCTCGTCTTGACTGCACTCGCCGGCTTTGCCGCAACGCGGCTCACCATCAATACCAGCACGCGGGAGATTCTCTCCGCCGAGCTGCCGTTCCGGAAAGCTGACGACGCCTACGAGAAGGCCTTTCCGCGGGATGAGGCCGCTGTCGTCGTCATCGATGCCCAGACTCCGGCGGGCGCAGACGCTGCGGCGCGCGATCTGGCGGCGCGTCTTTCGCAACAAACGGATTTGATCGAATCGGTCGCGCTTCCCGCCAACTCTCCCTATTTCCAGCATTACGGCTTGATGTTTCTCGATCCCGATCAGATTCGTGCGATCGGCGAAGAGATCCGTCCGGCGCGGCACCTGATGACGAGCCTCGGCGATGATCCGAGCATGCGCGGGATCGCGCGCCTTGTCGGGCTGGCCGCGGATGGAGTTGCGGAAAGCGCGGTGCCGCCGTCGCTCGCCCAGCTTCTGACGCAGCTCGCGGCGACGGTGCGCGATGCAGCCGCGGGCAAGCCGGCGGAGATGCAGTGGAGCGAGCTTTTTCGCGTCGGCGCCGATCGCGGCGGAACGCGTCAGATTCTCGAGCTGACGCCGGTCCTCAACGACAGCTCCATTAACCGGGCTGGTCCGGCGATCGATGCCATCCATGCG
The DNA here is from genome assembly GCA_963720705.1 of uncultured Alphaproteobacteria bacterium. GTDB lineage: Bacteria > Pseudomonadota > Alphaproteobacteria > Rhizobiales > Afifellaceae > DASWJZ01. The sequence continues at coordinate 307,866 of CAVRGJ010000005.1, forward strand.
GCGATCGGCGAAACGCGCGCAGCGCATCCCGATGCGCGCTTCCGGGTCACCGGCGAGCCGGTGCTCCGACAGCAGGAGCTGAACGACGCCTTCTCAAGCGCGCTCTATGCGAGCGGCCTGTCGCTCATCCTCGTCTCCGCGATCCTTACGATCGGCATCCGCTCGGGCCGCACGATCGCCGCGCTACTCATCGCGCTTCTCATGGGCGCGGTGTGGACGACGGGGCTCGCTTCCGTCTCCGTTGGCCGCCTGAACTTGATCTCGGTCGCGTTCATGGTGCTGTTCTTCGGTCTCGGCATCGATTTCGGCACGCATCTCAGTTTGCGCTATCTCGAAGCGGCGCGAAGAGGCGCCTCGTTCGAGGCGGCACTCAGGACGGCCGTGAAGGGGGAGGGGTTGAGCATCGGGCTGAGCGCGCTGTGCGCGGCGCTCGCATTCCTCTCCTTTGTGCCGACGAGCTATGTCGGGCTCGCCGAGTTCGGGATCATCTCCGCCTTCGGCATGCTCGTCGCCTTCGTCATTACCTTCACCGTTCTGCCGGCGCTTCTTTCCGTGATGCGGGCGCAGCCGTCCGCGCGCGCGGTGCAGCACATCGGCGTCGCGTGGCTGGTCAACCGGCACTACCGCCTCATCCTCGTCGTCGCCGGCATCGCGACGGTCGCCGCGGCGGTGATTGCGCCGCATGCGAGGATCGATACGAATCCGCTGAACCTGCAGAACCAGCGCACCGAAGCCGTGCAGACCTACCGCGACCTCGCCACAGACCCCGAGACGTCGCCCTATGCGCTGAACGTGCTTGCACCTGACACCAAGGCCGCCGGCGACCTGGCCAAGCGGCTTTCGAATCTGCCGGACGTTGCCGGCGTCCGCTGGATCGGCAACTTCGTGCCGAGCGATCAGGACGCCAAGCTCGCCGCGCTTGCCGCCGTGCGCGAGCGGCTCGGCGAGAGTTTCTTCGCGCCGCGCGAGGCCAAACCTGCGCCGACCGATGCGGAGCTGCAGGATGCCTTCGCGAAGATGAAGGCGAGCGCCGATCGGATCGCGGAAACGCCGCCGGACAATCCGATCGATCCCTCGATCCCGCCCGCCGGGCGCGAACTCGCCGACGCGCTGTCGAGCTTCGCGGCGGCGCGTGGCGGCGGCACAAGCGCACTGAACGAGCTCGGCGACGCGTTGACCCGCGAGATGCCGCCGATTGCCGCCGATCTCAGGGAGAAGCTTTCCGTCGACAAGCCCGTTACCATCGCCGACATCCCTGCCGACATTCGCGAGGACTGGGTGTCGGCGGACGGACAGTTCAGGCTCCGCGTCCTTCCGAAGGATGAGCTCGCTGCGGCGGCAGACATGAAGCGGTTCTCCGAAGAGGTGGAAAGGGTCGCCCCGGCGGCGTCGGGTCCGCCCGCGAGCATCGCCGGAGCGGGGCAGGCGATCCTTCTCTCCTTCGCCGAGGCTATCGCCTATACGGTGGTCGCCATCGTCTTCGTCGTCGCCCTTATCAGGCGGCGGTTTTCCGACGTTCTCCTGGTGCTCTTGCCGCTCGCCGTGGCGTCGTTGTGGATCGTCGCCGGGTCGGCGTTGCTCAACCTCCCGTTCAATTTTGCCAACGTCATCGTCATCCCGCTTCTCATCGGACTCGGCGTGGCGAGCAGCATCCACATGGTGAGCCGCGCCCGCGAGGTCGAGCGTGAGATGGTGTCCAAGGACGGCGAAGGCGAAGTCCTCGACACGTCGACGCCGGTGGCCGTTCTGATAACGCAGCTCAACACCGTCGCCGCCTTCGCCACGCTTGCGCTTGCCAAGCACGAGGGCCTTTTCAGCATGGGCGTCCTGCTCGGCCTCGCGATTCTGTTCGTGCTGATCGTCTCGTTGATCGTGCTGCCTTCCTTTATGATCGCGATCGGGATTGGCGTTCCGCCCGCCACGCGAAAGGCCGGGTGAATGGCGAGCGTCCTCGTCACCGGCGGCTGCGGCTTCATCGGCAGGCATCTCGTCGTGGCGTTGACGAAGCGCGGCGACAAGGTGCGCGTGCTCGATATTGCCGAAGGTCAGGTTCCCGGGGTCGAATACGTGCGCGGCTCGGTCGATCACCGCGCCACCGCCGAAGCGGCGCTCGATGGCATAGACTGCCTCTATCACCTCGCCGGGATCGCGCATCTCTGGCAGCGCGACAAGGACGACTTCGATCGAGTCAACCGAGGCGGGACGGAGGTCGTGCTCCAGGCCGCGGCTGCGAGACGGACGGCGCGCGTCGTGCACTGCTCAACGGAATCGATCCTCCTTCCGAAGCGAAGGAACGGTCCGCCGGTTGATGAATCCGCGCCGCCGGCGCTTGACGAGATGCCTGGACCCTATACGCGCTCGAAGCATCTTGGCGAGCAGGCGGCGCTTCAGTCGGCGCGGCGCGGAATGGACGTCGTGGTCGTCAATCCCACCGTCCCCGTCGGCAACGGCAATTCGAACATGACGCCGCCGACGGCAATGCTCGCGCTCTTTCTTTCGGGCGGCTCGCCATTCTTCATGAATTGCGTCCTCAATCTCGCCGATGTCCGCGACATTGCCGACGGGATCGTTAAGGCAGCGGAGAAGGGCCGCGCGGGCGAGCGTTACATTCTCGGCGGCGAGAACTGCGCGATGCGGGATCTTCTGCCCGAACTTGAGCGCAAGTCGGGCCGCCGCATGCCACGCCGCGCCGTCCCCGGCGCGCTGGCGCTTGCGACCGGCTTCGTTGCCGGCTTCATCGCCGACCAGGTGACCCGCACGCCGCCGGTCGTGACCAGCGAAGCCGTGCGGATCGCGCTTCGCTCGGCGCCCTTCGACAGCACGAAGGCGCGCCGCGAGCTCGGCTACGAGCCGCGCCCGATCGATCAGGCCTTGACGGAAGTCGTCGAGGCGTTCAAGCGAAATGCCCTAAGGGGCGCCTAGGCAGGAAACGTCTGCGTTTTGACAAAATACCGTGGTCGAATTGCCGGTTGTCGGCGGGTACGGGCCAGGCGGAACGAATGAAGATCGCGGCGCTTCTCATCCCGATGTTGGCTTTCGCCGCGCCCGCAATAGCGCAGGTCACGCCCGGCATCGAATTCCTGCCCGTTCCGGAAAATCCGCCGGACTACCTCTTCGCGCCGGCGCCGCTCGCGGGAACGATGCTGCGGCCGTTCGCCAGTCCGACGCCGGCTACCGGAGCGGACGTCTTGCCGGAGCCCGGGCCCGCTCCGGTCGCAGTCGCCCGCACCCTGCCGGAGAACACGGCACCACCCGCGCCGGCCGCTCCAGCGGGGTCGGTGAGCGCGAACGCCGAGCAGCCGCCGGTCGAAGCCGCACCCGCCGAGCCCAGTCCTCCTCCCGCCCCGACAGAGGGAACGGTCACCGTCATCGTGGAAAACGTCGAATCTGACAGCGGCACCGTCAAAGTTGCCGTGTGCGACAAGGGCTTAAGCCGCGAGGGGTGCCCCTATTCCCACGATATCCCGGCCGCTAAGGGCTTCGTGGAGACGGAGTTCGATAACATCCCGCCCGGGACCTACGCGGTCGTCGGTTACCATGACGTCAACGGCAACAATCAATTCGACAAGCTCTTCGGGATGCCGCGCGAGCCGTATGCCTTGAGCAGTAAGGCCGGAGAGATGCTCGTGCCGACCTTCGCCGATGCGGCCCTCCATATCGGCGCCGGCCAGAACGCCGTCATCATCCGCTTGCGGCGTCTCGGCGGCTGATTTGCCGGCCGCAAAAAGCGCGGTTTCTTACAGAGCTTTGCGAGGCTGACGACGCGGCAAGGAGCGGCCGTCGGAACACGGTTCCGGCCGGGTGTAATATTACGGCAACCCTCTGAAACTTCTTATCGATCAGCTACTTCCGCAACTCGACCTCGGCGCCGCCTCATGGCATAGGTGCGCGGTCGAGGAGGCTGGTTCCGGGTAGGGGCGACTGTGTTGCAGAACACGGCGAAACACCGCTTGCGAGTAATCCTGGCCCAGCCGCGCGGTTTTTGCGCGGGCGTCGTGCGCGCGATCGATATCGTCGAGCTGGCGCTGCAGAAATACGGCCCACCGATCTACGTGCGCCACGAGATCGTGCACAACCGCCACGTGGTGGAGAACCTGATCGCCAAAGGTGCCCATTTCGTCGAGGAGCTGAGCGAGGTGCCGGACGGCGCCATCACAATCTTCAGTGCGCACGGCGTGCCGCGCATTGTCATCGACGAGGCGCGCGACCGCGGCCTGCCGACACTCGATGCGACCTGTCCGCTGGTCTCGAAAGTGCACAATCAAGGCCGTCACTACGTGGCGCGCGGGCGCACGCTGATCCTGATCGGCCATGCCGGCCATCCGGAGGTGGAAGGCACGCTTGGCCAGATCGACGGACCGACCTACCTCGTGCAGAACGAGGCTGAGATCGAGGCGCTGCCTCTCGAGCAAGACACGCCGATCGCCTACGTCACGCAGACCACGCTCAGCGTTGACGACACCAGCGCCCTGATCGAGGCGCTGAAGAAGCGGTTCACCGACGTGGTCGGCCCGGAAACGCGCGACATCTGCTACGCCACGCAGAACCGCCAGAGCGCGGTGCGCGACCTCGCACGCGTCGCGGACCTGATCCTGGTCGTCGGCGCCCGCAACAGCTCGAATTCCAATCGGCTGCGCGAGATCGCCGAGGAATCCGGGGTGCCGGGATATCTTGTCGCAGACGGCTCCCAGGTGGACCCCGCGTGGCTCGAAGGTGTTAGTATTGTGGGACTTACGGCGGGTGCCTCCGCCCCCGAAGTCCTTGTCGAAGATGTGATCAATGCGCTGCGTCGGATCGCCCCGGTGGAGGTCTCGACGCTTGACGGAATCGAAGAGAATGTGCGGTTCCGCCTGCCGCTTGAGTTGGAGGAGAACGTGACGGCGCGTGCCAATCGTGCAGCAAGAGGTCGATAGTGGGCATACCCCTTAGGCAAGTCGCAAAGATCGGCAGCTATATCGTCCGCCAGCATCTCGCGGGTCGCAAACGCTATCCGCTGGTGCTGATGCTGGAGCCGCTGTTTCGCTGCAATCTCGAATGCGCGGGTTGTGGCAAGATCGATTATCCCGAAGAGATCCTGAACAAGCGCATCTCGGTTGAGGACGCGCTCTACGCCGCCGAGGAATGCGGTGCCCCGGTCGTTTCGATCGCCGGCGGCGAGCCGCTGATCCACAAGGATCTTCCGAAGATCGTGAAGGGCCTGATCGCGCAAGGCCGCTTCGTGATCTGCTGCACCAATGCCATTCTGCTCGCGAAGAAGATCCACGAATACGAGCCGAGCCCGTATTTCACCTGGTCGATCCATCTCGATGGCGACAAGGAGATGCACGATCGCTCCGTCTGTCGCACGGGAATCTACGACAAGGCGGTCGCGGCGATCCGGCTCGCCAAGGAGAAGGGCTTCCGTGTCACCATCAACTGCACGATCTTCAACAACGCCGAAGCGAAGCGCGTGTCCGACTTCTTCGACACGGTTACCGCAATGGGCGTCGACGGCATCACCATGTCGCCCGGCTATGCCTATGAGCGCGCGCCCGATCAGAAGCACTTCTTGAACCGGCATGCGACGCGGGAGCTCTTCCGCGGCATTTTCCGTGGCGGCAGGGGCGCCAAGGCGTGGCCGATCAACCAGTCCGGCCTGTTTCTCGATTTCCTCGCCGGCAATCAGGAATACCACTGCACGCCTTGGGGCAATCCGACCCGCACCGTGTTCGGCTGGCAGCGGCCCTGCTACCTCCTCGGCGAAGGCTATACCAAGACCTTCAAGGAGCTGATGGAAGGGACCGACTGGGACAAGTACGGCACCGGCAATTACGAGAAGTGCGCCGACTGCATGGTGCATTGCGGCTACGAGGCGAGCGCTGTCACCGACACGGTGCGGCGCCCGTGGAAGGCTGCGTGGGTGGCGCTTCGCGGCGTCAGGACCGAGGGTCAGATGGCGCCGGAGATATCGCTCGCCAATCAGCGGCCAGCCGAATACGTCTTCTCACGCAACGTCGCCGAGAAGCTCGAGGAGATTCGGAAAACCACGCCCAATCCCAAGAAGGTCTCGACAGCGGCTTAAGACGCGGAAGCTCGCGCGCGCTTCCGCGGCGAGGCGCGACAGGTCGACAAGCTGCGTCGGCCGGCGGACAAGATCGGCGAATATCGCGAAGTGGTCGACGCCGCCATCGGGGCGGAGAGCGTTCGCCACCACGGACGGCATCGAGCGCGTCGCCGGGTCGCAGACGATTCTGAGCGCAGCGAAGATCAGACCATGTCGCGCGGCGAAGGCCGAGGCCACATGCAATTCCATGTCGACGGCGGCTGCGCCTGTCTGATGCCAGGTGGCGGCCTTGGCGTCGGCATCGAGGAGCGGCGCGTCGACCCCGGCGATGTCCGCGCGTCTGACCTTGATCCCGCCATTCATGAGTGAGCCGGCGAGCAAGTCCGCCAGCGCTGGATGTGCCGGCCAGCGTTTCCCTTTCGTGATCACGCCGGTGGCGACGACGACGTCGCCGGGGGCAAGGCTCGGGTCGAGCCCGCCCGCGATCCCGAAGGAGAGCACGGCGCGGCAGCCCGGCACAGGGCGGTCGGCGAGCAGCGTCCTTAGCCTTTGCGTGTCTCCGCCGGACGCGATCGCGACGAGTCCTGGTCCCTCGGCGAGCCGCATCTCCTTCGCCAATCCTGTTACCATCAGGATCGGAAACTCGGCGGCTGAGACGTGAAGTGTCATGGCGTGACTAGAGTCCGAAGGCGACGGTGCGGCTGTTGCCGCGTCTCAGGCGCCGGTAGCGCGACAGCGCCCAGAGCGGGAAGAATTTCGCATATCCATGATAGCGGAGATAGAAGACGCGCGGGAAGCCAACTGCGGTAAAGCGCTCCTCCGGCCACAGCCCGTCTCCGTTTTGCATCTTCGCGAGATAGGCGATCCCGCGCTCCGCCGCCGGATGCTCGACCTCGCCCGCCGCCATCAAGCCGAGCAGCGCCCAGGCGGTCTGCGAGGGAGTCGAGGGGGCGGGCTCGTATCCCCGATAGTCGAGCTTGTAGCTCGACCCGTCCTCGCCCCAGCCGCCGTCCTGGTTCTGGATGCGGAGAAGCCAGTCGACGGCCTTCTTGATCGTCGGCGAATCGGAGTCGACGCCCGCGGCATTCAGCGCCGATAGCGCCGACCAGGTGCCGTAGATGTAGTTCATTCCCCATCGGCCGAACCAGCTTCCGTCCTCCCGCTGGTCATGCACAAGCCATGCCACTCCGCGCGAAAGTGCGGGGCTGGTCGGCATTTCCTCGTCGAGTTGGGCGAGCATGGAGACGCAGCGCGCCGTCAGGTCGGCGGTCGGGGGGTCGAGCAGCGCGCCGTGATCGGCGAAGGGGATGTTGTTCAAATAGAGATGGGTGTTGTCGGCGTCGAAGGCGGCCCAGCCGCCGTCCTTGCTCTGCAGGCCCACCACCCACTCGCGGCCGCGGGCGATCGCGTTGTCGAAGTCCGGGCGCTCCTTGGCGTCGGCGCGGGCGCGGGTGCGGTCCATGGCCATGACGACGACTGCGGTGTCGTCGAGGTCGGGGTAGTGGGGGTTGGCGTATTGAAACGCCCAGCCGCCCGGCCTGACATCGGGGCGCGTCGCCGCCCAGTCGCCGGCGACATTCAAAATCTGCTTCGGCTTCAACCAGGCGAGCGCCTTATCGGCCGCCGCTTCTGCCGCCTCCGAGCCTGCCTCGAGCAGCGCGTGGCAGGTCAGCGCCGTATCCCAGACCGGCGACAGGCAGGGTTGGCAATAGGCCTCGTCGTCCTTCACCACGAGCAGGCCCTCGATCAACTCGCGCGCAATCTTTTTGCGCGCATCGTCATCGGGGACCCCGAGCACGTCGTACATCAGCACGGCGTTGACCATCGCCGGGAAGATTGCGCCGAGGCCGTCCTTGCCGTTCAGCCGCTCGTCGACGAAGGCGCGCGCTTTGTCGATGGCGCGCTTGCGGGTGAAGCGCGGAAAGTACGGCTCGACCTGCTTCAGGACTACGTCGATCGCGCCAAATATCTGCGACCAAGGCGCCTTCTGATGCGCACCTTTCGGCCAGCTCCTGACCTTCTCGGGCGGCGTGACGAAAAGCTCGGGGATGTGCACGTTGCGTGCGTTCACCGCCTTCGGCTTCAACGCCTGCAACACGAAGAGCGGCACCATGACGGTGCGCGCCCAGTAAGACACCTTGTCGAGATGGAAGGGGAACCATGACGGGAGCAGCATGATCTCGACCGGCATGGTGGGGACGGCGCGCCACGGCACCTCGCCATAAAGCGCCAGAAGCGCGCGGGTAAAGACATTCGCGCGCGCCGCCCCGCCGCGCTGAAGAATCGCTTCGCGCGCGCGGCGCATGTGCGGCGCGTCCGGCAGGTCGCCGATCATCTTCAGCGCGAAATACGCTTTCACGCTGGCGCTCATGTCGAAGTCGCCCTCGTGAAAGAGCGGCCAGCCGCCATGGCTTGCCTGTATGCGGCGGAGATAATTGGCGATCTTCGCTTCGAGGGCGCGGTCCTCCGGCTCGTCACGGAAATGCCGGAAGAGCACGTATTCGGAGGGGATCGTCGCATCGGCTTCGAGTTCGAAGCACCAGTGCCCGTCGCTCTGCCGCAGATCGAGAAGGGCGTCGGTGGCCGAGGCGATGCGGCGGTCGATCTCGTCGAGCGCAAGTCCGCCCACCGCGGACGCGGGCGGCGCCAGGTTGTTCTCAAAGGCCAACACATCGCCTTTCATGCGGCTCTCCGGGGCGCCCGCGCGGCCATGCGCGATACGCTTGCAGCGGCCGTTCTGCCGGAGCGAATCGAGCCTTCTATTGTGGCGGGAAGACGCGTGTCCGTCCAATCGCCGGCAAGCGCCAGATTTGAGAAGCGCGTACGCGCCTCGGGACGCCGTGCCGCTTCGGCGGGCGTTGCCGCGAAGGTCGCCCGGCGCTCGCGCACGATCTGCCAGCGCGGCAGCTCCGGTGCAAGCCCGGTCAGTTCCGCCACCTCGCGCCAGATTGTCTCGGCAAGCTCCTGGCGCGGCGTCTCCATCAGCCGGTCGGCGCAGCTGATCGTCGTCGAAAGCCGGTCGGGATAGGCGAAAAGCCATTCGGTCAGGCCGTTGACGATGCCGAGGATCAAGGGCTGACCGGGCGGCGGCGCGACGCGGAAATGTGCGTTGACGATCGCGTGGAAGGTCTCCGGGACAGTGAGGCCCGGCACGAACGCGCGCGCCGCGACCGGCGGCACGGCAAGCACGACCTGATCCTCCGCGTGCGATCGCGACGCGGTCCTCGCCGAAAATAAGGGCTGTCGCGCGCTCGCCTTCGAAGGCGATCTCGCGGAGCGACCGGCTGAAGCTCACCGTCGCGCGGCGGGCGCGAAGATACGCCAGCGCCGGGTCGATGAAGGCGGCGGAGAGCCCGCCCGTCGCGACCATCGGGCGGCAGGCTTGGCCGCCCGCGCCGAGCGTCTCGCGGATGATCTGGGCGGCGAGCCGCGCATCGGCCTCCGCCGGCTCGGTGTTCAAGGCGGCGAGGAGCACGGGCCGCCAGAGGCGCTCGTAGAGCGGTCCGCTGCAGGTCATGGCATTGCCGACCGTTGCGGCGCGGCGCGCCCTAAGCACGCCGATCGGTGCGAGATAGTCCGGTGCGCGTGTGCCGGGCACGCGGCGGCGGGAATCGAGAATCCACCAGGGCACGCGGCCTTCGTTCGGCCGCAGTGTCCAGCGCTCGCCGGTCTTCAGGTCGACGAAGGGAAAGGCCGCCTCCGCCGCTTCGGTCATGGCGGAGAGCCCGCCGACCTTCTTGAGAAAAGCGAGCGCCGCCCAGTTGCCCGAGAGAAGCAGATGGTTGCCGTTGTCGATCTCCAGATCGATGACGGAATCGTAGTAGGTGCGGCAACGCCCGCCGGCGAATTTTGCCGCCTCGTAGATCGCGACGCTGCGGCCGGCAGCCGCAAGCTCTATTGCGGCCGAGAGCCCGGAGAGGCCGGCGCCCACCACGTGCACGGTTCCGTTCATCAGGCGATGCCGTGTCTCAGCACCGCGGCGAGCACGCGGAGCTTGTTCGTTTTGACACGTGGGCGCGGGGGCGCGAAGCCGCGCGACAGAAGGTCTGCCAGGATCTGCCGGTAGGCCGCCTCCATGAGGCGCGGCGCGCGCACCGCCCGGCGCGGACAGGCGCTCATGATCCTGTCGGCCTCGGCGAAGTGCTCTGCGGCGCGGGCGGCAACGTCGCGGCAGGCCCTTTCGAGATTGGGCGCGGCGAGGATTTCCGCCGGGGCGCGGCCGTCGGTCGCGATCCCCGCGTCGGTAAGCGCCTCGCGCGGCAGATAAAGCCGACCCATCTCCGCGTCCTCGTCGATGTCGCGCAAGATGTTGGTCAGTTGCAGGGCGCGGCCGAGGTGGCACGCGAGCGCATCGCCGGCTTCGGGCTCCATGCCGAAGATGCGCACCGAAAGGCGGCCGACGGCGCTCGCCACGCGGTCGCAATAGAGATCGAGCGTCGCCCAGTCCGGCGCCTGCAGATTGGCTTCAAGGTCCATCTGCATGCCGTCGATCACGGCATGAAAATCCTCGCGCTTCAGGCCGAAGCGCCTGGTCGGCGCATCGAGGTCACGCGTCAGCTCTGACGGCCGCCCCTCGAACAGCGCGTCGATATCGGAGCGCCAGCGGTTAAGCGCGGCGCGACGGGGCTCGCGCGGCCCGCCGTCGTCGGCGATGTCGTCGACCGCGCGGCAAAAGGCATAGACCGCATACATGCCCTCGCGCTCCGCGCGCGGCAGGATACGCATGGCGAGATAGAACGAGCTGCCCGCGGCCGGCAACGCCGGCGCTGATTGGCTCGGGGCCGCAGCGACGTTCATCAGCGCCCGCGCGTCCCGGCGGCAAGCGGCGCGGCGCGCAGCCGCACGAACGGCCGCCTCGCAAGTGCGCCACCGGCGGCGAGAAGTGCAATCAAAGCAAAGCTCGCCTTCCCGTGATGGACCTTCTCGGAAAGCGGGTCGCGGTGTCTGAGTCCCTTGGCGAGCGCGAGCGCCAGCCGGCGGATGGCTGCGATCTCGCAGGAAAGGCGTGTGTCGACAACGAGATCGGCAAGCGCGGCGCCGTCATTGAGAAGGCCGAGCGAGCGCTCGGCGAGCTCAGCGATGGTGGCTTTCAGACCCGCGCTCGCCTGTGCCGCGCCCAGGTCCTCGATGTGGGCGTCGTGCCGCGCGAGCACGTCGAGCGGGAGATAGACACGGTCGAGATTGCGGTAGTCGGCCGCGCAGTCCTGCAGATGGTTGATGACCTGGAGCGCGGCGCAGATCGCGTCGGAAGCGGGCCAGGTCGTCTGCGGCTTCTCGCCGTGCACGTCGAGCACGTAGCGCCCGACCGGCATCGCCGAGAGGCTGCAATAGTGCATGAGGTCGAGCCAGTCGGCGTAGCGGCCCTTCTTCGCGTCCATGCGAAACGCGTCGAGAAGATCGAGCGCGTGGCGCGGCGAGAGGCCGCGCTCCGCGAGCGCGGCTTTCAGCGGCTCGGCCTCGGGATCGGCAGGCCCGCGTCCGGTCAAAGCCTCGTCGAGCCGGTCGAGCATCTCAAGCTTCTGCTCGGGCTTCAGGCGCGGGTGGTCGGCAATATCGTCGGCCGCGCGCACGAAGCGGTAGAAAGCGAGGATCGGCCCGCGATGCCGCGCGGCAATGAAATGCGATGCGACGGGAAAGTTCTCGTCGTGATGCGTCTTGCCCGAACGGGCCTCGGTCGCCGTGATCATCCGCCGGCTGTCCTTCCTGCGGATATCGGCCGTTCGGCGGCGGTCGTCGTTGCCTGGAATCTTCCTTTCCAGGCGCCGCCGCGCCCACGCCAATGCTGAATGGCGGAATCGAGCGTGAAGGCGGTGTAGAACGCCGCGATCACCGGAAGTGCTGCTCCCCAAAGCGGCGAGCGTCCGTAGAGCCTGAGCGTCGGCCAGAAGGCGAGCGCCATCGCCAGCCACGCGACGAGGCCGAGGATACGCGGTGTGCCGTCGGCGAAGATCGTGAGAAGCGGCGGCGCGAGATAAGTGAGCACCATTCCGAGAAGCGTGCCGGCCAGACGCAGCGGCGAATAGCGAAGCTCGGCGTATGCGGAGCGCGCCACCATGCGGCGGATGTCGGCGATCTTCGGGTAGGGCCTGAGGCTTGCGACGCGCCTGGTCAGGCCGAGCCAGATCGGCCCTTTCTGCTTCAACAGCGCGGCGAGCGCGCAATCGTCGATGAGCGCGCCTCTGATCTCCTTCAGGCCGCCGGCGTCGGCGAGCACCTGGCGGCGGACGAGCATGCAGCCGCCGGCAGCCGCGGCGAGCTTGCGCTTCGGATCGTTCACGAAGGCGAAGGGGTAGAGCATGGCGAAGAAGAAAACGAAGGCCGGCACCAAGAGCCGTTCGGCGAAGCTATCGCAGCGGAGCTTTACCATCAGCGAGGTCAAAACCGTGCCTCGCGCGACGGCACCCTCGACCAGCCGGCGCAAGGCGTCGGGCGCCTGATAGGCGATGTCCGCGTCGGTGAAGAGCACGTAGTCCGGCGGCCCGGCCGCCTGCGTGACATAGCGGAAGCCGCGGTCGAGCGACCAGAGCTTTCCGGTCCAGCCGGCTGGTGGCGCCGAGCCGGCGAGCACGGTCAAGCGGTCGTCCGGAGAAGCGGCCCGCGCGGCGCGGCGCGCCGCGTCCGCCGTCCCGTCGGTGCTTTCGTCGTCGACGAGGACGATCTGGAAACGCCCCGGATAGTCCTGCCCGAGCAGCGAGCCGATGCTTTGTGCAATGACGTCGGCCTCGTCGCGGGCCGGCACGATCGCGGTTACCGCCGGCCAGGCGCCCGGTGCGGAGCGCAATTCCGCGGCTCGCGCGAGAGTGTCGTCGCGCTCGGCGGCACGCCAGAAAAAGCCGCGTCCGACCAGAAGATAGGCCCAGATCGCCAGCGCGACGACGGCCAGAAACTCGGCGCTCACAGGAGGTAACCCGTTGTCATCGCTCGCAGGTCAAATAACGTCGGAAGCCGCCGGAGCTTCCAAACACGTCGCGGGACCGCGTTCAAGCGCGGCGCGTTCTCCGTGCGCCGGCGTCCTGCTGCAGAACCTCGAAGACTTTGGCAACGATCGCCGCGGAATCGAGACCGGCCTGGGCATACATGCGGTCCGGCTTGTCCTGGTCGATGAAGATGTCGGGCAGCATCATGGAGCGGAATTTCAGGCCGCGGTCGAGCGCTCCGCGCTCGGCGAGCAGCTGCATCACATGGCTGCCGAAGCCGCCTACCGCTCCTTCCTCGATCGTGATCAGAAGCTCGTGCTCGCGCGCAAGCCGCAGCACCAGCTCCTCGTCGAGCGGCTTCATGAAGCGGGCGTCGGCGACGGTCGCGGAAAGGCCGCGCGTGTCAAGTTCCTCGGCCGCCTTGAACGCTTCTGTCAGGCGAGTCCCGAGCGAGAGGAGCGCGACATGCGCGCCCTCGCGGACAATGCGCCCGCGCCCGATCGGAAGCGGAACGCCGACTTCCGGCATGTCCACCCCGACACCCTCGCCGCGCGGATAGCGCAGCGCGATCGGCCCGGAATCGTGCGCCGCTGCCGTCGCCACCATGTGCACGAGATCGGCCTCGTCCGCCGCCGCCATGACCACGAAGTTCGGCAGGCAGCCGAGATAGGCGAGGTCAAAGCTGCCGGCATGCGTCGGGCCGTCGGCGCCGACCAGACCGGCGCGGTCAAGCGCGAAGCGCACGGGCAGGTTCTGGATCGCGACGTCGTGGACGACCTGGTCGTAGGCGCGTTGCAGGAATGTCGAATAGATGGCGCAGAACGGCTTGTAGCCTTCGGTCGCCAAGCCGGCGGCGAAGGTGACGGCGTGCTGCTCGGCGATGCCGACGTCGAAGGCGCGCGCCGGGAAGCTCTTGGCGAAAAGGTCGACGCCCGTGCCCGACGGCATCGCCGCGGTGATCGCTACGATGCGCTCGTCCTTCTCCGCCTCCTTGACCAGGCTCTCGCCAAACACCTTGGTGTAAGCCGGCGCGTTCGCCTTCGGCTTCGCCTGCGCGCCGGTGATCACGTCGAAAGCGACGACGCCATGATACTTGTCGGCAGAGTTCTCGGCCGGGGCGTAGCCCTTCCCCTTCTGCGTCCGGACGTGAACGATGATCGGGCCGTTCTTGGCATCGCGCACGTTCTGCAGCACCGGCAGGAGGTGCTCGATGCGGTGACCGTCGATCGGGCCGATATAGTAGAAGCCGAGCTCCTCGAAGAGCGTGCCGCCGGTGACCATGCCGCGCGCGAACTCCTCGGCGCGCACGGCGCCGATCTCGAGCGCCTTCGGCAGGCGCTTGGCAAGTTGCCGGCCGATCTCGCGGAGCGAGCGGTAGGTGCGCCCGGAAAAAAGCCGCGCCAGATATGCCGCCATCGCTCCGACCGGCGGGGCGATCGACATGTTGTTGTCGTTCAAAATCACGATCAGGCGCGACTGCATGGCGCCGGCATTGTTCAGCGCCTCATAGGCCATGCCGGCCGACATCGCGCCGTCGCCGATCACGGCGATGACGTTGTTCTCGCCGCCGGAAAGGTCGCGCGCGGTCGCCATGCCGAGGCCGGCGGAGACCGAGGTTGAGGAATGCGCCGCGCCAAAGGGGTCGTATCCGCTCTCCGCCCGTTTGGTGAAGCCGGAGAGGCCGTGCCCCTGACGAAGGGTACGGATGCGGTCGCGTCGGCCGGTCAGGATCTTGTGGGGATAGGCCTGATGTCCGACGTCCCAGATCAGGCGGTCGCGCGGCGTGTCGAACACGTAGTGGAGCGCGACCGTGAGCTCGATCACGCCGAGGCCGGCGCCGAGATGCCCGCCGGTGACGGAGACGGCGTCGATCGTTTCCGCACGCAGCTCTTCGGCAACCTGTGCCAACGCGGTCTCTGGAAGACTGCGAAGGTCCTCAGGCGAGCGAATCGTATCCAGAAGCGGTGTCGAAACAGGCATTTCTCTGCTCATTGGAAGATAAGGTCGGGGATATTCCAAAGCCCTGCACCAGCCGTCCCGTCGACGCCCGGATGCCGCCAACACTCCCGCCGCCCAGTAACCATGACCGCAATCCGTGTGGTTGGGAAGTGCGCGAAGGCCACACCGTAAACGCCAGTGCATCAAGGATTTGTCGGCTGTTTCCGCGGATTGTTAACCAATCTTGAACGGGGCGCCGGGTTCCACCCTGCGCGCTCCTGCCGCAACCCCGGGAACGGGCGAAAAAGCGCCTGAGATCGAGACTCTCTGATGCCTGCTCAGGATTTCGTGAGCCGGCTATCTTTCCGGTGAGAGCGGGCTAACCGGGGTGTTCCAGACCTCCGCGGCATATTCGCGAATGGCCCGGTCGGAGGAGAACCACGCCATATGGGCGGTGTTGCGAATGCTTGAAGCCCACCAGGCGGCCGGATCGCGCCAGAGCGCGTCGACACGGCGCTGCGTCTCGTAATAGGCGTCGAAATCCGCCGTCACCATGAAGCGGTCGTGGTGATAGAGCGCATCGACGATCGGCGCGTAGCGGCCGCGCTCATCGGGGGAGAACGTGCCGTCGGCGAGCGCTTCCATGACCCATTTCAGGCCAGGCGAGGCGCTGATCA
Source organism: uncultured Alphaproteobacteria bacterium (assembly GCA_963720705.1). Lineage (GTDB taxonomy): Bacteria > Pseudomonadota > Alphaproteobacteria > Rhizobiales > Afifellaceae > DASWJZ01. The sequence continues at coordinate 323,441 of CAVRGJ010000005.1, forward strand.
CGCTTGCCGCATCGTAGCCGCGGCTCTTGCGGTCGCGCACTTCCTCGGCCTGCAACCCGAAGATGAAGATGTCGTCCGGTCCGACCCGCTGGCGAATCTCGATATTGGCGCCGTCGAGCGTGCCGATGGTGAGCGCGCCGTTCAGGGCGAGCTTCATGTTGCCGGTGCCTGAGGCCTCCATGCCGGCGGTCGAGATCTGTTCCGACAGATCGGCGGCCGGGATAATAACCTCGGCGAGGCTCACATTGTAGTTCGGCATGAAGACGACCTTCAGAAGGTCGCGCACGGCCGGATCGTTGTTGACGACGTTGGCGATGTCGTTGGCGAGCCTGATGATGAGCTTCGCCTGCCTGTAGGTGGCGGCCGCCTTGCCGCTGAAGATCTTCACGCGCGGTGTCCACTCCGCGTCGGGATCGGCGCGGATCGCGTCGTAAAGCGCCATGGTCTCGAGCAGGTTCAGAAGCTGGCGCTTGTATTCGTGGATGCGCTTGATCTGCACGTCGAAGAGCGCGCGCGGGTTGACGCGGATGTCGTTGGTCACGCCGATCACGCGCGCAAGCGCCACCTTGTTGGCATGCCGGATCGCGGCGACCTCGTCCTGCACGCCGTTATCTTCCGCATAGGTGGCGAAATGCGCGATTCCTTCCGGATTGCTCAGGATGCCCTCGCCGCAGGTGTCGACGAGAAGCGCCGTCAGATTGGGGTTGGCCCGGTGCAGCCAGCGGCGGAAGGTGATCCCGTTCGTCTTGTTGACGATGCGGTCGGGATAGATTCGGTGCAGATCCTTGAACACCGTCTTGCGCATAAGCTCCGTGTGCAGCGCAGAGACGCCGTTCACGCGATGCGAGCCGATGAAAGCGAGATGGCCCATGCGCACATGGCGGCCGCGGTGCTCGTCGATCAGCGAGAGCGCGGCATACTCCTCCTCCGACATTTCGCGGCGCCGAATGTCGTCGAGGTGATGCGCGTTGATCTGGTAGATGATCTGCATGTGGCGCGGCAGCATGCGTTCGAAGAGCTGCACCGACCAGGTCTCAAGCGCCTCCGGAAGCAGCGTGTGGTTGGTGTAGGAGAAGGTGCGGACGGTGATGTTCCACGCCTCCTCCCAGACGAGCCCGCGTACGTCGACGAGGATGCGCATCAGCTCGGCGACGCCGATCGAAGGATGCGTGTCGTTGAGCTGGATCGCCGCCTTGTCGGGAAGCGAGCGGATGTCGCCGTAGATGCGCAGGTGACGACGGATAAGATCCTGCAGCGAAGCGGAGACGAAGAAGTATTCCTGCCTGACCCGCAGCTCCTGGCCGGCCGGGGTCTCGTCGCTCGGATAGAGGATTTTCGAGATCGTCTCGGCGCGTGCCTGCTCGGTCAGCGCCGCGACGTGGTCGCCGGCGTTGAACACGTCGAGCCTGAGCGGATCGACCGCGCGCGCCGACCATAGGCGGAGCGGATTGACGTGGCGGCCCTTCCAGCCGACGACCGGCGTATCGTAGGCGACCGCCTGGACCGTTTCGTCGGGGTGCCAGACCGCGCGCGCACCGCCGCCCGAAAGCGTGGTCGTTTCCACGAAGCCGCCGAACCCGATGTCGTAGGTGACCTCGGGACGCTCGAACTCCCAGGGGTTACCGAAGGAGAGCCAGTTCTCCGGATATTCCTGCTGCACACCGTCCTTGATGACTTGGCGGAAGAGGCCGTGGTCGTAACGGATGCCATAGCCGACGGCGGGAATCTCGAGTGTCGCCATGCTTTCCATGAAGCAGGCGGCGAGGCGGCCAAGACCGCCATTGCCGAGCGCCGCGTCGGGCTCGGCGGAGAACATGTGCCCGAGGTCGACGCCGAGATCGCCAAGCGCGGCTTTGAACGGTTCGGTCAGCTCGAGATTGTTCAAAACCTCGCCGAGCAGCCGCCCGATCAGGAATTCCAACGAGAGGTAGTAGACGCGCTTGCGGTTCTCCACCCGCATGCGGTGCTTCGATTCCGCCCAATGGTGCACGATGCGATCGCGCGCGGTGACGGCGGCGGCGATGAACCAGTCGCGGTCGCTCGCCTGCGTCGGGCTCTTGCCGGCGTTGAGGGTGAGCTTGGCGAGGATCGCCTCCTTGATCGCCGCGATCTCGGCTTCGTCGGCCAGCGCGCCGGAGGTAAGCGGGCTGTCGTCGGACGCCTTACCCTGTGCTCTGCTGATGCGCTTCTCCATAGCCGCGCCGTCTAATCCAAGAGCCATGCACAAACTAGTGCGCGATATGCCGAAATCTTAGCCAGCACAACGGGCTCGGGTGCGACTCCTGCGCGGTGCGGCGACCTGATTTCCAAGAATCGATGCAAGGCGCGTGCCGCGGTGAGATGCCCGCTCAGGTGGGGCCGGCCTTCCGCCGCGCGGCTTCGGTCTGGATGATGCCGAGGAGCTCGGGCTGGCGCGACGCAAGCTCGCGAAATTCGATCACGTCCAGCCGCAGGAGCCGCGCCGGCGCAGCGGCGATCACGGTTGCGTTCCGCGGCTCGCCGGTGATGAGGGCCGCCTCGCCGAAGAATTGGCCGGGCTTCAGACGCACCCGCACCGAACCGGCGTGGACCTCAACCTCGCCCTCGGCGATGAAATACATGCTGTCGCCCGGTTGCCCGGTGCGCACGATCACCGACTTGGCATTGTAGTTCTGAACCTTCAGGAGGCGGGCGATTTCGGCAAGCGCGCCGGCACCGAGATTGCGGAAAAGCGGAAGCCGCACCACGAGGTCCCAGCTCTCCAGGAACTCCCGACGTCGGAGCTCCGCGGCGAAGCCGCTTGCCAGGATGCCGGCCCACAGTGCGAAGAGGCCGATGCCGGCGACCATCACAGCGCCGCCGAGAATGCGGCCGACGAAGGACACCGGAATCTTGTCGCCGTAGCCGGTGGTCGTGATCGTCGTCACCGCCCACCAGAGCGCCGCCGGCACGCTCCCAAAAGCGTCCGGCTGCGCGTCGTGCTCGACGACGAACGCGATCGTGGACGCAAAGAGAGTGACGACGACGAAAGCGGTGGTCACGCTCAAGAGCGGCTGCCGTTCGTTGCGCAGCACACGCCACAGCATCGCGAAGGCAGGATTGAGGTGGATCAGCTTCAGCGCCCAGAGCATGCCGAAGAGCCGCGCGTTCGGCGCCGACATGCCAAGGATCAGAGCCAGCGGCACGGGCGCGGCCGCGAGGAGGTCGATCATGGCGGTGAAGGAAAGGGCGTAGCGCCGACGATCCTCCGCGGACCAAAGTTGCAGCAGATAATGGACGGCAAAAATCACGGCGATCGCCACGCCGACGATCGTCAATGGCGTGTCGTAGACGGCCGCGAGCCCGGGCAGCGTGCCGACCAGCACCGCCCCGATGCCGACGATGACGAGCGCCCGCTCGGCCGTCGAGCTCGCGCCGCGCCGGGAAAAGAACCTGTTGGAGCCGGTGCCCGCCGGCTTCGCCGCAGGGGAGTTTTCCGCTCCGACCATCGCGTCTGAATGCCCTTTTTCGCGATTATGTGGCGGGCGGCCGGCTCTTGTCACCGCATTTCGGCCCGGCGCGGGCCGGTCAGGTTCAGGCGTTCGCGCATGATCCAGCGCGTCGTCATGAGCACGGCGACCACCGCAAGGCCGGAAGCGAGGCCCATCCAAACGCCCGCGCCCCCGAGCTTTAGCGGAAAGGCGAAGACGACACCAAGTGGCAAGCCAATCCCCCAATAGCCGAGCCCGGCCAAGATCATCGGCACGCGCGTGTCGTGCAGGCCGCGCAGCATTCCCGAGCCTACGGCCTGGGCACCGTCGACGAGCTGGAAGACCGCCGCGATAGCAAGAAACGTTACGGCAAGCTCGACGACCGGCAGGTTCGCCGGCGCCTCGGTATCGAGGAACGCGGCGATCAGTAGATGCGGCTCGAAGAGCATGAGGCTCGCGGTCACCGCCATGAAGCCGACGCCCATTGCAAACGCCGTCCAGCCGGCGCGGGTGATCGCGTCGCGGTCGCCGGCACCGTAGGCGCGCCCGACGCGCACCGTCACCGCCTGCCCGAAGCCGAGCGGCACCATGAAAGCGACCGAGGCGATCTGGATCGCGATCGAATGGGCGGCGAGCGCGGTCTTGCCGATAAGCCCCATCAGGATAACCGCGCCATTGAAGATCGACACCTCGAAGACGAGCGTCACCGCGATCGGCAGTCCAAGCGCCCAAAGCTGACGGAAGCGCCGCCAGTCGGGCCGCCAGAAGCGGCCGAAGATATGATAGCGGCGGAATCTCCGGTCGAAGGTCGCGACGAGCGCCAGTACGCCGAACATCGCCGTTGACGACACGGTCGTCGCGATACCGGCGCCGAGAAGCTCAAGCCGCGGAAAACCGAGCTCGCCGAAGATCAGGCACCAGGCGGCGAATGCGTTCGCCACGAAGCCGATCCCGCCGGCCCACAATCCCCACAGCGGGCGCTCCGCCGCGGCGATGAAGTTGCGCATCGTGATGTAGCCGAGAAAAGGCAGGAAGGCCCATTGCAGCGTCGACAGATAGCGCGCCGCTGCGGCCGCAACGTCGGGCTCCTGGCCGAGCGCGAGGAGGATCGGCTTCGCGAACCAGAGGATCGTCCAGACGGGAATCGCGATCGCGATGGCGCTCCACAGGCCCTGGCGGACGGTGCGGCGGACGTCGCGCACCGCATAGCTGCGGATGCCACGCTCGCGCGCCACCATCGGGGAAACCGCGGAGACCAGCCCGATCCCGAAGATGACGAAGGCGAAGAAGAAGTTCGCGCCGAGCACGCCGGCGGCGAGCGCATCGGGACCGAGCCGGCCCATCATGATGACGTCGGTCGTGGTCAGCGCGATCTGCAGGAGATTGGTCAGGATGATCGGCCACGCCAGCGCCAGCGTGGCGCGGACCTCGTCCAGCCACGCCCGTTTTCGCCGCGCGGCGTCAATCAGGGCGAGATCGCTCATGGCCCGCTTCTAGAGGGGCGGCACCCGCTCCGCCATGGGCGCGACACTAGGCCGGGGGTGAATTTTCCGGCGTCCTCGCCTATGTCTGCGGGCCTGGAGGACATGATGCTCGGTGCGTTGCGCGACTTCATGCGCCGGCTCGGCGCCGAAGAAGAAGCGAGCCATTTCGGCCCGAGCGACACGCGGCTTGCTCTGGCGGCGCTCCTTGTCCACGCCGTTGCGATCGACGGTGTGACGAGCGACGAAGAGCGCGCCACGCTTCGCGATCTGTTGGCCAGGAAGTTCGATCTCTCCGGCGAAGAGCTCGAGCTCCTGATCGAGGATGCGATCGTCGCGGAAAGCGAGGCGGTCGACCTCTACCGCTTCACCAGCGTCCTGAAGAACCGCATGAGCGAGGACGAGCGCATCCGCGTAATCGAGAATCTATGGGAGATGGCCTACGCGGATGGGACGAGCCACGAGTTCGAGGAGAACTTGATCTGGCGCGTGGCCGAGCTCCTCGGCGTTAACCGTCGCGATCGAATTGCCATGAAGCACCGAGTTGCGGAAAATAAATCGGCGGGCGATGACAATAGCGACTGATTCCTCCGTTGCGCCGCAGCAATCGGCCCGGCATTCTTTGTCCATGACCGCTGCCTCCGACCCCGCAAAAATCCTGATCGTGCTGCATCAAGAGCTGTCGAGCCCCGGAAAGCTCGGCCAGATGCTGAAGGCCAAGGGCTTCGACCTCGACATGCGCCGCCCGCGCTTCGGCGACCCGCTGCCTGAGACGATGGAGGCGCACGCGGGTGCCGTCATCTTCGGCGGGCCGATGAGCGCCAACGACCCGGACGATTTCGTGAAACAAGAGATCGACTGGATCGGCGTCACGCTGAAGGAAGGCGCGCCGTTCCTCGGCGTCTGCCTCGGCGCGCAGATGCTGGTGAAGCATCTCGGCGGCGAGGTCACCGGCCATTGCGAAGGGTGCGCCGAGGTCGGCTTCTATCGGCTTGAGACGACGGAGGCCGGACGGCGACTCGGCGAGTGGCCGGAGATGGTCTATCAGTGGCATCGTGAAGGCTTCGACTTGCCGGGCGACGCGACGCTGCTTGCCCGCGGCGACATTTTTGAGAACCAGGCGTTCTCGGTGAACGACACCGCCTTCGGCATCCAGTTCCACAGCGAACTCACCTACGCCATGGCCTGCCGCTGGACGGTGCGCGGAGCAGCGCGTTTCGAGTTGCCGAAGGCGCAGGGCCGCGCCGAGCATATGGCCGGCTGGTTCCGCTACGATCCGCCGATCCGCGCGTGGCTATGGCGTTTCCTCGACACCTGGCTCGCGCAGGACAAACGCGAGCTCAAGGAACAGCGCGCGGCCTGAACTCCCAAGCTCGTCGTCATTGCCGGGCTTGACCCGGCAATCCATTCCGTAACCGACGTGGATGTCGCGTGCGCTACGGAATGGGTCCCATGGTCAAGCCATGGGATGACGAAAGTTCTGAAGCCTAGGGTTCTTTGCTCGGCCCGACACCAGGTTTCGCGAACAACGCCGTTTCGATCCACGCGATCACGGCGTCCACATTTTCGACCGTTGCGCCCGGAGGCGGGGCGGGGCGCTCGACCAGCACGACCGGAAGCTTGAGCCTCCGCGCCGCCTCGATCTTGGCGCCGGCGCGGCCGCCGGAATCCTTCGAGACGATCCACCCGATATCGTGCTCCTTGAAGAGCGCGATCTCGGCCGTCGGGTCGTCCGGCGGACGGCCGAGGATCAAATCGCCCTTCGGAAGCGCCTCGCCGGCGGCCGGCGGCTCAATCATCCGCACGAGGCACCAGAGGTCGGGCCGCTCCGCGAAGGCTCTCAGCTCGCGCCGTCCGGCGGCAAGGAAGACACGGGCGCCTTGCGGCAGCGCCGCGGCTGCCGCCGCCATGTCGGCGACCGGCACGAAGCGGTCTTCTTCGGTCCGATCGAAAGGTGGGCGCACCAATTTTATCCGCGGCGTGTTGGCGATTTTCGCCGCTTCGGCGGCGTGGCGGGCGATCTGCGCGGCGAAGGGATGCGTTGCGTCGACGAGCGCGTCATAGCCGCCGTCCTTCAGGAACGCCGCGAGCCCGTCCGGGCCGCCGAAGCCGCCGCGGCGGACGTATCCGGCTCCGACATTTGGAAGCCGCGTCAGGCCGGCGAGCGAGGTGACCGTTTCGAGCCGGTCGTCGCCGGCAAGCCGCGCCGTCAGCTCCGCCGCTTCCGCCGTGCCGCCGAGGACAAGCAGCTTAGCCATGGCCTGTCTCTGCGAGAATCTTTCCCTCGCGACCGACGACGAGGACGTTGACCGCGACGGGAGCGGGCCCGAGCGTCTCTTTTGCCGTGCGTCGCCCGTTCTCGGCGATGAGGGCAGCGAGCGGCACGCCGCTTTCCTCGGCGATGGCTAGAGCCTCGGCGGCGGTGTTGGCCTTGGCAATCGCCGCGATTACCGCGACACTCGCGCCGGCGCTTCGCGCAAGGTCGGCGAGGAAATCCCGGTCGACTTCGGAGCGTGAGGAATGGAGATCGAGCGCGCCGTTCGCGAGCTTCGCGAGCTTGCCGAAGCCGCCGGCGATCGTCAGCTTCTCGATCGGATGCGCACGCAGATATTTGAGCAGCCCGCCGGCGAAATCGCCCATGTCGAGAAGCGCGATCTCGGGAAGATCGTAGCGCCGCCGCACGACGTCCTCCGACGTGTTGCCGGTGGAACCGGCCACATGTGTCAGCCCCGCGGCGCGGGCGACATCGATGCCGCGGTGGATCGAATGGATCCAGGCGGCACAGGAGAAGGGCACCACGATCCCCGTCGTTCCGAGGATCGAAAGCCCGCCGACGATGCCGAGCCGCGGGTTCCAGGTTTTCTTTGCGAGCGCTTCGCCGCCGGGGATTGAAATCTCGATCTCCGCATCGGGCGACACGCCATGCGCCTTCGCCACCTCTTCGATCGCCTCTTGCATCATCTTGCGCGGCACCGGGTTGATCGCGGGCTCGCCGGGCGGGATCGGTAGCCCGGCGCGCGTCACGGTGCCGACGCCGGCGCCGGCCTTGAAGCGTACGCCGGCACCCGATGGAAGGCGGCGCAGCGTCGCGACGATCTCAGCCATGTGCGTGACATCGGGGTCGTCGCCGGCGTCCTTGATCACGCTTGCCTCTGCAAAGCCGTCGCCGGTCTTGGTGCGCGCGAGCGCGAAGGCCGGCGTCTCGCCGCGCGGCAGCCGGATCGTGACGGGATCGGGGAAGTCTCCGATGAGCAGTGCCTGGAACGCCGCCTTGGCGGCGGCGGTCGCGCATGCACCCGTCGTCCAGCCGCGGCGGAGCGGGCCCGCTTTCCCTTCGGCTGGGCGACGCTGCGGCTGATCCTCCGACATGGCGCTCCTATAGCCGCCGTGGCTTTCGGCCACAAAGCCGCGGTGGATAGCCCGCGCTTTCGCCAGAAAGCGCAAGAGGTTAGAAGCACGGCATGACGGAACGCGAGCAAATCCTGGACGGCCTGCCGGTTTTCGAGCCGGGCTGGGTGTGGCTCGTCGGCGCCGGACCGGGCGATCCGGGGCTGATCACGCTGCACGGCCTGAACGCGCTCAGGCAGGCCGACGTGGTGATCTACGACGCGCTCGTCGACAAGCGCGTGCTCGACCATGCGCGCAAGGACGCGGCGATCGAATATGCGGGGAAGCGCGGCGGCAAGCCGTCCCCAAATCAGCGCGATATCTCGCTTCGGCTTGTGGAACTCGCGCGAAAGGGAAGACGCGTCTGCCGCTTGAAGGGCGGCGACCCCTTCGTCTTCGGGCGCGGCGGCGAGGAAGCATTGGCGCTGGTCGAGGCCGGCATTCCATTCCGCGTCGTGCCGGGAATCTCGGCGGGCATCGGCGGGCTCGCCTATGCCGGCATCCCCGTCACGCACCGCGATGTGAATCATGCGGTCACGTTCCTGACCGGGCACGACCAGAGCGGGCTCACGCCGTCCTCGATCGACTGGGTGGGCGTCGCGCGCGGCGCGCCGGTCATCGTCATGTATATGGCGATGAAACATTTGGGGCAGATAGCAGCATCGCTGATTGGCGCCGGCAGGCACGAGAGCGAGCCGGTCGCCATCATATGCGACGCGACGACTAAGACGCAGCGCGTGCTTGAGACGACGCTCGGCGAACGCAGCCGCGGAGCTTGAAGCGAGCGGGCTTCAGCCGCCGGCGATCGTCGTCGTCGGCGAGGTGGTCCGGATGCGCGCTGGCCTCGACTGGCTCGGCGCGCTCTCCGGCCGCGTGCTCGTCGCCGATCCGCTCGGACATCGCGACGGGGCCGACAAGACCGGAACCGAATGACGCCCCCGAAATCGCCGAGGGGTTTCATCGTCGCGGCAGCGGCGAGCCATTCCGGCAAGACGACGATCGCGCTCGGTTTGATCGCGGCGCTGCGGCAGCGCGGGCTTAGCGTCGCCGCAGCCAAATGCGGACCGGACTACATCGACCCGAAATTCCTCGAGGCGGCGAGTGGCAAGCCGGTCATCAATCTTGATCCGTGGGCGATGCGGCCGGACGTGATCCATACACGGCTCGCGCAGCGGGCGGCGGGTGTGGACATCGTGGTGGTCGAGGGCGTCATGGGGCTTTACGACGGCGGCCCGCGCGGCGCCGGCTCCACCGCCTCGCTTGCGAAGATGACCGGCCTTCCTGTCGTGCTCGTCGTCGGGACGCAGGGCACTGCGCAAAGCGCGGCGGCGGTGGCGGAAGGCTGCGCGCGCCTTGCCGAAGGCTTTCACGTTGCCGGCGCTATCGCCAATCAGGTCGCGTCGGAGCGCCACGCCGACCTGATCCGCGAGGGATTTTCCCGCACCTCCGTGCCGCTGCTTGGGCTGGTGCGGCGCGAGCCGGCCGTAACGCTTCCTTCGCGCCATCTCGGGCTGGTGCAGGCGGAAGAACATGCGGACCTTGCCGCCAAGATCGCAAAAGCGGGGGAGCTTGTAGAGCAGGGATGCGACGTCGAGCGGATCGTGGAGATCGCGACTCGCTCCTCTCCCCCCTGTGGGAAGGGGTCTCTCCGCTCCACGTCAGGGAATCGGCACCCCACCCCCAACCCCTCCCCGCAAGGGGGAGGGGAACTTCTCGCGCCCCTCGGCCAGCGCATCGCGGTCGCGCGCGACGTCGCGTTCGCCTTCGCCTATCCGCATCTTCTCAATGACTGGCGCGATCGGCGGCGCTTCGATCTCCTTCTTCTCGCCGCTTCGCCGACGAAGGGCCGGCGGCGGACGCCGACGCAGTCTTCCTCCCCGGCGGCTATCCGGAGCTTCACGCCGGAGAGATTGCGGCGGCGGGGAAATTTCGCCTCGCCATGGAAGCCGCCGCGGCGCGCGGCGCGCTGATCTACGGCGAGTGCGGCGGCTACATGGTCTTGGGCGAGAGCCTGACCGACGCGGACGGCGCCGACCATCCGATGCTCGGGCTTCTTTCTCTCAAGACCAGCTTTCTACACAGGCGGATGCATCTCGGTTACCGCCTGCTTACGCCGCTCGGCGATCTGCCGTGGGACGTGCCGCTCACCGCGCACGAGTTTCATTTCGCGCGGATCGTCAGCGAAGGCGACGGCGATCCGCTCTTCGAGGCGGAAAGCTCCGACGGCGTTGCGCTCGGGCCGATCGGTCTTCGGCGTGGCAGAATTATGGGCTCGTTCGCCCACGTCATCGACGCACGGTGAAATGGCGTCGCAGGACACTGGAGAGGCGGGGGGTCGCGACACCAGACCCCCTCATCCTGAGGTGCGATGCCGACACGGTCGGCATCGCCTCGAAGGGGCGAGTATGCGCTGGGGCACCGCTCTACGTGCTTCGAGGCTCCCCCGGATCAAGTCCGGGGTCGCACCTCAGCATGAGGGAGGTGGAGGATGCCGCCGAAGGGGCGATCGACGCTAACCGGCCTTTCGCTTCGGCCTGAGCACATGCGCATGCTTTGAATCATAGAGCGCGGAGTCGCGGAAATCGGAATCCGCCAGCGCACGGCCGACGAAGACCAGCGCGGTGCGCGTGATCTTCTCCGCGCGCACTTTGTCGCGAATATTTGACAGCGTGCCATGGATGAATTTCTCGTCGGGCCAGCCGACGCGATAGGCGACGATGACCGGGCAGTCGGCGCCGTAGAACGGCGCGAGCTGGCGCTCGACTTCGAGGAGATTGCGCACCGAGAGATGGATCGCCAGCGTCGCGCGGCTTTGCGCGAGCGTTTGAAGCTCCTCGCCCTCCGGCATCGCCGAGGATTTCATCGCGGTCCGCGTCAGGATCACGGTCTGGCTGACCTCGGGGATCGTCAACTCGCGCCCGAGCGCGGCGGCGGCCGCGGCGAAGGCGGGCACGCCCGGCGTCACGTCGTAGGAAATGCCGAGCGCCTTCAGCCGCCGGATCTGCTCGGCGATGGCGCCATAGAGCGACGGATCGCCGGAATGAACGCGCGCCACCTCCTTCCCTTCCACGACGGCGCGTTCCATCTCCGCGATGATCTCGTCGAGCGTCAGCGGTGCCGTGTCGATGACGCGCGCACTCGTAGGCGCTGCCGCCACGACCTCCGCTGGCACCAGCGAGCCGGCATAGAGGCAGACCGGGCAGCGCTCAATGAGCTTCAGCCCGCGCACGGTGATGAGATCGGGGGCGCCGGGCCCCGCGCCGATGAAATGCACCTTGGTCATTCGGCTGCGTCCGCGTTGCGTTTCTTCTCGTACCCCCGCGGCGTGTAGGTGAACGTCCGTCCCGCCGCCTTCACCTGCCGTGTCGTTGACGCGCCGACGAGAACCAGCGTCAGCATGTCGACATCGTCGACCGAAAGCTTAGCGAGCGCGATCGTCGTTACGCTCTCGCCCTCACGTCCGAGATTCTTTGCAAGGACGACCGGCGTCTCCGGTGGGCGATGCCTCAAGAGAATCCGTTTTGCCTCGGCGAGCTGCGTGCGGCGGCGCTGCGAGACCGGATTATAGAAGGCGATCACGAAATCCGCTTCCGCGGCGGCGCGGATGCGCGCCTCGATCGCCTCCCACGGTGTCAGGAGATCGGACAGCGAGATGGCGCAGAAATCGTGGCCGAGCGGCGCGCCGGCGCGCGCCGCCGCGGCCTGCATCGCCGATACGCCAGGCGCGACGACGATCTCCGCGCGCCGCGCGCCATCAGGGAGGCGGCCAGCCTCCAAGCATTCGAAGGCAAGCGTCGCCAGCGCGTAGATACCGGCATCGCCGGAGGAGACGAGCGCGACGGATCGGCCTTCGCCGGCAAGTGTGAGCGCCTTCTTGACGCGCGCTTCTTCCGCGCCGAGCGCTGATTCGAAGCGTTCCGCATGCGCGATGATCGGCGCTACGAGATCGAGATAGAGCGCATAGCCGACGACCGCGTCGCTCGCCTCAAGCAGCCGCCGCGCCTCCGGCGTTAGCCAGTCGGCGCTCCCCGGTCCGATTCCGACGATCGCGAGTTTTCCGCGTGCACGACCGACCTTCGTCGCATCGATCACATGCGGGGCTTCGGCGATGGCGCAGGTGACGCGCGCGCTCTTCCGCTTGGCGACGACAAGGGCCGCGTCAGGTCCACCCGCCGTAAGAGCCGCGGCCTCGGCAACGCCATGCGCGCCGACTTCGCGGAACACCGCCTCCGACGGGTTCTTGAGCCGCGGCGTCTCGGCTTCCAGCGCGGCGGCGGTGAAGAAGCGCGCCGGCACGCCGAATTCTTCGGCGGCTTCGAGCACCGCCGCCTCGTCGGCCTTCAGATCGATCGACGCGACGAGCGCAACGGACTCTCTTGCCAGCCCGGCAGCGGCAAGCGTTTTTGCAACGAGCTCCATCGCTTCCTGTGGGTCCGCGTCGCGCTCGCAGCCGATGCCGATGGCGAGACGGCGCGGATGATAGACGAGGCTGAGGCCGGCCGCATTGTCACGCGGCTGGCTACGTAACCTCCCCCTCAAGGGGGAGGTTAAGGCTGCCGTCGTCGCGATCAGCCGGACCGCACCATCCTCCGCGAACGGAATGCTGCTTTCCGCCAGCCACGGCGCGTCGCCTTCGAGCCGCGCCGACGCGCCGCGCAAGAAGTGCCGCCATCACGCCCTTCGCGTGTTGCGGGTTCGCCAGCGTCCAGCCTTCCGGCGGCGCGTCGAGCGCGATACCGAAGCGGTTGTCTCCGGCCGTCGTGATCGCGGCGTGGCCGCCGAGCGCTTCGGCGAGCCTTTTGGCAAGCTCGTTGCCGCCGCGATGCCCGCCGAGCAGCGGCACGATCGACGCGCCGTCCTCCGAGACTGCGACGACAGGCGGCTCTTCGCGCTTGTCGGCGAGAAGTGGCGCGAGGATGCGGATCAAAATCCCCGCGGCGCAGATTCCGACGATGGGCCGGCCTTCGGCGAAGAGCGCGCGGATTTGCCTTGCACGTGTCGGCGCCCGGCAGAACCTCGCCGCCAATCGCGGCCTGCGCGCGCTGCGCCGTCGCAAGCCCCGCGTCGGTCAGCGCGATGAACGCCGGCTTCATGCGCGTGCTTTCGAAACAAGGATCATGGAGAAATACGGCGCGTCATCTGTATCGAGATCGATGAGCGGCACCACCCGCTCGTCGCTTCGCGTTGCATGCGCGACAAGGTCGCCGTCTCGGTAAGGCTGAGCCGCGCGAAGCAGCGCTTTCAGCCGCGGCAAATGCCGGCCGACCTTGAGGATCGCCGCGGCATCGGCGGCCGCGAGCCGCGCTTCGAGCGCATCGTCGGGAAGCGTGGCGGGGAGCACAGCAAGCACATCGTCGCGGCGCACCAGCGACCGGTTCGCCGCCGCCGCGCAGGCGGTGAGCGATGTGACGCCGGGTATGACGGTCGTGGGAAAGCGCGGTGCGAGCAGATCGTGCAGATACATGAACGAGCCGTAGAAGAACGGGTCGCCCTCGCAGAGCACCGCGACGTCGCGTCCGGCGTCGAGGTGCGCCGCGATTTCCTCGGCCGCGCGCGCGTAGGCCTCCATCGGCACGGGCCCGACGCGCATCGGCACGCGGATCGCGATCTCGATGCGCCCGGCGGGAATGAACTCCGCCGCGATCTTCCGCGCGCTGCTCTTGTCTGGCGCTTCCCTCTCCGCTGTCATTCTCGGGCGGAGCGGAGCGGAGACCCGAGGACCCAGAGACGGACGGTCTCGTGTCATCTGGGTCCTCGGCTCTCGCTTCGCTCGGCCGCGGATGACGCTTCTGAGGGTGCAGGTTTGCGCCAGCGGGCGCCGGATAGGCGATCACCGGCGCTTCGCGCAGGATCCGTACGGCCTTCAGCGTCATCAGCTCCGGGTCGCCCGGCCCGACGCCGATGCCGTAGAGGCGGCCCGTCATTCCGTGCTCCGGGGCTTCACCCAGGCCCATTGCGTCACCGGCATCGCCGGCCGCCAGCCGGAGAAGCTTCCGAGCGGCGCGGCGTGGGTGGCCGTCAGGCGCACCAGCTCGCCGCCATAGGTCGCATAGGCCGCGAGAAGGCCCGCCTCGCTTTCGAGCGTCACCGAATGCGCGACGAGACGCCCGCCGGGTTTCAGTTTTTCAAGTGCGATCTGCATCGTCGCGTCGGAATTGCCGCCGCCGAAGAAGATCGCGTCGGGCGCTTCGAGGCCGGCGAGGCCCTCAGGCGCGCGCATGTCGCGGATATCGAGATCCGGCACGCCGAGCGCCGCCGCGTTCTTCGCGGCAAACGCGCGGCGGTCGGCGCGCGGCTCGAGCGCGATGGCGCGCGCGTCGTCGGCGGCGCGCATCCATTCGATGGCGATCGAGCCGCAGCCCGCGCCGATATCCCAGAGCAGCGCGCCGCGATGCGGCATCAGTTTGGCGAGCGCCAGCGCGCGGAACTCGCGCTTGGTCAGCTTGCCGTCGTGCGCGAAGACATCGTCGGGCAGGCCGGCGACGCGCGGGAACCAGTGCGCGCCTTCGCCCGCGATGCATTCGACGGCGAGCACGTGCAGGTCGGGCACCTCCGCCGTCCATTCTCTCGCGCGCGCCGCGGTGCGCGATTCCAAATCCCCGCCCATATGCGCGAGCGACGTCAGCCGGCTGTCGCCAAAGCCGTGCGCGACAAGCTGTGCTGCGATCTCGATTGGCGTGCGGCCGTCATGTGCGAGGAGCAGGAGCCGCGCATTCGGCGCGATGTGGGGGACGAAGCGTTCCCGCGGGCGTCCATGCACGCTGAGAAGCGTCACCTGTTGGAGCGGCCAGAGCATGCGCGCGGCGGCGAGCGAGAACGAGGATGGATGCGGCACGACCGTCACTTCTTCCGGCGACACGCGCCCGGCGATCGTCGCGCCGATGCCGTAAAGCATCGGATCGCCGGTCGCGAGCACAGTGACGCGGCGTCCGCGCATCTGAAGCACGCGCTCCGTCATTTCCATGAGCGGCGAGGTCCAGACGAGGCGCTCCTGTCCGTTTGCCGCATCGGGCAGCCGGTCGAGATGGCGTTTTGCGCTGACCAGCACCTCGGCCGATTCGACGAACGCGCGCGCCGCGGGCGACAGGCTCGCCGGCCCGTCCTCGCCGATACCGACGATCGAGAGCCAGGCGCTCAAACCGCGCCGCCGAGGATGATGGCGTTCAGCGCCGCTGCGGCAATGGCGCTGCCGCCGCGCCGGCCGTGGAGCGTGATGTAGGGGAGGCCGAGGCGGTTCTCCGCCAGCGCGCGCTTCGATTCCACGGCGCCGACGAAGCCGACCGGAAAGCCGAGCACGGCTGCCGGTCGCGCCGCGCCGTCGGCGACGAGCTCCAGGAGCCGGAAGAGCGCGGTCGGCGCATTGCCGATCACGACAACGGCGCCGTGGTGATGGCGGGCAAGAAGCTCCATGCCGGCGGCAGAACGCGTCTGACCGGAGCGGCGCGCAAGCTCCGCCGCTTCGAGCTGCTCCGTCGCCGCGTGGACCGGATGCGCGGCGGAGTGGGCGCGCGCCGAGATGCCGGCCGCCACCATGCCGACGTCGCAGAGGATCGGAGCGCCGGCCGCGAGCGCCTCGCGCGCGACGGCGACGACGCCTTGCGAATAGGCGAGGTCGCCGACGACATCCGGCATGCCTGAGGCATGCACGACGCGCGCTACGACGGGCGCGATTTCTTCGGGCAGTACCGCGAGATCGACCTCCGCCGCGATGATCTCGAAGGAGCGGCGCGTGATCTCCGCCGGGTCGCGGATGTAGTCGAGCTTGGTCATTTCCGCTTCAGCGAGCGCGGCCCGAGCGGATGGTCGGCGTGCGGATAGGGATGATGGTGGTGGTCGTGATCGTGGGGATGATCGTGATCATGATGACGGTGATCGTGCGTGTGGTCGTGCGAATGCGCCGGCTTGTAATGGAGCACGTTGGAGGGGGCGCGCCCAGAATCCCCTCGACATGGTGGTGGTGGCTCTCCTGCGGCAAGCCGACCTCCGCCTCGAAGCCGAGAATCTGTTCGCGGTATTTGCAGAGCGCGCAGTTCATCAGGTTCTGGCCGTTCAGAATCTCGCTCACCCGGTCGACGAAAGTCTCGATCACCAGCGGATGGTCGTTGAGATATGGCGCCTTGATGAAGGCGATCTCGGGATGGCGCTTTGCCACCGCATCGGTTGCGGCGTAGATGCGCTCGACCAGGATGCCGGTGAACAGGAAATACGGGAAGACGACGATGCGGCGGAAGCCGAGCCGCGCGGCTTTTTCGAGCGCCGGCTCGACCAGCGGGAAGGTCACGCCGGAATAGGCGGTCTCCGCCCAGCCGAAGCCGAGCCCTTCCCAAAGCATGCGCGTCACTTTGGCGACGTTGGAGTTGGCGTCGGGGTCGGAGGCGCCGCGCCCGACCACGACAAGCAGCGTGTCGTGGAGCGCGATGTCGTCGCCGGCCAGATCGAGCGCCTCGCGGATGCGCGCGCCGGCGGCGCGGATCATGCGCGCGTCGAGCCCAAGCTCGCGCCCGTATTCGATCGTGAGGCCCTGATGGCCCGCCTGATACGTGTTCAGAACGGAGGGGATGTCGTTCTTTGCGTGGCCGGCGGCGAAAAGCATGCCGGGGATGGCGAGGATGCGGTTGGCGCCGGCTTCAATGAGCCGGTCGAGCCCCTCGCGGATCACGGGCCGCGCGAATTCCAGATAGCCGTGCGCGACCGGCCAATCGGGAAAGCGCGGCCGAAGCCGGGCGGCAAGCGCCGCGAATTCCCGGATAGCAGCTTCGTCGCGGCTGCCGTGGCCGCAGAGCATGAGCCCGAGCTTTTCGGTCATGCGCGGCGCGATGTTTGGGCGGACGAAACGGGCAAAGAGCGAAGCACCGGGCGAACCTCCGTTTCAATGCGCGAGGTTCGCCGACGGCGAATGCCGTGCGGCTCTCTAAAGACGGCCCCGTTTGGACCCCCGATATGGGTCGGTCGTGAGCGGGATCGTTTCAGCCCCTCGCGAGGGACAACCATCCGGCCGCGAAGCTAGTCTCCGCTCCGAAGACGGTCAACGCGCCGGCGCGACGGGTCCTGTCCTGAAGCCGCCCTTCTTTCCGCTTCAGGGTGGCGCGGCGTCGACACCTCGTGATAGCGCGGAAGCCAAAAGGGGAGGAGCATGCTGCGACTGTCTGCCAATCTCGGGTTTCTGTGGAAGGGCCTGCCGCTCGTCGAGGGCGTCGGACGCGCGAAGGCGGCCGGCTTCGACGCGGTGGAGTTCCACTTCCCCTATGAGGTTCCCGCCGCGACGATGCGGGCGGCGATCGACGCGGCCGGCCTGCCGGTCGTCGGGCTCAACACGCGGCTCGGCAATGTCGAGGCCGGCGATTTCGGTCTTGCGGCGCTCCCCGGCCGCGGCGCCGAGGCGCGCGCGGCGATCGACGAGGCGCTTGTCTACGGCAAGGCGATCGGCGCCGGTTATGTGCATGTCCTCGCCGGCAAGCCCGACGAAAGCCGCGCCTCGGAGGCGCGCAGTGCCTTCCTGCAGTCACTAGACTACGCGGCGAAGGGTGCTGAGGCAGTCGGCATGACGATCGTGATCGAGCCGCTCAATCGGCGCGACGTGCCGGGCTGCTTCCTGCATACGACCGATCTCGCGGAAGCGATCATCGCCGAGCTCGGCCGGCCGAACGTGAAAATCCTGTTCGACTGCTACAACATCCAGGTGTCGCAGGGCGACCTGACCAGGCGCCTCGAGAGGCTGATGCCGTTGATCGGCCATATCCAGATCGCGGCGGTGCCCTCGCGCGCCGAGCCGGACGAGGGCGAGATCTGCTACGAGCGGCTGCTCAGAGCATCGCGGCGATGGGCTATGAGGGCTTCATCGGCGCTGAGTATCGCGCGCGCGGCGAGGTCGAGGCGGGGCTAAGTTGGATTGACGCGGTGCGGCGGGCCACGTGATGGCCGACATCACGCTCTACAACGCGCCGCAATCGACCTGCAGCCAGCGCGTCCGCTTCGTGCTCAACGCCAAAAGCATCCCCTTCAGCGAGGTGAAGCTCGACCTCTTCTCCGGCGATCAGCTGAAGCCCGAATATCTGAAGCTCAATCCGAACGGCGTCGTGCCGACGATTGTCGACGACGGCGCGGTGATCGTCGATTCCACGGTGATCATGGAATATCTCGACGAGCGCCATCCCGAGCCTTCGCCGCTTCGGCCAACGGGCTTCGTCGAGATCGCGCATCTTCGCTCGCTCATGCGCTACATCGACGAGGTGCCGACGCCGGCGGTGCGCATCCCCTCCTACAACCTCGCCTTCCTGCCGCACTTCAAGGCGATGAGCGAGAAGGAGTTTTTGGCGCTCGCGGAGTCGAAGCCGCTCCGGAAGGAGTTCCTCCTGAAGATGGGGCGGAGCGGCTTCAGCGAGGAGGAGATGAATTCGGCGCTTGATCGGCTGCGCCGCAGCGTCTCCCGCATGCATGACACGATCGTTCAGAGCGGCGGGCCGTTCATGATGGGTAAGGCTCTGACTCTCGCCGACATCGCCATCATGCCGGTGATCGTCCGGCTCGACGACATCAACCTTAGCGCATTTTTGGGACGACAAGCCGGAGATCGCGGAATGGTTCGAGCGGATCAAGGCGCATCCCGCCTTCAAGCCGACCTACTATTTCGGCGCGCTGCTCACCGAAAAGTACCCGCATCTCCGCGAGAAGTTCGGACGGGAGCGGAAGCTCGGCTGAGCGACGACCTCTTGCCGTCATCTCACATCGCAGGGAGGCTGGAGGCCCGGGCCTGGACTTGAACCAAGCCTTCTCGGTGTTGCACCACCGCCGGGTGAGCCGCTCCCCCACCGGGCCGTGACGGCGACCCTATAGATCACGGCGGTGTGATCACGCGAATCGGAGGGTTAACCCTAACGAAGCCGAAAGCCCGCGGAATCCGCTGGCGGCGGCGGGGGTGTCAGCCGCCTTCCGGCTTGGTCGCGCGGAGCCGCATGGTAGCGGGCGAGCAGTCCCTGCGTCGAAACGTCGAGCGCTTCCGTCCGCTTCGGATCTTCGACCACCGGCACCAGCCGCGTCGCCAGTGCCTTGCCGAGCTCCACGCCCCATTGATCGAAGGAATTGATGTCCCAGACGGCACCCTCCACGAACACCTTGTGCTCGTAGAGCGCGACCAGCATGCCAAGGGTTTCCGGATCGAGCTTTCGATAGAGCAGCGTGTTCGACGGCCGGTTCCCCGGAAACACCTTGTGGAGCGCGAGCTTCTCCTGCGCCTCGCCGACGACGCCGGCGCGCGTGAGCTCGGCGCGCACTTCCGCCTCGGTCTTGCCGAAGGCAAGCGCCTCGCTTTGCGCGAAGCAGTTGGCGACGAGCTTGGCGTGATGGTCGCCCATCTTCTCGTGCGGCTCGGCGGCGATAAGGAAGTCGGCGGGCACGATCTCCGTCCCCTGATGCAGGAGCTGGTAGAAAGCGTGCTGTCCGTTCGTGCCGGGTTCGCCCCAGACGATCGGGCCGGTGCGGTTCTCCACGAGCTTCGAGGAACGGGTCACGCGCTTGCCGTTCGATTCCATGTCGAGCTGCTGGAGATGCGCCGCGAAGCGCAACATGCGCTGGTCGTAGGCGAGCACCGCGTGCGTGCGCAGATCCCAGACGTTGCGGTACCACACGCCGAGGAGCCCCATGATCCCCGGCATGCTCTCCGAAATCGGTGCGGTTCTGAAATGCTCGTCCATCTCGCGCGCGCCGGCGAGGAAGCGGCGGAAATTCCTGCCGCCGATCGCGAGCGCAAGCGGCAGCCCGATCGACGACCACACCGAATAGCGGCCGCCCACCCAGTCCCAGAAGCCGAAGACGCGCTCCGGCTTGATGCCGAACTCGGCGACCTTTTGAAGATTGCTGGAGACGGCGGCGAAGTGCGTGGCGACCGCCTCCTCGCCAAGCCGATAGGCGAGCCAGGCGCGCGCCGACGCCGCGTTGGTCATCGTCTCCGACGTGGTGAAGGTCTTCGAGGCGATGACGAAGAGCGTGCGCTCCGCATCGAGCCCCGCGAGCGTATCGGCGAGGTGCGCGCCGTCGACGTTGGAGACGAAGTGAACGTTCGGCCCGCCGTCGCGGTAGGGCGTGAGCGCCGCCGTTGCCATCGCCGGCCCGAGGTCGGAGCCGCCGATGCCGATATTCACCACGTCGTCGAACTTGTCGGCGGCGACGCCGCGCAGATCGCCGGCGCGCACCTGATCGGCAAAGCGCAGGAAACGGTCGAGCGTCGCGTGTACCTCGGGTATGACGTTCTTGCCGTCGACGCGGATGTCGGCGTCGGCAGGCGCGCGCAGCGCGACGTGGAGGACGGCGCGGCCTTCCGTCTCGTTGATCGGCTCGCCGGCGAACATCGCGTCGCGGAGCTTCTCCACCTCGGCGCGCTCGTAGAGCGTGAAGAGAAGCGGCATCGTCTCCGCAACGATGCGGTTCTTCGAGTAGTCGAGGGTCAGGTCGCCGAAGGTGAGCGAGAAGCGCGTGAAGCGCTCCGGATCGCCCGAGAAAAGATCACGGAGATGCGGGTTTCCCATCGCGTCGCGGTGGGCGCGAAGCGCGTCAAGCGCGGCGGCGGCCGCCGCCTTCACGACGAACCTCCAAGCGCTGCGGCTTCGCGGGCGAGCTTTTCGATACGCGGCCAGTCGCCGCTCATCAGTGCGTCGGCAGGTGTCACCCACGATCCGCCGACGGCGATGACGTTCGGGAGCGCGAGATAATCGCGCGCGTTCTTCGCGTCGATGCCGCCGGTCGGACAGAAGCGGATCGCGGGAAGCGGGGAGGCGAGTGCCTTCAGATAGGCAATGCCGCCTGCAGGGCCGGCGGGGAAGAATTTCTGGATCGTGTAGCCCTCGTCCATCAACGTCATCACTTCCGAGGCGGTCGCAGCGCCCGGTATCAGCGGCACGGCCGAATCGGCCGCCGCGGCAAGCACGTCCGGGCCGACGCCCGGCGACACCATGAAGCGGGCGCCCGCTTTCTCCGCGGCTACAAACTGGCCTTTGCTCAGAATCGTTCCGGCGCCGACGAACGCGCCTTCGACTTCGCCGGCAATGGCGGCGATCACGTCGAGCGCCGCTCCGGTGCGAAGCGTGATCTCGATCACCTTCAGCCCGCCGGCGACGAGCGCGCGCGCGAGCGGCACCGCGGCGTCGCGGTCGTCGACAACGACGACCGGGATGACGGTCGCTGCGGCGACGATCGGTTCGAGCGTCTCGCTGCGGCTCATGCGTCTCCTCCGAATCTCATCACTCTAGCCTACGACGCTGGCGCCCGCTTCCGCCGCGCTCGCGAAGCGGCGGAATGCGCCGAAAAGCTCGCGCCCGACGCCGAACGCGTTGGCGGAAAGGTCGGCGGCGGCGGAATCGCGCGCGGCCCATTCTTTTGCGGCGACGAGTGCCTCGAGGCGGCCGGCCGTCGCGTCGAGGCGGACCATGTCCCCGTCGCGAAGCTTGGCGATCGGCCCGCCGGCCTCCGCCTCAGGCGTCACATGGATCGCCGCCGGCACCTTGCCGGAAGCACCCGACATGCGGCCGTCGGTAACAAGCGCGACGCGATGCCCGCGATCCTGCAACGCGCCGAGGAGCGGCGTCAGCTTGTGGAGCTCCGGCATGCCGTTCGCGCGCGGGCCCTGGTAGCGGACGACGGCGACGAAGTCGCGGTCGAGCCGGCCGGCCCGGTAGGCGTCCATCAACGCGCCTTGCGAATGGAAGACGAGGGCCGGGGCCTCGACCACATGGCGCTCGGGCTTCACCGCCGAGACCTTGATGACGGCGCGCCCGAGATTGCCTTCGAGGAGCTTCAGTCCGCCCGTCGGGTGGAAGGGTTCGGCGGCGGGCCGGAGAACGTCTTTGTCGTGCGAGGTGGAGGCCGCCGGCTCGAAGCAGAGCGCACCTTCGCCGTCGAGCTTCGCCTCGACGCGGTAGCCGGAAAGACCGGCGCCCCAGACCGTGCGCACGTCGTCGTGCAGAAGCCCCGCGTCGAGAAGCTCGCCGATCAGATAGCCCATGCCGCCGGCGGCGTGGAAATGGTTCACGTCGGCAAGCCCGTTCGGATAGATGCGCGCGAGAAGCGGCACCACCGCGGAGAGGTCGGAGAAATCGTCCCAGGTGACGGCGATGCCGGCGGCATGCGCGATGGCGACCAGATGGATCGTGTGGTTGGTCGAGCCGCCGGTCGCGTTAAGCCCGACGATGCCGTTGACGATCGCCTTCTCGTCGATGACCTCGCCGACGGGTGTGTATTCGTTGCCGAGCGCGGTGATCGAAATCGCGCGCGTTGCGGCAGCGCGCGTCAGCGCGTCGCGAAGCGGTGTGTTCGGGTTGACGAAGGAGGCGCCCGGCAGGTGCAGCCCCATGATCTCCATCAGCATCTGGTTGGAATTGGCGGTGCCGTAGAAGGTGCAGGTGCCGGGGCCGTGATAGGACTTCGATTCCGCCTCGAGCAGTTCGGCGCGGCCGACCTTGCCCTCGATGTAAAGCTGGCGGATCTTCGACTTCTCGTCGTTCGGGAGGCCGCTCGTCATCGGCCCGGCGGGGATGAAGACGGCGGGCAGATGCCCGAAGGCGAGCGCGCCCATCAACAGGCCCGGCACGATCTTGTCGCAGATGCCGAGAAAGACGGCGGCGTCGAACATGTCGTGCGACAGCGCGACGCCCGTCGACATCGCGATCACGTCGCGCGAGAAGAGCGAGAGCTCCATGCCGGGCTGCCCCTGCGTGACGCCGTCGCACATTGCCGGCACGCCGCCCGCCACCTGCGCCACGCCGCCGGCCGCTTTGGCGGCTTCGCGGATCAGATCGGGGAAGCGCTCGTAGGGCTGATGCGCGGAGAGCATGTCGTTGTAGGCGGTGACGATGGCGAGGTTCGGCACCACGTCGCCGGCGAGGTGCGCCTTGTCGCCGGCGCTGCAGGCGGCGAAGCCGTGCGCGAGGTTGCCGCAGGAGAGCTTGCCGCGATGCGGCGCGTGCTCGCGCGCCGCGGCGATGCGCTCGCGGTAGGCGGAGCGGCGGTCGCGGCTCCTGAGCTTGATGCGCTCGGTCACTTCGCCGACGCGGGCGTGGAGGGTCATGGCGTGTTCCTTCGCTCAAAGAAGTCTCGGTCGTCATTCTCGGGCGAAGCGAAGCGGAGACCCGAGAACCCATGCCGCCCCAACCTGGGTCCTCGGGTCAAGCCCGAGGATGACAATCCTGCCACGTCGCGCCGGTCGTCCCTAGTCTTCGCCGCCGTGGGCGACGAGAACGCGCTCGCCCGGCGGCTGACCGATCTCCGTCAGCATGTCCTTGAACCATTTTGCGTCAATATCGAAGGGCTTGCCCCCCTTGACGCGCGGCAGCTCGATGGCGCGGAGCACGTCGTCGTGCGCCTCGTCGTGGCCGACCAGGCCGGGCGTGCCGGAAAGGCCGCTCGCCACCGCGACCTCCGCCATCTCGCCGATCAGCCTGCGGTCGGCGGCATTGGCGGCGGCGGAGCGGGCGAAAGTAGCCGGATTTCTGCACCAGCGCGCGGTCGGCGCCGAGGAGTTTTGTGAGGCGCCTTGAAAACCATTCGCCGACATTGACCTTGTCGAGCTGCACGTGGCCGAAGGCGTCGCGCTTCACCTCCTCGCCGCGCTGAAGCATCTCCTCGACGATGCCGGCAGCATTCGCGCCTTCGCTCACGAACACGCTGACGCAGCCCTTCCTGTCCATGGCGGCCTTCAGCCGCGCGCCCTCCGCCTCGATGTCGATGGCAAGCTCCGGAACGTAAACCGCGTCGATCGCCTTGCGCTCCGGCTTCAGGTTCACGCCGGGGACGAACCGCTTGCCGGAAAGCCGCTCGCGATAAACGCGGGCGGTCGCGGCGGTGAGCCAGCCGCAGTTTCGCCCCATCACCTCGTGGATCAGAAGCGTGCGCGGGCTCGCGGTCGCCTCGTTGACGACGTTTTCGAAGAACTTCGCGCCCTCTTCCGCGGCGGTCAGCGCGCCGAGCGACTGGCGCACCGGCACGATGTCGTTGTCGACGGTCTTCGGCATGCCGACGACGGTCAGCGCGTAGCCGTTGTCCTTCAGATAGCTCGCGAGGTCGGCGGCCGTGGTGGAGGTGTCGTCGCCGCCGATCGTGTGGAGGATGGTGATCTCGTCCCGCGCAAGCTGCTCGGCGGCCACCTGCAGCGGATGCTCGCCCTCCTTGACGAGCCCGCGCTTCACCGCGTCGGCGACGTTGGTGAGCTTCACCCGGCTGTTGCCGATCGGCGAGCCGCCGTGCTCGTGGAGGATCCCCGCCTCGGCGCGCGCCGTCTTCGAGATCTTGACCGACTCGCCCTTCAGAAGCCCGCGGTAGCCGCCGAGATAGCCGATCAGCTCGATCTCCGGCGCCAGCGCCGTGTAGCGCTCGATCAGCTCGGCGATCGCCGAGGAGAGGCACGGGGCGAGGCCGCCGGCCGTCAACATGGCGACTTTGTGCTTGGGCATCGGCGCTCCGGGCTGCCGCGGCGGTCAGCCCAGATACTAGGGTCGGATGCGGAGATCAAACGGGCGCAGCGCTTCCGCTTCAGTGCAGGACCGCCGCCGCGACCGAGGCGACGAGGAGCACCGCGAAGGCGATGTTCGCCGCCCGCCCGACCCGCGGCCGCCTGAGAACCGAGGCGAACGACGCCCCGACGACGAGCCAGACCGAATTGACGATGACGATGACGCAGAAGAGGATTGCGATCTTCCAGGCGGCGTCGGCCATGGCACGGCCGGGGACGACAACGATTCCCGCATAGACCGCGCCGATCGCGGCGAAAGCCTTGGGATTGGCGATCGCAAGCAGGAGCCCGCCCATGAGGGAAGGCGCCGGCCGGTCGCGGTGGGCGTCGCCGAGGACGGGGGCGGTGGCGATCCTGTAGGCGAGATAGAGAATGTAGCAGGCGGCAAGGACGACGATGACCGGCGCGAGCCCCGGCACCGCGAGGAGGACGGTCCCGATCCCCGCGGCGATCATCAGGAGCACCCCGGTGGTGCCGGCGATGATCCCGGCGAGATAGCGCAGCGACCGCGACAGCCCGAACGCCGAGCCGGTCGCGGCAAGGCTCAGCGTGGCGGGGCCGGGGCTTCCCATCAGCGGGAAGGCGGCAAGGAGCAGGAGCAGCGCGTTTTCGGCCATCGGCGTATCCGGCAAGCAGCAGAAGCGCGAAGCAATCACGCGGAGCGGGAGAGATCAAACGCGCACCGACCTGCGCGCAACGCGCTCCCCTCCCCCTTGTGGGGAGGGGTTGGGGGCGGGGTGCCTCCGCCCCGCTCTACGTTAGACGCCCCTCACCCAGACCCTCTCCCCACAAGGGGGAGAGGTGCCCGCGCTCGCACTCCGATGCGAAGGCCGCCACGCCAACCTTCTCCCGAGACCGGGAGAAGGTGCCCGCGAAGCGGGCGGATGAGGGTTCAGGTCTGCCAGAATTCAGCGGAGGAGCGAGGCACGTTTCGGTTGCAAAACTTGAGAAATTGGTCGATGACCTATGTACCTCTTATGGCCCAAAGCTCAGCAGCACGCCAAAGAAGTGACCTCTCCCGACTTGGTTCTAGACAAATCCGATCCCGGCGACGACGTCGCCGCGCGGTTTGATTACCAACATTCATATGCAGCAATAAACGCAATTCGTCTGGTTATTGGCGACGAATACGTTGAAGTAATCTGCGAGAACCATGAGGATTATCTGCTTAAGAACAGTTCTGGCAAATTTATCGGCACTCAGATCAAGACTCGGAAGATAACTTTACCGCCGTTTAAGGCGGGAGATTCGCAGGTCACGAATGCCCTTGGCAAGTTCTGTTTGCTGGATCAGAAGTTCCCCGGTTGCTTCGAAGGTTTTGACTTCACGACGAACCATTCATTCTGGGAGAATGAGCGATCGCTGAGCAACCTCCCCTGGCTTCTGACCACACTCCGGCATCGCGGCGGCATCAAGGGCCTGCGCGAGAACAACCCGCTGCGCCAGTTTGTCGAAGGTATCGCAAGCAGCACTGGCTGCGCTCCACAGGATGTGGCCGTCACACTGATCAGGACGACGGTTCGTGGTCACGAGTCCGATATTGGCCACATTCGCAGTAGGGTGCAGGAGGCGCTCTGCGAGTGTCCGGGCGTGAAGGACCTACCTTACGCAAAAGTCGCCGCGATCGCGAAAGCCGTTGTGGGGCTAGCACGTGATGCTTCAGCCAAAGTGCTCCGGGGACCGATTACTGAACTGTTCGCCCCGGGGACCGATCTAAAGAAGGCGGTCGACGACCAGCTCCTCGCCGGAAAGCGCATCTGTAAGTCGGATGTTCTCGCGGTTGTCGAACAGTCAAAAGGCGACACTAAACCGTTCCAGGATATTGATGTTTCGACGCTTGTCACGCCCGCTGACGCGCCCTCCGATTTGGTGGTGGCGTTTCGCAAATTGGCAAAGGGCGGCGTTGAAGCAGCACGAGTAACCAACATCGAGGACCGTGTCCGTTCATTTGAAGCGTTGTTGATCGAATGGAGCCGGAAGTGCACGGAGCGGACGAGGCCACGAAACGCTACAACAATGTGTTAGCGGCGGTGCAGTTCGAAGCCGCCGAGGCGCATGCGAGCGCGGAGAAAGGCTCGGAGCCGTACGGCTCCGCAATGTATGGCATGCTTGCCGAGCGCCTGAAGGCGCGCGCGAGGGATGATCGCGACCAGCTTCACGGATGTCGTCCCGAACATCTGATCGGCGCGGTGGGAGTCCTCACGCAACATTGCAAGACTTGGTGGTCCCCGCAGTTCAACATTGCCGAGGGCGCGCCATGAGCCTGGACCTCGTCGAGATCGTCACGGCTCTGGACCGCGATGAGGACGTGCATCTCGCCCGCATCATCGTGCTGCTCAAAGCTTTCTCGCGACCGGACCTTCCCGCTATTGAGGGGATTACCAAGCTGGCGAAGCTCGATTTCCTGCTTCGCTATCCGTCATGCCTCGAGAAGGCACTGATCGCGCGGGGGGTGGCGGCCAAGAACATTCCGGTGGACGACTTCGAGCGGCTGACAATCGAAGCCCGGATGATACGGTACCGTTACGGCCCGTGGGATCATCGCTATCGCCGTTTCCTCAACACTCTAGTGGGCCGTCGCCTTGCCGTAGTTCGCACCGATGGGCGCACAATCCAGATCGACCTTACGCCGCAGGGAAACGATCTTGCGGAGAAGCTAATCGAATCGCCTGGATTCTCGCGGGTATATGAACGGGCGATGTTGTTGAGCAAGCACCTTAACCTGAAAGCACGCGCGTTGATGGAGTTCATCTACGAACAATTCCCTGAACTAACTTCCCTTGAGTTCAACGAGGGGATCGCGTTTACGGGGGTGACGAGATGAAGCTGCTGATGGATTCCCTTGTGCTGCTGTGCAAGCAGAGCGAGGAGCGGGTCCGATTCGGCCGGCGCCTCTCATTTTTCCACGGCGAGATGTCGACTGGCAAATCTACAATCGCAGAGCTTGTCGACTATTGCCTTGGTGGCTCGCTGCAAAAGACGCCCGCAATTCAGAGCGAGCTCGTTGGGGTTCAGCTCCAGATACTGGCTGGCAGCACCACACTATTAATAGAGCGCAATCCTAATACCAACGCTTCGGTAGAGGTGAGTTGGGAACGTGACGGCGAGGTGGGGCGGGAGAATCTTCCCCTCGCGGCCGGCGAAATGCCGATCATCGGCGACGAAATTTACAACTATAGCGATTTCCTCCTGCGCAGCCTCGGTATGCCAATACTCAAGGTCCGCAAGCGCAAGGGCGATCCGGAATCTGCGCTCCAGCGCTTAAGTTTCCGCGACTTCTACAAGTTCTGCTATCTTGACCAGCCCGATCTTGATTCCAGCTTTTTCCTGCTAGAACAGCCCATCCGCCAGGAGAAATCCAAGGATGTGCTCCGATACGTCTTGGGATTTCACAGTGACAGACTAAATGAATTGCAAGCCGAACTCTCGGAAGTCCGCCAACAGCAGCGCACGATGCGGGAGGCAGCCAAGCAGATCGACGAGTTTCTCCATCGGTACGGTTTTGCCTCGAAAGCGACGATTAAGTCCGAGATCGACAAGCTCAACGACGAGGAAGAAAAGCTGGACGAGGAGATTGAAAACCAGAGCAGCGACGATCTCCCCGCTGCGACTGTGGTCGAAGAGGATCAATCCCAAGTCGGTACGCTTTCGGAGACTATCGCATCGAAGACGGAAGCAATCGCGGATATCGAACTGCGCTTGAAGGAGCAGGAGTCGCTCATCGCTGAATTCATCGCAATGAAGTTCAAGCTCGCCCGATCATCGACTGCGTCCGAACTGCTGAAAGGCGCAGCGTTTCACGCCTGCCCCGCCTGCGGAACCGAAGTCAGCCAGAAAAGTGACGGCGCACACTGCGTGTTGTGCAAATCGAACCTTGCCCAAGCGCCAGATAGATTTGAAAGCGATAGCGCCGTTATGGAGCGCGATCTTTCTGACCGCATTGACGATCTGAAGAGATCCGTACAGCGTCTCAAGAGATCGCACGACCGTCAGCGGGAGGAACTCGGCGGGCTGACGAACAAGCGGGCCGACGCACAGCGGCGCGTGGACTTTGCCCGCAGGCAGGTTGAGTCCGAATACATGAAGCGCGCGCGGCGGCTGGAAAGCCGCCGCGGCGCGATCAGGGAACGGCGCCGTCTACTGGTACGCATCATGGGCATGCCCGGCGAGGTCGAGGCCAAACTGAAGGAAGCCGATGCGCTGTCGGCAAGGATCAGCGAACTTGAACGGGAAATCCAGATCGAACAGGGTCGCTTCGAGGCCGGCCGGCAGAACGTCGACGCACTGGAGAAGAATTTTCACGCGCTGCTTCGCGCCATCCATTTTCCCGAAATCAAAGCCGATGACAAAGTCTTCTTAAATCAGCGTACCTGGTTTCCCTATGTACTTCCGAAGGGAAACGAGAGCTTAGCTTGGACTTTTAGCGATGCCGGCTCCGGCGGAAAAATGGTCCTCTTCAAGATATGCTTCGCACTCGCGCTACATCAGACAGCCGCCCAGCGGCAACTGCCGCTACCAAGGCTTATCGTTATCGACTCGCCGATGAAAAACATTACTCCAGACATCAATCCGGAGATATTCAGGAATTTCTATAATGAACTTTACCGGCTCCTGCAGAGCGAACTTGAAGCGTGGCAGTGTGTCATGATCGACCAGACGCTTTTCGAGCCGCCGGCTACGCTTGAGGATCATCTTGAGCGTCTTCTGACCAAAGATGATCCTCGTCATCCTCCGCTCATCAGCTACTATCGCGGTCACTAGTTCCGAATCGGATCATTCCTGGGAATCCCAGAAAGCGTGGCGGCAAAGCGGAATACCGCCTCACCCCGCCTTCGTCCTGCTGATCACCACCGCGCGTCCCTCCACCGCCAGCGCCTGTTCGTGCTCGACGCTGCGCTCCCGCGCTCCTTCCGCCCGGCGCGGGCGGACGAATCCTCCAGCACGGAAAGGTCGCGCAGGATGCGCGTCAGCTCGCGGAGCGCGGCAAGATCGAGCGCGCGCCGTGCCACGTGGCGCGGAGGACTTCGCTCCATGCCGGCGACTTGCTACAGTCCGGCCTGGACAAGGATCAAATCCCCATGCCGAAACCCGTCATCTTCACGATCTCCGCCGCCTGGGACGACGAGGCGTCCGTCTGGAGCGGGCATTGCGACGACATCCCGGCGGCGGCGGACGCCGCGACCCTCGACGAGCTGTTGGCGAAGATTTCCGCCATGGCCCTCGACGTGCTGCCGGATAATCACCCCGACATCGATCCCGCATCGCTGTTCCTGCAAATCACGGCGCTGCGCGAGGCCGAGCCGGCGGCCGCCTGAATGGCTCCGCAGTTCGACCGGCCGCTGCGGGAGAAGCTCCGCGCGGCCGGTTGCACGCTCGTCCGGCAAGGGAAGGGCAGTCACGAAATCTGGCGGAGCCCGATCACGCAGCGCAACTTTCCGGTTCCGATCGGAATCCCAAGCCGTCACACCGCCAATGCCGTCCTGCGCCAGGCCGGCTTGCCCAAGGCAGTTCTGATCGTTTCCCCCTTCACCCCGTCTTCGTCCTGCTCACCAGCACCGCGCGTCCCTCCACCGCCAGCGCCTGCTCATGCTCGACGCTGCGCTCCCGGCGCTCCTTCCGCCCGGCGCTGCGGGCGGACTCCTCCACCACGGAAAGGTCGCGCAGGATGCGCGTCAGCTCGCGCAGCGCCGCAAGATCGAGCGCGCGGTCCTCCTTGCGCTGGTAATCCCAGGCGAGCGAGCGTTCGAGTTTTCTGCGCCTGCCGCTCGGCGGCGCGAAAGAGCCGCGCCGCGAGCCGCTGGCGTCCGCGCGACGCGCCCGGCATCGCCGCGCGCTCCACCTCGCGCCGGCGCGGCAGGCGCGGGGGCTGCAAGGCCGGGCAGCGCGTGGCCGTCGAGGTGATAATAGAGCGCGCCGACGCTCATCCCCGTCGCGGCCGCGATGTCGCGCACGCGCGTCCCCTCGCAATAGAGGGTGCGCGCGGCCTCGATCGTCGCCAGCGGATAGCGCGACTCATGCGGCATGGCGCGCGCGTCATAACCCGCTCCCGGCCGGCGGGGATAAGGACGTTGTTGTCTCCGCTCTCCACGCATCAGAATTGTCGTCATGCCCGGGCTTGGATAGGGGGCATTCATTCCGCCCCTTCGAGGCTTTTTCACCCCTCATGCTGAGGTGCGAGCCCTCGGGTCCGGCCTTTGGCCGGCCCAAGGACAGGCTGCGCGAGCCTCGAAGCACGGGGTGAAAAGCACCTCAGGATGAGGGCGGAATGAATGCCGCGCCGGCGCTGACGTGGATTGCCGAGCCCGGCATTGACGAGGGGACGGATGCTCCGCGGTCAACGCCCGCGCGCACTGTTCAACCTCCCCGATGCGAGAATCGCCTGTTCCGATCCGCTCGCCGTCCCGCTCTTTCCCGAACAAGCGTCTGTTCACGCCTGTTCGGATCGAAGACCGGCGCGGCGAAAGGCGAGCCGCATCCTGCGCTTAACGCGAGGCCCGCGACCTGAACAATTGCGGGCCGGAAACCTAGTCCTCGTGCCCCTAGTCCTCGTGCCCCTAGTCCTCGTGCCAGGTGCGGCCGTCGCGCTCGATCAGCGCGATCGCGGCCGACGGCCCCCAGCTTCCGGCGACATAGGGCTTGATCGGCGCGCCCGACTGCTCCCAGGCCTCGCGGATCGGGTCGATCCAGCGCCACGCCGCCTCCACCTCGTCGCGCCGCATGAAGAGCGTCTGGTTGCCGCGGATCACGTCGAGGAGCAGGCGCTCGTAGGCGTCGGGGCTGCGCGCCTGGAAGGCGTCGGCGAAGCTCATGTCGAGCGGCACATGGCGGACCCGAATGCCGCCCGGGCCGGGGTCCTTGATCATAATCCATTGCTTCACGCCTTCGTCCGGCTGCAGCCGGAGCACCAGCCGGTTGGCCTCGATGGTGCCGGCGTCCTTGGGGAAGATCGAGTGCGGTATCGGCTTGAAGGCGACGACGATCTCCGACACGCGCGCGGGCAGGCGCTTTCCGGTCCTGAGATAAAAGGGAACGCCGGCCCAGCGCCAATTCGAGATTTCGGCCTTCAGCGCCACGAAGGTCTCCGTGTTGCTCTTCGACTTGCCGATCTCCTCCAGGTAGCCCGGCACGGCGCTGCCGTTCGCCGCGCCGGCGCGATATTGCCCGCGCACCGTGACGATGTCGGCGTTGTCGCCGGCTATCGGCTTCAGCGCCTTCAGGATTTTCAGCTTCTCGTCGCGCACCGCGTTCGCCTCGAAGCTGTCCGGCGGCTCCATCGCCACCAGGCAGAGCAGCTGCAGCATGTGATTTTGCAGCATGTCGCGCAGCGCGCCGGAGGTGTCGTAGTAGCCGCCGCGCGTGCCGACGCCGATGGTCTCGCCAACCGTGATCTGGACATGGTCGATGTGCGCGGAATTCCACAGCGGCTCGTAAAGCACATTGCCGAAGCGGAGCACCATGAGATTTTGGACGGTCTCCTTGCCGAGATAATGGTCGATGCGGAAAACCTGCTTCTCGGCAAAGACCGTCCCGACCTCCTCGTTGACCTTTTCGGCCGACGCGAGGTCCTTGCCGACCGGCTTCTCGATGACGACGCGCGTCTCCGGGGTGACAAGGCCGCGGCTTCCGATCCCGGCGCAAATCTCGGTGAAGAGGTCCGGCCCGACGGCGAGGTAGAAGGCGCGCACTTTTTCGGCGCCCTCCTTGAGCAGGTTGCTCAGCCGATCCCAACCCGTATCCGCCGAGACGTCTGCGGCGACATAGAAGAGCATGCCAAGGAAGCGGTCGATGATCGCGGCCTCTTTGTCCTCGGCCGGAAGGAACTGGTCGAGCGCCTCGCGAATCATCGCGCGGTATTCGTCGTCCGACATTTCTCGCCGCGACACGCCCAGGATGCGGCTGCCGTCGACCACCTGCCCGTCGCGCAGCCGATGGTAGAGCGCCGGCATCAGCTTGCGGCGCGCGAGGTCGCCGGTCGCTCCGAACACGACGTAGTCGAACGGCGGCACGGGTATCAGGCGATAGGTCAAAGTCGGGCTCTCCCGGAGCGAGGGCGACGGCGGTCTAGACCGAACCCTGTTGCAGCGCAACATGAGGCGGCTTGCGCGGCTTCCGGCGATGCGCGACAAGCCCCTCGTTCCGACGCACAGCGGCGAATCGCGGAAATCCGTCGCCGGCAAAGAATCTCTGGAACCGCGCGTCGCGACAGACCGTTTCGATGGCTACAGGTGGCCTTCCCCTTCAACGACCAAGGTTTCTCCAGAATGTCCCTCGTCGCCGATACCGCGCCGCATCTTCCCTACCTCCGCCGCTTCGCCCGTGCGCTCACCGGCGGACAGAAGAGCGGCGACGCTTATGTCGCGAGCGTGCTTGAGATGCTGGTGGCCGATCCGAAATCGTTCGATGCCAAGAACGAGCCGCGCGTCGAGCTGTTCAAGGCGTTTTGCCGGATGTGGAACTCGCTCGGGATCAATCTTGAGAAGGATTCGTTCTCGCCCGAGGAACTCGACGACGCGTCGCGGCGCCTCGAAGCGCTGACCCCGTTGCCGCGGCAGGCGTTTCTCTTGATGGCGGTGGAGGATTTTTCCACCGCCGAAATCGCCGAAATCCTCGGCCAATCGGAAGCGGCGGTCGGTGAGCTGATCGACCGGGCCGGCCGCGAGATCGCGGAGCAGGTGGCGACCAACGTCCTCATTATCGAGGACGAGCCGCTCATCGCGATGGATATCGAGTCGCTCGTGCAGTCGCTCGGCCACAGCGTCGAGGCGGTTGCCCGCACGCGGACCGAGGCCCTCAATGCGGTGGAGAAGAAGAAGCCCGGGCTCGTGCTCGCCGACATCCAGCTCGCCGACGGCAGCTCCGGCCTCGACGCGGTGAACGAGATGCTCGTCTCGTTCTCGGTGCCGGTCGTCTTCATCACAGCCTATCCCGAGCGGCTTTTGACCGGAGAGCGGCCGGAGCCGGCATTTCTGATCACCAAGCCGTTCCAGCCCGAGACGGTGAAGGCAGTCATCAGCCAGGCGCTTTTCTTCGAGAGACACCCGGAGCGGTGAGGACAGGGGTCAAATCGGGGGATGACGGCAGGGGCGCCGAGCGGTTCCGGGGCGCAGGCATGCGTAATCGGCGCGGCGGCGCGCGTTGCGGAGTTCGCCGCGCCGCTCAGATGGGAGTGTTATGGCCGCGCGACGCGTAGACCCCGACGATGGCCCGGATGTAAAGACCGCGCTTCAATCGCATGCGCATTGGTCCCGGTGCGAGGCGGCACTAATCGGTTCGCGCATTACCGTCGCCGCTTCCGATCTTGATGGGCGCTACACCTGGATCTTCAATCCGCCCGGCGAGATCCCAATAGACCTCGTCGGTCGGCTCGACGGAGAGCGGTTGTCGAGGGTCGCCGCGGATCAACTCGCCGACGCCAAGCGCAAAGTGCTCGAAAGCGGAAAGCCCGCGGACTTCGAGCTCGAGCTCGAAGGCGAACGTGGTCCGCGCTGGTACAGCGTCGGCGTGCGGCCCTACTACGAGCGGGGGAAACTCGCGGGCACGGTCGCTTCGTTCGTCGACGTGACGGAAAGCAAGATCCAGGAGGAACACCTCAGGATCGTGCTGCGCGAGCTGGCCCATCGCTCCAAGAACCTCTTGTCAGTGATACAGGGAATCGCGCGTCAGTCGGCGGAGACGGCGTCCTCTACGCAGCAATTCCTGGGCCGCTTCAACGGTCGGCTCTTCTCTTTGTCGCGCGCCCACGACGTTCTGACCGACGCCGATTGGCGCGGCGCGCGCATCTTCGATCTCGTGCATTCGCAGATCGCGCTCTATGCGGAGGAGCGGATCGCTTCGGTGATCGTCGAAGGCGAGAACGTGTTCCTGCGCCCGAACGCGGCGCAATATGTCGGGCTGGCGTTGCACGAGCTGACCACCAATGCGATCAAGTACGGCGCGCTGTCGCGCGACGACGGCGCTATCGCGGTGCGTTTTGAAAAGCATGCTGACCAGCCTCCGATCTATCGCTTCACCTGGGCGGAGACGAGCAGCGCCGAGATGCGCGAGCCGGGCGGTCGGAGCTTTGGGCTGATGATGCTCGCCGAAGTGGTTCCCGCCTCAGTCAGCGGCGCGGCCGAGCTTATGTTCCGCCCGGAAGGCCTCCGCTACGACCTCGACATCCCGAAGGCAGAGCTTCTTCTTTGACGCGGCATGCGCCTCGGCGCTGGCTTCCGCGGTTGACAAGCCCGAAGACCTTCTGTTCCTGCCGCTGGCGCCACACTTTTCGCGCGCCGGGGGACATACACCATGCCGGACTGGCCCATCCACGCGACGATCGACGGCCCGATCGTGATGATCGGCTTCGGCTCGATCGGTCGGGGAACGCTCCCGCTCATCCTGCGACATTTCAGGTTCGACAAGCGCCGCATGGTGGTGATCGACCCCGACGACGGCGACCGCAAGCTGCTCGACGAGCACGGCATCCGCTTCATCCATCAGGCGGTCACGCCCGAGCGTTACCGGCACCTTCTGACGCCGCTTCTGACCGAACGCGGAGGGCAGGGCTTCTGTGTCAACCTCTCGGTCGACACCTCCTCGCTCGATATCATGAAGCTCTGCCGTGAGATCGGCGCGCTCTATGTCGACACCGTGGTCGAGCCATGGCCCGGCTTCTACTACGACCGCACGGCGAATCCCGAAGCTCGCACTAACAACGCGCTCCGCAACACGGTGCGCGAGGAGAAAGAGAAAAACCCCGGCGGCACCACGGCGATCTCATGCTGTGGCGCCAATCCCGGCATGGTCTCGTGGTTCGTTAAGCAGGCGCTTGTGAACCTTGCCGGCGATCTCGGAGCGACTTTCAGCGAGCCGGGGCCGGACGACCGCGAAGGATGGGCGCGGCTGATGCGCGATCTCGGCGTGAAGGGCGTGCATATCGCCGAGCGTGACACGCAGCGCTCGAAGAAGCCGAAGCCGATGAACGTCTTCGT
Source organism: uncultured Alphaproteobacteria bacterium (assembly GCA_963720705.1). Classification (GTDB taxonomy): domain Bacteria; phylum Pseudomonadota; class Alphaproteobacteria; order Rhizobiales; family Afifellaceae; genus DASWJZ01. Next base: position 359,220 of record CAVRGJ010000005.1, read on the forward strand.
CAACACGTGGTCGGTCGAAGGCTTTCTTTCTGAAGGCATGCAGCCGGCCGAACTCGGCTGGGGCACGCATGAGAAGTGGCTGCCGGAGAACGGGCATCTGGAGACCATCGGTTCGAAGGCCGGCGCCTATCTCCTGCAGCCCGGCGCGAATACGCGTGTCCGAAGCTGGTGCCCGACGCCCGGACCGCAATACGGTTTCCTGGTCACGCACAACGAGTTCGATCTCGATCGCCGACTACTTCACGCTGCGCGACGGCGACAAGGTCGTCTTCCGGCCGACATGCCACTACGCCTATCACCCTTCGAACGACGCGGTGCTTTCGCTGCACGAGCTCTTCGGCCGCGCCGGCCAGCGCCAGGCGGACGATCATATTCTCGACGAGAACGAGCTCGTCGACGGCGTCGACGAGCTCGGCGTGCTCCTCTACGGCCACGCGAAGAATGCCTATTGGTACGGCTCGCAGCTCTCGATCGACGAGACGCGCGATTTGGCGCCCCACCAGAACGCGACCGGCCTGCAGGTGACCTCGGCGGTGCTTGCCGGCATGGTGTGGGCCTTGGAAAATCCGCAGGCGGGGATCGTCGAGGCGGACGAGATGGACTACCGCCGCTGCCTCGAGGTGCAGCTTCCCTATCTCGGCCCGGTCAAAGGCTACTACACCGACTGGACGCCGCTCGCCGATCGACCCGGGTTCTTCCCGGAGGACATCGACGCGAGCGATCCCTGGCAGTTCCGGAATGTGCTGGTGAGATAAAGCCGGTTAGCCTACGGGCTGCCTGAGCCAAGGCCGTGTGCCAGAGGGACCCTCGCGTGGCGCGGTCGGGACCGGCTGGTAGTAATGATGCATCTCGGCGAGTCGGCCGGCGAGGAGCGCCGTGCGCGTCGGTGCGTGGCTGACCGCGAAGCTTGTGATGCCGCAGCGGCGCATCAGCGGAATCTGGTCGGCGAGCACGTCGCCGACGGCGCGAAGCTCGCCCGAAAATCCCAGCCGCTCGCGCAGAAGGCGGGCGGTGGAATAGGCGCGACCGTCGGAGAATTTCGGAAAGGAAAGTGCGATCAGCGACAGGCGCGGGAGATGCTCCACGAGCGCATCGACGGCTTCGCCGGCCGCGACCTCGATCGCCGAGCGGGCCTTCATGTGCCAAGAAGCGATCGGGCTCGGCGAGAAAATCCTTGAGCGGCACGAGCAACGGGTAATCTCCGGCAAGAAGCGCAGCGTCTGGCGTGAAGTGCACCCACTCGTCCGGATGGAAGCGCCCTTTTCCAGAGACGGCGTCTCGCCAGATCGGATCGTCGGACGCACTCATATGCCGCTCCCGTCCGTCTCGAAGGCGGCGAGGCCGAAATGAATGCCGCATTCCGTCTTGTCGCGGCCGCGCCAGCGGCCGTCGCGTTCGTCCTCGCCTTCGGCGACGCGCGTCGTGCAGGGCATGCAGCCGATCGAGCGGAAGCCGTCGGCAACGAGCGGGTGCTCCGGAAGATCGTGGAGTTTCCGATAAGCGGCGAGGTCATCCTTCGACCAGCCGGCGAGCGGATTGATCTTGATGCGCTCGCCGTCGGCTTCGACGAGCGGCAGTGCGGCGCGCGTGCCGCCTTGATAGCGTTTGCGGCCGGATATCCAGGCGTCGAAGCCGGAGAGCGCGCGCGCCAGCGGCGCCACCTTGCGGATCGCACAGCATTTGTCCGGCTCGCGCAGCCACAGGCCGGAATCGGTGTCATGGGTCGCAAGCGTCGCCGGATCGGGGCGCGCGGCGCGCACGTCCGTCAGTCCAAGCCGCTCAATCAGCTCGTCGCGATAGCGGAGCGTCGAGCCGAAGATCTTTCCCGTGTCGATGAAGACGACCGGGATTGCGCGATCGACGGAGGCGGCGAGATGCAAAAGCACGACGGAGTCCGCGCCGAAGCTTGAGACGAGCGCGACGTGGCCATCGAACTCGCGGTTAACGATGTCGTCGAGGACATCGCGCGTGCGCCAGTTGGTGTAACGCGCATCCAGGAGCGCGGCGTGCGTCTCCGCCGGGTTGGCTTCGTTGAACGGCGCGGCGAATGCTTCAAGCAGCGCCATAGAGCGCCTCCTTGAATGGCGCCGCCCCCAGGCGGCGGTAGGTTTCGAGGAAGGGCTCGGCCGCGCTTGCGCGCCTTTCGACATAGGTGTCGACCAGCGTCTCCACGGCGTCGACGATCTCGTCGGTGGAGAAGCCCTTGCCGACGATTTCGCCGATTGAGGCGCGCTCGTCGCCTGACCCGCCGAGCGTGATCTGGTAGAACTCCTCGCCCTTCCGGTCGACGCCGAGGATGCCGATGTGGCCGGCATGGTGGTGGCCGCAGGCGTTGATGCAGCCGGAAATCTTGATCTTCAGGTCGCCGATCTCCTCCTGCCGCTTCGGTTCGGCAAAGCGCTCGGAGATGCGCTGCGCGATCGGGATTGAGCGAGCGTTGGCGAGCGCGCAATAGTCGAGGCCGGGGCACGCGATGATGTCGGTGACGAGCCCGGCGTTGCCCGTCGCGAGGTCGTGCGCGACGAGCGTGTCGTAGAGCGCCTTCAAATCGTCGAGCGCCACGTGCGGCAGCACCAGGTTCTGCTCGTGGCTGACGCGCACTTCGTCGAAGGAGAAGCGCTGGGTGATGTCGGCGACCGCGTCGAGCTGCTCCGCCGTCGCGTCGCCGGGCACGCCGCCGATCGGCTTCAGCGATATCGTGACGATGGCGTAGCCGGGAGAGCGATGGGCGTGAACGTTGCGACGGAACCAGCGGTCGAAGGCCGGATCGCTTTTCCGCGCGGCATCGAGCGTGGCGCTCGTCGCCGGACGCGTCTCGTAAGCAGGCGGCGCGAAGTAAGCGGTGATACGACGGAGCTCGTCTTCGGGAAGGCGCAGCACGCCGTTCTTATTCGCTTCGAATTCGGCCTCGATCTCCTTGCCGATGTTCTCCATCCCGGTCTCGTGGACAAGGATCTTGATGCGCGCCTTGTACTTGTTGTCGCGGCGTCCGTGCATGTTGTAGACGCGCAGGATCGCTTCCGAGTAGGCGAGCAGATCCTCTTCCGGCAGGAAGTCGCGGATCTTCTTGCCGAGCATCGGGGTGCGGCCCATGCCGCCGCCGATATAGACGGCGAAGCCTAGTTCGCCCGCCGCGTTCCGTTTCACCTCGTAGCCGATGTCATGGAACTGGATCGCCGCGCGATCGACCGGCGCTCCGGTCACCGCGATCTTGAATTTTCGCGGCAGGAACAGGAATTCCGGGTGGAGCGACGACCACTGGCGGAGAATCTCCGCATAGGGACGCGGGTCGGCGACCTCATCGGCGGCAACACCGGCGAAATGATCGGCGGTGACATTGCGGATGCAGTTTCCCGAAGTCTGGATCGCATGCATCTCGACTGATGCGAGATCGGATAGGATGTCGGGAATATCCTTCAGCTGGGGCCAGTTGAATTGCAGGTTCTGGCGCGTGGTGAAGTGCCCGTAGCCCTTGTCGTACGTGCGCGCGATATGCGCGAGCATGCGGACCTGGCGCGGATTCAGCGTGCCGTAAGGGACTGCGATCCTGAGCATATAAGCGTGAAGCTGCAGGTAGACGCCGTTCTGGAGTCTCAGCGGCTTGAACTGCTCCTCGTCGAGGTCGCCGGAGAGCCGCCGCGCAACCTGATCGCGGAACTGCGCGACGCGCTCCTTGACGAAGGCGTGGTCGAATTCGTCGTAACGGTACATGGTTGACCCTCAGGCCGCACATCCGCGCGAAGCGGAGGTGGCTTGTTTCCTTTTCGAGTTTCCGGTCGTCGGGCCCTCGGCGCGGATTTTCTCACGGAGCCGCGTCGGCACGAGCCGCGCGCCCTCGCGCTTGATCTCGATCGCGTAGGGCTCGACGACGCGGTTCTCCGCGGCGTCCTTGGCGCCGCGTTGAAGAGCGGCGTCGACGGCCTCCTTCGTTTCCAGCACCTCCGCCTCGTCGATGTCGAGCGTCCAGCCACTCGTGGTCTGGAAGACAACGAGCCCGTCCTTCAGGCTGTTCGCGGTGACGACGTTCATCGGGTGGGCCTCAGGCGGCCAGAACGTCGGAGTCTGCGAGGATGCCGGGCACGCCGGGCACCACCTCGAATGGAACCTTGGCTGAGCGAAGCGCTTGCACCACGGCGCCCGAGTTGGCGAATGCCGACGGATCGCCAGCTGTCAGGCGAACGACGCGGCGGCCGGACGAAGCTTCGTCTACGAGGAGCTTGCCAACGTCGCCCGGTGCCGCGATGCGCCCGCCAATCAAAATCCGATCGGCGTCACGGCGGCCCATGGCGATGACGTCGCCCGGTACCTCTGCATCGTGCACGATCACGTCCGCTTCTTGGAGGGCGCGCTGCGCGCGAAGCGTGAGAAGATCGGCCGCGCCTCCGGCGCCGACCAGCCAAACGAACCCGTGGCTTTCCGGATCCGCTCGGGTCAAAAGCCGCGAGGCAAGCCGCCGCGCATCCTCGATCCGGCCGGAAAGCGCGGCGTCGGCGACACGGCCTTCGAAGAACGCCGCCCAGAAGCGCCGGCGCGCCTGTCCTTTGGGCAGCACGCGGTCGGCGGCCGCGCGAAACGATTCGCCGAGTCTTGCGAGCGCGCCGAGGCGCGGGGGGAGCATGGCCTCGATCCTGGCGCGAAGCTTTTGTGCAAGAACGGGGCCGGCGCCGGTGGAGGAGATCGCAATCGCGACCGGTGCGCGGTTCACGATCGCCGGCGTGTAGAAGTCGCAAAGATCGGGGAGGTCGACGGCGTTTGCCGGGATGTTCCGAGCACGCGCCGCCGCGACGACCGCGGCGTCAGCGTCGCGCGCTCCATATGCCGCAAACGCCAGCACGGCCCCGTCGAGGTCCGTTTCAAGAAACCCGCGCCCGCGATGCTCAAGCCCGTGCGCGGCAACAAGCCTCGAGAGCGTATCGGACGGCGTTTCTGCGACGAGGCGGATTTTCGCCTCGGTTTCGAGCAAAAGGCGCACCTTCGCGACGGCCGCCGCGCCGTCGCCGACGACGAGGACGACACGGCCGGCGACCTTGTGGAAGGCAGGAAAGACAGAAAGCCGTTCCATCGACGCAGATCTCAGAGAGAATCGGGCTTTCAATATGGGTGACAGACACTTGGCCTGACAGAAACGGCTTGCTCAGTTTCCAGATGAAGGCGGAAAACTTTCGGGTCCGCCGGCGGTTACGGGAGGGCAAAATCCCCTCTCGCCGGGAAGTTGCTCGGCGGGCGATTGTGTTGCCCTAGCGCCGCAACGCGCGCCGGCCTGCCCGGCTCCTCCCCAGCGCGCTTCCACGCGCCCCGGGATCATGGTTAATGAAAAGCTAACGGAAAGGGTTAATTCGTCCGAATGTCGCCACTTCCGGCGGTCAAGAAGGACGAGGGAGGCGTCCGCCTGGCGGATGCGGCGTGGGTGGCGTGCGCTCTTGTTGCGGGCGCGGTTGCCCCCGGAATCGGGGAGCGGGTGGCGTAGTGAGCTTCGCGGGGGCCGAGCTTTTCCTTCGTTTCGTCCCGGGGCGGCGATGCCTGGCCCTCCTCACGGCAGGCGTATTCTTTGTGGCAAGCGCCAGCCTTCCCGCGCTCGCCTTTGAGCTCTTCGGGAGAAAGTTCTTCGAAAAGGCCGATACGACAGCAGTCGTTCCCGACGCGCAGCCCTATACGCTCGACTTCACCGTCACCGGCGGCGACCGCGCGCTCGAAAAGGCGATTCGCGGCGCCTCTTCGCTGGCGCGCGACCTGAAGAAGCCGCCGCCCGGCACTGCCGGCCTTATCGCTCGCGCGCGCGGCGATTACGGCCGCATCGTCGCCGCACTCTACGGGCGCGGTTACTACGGTGGCATGATCGCCATCACGATCAAGGGCGAGCGGGTGGAGGCCATGCGGCCCGACGCGGTGCTCCCGAACCCGACTCCCGTCACCGTCACCGTCGATCCCGGACCGCTCTTCAAGTTCGGCAAGATCGAGATCGACGGCATGCTGCCCGAGCCGCTGACCCACCGTGAAGCGAAGGCGCTCGATCGCGACAAGTGGGGACTGAAGGAGGGCGAGGTGGCGCGCTCCGGCGCGATCCTTTCGGCCGAGGGCCATTTGATTGATGCGTGGCGTCAACACGGCCATCCGAAGGCTGCAATCCTGAAACGCAACGTGGTCGCCGACCACCGCACGAACCTGGTCGACGTCACGCTTGTCGTCGCGCCGGGTCCGGCGGCGCGCTTCGGCGCGGTCGAAGTGACCGGAACGGAGCGCATCGATCCGCAATATGCGCGCTTCATGACCGGGATTACGTCCGGCGCGCCCTACGATCCCGATGTGATCGAACGCGCTAGGAGGCGCATGCAGGACACCGGGGCCTTCGCAAGCGTCTCGGTGATCGAAGGCGATAAGGTTGGACCCGACGGGCTCATTCCCATCACGTTCAACGTGACGGAACGGAAGCGCCACCTGATCGGCGGCGGCGTCTCTTACGCGACAGTCGACGGCGCCACGCTCGAAGGTTACTGGACGCACCGCAATCTCTTCGGCCACGGCGAGAGCCTTCGGTTCGACGCGCAGCTCAGCCGCATCTTCGCCAACGACCTGACTGATCTCTCCTACGATATCTCGACGACCTTCCGCCGACCGGGAATGTTCACGCCCGATACGGATGCGACGCTCAAGCTTTCGGGCGTGCGCGAGTTCGTCGATACCTACGAGAGCCGTACCATCGCCGGTCAAGCCGGCCTCGAGCATCGCTTCAACGAAAAGCTGACGTTGAGCACGGCGGTCAATACCGAATGGGACCGGATCGAGGACGCTTTCGGCAAGAACCGCTTCCTGCTCGTCAGCCTCCCGTCGGAGCTTGACTACGATGCGCGCGACGACAAGCTCAATCCGACCGCAGGCCTCCGCGGCACGCTCGATGCCGAGCCGTTCGCCGACATCTTGAGCGGCACCGTCGCCGTCGTCACGAAGGGTACGCTCTCCGGCTACTACGCGGTCGACGACAGCGACCGCGTCGTGCTCGCCGCGCGCGGCTCGGTCGGCACCATCATCGGCGCCGATACGCAGGACATCCCGGCAACGCGGCGCTTCTTCCTCGGTGGCGGCGGCTCGATTCGCGGCTATGAGGTACAGGACCATCGGGCCGAAGATCGGCGACGAAGTCGTGGGCGGCCGTTCGTTCCTCGCGGCTTCGTTCGAGCTGCGCGTTCGCGTCACCGACACGATCGGCATCGTGCCCTTCGTCGACGTTGGCGCCGCCTACGAGGATCCGCTGCCCGATTTCTCCGAGGAGTTTCGCGTCGGTGCCGGCATCGGGCTCCGCTATCTGACGCCGCTTGGGCCGCTTCGCTTCGACGTAGCAGTGCCGGTCAATCGCAAGAGCGGCGACCCGCATTTCGCCTTTTATGTCGGGTTGGGGCAATCTTTCTGACGATGTGGCGGCGATTCGCGAAACCCTTCTTCATATTCCTGCTGGCCGCCGGCCTCGCAGTCGGCGCGGCGAGCGCCAAGGACGATGGCGGCGGCTCGTGGTTCTCCGCTTTCCTGGAATCGCTTCTCTCAACGCCGGATCGGCAGGTAAAGCTCACGGGCCTCGAGGGCGTCTTTTCCGCAAACCCGAAGGTGGAGAAGATTACCGTCGCCGACCGCGACGGAGTATGGCTTGAGCTCGACGCCGTCGAGGTTGCGTGGAATCGCGCGGCACTATTCGATCGAACCATCGATATCGAGAGTCTCAAGGCGGCGCGGGTTGCGATGCTCAGGCGGCCGGTCGCCGCAGAGGAGGCGCACGCCAGCAGTGCGCCATCGCCGCCGCCGCTTGCCATCAAGCTCAATGCGATCTCGCTGCCGCAGATTCTGCTTTCGGCGCCGGTCGCCGGGGGAGCGGCGGAGCTGACCGCGACCGGCGCCGCGAGCATTGCGCCGGACGTGCTTTCGGTGGAGCTCAGCGTCGACCGCCAGGACCGCGCCGGCTCGCTCGTCGCCAATCTTCGCCTTGAGCCGCAGGCCAACGTGCTGACCGCCGACATCAAGTTCAAGGAGCCCGCCGGCGGCCTTGTCGCGGAGCTGTTTGGTCTGCGCGGCCGGCCATCGGTCGCGGTCACGCTCTCCGGCACCGGCCCGCTCGACGCCTGGCGCGGGACGACGGAGGTCGAGGCCGGGGGCACGCGCGTGCTGGCCGGGGGCATGTCGGTCTCGCGCGGCGACGATGGCTACCACGTCGCGGCTGAATTCGCGGCGGCGCTTCAGACGATCGTGCCTGAGGACTATGCGATGCTCCTTGCCGGTGACAGCCGGCTCACCGTCGATCTCACCCGTTCCGACGACGGCGCAATTGCGCTCCGCTCCGCGACGCTTCGTTCCGAAGGCGTGGATCTTTCGGCGAGCGGTATGCTCGGGCCGGACCTGGTGCCGCGCAGCGCCGATCTGTCGCTTAAGCTCGGCCAGGCGGGACGCGCTGCGCTTCCCTTCGTTCCGGGCGACATCTCGGTCGCCACGCTGACGGCGGATATCGGACTCGACTCGGGCGAGGCGGCACCGTGGAAGGCATCGATCAAGGCGGACGGCGTCGAAGGTGCCTTCGGCCGCGTCGACGGCGTCGCCTTCGACGCGTCGGGGCAGGCGCGGGACCTGGCGCGGCCGAGCACACGCGCGACGAACTTCCGCTTCGCGGCGTCCGCGGATGGCGTCGTGCCGAACGACCTTGCGCTGCGTGACGCGCTCGGCCCGACCTTCAAAGCGCGTGGCACGGGGTCATGGTCAGCCGGGCGCCCGGTCGCGTTCGAAGGCCTCAGCGTCATCCTGACCGGCGCGACGGCGAATTTCTCCGGCACGGCGGACCGCAGCGGCCTAAGCGGCGACTTCGCGGCGAGCGTGATCGATCTCTCGCGCTTCTCGGATCTCGCGGGGCGGGCGCTCGAAGGTCGCGCCGAGCTGAAGGCGACGGGCTCGGCGGGTGCAGACGGCGCGCTCGATTTGAAGCTCGACGGTACGACGACCGATCTCTCGCTCGGCATCGCGATGCTCGATCCGCTCCTTGTCGGTGCGACGAAGCTCTCCGGCGGGCTGGCGCGGAACGATCAAGGGTTCCGCTTCGACAACCTTGTGCTCGTGAACGAAAGAGCTTCGGCGGAGCTGAACGGCAGCCTTTCCGATCCGGCGATCGACATGAGCGTCGCTGCCAGCGTCGCCGACCTCTCGCTGGTCACGGAGCGCGCGGAAGGCACTGCGAAGATCACGGCGCATGTCACCGGCTCGCGCGACGCGCCGAAGGTCGAGGCGGAGGCTTCGGGCGACAACGTCGTGCTGATGGGACGCCCGCTCGCCGATGCGTCGGCGCGCTTTTCCGGCACTGTCGCCGGTCCCGCGACCGCAGGCGAGGCAGAGATCTCCGGCACGCTCGGCGATGCGGCAGTGCGCGGCAAGGCGAAGCTCTCGGCCGGTGCCAACGGCGCGCGCATGCTCGACGATCTTCGTTTTGCGGTCGGCGAGAGCCAGATCACCGGCGACCTCGCGATTGGCGCTGACGGGCTTCTCGCCGGCAAGCTCAACGTCGTCTCACCCGACCTCTCGAAGGTGGCGCCGCTCTTCCTAGTCGAGGGGAGTGGCGCGCTCCGCGCCGATATCGCGCTTAGTGCGGACGCCGGCGCGCAGTCCGCGACCTTTTCGGGAACCGCGACCGACGTCGTCTATGGCGGCACTTCGCTCAAATCCGCCGCGATCGAAGGGCAGGCGAGCGACCTCTTCGGTGTGCCGAAGATCGAGGGCGATTTCTCGCTCGCCAATCTGACGGCGGGCGGCCTCACCATCGTCTCCGCCAAGGGCACGGCAGAGCGCTCGGGCGAGGCGACGGCATTCACTGTCGACGCCGCGCTCGCCGACGGGCGCGCCGACCTCAAGGGCGATCTTGCCCCGCGCGACGGCGGGCTCGCCATCGGCCTTCAGAGCCTTCTCTACAAACGACCGGGCATCGACCTTGCGCTGGCCGAGCCAACGACGATCGAAGTCAAGGACGGAGTGGCGCGGTTCGAGCGGACGACCCTCAAAGCCGGTGGCGGCACGATCACCCTGTCGGGCAGCGCCGGACCGACGCTCGATCTTGAAGCGGTGCTCGCGTCCGTTCCGGCCGCGCTCGTCAACGCCGCGTCGCCGGGCCTTGGTGCCGAGGGCACGATCTCCGGCGTCATATCCGCGCGCGGAGCCGCGTCTTCGCCCGACGCGAATTTCGAGATCACGCTTGCCGGCGCTTCGGTCGCCGCATCGCGCAACGCCGGCCTCGGGCCGCTCGGCGTGTCGGCGCGCGGGACGCTTGCCAAAAAGCGGATCGAACTCACGAGCGAGATTTTCGGGGCCGACGGCATGTCGGTGCAGGTGACTGGCACGGTCGGGGCGGAAAGCGGCGGGCCGCTCGATCTTCGGGTCAAGGGCGGCATCCCGCTGGCGCTCGGCAATCGCCAGCTTGCCGCACGTGGGGCGGCGCTCAACGGCGCGCTCAACGTCGATGTCGCAGTCTCAGGCACGACGACGGCGCCAAAATTCTCCGGCCGCGTCACCGCTGAGGGCGGCGGCTTCGTCGATCCGGAGACGGGGATCGTGCTGAAGAATCTCTCCTTGGTCGCCACCGTCTCCGGCGACCGTGTCGTCATCGAAAGGCTCAACGCGGAAAGCGGCGAGGGGACAGTGTCGGCGACGGGGCGCGTCGGTCTTGACCCGAATGCCGGTTTTCCGATCGACCTTACCCTCCAGATCCGCAAAGCGCGCTACGTGAACGGAACGCTCGTCGCCGCCCGCTTCGATGCCGACTTGGCCTTGACCGGGACGCTTGCCGAGGGGCCGCTTCTCAAAGGCAAGGTGACGCTCGACCGAACCGATATCACCGTGCCCGACAAGCTTCCGAGCGATTCTGTCGCCGTCACCGTCGAGCATGTCGATCCGCCGCCGAAGGTCGAAGAGACGCTCGCGGTCGTACGCGCGCCCAACGCGCCGGACCGGAGCACAGCCAGTCGGAGCGCCGACATTAGCCTCGACGTCGCTGTCTCCGCCCCGCAGCGCATCTTCGTGCGCGGGCGCGGGCTCGACGCTGAATTCGGCGGCAACCTGACGCTGCGCGGACCGATCTCGTCGCTGGCCGCAACGGGCGCGTTCCGGATGGTGCGCGGCCGCCTTGACATCCTGACGCAACGTATCGCCTTCGACCGTGGCGTCATCACGTTCGCCGGCGACCTCGATCCGATCCTCGATTTCTCCGGCTCGACGCGTACGAGCAGCATCACGATCACGGTCGCTGTCTCGGGCCGCGCCTCCGATCCGCAGGTGACCTTCACGTCGTCGCCGGATCTGCCGCAGGACGAGATCCTCGCGCGGTTGATCTTCTCCAAGGGGATCGGCGAGCTTTCGCCGCTTCAGATCGCGCGGCTTGGTGCGGCCGCCTCGGAGCTTTCCGGCGGCTCCGGCGGGATCCTGTCGCAGCTTCGCGCGACGACCGGCCTCGACGACCTCGACATCGTGACCGACGAGAAGGGCCAGACCTCGGTTGCCGCCGGCCGCTACGTGACGGAGAACGTCTATGTCGGCGTGCAGCAGGGGACGACGACGGAATCCTCGCGCGTCACCATCGACCTCGACGTCACCAAAAGCGTCAAGGCGCGCGCCGGCTATTCGGCAGACGGCGAATCGAGCCTCGGCATCTTCTACGAGAGGGAATATTGAGGCGCGCGCCCCTCGAGGGGGAGGTTATTCGGTGTGCGACCTTCGTCACTCCACGAACACCGTGCTCGTCGATGAAGCGCCGTTGGCGTCGATCACCATCAGTCTGACGAAGCCCGGGCCCTTCGGCTCAAAGGAGAGCGCGCCGCCGAAGGCCGCTGTGCCGATCGGCGCGCCGTCCGCGAACCAGGTGTAGGGTGGCGCGCCGTCGCGCGCTTTCAGCGCAAGCGGCATCGGATCGCCGGCGCGGATGCCGAGATCGACGCGCACGCCCCTCGGCGGATAGGCGATCTCAGGTGCCGCCGCCGCGGCGACCGTCGGCGCGTTCGGCGAGCGGAAGCGGCGGAGCGGGGCGGGGAGGCTCGCCGCGCTCGCTTCGACGATTCCCGGCGGTGCGGCGCGAAGCGGCGTCGTTGGGCCGAGCCTCGCGAAGGCGTCCATCAGGATCGGCGCTGCCGCGTCGATGCCGATCAGCCCAGGCACCGGCGCGCCGTCCGGCCGACCGACCCAGACGCCGATGACATGGCTGCCGTCGAAACCGACCGCCCAGGCGTCGCGATAGCCGTAGGAGGTGCCGGTCTTGAAGGCGATCGAGCCGGGCGAGACGTGGTCGGGGCCGGGCGCGCCGGCGAGAATCGATGCGACGTACCAGGCAGCGCGCTCGTCGAGCACCTTGGCAGGAACGGCGGTCACCGGCGGGCGAGCGGGATCGAAAGTGAGCGGCACTGCAAGCCCGCCGCGCGCGATCGCCGCATCGATTGCGACGAGATCGGTCAGCGTTACGCCGACGCCGCCCAAGCCGACCGCAAGTCCAGGCGGCGAGATATCGGGGAGCAGCGGATCTGCGCCGGCGCGGCGCATGCGCGCCACAAGCCGCGCCGGACCGACGGCTTCCAAGAGCTCGATCGCCGGCACGTTCAAGGAGAGCTGCAGCGCGCGCCTGACGCTGACGGTGCCGCGGAACGTGCGGTCGAAATTCTCCGGCGAATAGCCGGCGAAATTGACAGGCTTGTCCTCGATCAGCGTCTCCGGATGCGCAATGCCAAGCTCGAAGGCGAGCCCGTAGATCAGCGGCTTCAGCGACGAGCCGGGCGAGCGCACGGCACGTGTCATGTCGACGAAGCCGTCGCGGCGCTCATCGAAGAGTCCGGAGGATCCGACCGAGGCGAGGATCTCGCCGCTCCTGTGGTCGGCGACGAGGATCGCGACGGAAACGGAATCGGAGAGCGCTGCGGCGCGCTCCGACGCGAGCGACTGAAGCCGGTCCTGAAGCCCGGCATCGATCGTGATGCGATAGAGCGCGGCGTCGGGCAATTCCGCGACGATCCGGTCGGCCGTGTGCGGCGCGAGCATCGGGAACTGACGGCGCACCTCCGGAACGGGCTCCGAGCGCGCTGCCGCAACGTCGTCCGCCGTCAGCACGCCGGCTTCGGCGGCGCGTTCGAGCACGCGATCGCGGGCGGCGCGCGCGGCGGCGTTGTTGCGGTCGGGGCGGCGCGCCTGCGGCGATTGCGGCAGCGCGACGAGAAGCGCCGCCTCTGCCGGCGTTAGCCGGCGCGGCTCCTTGCCGAGATAGGCGAGCGAAGCGGCGCGAATTCCCTCCACGTTGCCGCCGTAGGGAGCGAGCACGAGATAGAGGTTCAGAATATCGTTCTTCGAGAGCCGCTTTTCGAGCGCCAGCGCCGTCAGCATCTGATTGAGCTTGCCGGAGACGCTCCGCGTCGATTCCTTGTCGAGAAGGCGCGCCACCTGCATGGTGATCGTCGACGCGCCGGAGACGGGGCGAAATTCCGTCACGAGCTGGTAGGCGGCGCGGAAGAGCGCGCTGACGTCGACGCCGTGATGCAGGGGGAAGCGCCGGTCCTCGTAGGCAAAGAGCGTCTTCAGGAAGAGCGGATCGACGTCGGCGACGGTGACCGGCAGCCGCCAAAGCCCGTCGCTCGTGGTGAAGGCGCGAAGCAAGACGCCGTTGCGGTCGAGCACGACCTTGCCCGTCTCCGGGGTGAGCGAGGGAAGCTCGACACTTGCCACGGCCGCCTTCAGCGCCAGCGGCGCGGCAGGCGCGATGAGACAGGCGAAGAGGAGGGCGGTTGCGGCTAGCCGACTGATGCCTCCAACCCCCCTCATCCTGAGGTGCGGCTTTGACGAAGTCGGAGCCGCCTCGAAGGAGCCTCCAGAAGGCGCCGGAACGCGCTGCGTGCTTCGAGGCCCGTCCGTCGCTCCGTTCGGGACGGGCACCTCAGCATCAGGGCGTTGGGTGGGCTCCATCGCTGCGGACCTGCTTACTTCAGCGGGCCGACCACCTCGACCGATCCGGTGTCGGTGCGGGCGCGCCGCTCCGGCCGGTACATGTCCTCGATCAACGCCGCCGGATGCGCGAAAGTACCCGGCGAAACGGCACGGACGACGTAGGCGAACTGGAACTGCGTCGGGCCGTTTGCGGCAAGATCCCATGCCGCGACGAACCGGTCGGCGCGGAACTCCACATGCGCCGGATTGTCGACGAGCGAGAGCCAATCGAGTGCCGAAACGTCGCCGCTTCCGAGGATGTGCGGGTTGTCGATCGCAAAGCCCGCGGGGAGCGGATCATCGAGCACCAACCGCGCTCCCTGGCTCTCCGTCGTGGTTATGTTCAGCACGGCGACGATGCGGGCACCCTGCTCGACGGTCGTAAGATCGACCGGCTTGCCGTCGAGCGTGTAGTATTCGCGCGCCAGCGAATAATAGTTGCCGCCGGCAGGCTCGGGCGTCGCCGGGATACCGCGCACGGTGATGCCGACCTCGATCGGCCGGTCGCCCTTGTTGGTGATCTTGAGCGGCGCGACGGCGAGGCTATCCGCGTCGAGGCTGCGGAAGAGCGGACCCTTGAGCGGTTCGCCGTCGACGACGAGCTTCGGCTCCGACAGGCTCTGCATCAGTGCATGCGCGGCAAGGAGCGACCACGCGTCCTCCTGCGTGCTCGTGTAGGAGACGGCGAGCCGTTCCGTCTCCACCCTGTTCGAAAGGCTGACAAGGTCGATGCCGGTGCGCGTCTCCGAGGCGAGCGTCAGCGTCGCCGCACTGTCGCGAAGGTTGGAGCCGTAGTCGCTGCGCCAGCCCTCATTCGCGTCGGTCGGCGTGTAAAGCGCGCCGAGCGCGGCGCGGAACACCGCGTCGGCACGCGGCTTGTCGCCGTAGAGCGCGAGCGCTGCGCCGATCTGCGCCTTGGCAAGGGGCGTCGCGAAGGCGTCGAGCTTGGTCTCCGCGTAGTAGCGCAGATCGCCGATCGCGGCGCGGCCGTTGGCGGCGAGCACGTAGAGCGCATAGGCGATGTCCTCGCCGCCCGACTGGAAGTCGCTCGCATAAGCGAGCTTATTCTTCAGATTATCGAGCGCGAGGTCGAAGGCCTGAGCCGGGACCGAATAACCCTTCTGGCGTGCCCGCGTCAGGAAGTCGGTGACGTAGGAATCGAGCCATAGATCTTCGCTGCCTGGCGCCCACAGCCCGAACGAGCCGGCGGCGGACTGGTTGGCGAGCACGCCGGCGACCGCCTTCTGCACGCGGTCGCGGATGTCGGGATCGCTCGCAAGGCCGGCCTGGACCGCCACGTCGTTCAGATAGACGAGCGGCATCGCGCGGCTCGTAATCTGCTCTGTGCAGCCGTAGGGATAGCGGTCGAGCGCGCGCAGGATCGCCGGCACGTTGAGCCGCCCGGCGCCGCTCGCTCCGACCTGGATCGAGGCGGTGCCCGGCACGAGTCCGGCGAGCCGGTCGGCGGTGACGGAGAGTTCGGCACCGGGTTTGAGCTCGACGAAATCGGTCGTGGCGACCGGCGGCTCATTCAGGCGCACCGGAAGACTCAGTCCCTTCGTCAACGTCGTCCCGTCGGGAAGCGTCAGCGCGACGGTCAGCATGTCGTCGCCGACCTTGTCACCAGAAATCGGGATGAGCACTTCCGTCCGCTCGCCTTGCGCTAGCTCGATCGTGCGGTTGGCATAGGCCGGGTCGACGGAGACCGCGCTTCCGGTCGACGACACTGAAAGCGCGACGCTGCCGGCCGCTTCGGCGACTGAGGTCAGGTCGAGCTTCAGCCGCGACTTGTCGCCCGGCGCGAGGAAGTTCGGCAGCGCCGCCGTCACGACGACGGGGTCGCGGACCAGCACGTCCTTCTCCGCGTGGCCTACGCCTTCCTTGGTCCAGGCGAGTGCCATCAGACGGACGGTGCCGTTGAAGTCGGGGATCGGCACGGAGACGTGCGCAGTGCCGTCGGGACCGACCTCGACGATGCCGGAGTGGAAGGCGACGAGCGTCTCCGTCGGCGGCGTCCCTTGGAACTGCGCGAGTCCCGCATCGCCGCCGGAGCGCACGACGCCGCGCACCCCCTGCATACGGTCGATCAGCTGGTTGTAGAGGTCACGGATGGCCATGCCGAGACGGCGCTGGCCGAAATAGTAGGTCTCCGGATCGGGCGTCTCGTAGCGCGTCAGATTCAAGATCCCGAGATCGACCGCGGCGAGCGTGACGTAGGCCGTCGAGTTGGCGGGCAGGTTGGCGAGCGTCAGCCCGACCTCCATGTCCTGACGCGGACGCATCTCGTCCGGCGCGTCGATGGCGACCGGCAACGCGCGCTCGCCGGGGTCGACGCCAGCCCAGGCAAGCCCGATGGCGCGGCCCGGCATGCGCTTCGCCTCAATATCCATCGGCCGGTAGAGTGCCGCCGTCACGTAGGCGCCGGGGCCCCAGTCGCGCGTCACCGGAAGATCGACGTCGGCGGCGTTGCCGATCACCTCGACCGACTTCGTCGTGATCAGCCGGTCGTCGACAACCATGATCAGCGCGACGCCGTTGAAGCGGCTCTCGATGTGGACGCGCGCGGTGTCGCCGACCGCGTAGCGGTCCTTGTCGAGCGACACCTTCAAGGCTTCGGGCGTGTCGAGCGCCTTCGCCGCGACGTACCAGCCGGCCTCGAAGTCGAAGCTTGCGGGAAGCGCACCGGAATCGCTCTCAAGCTCCAGCCGGTAGGTGCCCCATTCGACCTTGGCCTCGATTTTCGCCGCGCTGTCGGCTGAAACATCGACCGTGCCGTTGGCGACGCGGCTCTTCGTCTCCACCGTCTCATAGTTCCAGCGCCCGTCGGCGCGGTACCATTGGAAGTCGGTGCGGATCGCATAAAGCGACCAGCGGAGATTGTCGGCGGCCGCTCGCGCACCGGACTTGTCGAGCGCGATCGCCTCGAAGGCGACGGGAGAATTCTCGCCGGCCGCGCCGTCGAAAAGCGGCTTGATACCGAGGCGTGCCGATTTGCCTGCGACCGGCAGAGTCTTGCTGCGCTCGACCGGGCTGCCGCTGGTATCGATTACGCGCACGTTCACCGTCGCCGTAAGCGGCAGGCTGGTCGCGCCCGCGTCGGGAAGCTTTATCGCTACCTGGGCGTGGCCGGTATCGTCGGTGGTCGTGCCGGAGAGCGGCTCGATCGTCGTATCGAAGTTCTCCTCGGCAAGGCCGAAGACGTAACCGGGGTACTGGTCGAGCGTGTGCGCGGCGGACAGCGCCGTCTCGCCCTCGACGTCGAGATTTGAGGCCGGCGCGCCGTAGAGGAAGCGGGCGTCGACGGAAAGCTCGCCGGGCGCTGCGGGATTTATCGCCTCGGTGCTGGCGGAGAGGTCGAAGTCGAGGCGCTCCGGCTCGAAGTCCTCCACCAGGAACGTCGTCTCGGCGAGCGGTGAGCCCTTCACGTCGGCATAGACGCCGATCCGCCAAGTGCCGCGCATCGCGTCCGCCGCTAGATTGATCGGCGTGACGTTGCCGCCGAGACCTTCGTCGGTGAGCGTGACACGGCTATGCTCCTTGCCATCCGGCCGCGTCACGATCGCCGTCAGGGGAACGTTCTCAACTGCGCGAGCGGTCGCGTCGCGCACGAGCGCTGTGGCGTAGACCGTCTCGCCGACGCGGTAGATGCC
This sequence comes from uncultured Alphaproteobacteria bacterium, assembly GCA_963720705.1. Taxonomy (GTDB): domain Bacteria; phylum Pseudomonadota; class Alphaproteobacteria; order Rhizobiales; family Afifellaceae; genus DASWJZ01. The sequence goes on from CAVRGJ010000005.1 coordinate 376,838, forward strand.
GCGCTCGGTGGTGAGGAACACATCGAGCGGCTTCGGCGGCGCGCGGCCCTCGACGCCGCGGTCGGTCAGATCCATCGCCGCCTTGGAGAGGTCAAGGAAGCTGTAGTCGCCCGCCGTCGTCTCTGCTGTGAGAAGCCCCGGCGCCATTGAGCCGGTGCCGCGGATCAGGCCGGGGGCGAAATTGGCGTAGCCAGACGAATCCGTCGTTGCCTCGCCGAGAACCTCATTGTTGACGGCGACGAGCTTCAGCGAGACGTCTCCGACCGGACCGGCGGTGCCGAGCGAGCGCACCATGACGTGCAGGCCATCGTTCCCGGAAAGCGTGGTCAGGCCGAGATCGGTGACGATGAACCATTGCGTCGCCTTCGGCCCCCACTCATCGGACGATGCGTTCACGGCCTCCGCGGTGAGCACATAGGCACCGGGCTTGAGCGTCGACTGCAGATCGCCGACCGGAATTGCGGTCGTCATCTCGCGGTTGATGTCGCTTTGCACGTCGACGGTGCCCGTCCACACCTTCTCGCCCGACTTCGCTTCGATCTGGTCGGTCTCCCAATAAGAAAGCTGCGAAAGGAAGGTGCCGTCGGCGATCGTGGTCGCGAGCTGTCGGTCGCCGATGCGGTAGAGCACGGCGTTGATTCTGTTGGTGTTGACGGTGACGACTGGGATCGTCGGTTCGCCGCCGGCGGGCAGTACGTAGGCGTTGCCGAGGAAGCGGACCGAGGGAGCGCGGTCGCGCACGAAGATGTCGAGATCGACACTCTTCGCCAGCGTTTCGCCGTCGGCGGCCGGGATGCCGGCGCGCGCGGTCACGTGGTAGCGGCGCCCATGCTCAACGCCGTCGATGCAGATTTGCTGGCCGCTGCCTTCGACTGCGAAGTTGGTGCCGCCCTCGACGCCGACGAAATCGCCGTAGTCGCGGCCTGATGCGAGGTTGTCGGAGAAATTCAGACAGATGCGGGGTGCTGCAGCGTCCGCTTCCACGACATTGTCGACGATGCGGAAGCCGTGCTCGGCGACAACGGAATCGTAAGTGGCACGTGTCGATTCGTTCTCAACGAGCGCAAGGCTCGCGCGATAGGCGCGGATCGCCTCTTTCCAGTCGTAACGGTCGCCGAGCGACCAGCCGAGATCGGTCAGCGCCTGCGCTCGCTCCTCCGGGGTGACGGCGTGGAGGTAGGCGTTGATCGCGCCGGCGGTGCGATTGGTCGAGAGCGTCTGCTGCACCTCGTAGTCGTCGCTCGAGGCGTTGATCGCTGTGTCGGTGTAGCGCATCCACAGCCCGAAATCGTCGGGCCGGAATTTCAGCGCGTCGGTGTAGTGGTCGAGCGCGGAAAGAGAATCGCCGCCATCCTTGGCCGACTGGGCGGCCGCGATCGCGCTGGTGGCATCCTTGTCGGAGATGGGCTTATCGGAAATCTGGCCGACGAGGTGTCGTGCCTCGTCGACATAGGACTGATCGAGGAAGCCGAGCTCGCTCATGCGCTCGGCGGCGACGTCGGGCTGGGGCGCCGCCGATGCCGCGACGATGCGGCCGGAGATCGCTCCGGCAACCGCCCGCAACTCGCCGACGCCGTTCTTCAGGAAGCACCAGCGCGCCGAAGAATTGTAGGTGAAGGCCTGGCACTGCTTGTCGCCCTGGCAGGCCGTCTTGCACTGGTCGAGGTCTACGTCTTTGCGGACGTCGTAATCGCTGCCGAAATAGTCGGCGCCTTCAGTGACGACGAGGCGTCGTTCCTGAGAGAAAGCCGTCGGGGGAAGGAGGAAGGGGGCAAGAAAAACGAGCAGCAACGAAAAAGCGCGGACGAACCCTCGCATCGGACTCTCCCAGGCGCCCACCCCTTGGCGGCGAGAACCTACGGGGTCACCGAAGCCACGTAAAGCGGCACAGCGTGCATTTCGCCCGGTTTCGACGACCAGTGGGCCACTCTAACCCGGCTTCGGCCGCTCGCCGCGAAGCGCCTCAGTGATGGCGCGAAAAAGCGGCGAGCCCGGCAGTTCCTCAAGCTCGACCGCAAGCTTGCGCCGCCAGTTCGGATGCTCGGTCGTGGTGCCGGGGATGTTTACCTGCTCCATTGCGCCCGTCAGATCCTCGGCCTGCACCACGAGGAGGCGTGAGGGCGAACGCGCCACAGCGACGTGAAGCGCGATGGCGAGGCTCTCCGGCAACTCGTGCGGCGCCTCCGCCTCGCCGTGCATGACCGCTTCCATTCCCTCAGGAAGGAGCTCAGCATTCGCGAGCAGCCCGAGCAGGCGGCGCCGCCAATGCGCGCGTTCCTCGCGCAGCCGCACGAGGTCGACGCCACCGACCATTCCAATTCTGTGGCGGACGTCGATGTCGTGCCCGCTCCACCAGCCCGCAAGCGTGTGAAGGTCGTGGGTGGTGAGGCAGGCGAGCGCTTCGCGCGGATAGTGCGCAGGCGGTGAGAAATGGTCGTGATGTTTTTCGAAGAAGAAGACGCGATAGCTCTGGATCTCCGTCTGTTGCATCACTTCGCGGAAGCCGGGCGGCACGACGCCGAGGTCCTCGCCGATGACGATCGCGTGGCGCGCCTGCGAGACCGCGGCGAGCTCCTTCAGCATGTCGTGGAAGGGATAACGCACGTAGACGCCGTCGGCGGCCATCAGGCCTTCGGCAATCCAGAACAGCCGGTAGAGGCTCATCGCATGGTCGATGCGAAGCGCTCCGGCATGGCGCAGCGTCGCGTCGATCGACTGGCGATAAGGCTCGAAGCCGCGCGCAACGAGCGCCGCCGACGAGAGCGGAGCAAGGCCCCAGTCCTGGCCCGCCTCGTTGAAATAGTCGGGCGGCGCGCCGATGCGGGCGGTCGGCACGACGAGATCGCGATCCGACCAGGTCGCCGAGCCGTCCGGCGCCACGCCGACGGCAAGGTCGAGATAGAAGCCGATGCGGAGGCCGGCTTCGCGCGCGCGCTCTTGCGCCGCGACAAGCTGGCGGTCGGCAAGCCATTGCAGCCAGGCGTGAAACGCGACGAGCTCCTTCTGCTCCTCGGCGAAGGCGCGCACCGCGTCGGTACCCGGGATGCGCGTACTCCTCCGGCCAGCCATGCCAGGCCGGGCCGTTGCCGAGTTGGACCATCGCCGCGGAGAGCGTCTCGAAGAGGGCGTGCAGATAGAGCGGGGAGCCCTCTTTCGTGATGAAGCGCTCGTAATCCTCGCGCTCGTCGTCGCCTCCATGCGTCGCGAAGATGCGGAAGAGGATCAGAAGCGCCTTCAGCTTCGACGGGCCGATGTGCCGGTAGTCGACGAGCTCCGCTTCGCGCGCACCCTCGGGCGGCACGAGTGCGTCCGCCATGCCTTCGAATCCGGGTGCCTTGTCGACGGCAATATAAAGCGGGTTCAGGAACAGGCGGTTCGAGGGGGAGAAGGGGCTTGCGCGCTCCGGCGCGGCGGTGAAGAGCGCGTGCAGCGGATTGACGCCGACGAAGTCGGCGCCGGCCTGCGCCGCGATCTCGGCGAAGCGCGCCAGGTCCTCAAAGTCGCCGATGCCCCAGTTGCGCGCGGATTTTAAGCCATAGAGCTGGCACCCGATGCCCCAGGCTCGCCCGTGCTTCAGCCAATCCGGCACGAAGCAGGTGATGCCGGTCGGCGCCTCCATGCCGCCGAAATCGATGGGCGTCAGCGTGGCGAGCGAGGCGGCGATCGCGTCCTCGTCGCCGGCTGCGATCCCCATTGCGGTGAGCGTCACGCGCTTGGCGTCGTCGGAGACGAGGACCGTTTCTCCCGTCAGCGAGAGGTAGCTCGCTTCGATGCCGACCATCGCGGCAAGGCGATCAAGGGCTTCGCTCACCTGCAAGGCCCTGCGAAATTCGTACCACCGCCGCGCGCTGTGTGCGCGCCAGGCGGCGCCCTCATGCCATCTCCCCGACGAAGAGGAGAACCGACCTGCCTTTCAGCTCAAACGTCGTTCCCGCGGCCACACGGCGGTCGGGCGGATCGATCTCGCCGGTGCCGGAATCGATGCGCACCGTCCATGCCGCCACGTCCGCCGTCGGCAGTTTGAAGCTTATCGGCAGATGGTAGGCGCTGACCACGATCAAAAGTCGCGTCGAACGGTCCGACAGGAGCAGTCCCACCACCCTGGCATTGGTGTCGCCCCAGGACGGCGGGTCCATCTCGCGCCCGTCGGGGCGGAACCAGACGACGCTGCGCGTCGCACCGCCGTCGATCGGCTGGCCGTGCAAGAAGTGTTCGCTGCGCAGAACCGGATAGCGCTTGCGCATGCGGATCACGCCGCGCACGAACTCCATGAAGGCGCGGTCGCGCTCCTCGACGTTCTTCCATTCGAGCCAGGCGATCTCGTTGTCCTGGCAATAGGCGTTGTTGTTGCCGTTTTGCGTGCGGCCCACCTCGTCGCCCATCAAGAGCATCGGCGTTCCATCCGAGAGCAGCATGGTGGCCATGATATTGCGGCGCATGCGGTCGCGCAGCGCGATGATCTCGGCGTTGTCAGTCGGCCCTTCGACGCCGCAGTTCCAACTGCGGTTGTCGTTGTGGCCGTCCTGGTTGTTCTCGCCGTTCGCTTCGTTGTGCTTGGTGTTGTAGGCCCACAGATCGGTGAGCGTGAAACCGTCGTGGGCGGTGACGAAGTTGACGCTCGCCCAGGGGCGTCGACCCTGGTGCTCGAAGAGATCGGCGGAGCCGAGAATGTTGCGCGAGAAGCCCGGCAACATGCTGGAATCGCCCTTCCAGAACGAGCGCATCTCGTCGCGATAGCGGCCGTTCCACTCCGCCCAGCCGGGCTGGAAGTTGCCGACCTGATAGCCGTTCGGCCCTACGTCCCAAGGCTCGGCGATCATTTTTACGCGCGACAGGACCGGATCCTGCCCGACCGCGTCGAAGAACACCGCGTGCGGGTCGAAGTTGTCGTATTCGCGCCCGAGCGAGGTGGCGAGATCGAAGCGGAAGCCGTCGACGTGGCAATCCTCGACCCAGTAGCGCAGCAAATCCATGACCATCTGCAGCACGCGCGGATGGCGCATGTTGATCGTGTTTCCGCACCCGGTCGCGTCGAAGTAGAAATGCTTGTCGGCGGCGAGCATGTAGTAGCTCGCATTATCGATGCCGCGGAAGGAGAGCGTTGGTCCGAGATGGTTGCCTTCAGCCGTGTGATTGTAGACGACGTCGAGGATCACCTCGATCCCGGCTTCGTGCAGGCGCTTCACCAGCATGGTAAATTCGTGGATGTCGGAGCCGGGCGAGATGTAGCGGGGCGCGAGCGAGAAATAGTTGACCGTGTTGTAGCCCCAGTAGTTCACGAGCTTCTTCTCAACCAGGCTGCGGTCGTCGAAGAAGGCCTGGATCGGCATCAGCTCGATGGCCGTCACGCCGAGCGCCACCAGGTGCTCGATGACGCGCGGGTCGGCGAGGCCGGCGAAGGTGCCGCGGATATGCTCGGGGATGTCCGGCCTGACCGCCGTCATGCCCCTCACATGCGCTTCGTAGATGATCGTCTTCGCCCACGCGTGCTCCGGCGGGCGGTCGTCGCCCCAGGTCATCGCAGTGTCGACTACGACGCATTTCGGCATGACAAAAGCGGAGTCGCGGCGGTCGGGCGAAGTGTCGCCGCGGGCGGAGCCGAGGCGGTAGCCGAAGTGTGCGTCGTGCCAGCGGATCTCGCCCTGCAGCGCGCGGGCATAGGGATCGATCAGGAGCTTGTTCGGGTTGAAGCGGTGTCCGTTCTGCGGATCGTAGGGGCCGTGCACGCGGTAGCCGTAGAGGTGGCCCGGCCTAACCTCCGGCAGGTAGCCGTGCCAGATCTCGTGCGTGTATTCCGGCAGCGCGATACGATCGGTCTCGCGCCGCCCCTTCGGGTCGAACAGGCATAGCTCGACCTTCTTCGCGTTCGCGGAGAAGATCGCGAAATTCACCCCGCCTCCGTCCCAAGTCGCACCAAGGGGATGCGGCAGGCCGGGCTCCACCCGCAGTCTCGACATGGATTGGAACCAAAGCTCCTATTCGGCGTGCTGAAGCACGATCGTGGCAAGCGGCGGCAGTGTGAGCGAAAGCGATACTGCGCGTCCATGCCATGGCACGGATTCCGTCTCCACGGCACCCGAATTTCCGACGTCCGAGCCGCCGTAGATCGCCGCGTCGGTGTTGAGCCTCTCGATCCATCTTCCGGCACGCGGTGCGCCGATGCGATGCCCGCGCCGCACCACCGGCGTGAAGTTGCAAATGACGACGACCGGCGCGTCGCCGTCGCGTCCGTGACGGGCATAAGCATAGGTGCTGTTGTCGGAGTCGTTGCCGTCGAGCCACTCGAAGCCGGCCGGCTCCGCGTCGCGCGCGTGGAGGGCGGGAATCTCGCGGTAGGCGCGGTTCAGATCGCGCACGAGGCTCTGCAAGTCGCGATGGAAGGGATCGGCAAGGAGATGCCAGTCGAGCGAATGGTCGTGGTCCCATTCGCGCTCCTGGCCGAACTCGCCGCCCATGAATAGAAGCTTCTTGCCGGGATGCGTCCACATGAACGCAAGATAGGCGCGCAGATTGGCGAACTTCTGCCAGCGGTCGCCCGGCATCTTGTTGAGGAGCGAGCCTTTTCCGTGCACCACCTCGTCGTGGGAGAGCGGCAGCACGAAGTTCTCCGAGAAGGCGTAGTGGATGCCGAACGTCATCTGGTGATGGTGGTAGCGGCGGTGGATCGGGTCGTGGCTCATATATTCGAGCGTGTCGTGCATCCACCCCATGTTCCACTTGTAGCCGAAGCCGAGCCCGCCGGTGTGAACCGGGCGCGACACTTGAGGCCAAGCAGTCGATTCCTCCGCGAACGTCGTCGCCCCGGGATGGTCGCCGAAGACGCGCGTGTTCGTCTCGCGCAGGAAGTTGATCGCCTCGAGATTCTCACGCCCGCCATGGACGTTCGGCACCCATTCGCCGGGCTTCCGGCTGTAGTCGAGATAAAGCATGGAGGCGACGGCATCGACGCGCAGCGCGTCGATGTGGAAGAGCTCCAGCCAGTAGAGCGCGTTGGCGACGAGAAAATTCCGCACCTCCGTGCGGCCGAAATTATAGATCAGCGTGTTCCAATCCTGATGGAAGCCGAGACGCGGATCCTCGTGCTCGTAGAGTGCCGTGCCGTCGAAGCGCGCGAGCCCGTGCGCGTCGGTGGGAAAATGCGCCGGCACCCAGTCGATGATGACGCCGATGCCCTCCCGGTGGCAGCGGTCGACGAAGCGCGCGAACGCCTCCGGCGGACCGAAGCGGCTGGTCGGCGCGAAGAGCCCGATCGGCTGATATCCCCAGGAGCCGGAGAACGGATGCTCGCTGACCGGCAGGCATTCGATATGCGTGAAGCCCAGGCCCTGCACGTAGGGGACCAGCTCGTCGGCGAGCTCGTCGTAGCTCAGGAACCGGTTCTCGCCCTTTCGCCGCCACGAGCCGAGGTGCACTTCGTAGATGGAGACCGGTGCGGAAAGCGCCTGCTTCGCTTGGCGCGCCGTCATCCAGCCGCTGTCCTGCCATTCGTGTTTGGGCAAGCCGAGGACGAGCGAGGCGGTCGCCGGCGGAACCTCGTGCGCGAATCCGATCGGGTCGGCCTTCAGCGAAGGCGGGCCGCCGCCCGCCGGTAGAAGCTCGAACTTGTAGCGCGTGTCGCTGCCGACGCCTGGAATGAACAGCTCCCACACGCCCGCTTCGACGCGCTTGCGCATCGGATGGCGGCGGCCGTCCCAATGATTGAAGTCGCCGACGACGCTGACCCGCCGCGCATTCGGCGCCCACACGGCGAAGGCGACGCCATCGACGCCGGCGACGCGCCGCGGATGGGCGCCGAGTCGCTCGAAGATGCGGCGATGGCTGCCCTCGGCCATGAGGTAGACGTCGAGGTCGCCGAGGAGCGGCGGGAAGCGGTAGGGGTCCTCCGCCTCCCAGCGGGTGCCGTTGGCGGTGAAGCTCAGACGATAGACGAACGGCAGGCGTCGGCCGGGCACCGGGCCCGCGAAGAAACCGCCTTTATGCAATTGCTCGAGCGCAGCCAACGTCTCGCCGCTCTCCGGATCGACCACGGCGGCGGTCTCGGCCCCGGGCCAGAAGACGCGCACGGACGCGGGAACATCGCCGTCGCCATGGGCGCCCAGGATCGCGAAGGGGTCGCCGTGACGTCCCTCGACGATTGCCTTGATCGCGGCATCGTCGGGACGCCAGGTCGGTTTCGTCTTTGTGCTCGCCGTCATGCGCTTTCGGGAGTTTGGCCGACGAGATCGAGAAGGCCCCGTAGCGGGATAGAAAGCCAGGTCGGGCGATTGGCGGAACTCGTAGCCGATCTCATAGGCGGCTTTGCGGATCATGAACAAGTTGAGAAGAGCCGAGCGGGCACTCGGTTCCCTCGGCAGGAAACTGCCCGGCTCGGCCGCCGCCCAGTAAGCGTCAAGGAAGTCCCGCGTCGCGCGGTCGCGCCAGGCGACCGCGCGCTTGTGGACCTCGCCGTCGATCTGCCCGTGCCGCGCGCGCAGCCGGTCGAGCGCTGCCCAGGCAATGTAGTCGAAGGAGCGAAGCATTCCGGCCACGTCGACCAGCCCTGACGTCTTCTCTCGCCGCTCGGCGAGATCGCGCTGCGGTTCGCCTTCAAAGTCGATAATCATCACGTCATCCTGGGCGATCAGCACCTGGCCGAGATGGAAGTCGCCATGGATACGCGTCTTCAAGCCCGTCGCCGCATGCCCGCGCACGGCCTCGATGCGCGCGCCAAGCGCTTCTCTTGCGGCAAGGAGAGCTGCGGCCTCGGCGCGTACTTCATCAGCCAAGCTCGGCATTGTGTGTTCGAGATGGTCCAGCGCGTGCGCCGTCTCCTCGGTCGTTTGGTCGACCCAGCGCGCGGTGTCGCCCGCGCTTAAGGGCTCGGCGGCGAATGCCGGGTCGTCGGTCGGCGCTGCGAAGGCGGCATGGAGTTCGCCCGTCCGCTTGCCGAGCGTTGCGCCAAGGGTGAGCGGATAGACGAACTCGGTCCCAGGCTCCGCCGGAGGCGGCGCGTCGCCGACGACCGCGGTCGTGGCACTATCCTCGTGCGGCATGAAGGCGAACTCGTCGATGTGCCGCTCGAGCGCGTCCAGGATGACATTCCAGGCGTCGCCCTGATTGCGGACGAACCCAAACACGGCCGCGAAGCCCATCGGCGGCGCGCCGCTCGGTCGATACTCGGCACTGCCGTAAAAGGGCGGCGTGTTCTTGTATCCCGCGACCTCGGTCAGGAAGCGCGCCATCTCGATCTCAGGCTGCTCGCCTTCGCGCAACCGACGGTACATCTTCAACATCGCCACATCGCCGAGGATGACGGAGATGTTGCTCTGATCGCCGCCGATCGGGTGGATGTCGCCAGAAAGCGCGAGTTCGCGAAAGGCCGCCGTCGCCTCGAAATGCAGCGTGCCTCCGCTCGCCGGTTCCTCGCCGCCCGCACGGATCGCGCCGAGCAGGTCGGCGATGAAGCGCTCGTCGTGGCAGGCATCGACGAGCGCGCCGAGATTTGGGCCGTTCCGCACCTTCGTCAGCGTGTAGGAAAGCTTCGGCGCTCCGAAAGTCAGGTTCTGCTCGCCCCACAGCACTGAGACCGGAAGGAAGTAGCGCTGCTTTCCCTCGTCGGTCTCGACGGTGGCGACGAGAAGCTGATTGGGCTCGCCGGGAATAGTGCCGAGCGAGACGGTGCTGGCGCGCCGAATCTTTATGCCTTTTGCCGCATACCAGCGCTGCAGCTGCAGGAAGTCCGGCAGCGCGTAGCGCTCGAAATTGGCCAGCTCGCGTCCTTCGAGCGCGCGGTCGATGCGGCCGCCCGGCGCTGTCAACGTAACGAATTCGGGGAGCGGATCGGGCGTCACCACGTGCCATTTCGGCGCGTCGGCTTCCGGCGCGAGCAGGAACCAGAAGAAGCCGTAAGCGGGAAGCGTCAGCATGTAGGGGAGGTCGCCGACCGGCGGAAACGAGGCGCCACCCAACAATTCGATCGGCACGGCGCCGCGGAACTCCGAAAGGTCGATCTCGACCGCCTGCGCCTGGCGTGAAAGGTTGGCGACGCAAAGGATGTTCTCATCCTCGAAGCGGCGCACATAGGCGAGGATCTTGCGGTTGCGCGGGTAGATGATCTGAAGCGTGCCGCGGCCGAACGCCTTGCGCTGCTTGCGGACGCCGATCATGCGGCGCGTCCAGTTCAGAAGCGATGAAGTCTCGTTCTGTTGAGCCTCCACGTTCACCGCCTGGAAGCCGTAGACCGGGTCCTGGATCGGCGGCAGATAGAGCGCTTGCGGATTGGCGCGGCTGAAACCGCCGTTCCTGTCCGCCGACCATTGCATCGGCGTTCTGACTCCGTCGCGGTCGCCGAGATAATAGTTGTCGCCCATGCCGAGCTCGTCGCCGTAGTAGAGGACCGGCGTGCCGGGCATCGACAGAAGCAGCGCGTTCATCAGCTCGATCTTGCGGCGGTCGTTGTCCATGAGCGGCGCAAGGCGGCGGCGGATGCCGAGGTTGATGCGCGCGCGCGCGTCCTTGGCATAGGTGCGCCAGAGGTAGTCGCGCTCCTCCGCGGTCACCATTTCGAGCGTCAGCTCGTCGTGGTTCCTGAGGAAGATCGCCCACTGGCAGGCGTCGGGGATGTCCGGGGTCTGCCTGATTATATCGTTGATGGGATGGCGGTCTTCCTGCGCGACGGCCATGTACATGCGCGGCATCAGTGGGAAGTGGAACGCCATGTGGCATTCGTCGCCCTCGCCGAAATACGGGCGCGTGTCCTCCGGCCACTGATTGGCTTCGGCAAGGAGCAGCCGGTCGGGATAGTAGGCCTCCATCTCTGCGCGGATTCGTTTCAGGACGGCGTGCGTCTCCGGCAGGTTCTCGTTGTTGGTGCCCTCGCGCTCGACGAGATAGGGGATCGCGTCGAGCCGCAGCCCGTCGACGCCCATATCGAGCCAATAGTGCATGAGGCGCAGCACCTCATCGAGCACGCGCGGATTGTCGAAGTTCAGGTCGGGCTGGTGCGAATAGAAGCGGTGCCAGAAGAAGGCGTGTGCGACCGGGTCCCAGGTCCAGTTCGACTTCTCCGTGTCGACGAAGATGATGCGGGTGCCCTGATAGCGCTGGTCGGTGTCGCTCCAGACGTAGAAGTCGCGTGCCGCCGAGCCGGGTTTCGCCCGCCGCGCTCGTTGGAACCACGGATGCTGGTCGGAGGTGTGGTTGATGACGAGCTCGGTGATGACGCGGATGCCGCGCCGGTGCGCTGCCCGGATGAAGCGGCGGAAGTCGCGCATGTCGCCGTAGCTCGGATTGATCGTGCGGTAGTCGGAAATGTCGTAGCCGTCGTCGCGGAGCGGCGAGGGGTAGAAGGGCAGGACCCAGATGGTGTTGACGCCGAGGCTCTCGATGTAATCGAGGCGGTCCTTCAGGCCGGCAAAATCGCCGACGCCGTCGCCGTTCGAATCCTGGAACGCCTTGATATGAAGTTGGTAGATTACGGCGTCCTTGTACCAGTCGTGGTGGCCGCGATCGATCGAGCCGTCGCGCTGGCGAAGGCGCTCCGCCTCCGGCTCGGCCCCGACCGGCGGCTCGACGGTGTCTTGCATCAGCGCACCGCTCCGTGTGGATGAAGTCGCCAGATCGCGTAAGGCTGCTCGCTCGGATCGAGATGCATGTACTGGACCTTGCCCTGCCAGGTGAAACGCGCGCCGGTGACGAGATCCTCGACCTCCATCGATGCTTCGTCGGGGAGACCGAATTCCCAGAGCGGCACTTCGAAGTCGGCGCCTTGTGCGTTGTGCGGATCGAGGTTCACGGCGAAGAGCAGGAAGTCGTCCTTTGCCGGCGTCGTCTTGCCGTAATAGAGGATGCTGTCGTTCCAGGCGTTATAGAAGGTGAGATTGGTGAAGGATTGCAGCGCCGCGTGCTCGCTCCTGAGGCGATTCAGGAGCCGGATGTCGGGGCGGATATGTCCAGGCCGGTCCCAGTCCCACGCCTTGATCTCGTATTTCTCGGAGTTCAGGTACTCCTCCTTGCCCGGGATCGGCGTCGCTTCGCAAAGCTCAAAGCCGCTATAGACGCCGTAGTTTCCGGCAAGCGTCGCGGCGAGCACGAGGCGCGTCCGGAACCCAGCGCGCCCGCTCGTCTGCAGCGGGATCGGATTGATGTCGGGCGTGTTCACGAAGAAGTTCGGCCGCATGTAATGGCGGCATTCGGTGGTGGTGAGCTCGGTCAGATATTCGGTGAGCTCGGCCTTCGTGTTGCGCCAGGTGAAATACGAATAGGACTGCGTGAAGCCGACCTTGGCGAGGCGCTTCATGACCTTCGGCCGGGTGAACGCCTCGGCGAGGAAGATCGCGTCCGGATAGCGGTCCTGTACTTCTCGGATCATCCATTCCCAGAACGGCAGCGGCTTGGTGTGCGGGTTGTCGACGCGAAAGATTCTGACCCCCCGCTCGGCCCAAAACAGTACGATGTCGCGGAGCGCGTACCAGATCGAGGGGAACGCGCCGCGATAGAAGTGAACGTTGACGATGTCCTCGTATTTCTTCGGCGGGTTCTCGGCGTATTTGATGGTGCCGTCCGGCCGCCAGTCGAACCATTCCGGATGCGCCTTGATCCAGGGATGGTCGGGCGCGCATTGGATGGCGAAGTCGATGGCGATCTCAAGCCCGCGCTCGTGCGCTGCAGCGACGAGGCGGGCGAAATCCTCAAAACTTCCGAGCGCCGGGTTGATGGCATCGTGGCCGCCCTCGCTCGATCCGATGGCGTAGGGGCTTCCGGGATCGCCGGGGGCGGGCGTCAAGCTGTTGTTCTTGCCCTTCTTGTTCGTGCGGCCGATCGGATGGATCGGCGGGAAATAGAGCACGTCGAAGCCGAGATCGCTGACATAGGGAAGCTTGGCGATGACGTCGTCGAAGGTGCCGTGCCGATTTGAATCGTCGGACATCGAGCGCGGGAAGATCTCGTACCAGGCGCTGAAGGCGGCGCGCTTGCGGTCGACGACAAGCTCCAGCTCAAGGGGATAGCGGGTGAGATTGGTGCGAATTCCGACCCGCTTCATCAGCGCAGCGGTCTCGCGCGCGAGCAACAGAGCGAGGCGCTCACCTTCGTCTTCCGTCGCAGCGAGCCCGGCGAGAAGGCGTCGCAATTCCTCCTTCTCGGCCGCGCTTGCACGCGTGCTCTCGTTCAGCGTGCGCTCGATCAGCGCGCGTCCTTCGGTCAGCTCCAGCGCGATCGGAACATTGCCGGCACGCTTCTTGGCGACTTCGTCGCACCAACTGGCGAAGAGATCGCGCCAGGCGATCAGCGTGTAGCGGTAGCGCGTATTCGCTTCCACCACGACGCTTCCGCGCCAGCGGTCGTTGTCGAAGAAAGCCATCGGCGCCTCGCGCCAGTCGCTTTTGTCGCTTCGCCTTATCAGAAGCGCGGCGTCGATCTTGTCGTGGCCGTCGCAAAAGATGTCGGCTTCGGCGACGAAAACGTCGCCTACCGCGGCCTTGGCCGGGAAACGGCCGCCGTCGATCTCCGGCGAGACGTTTTCGATGACGAGTCGGCTTGCGGCGAGCGCTGCAAGGGCGGGGTCCACATCCGGCGTCTGCGGAGCGGCAGTCGCAGCCTCTTTCGGCGTCGAGGAAATCCCGCCTCGCGCCAACTCTTTGCCGGGCTTTCTCGCTCGCTCTTGCATCAGGCCCTTCTCGTTACCGCCGTTGGGCGTCCGAGCGCTCGCCAAGTCGATACCACTTCGGCGTGGCATGCAAGGCACAGCCTCCCCTCGACAGCACGCGGATCGGCTGTTGGAGCCTAACAATTCCGACGCGGAGGCGGGAACCACGTTGCCCTGAAATTGTTTAGCCAACTGTGTTCCGCGCTTCGACGGGAAATTCGATGGACGACAGGGTCACATTCGAGCTCCTGCAGGCGGCGCGCGCCTACCGTGTGCGCTCCGCGAAGCTCCTTGCCCGAATCGGGCTTTATCCGGGGCAGGATACGCTTTTGAAGCTGCTTGCGACCAACGGGCGATTGACGATGGGCGAGGCGGCAAACGCGCTCTCGATCCAGCCGCCGACGGTGACCAAGATGGTCAACCGGCTGACGGCGGCCGGCCTGCTTGAGACGGAGGTCGTGGACCGCGACCGGCGCAAGATCGCCGTGAGTCTGACGGAGGCGGCGCGTGCCAAGATCGACGAGATCGAAGCGATCTGGCGCGAGCTTGAAGCGGAAGCGCTCGACCGGCTCGACGCGCGCCCACTCAAGCAGCAGCTTCAGGCGATTGCCCGGAACCTCGCCAGGAACGCAGCGAAGACGCCCGGCTTGCCGCGCGACGAACGAGCCGGCTGACGAAATTTCGACTTCTGTCGCGTTTTCGAGAGCGCGGGGCTTGGCGATCCGGCTATAGGCCATCATGATTTAGTATGGCGGCGGTCACGCCGCGGATCTGATCGCCGCGGGAGATCGAAAGCATGCTCGAAAACGTCGATGCCGTTCTTCTCGCGCGCATCCAGTTCGCGTTCACGGTCTCCTTCCACATCGTCTTCCCGGCGCTTTCGATCGGGCTTGGGAGTTACCTCGCGGCGCTGGAGGGCCTTTGGCTGTTCACCGGCGAGGAGCGCTACATCGCCGTCTTCCGCATCTGGGTGAAGGCCTTCGCGTTGACCTTCGGCATGGGCGTGGTCTCCGGCATCGTGCTCGCCTACGAATTCGGGACGAATTGGAGTGCGTTTGCCGACAAGACCGGCCCGGTGATCGGGCCGCTGATGGGCTACGAAGTGCTGACGGCCTTCTTCCTCGAAGGTGGCTTCCTCGGGATCATGCTCTTCGGCGTCAATCGCGTGCCGAAGGCCGTGCACTTCGCCGCTACCATCGCGGTGGCGCTGGGCGCGCTCATTTCCGCCTTTTGGATTCTTGCCGCGAACAGCTGGATGCAGACGCCGGCCGGCTATGCAATGAACGATGCCGGCCAGTTCGTGCCGGCGCATTGGCTCGCCGTCATCTTCAATCCGTCCTTCCCTTACCGGCTCGTCCACATGGTGTTTGCCGCCTACCTTGCGACCGCCTTCGTCGTGGCGGCCGCCGGCGCCTACCATCTGCTTCGGGGACGACGTGGGCCGACGGTCGTCACGATGTTCTCCATGGCGCTTTGGGTGGTGGCGGTGGTGGCGCCTTTGCAGCTTGTCGCCGGTGACATGCACGGCTTGAACACGCTCAAGCACCAGCCGGCCAAGATCGCGGCAATGGAAGGGCACTTCGAAGCCGAGCAAGCGGGTGCGCCGCTGATTCTTTTTGGAATTCCTGACATGGCGGCCGGCGAGACGCGTTATGCGCTTTCGATCCCGAAGCTCGGCAGCCTCATTCTGACCCACGATCTGAACGGGACAGTGATGGGGCTGAAGAGCTGGCCGCGCGATGATTGGCCGATCGTGCCGATCGTCTTTTGGGCATTCCGCGTGATGGTCGGGCTCGGTCTCCTGATGATCGCGACCGGGTTCTTCAGCTTCTGGCTTCGCTACAAAAAGCGGCTCTTCGATGAGCCGCTCTTCACACGCTTCGTGTTCGTGATGGGACCTTCGGGGCTAGTCGCGCTGCTCGCCGGGTGGTTCGTCACCGAGGTCGGCCGCCAGCCCTACACCGTCTACGGTCTGCTGAGGACAGCGGATTCCGCATCCCCGATCGCCGCCCCCGCGGTCGCGGGTTCGCTCATCGCGTTCGCGTTCGTCTACCTCGTCGTTTTCGGAAGCGGCATCTTCTACTTGATCCGGCTCATCGCGAGCGACCCTGAGGCCCCCCAGAAAGAGCCCGACGGACCGATGCACGCAGCCGGCATTACGCCCGTCCAGGCCTTGGAGAAGAAGGGGGCGCCGCGATGAGCGGTTTGTCGGACCTTGCCGTCGTTTGGAGCGGCATCCTGGCGTTTGCGATCTACGCCTACGTCGTCCTTGACGGCTTCGACCTCGGCATCGGCATGCTGGCGCCTTTCGCAGCCACCGAGGAGGAAGAGGAAACGATGATCGCCGCGGTCGCGCCGGTCTGGGACGGCAACGAGACGTGGCTTGTGCTCGGCGGGGGCGGTCTTTTGGCGGCGTTTCCGCTCGCTTATTCCGTGCTCCTGCCGGCGCTCTACGCGCCGATCATCGCCATGCTGCTCGCGCTCATCTTCCGCGGCGTCGCCTTCGAGTTCCGGCATCGGCATGAAGGACATCGCCGGCTGTGGACCTTCGGCTTCGTCATTGGTTCCTATGTCGCGACCCTGGCGCAGGGCATAGCGCTTGGCGCTTTCATCCAGGGCATTGCGGTCGAGGGCCGCGCCTATGCCGGCGGCTGGTTCGACTGGCTGACGCCGTTCAGCGCCTTCACCGGCCTGGCGCTCGTCTTCGGCTACGCACTCCTCGGCGCATGCTTCCTCATCATGAAGACGAAGGGGCTCTTGCAGGAGCGCATGTTTACCGCTGCGCTGCCGCTCGGCATCGCTGTCTTCGCGTCGGTGATCGTCGTCAGTCTGTGGACGCCGTTTATCGACCCGGCGGTCGCTACGCGCTGGTTCTCGTGGCCGAACCTCGCGCTCCTCTCGCCGGTACCGCTGCTGTTGCTTTTGATCGCGCTCGGACTCTTCCGCAGCCTTGCGGCCGGGCGCCAGGCGATGCCGTTCGCGATGGCAACCCTGCTTTTCCTGATCGCTTATTTCGGTATCGCCGTCAGCGTCTATCCTTACGTCGTGCCGCGTGCGATCACGGTGTGGCAGGCGGCGGCGCCGGACGAGAGCCTGTCCTTCCTGCTTGTCGGCACTGCGGTGCTCGTTCCGATCATACTTGCCTATACTGGATATTCGTATTGGGTCTTTCGCGGAAAGACCGAGCCGGGAAGCGGATATCGCTAAGGCGTCGGACGCGTTGTCGGCACATCGCCGCGCTCAGTGACGACCCCTTCAAAACCGCGCGCATCAGCAAGCTTTTAAGGCACCTAGGTATTGCCAAAGATGTTCCAATGGGCGACCCTCGTACGGTAGCTGCGGTTGCCGAAGGCTAGGCCTGGGCAGCGGCGTTTCAATGATAACAAATCTCGACGAACGACCAGGTTCGATTTGAGGGAGGGACCGAGATGACAGAGGTTGCCGATAAGAAGGTTTCGCGTCGCAAATTCCTGAAAACCGGTACTCTTGCTGCGGGCGCCACTGCAGGCGCTTTGGCGATGCCGTCGGTCGTGACCGCGCAGTCGCCGCTTGTTATCAAAATGCAGTCGTCGTGGCCGGCTTCCGACATCTTTCACGAGATGGCCGGGCAGTACGTCACGCGCGTTGAGGCGATGTCCGGGGGGCGGCTCAAGGTTGATCTGACGCCGGCCGGCGCGATCGTAGGCGCATTCCAGGTGCTCGATGCCGTCAATGACGGGGTCATCGACGCCTCGCATACCGTCCCGGTCTACTGGTACGGCAAGCACAAGGCCGCGTCGTTCTTCGGCACCGGCCCGGTGTTCGGCGGCAGCTCGTCGACGATGCTCGGCTGGTTCTATCAGGGCGGCGGCAAGGACCTCTACAAGGAGCTGACGCAGGACATTCTCGGCCTCAACGTCTACGGCTTCTACGGCTTCGCCATGCCGGCCGAGCCGTTCGGTTGGTTCAAGACGCCGGTCAATTCGGTCGACGATATCAAGGGCCTGAAGTACCGCACCGTCGGTTTGGCGGCCGACCTCATGCAGCAGATGGGCATGAGCGTGGCGCAGCTTCCGGGCGGTGAGATCGTGCCGGCGATGGAAAAGGGCGTGATCGATGCGTTCGAGTTCAACAACCCGACGTCTGACAGCCGCTTCGGCGCACAGGACGTGGCCAAGAACTACTACCTCTCCTCCTATCATCAGGCGAGCGAGTCGTTCGAGTTCCTCTTCAACAAGGACTTCTTCGACGGCCTCGATCCGGACCTGCAGGCGATCCTGCAATACGGCGTGGAGGCGGCGAGCTCCGCCAACCATGACTTTGCGCTGAACCAGTATTCGACGGATCTGCAGAAGTTGCAGACCGATCACGGTGTCACCGTGCGGCGCACCCCGCAGTCGATCCTGGATGCCGAGCTCACCGCCTGGGACGCGCTCATCGTCGAGCTCGGAAAAGATCCGTTCATGCAGAAGATCATGGACAGCCAGCGCGCCTGGGTGGAGCGCGTGGTGCTCTACGAGCTGACCAACGCGCCCGACTACCAGCTTGCCTACGAGCACTACTTCCCGGGCAAGCTTCCGAAAATTTGATATGATCCCGACGTGAGATCGCGGTCCGGCGCCCGTCGCCGGGCCGTCTCCTGAACGGACCGAGCCCTCGATGCTTCGCTACGTCATGTTCGCCGACCGCCTCTCGGCGTGGTTCGGCAAGGCATTCGCCTGGGCGATCATCGTCATGGCGTTCGGGATCGGCTACGAGGTCTTCGTCCGCTACGTGCTGAATTCCCCGACTAGCTGGTCGTTCGACGTGTCCTACATCATGTACGGCACGCTGTTCATGATGGGCGGCGCCTACACGCTGTCGCGCGGCGGGCACGTGCGCGGCGACTTCCTCTTCCGGCTGTGGCGGCCGCAGACGCAGGCCAAGGTCGAGCTCGTCCTCTACTTCCTGTTCTTCTTCCCCGGCATCACCGCGATGGTCTTGGCCGGCGGGAAGTACGCCTGGCGCTCGTGGCGCTACATGGAAGTCAGCGTGAACAGCCCCGCCGGCATCCCGATCTTCCAGTTCAAGACCATCATGGTCGCGGCCGGCGTGCTCCTCTTCATTCAGGGCATCGCGCAGGTGATGCGCTGCATCATCTGCATCCGCACCGGCGAGTGGATCCGCGCCAAGGATGACATCGAGGAAACCGAGGACAAGCTGATCCACGAGCACGAGAAGGAATATGACGTGCTGCAGCACGGATCGGAGGCGGTCGACATTCCCGATCGCGTCTTCGACCGCGACGGGGAGCGCCGGCAATGACCGACCCGCAGGTCGCCCTTTTGATGCTCGGCGTCTTCATCTTCATCATTCTGCTCGGCTTCCCGATCGCCTTCACGCTGATGGCGATGGGGATTTTCTTCGGCTACTACGCCTACTTCGACGCTGATCGCATGTGGCGATCCTACGAGCACGCGGTCAACGCTGGGGCCGATCCCTTCACGCTGACCCAGACGTGGGTCGCCGGTTTCTTCAACAACCGCATCTTCGATCTCTTCGTGAACCAGACGTATTCGGTCATGGCCAACGACGTGCTGACCGCGGTGCCGCTCTTCCTCTTCATGGGCTACATCGTGGAGCGCGCCAACATCGTCGACCGGTTGTTCTCGACGCTCTTCATCGCGGCGCGGCGGTTGCCCGGCGCGATGGCAGTCGCTGCGCTCGTCACCTGCGCGCTCTTCGCCACTGCGACCGGCATCGTCGGTGCCGTGGTGACGCTGATGGGGCTGCTCGCTTTTCCCGCGATGCTCAAGGCGCGCTACGACGTGAGCTTCGCCTCCGGCGTGGTGTGCGCCGGCGGAACGCTCGGCATCCTGATCCCGCCGTCGATCATGCTCATCGTCTATGCGGCGGCGTCGGGCGTCTCGATCGTGCAGCTCTATGCGGGCGCGCTGCTCCCGGGCTTCCTCCTTGCCGGACTCTATCTGGTCTACATCATCGGCCGCTCCTGGCTGCAGCCGTCGATTGCGCCGAAGCCGCGCGACGACGAGATAGAAAACGTCACCACCGGCCGGCTGATCGTCATGCTGGCCACCTCCTTCCTGCCGCTCGCCATCCTTATCCTGGCGGTGCTCGGCTCGATCCTCTTTGGCTTGGCGACACCCTCGGAGGCGGCGGCGGTGGGCGCACTCGGCGGGCTGGCGCTCGCCGTCGCCTATCGCTCGCTGACCTGGCAGCGGCTCAGGGAATCCGTCTATCTGACCGTCCGTACGACGGCGATGGTCTGCTGGCTCTTCGTCGGCTCGTGGACCTTCTCCTCCGTCTTCTCGTATCTCGGCGGCGAGCAGGTCATCACCGAGTTCGTCACGGGCCTCAACATCCCCCCGGTCATCTTCCTGATCCTCGCGCAGGTCATCATCTTCCTGCTCGGCTGGCCGCTCGAATGGTCGGAGATCATCATCATCTTCGTGCCGATCTTCCTGCCGCTTCTGCCGCATTTCGGCATCGATCCGCTGTTCTTCGGCATCCTCGTCGCGCTCAACCTGCAGACCTCGTTCCTGACGCCGCCGATGGCAATGTCCGCCTATTATCTGAAGGGGATCGCGCCGCCGCACGTGCAACTCGTACAGATCTTCCGCGGCTGCTTCCCTTTCTTGGCGATGGTTTTCCTGTCCATGATCCTGGTCTACGTGTTCCCGCCGATATCGTCGTATCTGCCGACGCTGATCTACGGCCGCTGAGGTCTTTGCCGCATGCGGAACTCCGACATCGTTCAACTGACGGCAGTCGAGCTTCGCGACCGGATCGCGCGCGGCGAAGTGCGCGCGAGCGAGGCGGCGGCGGCGTACCTCGAGCGGATCGATCAGTGCGAGGCGGATGTCGGCGCCTGGACCTTCCTCGACCGCGACATCGTGCGCAAGCAGGTGGAGGCGGCAGAGCGGCAGCGCGGAACCGGCCGGCCGACCGGGTCGCTCCACGGCCTTCCCGTCGGGCTAAAGGACATCATCGACACGAAGGACATGCCGACGGAGAACGGCACGGCGATCGATGCCGGCCGCCGACCGGGCGAGGACGCGACCATCGTGCGCCGTCTGCGGCAGGCGGGGGCGGTTCTGATGGGCAAGACCGTCACTACCGAGCTCGCCTCGATGCATCCCGGCGGCACGCGCAACCCCCTCGACGGCACGCGCACGCCGGGCGGCTCTTCCTCCGGCTCCGCCGCTGCGGTTGCCGCCGGCATGGTGCCGCTCGCGATCGGAACGCAGACAGGCGGCTCGGTGATCCGCCCCGCTTCCTTCTGCGGCGTCGTCGGGTTCAAGCCGAGCTTCGGCGTGATCCCGCGGCGCGGCATCCTCCCGCAGGCGCTGCCGCTCGACACTGTCGGCGTGTTTGCGCGCAACGTCGAAGACGCCGCCTTGATCGCGGACGCGATCGCCGGCCACGATCCCGGCGATGCCGACTCGCTGCTTGAGCCGCCGCCGCGCTTTCTCGAGGTGGCGCGCACCAAGCCGCCGGTCACGCCGGCGCTCGCTTTCGTCAAGACCCATGCCTGGGATGTCGCCGAGGATGCCACGAAGGAGGGCTTCGCGGAGCTCGTCGAGGCGCTCGGCAAGAGCTGCGAAGAGGTGGCGCTTCCCTCTCTCTTCGAGAAGGCAAGCGGCGCGGTGAAGACGATTCAGCGGGTCGGCATCGCGCGGCACTATCGCAGCTATCTGGAGCGCGGCGCCGAGCGGCTCAGCGACTATATGCGCGGCGCAATCGAAGAAGGCCTTGCGATCGGCGCCGTCGACTACCTGGCTGCGCTCGACTGGCAGAAGTCGCTCGCCGTCGGGATCGAGCAGCTCTTCGACAAATACGACGCGATCGTAACGCCCGCCGCGCCAGGCGAGTCGCCGAAGGGCCTCGATTCGACCGGCAATCCCGCCTTCAACATCTTGTGGACCTTGTGCGGCACTCCGGCCGTCACGCTGCCGCTGCTCGAAGGTCCGAACGGGCTACCCGTCGGCGTGCAAGTCGTCGGCCGGCGCGGTGAGGACGCGCGGCTGTTGCGCACGGCGCGCTGGCTCTGGCGGACCGTGGCGGGCGAAGAGCGGATTTCGACGAGAGGGGTCGCAGCGGCATGAAGGGACTCGATTGGATCATCGCGCCGGTGGCGCTCATCTCTTTTGCGCTGAGCGTTGGCACGATTATCTGGTTCGTGCCTGCGCGGGGCCTCGTCGCCGTCACGATTCTCGCAGTCGCGCTCGGCGCCTATGATTTTCTTTTGACCGCGACGGGGCGCGCGCAACGGGTCGACAAGCGCCGCCGCTGAGGCATAAAGCGCTCGCCGGCTGCGGCGCGGGCGAGACGCGGGCTGAAAGCCGCAAGTCAAGATCACCAGGAGAAGAATGTGGCGAAGAAAATCCGCTGGGGCGTCATTTCGACGGCGCTGATCGGCACGAAGAAGGTCATTCCCGGAATGCAGCGCTCGAAGCGCGGCACGGTCGATGCAATCGCCTCGCGCGATCTTTCGCGCGCCAAAGCCGCGGCGAAGGCGCTCGGCATTCCGAAGGCCTACGGCTCCTACGAGGCGCTTCTCGCCGATCCCGACATTGATGCAATCTACAACCCGCTGCCGAACAATCTGCATGTGGATTGGACGATCGCAGCGCTGAAAGCGGGCAAGCACGTGCTTTGCGAGAAGCCGCTCGGCATGAGCGCCAAGGACGCGGCGCGGCTGAAGAAGGTCGCCGGCAAGCGCCACGTGATGGAGGCCTTCATGGTACGCCACCATCCGCAGTGGCTGAAGGCGCGCGAGCTGGTGCGCTCCGGCAGGATCGGCGAGCTCAAAGCCGTGCAGGTGTTCTTCACCTACGACAACCGCGATCCGAAGAACATCCGCAACATCCCCGAGACCGGCGGCGGCGCCATGATGGACATCGGCTGCTACGGCATCGTCTCCGGCCGCTTCACCTTCGAGGCGGAACCGAAGCGCGTCGTCGCACTCGTCGATCGCGACCCGAATTTCAAGACCGACCGGCTGTCGACCGTCGTCGCCGATTTCGGCGAGGGACGCGTGCTCTCTTTCATCGTCGCGACCCAACTCGGCGCGCATCAGCGCGTGACACTCGGCGGCACAAAGGGACGGATCGAGATCGTGATCCCCTTCAACGCGCCGCCGTGGGAGCCGATGACCATCATCCTCGACAACGGCTCGAAGCTCGGCGGCGGCTCTTCGAAGCCGATCAAGACGCGCGTCGTCGACCAGTACGCGGAGGAGGCGGACGCTTTTGCTTTAGCCGTCCTCGGCGAGAGCGAATTCCCCTACGGTGTCGAGGACGGCATCAAGAACATGCAGATCATCGACGCGGTGTTCAAATCCGAGAAGACCGGAAAGTGGGTCGATACGGGACTTTGAGGACGCGGGAGCAAGCGCCGGCTAGCAACGCGCTGCCGCAGACGGATGGCGGCAAGCTTCAGAGCAGACGACGTTCGGCGCGTGCAAGCCGACCCTCATATTCAAAGCCTGATATCCGTTGCATGCAAAGTCGTGTAATCATCGCGGCTTCGAAGTAGCTCAAGGGGGGAGGCGTCATGGCCACATACATCATGCTAGGGAACTGGACGGAGAACGGAATCAAGGCGGTCAAGGATTCGCCGAAACGGCTCGACATGGCGAAGAAGGCGATCAAGGCCGAGGGCGGGGCGATGAAGGCCTTCTACATGACCATGGGCACGCACGACATGGTCGCGATCTATGAAGCGCCTGACGACGAGGCAGCCGCGCGCTTCGCGCTGCAGATCGGCATGGGCGGCGCGCTGCGGACAACGACGCTGAAGGCGTTCCCCGAGGCGGACTACCGCAAGATCATCGGCTCGCTGCCGTAGACGCGCTCCGCCGGAGACTTGTTCCAACGCAACGTTTGCTTGGCGGAGGCCGCCTCCGCCGGGCCGGGTCTTGTCCGTTCCGGCCTTATCCATCAAGTGCAACACGGCTCAAGCGCGAAAAGGGCGGCCAGTGGCCGACGACCGCCCCCCGCGAGAGCGTACAGTGGGACAAGACCACTCCCGCTGGCGCATCCTACGCAGGCGGACAAGCGCCTGAACAGTGAAGAATTGATGTAGGGGAGTTGTGCAGTGCTATGGCGCTCGCCGCAATCCTGTTGCAACGGATTTGCGCGTCAAATAGCGAAGCTGTTGGGCGCCGGTCAGGTTGCGCTCAGCCCCTCAACACCGATAGCGGCAGGCTTCTCTGCCAGGTTGCGGTAGCTCAGTCCGTGCCACTTCGGCCCCAGCAATAGGCTCTCGGTCCGCGTCTCGTACTCCGGCGGCATTGGGCCTCGTTCGTCATCACATTTTCGCTTGGTGCCGTTGCTACATAAGGCCGGAGCGTTCTCTGGAATCATTCCAAAACATAATTCTTGACAGGCACTTAGCTATCAAGACTATGAGAGTCTGAATTAATCCCCGGTCGTCTGGGCCTTGAACCCCTTCGCTTGGAGGACTTCGTGCCTGTCTCCGATTCGAGCACGCGCAGCGGCATCGCTTTGCCTGCGTCGCGTCCTCCAAAGATCCATCACATCTGCCGCGCGCCGCGCGGCCCGGCGCCATGCTGAGCGAGGCACCGTTGGCCTCCGCCACGCCCTCGGGAAGCTCGGTCGCGCTCTTCGACCGGCTGCCCGAGCGCCTGGTGCTTGAAGGCTTCCGCCGCTGGATGGCCGGCTACGCGACCGGCGACCTCGCGCACTGGGAGGCGGTATGGAATCTCTACGCCGCTTCGCTCGGATCACGCGACGCGCGCGTCGTCGTCGATCGCTTGGCCTGCTTCGTGCGCTCCGTGCGCGACTGGTCGATCTCTCCGATCTCGTGCTTCCCCGGCGGCTGCCGTCACATCTGCCGGCACGAATGCTTCGCGCTGGCGCTCGTCGCCGCGAGCCAGAACCAGGATCTCGATTGTCTCTCCGCCGTCATGCGTCATCTTCTCGACCCCGACGGGCACGAGGCGGCCATGCTGCCGGCGCTCGCCTACGCCGAGGCGATGCGTGACAGCGAGATGATGCTGATGCCGGTGCCTCGCCGCGTCATCGACGAGATCGCCGGCCGGCCGCTTCACGCACGGCTTCACTGAACCTTCGTCACGCGGGAATAGACCCGGCCTATCCAACGAGGACACGAGACATGCGAGCGATCCGCCATCTTCCTTCCTTCGCCGCAGCACTTTCGCTTTCCGGTGCTTCGATCTTCTCCGTGATGGTCTCGGACGCGCGCGCCGAGGAGCCGGCTCCGGACGCCATCCTTTCCAGCTACGGCGACATCGCGTTGGCGGTCTATTCCGACGCGCTCGTCGGGGCGAAGAATCTTGAGACCGCGGTCGACGCCTTCCTCGCCGATCCGACCGATGAGAAGCTCGTCGCGGCGCGCGATGCGTGGAAGGCGGCGCGTGTCCCTTACATGCAGAGCGAAGGCTTTCGTTTCGGCAATTCCATCGTCGACGACTGGGAGGGCAGGGTGAATTCCTGGCCGCTCGACGAGGGGCTGATCGACTACGTCGACACCGACCTCTACGGCGACGCGAGCGACGAGAACCCGCTCTACACGGCGAACGTCATCGCCAACCCAAAGCTTCGGATCGGCGCGGAGGTCGTCGATGCGAGCGAGATCACGCCGGAGCTTCTCTCCGGAACGCTGCAGGAAGCGCTCGGTGTCGAAGCCAACGTCGCCACCGGCTATCACGCGATCGAATTCCTGCTCTGGGGGCAGGATCTGCACGGCACCGGTCCCGGCGCGGGCGAGCGGCCGGCGACCGACTATTCCTTGACCGCCTGCACGCACGAGAATTGCGACAGACGCGGCGACTATCTGAAAGCCGCGACCGACCTCCTGGTCTCCGACCTCGAAGAGATGGTGGGCGACTGGAAGGAAGGCGGCGCGGCACGCGAGCAGCTGGCGGCGAAGGGACCGGAGGGCGGTCTCTCCACCATCCTGACCGGCCTCGGCTCGCTCTCCTACGGTGAGCTTGCCGGCGAGCGCATCAAGCTCGGCCTGATCCTGCACGATCCGGAGGAGGAGCACGACTGCTTCTCCGACAATACGCACAACAGCCACTATTATGACGAGGTCGGGATGACCGCGATCTGGAACGGCAGCTACAAGCGCACCGACGGCTCGCTGGTCGAAGGCCCGTCGATCCGCGCCTACGCCGCGGCGAAGGCGCCGGAAGCGGCGACCCGCACCGATGAGGCCTTCGCGGCGACGCATGCCAAGATGCAGATCATGAAGGACACCGCGGATTCAGGCCGCATGGCCTACGACCAGATGATCGGCGCCGACAATCCGGAGGGGAACAGAATCGTCGAGGACGTGGTCGATGCTCTCGTTGCGCAGGCACGCGCGATCGAAGGCGTTGTGTCGGCGCTCGGTCTCACAGTCGAGGTCGAGGGCTCCGACAGCCTCGATAATCCGTCGGCGGTGGTGCAATGAGGGATGTCTGACGCGTGGGCGTTCATCCAACCTCCCTCATGCTGAGGTGCGACCCCGGACTTGATCCGGGGGAGCCTCGAAGCACGCACCGAAGCATGCCCCGCGCGTTCTGGACCCTCCTTCGAGGCAATGCCGACAAGCGTCGGCATTGCACCTCAGGATGAGGGAACCGGATGTGATGACCTTGGGAATGAACCGCCGCCGCTTCCTTTCCGGTGCCGCGGCCTTCGCGGGCGCGACGCTTCTGCCGCGCGTCGGTCGCTCCTATGCGAGCGAGCTGCCGCCCCCCGCGGTGCCCGGATCGGGTAAGCTTGCGCTCGATCTCGTCGCCGCCGAGCGTCCGACGGCGCTTCCCTGCTTCAACGGCGCCAAGCTGCCGCTATGGACCTTCTCCGAAAAATCCTGGCTCCCGGTGGTGCGGCTGAAACTCGGCGAGCGATTGGAGGTTGCCTATCAGAACCGTCTGCCGCGCGAGGGCGAGCATTCGTCGGTGCACTGGCACGGCATGCGGATCGCCAACGACCAGGACGGCGTCCCCTATCTCACGCAGCAGCCGGTCTGGCCGGGCGAGGATTATCGCTACAGCTTCGTTCCGCCCGACACCGGCAGCTTCTTCTTCCATCCGCATTGCGACACGGTAGAGCAGCTTGGCCGCGGCCTCGCCGGCGTGCTGATCGTCGAAGGCGACGAGACGGAGCCCTATGACGCCGACGCGGTGATCGTCATGCGCGACTGGCGGGTCGACAAGGAGAGCGGCAGCTTCCTGCCCTTCTACACCGCCGAGGGAGCCGGCAAGGCGGGGACTTTTGGCACGATCCGCAGCACGAACGGCGAGGACAACCCCGAGATCGTGCTTCCGGCCGGCGGCGACTGCCGGCTCAGGCTCTTCAACCTCGACAACACGCGCATCATGGAGATCGGCATCGAGGATGCGGAGGCTGCAATCGTCGCGGTCGACGGCATCGCGCTGCCGCCCGTGCCGCTCAGAGGCTGGCGGCTCGGGCCGGCGATGCGGCTCGACGTTGTCGTCCGCGCGCCCGCCGACGGCAAGACGGCGCGGCTGGTGGACTACTTCGCGCCGCAGCCCGTTCCGCTCGCCCGATTGACGGGGCAGGGGCCGGCGCGTCGAAATACGGAATTCGATCCGGCGCCGCTTCGCGCAGGCCGCATGCCGGAGCCCGATCTTCAGAACGCCGAGCGGCTTCCCTTCGTCTTCTCTGCGACCGCGACGGCCGACGCGGTCAAGGAGGCGGAAGCCTCCGGCGCTCTCCTCGGCTCGCTCTGCAGCGCGTCCGGCACCTTTTGGGCGATCAACAAGCAGGTCTGGCCGGCCGGCGATCACAGCCGCATCCCGGAGCCGCTCGCGGCGCTTCAGCGGGGAAGGAGCTATATCTTCCAGCTCGAAAACGTCACGCCACATCAGCACCCGATCCATATCCACGGTCACAGCTTCAAATGGCTCAAATCAAACAAGTATGATTTGCCGATCCATCACGCCGATACGATTCTGATCAGGCCCAAGGAACGGGTCGATGCGGCCTTCGTCGCGGACAATCCCGGCGACTGGATGTTCCACTGCCACATCATCGAGCATCAGGAATCCGGCATGATGGGCTATGTCAGGGTGACATGAGGATCGTTGCTGGTGCGCTCATCGTATCGGCGCTCGTTGCCGCGACGGGTGCGACGGCTTCCGGTGAGCTCGACGCGGTGATGGGCAAAGCGCTCTTCGAGCGCGACTGGGTGCCGGCCGGCTCCTCGACCGACGCGGCGAACGGACTCGGTCCGCTCTTTGCGGCACGCAGCTGCGCCGGCTGCCATGCCGGTCCGGCGCTCGCCGCACGCTTCACCGATGCACCGGACGGCCGCATCGCCGGCCGTGGGTTCGTCATGCGTTTCGGCGACCGCGACGGAAATCCCGATCCGGTTTACGGCCACCTCCTGCAAGAGCAGGCGGTGCAGGGGATGCAGTCGGAGGGGCGCCTTGTTCTTCTCGCCTCCGCCGATCCAAAGAAGAGCTACACTTACACGATGGACCTTGCGCGCGGGCCGCTCGATCCGGCGACGCATCTTTCACCGCGGCTCGCACCGCCGATCGTCGGACGCGCCGCGCTCGAGCAGGTCGATGCGAATGCGGTGGTCGCGCGCGCCGATCCGGACGACCGCGATGGCGACGGCATTTCAGGCCGTGCGCGGATGATCGCGACGGATAGCGGCGAGGCGCTCGGCCGCTACGGCTGGAAGGCGCAAAGCACCAGTCTTGAAGTGCAGATCGCCGACGCGTTCGCCATCGACATCGGGCTTTCGAGTGCGCTGCGCCCATTCCCGCACGGCGATTGCACTGCTGAAGAGGCGGATTGCATGAATGCGCCGACGGGCGTCAGCGACCGCTACGACGGCAACGAGCTCTCGCCGGAAATCGTCGGCCTCATCGCCGCCTATGTGCGCAGCATCGCGCCTCCCGTCCCGAAGAACGACCCGGCCGTAATCGCGCTTTTTGCCGCGACCGGCTGCGCCGCCTGCCATGTGCCGGAGATGCCGGCCGAAACCGACGGGACGGTCGCCGTCCATACCGACCTTCTGCTGCACGACATGGGCGCCGCCCTCGACGACGGCGTCGGTGAGCCGGGCGTCGCCTCGGCGGAGTGGCGCACCGCGCCGCTCATCGCCATGGCGCAGCGCGGTGGACGCCGCTATCTGCATGACGGACGCGCCGCAACAATCGACGCGGCGATCCGCGCGCATGGCGGGGAGGCGGCGGCGGCCGTTTCGCGCTATCTCTCTCTAAGCGACGATGAGCGGCGTGCGCTCCTCGCCTATGTGGAGAGCCTATGAGATTCCGTGCGCTCGCGCTTTTTGTCGCGCTTCTGCTCCCGGCATCGGCAAGTGCGGCGACGGCACTTTCCGGCGAGGGCGCGCCGATTGTCCCGATCGCGACGGAGGACGATTATGCGCGGGTCGTCGAGCAGACGATCCGCATCTACGTCGTACCCGCCTATCGCGATCTCGTCGACGCGACGAGCAGGCTGACGAACGCAGTGCGCGATTATTGCGCCGCGCCCGACACCAACAGCGGCAAGACGCTCGACGACGCGTTTGCCGGAACGCTTTCCGCCTGGGCTGCCGTCGATTTCCTGCATTTCGGGCCGATGGGAAGCGAGGGGCGCTACGAGCGCTTCGCGTTCTGGCCGGACGTGCACGGAACCGGCACTCGTCAGCTTCGGCAGCTTCTTGCGAGCGAAGATTCTAAGCTCATCGAGCCCGGCACGCTCGCCAAGCAGAGCGCGGCAGTGCAGGGCCTGCCGGCGCTCGAGGTGCTTCTTTATTCCGGCGACAAGGCGCTGCTTCACGCCAGTGCGCCGGAGGCGTTTCGCTGTTCGCTTGCCGGCGCGGTCGCCGACAATATGAGCGGCATAGCGTCTGACGTGCTCACCGGTTGGACCGGCGAGAAGGGCTGGACGACGCTCATGCAAGATCCCGGCCCGGATAATCCGGTCTATCGCACTCACGCGGAAGCGACGACGGAATTCCTGAAGGCGATTCTGACCGCGCTTGAGCAGATGCGCGATCAGCGCATCCTGCCTGCGGTCGGCGAGAAGCCGGAGGACGCGAAGGCGAGCCGCGCGCCCTATGAGCTCTCCGGGCACACGATGGCTTATCTCGAAGCCGGGTCGACGGCGCTCCAGCGTTTCATCAATGCAACCGGCCTGCTTGAGATGCTGCCGGAGGATCAGGACGGCTACGCCGCTTCGGCGCTGTTCGAGTTCAACAATCTCGACGATGCGTTGCACGCCGCCGGCCCGAGCATTGACGCGGCGCTTGCCGATCCGACGCTGCGCTCGAAGCTCGGCTATGCGGCGATCGTGATCGCAAGCCTGCGCGATCTCTTCCAGAAGCACATCGCCGTCGCGGCCGGGCTCTCGCCGGGCTTCAACTCGCTCGATGGCGACTAGAGCATGATCCCGGAAAGTGGGAGCCGGTTTTCGGACAAGATCATGCTCAGACAAAGAGACAGGGCCTCGACTTCTGATTCGATCAGAGGGGAAGGGGCCGGCCCGATGATCGTCGACCGCCGCGCCCTTCTTGCCGGCGCCGGCGCGTGCCTTGCCGCGGGGCTCACGCCGCGCGCCGCCGCGGCGCTTGCGACAAGTGAGGCGCTGGTGCTTGCGCCGGCGATGCGGGCGGACGGTAGCTTCGCAGTCATGGTGTTTGGCGAGAATGGCGCGCTGATCCGTGAGATCGCGCTTCCGGCCCGCGGCCATGATCTTGCGGTCCATACGGCCAGCGGCCGTGCCGTCGCCTTCGCGCGGCGGCCGGGCACGTTCGCCGTGGCCTTCGATATTTCTTTGCGCACGCCGCCGCAGGTCTTCGTCGCGCGAGCCGACCGGCACTTCTTCGGGCACGGCGCCTACTCGGCGAACGGCAAGCTCCTCTTCGCGACGGAGAACGATTTCGGCGCCGGTACTGGCGTGATCGGCATCTACGATGCGACGGATTCCTACCGGCGCCTCGGCGAATTCCCGACGCGTGGCGTCGGCACCCACGAAGCGATCCTGCTTCCCGACGGCAAGACGCTCGCCATCGCAAATGGCGGAATCGAGACGCATCCGGATTACGGACGCGAGATGCTCAACATCCCGAGCATGGATCCCTCGCTCGCGTTCGTCGATCTCGACGGGCATCTCATCGCGCAGTACCGGCTGCCCAAGCGCTACCACCAGCTCTCGATCCGCCACATGGCGGTGGGCGCGGACGGAAAAGTCTGGTTCGGCACGCAATGGGAGGGCGATCCGCTCGAAACGCCGTCGCTGGTCGGCCGCGCGTCGCTCGAAGACGGGCTGGAGCTTGTCGATACGCCGGAGCCGGAGCTGAACGATATGCGCCGCTATGTCGGTGCGATGGCAGCGAGCCGCGATCGGACGGTCATTTCGGCTTCCGCGCCGCGCGGCGGCTATGTCGTGCATTTCAGCGGCGAGAGCGGAAAATATCTCGGCCGCACGCAAATCGCCGATTCAAGCGGCATCACCGGCTATGGCGAAAAATCCATCCTCGCCTCGAACGGCGAGGGGCTGATCGTGGAGACCGGGACGGATGGCGAGGCCGCCGCAAAGGTGCGGTTGCCGGGCGTCGCCTTCGACAATCATCTTCGGACCTTCGGCGTCTGACGATCAGACCTGGCTTGCGAGCATCGCTGCGAGCGCAAGCACGGTCAGGATGAAGGCAACGCCGGTCCCGCGAATGCAGAGCGCTGCGGCCTCTTTCAAGCTGTTGGACATGGGCAGGTTCCCTCTTCGCCGATTGCGCGGAGGAGCCTAGAAGCGGGCCGCTGAACTCGCTTTGAAGCCGCCATTCAGTTGCGGTTCAGGCGCCAAGCTCATCGCGAGCCTCGCGTCTATCTCTCGAAGCTTTGATCGGACGGTCACGTCGGCGCTTGAAGCTTCGGCTAGATAGTGGCGTTTAACCGAGGTGAAACCCGACAGCCGGAGGAGGCGGAACATGGTGGAGACCCCGCGCGCGAACGTCCCCAAGGTCACGCAGGCGATGATCCAGGCCTACGACGACTACACGCACCTGACGCTCGACCGCCGCGACTTCATGCAGAAGCTGACGCGGCTGACCGGCTCGGCCGCCGCTGCGGCGGCGATCGCGCCGATGCTCGCGGCGTCGAACGCGAAAGCGGCGATCGTCGCTGCCGACGATCCGCGTCTCAAAGCCGAGACGATCACCTGGCCCGGCGCCGAGGGGCAGACGATGGCCGGCTATCTCGCCATGCCAGCAGAAGCGGCGGGACCGTTGCCGGCGGTGATGGTCGTGCACGAGAACCGCGGCTTGAACCCGCACATCAAGGACGTGGCGCGACGGATCGCGCTCGAAGGCTTTCTCGCGCTCGCCCCCGACTTTCTGACGCCGTCCGGCGGCACGCCTGAAGACGAGGACAAAGCGCGCGACATGATCGGCGCGCTCGACCGCCAACAGACGATCGACAATGCCGTTGCGACGGTCGCCTTCCTGAAAAGTCATCCGATGTCGAACGGCAAGGTCGGCGTCGTCGGTTTCTGCTGGGGCGGCACTCTGACAAATCAGATCGCGGTCGCGGCCGGCGATGATCTCGCGGCCGCCGTCGCCTATTATGGCGGGGTTCCGAAGCCCGAGCAGGTCAGCCAGATAAAGGCGAAGATGCTGCTTCACTATGCCGGGCTCGACGAGCGCACCAATGCCGGGATTCCAAGCTACGAGGCGGCGCTCAAGGCTGCCGGCGTCGACTATCAGATCTACGTCTATGCAGGCGCCAACCACGCCTTCAACAACGACACTTCGGAAGCGCGCTACAACAAAGAGGCCGCCGACCTAGCCTGGTCGCGCACGGTCGCGTTCCTGAAGGAGGCGCTGAGCTAGCCCCCCTCAAGAGGAGAGGGAAGAGGTGACCGCATCGGCTCGGCGTGGATCACGATGCGCGCGATCTCCGGTTTTCGCTCGCGCACCAGCCGCTCCAGGTCGTCGACGCGGCGGTGGACGCTCTCCACCGTCTCCTCCGGGCCGAGGCGGCAATGGGCGACGAGCACGGTGCCGCGGGCGCTGCGCCTGACCCGCACGTCGTGGACGTCGGAGAGCCCGTCGATTGAGCGCGCCGCCTCTTCAAGCGTTTGCACGTAGCTCTGGCGAAGTGCTTCCGGCGTATCCTCGACGTCGGTCACCTCCGGCTCGAGCGGCTCGATATGGGTCTCGATCTCTGTCGCGCGCCCGAACTCGCGGCGGATAGCGGCCTCGAGCCGATCGGCGGTGCGATGCGCCTCGGCAAGCGGCAGCTCGCCGTCGACCTCAAGATCGAGCGCCAGCGCCAGACGGTCGTTCAGATGCTCCGCGGTAATGTGATGCACGGCGGCGCGCTCGCGCTGCGCCACCAGGAGCACGCGCTCGCGCAGCGTCTCGTTCGAAGGCGACACGGGCTGCGACTGAAGGGTCACGTCGGCGTCGGCGATGACGGCGCGGACCGCGGCCACGACCTCGTCCTTAACCTCAGCCACCTGCTCGATGCCGAGCGAGCGCGGCACCTGTATCGTCACGTCGGCGAAATGGCTCGCCCCGACGGAGCGCACGCGCACATTCTCGACGCCGAGCACGCCGGCAAGATCCTCGATTTTCGCCTTGATGAGCTCGGCGACACCCTCCGGCGCGCGGTCGACGAGTGCGTTGATGGTGTGCGCCACGAGGCGGATCCCGAGTGCCGCTACCAGCACAGCGACGGCGATGGCAGCCACCGAATCGCCTGTGCGGTAGCCGAATGCGATCAGCGCAAAGCCGGCGAGGACGGCGAGCGAAGAGAAGACGTCGGAGGCGAAATGCAGCGCGTCGGCTTCAAGCGCAGCGCTCTGCGTCTTGGCACCGACGCGTTTCAAGGCTCGCGCGCGCCAGGCGTTGATGACGATCTCGACGAGAAGCACGGCGACGGCGAGGAGACTCAACGGCGGCGGCGGCTCGCCGCTGCGGATGCGGCCGATGGCCGTCACCATCACGCCGCCGGCAAGAAGCAGAAGCAGCGCCGCCTCGCCCAACGCGGCGACATTCTCGAACTTTCCGTGACCGTAGGGATGCGACGCATCGGCCGGCTTGTCCGCCAGGCGGACTGCCATCCAGGTGACCCCGGTCGCCAGAAAGTCGACGCAGGAGTGGAGCGCGTCGGTGATCAGCGCAAGGCTGCCGATCGCCAGCCCGATCGCGAGCTTCGCCGCGGCGAGCAGGAGGCTCGCAGCCAGCGAAACGGAGGCCGTCCTCTCCTTTTCGTTCATCGTGGGAGCTTCCCCGGCGCCGATACTCTGACGTTCCTAGTGGCGGCGCAGGGATTCGGCCAGAGGCCGCGGCGTCTTTGGCTTTGCGGCGGGGCATCGGCTCGGGCATGATTACGCAATCGTAACGGCTTGGAGCGACGGATTCGGCCGGCGGCCCACGTTGAAGCGGGGTCGGGGGTGGTGGGTTCGTGGCGGATATGTCTTTCTGGAAACAGGTTGTTCTTTCTCTCGTCGTGGTCGCGGCAGCAGCCGCCGGGTGGTACGGCTATCGCCACTGGCAGGCGGTCGAGCCGGCGCGCGAAGCTGTTGGCAGCTCGGGAGTGCCGGGCGGCGCTGCCGGCCAGCAAAGCCGCATTCCGGGGCTGATCGCTGGCGGCGGCGTCAACGTCGTGACCGCGCCGGTTGAGACCGACACCCTCGGCGACGCGGTCGTGGCGCTCGGCACGGCCAAGGCGGCGCACTCGGTGACCCTCTATCCGGAGGTCTCCGGCATGGTCGCCGAAGTGCTCATCGTGCCGGGCAAAACCGTCAAGACCGGCGACCTCCTCGTGCGCCTCGAAGACGATGAACAGAAGGTCGCGGTGGAGAAGGCGCAGATCGCCCTGCAACAAGCGGAGGCGACACTGGAGCGTCAGCAGGCGCTGGCGAAATCGCAGACGATCTCGAGCGTCGCGCTTTCCGATTCCGAGACCGCCACCCGCATGGCCGCAGTCGAGCTCAAATCGACCCAGATCGATCTCGATCGGCGCAGCGTGAAGGCGCCGTTCTCAGGCATCACCGGGCTGACCGACCTCTCCGTCGGCGATTTCGTCACCACCTCGACGGCTCTCGCCACAGTCGACGATTTCTCCACCATGCGCGTCGATTTCGAGGTGCCGGAACGCTGGGCCGGTCGTGTCGCGGCTGGACAGCAGATCACGGCGACCGCGCAAGCGCTTCCCGGATCGAATTTTCCCGGGACGATCTCCGGCATCGACAACCGCGTCGATCAAACGACGCGGACGCTCAGGATGCAGGCGGAGCTTGCCAACGATGAGGGGACGCTCAAGACCGGCATGGCGATCCTGGTCAAGCTCGCATTCGATACAGCCTCCGAGCTCGCCGTCCCGAGCCTTGCGGTGCAGTGGGATCGGCGTGGCTCGTTCGTGTGGAAGGTCGCCGACGGCGCCGCTCATCGCGCCGACGTGGCAATCGTCAGGCGGCAGAGCGGCATCGTCGTCGTTAAAGGCGACGTCGCGGCCGGCGACCGCGTCGTGGTGGAGGGGCTGATGCGGCTTCGTGAAGGCGCCAAGGTGAACGAGGTCGACGAAACGCCTGAAATCGTAGACCAGGCTCCGCCCGCCGACGGTGGACAAGGCGTGGATTCCGCTCCTGCGGTGAGCGGGGCGGGCACGGCAACGAGCACGCGGAGCTAAGGGGCGGTGGCGAAGCATTTCGAAGACGCGCGCGTCTGGCTTGCCGAAGCGACCAAGGGGATATCGGCGCTCTCCGTGCGCCGCCCGGTGCTTGCGATCGTCGCCAACCTCCTGATCCTGCTTGCCGGTCTCGCCGCTTTCCGCGGCGTCGAGATCCGCGAGCTGCCGGACGTCGACCGCCCGGTCATCACCATCCGCGCAACTTACGACGGCGCCACGCCGGAGACGATCGACCGACAAGTCACCTACGTCCTCGAAGGCGCCGCGGCGCGCGTGCCGGGGGTGAAGTCGATCTCCTCCACGAGCCGCTCGGGCTCAAGCCGCGTCGTCGTCGAGTTCGCCGAATCCGTCGACATCAACGTTGCCGCGAACGACCTGCGTGACGCCGTCGGCAACGTCCAGCGCCAGCTTCCCGACGAAGTGACCGACATCTCCATCGTGAAGGCGGACGACAATTCCGATGCGATCATGCGGATCGCGGTCACCGCTGAGAAGATGTCGATCCAGGATCTGACCAAGCTCGTCCAGGACAACGTCATCGACCGGCTCGCGGCCGTGGAGGGTGTCGCCGACGTCACCGTCTTCGGGGATCGCGAGCCGCTGGTGCGGGTGCTCATCGATCCGAACGCCATGGCGGCACGCGGCATATCGGTCGCCGACCTCTCGGACGCGCTAGCAAGCGTCGCCTCCGACGCTCCCGCCGGCCAGCTCTCGGCTGGCGCCCAGTCGTTGCTCGTGCGCGCCGACGCTAGCGTGAAGAGCGCGGAGGACGTCGAGGCGATCCAGATCAACAAATCGACGCGCGTCGGCGACATCGCCGACGTGATCTTCGGTCCGGCCGAAGAGACGAGTTCCATCCGCATCAACGGACAGACCGGGGTCGGGCTTGGCATCGTGCGGCAGGCGCAGTCGAACACGCTCGACATCTCGGCCGGCGTGCGCAAGGCGGTCGCGGAGCTCGCTCGCTCGCTGCCGCAGGGCGTTCATATACGCGTAACCTCCGACAATTCGACCTTCATCGGCGGCGCGCTCGAAAAAGTGCTGGAGACGCTGTTCGAGGCGACGCTGATCGTCGTCGCGGTGATCTTCCTTTTCTTGCGCTCGGCGCGGGCGACGATCATCCCGGCGGTCACCGTGCCGATTGCTCTTACCGGCACGCTCGCCGCCATCTATCTCGCCGGCTTCTCCATCAACATTTTGACGCTGCTTGCGATCGTGCTCGCGACCGGCCTCGTCGTCGACGACTCGATCGTGGTGCTCGAAAACATCGAGCGTCACCGCGCCATGGGAATGGGCGCGCGCGCCGCGGCCGTGCTCGGCGCCAAGCAGGTGTTCTTCGCGGTCATCGCCACGACAGCGACACTTGCCGCGGTGTTCATTCCGATCTCGTTCTTCAAGGGCACGGCCGGCCGCCTTTTCTCCGAGTTCGGCTTCGTCATGGCGTTCGCAGTCGGGCTTTCGGCTTTCGTCGCGCTGACGCTTTGCCCGATGCTCGCCTCGCGCATTCTGCGCGAGCACGAGGGCGAGTCCGCCCATCTCAAGAACCCGCTCCTGCGGCGGCTCGGCGACGTGGGTGGGTGGACCGAGGCGCTCTACCATCGGCTGCTTGCAAAGGCGCTGGCGGCGCCGTTTGTCGTGGTGGCGGCGGCGCTCGTCTTCGCCGGCGCCGCGGCGATCGTCTACACGCAGCTTCCCGAGCAGCTCACGCCGAACGAGGATCGCGGCTTCATCCCGATCTCGGTCAGCGCGCCGCAAGGCGTCAGCGTCGACTTCATGGACACCGAGATGCGGCAGATCGAGGCCGCCGTCGATCCGCTCATCAAGAGCGGGGAAGTGACGAACATGTTCATGCTTGCCGGGATGTTCAATCCGAACTCCGGCTTCGTCGCGCTGACGCTCGCTCCTTGGGAGCAACGGAAACGGAGCGCACAGGAGATCCTGCGCGACCTCAATCCGAAGCTGCAGAAGATCCCCGGCGTGCAGATATCGGCGCGTACGGCCAACAGCCTCGGCATCCGCGGCGGCGGACAGGGCCTGCGATTTGCCATCACCGGCAACGATTACGGGACGCTCGCCGACAAGGCGGTGGAATTGCAGGGTGCACTCGAAAACGAGCCGAGCTTCGATACGGTGTCGCTCAACTACGACACCACGCAGCCCGAGCTCTCGGTCGCGATCGACCGCGAGAAAGCGTCCGACCTCGGCGTTTCGGTGGACACGCTCGGCGCGACGCTCTCCACGCTGCTCGACGGCACGGAGATCGGAAAGTTCTATGTCGGCGGCGACGCCATCCCCGTGCGCGTGCAGGCGCCCGACGGTATGATCGATGACCCCGGCGACCTCGAGAACGTGTTCGTGCGCACGGCGTCGGGCCGCATGGTGCCGCTTGCCTCTTTCGTCACTGTGGTCGAACAGGCGGTCGCGCCCGAACTGCCGCGCGAGGGGCAGCGGCGCGCGGTGCCGATCGCCGCGACGCTGAAGCCCGGCGTCGATCTCCGCCACGCGATGAACAACCTGGAGAGCGTTGCGGCGCAGCACCTCGCGCCGGGCATGGGCATCCGTTATCTCGGTGAGGCGGCGGCTTTGAACGAGACGGCGAGCGGCGTGGCGGTAACGTTCGGTTTCGCGCTCGTCGTCGTGCTCCTGGTGCTTGCGGCGCAGTTTGAGAGCTTCACCAGCGCCATCATCATCATGTTCACCGTGCCGTTCGGGCTCGCGGCGGCAATCTTCGCGATCGCGCTCTCCGGCGGGTCGCTCAAT
This sequence comes from uncultured Alphaproteobacteria bacterium, assembly GCA_963720705.1. Classification (GTDB taxonomy): domain Bacteria; phylum Pseudomonadota; class Alphaproteobacteria; order Rhizobiales; family Afifellaceae; genus DASWJZ01. Next base: position 414,844 of record CAVRGJ010000005.1, read on the forward strand.
ATCTACAGCCAGATCGGGCTCGTCTTGCTGGTCGGTATCATGGCGAAGAACGGCATCCTGATCGTGGAATTCGCCAACCAGCTGCGCGAGCGCGGATTCCGCATCGAGGATGCGATCCGCGAAGCGTGCCGCATCCGGCTCAGGCCGGTGGTCATGACCATGATCTCGACGGTGTCGGGCGGCATTCCGCTCGTGCTGATGGGCGGAGCCGGTGCCGAGGCGCGGCAGGCGCTCGGTTGGATCGTGGTCGGCGGGCTCGGCTTCGCAGCGCTGATCACGCTGTTCGTGACGCCGGTCGCGTTTCTGCTCCTCGCGCGCTTCAGCCAGCCGCGCTCGGCAGAGGCCGATCGTCTGCATGCGGAGCTCGGCGAGGTAGCCGACACGGATCTCCTCCTCGGCGGAGAGCAGCGCGAAGCGGCCCACACCGTCGCCGCGGAGTAGGCTAGATGCTTGCTACAGCGACACTGATATCCTTCGAGGGATGCGCTCCTCCAACCATCCCCGCGTGGGGGAGGTTAGGCACACGTGAAGGGCAAATTGCGCCGGCTTTCGTTCGCAGGCGTGGTTCACGTGCGGTTCAGGAGTCGATACGTCATGCTTTGCTTCCGGTATTTCAGGCAGGGTGTCGCTTGGCCGACGACGAGGATCGCGACGCGGGTGAACGCGCCGAGATGCGCGCGATCGCAGCGGGTGACGCCGCCGCGTACAGGCGGCTTGTCGATCGCGAGGCGCCGCGCCTCCTGCGCTTTGCCCAAGGCATGGTCGGCAGCCTCGACGAGGCGGAAGACGTGGTGCAGGACACGTTGATTCGCCTTTGGGAGAATGCTGCGCGCTGGACTCCCGACGCGCGCATCGGCACTTGGCTCCACCGCGTCTGCTACAATCGCGCGATCGACGGGCTGCGCCGTCGTCGCGCCTTCGTCGACGAGAGCGTGCTTGAGGAGCTCGCCGACGAGTCGGAGCGGGCGGACGCAGCGCTCCTTCGCAATGAAGCGACACTCTCCGTCCGCGTTGCAATCGAACGACTGCCGGCCCGGCAACGGACGGCTATTCTTCTCTTCCACGTGCAGGGCCTCCCGCAGCGCGAAGCGGCGGAGGTGATGGGGGTCAGCGAAGCGGCCTTCGAGTCGATGCTCTCGCGCGCAAGGCGACAATTGCGGCGCTGGCTTACCGGGGAGGGCTACGATGACTGAGCCCGGCCGCGACACCTTCCAATCCCATCTCGACACATATCGCCAAACGCTTGACGGCGAGATCAGGAAGTCCGGGTCACTCGAACGCGTGCGCCGCAACGTGCTGATGCGGCGCTCCGGAAATTTTCTGGCTGGCATTCCCTGGCAACGTGTCGCCGCCGCGATCCTCGTCGCCGGGATGCTCGGCGGTGCGGTCGACCTCGCGCTTCCGCAACAGTCGGTCGATTCAATCGACGTTGCGGTCGTCGATCCGCTCTACGCCATCGACGGAGCTGGGGCGCAATGAGCGGGCTGATCGCCTTCCTGCGTCGGCGCTGGCCGGCCATGGCGCTCGTTGCCTCGCTCGTCCTGAACGGGTTCTTCATCGGGATGTTCGTCGTCGACGCGGTGAGGCATGAGCGGCATGGCTTCTCCGGCGAGCGGCTTGCCACCTTCGAGCTTCGGCGATTCGATGATCGCCTGCCGCCGGATGCGGTCGATAAGATCGCGGGCGAGCTGAAGCCGCTCGCGCCCGAGCTTGAAGACCGGCTGAAGGCGATACGCGAGATTCGCGCCGAGATCATGCGGCTCTCCGCAGCACCGGAGCCCGACCGCGCCGCTCTCAACGAGCGGCTTGCAGCGCTCCGCGCCGCCGCCTCCGCCATGCAGGAAGCGGTGCAAAAAGCCACGTATGACGCGCTTTTCCAGCTGCCGCCTTCGGATCGCGCACACCTTGCCGAGGAGCCGGGAAAGGGCTGAACACCCAAAGAATCCGGAACCTTTGCGCCGCCAATCGACTTCTTTCCCCATAGTTTTGCCGCCCGGCCTGTTCTAGGAAAGCGGGGGCGGGGAAACGATTCGAGGAGGGCCCTCTTGAATCGCAATCAGAAACGGCCGGCGGCGCCGCACGCCTTTGCGACACTCGTCACCAACGAAGAATACGGCCGTGGCGCGCTGGCGCTTGCGCGCTCGCTGCGTTGGACGGGCACAGAGGCGCCACTCTTGGTGCTCGCCACGGACGAAGCTGAGCATCTCGACGAACTTCAGCGCGAGGGCTGCCGCATCGTGCCGGTCAGGCAGCCGCGCCTCTCCGATGCGTTTCGCGAGCGCCACAGCCGCGACGCACTGCACCGCGCCGCGCCTTTCAACAAGGGCAACAAGCCGGCCTTCCACGATCCGGTCGATAATTTCTGCAAGCTCGAGCTCTGGAAGCTCGTCGAGTTCGAGAAGATCGTCTTTCTCGACGCGGACTCGCTCGTCGTGAAGCCGATCGACATGCTTTTCGGCTATCCCGAGTTCGCCGGCGCTCCGAACGTCTATGAGACGCTTGCCGACTTCCACCGGCTGAACTCCGGCGTCTTCGTCGCCGAGCCGCGCGTTTCAACCTACGACGCGCTGGTGGAGCGGCTCGACCGGCCGGGCGTCTTCTGGCGGCGCACCGACCAGACGTTCCTGGAGACGGCATTTCCCGACTGGCACAAGCTCCCCTACACCTTCAACACCATGCAGTACGTCTACTTCAACCTGCCGGAGCTTTGGGTCTGGAGGAGCATCCGCGTGGTGCACTACCAGTACGAAAAGCCGTGGTCGGTCGAAAACCCGAAGCGGCATCTGCTTCAGCCGGTGATCGATCTTTGGTGGCGCATGTTTGAGGGCGAAGCGCCCCCGGAGGATTTGCCCGTCGCCCCGCCGAGCCGCGCCAAGGATCTGATTGCGTGACGGTCGCCGTGACCGGCGCGACAGGCTATGTCGGCCGGTTCATCGTGAAGCGGTTGATCGAAGCGGGTATGAGCGTCAGGGCGTGGCGGCGCCCGTCTTCCGACCTGCGCGGACTTCCCGACGAGATCGAATGGATCGCCGGCGAGCTTTCCGCGCCTGACGGTGCCGCGGCGCTCGTCGAAGGTGCGGACATGCTCGTCCACGCGGCACTCGATCATGTGCCCGGCCACTATCGCGGCGGGGAAGGCGAAGACCTTGCGGGCTATCTCCGCACGAATGTCGGCGGCAGCCTCGCGCTTCTTGCGACGGCGAAGCGCGCGAGCGTCAGGCGCGCCGTCATTATCTCGAGCCGCGCGGTCTTCGGCGCTTCCATTGCAGGCACAATCGCAGACGACGCGCCGGCAGCGCCGGACACGCATTACGGCGCGGCGAAGGTTGCGCTCGAAGCTTTCGTCCAGAGTTTTGGGCGCGAGGGCTGGCCGATCGCGGCGCTCCGCCCGACCGGCATCTACGGCATGGTGGCGCCGCCGGAACGGAGCAAATGGTTCGCGCTGATCAAGCGCGCGCTTCGTGGCGAGGCGATCGAGGCGCGCGCCGGAACCGAGGTGCATGGCGATGACGTAGCGGAGTTGGTCTGGCGCCTGCTGACCGCCGATCCGGTTAAGATCACGGGTCACGCTTTTAATTGCAGCGACATCATCGTTTCGACCCGCGACATCGTCGGCGCGGTGCAGAGAATTGCGGGAGTGACAGGACCGCTTCCGTCCGATGCGCCCACGCCGGGCGGCGTCATGCGGTGCGATGCGCTGAAGGCGCTCGGCGTTCGCTTCGGCGGGCGCGAGCGATTCGAGGCGACGATCGCGGAGTTGGTCGCTGCGGCGCGCTAGTTCCGAGTGCCGGCCGTAAGCATCTCGCCGATGTCGAAGGCCGCCGTCCGCTGGCCAGGCCTGACCTCGTGCGCCGGTGGGCGAGCGGTGACAAGGTCCTGCAGGGTGTGCTGGTCGAGCACTTCGATGAAGGCGCCGAGCGCGTTGTCGAAGATGCGATTGATCGGCGCCGCCGGCTGGATCAGGCATTCGTCGTGAAGCTGGCCGAAGCAGTCCGCCTGGATGTGCGTCTCCTCGGTCAGGCGCACGACGTCGCCGATGCGGATTTCGGTCGCCGGCCGGGCGAGCCTCAGCCCGCCACGGCGCCCGCGCATCGTCTTGATGAAGCCGCCGTGGACGAGAAGCGGGATGATCTTCAGGACGTTGAACTCGGTGATGTTGTAGGCCCTGGCGACGTCGGCCGCCTTCATCTGCTCGTCCGGGTGCAGCGCGCAATGAAGCAGGATGCGCAGCGCGTAGCTGGTTTGCTTGGTCAGTCGCATAGGTCTCGGTCCGAGCCCCCTCAAAAACGCATACCACGAATTGTAGCCGAAAGACATATGCCAGGAGGGACTGTAGGGCAAACCGGAGGGCGGCTTTCTAGCCTTCCTCCGCCAGCCGCAGCCGCTCCAGCGCGCGAATGCGCTCCTGCGAAAGCCGCCAGGTCCGCGCCGTGACGGCCGCGATCAGCGCCTCCGCGACGGCGATGAGGGCGGCGCTTGAATCCCACGCCGAGGGTACCTGGATGCGCGCCGGCAGCACGTGCAGCGCGATACGCGCGATCGGCGACAGCCACTGGTCGGTGAGAAGCACGATCGCCGCCTGCCGCTCCGCCGCAGCCTTGGCAAATGCCACCAGGTCTTCCTGATAGCGGCGGATGTCAAAGACCACGAGCACGTCCTTGCGCCCGATGTCGATGAGCTGGTCGCGCCAGTTATCGGGTTGGCCGGCAACATGGTCGACACCGGAGCGCAGGATACGCAGATGCGCGGCCATGTAGCGGGCGATCGAGTTGGTGAAGCGTCCGCCGAGGAGATGCAGCGGCCGCTTGGCGTCGGCGATGAGCGCGACGACCGCCTCGAACTCGCCGGCCGGCATGTGCCGAAAAGTCTCCGCGATGTTCTCGCAGACGGACGCGGCGAAAGCGGAGTGAGATCGGAGCTCCCCCCGCGCGCCGGGCGGGTCGGCTTTGGCGAGCGGCGATTTCAGCTGCGCCTCGACCTCTTCGCGCAGCCGTCGCTGAAAGTCGGCATAGGTACCGAAGCCGAGTTGGGCGACGAAACGCAATATGGTCGGCGAGCTGACACCGCTCCGCGCCGAGAATTCCGCCACGGTCCCAAGCCCGAGCATCGGGTAATTGGCGAGAAGTGCGCGTGCTGCCCGGCGCTCCGAAGCCGTGAGCGCGTTCAGGTGATCGCGGGTGGCTTCTGCCACGGAAGGAGCGGGGCCGCTGTTCATGGCGTTCCGGTGACGAATGGTTGACGATTTTTAACATTTGTACCAGAATGTTCGAGATAGGGAATTCCCCCGCGATCTGTATCAAATGATCCAGGGGGCGGAGGCTTGCTTGGAGGCATTGGCACAACCGGGTCACGAAACCCGCGCCGCCGATCCCGTGGCCGTGGAGAACCGCGCGGCGTCGAGCCCGTTCCTGATCCTGTGCGATCACGCGTCGAACGCCATCCCGCCGGAGTACGGCTCGCTCGGGCTCGGTCAGCGTGAACGTGAGGCGCACATCGCCTGGGACCCGGGCGCGCTTGCAGTGTCGCGGCAGCTCGCGCGCGAGCTCGACGCAACGCTCGTCCACTCCACGGTGTCGCGCCTCGTCATCGACTGCAACCGGCCGCTCGATGCGCCCGACCTCATCGCCACCACAAGCGAGACCACGACGATACCGGGGAATGCGGCGCTGAGCGATGCGGAGCGCCGCCGTCGCATCGCGAGCGTACACGTGCCCTACCACGCCGCGATCGAGAAGATCATCGAGGAGCGCCTCGAAGGCGGGCGCGCGACGTCACTGGTCGCGGTTCACAGCTTTACGCCCGTCTATCGTGGCGCCCGGCGCCCCTGGGAGATCGGAATTGTCTTCGATCGCAATCGGCGCCTCGCCGACGAGCTGATCGCGGCGCTCAAAACCGAAGGATTCGTGGTCGGCGTCAACGAGCCTTACTCGCCCGCCGACCGCGTCTACTACACGCTCACACGCCATGCGGAGAGCCGCGGGCTCGCCGCCGCGATGATCGAGATTCGGAACGATCTCATCAAAACCGGCGAGCAGGCGAAGGCCTGGGGCGCGCGCCTTGCGGCGCTCCTCGCAGCCAGCGAAGAAGCAAAGGGATGGTCCGCGACTTCGGGCCGGAGCGATCGAAGATCTGTAGCCTGAGTATCGGACTCAACCACGGGGGAGTGGGATATGGCTGGGACGACAAAGCATGAAGGCGGGGTTTCCTATCACAAACCCGGCCAGGAATATTTCGACAAGCGAATCCTGAAGCGCCACGCAGGTGTGTTCTCGCTGTGGGCGCTCGGGGTCGGCGCCGTCATCTCGGGCGACTTTTCCGGATGGAACCTCGGCTTCGCGGTCGGCGGCTGGGGCGGCATGCTCGTCGGCACGATCCTTATCGCAATCATGTATCTCGGTCTGACCTATTCGATCGCCGAGATGAGCCCGGCGCTGCCGCACACGGGCGGCGCCTATTCCTTCGCCCGCACCGCCTTCGGGCCGTGGGGCGGTTTCATCACCGGCATCGCGGAGAACATCGAATACGTGCTGACGCCGGCCGTCGTCGTCTACTTCATCGGCACCTACATGACGGCGATCACCGGCACACCGGACGCCTGGCAGCCCGTATGGTGGTTGATCGGCTACGTGATCTTCGTCGGGTTGAACGTGCGCGGTGTCGCTCTTTCGTTCGGCGTAACGGTGATCGTCACGCTCATCGCGCTTGCGATCCTGGTGTTCTTCTTCATCAGCGCCTTGGCTTCGGGAGAGTTCGACTTCGCCAAGTACGCCATGAATATCGGGGTCGGAGCGGACGGAGCGGCGGTCGCGCTGCCGGACGGCGGGGGTCCGTTCCTGCCCATGGGCATCAGGGGCGTCTTCGCTGCGATGCCGTTCGCGGTCTGGCTGTTCCTGGCGATCGAACAGTTGCCGCTGGCGTCCGAGGAATCGGTCGATCCGAAGCGCGACATGCCAAAGGGCATCATGCTCGGCATGTTCACGCTGCTCGCAACGGGGTTCCTGATCCTGATCATCAACCCGGCGCTGCCGGACGGGGCTTTTGCCTACGGCACGTCTGGCGAGCCTATTCTCGACGGCTTCCGGGCCATCTTCGGGACGGGCTGGGCGAAGATCCTGGCGCTATTCGCGGTTGCCGGGCTCGTGGCCAGCTTCCACGCGATCATCTTCGCGTACGGGCGGCAGATTTATTCACTGTCGCGCGCCGGTTATTTCCCGCACTTCCTGTCGGTCACGCACGGCGATCACAAGACGCCGAACATCGCGCTGCTCGCCGGCTCGCTGGTCGGCTTCCTCGTGATGCTGGTGATCTGGTTTACGCAGGGCGGAGAAGCAGCCGGCACGTATATCGGCGGCACGCTTCTGAACATGGCGGTGTTCGGTGCCATGTTCTCCTACCTGCTGCAGGGGCTCACCTTCCTGCAGCTTCGCCGGCGCTTCCCGCACATCGACCGGCCCTACAGGAGCCCGTTCGGAACGCTCGGCGCCGCCCTGACCGTGATCATCGCCTTGGTCACGATCGGCTTCCAGCTCACTGACCCGCTCTACCGGCAGGGCATCATTGGTGTCGGGATCTGGTACATCATTGCGATCATCTACTTCGCCGCCTACGGGCGTAACACGCTCGTCTACTCGCCGGAGGAGGAGTTCGCGGTGAAGCACCGCGAGGGCGCCGCCTCGATGTAGGCGGCCGCTCGACGCGGCTTTTCGATCCTGCCGGTCCGCGCACAATCTCGCGGGCCGGCGCTCTTACCAAGGAAGCTTCCGTTCATGGCCGGCAACCTGACCTTCGACCAGCTCAAGAAAGCGGTCGCGAGCGGCGAGATCGACACCGTGCTCGCGTGCCTCGTCGACATGCAGGGGCGGTTGATCGGCAAGCGCTTCCAGGCCGAATACTTCGTCGCCTCGGCGCACGAGGAGACGCACGGCTGCGACTATCTCCTCGCCAACGACATCGATATGGAGCCGGTGCCGGGCTACGCCGTCGCCAATTGGGAGAAGGGCTACGGCGATTTCGTCATGAAGCCCGACATGGCGACGCTGACGCGCATCCCCTGGCTTGAAGCGACGGCGCTCGTCATCTGCGACGTGCTCGACCACCACCATCACGATCTTGCGCACAGCCCGCGCGCCATCCTTAGGAAGCAGATCGCGCGGCTCGCGACACGCAAGATGCGCGCCTTCTTTGCGTCGGAGCTCGAGTTCTATCTCTTCGACGAGACCTACGACACGGCGCGCGTCAAGCGCTACGCCGACCTTGTCACCGCCGGCCACTACATCGAGGATTACCACATCCTGCAGACCACCAAGGAGGAGGGCGTCATGCGCGCCGTCCGCAAGGGGTTGCAGGGCGCCGGCATCCCGGTCGAAAATTCCAAGGGCGAATGGGGGCCGGGCCAGGAGGAGATCAACGTCCGCTACGCGGACGCGCTCGAAATGGCCGACCGCCATACGATCCTGAAGAACGGCGTGAAGGAAATCGCCTTCGGGCTCGGCAAGTCGGTCACCTTCATGGCGAAGTGGGATTTTGGGCTCGCCGGATCGTCGAGCCACATCCACGCGTCGCTCTGGGACGCGGCCGGCAAGAAGCCGCTCTTCTTCGACCCGAAGGCCGAGCATGGCATGTCGGCGCTGATGCGCCAGTTCGTCGCCGGGCAGCTGAAATACGCGCGCGAGATCACCTGGTTCCTGGCGCCCTATGTCAATTCCTACAAGCGCTTCCAGGTCGGCACGTTCGCACCGACCAAGGCGATCTGGAGCCGCGACAACCGCACCGCCGGCTTCCGGCTCTGCGGCGAGGAAACGAAGGCGATCCGCGTCGAATGTCGGATCGGCGGCGCCGACCTGAACCCCTACCTCGCCTTCGCGGCGCTCCTTGCCGCGGGGCTTGCCGGCATCGACGAGAAGCTGACGCTCGAGCCGGCCTATGTCGGCGACGCCTATCAGGGAAAGGGCATCCGCGAGGTGCCGAAAACGCTCCGCGAGGCGATCGATCTCATGGAGAAATCGAAGATGCTGCGCGCCGCCCTCGGCGAGGAGGTCGTCGAACATTACCTCCACACCGCGCGCTGGGAGCAGTTCGAATACGACCGCCGCGTCACCGACTGGGAGCTGAAGCGGGGCTTCGAGCGGGTACTAAGCCCGCGACGCAAAGCCCCTACCCCTTGTGGGAGGGGGTGGGGAGGGGTAACGCGCTCATGCGGCAACAGACAATGTCATTCTCGGGCGGAGCGAAGCGGAGACCCGAGAACCCAGTCCTTCTGGCCCTATCTGGGTCCTCGGCTCTCGCTTCGCTCGGCCGAGGATGACTGACAGAGTTCGGAATGAGTCAGACAGTCAAAATCGCCTCCCCCATCGACGGCTCGGTCTATGCCGAGCGACCTTTCATCGCCGACGCTGCGCTCGATGGCGTCGCGTCGCGTGCCCACGCCGCGCAGGCGGAATGGGCGCGTGTCCCTGTGAAAGAGCGGGTGCGACAAGCGCTTGCCTTTCTCGACGCGCTTCTTGCGATGAACGATGAGATGGTTCCGGAGCTTGCCTGGCAGATGGGGCGGCCGGTCCGCTACGGCGGTGAGAAGCGCGGCGTCGACGAGCGCGTCCGCTATATGGCGGGAATCGCTGAAGACGCGCTTGCGCCCTACGAGCCGGCGCCGATCGACGGCTTCCGCCGCTACGTCAAGCGCGAGCCGCTCGGGCTGATCCTCGTGATCGCGCCGTGGAACTATCCCTATCTCACCGCTGTCAATTCGATCTTCCCGGGGCTCATCGCCGGCAACGCCGTGCTTCTGAAGCATGCGGCGCAGACGCTTCTCGTCGGCGAGCGCTTCCAGGCGGCGTTCGACAAGGCCGGGTTGCCGAAGGGGCTCTTCCAGAACGTCGTGCTCTCCCACGAGCAGACCGAGCTGCTGCTTGAATCGCGCAGAATAGACCACGTGAGCTTCACCGGCTCGGTGGCCGGCGGCCGCGCGATCGAGCGCGCCGCCGCCGGCACCTTCGCGTCGGTCGGACTGGAGCTCGGCGGCAAGGATCCGGCTTACGTCTTAGACGACGTGAAGATCGAACATGCGGTCGAGAATCTCGTCGACGGCGCGTTCTTCAATTCAGGCCAGAGCTGCTGCGGCATCGAGCGCATCTACGTGCACGAGAAGGTCTATCAGCCGTTCGTCGATGGCTTCGTCGATCTCACCAAGAAATATGTCGTGGGCAATCCGCTCGACGAGACGACCACGATCGGACCGATGGCGCGCGCGAGCTTCGCTGACAATGTGCGCGGGCAGATCGGCGAGGCGCTTCGTAAGGGCGCCAAGAAGCACGTCGGCATGAAGCACGAGAAGGACCGCGACGGCTCGCCCTATCTCGCGCCGGAGGTGCTGACGGAGGTCAATCACCAGATGGCGGTGATGCGCGAGGAGAGTTTCGGGCCGGTGGTCGGCATCATGAAGGTCAGGGACGACGACGAGGCGGTTCAACTCATGAACGACAGCCCCTACGGTCTGACGGCATCGGTGTGGACGACCGACCTCGATCGCGCTGCGCGGATCGGCGACCGCATTGAGACCGGCACGGTCTTCGCCAATCGCTGCGACTATCTCGACCCGGCGCTGACCTGGACCGGCGTCAAGGACACCGGCCGCGGCGCGGCGCTCTCGAAGTTCGGCTACGACGCGCTGACCAGGCCGAAGAGCTATCACTTGCGAGACGTCAAATGAGCTTTCGCGATTGGCCGCGCGTAACCTCCCCCTTGAGGGGAGGTCGAAGTTTCCCGGACGCGAAGCGGACGGCAAACTTCGGGAGGGGGTGGACCCTGAATGCCGCGACCCCCTCCCGAAATTTGCTACGCCATCGGCTTGCAAATTTCGACCTCCCCTCAAGGGGGAGGTTACGGAGCCCCTTCGCCCGCGTCGCAGCGTTTCTTCCAGCCATCGAGCCGAGACAATGACCAAGCTCGTCGCCAATTGGAGCTATCCGACTGCCATCCGCTTCGGGGCGGGGCGGATCACCGAGCTCGCCGACGCCTGCAAGGCGGCCGGAATCGTGCAGCCGCTCTTGGTGACGGATTCGGGGCTGGCCAAGCTCGAAGTCACACAGCGCGCGCTCGACGTGATGCGGAAGGGCGGGCTCGCGCCCGGCATCTTCTCCAATGTCCGGCCGAATCCGGTGGAGTCCAACCTCACCAACGGCGTCCACGTCTTCAAGGCGGGCGATCACGACGGCGTCGTTGCCTTCGGCGGGGGCAGCGGTCTCGATACCGGCAAGCTCATCGCCTTCATGGCCGGGCAGACGCGGCCGGTCTGGGATTTCGAGGACATCGGCGATTGGTGGACGCGCGCGAATGCCGGCGTGATCGCGCCGATCATTGCCGTGCCGACGACAGCCGGCACCGGCTCAGAGGTTGGCCGCGCCGGCGTCGTTACCGACGAGAAGACGCATACGAAGAAGGTCATCTTCCATCCGAAGATGATGCCGAAGACCGTGATCTGCGATCCGGAGCTGACGGTCGGCATGCCCGCAGTCATCACTGCCGGCACCGGCATGGATGCGCTCGCGCATTGCCTCGAGGCGTATTGCGCCGATTTCTATCACCCGATGGCAACTGGGATTGCGGTGGAGGGCATGCGGCTCGTCTTCGAAAATTTGCCGAAGGCGGTGAAGGATGGAAAGGATATCGAGGCGCGCGCGCATATGATGAGTGCCGCCGCGATGGGGGCCACCGCTTTCCAGAAGGGGCTCGGCGCCATTCATTCGCTTTCGCACCCGATTGGCGCGCTCTACGACACGCATCACGGGATGACGAACGGCGTCTTCATGCCCTACGTCCTCGTCTTCAACCGCGCGGCGATCGAGGAAAAGATCGCGCGGCTTGCCGGCTATCTCGGAATTGCCGGCGGGTTCGACGGCTTCCTGAAGGCGGTGCTCAAGCTTCGCGAACAGATCGGCGTGCCGCACACGCTCGCCGGGCTGAAAATCGATGCGAGCCGCCGCGAGGAAATCGCGGAGATGGCGATCGTCGATCCGACCGCGGGCGGCAATCCTGTGAAGCTCACGAAGGAAGGCGCGCTCAAGATCTTCGATAGCGCGCTGTCCGGAGCGCTCTGAGCCGGCTTTCTATCTCCGCGACCAGGGCCAGCTGCGTTTCTTGCGTGCCGGCAGGTTACGAAGCGGCGTCTGGAAACGAACTCCGGCGATGACGCCGGCCTGCCAGATCACCGTCACCTTCTGGTCGCTCTCGTCGAAAACCAGCCGGAACTGCCTTGGCAGGAAGGTCGGGTGCGAGAATTTCAGCCGCGCGCCGAGCGAACTCAGGTCACGGATCGTGCAGTCGACCTCGTTGCGGCCGTTGATGATGGCTTTTCCCCGTTGCTTGGCGGGAAGGCGCGGCGCGTTGCGCAATTCGGCCATAAGCTGCTCCTGAACGTCGCCGCCTTCTACCGCGCAGTCGGTATTTTCTTGGTTAAGCCGACGGGACAATTCATGCGCCTCAGCCCACCAATTCGCAGGTGTCGCGGAATGTGACCGCGGGGTAGCGCTTCATCGTGTTGCCGAGTTCCCAGGAATTGCGGGCGAGGAACACAAGGCGGCCGTCGCGATCCTCCGCGAGGTTGCCGCGATTCTCGGCTTTGAAGGTGTCGAGCGCGGCCTCGCCGTCCGTCGATCCGATCCAGCGCGCCGTCTCGTAGGGCACGGGCTCAAGCACAATCTCGGCGTTGTATTCGCCTGCGATCCGTGATTTCAGCACGTCGAGCTGCAGGATGCCGACGACCCCGACGATCCAGTGTCCGCCTGATAGCGGCCGGAACACCTGCACCAGTCCCTCCTCGGCGAGGTCTTCGAGCGCCTGACGCACTGCCTTCACCTTCGACGCCTCGCCGTGCAGCACCCGGCGCAGCACTTCCGGCGCGAAGGACGGCAGGCCGGTGAAACGGATGGCGGAATCCTCCGACAGCGTATCGCCGACGCGGAGCGTGCCGTGGTTCGGAACGCCGATCACGTCGCCGGCAAGCGCCTCGTCGGCGATCTGCCGGTCCTGGCCGAAGAAGAGCACCGGGCTCTGCACGGCGATCGTCTTGCCCGTGCGCACGTGCTTGAGCTTCATGCCGCGCCGGAAGCGGCCGGAGCAAAGGCGCAGGAAGGCGATGCGGTCGCGGTGGTTCGGGTCCATGTTGGCCTGAACCTTGAAGACGAAGCCGGCAACGGCGTCATTCCCGGGATCGACCGGTCCGGCCGCGGTCGGCTGCGGGCGCGGCGGCGGCGCCTGCTCGGCGATCACCTGCAAGAGCTCTTCCACCGAATAGTTGCGAAGTGCGCTGCCGAAGATCACCGGCGTCAGATGACCTTCGCGAAAGGATTCGAGCTCGAACTGCGGATAGCCTTCACCGGCAAGCGCGACCTGTTCGCGATAATCGGCGAGGACCGACGAAGCGACTCGTTCCGTAAGGCGCGGGTCGTCGGGGCCGTCGAGTTCGAGGCGGGTGTCGAAGGCAGCGCCGCGCCCCTGCGACGAGGTAAGCAATGCACCGGATGTGAGATCGGCGACGCCGGAAAAATCCGTCCCCATGCCGACCGGCCAGGTTACGGGCGCCGTGTCGAGCGCGAGCTCCGACTCGATCTGGTCGAGCAGCTCGAAGGGATGCCGGCCCTCGCGGTCGATCTTGTTGATGAAGGTGACGATCGGGATGTCGCGCAGCCGGCAGACCTCGAAGAGTTTTCGCGTCTGGCTCTCGATGCCCTTTGCCGCGTCGATCACCATGATCGCGGAATCGACTGCGGTCAGCGTGCGATAAGTGTCCTCGGAGAAGTCCTCGTGCCCCGGCGTATCGAGGAGGTTGAAGACGAGCCCGTCGCGCTCAAAGCGCATGACGGTGGAGGAGACCGAGATGCCGCGCTCGCGCTCGATCGCCATCCAGTCGGAGCGCGTGCGGCGCTGTTCACCGCGGGCGCGCACGGCGCCCGCCATACGGATCGCGCCGCCCTTCAGGAGCAGCTTTTCGGTGAGCGTCGTCTTGCCGGCGTCGGGATGCGAGATGATGGCGAAGGTCCGGCGCGTCCGCCAATCGTCGGATTGGGCGGCCGCCGAAGCGTCTTGCTCCGGCCTTTCGGCAATCAGCGTCTGGTCGGCCATGATCCGCTTTCCGGTCGGTCGATCGGCGGCGGCGCGCATCGGCGCCGGCGCTTCAAATCGTTGCGTGAGGCGTCTCACATAAGCGGCGACGGGCCGCTTGGGTAGGGCCCTGAACGCTGGAAATGGCACGCGCCGGCTCCGGCTGTCGCTGCGCCGGCAGGCGAGGGTTTCGCTCCTCGGCTCAGCGTCTATAGTCGCTTCGGACGCGAGAGAAAACGGGAGCGAAACATGCGATTTTGGAAATCTCTGGCCGCGGTCGTCGTCGTCGTGGCGGCGGTTTCGCCGGTCAAGGCCGAGACGTTCATCAATATCCTGACCGGCGGCCAATCGGGCGTCTATTATCCGCTCGGCGTCTCGCTCGAATCGATCTTCGCCGAAGCCATGCCCGACGCGCGGCCGTCGGTACAGTCCACCAAGGCGTCGGTCGAGAATCTGAATCTTGTTCAGGCGGGGAAGGGCGAGATCGCCTTCACGCTCGGCGACAGCCTGAAATTCGCGGTCGAAGGCAACGCGGACGCCGGCTTCCAGAAGCCGCTCGACAAGCTCAGGACGCTCGCGGCGATCTATCCGAACTATGTGCAGATCGTCGCCTCGCAGGAATCCGGCATCAAGACGCTCGCCGATCTGAAGGGCAAGCGTGTCTCGGTCGGTGCGCCGAAATCCGGCACCGAGCTCAACGCCCGCGCGATCCTAGGCGCTGCCGGTCTCACTTACGATGATCTCGGCAAGGTCGAGTATCTGCCGTTCGGCGAGTCGGTGGAGCTGATCAAGAACCGCCAGCTCGACGCCACGCTGCAATCGGCCGGGCTCGGCGTTTCCTCCATCCGCGACCTTGCCTCGTCGCTGCCGGTCACCGTGGTGGAAATCCCGGCGGATATCGTCGCCAAGGTCGGCTCGCCCTATCAGGCCGCCACCATTCCGGCCGGCACCTATGACGGGCAGACCGCGGACGTCGCGACGGCGGCGATCCAGAACTACCTCGTCACCAGCGCCGATGTTCCCGACGACGTGGTCTACGCGATGACCAAGGCAATCTTCGAGAACCTCGACAAGATGGTCGCGGCGCACGCCGCTGCGAAGGGCATCTCGCTCGACAAGGCCGCGAAGAATCCGCCGGCGCCGCTGCATCCGGGTGCTGAGCGCTACTACAAGGAAGCCGGCGCGCTCTGACGGACGATTGGGGCGCTTCGGCGCCCCTTCGCTCTTCCCGTCGGCGGGCCGCTAAGAACGCGCCATGACGACTGAAGCCGCCGACAGCGCCACGCTGGCGAGCGAAACCCAGGAATACGGGTGGGGGATCGGGCCGGCCGCGCGCGTACTCTTCTTCATCGCCGTCGCCTTCTCCGCCTACCAGCTCTGGACGGCGGCCTACGCGCCGCTCCCGAGCCAGGTCATCCGGGCGGTGCATGTCGGCTTTCTGCTCCTCCTTCTTTTCGGGCTGGTCGCCAATCGCACGCCAGAGCGGCGCACGCACGCGGCACTTTTCTGGGCGCTCGGCGTCGTCGGGTTCGTCGTCGGGCTCTATCACTGGTTCTTCTACACCGACCTCCTGCTCAGGGCCGGCGATCCGAACGGCTGGGACATCGCCTTCGGCGTCGTCGCCGTCATCCTCGTCTTTGTCGCCGGACGGCTGATGATGGGATGGGCGCTGCCGATCATCTGCGCGCTCTTCCTCGCCTATGGCCTATTCGGTCAGCATCTGCCGTCGCCGCTCAATCATCGCGGCTACGATTTCTCGCAGATCATCGATACGCTCTTCCTCGGCACGGACGGCATCTACGGCACGCCGATCTACGTCTCCTCCACCTACATCTTCCTGTTCATCCTGTTCGGGGCGTTCCTGGAGCGCGCCGGCATGATCGGCCTTTTCACCGACGTCGCGCTCGGGCTCGTCGGGCATAGCCGCGGCGGGCCGGCGAAGGTCGCGGTCGTCTCGTCCGCGCTGATGGGGACGATCAACGGCTCCGGTGTCGCCAACGTCGTCACCACCGGGCAGTTCACGATTCCCTTGATGAAGCGCTTCGGCTTCAAGCCCGCTTTCGCCGGCGGCGTCGAGGCAACCTCTTCGATGGGCGGGCAGATCATGCCGCCCGTGATGGGGGCAGTCGCCTTCATCATGGCCGAGACGCTCGGCATTCCGTACCTCGACGTGGTGAAGGCGGCAATCGTGCCGGCCGTCCTCTACTTCGTCACCGTCTTCATGATGGTGCATCTTGAAGCCGGGCGGCTCGGACTCGAAGGCATCCCGAAGGCGGAGTGCCCGAACGCACTCGCGGCGCTTCGCGCGAAGTGGCATCTGATCCTGCCGCTTGCCGCGCTCGTTTGGCTGCTCTTCTCCGGCTATACGCCGCTCTTTGCTGGCACCGTCGGGCTGGCGCTGACGGCCTTGATCATCCTCGGCGTTCCGGTTGCGCTCAATCTCGGGCCGATCGCCGTGCGCGCGCTCTTCTGGATCGTGCTCGGCGTGCTCGCCGGCCTTTCCTTCAAGACCTCGATCACGCTTGGCGGTGTGCGCATCGGCGGCATCACCGCCGTGCTCATCCTTCTGTTTCTCCTCGTCGTCGCCAATCTCGTGATGCGCGGCGGGCGGGCAACGCTCTCGCTCTGCCTCGAAAGCTTGGCGGAAGGCGCGAAGAACGCGCTTCCCGTCGGCGTTGCCTGCGCGCTTGTCGGCGTGATCATCGGGGTCCTGTCCTTGACCGGTGCGGGCACGACCTTCGTGCGTGTCATTGTGTCGATCGGCCAGAGCTCGCTCTTCCTCTCGCTGCTTTTGACGATGCTCTGCTGCCTCGTTCTCGGCATGGGTGTGCCGACCATCCCGAACTACATCATCACCTCCTCGATCGCAGGGCCGGCGCTGCTGTCGCTCGGCGTGCCGCTCATCGTCAGCCACATGTTCGTCTTCTACTTCGGCATCATGGCCGACCTGACACCGCCCGTGGCGCTCGCTGCCTTCGCGGCGGCACCGATCGCGAAAGAATCGGGAATGAAGATCGGGCTCAACGCCGTGCGCGTTGCCGCGGCGGGTTTCGTGGTGCCTTACATGGCCGTCTATACGCCGGCGCTGATGCTGCAGGATGGAGGGCCGCTCGCCAGCGAGATCGGCTACTGGCCGGCGGTCGCCTACATCGTCTTCAAGGCGCTCGTCGCCATCATGCTCTGGGGCGCGGCGACGATCGGCTATCTCAGGGGCCGGCTCGGAGCATGGGAGCGGCTCTGGGCCTTCGCCGCTGCCGCGCTCCTGATCGCCGCGCTGCCTTTGACCGACGAGCTTGGCTTTGCCGTCGTCGTCCTCTTCCTCGCCTGGCATCTGTGGCGCGTGCGCGCCGTCAAGGCGGCGCCGGCGTGAGCGCGCTTTGCCTCTTGGGCGGGGGTGTCGTCCTCCGCGTCGCTGCGACCGCCTTCACGCTCTCCTGGACGCATACGATCGAGAAGACCGAGTGGATCGAGCACTGGACCGTGGAACCCGACCGGCTGGTGCTTACCGAAGCGCAGGTGGAGGGCTCCGGCGCCGGCATGGAGCCGCCGCCGGAGGCGCGGCTCGAAGGCCACTTCTATGTGTGGGAGCCGAACCAGACGCGGGCGAAGATCGTGCTTCGCCGCGACCCGCATGCCGGCGATTGGCGGCTTTGTGCAGAAGGTCGCTGCGCCAACCTCGGCGACTGGCTGAAGGTCGATGCCGACCCGGTGACGCTCGCCCCGGCGCAAGGGGAGGACTGCCCCGCTGAGCGCGGCTGAGCATCCGGCTACTCCGCCCGCTTCAGATCCTCCTCGCTTTCCGGTTCGCCGGGCGCGCCGCGCGCTTCCTTCTCCGCCGTCGCGGAGAGCCGCTGATAGGCGCCGAGCCCGACGATCAGAGCCACGCCGGCAAAGAGCAGGAGCGTCGGGTAGAGCATGTTCGAAACGTCGCTCTCCTTCGCGGTCTGGAAAATGGAGACCAGCGCCTCCAGGAAGACGGCGATCGCGATTGTGGAGATGAACTTCGTCATCGATCGCCGCGCTTCGCCCGCGTGGCGCATCTCGGTCGGGTTCAGGACCTCTTCCTCGAAGATGTATTTCGCCACCTCGAATACAGCGACGGCGATGATCGTGTAGCCGACGGAATCGAGAAGCTGCGCGCCGACGTCAGATTCCGGCGTGGAAAAAACACTGAAGAGCTGCATGCCCGCGAAGACGATGAGCCCGGCGGCGAGTAGCATCATCGCTAGGCTGATCGCTCCGAAGACGAAGCGGGAAACGATGGCCATCTCGCGCGACGGAAACTCCCGGTTTCCCGACGAGCTTGCGCCCGCCGGTCCTTCGATCCCGGGAGAAACATAGCCGGCGGACTTTCGTTCCACGTGACGAGCCGCCGCGGAGACTATCCTTCGATTTCCTCGCGCAGCATTGCGAGCCGCAGCCATTCGTCTTCGGCCGCCGCGAGCGCCTCTTCGGCCCGCTTCAGCGCTTCGACCGCGTGCTGGAAACCCTGCGGGTCTCTGGCGAAGAAGTGCGAATCGGCGAGCCGCTCGGCAAGTCGCGAAATCTCCTTCTGCCGCGCCTCGATCTCGCCCGGCAGCTTCTCCAACGCGTGCTTGTCCTTGAAGCTCAGCCGCCGCTTCGCCTCCGATGTGCGGGGTGCGGCGGCCGGCTTCGTGCGCTCCGCAGGCGCGCGCACCGGCTTCGCCGGCGCGGAGAGCGGGGCGCCGCCGCGCTGCGCGAGCATGTCGGAATAGCCGCCGGCATATTCGATCCAGCGCCCGTCGCCTTCCGCGGCAACGATCGACGTCACGGTCCGGTCGAGGAAGTCGCGGTCGTGGCTGACGAGGATGACGGTGCCGGCGTAGTCGGCGATCATCTCTTGCAGGAGGTCGAGCGTCTCCAGGTCGAGATCGTTGGTCGGCTCGTCGAGGACGAGGAGGTTCGACGGTATCGCCAGCGCGCGGGCAAGCATCAGCCGCCCGCGCTCGCCGCCCGATAGCGCGGAGACCGGTTGCTCCGCCTGCTCAGGCGCGAAGAGGAAATCCCGCATGTGGCTCATGACGTGACGCGTCTCGCCGCCGATCGTCACGATGTCGCCGCCGGTGCGGGTCAGCGCCTCTTTCAGCGACGTCGTCGGATCGAGACTCGCGCGGCGTTGGTCGAGCGAGGCGACGACGAGGTTAGCTCCGAGCCGCACCGAGCCTTGATCGGGCTCGCTCGCGCCGGTGAGAAGACTGAGGAGCGTCGTCTTTCCCGCGCCGTTCGGGCCGACGATGCCGACGCGATCGCCGCGCGCGATGCGGATCGAGAAATCGCGGACAAGGTCACGCCCGCCGAGCGCCTTCGATATCCCGCTCGCCTCGATGACGAGTTTTCCCGACGTCTTGGCGTCGGCGAGCGTGAATTTGACAGCGCCGGCGATTCGGAGCTGCTCGCGGCGCTTCCGGCGCAATTCGTGGAGCGCCCGGAGCCGTCCCTGATTGCGCGAGCGCCGCGCCGTCACGCCGTAGCGCAGCCAGTCGAGCTCGGCCGCGATCTTGCGGTCGAGCTTCTGGCGGTCGCGCTCCTCCTGCGCAAAGACCTCGTCGCGCCATGCCTCGAAGGCCGCAAAGCTTCGATCCAGCCGCCGTACCGTTCCGCGATCGAGCCAGAGCGTGGCGCGCGACAAGCGCTCCAAGAGCCGCCGGTCATGGCTCACCAGAACGATTGCCGAGCGGCTCTTCGCGATCTCCTCTTCGAGCCATTCGATGGCCGGGAGGTCAAGATGGTTGGTCGGTTCGTCGAGGATCAGGATGTCGGGGTCGGGTGCGAGCGCGCGGGCGAGCGCCGCGCGGCGCGCCTCGCCGCCGGAGAGATGCGCCGGGTCTTCGTCTCCGGCGAGCCCGAGCGCGGCGAGGAGGTAGCTCGCGCGGTGCTGGTCGTCGCCCGGCGCAAGCCCGGCCTCAACGTACCCAAGCGCGGTCGGGAAGCCGGAAAGGTCGGGCTCCTGCGGCAGGTAGCGCAAAGTCGCGCCCTGGCGGATGCTCCGTTCGCCTCTGTCGGACTCGATCTCGCCGGCCATGACCTTCAGGAGTGTCGATTTCCCCGAGCCGTTCCGCCCGACCAGCGCAAGACGCTCGCCCTCGCCGACGCTGACCTCGACATCGGCAAGAAGCGGCTGCCGGCCGAAACCGAGGGCGACGTTCTTCAAAGTCAGGAGGGGCGGGGAGGCGGGCATGCTGTGGAAGGGTCTGCCACGGACTTGCGATGTCGTCATGCCCGGACTTGGTCCGCGCCGAACAATTCCTAGCCCGAGTAACACCCCGCAACGCGGGCGCGCTGGCGCACGAGCGCCAGCACAAGGTCGATCGCCGGCGTCGGCGTGTCGGTCAAAGCACCGAACTCCTGCACCGCGGTAACGAGCGCGTCGATCTCCATCGGACGGCCGCGTTCAAGGTCTTGCAGCATAGAGGTCTTGTGCGCGCCGACCTGCTCCGCCACGGCGATGCGACGGTCGACGTCGATCGGGAATTTCACGCCGAGCGCCGAGGCGATCGTCTCCGCCTCCACCATCATGGCGCGTGCGACTGTGCGGGCGCCGGGATCGCGGGCGATCTCTTCCAGCGTGGCGCCGGTCAGCGCCGAGATCGGATTGAAGGACAGATTCCCCCAGAGCTTCACCCAGATGTCGTTGCGAATGTCCGGCCGGATCGGCGCGCCGATGCCCGCGCCGACAAGCACGCGGGAGAGGGCAGCGAGGCGCTCGCTACTCTCGCCCGATGGTTCGCCGAGCGGCAGCCGGTCGCCCTCGACGTGGCGGATCATCCCGGGCGCTTTGTTCTCCGCCGCAACGTAGACAACGCAGCCGATGGCACGCTCGGGCCCAAGCGCGGCCCAAATCTTTCCACCGGGATCGACGGCCTCCACGCGGCGGCCTTCGTGCGCACCGCCGTGCTTGTAGAAATACCACCAGGGCACGCCGTTCTGTGCGGTGACAATAGCGGTGTCGGGACCGAGCAGCGGCTTCAGGCTGTCGAGCACGCCGGTGACCGAGTGCGCCTTGAGTGACAGAATCACATAGTCCTGGGCCCCGAGTGTGGCCGGGTCGTCGGTCGCGGCGACGCGCACGGTGCTCTCGCCGTCCTTGCCGCGGACCGTCAGACCGTTCTCTCGCATTGCCGCAAGATGCGGCCCGCGCGCGACGAGGCTCACGTCCGCCTCGCCTTTCTCGGCGAGCTTCGCTCCGATGAATCCGCCGATGGCGCCGGCCCCGAAGACGCAGATTTTCATGCCGCGCAATGCCTCATCATGAGGTGCGCTGCAGAGCAGCGCCTCGAAGGATCGGATGCGGTGCGTGGCTTGGTGCGCGTTCGAGGATGACCGTAATCGTACGACACCAAACCTCTCTTAGAACAACCCGGTGATGCGACCCTGCGCGTCGACGTTGATCGAATCGGCGGCCGGCACGCGCGGCAGGCCGGGCATGGTCATGATCTCTCCGCAGATCACCACCACGAACTCGGCGCCGGCGGAGAGCCGCACCTCGCGCACAGGAATAGTGAAATCGGTGGGCGCGCCTTTGGAGTCGGCATTGGTGGTGAAGCTGTATTGAGTCTTAGCGATGCAGACCGGCAGCTTGCCGTAGCCCATGCTCTCGAAATTGGCGAGCTGGTCGCGCACCGCCTTGGGCGCCTCGATATCCTTGGCGCGATAGATTTTCTGCGCAATGGTGCGCACCTTCTCCAAGAGCGGCATGTCGTCGGGATAAAGCAGCTTGAGCTTGCTCTTGCCGCTCTCGACCACCTTGACCACGGCGCGGGCGACATCGGCGGCGCCATCGCCGCCCATGGCCCAGTGGTCGGCCATAAGCGCCTCAACACCGAGCTTCTTGCAGGACTCCTTGACCAGCGCGATCTCGGCCTCGGTGTCTGCGGAGAAGCGGTTGATCGAAACCACGGGCACGATACCGAAATTCTGCATGTTCTCGATGTGGCGCTGGAGATTGGCCATGCCGGCGGCGAGCGCCTTCAAGTCTTCCTTCTTGAGGTCGTCCTTCTTGACGCCGCCGTGCATCTTGAGCGCGCGAATGGTGGCGACCAGGACGACGGCGTCGGGCGCAAGGCCCGTCTTGCGACACTTGATGTCGAGAAACTTCTCGGCGCCGAGGTCGGCGCCGAAGCCGGCCTCGGTCACCACGTAGTCGGCAAGCTTCAGCGCAGTGGTGGTGGCAAGCACCGAATTGCAGCCGTGCGCGATGTTGGCGAACGGTCCGCCGTGGATGAAGGCGGGTGTGCCTTCCAGTGTCTGCACCAGGTTGGGCGACAGCGCGTCCTTCAAGAGCGCGGTCATCGGTCCCTGGCCCTTGACGTCGCCGGCGCGCACCGGCTTGCGGTCGCGAGTGTAACCGATGACGATGTTGGACAGCCGCTCCTTCAAATCATCGAGATCCTTGGCAAGGCAGAAGATTGCCATCACCTCGGAGGCGACGGTGATGTCGAAACCGTCCTCGCGCGGAAAGCCGTTGGCGACGCCGCCGAGCGAGTCCACGATCGAGCGCAGCGCACGGTCGTTCATGTCCATTGCGCGGCGCCAGGTGATACGCCGGGAGTCGAGGCCAAGTGCATTGCCCCAATAGATGTGATTGTCGATCAGGGCAGCGAGCAGGTTGTTGGCGGTACCGATGGCGTGCAGGTCGCCGGTGAAGTGCAGATTGATGTCCTCCATCGGCACGACTTGCGCGTAGCCGCCGCCGGCGGCGCCGCCCTTGACGCCGAAGCAGGGGCCGAGCGAGGGCTCGCGCAGGCACAGCATGGCCTTCTTGCCGATGCGATTGAGCGCGTCGGTGACGCCCACTGTGGTGGTGGTCTTGCCTTCGCCGGCCGGCGTTGGGGTGATGGCCGAAACCAGGACCAGCTTGCCGTTCGGCCGCGACTGCAGCGACTTGATGTAGTTCATCGAGACCTTGGCCTTGTAGTGGCCGTAGGGCTCGAGATTTTCCGGAGCGATGCCGAGCTTTTCCTTGGCGAGTTCCATGATCGGCCGCATCTTGGCGGCCTGGGCAATTTCGATGTCGGATTTCGGTGACTGATGCTGCGAGGCGGGCATTGGAGGAGGTCCAGTCGTTCGGAGGTTAAGTTCAGCCGAGGCGGGTGCCGGCGGCGAGATTGGTGGATTTGACGAATTCGCCGGCGGCGACCTTGCCGGCATCGGCCTGTACGCGCGTGACCTTGAAGCGGCCGTCGGCGCAGACCACGGTGAAGCCGTCGTTATCGAGCGCGACGATCTCGCCCAGCTTGCCGGCAATGCCCTTCGGGTCTTTGGCCGGCAGCGGCGTGGCGTCGAAAATCTTCAGGGTCTGGCCGTCGAGCGTTGTCCAGGCGCCGGGCGCCGGATTGCAGCCGCGGATCAGCGGATCGATCTGCCGCCAGGACTTGCCCCAGTCGATCTTGGCGTTGCCCGGGCCGCAACGGCCTTCATAGGTCGCCTTCGACTCATCCTGCTTGATGCGCGGCGCCTTGCCGGCCTTCACCAGGTCGACCGACTCAAGCATCGCTTCGACACCCATGGGAAACAAGCGGTCGAAATAGACGCTGCCGAGCGTGTCGGTGGACGAGATCGACGTGGTCTTCTGCAGCAGGACGTCGCCGGTGTCGAGACCGTTGTCGGGCCAGAAGATCGACAGACCGGTCTCCTTCTCGCCAAGGATGATCGGCCAGTTGATGGCGGATGCCCCGCGATAGGCCGGCAGCAGCGAGGGGTGATACTGGATCGAGCCGTGGGTCGGGACGTTGAGGAAGTCTTCCGGCACGAACAAAGTGACGAAGGCCATCACCTGGAGGTCGGGCTTCAGCGCCTTGAATTCCTCCCGGATTTTCGGGTCCTTGTAGGATGCGGGTTGGTAGACAGGGAGCTTCGCGGCAATTGCGGCCTCCTTGAGCGGATCGGCCTTGCCGCCGGGCTTCTCCGGCGCGACGTAGACGGCGATCACGTTCTCGCCGCGTTGGAGCAGGGCTTCCAAGACCGCCTTGCCGAACGCCTGCTGGCCATGAACGACGATACGCATCATGCACCCCCCTTGCGGCTCATCGCCGGGCCGATCGGCCATTCATCCGATGAACGCCTGCCTCGCAGACATGAGCTTCACGCCGCTGCGGCCTTCGGCTTCTCCGGAGCGCTGATCGCCCCCGAATTTCTGATTTCGGCGAGCTCCTTGGCGGAATAGCCGAGCACCTTGCTCAGGATAACGTCGGTGTGCTCGCCGAGAAGCGGCGAACGTTCCACACGCGCCGGCGAGTCCGACAGCTTGATCGGATTGCCGACGGTCAGATACTTGCCGCGGGTCGGGTGATCGACCTCGACCACGGTGCCTGTCTCGCGCAGCGACTTGTCCTCGGCGATCTCCTTCATCGACAGGATCGGGCCGCAGGGAATGTCGTGCTTGTTGAGAATGTCCATGGCCTCGAACTTGTCCTTGGTCATGGTCCATTCTTCGATGCGCGCGAAGATCTGCTTCAGCCGCGGCAGCCGCGCCGGCGGCTTGGCGTAGTCGGGATCGGTCTTCCAGGTCGGCTCGCCGATCACCTCGCAAATCTTCTCCCACACCGGCGCTTGGGTGATGAAGTAGATGTAGGCATCGGGATCGCTCTCCCAGCCCTTGCACTTCAGGATCCAGCCCGGCTGACCGCCGCCGGAATCGTTGCCGGCACGCGGCACGGCTTTGCCGAACGGAACGCCTTCGCTGAACTGGCTGTATTCCGTGAGTGGGCCTCGGTTGAGGCGTTGCTGGTCGCGCAGCTTGACGCGACAGAGATTGAGCACGCCATCTTGCATCGCCGCGAGCACCTTTTGGCCGCGGCCCGTGCGGTTGCGCTGGTAGAGAGCGGCGACGATCCCGAGCGCAAGATGCAGGCCGGTACCGGAATCGCCGATCTGCGCGCCGGTCACCAGCGGCGGGCCTTCGCGGAAGCCGGTGGTCGAGGCGGCGCCTCCGGCGCATTGGGCGACGTTCTCGTAGACCTTGCAGTCCACGTACGGGCCGGGACCGAAGCCCTTGACCGAGGCGACGATCATGCGCGGGTTCGTCTTGTGGATGTGCTCCCAGGTCAGCCCCATACGGTCGAGTGCGCCAGGCGCGAAGTTCTCCACCAGCACGTCGCATTGCCGGATCAGCCGGTCGAGGATCTCCTTGCCCTTGGGGTGCTTGGAATCGATTGTGATCGAACGCTTGGAGCCATTCAGCATCGTGAAATAGAGGCTGTCGGCATTGGGAACATCGCGCAGTTGGCCGCGCGTTATGTCGCCGATGCCGGGGCGTTCGACCTTGATCACATCGGCGCCCATATAGGCGAGCAATTGTGTGCATGTCGGACCGGACTGCACGTGGGTGAAGTCGAGGATGCGAACGCCGTCGAGCGCGAGGCCGGCCTGGCCCCAGGGCCGGTTCGAAGGCTTCGGCAAGCCGCCGTTCTTGGACGCCGCAGCTCTCTTGGATATAGGCTTTCTCGCCGCCTTTTTGGCGACCGCTCTCTTTGCGGCGGCCTTCTTGGCGGTGGCCTTCTTGGCGGTGGCCTTCTTCGGCGCTCTTTTCCCGCCGGTGTTCTTCTTGGTTTTTTTCGCCTTGGCCATGACCCCCTCCTTCAACGGGAATGCAAAATGACGCGAAGCGGACCGGCGTCAGCTCCGGCCCGCGATGGATCCTCTATTTCTTGCGAACTACGCTTTGCGGGTTGAGGTTGCCGATGCGGCCGCTCTCGGTGCCGGCCGCCGGGTCGATCACGGCATTGATGAGGGTCGGCTTGCCGGAATCCATGGCCGCGTCGACGGCGCGCTTCAGTTCGTCCGGCGTCGTCACGTGGACTCCGACTCCGCCGAATGCTTCCATCATCTTGTCGTAGCGCGCGTCCTTGACGAAAACCGTTGTCGCCGGATCCGGACCGCCGGTCGGATTGACGTTGGTGCCGCGATAGATGCCGTTGTTATTGAAGATGACGACGCAGACCGGCAGGCTGTAGCGGCAAATCGTTTCCACTTCCATGCCGGAGAAACCGAAGGCCGAGTCACCTTCGACTGCAAGCACTGGCTTGCCGGTCTCTATCGCAGCCGCGATGGCATAGCCCATACCGATGCCCATGACGCCCCAGGTGCCGACGTCCAGACGTTTGCGCGGTTGATAAATGTCGATGACGCCGCGCGCGAGATCGAGCGTGTTGGCGCCTTCGTTGACGAGGATGGCATCCGGTCGCTCTTTGATGACGCTACGCAGCGCTCCGAGCGCGCCGTGGAAGTCCATCGGCGACGTGTTCTTCATCAGCCGAGGCGCCATCTTGGCGATGTTCTCTTCCCTTTTCGCCGTGACCGCACCGGTCCAGTCGGCCGGCGGGGGTGGCCACTTACCGCCGAACCCATCGACCAGCGCCGACACGCAAGAACCGATATCGCCGACCAAGGGGGCCGCGATCTCGACGTTCGAATCCATTTCTTTCGGCTCGATGTCGATCTGGATGAACTTCTTCGGTGCCTCGCCCCAGGTCTTGCCTTTGCCGTGCGACAGGAGCCAGTTGAGACGGGCGCCGATCAGCATCACGACGTCGGAGTCCTTCAGCACCGTCGAGCGCGCCGCGCCGGCGCATTGCGGATGCGTGTCGGGCAAGAGGCCTTTGGCCATACTCATCGGCAGGAACGGAATGCCGCTCTTCTCGACCAGGGCGCGGATCGCATCGTCTGCCTGCGCGTAGGCGGCGCCCTTGCCGAGGATGATCAGCGGACGCTTGGCGCCTTTCAGCACATCGAGCGCACGCTTGACGGCGGCCGGAGCGGGATGCTGCGCCGGGGCCGGGTCAATGACCCTGACGAGCGACCTCTCCCCGGCCGCTGCGTCCATCACCTGAGAAAAAAGCTTGGCCGGCAGATCGAGATAGACGCCGCCTGGGCGGCCTGAGACGGCGGCGCGGATCGCACGCGCCACGCCGATGCCGATATCGGCGGCGTGAAGCACTCGGAATGCCGCCTTGCACAGCGGCTTGGCGATGGCGAGCTGGTCCATCTCCTCGTAGTCGCCCTGCTGGAGATCGACGATCTCGCGCTCGGACGAGCCCGAGATCAGGATCATCGGAAAGCAATTGGTGGTGGCGTGCGCTAGCGCGGTCAGACCGTTCAGGAACCCCGGCGCCGACACCGTGAGACAGATGCCGGGTTTCTTGGTCAGGAAGCCGGCGATGGAGGCGGCATAGCCGGCGTTCTGCTCGTGCCGAAACGAAAGGACGCGAATGCCTTCGGCCTGCGCCATGCGGCCGAAATCCGTGATCGGGATGCCGGGCACACCGTAGATCGTCTGGACGCCGTTGAGCTTGAGCGCATCGATGACGAGATGAAAGCCATCCGTCAGCTGCTCAGGCGTGTCGACGTCAGCTGCGGCAGCTCCGTTGCTCTGCGCTATCGCTGACATTCAATACCTCCCGTCGCGAGTTTCGCTGCGCCGTCGGCCTCGACCGCACGAAGAAATTGTCGCAATCAGCCGAGAAAATCGCCGTGCTTCTCGACATGCGCGTAGAGCCCGAACGTGTGCTCGCGAACCAGGCGCTCGGCCAAGTCCGCATCGCGCGCGACAAGGGCCTTGATGATGTTTCTGTGATCGATGATCGACCGCTCGGCGCGGTTGTCCTGGCCGATCATCAGGTTGCGGATGGCCCGCATGTGGATGAAAAGGTTCTGCGTCATGTCGGCGATCAGCTTGCAGCCGCCGATGCGGATGATCGCCTGATGGAAGGCGATGTTCGCCTCCGAGTATTCCGACAGATGATCCCGTGGCTTCTCGTTCTCGAAATCGGTGAAGAGCGCATGCAGCTCTTGGAAATCCTTGTCCGACGCGTTCTTGGCCGCCAGCCGCGCCGACATGCTTTCGAGCGCCGCCCAGACCGCGATCATCTCGAGTATTTCGGCTTTGGTCTTCTTCACAATGAAGATGCCGCGCCGTGGGCTTGAGCGGACGAAGCCTTCCTGCTCCAGAAGCGTAATCGCTTCGCGCACCGGCGTGCGGCTGATGGCGAGATCCTGCGACAGGCGCCGCTCGTCGAAGCGGATTTCCCCGGGATGAGAATAAATGTCCATCTCGGTGATCGCCTTCTTCAACTTTCCATAAGCGAGATGCCGGAAAGTCTGGCCTGTATCGATCGGCTTGATCCGCAGTTTCGGGGACCTATCCGCCCTGCTCATCGTTTCCCTTCCTCGCGTGGAGATCTTTGAAATTGCGGCGGAACCGCCCCGAGAATTTCGTTTTTCAGGTATATTGTACACCAGATACGGGTGATCACAAGCGTGCCTTCCTATGGCTCGTCCGGCGGCTTTGGAACCCCGGCTAGTGGGACATCATCACCGGAATTGTCATGTTCTCCATGATCCGCCGGGTGACGCCGCCGAAGAGGTCCTCGCGCAGCTTGGTGTGCCCGTAGGCTCCCATCACGAGGACGTCGGGCCCGTTCTCGGCGCAATAATCGAGAAGCGTCTGGCCGACCCCCTCCCGAGACGCGTTTAGCACGACGTTGCGCGCGTCGATGCCGTGTCGCTCGAGGTGGCGAACGATGGCGGCGGACTGGGCCGGCGGCCGCGTGTCGCCGGCAGCTCGCACGGAGACAACGTCGAGCCGCTTCTTCGTCTCCAGTATCTGCATGGCATCGGAAAGGGCCCGCGCCGCCTGGCGGCTGCCGTCCCAGCCGACGACGGCGTATTCCTGGAAGGGGCGCACTTCATACGCATGCGGTACAATGACGAGCGGCCGGGCGGAGCGCAGCACCAGGTCGCCGGCACGAACCGGCCGCGCTGCCTCCCCCGGCGCGGAGAATTGCCCCATCAGAAGGACATCGTAGTAGCGCGCGCGGCGGGCAAGCACGACATTCGGCTGGCCGTCTTCGGCGATGAACTCGACGTCGAAGCTGAGCGCCGCCGCCGCGACGCGCTTTCGGAAGCTCGCCTCGATCGATTTGGTGACTTCGGCCTCCGCCTTGAGCAGGGTCTGCCTGATGTCGTCGGTGATCCAGCGCCCCACGTCGCCCTCGAAGCGAACCGGATTGGCCGCGTAGATCGCGGTCAGCGTCGCTTCGTATTTGCGGCACATCTGCAGCGCCAGATCGACCGCTACATCCGCGTTGCCGCTGCCGTTGTAAGCGACAGCGAGATCCTTGATCGCCATCGTCGTCTCCTATTCGGACATCATTGTCGCCAGAGCCTGGGCGGCGCCTATCTTGCAGTGCTCGGCGCCGCGTTACGCAGAGCTTCGGCGCCCTCGTTGAACTTGGACTCGACAAGCACGCCGCCCGCATTCGATTTGTGGTTCACGCGGCGGTCTCCATCAGCACTTTGCGCATCGTTTCGGCGACCTCGTCGGCATTGGCGGCGATATGCGCGCCGGCCGACCTCAGCGCACCGATCTTGACGTTTGCTTGGCCCTGACCGGGGTCCATGAAAGCGCCGGCGTGACCCATCCGCCGACCGGGCGGCGCATGTCGCCCGGCAACCAGCGCCACCACCGGCTTCCGCCGCTTCTCGGCGCGAAGGAATTCCGCCGCCGTCTCTTCCTCGTTACCGCCGATCTCCCCGATCAGGATGATCCCTTTGGTCTCGTCGTCGTCCATGAACAGGCTGAGGCAGTCGACGAAACCGATCCCGTGCAGCGGATCGGCGCCGATACCGATCGTCGTCGACTGGCCGAGCCCGGCCGCGCTCGTCTGCGCAACGATCTCGCTTGTCAGCGACGCCGAGCGCGAGACGATTCCGATGGCGCCCGGCCGCGAATCGGCCGTGGACATCACGCCGACCTTGCTCTTGCCGGGCGAAAGCACGCCCTGCGAGTTCGGACCGACGAGCCTCGTGGTCGATCCCTTCAACGCTTGGCGAACGCGCACCATGTCGAGAACCGGCACGCGCTCGGTTACGCAGACCACGAGCGGCACGGCCGCTTCTATCGCCTCGATCATGGCGGCGGCGGCATGCGGCGCCGGAACGAAGATCAAGCTCGCATTGGCGTTTGTCTCTCGCATCGCTTCCGCCACCGTGTTGAACACGGGGACCCTGACGTGGCGGCTGCCTCCCTTGCCCGGCGTAATGCCGCCGACGACACGGGTGCCGTATTCGATGGCGAGGTCGGTATAGAAGGTACCCGCCCGGCCGGTCATGCCCTGCACGATCAAGCGCGTATCCTGGTCAACGAGGATCGCCATCAGCCGGCGCCCTTTGCAATCGCGACCGCGCGGCGCGCGGCATCGCTGATGCTTCCGGCGAGGTCGTGCGGAATGCGGCGGTCGGTCATCGCCCAACGCGCATGGTCTGCATTCTGTCCCGCCGCGCGAAAGACGATCGGGACTTTTCGCCCCGACCAGCGCATCGCGATCTGGATCGCGTCGACGACGGTATCGCAGCTCGTCATGCCGCCGCCGTGGACGTTGACGAGGATAACCTTGACGCGCGGATCGGCGAGCAGCAGGCCGATGCCTTTGGCGATCTGCTGGCTCATCGCAGTCGTGCGAATGTCCATGAAGTTCGCCGGCGCGCCGCCGGCGTCGCGCAGGATGTCGTGAGTGGCGAGCGCCAGGCCGGCGCCGTTGACGACGACGCCAATATCGCCGTCCATGCGGACGAAATTGAGATCGTGGCGTTGCGCCTCCAGCTCCTGCTGTTCGATCTCGTCCTCATCGCGCAGCTCTTTTAGCTGCGGCTGGCGGAAGAGGGCGTTGTCGTCGACCACCATCTTCACGTCGAGGGCCGTCAACTTGCCCTCCTGCGCCGTGACGCAGAGCGGGTTTATTTCAATGAGGCTCAGGTCGAGCTCCACGAAGGCGGCGACAAGGCCGCCAAGGAGCCGCGTCGCCTCCTGAACGAGGGCTCCGTCAAGCCCGAGCGCCTCGGCGAAACCGCGCAAGGCCGCCTCGGTCGGTGCAGCGGTACCCGCCAGCGCCAGTCTGCGCAGCTTCTCCGGCTCGCGCTGCAGGAGCTCCTCTACGTGCTCCCCGCCTTCGCTTGCCCCGAGCAACACAATCTCCCCGGTGTTGCGGTCGACGAGCACGCCCACGTAGATCTCACGCCGGCACTCTATAGCTTGTTCGACATAGACCCGCCGGACGACACGCCCGGCAGCCGGCGTCTGTGCCGTGACCAGTTTCGAGCTGAGCATCTTGGCGGCGATCTTGCGCACCTCGTCGGGTGAGTGGGCGAACTTCACCCCGCCAGCCTCGCCGCGGCCGCCGGCCAGGATCTGAGCTTTCACCGCATAGCGAGGGCCGCGAAGCTCCGTGGCCGCATGCGCCGCCTCATCCGGCGTCCATGCAACCTGACCGGCGGGGATCGGTAATCCGCGTCCGGCGAGTATCGCCTTGGCCTGGAACTCGTGCAGGTTCATGCAGCCTTGCCCAATCTGCCTTCCTAAATCATTGCGCAGGCGCTCACGGCGTCGCCACGCGCCTGCGTGCCTTCAACTTTCCAAACGCATACGAGATCAGCGGCCAGAACAGCATGACAATCGATAGGCTGACGATGCTGCCGACGAGCGGGTTTGACCAAAAGACCGAAAAGTCGCCCTGCGAGCCGATCATCGCCTGCCGGAACGAGCTCTCGGCGCGCCCGCCGAGCACGATCGCCAGCACCATTGGCGCCAGCGGATAGTCGAGCTTCTTGAACAGGTAGCCGATGATGCCGAACATCACCATGAAGATGAGATCGGCCGGCGCGTTCGACAGCGTGTAAGAGCCGATGGCGCAAACTACGATGATGATGGGCGCGATGATCGAGAACGGGATGCGCATGATCGATGCCCAGAGCGGCACCGTGCTCAGCACGATCGCCAGCCCCACGACGTTGCCGAGATAGATCGAGGCGATCAGCCCCCAAACGAAGTCCTTCTGTTCGACAAAGAGCAGCGGCCCCGGCTGCAGGCCCCAGATCAACAGGCCGCCGAGCAGCACCGCGGCGGTCGGCGAGCCGGGAATGCCGAGGGTGAGCATCGGCAAGAGCGCACTGGTGCCGGCGGCGTGCGCCGCGGTCTCCGGCGCCACCACACCCTCCAGCTGGCCGGTGCCGAAGAGATGGCCGTTCTTGGAGAAGCGTTTGGCGAGACCGTAGCTCATGAATGAAGCGGGCGTGGCGCCGCCCGGGGTGACGCCGAGCCAGATGCCGACCAAGGTTCCGCGGACGATGGTGACCCAGTATTGCGGCAGTTTCTTCCAGGTCTGCCAGACGACGAACGGATTGATCTTGGCGCTGCGGCCCTCGAAATGCAGCCCCTTCTCTATGGTCACCAGAATTTCGCCGATGCCGAAGAGGCCGATCACCGCGATCAGGAAGTGGAAGCCGGTCAGCAGTGTTTCGGTGCCGAAGGTCAGGCGCAGGCCGCCGGTGATTTCGTCGGTGCCGACGGATGCAAAAGCGAAGCCGAGCATCATCGCCGAGATCACCTTGAACGGCGACTGCCGGCCCATGCCGACGAAGCTGCAGAAGGTCAGCAGGTAGACGGCGAAATATTCCGGCGGACCGAAATCGAGCGCGAAATTGGCAACGATCGGCGCGAGGAAGGTGAGCACGATCGTCGCGATCAGCGCACCGATGAAGGAAGACGAAAGCGAGGCGGTGAGCGCTTCGCCGGCGCGGCCCTGCTTGGCCAGCGGATGGCCGTCGAAGGTCGTCGCCACCGACCATGGTTCGCCCGGGATGTTGAACAGGATGGCGCTGATGCAGCCGCCGAACAGCGCCCCCCAATAGATCGCCGCCAGCATGATGATGGCGGTGGTGTTGGGCATGGAGAAGGTCAGCGGCAGCAGAATGGCGATGCCGTTGGCGCCGCCGACGCCGGGCAGAAACCCGAGCAGCACCCCGAACAGAATGCCGACCACCATGTAGCCCAGATTGGCGGGCGTCAGCAGCACCTCGAAGCCGTGCAGCAGTGAAAAGAACGCGTCCAACGAGGCCTCCCGCTCACCCTGACCGTGCGTTTCTACGAACGCGTCGGTTCATTGCCCTTGGTTGGTTGTCAGATTGAATTTCGCCTCATGCGTCGCGGCATCAATAGCCGAGCCAGGACTCTAACGGCCCCTTTGGCAGCGGTACCAGAAACCAGACTTCGAAGATGAAGAAGAGCACGACCGGCACTGCCAGAGCGACCACCGCCGTCTTGTGGAGCGGGTAGCGGCCGTGCCAGATCATGAAGAAACTGATGAACAGGGCCGTCGAGATGTAAATTCCGATGTAGATCGCGAGCACGACGAAAATCGTCATCGGCACCAGGACCTGCAGCACCATTATCAGCTCGCCACGCGCAACGAAGCTGCCCTTGGCGGCACGCGCCGCTAGAACGTTCTGCAGAAGAGTGGCGCTACTGGCGACGAGCATGATCAGCGCGACATAGAACGGGAAGTAACCGGAATCCGGGCCCACATCTTCCGCCCAGCCGGAGCCGAGTTTGTAGCTGGCGACCATCACGACCGTGGCGACGCTCATCAGTACCAAAGCGACGGCGATATTCATCGCCCGATTGGAGATTACGCTGTCGATGGGGCCTTCGTTGTCGGAGCCATCATGCATGGCGCGGAGCTCGTGCTTTTCGCCTTGGCTCGTCTTGGCAAAGGCGCTCGTCGTGGGGCGGTATCAAGCGATCGACGGCAGGAGCGCCGTGTGCCGGCGCTCCCCCATTCCAAACGGGCTTATGAGGCCTTGAGGAAGCCCGCCTTTTCCATCAGCTGCTGATGCACGGCGGCCGCGTCACTCAGCCATTTGTGGAACTCGTCGCCGGTCATGAAGGACTGGTTGAAAGCGCCCTTCTGCATGAAGTCCTTCCACTCATCCGTCTCGCGCACCTTCTGGAGCAGGCCGACATAGTAGTCGACGACGTCCTGCGATACGCCCGGCGAGGTCATGATGCCGCGCAGCATGGTGTAGGTGACGTCGAGCCCTTGCGACTGGCAAGTCGGAATGTCCTGCCACGACATGTCGCTCGTGACCTTGTCGGGATAGGGCATCGGCGTGCTATCGAACACGCACAGCGGCCGCACGTTGCCGGCGCGCCAGTGGGCGACCTGCTCGATCGGATTGTTGACGGTGGAGTCGATATGGCCGCCGACGAGTTGGGTGGCGACCTCGCCGCCGCCGCTGTAGGGCACGTAGGTGAACTTGTCCCCGGTCTTCTGTTCGATCGCGGCGGTGATGATCTGGTCTTCCTGCTTCGAGCCGGTGCCGCCCATCTTCATCGTGCCGCCCGCGCTCTTCACCGCGTCGAGATACTCGGTCGGCGTCTTGTAGGACGTGTCCGAGTTCACCCAGAGCACGAACTCGTCGAGCGCCATCATGGCGACCGGCGTGTAGTCGTCCCACGAGAACGGCGACCCTGTCGCGAGCGGTGTCGTGAACAGGTTGGAAAGCGTGATGATGAGCTTGTGGGGGTCGCCCTTCGCGTTCTTCACATAGAGGAAGCCCTCGGCGCCGGAGCCGCCCTTCTTGCTGATGACAACCATCGAGGTCGGCATCAGGTTGTGCTTCTGAATGATGCCCTGGATCAGCTGCGCCATCTGACCGGCGCCGCCGCCAATGCCGGCGGGAACGATGAACTCTACATTCTTCGTCGGTTCCCACGCCGCCGCTGCGCCGGGCGTCAGCGCCGCGATCACAGCCAGCATGCTTCCCGCAGAAAGCGTACGCAGCGTGGACTTGAGCGATGTGTATTTCATCAGGAGTTCCTCCAAGGTTTTCGGTCCGTTTGGACCCGGTCTCCCGGCCTCGCGCGGAGGATCCGGGAGCCGAAGCCTTTTTTCGTGGCTTGGCGCGATACCAAGGCGCTTAGGTATATTGTATGTCAGATACCGGTGTAAACGCCCTTGTCGACGTTGCGTGTTTCCTCGGCGATGGGCCCTCGCGGATCAAAGTCTTGACGCTCGCTCCACCGCGCCGTCTTCGACGCGCTCAACGCGGTCAGGCGCATGGTGGCTTGCGAGGCGTTTTTGCGATGGGTTCGTCCGCACCGCGGCGGCGCGAATTGCGACGGCATCTGGAAAGCGTGCAGACGTTTCTGATCCCGGCCGCGCGGCCGGGGCGGCGGTCCTGGACCTACTCCGCTGGGGCGGCCTCTGGCTCCACGATCGCGGCTTCGCGGTCGTAGGCTGCGTCGCTCCTGGCGATGAAAGTGTAGAACATCGGCAGCACGAAGAGCGTGAAGAGCGTGCCGATCGCCATGCCTGAGGCGATGACGAGGCCGATCGAGAAGCGCGCCTTGGCGCCGGCGCCCGACGCGATGATGAGCGGCAGCACACCCATGACCATGGCCGCCGTGGTCATCAGGATCGGGCGCAACCGGACGCGCGCCGCCTCGACGATCGCCTGCCGCTTCGGCAAATCATGCGCTCGCTGCTGGTTCGCGAACTGCACCATCAGGATGCCGTGTTTGGTGATAAGGCCGATCAGCGTGATGAGCCCGACCTCGGTGTAGATGTTCAAGGTGGAGAGTCCGAGATTGAGCGGCACGAGCGCGCCGAAGATCGACATCGGCACCGTCAACATGATGATCAGTGGATCGCGGAAGCTCTCGAATTGCGCCGCAAGCACCAGATAGATGATGATGATCGCGAGCCCGAAAGCGACGAGCGTGGTGTTGCCCTCCTTGATCTCGAGGCGCGACTGGCCGGCGAAATCCTCGAAGAAGCCGGCGGGCATCACTTCGCGCGCGATCTGGCGAACGGTCGCGAGCGCGTCGCCGGTCGCGACGCCCGGAAGCGGCAAGCCGGAGATCGTCGCCGAGTTCAACTGGTTGAACTGCTCGATGGCTACCGGCGCGGCTCGCGTGTCGACGCTAATCACGGACGAGAGCGGAACCATGCCGCCGGAAGCGCTTCGTACATAATATTGGCCGAGGCTCTCCGGATTGAACCGCTCGGACTGCGCCACCTGCGTGATGACGTCGTAGCTGCGGCTCTCAAGATCGAACTTCGACACCGAGCCGCCGCCGACAAGAGCGGTCAATGTGGTGCCGATATCGCTGATGGCGACGCCGAGCGACGCGGCGCGGTCGCGGTCGATGGTGACGCGCGCCTCGGGCTGCGTGAAGGAAAGCGAGTCCTGAACGATGATGAAGCGCCCGCTTTTCTGCGCACGGTTCTTGATCTCCTCGGCGACCTCGTAAACCTGGTCGGCGCTGCCGACCGAGCGGAGCACGAATTGGACGGGGAGCCCGCCACCGGTTCCGGGCAGCGTCGGCGGTGCGAAGACGAAGGCCTGCACGCCGGCGACGCCGTTCAGCTTCTGCTGCACCTCCGCCTGTATGGTGGCCTGGCTGCGCGAGCGCTCCGCCCAAGGGACCAGCCCGAAGCCGGCGAAGGCGGTGTTGGTCCCGCCGAAGCCGACGACGGAGAAACGCGTGTCGACCTCGGGGATGCCCTTCGTCGCGTCGACGACGTCCTTGACGAACATCTCGGTGTAGTCGGAGGTCGCGTAGGCCGGCGCGTTTACGATCGAGAACATGAAGCCGATGTCCTCGTCCGGCGCCAGCTGGGTCGAGGTGTTGAGGAAGAGGAAGACCATCGTGACCGACAGCGCGGCGACGATCATCAGCGTCACCGGCCGATAGTTCAGCGTCGAGGAGACGCGCCGCCCGTACCAGGCGCTCACTTTGTCGAACGTGCGGTCGACGGTCGCCTGAAAGCGGCTCGTCCCGGCGTCGTGCGGTTTCAGAACGCGCGCGGCGAGCATCGGAGAGAGGGTGACGGCGACAAAGCCGGAAATGACGACGGCGCCGGCAAGCGTCACGGCGAATTCGCGGAAGAGAGCGCCGGTCAGGCCTTGCGCGAATCCGATCGGCGTATAGACGGCGGCAAGCGTGATGGTCATCGCGATGATGGCGGAGAAGATCTCGCGCATGCCGGCAATCGCTGCCTGAAGCGGGCGCTCGCCGCGCTCCAGATGCCGGTGGATGTTCTCCACCACCACGATGGCGTCGTCGACGACGAGGCCGATCGCGAGCACCATGGCGAGCAGCGTCAAGAGATTGATCGAATAGCCGATCACGTAAAGGATGAAGCACACCCCGATCAACGACAGCGGAATGGTGACGATCGGCACCAGCACCGAGCGGAACGAGCCGAGGAAGACGAGGATGATCAGGACGACGATGGCGACGGCTTCGGCGATCGTCTTGAACACCTCGGTGATCGAGGCGCTGATGTTGCGCGTCGCGTCATAGACAAGCTCGATGTCCATGCCCGGCGGCAGGTCGCGCTGGATTTGCGGCAGCTCCGCCTTGAGCGCCGCGGAGGTGTCGAGCGCATTCGCATCGGGGGCCGCGAGCACGCCGAGGAATGTCCCCTCCTGCTCGTTGAAGGAGACGCGCACGTCGTTGCTCTTGGCGCCGTATTCGACAGCCGCCACGTCGCCAAGCCGCACGATCTCGTCACCGTTCGTCTTCACCGCGAGGTTGGCGAAGGATTGCGGCGTCTGCAGCGTCGTCTCCGTCTGGATGGCGTAGGCGACGAAGCTGTTCTCCGTCCGCCCCGGGGCGGAGAGGAAATTCGAGGCACGAATTGCGGCGAGCACGTCGCTTGCCGTAACCCCGCGGGCGGCGAGCCTGACGGGATCGAGCCAGACCCGCATGGCGAAGTCCCGCCCGCCCAGGATCTGCACCTCGCCGACACCTTCGACTGTGGCGAAGCGCGGCTGGATGACCTGCGTCAGATACTCGGTCACCTGCTCGGGGTTCATCGTGGTGGAGCGCACCGCCAGGTACATGAGCGCGAAATTCTGACCGGTGCCCTTCTGCACGACCGGATCGTCCGAATCGTTCGGCAACTGGCCGCGCACCTGCTGCACCTTGGAGAGCACGTCGACCAGCGCCTGGTCGGGATCGGCGTCGAGCACCATGTGCACGGTGACCGTGGAATTGCCGAGCGCGCTCTTCGACGTGACGTAGTCGACGTGTTCGGCGGTCAGCACCGCCTTGGCGATCGGCGTCGTGATGAAGCCCTGCATCAGGTCGGCGCTTGCGCCGGCGTAGCTGGTGGTGACGGTGATCACCAATTCCTTGACGTCCGGATATTCCCGGATGGTCATGTTCGAGAAACCCTGCAGCCCGAGCAGCAGAATCAGGATCGCGACGACGATCGTGAGGACCGGCCGCCTGATGAAGATTTCAGAGAAGTTCACGGCTTGCCGCTCCCATCGCTTGCGATGGCGGCCGGGTTGACGGCGTTGTTGATCGTGACCGGGGCGTTGTTGGAGAGCTTGTTCTGGCCGGAGGTGACGACGGTCTGGCCGGGAGTCAGGCCGGAGGCGATCTCCGCCAGATCCCCCTTACGGCGGCCGACCTTGACGAAGACCTGTTTGGCGACGAGCTTTTCGGCTTCGTCCGGCTTGGCGCCCTCCGCCGGAATGGTGGTACGAAGCGCCGTGTCGCCGCCCGTGCCGGCGGTGGCTGCGGTGTCGGCCGGCGCCTCCGCTTCGACGACGTAGACGTAGTCCCCGTAGAGAGACGTCACGACGGCCGTCTGCGGCAGCGCGATGACGTTCTCGACCGCCGGCAGCTCCACGCGCACGCGCACGAACTGACCCGGACGGAGTTCGCCGTTCGGATTCTCCACCTTGGCCTGGACCGAGACGAGCCGCATCTGCGGGTCGATCTTCGGGTCTATGCCGATGATGCTGCCGGCATAGGAGAAGTCCGTACCGGTCAGCCCGAAGCTTGCCGGCTGCCCCATCTTGATCTGGTCGAGCTGCTGCTCAGGGACGGTGAAGTTGACCTTCATTGTGTCGAGCTGCTGTAACGTGGCAATGACGGCGCCGGGCTGCACGTATTGCCCGACGTCGACGCGCGAAATTCCGATCACGCCCGCAAACGGCGCCTCGATCGACTTCTGATCGAGCACGGCCTTCACCTTGGCGAGCGCCGACTGCGAGGCGGCGAGGGCGCTTTCTGAGTCCTGCAGCGTCGCCTGCGAGTTGACGCCGGTGGCGCGCAGCCGCTCGGTGCGCTCAAGCTGCGCCTTGTCGCGCGCCACGGCGGCCTCCGCCGACATGAGGTCGGCACTCTCAATTGCGTCGTCGAGCTGGACGAGGAGCGCGCCCGCATCGACATGCTGGTTGGCCTTAAAAGCGATCGACTTCACGACGCCGGCGGTCTCCGACGCGACGTCGACGCCCTGAAATGCCCATAGGGTTCCGATCGCGTCGATCTCAGGCGTCCACGTCGTGGGCTCGATCTTCGTCGTCGACACGGCCACGGACGGGATCGGCAAATGCGCGAAGAACTGGCCGATCATCTTCGATCGAAACAGATTGAAGCCGACCAGTCCGCCGCAAACGAGCACGACGAGGAGCAATGCGATAACGAAACGCTTGACCATCGTTTCACCGTCGGTTCGGCGGAGGATAGGCTCGGCCCGCAGGTCACGGTTGCCGGCTTTTCGCCGCACACAGCCTTGGATAGTCGGGCCCGCCGGGCAGCCGCTATATCGCAATGCAGCGAAGATGGCCAGCCGCTGTCCCGGGAGCATTAGTGGTCATCGCGGCGGCCGCCAATCGCCGCGCCGGCGCCGGGTTCCCGCAATTGGGAACCTTTTCGCCGTTTCTGCGTTTGCGGGCTGCGTGCTCTCGCGTGCTGGGGTGCGGGAGCGGCGATTCTGATGTGCCCTTGTTGTCGAAGCGGAATGATTCGCGACCGAGCTTCTCGCATTCTGGTGGTCGAGGACGAGGCGCTGATCATGATGTCGACGCTCGACATGCTGCGCGAGCTTGGCCACGAGGGGATCGCGGCGCGATGTGGCGCGGCCGCAATCGCAATCCACGAGGAGGCCGCGCAGGCTGCGCCCATCGACGCGCTTCTGACCGACATCAACCTCCCGGATATGGACGGGCAGCTGCTTGCTGCAGAGATTAGGCGCCGCCATCCGGGCCTCCCGGTCGTCTTCGCGACCGGCTACCGGCTGACGCTCGCCGAGGCACTCGTCGGGAGCGGGCCGGTCGCGGCTGTGAACAAGCCCTACCGCACGAGCGACCTATCGGAGGCGCTTCAGAAAGTCCTCGCCACGCGCTGACGGTGGCGCTTCCGCTTGTCCGTTCCGGACTGCTACTTTGCCGGCGTCAGAAATTGCGCCTCCCGAGATTTGCGATGGCCCTTGAATTCACTTGCGTCGCGGACCTGCATTGCAGGATCGGCGAAGGCCCCGTCTACGACGAGCGGACGAACCGGCTCTATTTCGTCGATATCCTGAGCCGCAAAATCTATGCCTTCGCGCCTTTGACCGGCGACATTGCCGCGTGGTCGTTTGAGAGCGAGGTCGGCTCTATGGGGCTCACCGCCTCCGGAGCGCTCGTCGTCGCGCTTCGCCATAGCGTCATCCTCTTCGATCCCGCGAGCGAGCGGCGCGTCGATCTCTGCACTATCGAGGAGGCGGAAGGAGAAAAGACGCGTCTCAACGATGGACGCGTCGGGCCTGACGGCGCGTTCTGGGTCGGCAGCATGGACGACCGGCCCGAGAAAGAGCCGATCGCGGCGCTCTACCGCGTCGATCCCTCGGGACAAGTGGAGCGCAAGGTGGAAGGACTCGTCATCTCCAACGGCCTCGCCTGGACGGCGGACGGCGAGGTCATGTTCCACTCCGATACGCGTGGGCCCTGGATCGACCGCTGGCGCTTCGATCGCGCGACCGGCGCGATGTCCGGGCGGGAGCGCTTCGCCGCACCCGACGATACGGTCGGGCGGCCGGACGGCGGCGCCTGCGACGCGGAAGGGTCCTACTGGAGCGCGGGCGTCTCGGCCGGCCAACTCAACCGTTTCGCCCCCGATGGACGCCTCGTCGATTCCTTCGTTGTGCCCGTGCCGGCCCCGACCATGCCGTGCTTCGGGGGCGAGGACTTCCGCACGCTCTATCTGACCAACCTGACCGAGGGGCGCGCGCCGGAAGCGCTCGCCAAGGCGCCGGCTGCCGGCGGGCTATTGGCGGCGGCCTCACCGGTTGCCGGTTTCCCGTCCTGGCGGTTCCTTGATATTTGAGGGGATGGACGAATCCGAGGCCCGGGCATTCCTCGCCCGCGCGATCGCAGCGGGCGCCGGCCGCGCGCCGGCCGACCTGGTGGTGCGCGACGTCGATCTCCTCGACGTGATGACGGGTGCCGTCGCGCGGAGCGACATCGCCATCGTCGGCGACCGCATCGTCGGCACGCATGCACGCTACGAAGGCGAGCGTGTGATCGACGGGCGCGGCCTTTCCTGCGTTCCTGGATTCATCGACACGCATCTCCATGTCGAATCATCTCTGGTGACGCCGCTTGAGTTCGACCGCTGCGTCCTTCGCCACGGCGTGACGACCGCGATTTGCGATCCGCATGAGATCGCCAACGTGCTCGGGCTCGAAGGCATCCGCTTTTTCCTGTCGGCGGCCGAGCGCACGATCATGGATCTCCGCGTGCAGCTTTCCTCGTGCGTGCCGGCGACCGAGTTCGAGACGTCCGGCGCATCGCTTTCCGCCGCCGACCTCGTCACGCTGCGCGATCACCGACAAGTCATCGGGCTTGCGGAGTTCATGAATTTTCCCGGCGTGCTCGCCTGCGACCCGGCGGCGCTCGACAAGCTCGCCGCTTTCCGGGACCGCCACATCGACGGCCACGCGCCGTTGCTTTCCGGCCGCGATCTGAACGCCTACCTGGCCGCCCGCATCCGCACCGACCATGAGGCGACGACAGCGGCGGAAGCGCGCGAGAAGCTTTCCAAGGGCATGACGATCCTGATCCGTGAGGGTTCGGTATCGAAGGACCTGCATGCGCTCGCCGAAGTGCTCGACGTGAACACCGCGTCCTTCGTGGCGCTATGCACCGACGATCGGAATCCGCTCGACATCGCCGAGGAGGGCCATCTCGACTACATGATCCGCACGCTGATTGCGCTCGGCCGCCCGCTTCACGCCGTCTATCGCGCGGCGAGCTGGTCGGGGGCGAACGCCTTCGGCCTCCGCGACCGCGGCCTCGTCGCACCGGGTTGGCGCGCCGACCTCGTTCTTGTCGAGGGGCTCAGCGAATGCCGCGTCAGACACGTGATCGCCGGCGGTCGGCTCGTTGAGGATTCGCTCTTCGAAGCGCGCGCCCCGCTTGATCCCGTCGGGCTCGACAGCGTCAAGCGCGCGCCGGTGTCGGCGGCGGACTTCCGCATTCCGGCAGGGCGGAACCGGATGCCGGTGATCGGCGTCGCCGCCGGCAAGATCATCACCGACCGGCTCGATCTCGACATGGCCGCCGAGAACGGCGAAGTGCCGGCGGACCTCGCTCAGGATGCGATCAAGGTCGCGGTCGTCGCGCGGCACGGCAAGAACGAGAACATCGGCCGCGGCTTCGTGCACGGTTTCGGGCTCAAGCGTGGCGCGATCGCCGCCTCCGTCGGGCACGATAGCCACAACATCACGGTGATCGGCGTCGACGATTCCGACATGGCGGCGGCGGTGAACCGCGTCATTCAGCTCAAGGGCGGCTTCGTCGTCGCCGTGGGCGGGGAAATCCGCGCCGAGCTGGCGCTTCCCGTCGCCGGGCTGATGAGCCTTGAGCCGTTCGAGGCCGTGCGCGACGAGCTGGTGGCGCTTCGCGCCGCGGCCAAGGCGCTCGGGTGTACGCTGCCGGAGCCGTTTCTGCAGGTAGCCTTCCTGCCGCTTCCGGTGATCCCGCATTTGAAGATCACCGATTGCGGCCTCTTCGACGTGGACCACTTTCAGCTGCTGGAGTGAGCCTCAGACCCTTCCGCTCAGATGCCTTGCGCGGCGAAGGTCCGGGAACCAGCGCGACCATAAGCCGGCGACCGCGATCGTGCCGGCGCCGCCGATGACGACCGCAGCGACCGTGCCGAAAACCGCCGCGGAGACGCCGGCGCGGAATTCGCCGAGCTCG
Organism: uncultured Alphaproteobacteria bacterium; assembly: GCA_963720705.1. Lineage (GTDB taxonomy): Bacteria > Pseudomonadota > Alphaproteobacteria > Rhizobiales > Afifellaceae > DASWJZ01. The sequence continues at coordinate 457,777 of CAVRGJ010000005.1, forward strand.
TTCGAGGCGCCGATGAAGACCATGTTCACCGCGTTGACCCGACCGCGCACGTGGTCGGGCGTCCACAACTGGATCAGCGTCTCGCGCACGTAGACGCTCACCATGTCGGAGGCGCCCATGACGACGAGCGCAACGACGGAAAGCCAGATCTGCGTAGCGACCCCGAACAGGATGGTGAAGAGCCCGAACACCGCGACGAACACGAACATCCAGAACCCGGCGTGGTCGCGGATCGGCCGCGCCGTCAGGTAGAGCGCGACGGCGATCGCGCCGATCGCCGGGCCGGAGCGGAGCAGGCCGAGCCCCCACGGGCCGATGTCGAGGATGTCGCGCGCGTAGACGGGAAGGAGCGCGGTCGCGCCGCCGAGAAGCACCGCGAAGAGATCGAGCGAGATTGCGCCAAGCACGATCTTCTCGTGCCAGATGTAGTTGAAGCCGGCGACGATCGTCGTCCAGGTGGCGGGCTCCGGCATCGTCTTTTGCTGCGTGCGCGGGACGAAGAGAACGAGGATCGCGGCGGCAGCGGTCAGCGCGATCGTCACGCCGTAGGCGACCTCCGGCGCGATGCCGTAGAGGAGGCCGCCGGCGACGGGGCCGGCGATCGTCGCCACCTGCCAGCTCACCGAGTTCAGCGCGATGGCGCTCGACAGGATTTCCGTCGGCACGATGTTCGGCAGCAGCGATTGCTGCGCCGGCGCGAAGAAAGCGCGCGCCGTTCCGAAGGCGACGAGGATCGCAAAGACAAGCCCCACTGCGCCCGCGCCGGCCAACGTGAAGACAAGCAGACCGACGGCGCAGAGCGCCTCGGCCGCGAGGCAGACCGCCATGATCGTGCGGCGGCGGAAACGGTCGGCTACAATCCCGGTGACGAGCACAAGAAGCAGCGCCGGCAGGAACTGCGAGAGGCCGACGAAGCCGAGGTCGAGCGGGTTGCGGGTCAGGTCGTAGACTTGCCAGCCGACGGCGACGACCTGAATTTGCGTTGCGAAGGATGCGGCGAGCCGTGCCACCCAGTAGCGGCGGTAGGCCACGTTCTCCAGCGCCGCCCAGCGGGCGCTTGCGTGCGTCTCGGAAGCTGCCGTCATTTTCGTTCGGGGCGGGCGTGGAAGCGCGAGGCGGATGCCGGCGCGCGGGAAGGGGATTGAGCTTTAGGCGGGTTCGGCGCGCGAGACAATTGCGCCGCTCACGCCGTGGCGGGCTTCTCGGCGACCACCATGTAGTTCACGTCGAGGTCGGGCGTGCGCGACCAGCGGTCGGAAAGCGGGCTGTAGCGGACGCCGGTCCGGTCGACGACGGCAAGTCCGGCCGCGGCCAGCGCAGCTTCCAGCTCGGCCGGGCGGATGAGCTTCGCAAAATCGTGCGTGCCGCGCGGCAGCCAGCGCAGCAGGTATTCGGCGCCGACGATCGCGAGCGCGAACGCCTTCGCCGTGCGGTTGATCGTTGCGACAAAAAAAAGCCCGCCCGGTTTCACCAATGTCGCGCAGGCCGCGATGAAGGCGTCGACGTTGGCCACGTGCTCGACCACCTCCATGGCGAGCACGACGTCGAAGCGCTCGCCCGCTTCCGCAAGCGCCTCGGCCGTCATCGCGCGGTAGTCGATGACAAGGCCGCTGCGCTCGGCGTGCCGGTGCGCCACCGCGACGTTGGTCGCCGAAGGGTCGATGCCGACCGTCTTCGCGCCGAGACGCGCCATCGGCTCGGCCAAGAGGCCGCCGCCGCAGCCGATGTCAAGGAGGCGAAGCTCCGAAAGCGGTCTCCCGCCCTTCGGGTCGCGCCCGAAATGCTCGGTGACGACGTCGCGGACATAAGCGAGCCTGACCGGGTTGAACTTGTGGAGCGGCCGGAACTTCCCGTCCGGGTCCCACCACTCCGCCGCCATCCGCTCGAACTTGGCGATTTCGGCGGGATCGACTGTCGTGGCGCTTTCGAGCGGGTCAGCTTGCATGGTCGTTCAACGCAGGCGATCGCGAATCTGACGGCGCTGGAAGTAGAGCAGACCGGCGAGTACCACGCCGATCACGATCGGATGGATCCAGTCCTGGTGGAGCACGGTGACCTGCGCCCCGAAGGCGGCGATGTCGACGGCGAGAAGGATCAATGCACCGAAGGCAGAGACCGCCGGCGTGAGCAGCATGACGGCGCCGACGACTTCGGCGAGACCGGTTGCGTAGCGCAGCCATTGCCCGAACCCGACGACCTCGAAGATATCGACTTCCATCTGTGCGCCGATGAGTTTTTGGATGGCGGCGAAAAGGAAGAGCGCGGCGAGAAGGACGCGGAAAACCCAAAGGGCGATCGTACCGATCCTCGATGCGGTATCGGACATCGTTCTCTCCGAATTCTAGGGCACCATCGCGGCGGTCAGCCGGGTGAAATTGTCGACGAAGGTCTGCAGGAGCTTCCGCGTCGTCTCGTCGACGACGCTTCCCGTCTCGTCGAAGAGCTGGTCCGTGTAATTCAGGAAGGCTTCGGGCTTGCCGAGAAGGGCAATGAAGTGGCCGTTCAGGATCGTGCGGAGATGCTGCTGTGCGACCGCTGTCGAGATGCGGCCTCGCGACGTGCCGGTCAGCGCCGCGACCTTGCCCGCGAAGGAGTTCTTTCCGGGAGGGCGCGTTGCCCAGTCGATGGCATTCTTCATGGCGGCGGGAATACTGCGATTGTGCTCGGGCGTGACGAAGAGCACGGCATGCGCGGCTTCGAGCTCGCCCTTGAAGCGCAGTACCGGCGGAGGCGGGTTGGCCTCGTCGTCCTGGTTGAAGAGCGGGAGGTCGTCGATCTTCAGAAGGTTGAAGGCGAGCTTCCCCTCGCCGAGCTTGATCAGCGCGCCGGCATACTTCCGGTTGATCGAGTCCTTGCGGATGCTCCCGACGATCACCGCGACCTTGTGCATGGCGTCTTTCCCCCAAGGAGACGGCGGGCAACCGACCGCCGCTTCCTTCATTTGGCTTGGCAGTGGCGAATAGGCAAATCCTTTGCCGCTTCGCCGGCCTCGCGAGCCAAGGCTGTTGCCGGCCGGCCCGGAAGCCGATAAAGAGCCGCAATCGGCGGGAAATCGCCGATGCTCCCGGCATTTTGCAAATGGCGAAACCGGCCTTCCGGTGTGCGCCTCAGGGAAATTTTCAGGGCATGGCTCGGCTCGTCATGAAATTCGGCGGAACGTCGGTCGCCGACATCGACCGCATCCGCAACGTGGCACGGCACGTGAAGCGCGAGGTCGACGCGGGGAATGAGGTGGCTGTCGTCGTCTCGGCGATGGCCGGCAAGACGAACGAGCTCGTGGCTTTCTGCCGTGCCGCCTCCACCCTTCACGACGCGCGAGAATACGACACGGTCGTCGCCGCCGGCGAGCAGATCACGGCCGGGCTTCTTGCGATCGTCCTCCAGAACATGGGTATCCAGGCCCGCTCGTGGCTTGGCTGGCAGATTCCTATCAGGTACCTGATGCAGCACACGGCTCGGCGCGGATTTCCGACATCCGCGCCGACATGCTGCTTGAGCGTTTCGCCAAGGGGCAGGTGGCGGTGGTCGCCGGCTTCCAGGGCCTCGCGCCCGACAATCGCGTGGCGACGCTCGGGCGTGGCGGCTCCGACACGAGCGCGGTGGCAATCGCCGCCGCAGTCGGCGCGGAGCGCTGCGACATCTATACGGACGTGGACGGCGTCTACACGACCGACCCGCGCATCGTGTCGGCGGCGCGCCGCCTCGACAAGGTCGCCTTCGAGGAAATGCTGGAAATGGCGTCGCTCGGGTCGAAGGTGCTACAGGTACGCTCGGTCGAGCTCGCGATGGTGCACGGGGTCAGGACCTTCGTGCGCTCGTCGTTCGACGACCCGGACGCGCCGCAGACCGGTGCCGGCAACCAGCCGGTCGGCACGCTCATTTGCGATGAGGATGAGATCGTGGAAAAGCAGCTCGTAACGGGCATCGCCTACACTAAGGACGAGGCCAAGATCACGCTCCGCAGGGTCGAGGACAAGCCGGGCGTCGCCGCGGCGATTTTCGGGCCGCTGGCGGAGGCGGGCATCAACGTCGACATGATCTCGCAGAGTAAAAGCGGCCGCGCAACGGACATGACCTTCACCGTGCCGACGGCGGATTACGACCGCTCGATGGCGCTGATCGAAAGCATCAGAGACACCGTTCCGATGGAAAGCGTGTCGGGATCGAGCGAGGTCGCCAAGATCTCGGTGGTCGGGATCGGCATGCGCAGCCATGCCGGCGTCGCGGCCCAGGCCTTCAAGGCCCTTGCCTCGCGCGGCATCAACATCCAGCTCATCACCACCTCGGAGATCAAGATCTCCGTGCTGATCGACGCCGCCTATACCGAGCTTGCGGTGCGCACGCTCCATTCAATATACGAACTCGACAAGACCTGAGCCGGGGGGCACGCGGGAGTTGTAGGCCCCGCGGCGGCGCCCGGCCTGCCCGACGAGCGTGCGGGCGAGCCGAAGCTTTGCGGCGGTGCCGAAGCCGGCGGCGGCAGCGTAACGATGCCGCGACTAGGAGGACGGTGTGGCGACAACCCGGGGGGCGCTCGCCGGGCCGCGCGTGCTCTTGCGGAAACTCCGCGAGGTCATGGCGGAGCCGATCGGCGCCCAGCAGCGGCTCGACAAGATCGTCAGGCTGATCGCGGCCAACATGGTCGCGGAGGTCTGCTCCGTCTACGTGCTGCGCGCCGACAACGTGCTCGAGCTCTACGCCACGGAGGGCTTGAAGCCGACCTCCGTGCATCGCGCCACGCTGCAGGTCGGGCGCGGCCTCGTCGGCCTGATCGCCGCTGAGGCGCGGGCCTTGAATCTTCCCGACGCGCAGTCGCATCCGGCCTTCGCCTATCTCCCGGAGACGGGGGAGGAGATCTACCACTCCTTCCTCGGCGTGCCGGTGCTCCGCGCTGGGCGGACGCTCGGCGTGCTCGTCGTGCAGAACCGCTCCTATCGCAACTACGCGGAGGAGGAGATCGAGGCGCTGCAGACGACGGCGATGGTGCTCGCCGAGATGTTCGCGTCCGGCGAGATGGAGGATCTCACGATCCCCGGCGCCGACCTCGACGTCAACCGGCCGGTGCACCTGAAGGGCGTCGCCTTCGCGGAAGGGATTGCGCTCGGCCATGTGGTGCTGCACGAGCCGCGCGTGGTGGTGACCCAGCTCATCGCCGAGGATGTCGAAACGGAGCTTCGCCGCCTCGACGCGGCGATGGCGAGCCTGAGACTCTCCGTCGACGACCTTCTCGCGCGCGGTGCTGAGGTCGGGACCGGCGAGCACCGCGAGATTCTGGAAGCCTACAAGATGTTCGCCGAGGACCGCGGCTGGACGCGGCGGCTGCAGGAGGCGATCCAGAACGGCCTCACCGCCGAGGCGGCGGTGGAGCGCGTGCAGAACGACACGCGCGCACAGATGACGCGGCAGACCGACCCGTTCCTGCGCGACCGCCTGCACGATTTCGACGATCTCGCCAACCGGCTCCTGCGCGAGCTCATCGGCCGCCCCCACGGGCCCTTGTCGGCCGAAATGCCGGGCGATTCGATCGTGGTCGCGCGCAACATGGGCCCGGCGGAGCTTCTCGACTATGACCGCGAGCGGCTGCGCGGGCTGGTACTCGAGGAAGCAGGGGCGACGAGCCACGTCGCCATCGTCGCGCGGGCGCTCAACATCGCGACCGTCGGCCAGCTCGAGGACGTGGTTGCGCTTGCCGAGGCGGGCGACCCGATCATCGTCGACGGCGACACCGGCGAGGTGCATCTTCGGCCGCCCGCCGACATCGAAACGGCCTACGCAGACAAGGCACGCTTCCGCGCCCGTAAACAGGAGCAGTACCGGCTCACGCGCCACGAGCCTTCCGTCACCCGCGACGGGATCGAGATCGCGCTCCACATCAACGCCGGCCTCATCATGGACATGCCGCGGCTTGAGGAATCGGGCGCGGCGGGCGTCGGCCTCTTCCGCACGGAGCTGCAGTTCATGGTGGTGCCGGCGTTTCCGCGGCAGAGCGAGCAGGAGCTCTTCTACCGCCAGGTGCTCGACGCGGCGAACGGCAAGCCCGTCACCTTCCGCTCGCTCGACGTCGGCGGCGACAAGGTGCTTCCCTATTTCCGCCAGCAAAAGGAAGAGAACCCGGCGATGGGCTGGCGCGCGATCCGGCTCGGCCTCGACCGGCCGGCGCTGCTCAAGACGCAGGCGCGCGCGCTTCTCAAGGCCACGGCCGGGCGCGAGCTTCGGCTCATGTTCCCGATGGTCGCGGAGGTCATCGAGTTCGAGCGTGCCAAGGCCATCGTGAAGCGCGAGCAGAACCATCTCGCACGCCACGGCCATGCCGGTCCGGTGCGGCTCGTGCTCGGCGCCATGATCGAGGTGCCGTCGCTGCTATTCCAGCTCGACGAGCTGTTCGCAGCCGTCGACTTCGCCTCCGTCGGGTCGAACGACCTGATGCAGTTCATCATGGCGAGCGACCGCTCGAACGGGCGGCTTGCCGGTCGCTTCGATCCGCTCAATCCGGCATTCCTGCGCGCGCTCCGCACCATCAGCTGCGCTGCGGAGAAGGCGGGCAAGCCGCTGACGCTTTGCGGCGAGATCGCCGGTCGGCCGCTTGACGCGATCGCGCTTGCGGCGATCGGCTTCCGTTCGCTCTCCATGGCTTCCGCCGCGATCGGACCGGTCAAGTCGGCGATACGGGCGCTTGAGCTTAAGCCGATCGGCGAGCGTCTCAACGCACTGATCGATCAGGGAGCCTCGGCGTCGGAGATACGCGGCGAGCTGCAAGCCTGGGCCGACAGTAACCGCGTTCCCATCTAGGAAGCGATGGCCGCCACTATCCCGCAGGAGCGTCTGCGCTCGCTGATCCGCCGCCACGAGACCGTCGCGGCGATGCTTTCGGCCGGCCAGCAGGGGAGCGAATATGTGCGGCTGTCGCGCGAGTTCGCCGAGCTCGACCCGGTGGCGGAGAAGGCGCGCGCGCTTGAAAGCGCCGAGCGCGAGCTTCGCGACGCCGAGGCACTTATCGAAGATGCGGCTACCGACCGCGAAATGCGGGCGCTCGCGGAGGACGAGCGGGTGGCGCTCAAGGACAAGGTCGAGCGGCTGCGCGACGAGCTCCGCGTCCTTTTGATCCCGCGCGATGCGGCCGACGATCGGAGCGCCATCCTGGAAGTGCGGGCCGGGACGGGCGGCGACGAGGCGGCGCTTTTCGCCGGCGATCTCTTCCGCATGTACGAGCGCTACGCCGCGCTGCACGGATGGAAGATCGAGGTGCTTTCGGCGAGCGAGGGCGAGGTCGGCGGTTATCGCGAGATCATCGCCGCCGTGCGCGGTGGTGGCGTCTACCGGCGCCTGAAGTTCGAATCGGGTGTGCACCGGGTACAGCGTGTGCCGGAGACGGAAGCGAGCGGGCGCATTCACACCTCGGCGGCGACCGTTGCCGTTCTCCCAGAGGCGGAGGACGTCGACATCGTGATTCGTCCGGAGGATCTGGTCGTCGAGGAGTTGCGAGCGTCTTCGAAGGGCGGGCAGCACGCCAACACGACGGCATCCGGGATCAGGATGACGTATGTCCCGGCAGGAATAACCGTCAGCGTCAATTCACGCTCGCAGCACCAGAACCGTGCTCAGGCACTTGATGTCTTGCGCTCTCGCCTCTTCGATTTGGAGCGGCAACGTCTGGCCGACAGCCGCGCTGCGGAACGCAAAGGACAGGTCGGCTCGGGCGACCGCTCGGAGCGCATCCGCACCTACAATTTCCCGCAGGGTCGCGTCACCGACCACCGCGTCAACCTCACCCTCTACAAGCTCGACAAGGTGCTGGACGGGGAGGCGCTCGACGAGATCGTCGACGCGCTGATCGCCGACGACCAGGCGCGGAAGCTCTCCGAATTCGAGGACCGGGCGCAATGACCTACGCCGAGGCGCTTGCGAAAGGACGCGCGGCGCTTGCTTCCGTCGCCGATGCTTCGCTTGACGCGCGGCTGCTTCTTGCCGCCGCTGCCGGTTTCGACATGGCCGCACTCGTGTCGCGGAGCGGCGACGGCATGCCGGCGATTGCGCAAGCGCGCTACGATGCCCATCTGAAGCGTCGGAGCAGCGGCGAGCCGGTCGCGCGCATTCTTGGTCGCGCCGAGTTCTGGGGCCTCGATCTCAAGCTCAATTCAGCCACGCTCGTGCCGCGGCCTGACACGGAAACGCTGGTCGAGGTCGTGCTTGAGAACGCGCATCGGCTCCCGGCGGCGCCGACGATTTGCGACCTTGGAACCGGGTCAGGCGCGATCGCGATTGCGCTTCTCAGCGAGTTGAGAGAGGCACGCGCCGTCGCCACCGACATATCCGCGGAGGCGCTTGCCGCGGCGCGATTGAATGCGGAGGCGCATGGCGTCGCCGGCCGCGTGAGCTTTTTGAATGTCGGATTTGCAGAGGGTCCGGACGGGCCGTTCGATGTAGTCGTCTCGAACCCGCCCTATATCAGGAGCGAGGCGATCTCCGGCTTGCCGAAAGAAGTGCGCGAGCACGATCCGCGCGTTGCGCTTGACGGCGGCGAGGACGGGCTTGCAGCCTACCGGGCGATCCTTTCGCGGGTCGGAACGCTGCTCGCTTCCGGAGGCCTCATCGCCTTCGAAGTGGGCTACGATCAAGGCGAATCGGTCGCCGCCCTCTGTCGCGACGCGGGCCTTTCGGACGTTGCCGTACGTTGCGACCTTAGCGGGCACGAGCGCGTCGTTAGCGGCCGCCAAACCGTGTTTGGGACCAACCCGAAGATGGCAAAAAAAGCGCTTGGAAAAGTCGAATGATCGGGCTAGCTTCCAATCGCAAACCAGAGCGAAGCCACAGAGCTGGCATTCCTTTCCCGGCAGACAGAGAACTAAGAGTCGCCGAAAGCTGGTTCGCTCGCGTCGCCATCGCATGGACGTCTTGACCTTCGGAAAGACGAGGTCGGCGAGGAAGCAAACGCGCCAGCATTAACCGAGTCGGTCCATGTGGAACGACCCGGAAACGAGAGTTGACCGTCAACAAGAGAACGGGTCCATGAGGCATAATCAGAATCGCCGGTCCCGCGGCCGCAGCCGCAAAGGTCCGAATCCGCTTACGCGCAGTTACGAATTGAACGGGCCGGACGTTAAGGTCCGCGGCACCGCGGCGCATGTGGCAGAGAAGTACATGTCGCTCGCGCGCGACGCACATGCGGCCGGCGACGTGGTAGCGGCGGAGAACTATCTTCAGCACGCCGAGCACTACAACCGGATCGTCATGGCCGCGCAGACGCAGTTCCAGCAGTCGCAGCCGCAGTTCCGCGAGGGCGGCGGCGAAGAGGGTTACGACGACGACCGGCAGATGAACGGCCGCGGGGGCCGCGACCGCTTCGAATCGAACAGCCGCGATGACGAGGAGGGCGGCGAGGATCGCTTCGACAGCACGGGTGGCAGTCGCTTCGACAGCCCCGGCAACCGATTCGAAAATGGCGGCGGCGAAGGCGACGACGACCGCGGCTACCGGCCAATGCAAGGGCAGGGCCGTCAGAGCGACCACGACCAAAGGCATCGCGGGCCGCGCCCCGACCGCTTCGAGCCGCGGCGCGACCGGTCCGACTACCGTGACAACCGCGAGGGCCGCGACCGTAACGAGCAGCGCTTCCAGCGGCAGGACGAGCCGCAGCCCGAGATTGCGCCGCCGCCGGTTGAAGCCGCAGCCCCTCCCGTAGAGGAATCCGCCCCGAGCCAGCCCCGCCGCCGTCGCGGCCGGCCGCCGCGCGGCGAGAGCGCCGAGGTCGCTGTCCAGGAAGGCGAGGAGGCAACGCCTGATGGCGCGGCAGCACTGGCCGCCTTCCCCGACTGACGCGCTTCGCTTCAAGGCATTTTTCGAAGGCCGGCCTCGCGCCGGCCGTTCGATTCTTGGTTTCCTCTCTTTTGCTTTCGATCAAGGCGCGTCGGAATCGGCGCCTGCAGGTTTGCGGGCGTCAGTGAAAACCGGCGGGATTGCGCGGCAAAAATCGCCGCACCATATGTCGAGTACGGCCGCCCCGTGGGGGGCTGAATCTCAAGAGTTGGCCGCTCCTTCGGCGCTTCGGGCCATGGGGCGGGCCGAAAAGGGGTGAGCGATGAATCTCGAGAAATACACCGAGCGGGCGCAGGGCTTCGTGCAATCGGCCCAGACATACGCGCTCGGGCAGGGGCACCAACAGTTCGCCCCCGAACATCTCCTGAAAGTGCTGCTCGACGATCCGGAAGGCATGGCCGCCGGGCTGATCGAGCGTGCCGGCGGACGCGCCAAGGACGCGCGGCTCGCCAACGAAGCGGCGATCGCCCGCATGCCGAAAGTGTCGGGCGGCTCCGGCCAGCTCTATCTCTCGCAGCCGCTTGCGCGGGTCTTCACGACCGCCGAGCAGCTCGCCGAGAAGGCCGGCGATTCTTACGTCACCGTCGAGCGGCTGTTGCTTGCGCTCGCCATGGAGAAGGATGCGGCGACGGCGAAGATACTCGCCAATTCCGGCGTCACTCCATCCGGCCTGAACCAGGCGATCAACGCGCTCCGCCAGGGCCGCACCGCCGATTCGCCCTCGGCGGAGTCCGGCTATGACGCCTTGAAGAAATACGCGCGCGACCTGACCGAGGCGGCGCGCGAAGGCAAGCTCGATCCGGTCATCGGCCGCGACGAGGAGATCCGTCGCACCATCCAGGTGCTGTCCCGCCGCACCAAGAACAACCCCGTTCTGATCGGCGAGCCGGGCGTCGGCAAGACGGCGATCGCCGAGGGCCTGGCGCTCCGCATCATCAACGGTGACGTGCCGGAGAGCCTCAAGGACAAGAAGCTGATGGCGCTCGATATGGGCGCGCTCATCGCCGGCGCGAAATATCGCGGCGAGTTCGAAGAGCGGCTGAAGGCCGTGCTCTCCGAAATCACCGCGGCGGCCGGCGGCATCATCCTCTTCATCGACGAACTCCACACGCTGGTCGGCGCCGGCAAGGCGGAAGGCGCGATGGATGCCTCGAATTTGCTGAAGCCCGCTTTGGCACGCGGTGAGCTGCACTGCGTCGGTGCGACCACGCTCGACGAGTATCGCAAGCACATCGAGAAGGACGCGGCGCTCGCACGGCGCTTCCAGCCGGTGTTCGTCTCCGAGCCGACGGTCGAGGATACGATCTCGATTCTGCGCGGCTTGAAGGAGAAGTACGAGGTGCATCACGGCGTCCGCATCACGGACTCCGCGCTCGTCGCCGCGGCGACGCTGTCGAACCGCTACATCACCGACCGTTTTCTGCCCGACAAGGCGATCGACCTCATGGATGAGGCCGCGTCGCGGCTCCGGATGCAGGTTGACAGCAAACCGGAAGCATTGGACGAGCTCGACCGTCGCATCATCCAGCTCAAGATCGAGCGCGAGGCGCTGAAGAAGGAAACCGACCAGGCATCGAAGGATCGCTTGGATCGACTTGAGAAGGAGCTCGCCGACCTCGAAGAGCAGTCTGCGTCGCTGACGCAGCGCTGGCAGGCGGAGAAGGAGAAGCTCGGCGCAGCGTCGAAGCTGAAAGGAGAGCCTCGATCAGGCGCGCTTCGACCTGGAGACGGCGCAGCGGCGCGGCGACCTTGCCAAGGCCGGCGAGCTTGCCTACGGCGTCATCCCGGCGCTCGAGAAGCAGCTCGCCGCGGCGGAGGCGCAGGAGCGCAAGGCTGGCGATCTCGTGGAGGAGGCAGTGACGCCGGACCACATCGCGCACGTCGTGTCGCGCTGGACCGGCATTCCGGTCGACAAGATGCTGGAAGGCGAACGCGACAAGCTCCTGCGCATGGAGGATGAGCTCGGCAAGCGCGTCGTCGGCCAGGGCGAGGCGGTGCAGGCGGTGTCGAAAGCCGTCCGGCGCGCGCGTGCCGGCCTGCAGGACCCGAACCGGCCTATCGGCTCGTTCATGTTCTTAGGCCCGACCGGCGTCGGCAAGACGGAGCTGACCAAGGCGCTCGCCTGGTACCTCTTCGACGACGAGACCGCGCTCGCGCGCATCGACATGTCGGAATACATGGAGAAGCATTCGGTCGCGCGGCTGATAGGCGCTCCGCCGGGCTATGTCGGCTACGAGGAGGGCGGTGCGCTGACCGAAGCGATCCGCCGGCGCCCCTACCAGGTGATCCTCTTCGACGAGATCGAGAAGGCGCACCCGGACGTCTTCAACGTGCTGCTTCAGGTGTTGGATGACGGGCGGCTCACCGACGGCCAGGGCCGCACGGTCGACTTCCGCAACACGCTGATCGTCATGACCTCGAACCTCGGCGCGGAGTACCTCGTCAACCTGAAGGAGACGGAGGACGTCGACGCCGTGCGCGACCAGGTCATGTCGGTCGTGCGCGCGAATTTCCGCCCGGAATTCCTGAACCGCGTCGACGACGTGATCCTCTTCCACCGCTTGAAGCGCGAGCAAATGGAGGCGATCGTCGATATCCAGCTCGGCCGGCTCCGCAAGCTTCTCGAAGAGCGCAAGATCACGCTTCAACTCGACAAGAGCGCACGCAAGTGGCTCGCCGACAAGGGCTACGATCCGGCCTACGGGGCACGTCCGTTGAAGCGCGTGATCCAGAAGGAGCTCCAGGATCCGCTCGCCGAGAAGATCCTCGGCGGCGACATCCGCGACGGCGACGCGGTGAAGATCACCGCCGGTTCTGACCGCCTGCTCTTCCGCCCGAAGCACGAGGCGGAAAAGACCGAGGCGGAAGCCGCGTAGGCCGAAACTTGTCTGGCGTAACCGCCAAGTGACGCCCTCGTCGTTGCAATCCCGGCGACGTCATTCTCGGGCGAAGCGAAGCGGAGACTCGAGAACCCGGTGCGAGCGTCGGGCCCGGGTCCTCGGGTCGCGCGTATGCGCCCCCCTGAATCGGCTTCGCGTAGCCGGGTGAAGGCGCAAACCGCCCGAGCCCATCACCCGGCCTTCGCCGTCTCTCGCAGCCGCTGCGCGTAAACGTTGATGATGAGCGCGATCAAGAGGATCAGGCCGCGGATCAGAATCTTCAGGAACGGGTCGATCTGCACGTGGTCGAGGCCGTTGTTGAGCACGCCCAGCACGAAGAGGCCGACGATCGTGTTGCCGATGCCGCCGCGTCCGCCGAAGAGCGAGGTGCCGCCGACCACGACCGCGGCAATCGCGTCGAGCAGATAGGGCGTGAACTCGTTCTGCTGTGCGCTGCCGAAATAGGCGACGCCGAGCATGCCCGCGACGCCCGAGCAGACCGCGCCGATCACCATGACGGTGCCGATGACGCGCTTGACATTGACGCCGGAATATTCCGCCGCCTCGCGGTTGCCGCCGACCATGTAGACGTAGCGGCCGAAGCGCGTGTAGGTGAGGACGATGTGGGCGACGAGGAGCATCGTCGCGGCGACGATCACGATCCAGGGCACGCCGGCGATGCGGCCGGAGCCGAGCGTGGAGATGATCGGCGGCACGGCGTAGGCGATCTGCCCGCGCACGAGCAGCGCCGAGATGCCGTCGGCGATCTGCATCATGGCGAGCGTCATGATGAAGGACGGAATGCCGATCATCGTGATGCCGGCCGCGTTGACGACGCCGAGCGCGAAGCACGCGAGGAGCGCAAACACCACCGCGAATCCGCCGGAGAGCGGGATGTTCGCGATGTTCACGTAGGATTCCTGCAGCGTGAAATACGCGACCACGATGCCGGTCACGTTGGCGATCGCCGCGACCGAGAGGTCGATCTCGGCGCACAGGATCACGAAGGTCAGCCCGACGGCGATGATCCCGGTGATCGACACCTGGTTCAGGATGTTCTGCAGGTTTGCCATCGTCAGGAACGACGGGCTCGCCAAGCTGAAGAAGATGACGAGAAAGAGCAGCGTCACGAACGGCGCGATGTTGCGCATCTGGTTCCTGAACCAGAGGCCGAAGCCGCGCCGCGCGGGCGCTGTTATCGGATCCGACACCGGCGTCATTTGGCTTCCCCCTACGCCGCCTCGAGCAGCCGGTCCTTGCTGACCGTCCCCTCTGCGAATTCCTTGACGATCTCGCCCTTCTTCATCACCAGGATGCGGTCGGCAAGCGACAGGATGGTCTCCGGCTCGGTCGAGGCGACGACGATCGCCATGCCGGCATCGCGCAGGCCGCGGACGATCTTGACGACGTCCTCCTTGGCGCCGACGTCCATGCCGCGCGTCGGCTCGGAAAGGATCAGCACCTTCGGGGCGTGCGTCAGCCATTTCGCCAGCGCCACCTTCTGCTGATTGCCGCCGGAAAGCTGGCCGAGCAGCGCATCGACGCTGGCGGTCTTGATGTTCAGGCTTTCGACGTGGCGCTGCGTGATGTCGCGCTCGTTGCGCGGCTTCAGCCAGAGGGGCGATATGCGCTCAAGGATCGAGATCGTGGCGTTCTTGAAGATCGGCTCGTGGTGAAAGAGCATGGAGCGGCGGCTCTCCGGCACGAAGGCGAGACCGGCGCGACGCGCCTTTGCCGTGTTGGATAGACGTAGCGTGTCTCCGTCGAGCGCAAGCACGCCTTCCGGATTGATCTTGCCGAAGAGCGCGCGCGTCAGCTCGAGCAGGCCGCATCCCATGAAGCCGTAGATGCCCAGAATCTCGCCCGCATGCACGTCGAGCGACACGTTCCTCAGGCTGCGCTCGTGGGAGATTCCGCTCGCCCGAAGCACCACCTTCTTTTCCGCCTTTGGGCGCAGCGTGAACTCGCCCGTATAGGTCTCTCCGAGCTCCTCGTGACCGACGCCGATCATGCGCTCGATGACCCAGAGCTTGTCGATGCCCTTTGTCGGGCTGGAGACGATCTTGCGGCCGTTCCGGAAGATCGTGATCTCGTCGGATATCCTCAGGATGTCGTCGAGGAAGTGCGAGATGAAGATGAAGCTGCTGCCGTCGGCCTTTAGCCGCCTGAGCACTTCGAAGAGCCGCTCCACCTCCGGCGGCGAAAGTGCGGAGGTCGGCTCGTCGAGGATGATGATGCGCGCGCCGGAAAAGATCACGCGGGCGATCTCGATCAATTGCTGCAGTCCAATCGACAGCGAGCCCATGCGCTCGCGCGGGTCGACGTCGATGCCGAGGCCGGCGAGATGCTCGCGTGCCTCGCGCACCATGCGCTTCCAGGCGACGATGCCGCCCCGCGTCGGCTGCGTGCCCAGGAACACGTTCTCCGCGACGGAGAGGTCGGGCACGATCGAGAGCTCCTGATGCACCATGCCGACGCCGGCGTCGAGCGCGTCGCGCGCGGAGCGGAAGCGGACTTCCTCGCCGATGATCCGCATCGTGCCGGTGTAGTCGGTGTGGACGCCCGCGATGATCTTCATCAGCGTCGACTTGCCGGCGCCGTTCTCACCGACGAGGCCGTGGATCTCGCCGGCCTTCAGCGTGAAATCGACATCGCGAAGCGCCTGTACGCCGCCGAACGATTTCGAGATGCCGGAGAGTTCGAGAAGGGCCGCCCCGCCGGGGCCCGAAGCGTCATCGCTCGCGTTCATGCCGTGGCTCATCGGGGAGGCAACTCACGTCGTAGGCGGGCGCCGGCGGCTTTCGGAATGAGGCCGCCGGCGCCCGATTTGGCGTCAGATCAGGAAGTGGTCTTCCATCCACTGCATGCCGGCGGCGTTGGCCTGCGTGACCACCGGGCCGTCGGTGACGATGTTCTTCGGAATACCCGCGTCGGTCTTCTCGCCGCCGACGACAGCTGCCACGCCGGCGACAACCGAGTAGCCATGGATGCGGCAGGAGGGATTGCGGACCGTTGCCAGCATGCGCCCGTCGGAGACGGCGCTGATGGCCGGCGGCATTGCATCGACGCCACCGATCTTGATCTCGGTGCGGTTCTGCCGCTTCATGACCTCGTAGGCGGCGAGCGCCATGTCGTCGTTGTGGAAGAACGCCGCGTCGATCTGCGGGTACTTGGTCAGCAGCGTCTCCCAGATGCGAGACACTTTGGACACGTCCCAATCCGCGGGCTGGGTGTCGAGCACCTCGATGTCGGGGAAGTTCTTCACCACCAATTCGAAGCCGCGCGCACGGCCCTGTGCGCCGGTATGGCCGAGCGCGCCCTGGGTCATCACCATCTTGCCTTTGCCGCCGATGGCGCTGACCAGCGCCTGCGTCACCGCCGCGCCCATGAACTCGTTGTCGGGGGCGAGGAAGGCGTGGACGTTGATCTGATCGAGCGGCGCGATCAGTGTGTCCATGTCCATGACCGGAGTGCCCTTGTCGATCATCGCCTGCACGGGTTGCGTCAGCGTGCCGATGCCGAAGGCCTGGATCGCGACGAAGTCCCAGTCCTGCGACGCCATGTTGTCGATCGCGGCGCGCTGCTTCACGGCATCGAGCTGACCGTCGAACCAGGTCACCTCAACGTTGAAGAGCTTGCCCCAGTATTCGGCTGCCTGTTTGCCCTGTGCGCACCAGGTCGCCTGCAAGCCGGCATTGGAGAAAGCAGCCTTCAGCGGCTTCTCCGACGCGCCGACCGCCATTGCGGCCTGGGCGAGCGCGGGGCTGACCCCGAGACCCCCTACGAGCGCCGCGGCGGCCGCGGAAGTCTTGAAGAATTCACGCCGCGACTGCGGCGTCATCTCGAACGGATTGGACATACATATTCCTCCCAGTGGCCGCCTTTGCGACAGGCGGTGTCGTGCGCCGGCACGATTCCCGATTTCGCGCAAGAATACCAGAGCCAAACCGTCACCATCGGCGTTCCGGGCCGTTCTTGGTCGTCAATATCCCGCCGTGAGCGCCGTCGGGCGGCGCGGGTCAGAAGCGCCGAAGAGCGCGCCGTCCTCGCGCCGCATGATCGACTGGGTCGAACCCATCGTCGGCTTGACGGCAACCTTGTGGCCCATCGCCTCGAGCAGCTTCAGCGTGTCGGGGCTGAATCCCTCCTCGACGCGGAGCTCGTCCGGCAGCCACTGATCGTGCATGCGCGGCGCGGCGGTCGCCTCGGCGACGTTCATGCCGTGGTCGATCACATTCATGATCACCTGCAGCACCGTGGTGATGATGCGGCTGCCGCCCGGGCTGCCGGTGACCAGGAAGGTCTTGCCGTCCTTAAGCACGATGGTCGGGCTCATGGAGGAGAGTGGGCGTTTCTCCGGCGCAACCGCGTTGGCGTCGCCGCCGATCAGGCCGTAGGCGTTGGGCACGCCGGGCTTGGCGGAGAAATCGTCCATCTCGTTGTTCAAGAGTATGCCCGTCCCCTCCGCGACGAGACCGGAGCCGAAGCCGAAATTCAGGGTGTAGGTGTTGGAGACGGCGTTGCCTTGGCTGTCGACGACGGAGAAGTGCGTGGTCTGGTCGCTCTCGTAGGGGATCGGCTTGCCAGGTTTGACCGCCTCCGACGGCGTCGCATGGCTCTCATCGATCGTCGCCCGGAGCAGTTCCGCGTAGGCTTTGCTCGTCAGACCCTTGACCGGCACATCGACGAAGTCGCTGTCGCCGAGATATTCGCTGCGGTCGGCGTAGGCGCGCTGCATTGCCTCGGCCATCAGGTGCATCGTCTGAGCACTGCCGAAGCCGAGCGTTCCGATCGGATAGCCTTCGAGAATGTTCAGGATCTCGATCACATGCGTGCCGCCGGAAGAGGGCGGCGGCATCGACAGGATGTCGTAGCCGCGATAGGTGCCGCGCACGGGCTCGCGGACGAGCGCCTGGTATTTTGCGAGGTCTTCGGTTGTGATGAGCCCGCCGGCGCGCGCCATCTCGGCCGCGATTTCTTGCCCGATCTCGCCGCGATAGAAGGCGTCAGGGCCGTCCTTCGCGATCGCCTTCAGGGAATTTGCGAGGTCGGTCTGCACGAGCCGGTCGCCCGGCTGAAAGTCGCTTCCGTCGGGCTTCAGGAAGATCGCGGCGCTGCTGGAATATTTGCCGAGGGTGTCGTGGCTTCCCGCTAGCGCTTCGGCGAGGCCCGGAGTCACTACGACGCCTTCCTCCGCAAGCTTGATCGCCGGCGCCATGACGGCGGCGAGGCTCATCGTGCCGTAGCGCTGAAGCGCCAGCGAAAGCCCCGCCACCGTGCCCGGAACGCCGGTCGCAAGTCCGCTCCACTGCGAGAGATTTGGGTCGGCGTCTCCTGCCGCATCGAGGAACATGTCGCGGCTTGCCTTGAGCGGCGCCTTCTCGCGATAGTCGATCGCGACCGTCTCGCCGCTCTTGGCCATGTGCACGAGCATGAAGCCGCCGCCGCCGAGATTGCCGGCCTCGGGCAGCGTCACCGCGAGCGCGAACCCGACGGCAACCGCGGCATCGACCGCGTTGCCGCCCTCTTTCAGGATCTCGACGCCGATATTCGTCGCGAGCGCCTCCTGGCTCGCGACCATGCCGTGCGCGGCGTAGACCGGATGCAACCGGTCCATTTCCGAATAGATCGGCGCTGTCTCTGCCTTTGCGCCGGCGACGGGCGCGATCAGGAAGGCAAGCGCCAGCGCCGCGGCAGCGGCACGGATCGTCCGGGGCAAGCGTCGCATCGTGGAAATCTCCGGGTGCGTTGTTCCTGCCATCATATTCGCACCGGGCCGTTGCGAAAGCGCCGCGCCCTGGCCATGCTCCGGACCGAACAAGGATCAAGCGAGAAGGATATCGCGATGCCGGCAGCCGAACGTGTCGAAGAGGTGCCTCTCGGGCGAACCGGGGTGAGGGTGCCGAAGATCGCCTTCGGCACGTCAGGGACTCGGCAACATGCCCGATACCTACGGTTACGACGTCGACGAGGAGCGGGCGAGAGCGACGATCCGCGCGGTCTTCGACGGGCCGGCAAAATTCATCGACACGTCGCGCAACTACGGCCTCGGACGAAGCGAGGAACGGGTCGGGGCGGTGATCCGCGAGCGCGGCGGGCTTCCCGAAGGCGTCGTCATCTCCACCAAGCTCGACCGCGACACGCAGACGAACCGCCTCGACGCAAGCCAGGCGCGCCGCTCGCTTGAGACGAGCCTGAAGACGCTCGGCCTCGACTACGTCCACATCCTGCACTTGCACGACCCCGAATATGCGGAGCCGCTCGAGGCGGTAACGCGCCCCGGCGGCGCGGTCGCCGAACTCTTCAAGATGAAGGAGGAGGGTTTCGCGAAGGCGGTTGGGCTCGCCGCCGGACGGGTCGACATCATGATGCCGATCCTCCGCGATTGGGACTTCGATGCGCTGGTGACGCACAATCGCTTCACGCTAGTGAACCGCAACGCCGAGGCGATGATCGACTTTGCGCGCGCGAAGGGGATCGCCGTGCTCAATGCGGCGCCCTATGCGAGCGGCGTTCTCGCCAAGGGCTCCGTCGCCTATCCGCGCTATGCCTACCAGGAGGCGTCGGAGGAGATGCTCGACCCGATCCGGCGCATCGAGGCGATCTGTGCAAAGCACCATGTTCCGGTCGGCGCCGCGGCGCTGCAATTCTCGCTGCGTGAGCCGCGCATCGCGGCCACGATCTGCGGAGTGACCAAGCCGGAGCGCGTAACAGAGACGCTCGAATGGGCGGCGTGGCCAATTCCGGCAGCGCTATGGGACGAGATCGCGGCGCTCCCCTTCAATACCGACGACCCGGAAGCGACGCGCGACTACAAGCTTGGGTGAATTTCGCCGCGACGCCCCACTTCACGACAAGCACGTAGACTGCACCGCCCGAAACGTTGCTCAGGCCGCGGCGGCGGGTGTCGGCAGACCGCCGAAGCGGCGTTCGCGTCGGTGGAACGAGGCGAGCGCCTCTGCCAGATGTTTCGCTCCGAAATCGGGCCACATCGTTTCGGTGAAGTGCAGCTCGGCATAGGCGCTCTCCCAAAGCAGGAAATCGGAGAGCCGCTTTTCGCCGCTGGTGCGGATGACGAGGTCGACGTCGCGCGGTTCGTCTTCGCCCGTCACCAGGCGCGCGAATCCGGCGCGGGTCAGATCCTGAGGCGAAGCGGCGGCGGCCGCAGCTTTCAGAATCGAATCCCGGGCGGAGTAGTCGACGGCAATGCGCAGGTCGAGAGCCCTGCCGTTTGCCGTCGCGGCCTCGGCGCGTCCGATCTCATCGGCAATTCCTTCCGGCAGGCGATCCCTCCGTCCGATGACCGCAAGGCGTGTGCCGCTTCGCGCAAGGCGGGCCGTTTCGGTACGCAGATACTTCCTGAGGAGGCCCATGAGTGCGGCGACCTCCGCCTCAGGGCGCCGCCAGTTGTCGCTGGAGAAGGCGTAAAGCGTCAGCGTGCCGACGCCTTGCTCCGGCGCTGCCTCTGCGACGCGGCGGATCGCCTCGACGCCCGCTCTGTGCCCGGCATTGCGCGGCAGCCCTCGGGCCGCGGCCCAGCGGCCGTTTCCATCCATGATGATGCCGACGTGCAGTTTGGATGAAAGAGAGCTTTGCATCATAGAGTCCCTTGGCAAAAAAATGTTCGGCCTGGCGTCACGCTGGGCGCATCTTCAGATTCGGCTTTGGTCCCCGCTCTTCGCCGGCGGCTTCGGCGGCATCGCGAACGACCTTCTCCAGGATCGCGAGATAGTCGAGAAAGCGCCGTCGGCCGCGCGCCGTCAGCCGGCAGGTCGTGTGCGGGCGATTGCCCTCGTAGCCCTTGATGATCTCCACCAGGCCGGCCTCCTGAAGCACCTGCAGATGCCGGCTGAGGTTGCCGTCGGTCAGGCCGCAGAGCTTGCGAAGATCGGCGAAGGCCAAGCCCTTCGACTGCGTCATCAGCGAGGTGAGTACGCCGAGCCGCGCCTTCTCGTGGATGACACGGTCGAGGCCCTCGTAGGCGAACGGCGCGGGATCAGTCTTCGGCATGGCTCGGTCCGGAGGCGAGATGCAGGATCAAGGCGAGTATCAGCTGGCCGACGACGAAGGGCAGGCCCATGCTCCATGGCGACAGCGCATGATCGCTGCTCGCAAGCATCAGAACGCCGATGCCGGCGACGAAGTACCATGCCGCGCCGAACGCGACGCCACGCGGCAGCGAGCGCACCGATGCAAACAGCCCGAGGCTGACGAGAATCTGCCAGATGCCTGGCATCATCCAAAGCGAATCGGGCGCGAAGCGCACGAAGACCAGGGCCAATGCCACACCCGCCGCGCCTGAGGGCACGAACTGCTCCACCGCATTGTGAATCATCGCGTCGGCGAGATCGGAATGGATGCGGCGCGAGCGCCCCCGCATCTCGGCCCAGATAACACCGGCAGAGACCGCCGCCGTCGCGAACCAGCTGGCCAGGAAGGCGAGGGGGTGGCCGGTCGGATCCTTGAGCAGGACGGCCTGGGCAAGCGTGGTGACAAGGGCGAGGCCGCTCGTCGCGGCAAGCGCCGCCGGCCCATAGCCGCGAAACGCCGTCGCCGCCGCCAATTGGCTGCGGATTGCGAGAATGTCCGCGAGCGCCCTATCGAGATCGCGCATGTCGACGATCCATTAGCTTTGCATCACAAAGTATATCGGATCGCAAAGTAATGCAAGCGGTCCGCGCGGAAAGCTTCTCGGGATGCGCCCGAGCTCAGACCGGGTGGTGGCCGCGGATCGCGGCGTTCACCTCCGCCGACTTCTCCATGTGCGGGATGTGGCCGGCGTCGGCGACCTTCGTCACCTTGACGGAGGCGGGAAGATCATCGGCGTGGTGGGCGGGAAGCACGCGGTCGCCTTCGCCCCAGACCACCTGCACCGGTACGCCGATATCGGCGAGCTTTTCGCGCACGGAAGCGCGTTGCGCGCCAGCGGAAAAATTCGCGGCGGCGATCGCCTGAAGTGCGGCGAGCGCGCCGTCGAGGCGTTTGAATTTTAGAACCTCCTCGACCATGTCGGCGGTCACCATCTCAGGATCGGCGACGAGCATTTCGAGCACCGGGCGAAGTTTTCGCGCGCGGCTCTCGGCAAGGAAGCCGTCGATGAAATCCTGCGCGATCTCCTCGCCGAAGCCGGCGGGAGCGACGAGCGTCAGCGCGGTCGCGCGCTCGGGCGCGGAGACTGCGATGTCGACCGCAATCGCACCGCCGAGCGAATGCCCGACGAGATGCGCCGATCGGATGCCTTCCGCGTCCATGTAGGCGAGAACGGCGGCGGCGAGCGCCGAAACCGAGCCGTCGCCGACATTCTTCTCCGAGCCGCCGTGGCCGGGAAGGTCGATCGCGTGCACGGGGTGGTCGGCCGACAGCTCCGCCTGGTTGAACATCCAGGTCGTATGGTCGGCGCCGAAGCCGTGGATCATCAGGATCGTCTGCCGTCCCGTCTCGTCCGCCGGCCCGGCCTTCAGCCGCCGGATGCGGCGACCGCCGGCGTCGACGATCTCCGGCACCGGCCCGGCGGCGCCGGTCTCCGCCGGCTTGAAATTCTCCAGGAAGGCGCCGACGAATTTTTCCACCTCGGCGTCGGCCACGCCCGGCGCGGCGACGACGCCAAGAAGCGCGCCGACCGGCACCGTCTCGCCGTCCTGCACGACCTTCTTCCTAAGCACGCCGGCGACCGGGCTCTCGAAGACGTTGGCGATCTTCGTCGTCTCGATGTCCATGATCTCCTGGCCGGCGGCGATCTCCTGACCTTCCTCCACCGCCCAGCGCGCGAGGATTCCCTCCTCCATGGCGAGGCCCCATTTCGGCATGGTGATCGGGCGGATCGGAGACGCGACGTCTTTCGCGGGCGCGTCCTTCTCCAGTGAAAAGGCCCCGCTCCGGTCGGTCTCGCTCATGGCCTCTTTCTCACTCGGCCGCCTGCTTCGTGCCGTAGTCGATAACGTCGGCGACCGCCGCCTCGATCTTGGCGACGCTTGGGATGTAGAGATCCTCGAGCGCCGGGGAGAACGGCACCGGCGCGTGCGGCGCGGTGACGAGCTTGATCGGCGCCCGCAGCGCGGCGAAAGCATGCTCGGCGACGAGGCCGGCGATGTCCGCCGCCATGCCGCAGCGCGGATGCGCCTCGTCCACCACCACGAGCCGGCCGGTCTCCGTCACCGTCTCGAGAATCGTCTCCGTGTCGAGCGGCGAGGTGGTGCGCGGATCGACGACGGTGACCGAGATGCCGCGCTTCTTCAGATTGTCGGCGGCCTCGTTGGCGAAGTTCACCATGCGCCCGAAGGCGACGATCGTCGCGTCGTCGCCCTCGCGCGTGACGTTCGCCTCGCCGAAGCGGATGGCGTAAGGCTCGTCCGGCACCTCGCCTTCGGTGTCGTACATGGCCTTGTGCTCGAACACGACGACGGGGTCGTCGTCGCGGATCGCCTGCGTCAGCAGGCCCTTCGCTTCGTAGGGATTGGAGGGCAGCGCCACCTTAAGCCCGGGGATATGCGTGAACAGCGGATAGAGGCACTGCGAGTGCTGCGAGGCGGCGCGGAAGCCGGCGCCGTACATGGTGCGGATCACGAGCGGGGTCACCGCCTTGCCGCCGAACATGTAGCGGAACTTGGCCGCCTGGTTGAAGATCTGGTCGAAGCAGACCCCCATGAAGTCGACGAACATCAGCTCGGCGACGGGGCGAAGGCCGGTCGCGGCGGCACCGGCGGCGGCGCCGATGAAGGCCGATTCGGTGATCGGCGTATCGAGAACGCGCTCGCGGCCGAATTCGCTCATCAGGCCTTTGGTGACGCCGAGCGGCCCGCCCCAGGCGTCGTCCTCGCCGGGCGCGCCGAGGCCGCCGGCGATGTCCTCGCCCATGATGATGACGCGCGGATCGCGGCGCATCTCGTCGCGCAGCGCCTCGAAGATCGCCTGGCGGTAGCTTTTCTTGCTCATGTCATCTCCCTCGACCTGCGCCGGTGGCGTCCACCAAGCTCCCTCATGCTGAGGTGCGAGCGTAGCGAGCCTCGAAGCACGCATTCACGCTTTTCCAGTGCCTTGTGGACCCTCCTTCGAGGCTCGCCCTTCGCAACGCTCAGGGCTCGCACCTCAGGATGAGGGAAGAGTGTGTGTTCGCACACCACTTCCCTCAGTAACTCAAATAGACATCCGTCATGAGGTCCGCCTCGGTCGGCATCTCGGCGGCCTTGGCGCGCACGGTGCACGCGTCGATCTCGGCCTTCACCTCGCGGTCGATCGCGTCGAGCTCCTCGCCCTTGAGCAACGCCGTCTCGCCGACGCGGCGGCGGAAGAGCTGCAGCGGATCGGAGTTCGCCCTGATCAGCGCGATCTCGTCGGCGCCGCGATAGGTCATGGCGTCGCCCTCGAAGTGGCCGTAATGGCGGGCGAGCCGCATGTGGATCAGGCTCGGGCCCTCGCCGGCGCGGGCGCGGTCGATCGCCTCGCCGGCGGCGTCGTAGACGGCGAAGAAGTCGAAGCCGTCGACCTCGCGCGCCGGCAGCCCGAAGCCTTCGCCGCGGCCGACCTGGCTGCCGCCGACCGACCATTCCGACGCCGTCGATTCCGCGTAGCCGTTGTCCTCCACCACGAAGACCGCGGGGAGGTTCCACACCTTGGCGAGGTTATAGCTTTCCAGCGTCGTCCCCTGGTTGGAGCCGCCGTCGCCGACGAAGCAGATGGCGACGCCGCCGGTCTTCAGCGTCTTTGCGGTGAGCGCCGCGCCGCAGATCAAGGGCGCGCCGGCGCCGACGATGCCGTTTGCGCCGAGCATCCCCTTCGACAGGTCGGCGATGTGCATGGAGCCGCCCTTGCCGCCGCAAAGCCCGTCCTTCCGCCCGAAAATCTCGTGCATCATGGCGTTGACGTCGCAGCCCTTGGCGATCGAATGGCCGTGGCCGCGGTGGGTGGAGGCGATGGCGTCGCGGTCGTCGAGGTGCATGCACACGCCGACGGCGGACGCCTCCTCGCCGGCGTAGAGGTGCACGAAGCCCGGAATGCCGCCGGCGGAGAATTCCTCGTGCACGCGGTCCTCGAAATCGCGGATGGTGCGCATGCGGCGGTAGGCGGCGAGAAGCTCGTCGCGCGAGAGCTGAAGCCCCGAAGGCATTTTTGTCCTCCCGTCGCCGCGGGATTTTGGGACGCTCCGCGGCGGTTCTTGATTACGCGATGATTACGCGCGGGAGGGAGGTTGGCAAGACGCTGCGAAGTTGGCGCGACGAGGAAGCGCGCCGTCTCCCCCCTTGCGGAGGAGAGACGGAGAGGGGGAAGGCCGCGGCCTCAACGCAACCTTCTCCCGATACCGGGACAAGGTGTCTCCGAAGGCGACGGATGAGGGTGATTCGTGCTCGCGCGTCTCGAACTCGCTGATCAAGAGCATGCGGCGGGAGGCGTGAGGAAGATAGCGCGAGCGCTACGGCGCCCCCCGCAGGAAATCCCGCGTATAAGTTGTCGGTTGACCGATCGCCCAGAGGTTGTGCTTAATCAAGCCTGATGCTTAGCCAGATTCCAAACTCAGTCATCCGTGACAATATCGAGGGCAACCGGCTAATCCCCACCGACGACACTGTACGTCGGCTCATGGACACGCCTGAGTTCCAGCGTCTCAGATACATCAAGCAGCTCGGCTTGGCGTCGTATGTCTTCCCGACCGCGGAGCACTCCCGGTTTGCCCATTCACTTGGAGTGTACGCTACCGCCTACAAAGCGTTTGATCATCTTCGGCTTCGAGCACACGATCTACTTATAGACATTCCCGTCATCGCATTGGACCAGAACACCCGCTCGGAGTTTCTGATCGCGGCGCTGTGCCACGATATTGGCCATTCAGCATTCTCGCACGTGCTTGAGACGATTCTCCTCCCAGCTGGCCTGCGGAATCACGAAGAGTGCACCGTTCAGCTAATTCGAGGAGACACCAAAATTGCTGCGGAAATTCGAAAAGTCACAGATGTGGACGCGGTGACGCTCTTCATAGAACAACGGCACCCGAACAGAGCTT
This sequence comes from uncultured Alphaproteobacteria bacterium, assembly GCA_963720705.1. Classification (GTDB taxonomy): domain Bacteria; phylum Pseudomonadota; class Alphaproteobacteria; order Rhizobiales; family Afifellaceae; genus DASWJZ01. The sequence continues at coordinate 483,463 of CAVRGJ010000005.1, forward strand.
TAACGAATCTTATTTCAAGTCAATTTGACGTCGATCGCTGCGACTATGTCCTAAGGGATAGTGCAATGGCAGGCGTAAAGTACGGTCAGTACGACCTTGATTGGCTAATACACTCACTCACGTTAGAGACTAACGATTTGGGCTTGCCAGTCCTTACTCTCGATGGACCACGAGGGCTCGACGCATTGCGTCAGTTTCTATCTGCGCGGCGATATCTTCATAGGCACATCTATTATCACGCCACGGTAAGAAGTGCTCAGATATTAATGAAGGCGATTTTCGAGCGTCTGAGGGATTTGCCGGCTGGTACAATTAGGCTTGACCTTGTACCAAAAAGCTTGAGGCCCTTCATATGGGGTGCCAATGCGACTTTGCATGACTTCATAAATACCACTGACGTTGAGATTATTTTTGCGATTAAGCAATTTGCACAAGAGCACCCCGATGAAGCCTTGAGGCATCTTTGCGGGCTTTTCCTCAATAGGAGACTGCCCAAGGCAATAGTTGATACCGGTAAGATGCACGACGAGAGCATGTCGAATTTTGTTTTCTTCGAGACGGAAGATGGCGGGGGAAGGCAGGGCGATCTCTTTGGTGATGCGCGAATCAGGATAACAGAAGTTGTTGACTCGCTCCGTGAGTTTGTCGGCGCTCGCTACGTAGCGAACGGGCTGCCATCAGAGGCTGTAAGGTATCTCGTGGCGCAGGATCGGGTAGCATTTTCGTCAGTCCCTCCAACGGATATGCTATTCTCATTCGGTGACAAGATACTTCCCGTCGAGCGGCTGCCCCGGGGACAGCACGCCATGACGCTTGACGCTGTTCTCGAATTGTTCTTCATATCACGGGTATTCGTCCCGGCCGATTTTCAGGCGGAGGCGTCCGAGCACTTTCGGACAAATTTCTCGGGAGCGAGGGGGTGAGCGTGGACGGTAGCGGAGCGCTGAATTCCCAATTTCCTAATCCCGGCCCGAACTATAAGATTTGGGAGCGCTTAGGAGGCGGTGTGTGGAAGGTAGCGTATAGGGCAAGCACGACGAGCGGCCTTAGAGATGTTGCGCTGCTATATTTCCATGATAGGAAGCGAATTGATGAGTTTATAAAGGAGCTGTCAAATCTTCTTAGGGTTAGTCAGCATAGGTACTCTGCTTACGTTGCGGAGATACTTGGATACAACAAGGGATTAGATGGACAGTCATTTATCATTGAAGAGCTTATAGTTAGACCCTTAGATGCCCTTGCTCCCATGAGGGATATTGTTCGCTTCTCGAAGATCGCACGAGACCTCTCACGGGGCCTGTGCTGCATTCATGAGAATGGGTTGGTCCATCGAGATCTGAAGTTGGACAACTGTGGAATAGATAATTCTGACCGAGCGAAGATTTTCGATCTCGGTTCGCTCACGAGCGATCCTGGGGAGACGACAGCCACGATACTTACTCGCGCGCCAGAGCTCTTTAATAGCGAAGCGAGGCCACTTTTCAACAAAGAGGCTGATATTTGGGCCCTCGGGGCAACGCTGTTTGCGCTTCGAACCGGCGAGTATCCGTTCGTCCATAGAAGTGAGGTCGAGGAACGCAGAGGTGTGAATTGGCAGTTCGTTGCTGGAGAGATTAGCCTTGACGAGGCCATCAAACGGAAGGCGCACGTGGATCGCAATGTGGGCTCAAGGATCGGGGGCGCCGAAGCGGAGGCCGGCCTATTGTCAAGGATTTACGCGACCTTCCGAAACAAGGCGGAGGAGTTAATACGTGGAACGCTATCTTTCGATCCAAAGCAGCGTCCAACTGTTCAGGTTCTTTTGGACGAATGGAGTGCCCTTGCGAATTGGTCGGAAGGCGCACGCGTAGAGCGAGAGGCTCGTCCTACAAATGTAGCGATCCAACTTGAAAAGCTACTCGATGCGTGTGTCGCAGGTGAAATATCTTTGACTTCAATGCAGATTGATCGGCTTCACCAAAGCTTCTTGGATGCAAAACTGGAAGGCGAGGTGGCAGCCAGAATCGGTGAACTTTTCGTCGGTGCAAAGAGGCAGCTTACTGAGGTTGGCTCAACTGCCTGAGGTTGGCCATGCGAAGGCGGCGCCGTCGCTACGAATTGAGGGCGTCTGACCTCCAACCCGTTGTCATGCCCGGGGCTCGACCCGGGCATTCATTCTTGGCTGCGGTCAACGCGCGAAGCCGGCGACATCCTCGAAATAGATCGGCTTCGAACCTGCGATCGCTTGCTTCAGCGCCGCTGACGGGTGGCCATAGACCGTGTGGCGCGCGAGGTCGACCATCGTCCCCAAGCGCTCGGCGAAATCTCGGTTGAACGTCGCCATGTGGACCGCCCTCATCCGTCGCCTTCGGCGACACCTTCTCCCGGTCTCGGGAGAAGGTCTGCGGCGCGTAGCGCTCAGTCGGTGCTGGTGACGACGGCGCCGCTCCAACTCACTGGCAGATCGGGACGCCGGGCGCGCAATTGCCGCCGCCTTCGTGGAGGTGCTGGAATAACTGCGGCTGCTGCAGCTGGGCACCCAGCGGAGGCGAACCCAGCGGCGCGGGAAGCGTAGGGGGCGGCGCGACCGTCTGGTTCTGTGCCGGTGCGCTGCCGTCTCGATACGGCGGCCAGTTGCCGTCGTGCGGCAGGTGATAGCTGCCGCCCTCATGCGGAAAGCCGCCCGATCCCTGGTCCTGGCCCTGATCGTGGCCACGGTCGTTGCCCCGATCGTGGTCGTCGCGGCGATGGTCGTTGCGGCCGTCGTGCTGCCGCATCCTGTGTGGGCGGTACGTGCGCGGGAGCGGGAACGGCTCGTACTCAGTAATCAGGTACGGCTCGGGATAGTAGACCGGCGGCGGGAGCGCGGGCGCGACGTAGCCGCGGACGTCGATGTAGGACGCATAGGCGTAGCCGACGACGCGGCGATATTCGACGCGGAACCACGCGCCTTCGCGCCCCAGAACCTCGACGACCGCGCCACGGGGAATCGTCAGAATCCGCGCGCAGCGGGTGCTCGCGCATTGGCGCAGGTTGACGTTGCCGGTCGCGCGGCCGGGCTCGGCCTGAGCCTCTGATGCAACGAGGGCGCCGGCGACCACGACCGCGGCAAGGAGAAGAGAACGGACGCGCACGGCTGTCGCTCCTGATCGAAACGCTTTTCGCGGAATGCTTCTATCGGGAAACGGATATGGGGCCGGTTCGGTTGCCGCGCCAATTTGGCGGGGCAAGGTGCGACCTCAGTTCGTAGCGCTGGCGATGGCGCCGCCTTCGTCCTTCGACAGGAGGTCGTCGACGCGCCCGCGCTCCTGCTCGAAGGCGACGAGCTCGGCGCCCTGCAATTCGTGCCCGCGCGGCACGCGGATTTTTAAGGGGTCGACGAAGCGGCCGTTGACCAGCACCTCGAAGTGAAGATGCGGGCCGGTCGAAAGGCCGGTCGAGCCGACGAAGCCGATCACCTGGTTCTGCTTCACGTCGTCGCCGACCTTCAGCCCCTTCGCGTAGCCGCTCATGTGGTTGTAGGTGGTCTCGTAGCCGTGCAGATGCTTCAGCGTGATGGAGCGGCCGTAGCCGGCGCGCGTGCCGATCTTCTCGATGGTGCCGTCGCCGGCCGCCATGATCGGCGTGCCGGTCGGCGCCGCCCAGTCGACGCCGGTATGCATGCGGTAGCGGTGCAGGATCGGGTGGCGGCGCATGCCGAAGCCGGAGGAGAAGCGCGCGGTCGCGACCGGCTTCCTGATCAGGAATTTCTGCGCGCTCTTGCCGTCCTCGTCGTAATAGTCGACCGAGCCGTCGGTCGCGTCGCGGAAGCGGTAGAATTTGTGGGTGACGCCGCCGAGCGTCAGCGCCGCATAAAGAATGTCGGGCGCGTCGCTCGCGCTGTCGGAGGAATAGATCACGTCGAGGTCGTCGTTCGGCGAGAGCCGGCTCTGATAGTCCACGTCGTAAGAGAAGATGTGGACGAGGCTCTTGATCACCTCGTCCGGCATGTCGAGCGAGAGGCCGGTGCCCCACAGCCCGTCGTGCAGCGTCGGCAGCGCGCCCGCCTGGTCCGGCTGCTCCTGCTCCGCCACTTCCATCTGGCCGCTTGCCGCCGGCTCGTGCGCGGCGACGTAGACGCCGTTGTCGGAGAGCGCGACGGTCGCGATGTGGCGGTCGTTCGGCTCGTAGAGGCTGACGCGGACCGGGCGGACCGCGCCGGTGTCGGGGTCGGGGGCCAAGCCGAGCCGCACCTTCTGTCCGGCGCGGAAGTCGAAGGAGAAATTCGCGACGAGCGCCGATTGGATCGCCGCCGCCTCGTCCGCGCCGGCGCCTTCGTCCATCAGCATCTTCCTGAGCGAGGCGCCTTCCTCCACCGGCAGGATCTTGTCCTCGATGCCGAGGTCGCTCGGGTCGTCGGATTTTTCCAGGAGCGAGACGTTCTCCGGCGCTATCGCGACCGCGATCGCGTTGAGCGCCGTCGGGTCGGCGCTCGCCATGTCGAAGCGCGCCGGGTCGACGTAGGGAAGCGAGGCGATCTCCACCGCGCCTTCCGCCAGGAAGGGTGCAGCTTGGCGCACGCGGCCCTCAACTTCGGCCACGTCGAGGGCCGCGGATTCGTCGTAATCGCCGCCGGAAAGCGGGAAATCCACGACTGAGATCGCCACCTCCCCGTCGACCTCCGCGCCGTAGACCGAATCACTTGCGGAGGTCACCTCCATCGGCGGCGTCTCGTCGCCGCCGGTGAAGATGTCGGCGGCCTGGAACGGAGGCACTTTTGCAGCAATATCGGGGTCCACCGGTGCGGCAAGAGTTGTGTGGACATGCGCGAACGGGCGCACGCGCACGATGTTCTTGTCGTTCTCCCTCGTCACCGTGGAGATCTGGATGACGTGCCGAGACACCTTGCTTTCCGGCACCGGACGGAAGCGGTCGCCCTTTTCGGCGACCTCAGTGTCGCCGGCGAAACCGTGCGCAAACGCCGGGCGCACCACTGCATATTCGTCGAGCCCGATCGCGGCTTGAAGCGCGCCGCCGACGAGCGCGGCGGAGAAGAGGCCGGTCAGCACGGAGCCCGCGAGCCAACGCAGGCTTACGCGGCGGCGGTCGGGCGGGCCGTTTGTGATGTTGCGCGTGTAGAGGGGATCCTCGTCTCCGAGGTCAACGAGCGGCCGCTGCAGGCGTTGTCGTTGCAAATCCGGCAAAACCCCCGTCCCCGTCCCCGAAGCGCATGGAAGACGTGAAAAGGCCGTAGGAATTAGGCCTCTTCATGACGCTTCCCGACAATGCCCTCTGACAATGCCTCCACACCTGTCAACGCTCCGAGGCGCAGAGGAAAGAATGGATGTGCTTCCGCGTGCCGCACCGCAACAACAAGCGTGCTGCGGCGCGGCCTTCGCGAGCTCCACAAAAGTGCGATGTCGCGGCTTTGCGGCTGTTGACAGGGGAGATGACGGTGAATATATCACCCGTTCTGCCGGCCGCGGGGCTGACTTCGTTCGCCTCCGTGGTTTGGCGTTCCCGACAAGCAATGGGGTCAACCGGCCTGGCCGGAAAACCTCTTGCGGCCGTGAGAGTTAAATCGAGCGGCTGGGCGGCTTTCCTGTCTTGAGCAGTGTGGCCGGTTCTTTGACAATTTGGTTTGAAGAAAGAGAAACGTAGACGGCGAGGTCTTTGCGGGCGCCATCTTCGAGTCTTCGGACTCGTGTTGGCGCCGTGAACGAGACTTCGGCGGTTTGCGTATTCTCTGAGAACTCACATGTCGTTTGTCCGGTTTTCGGATCGGATGGATGACGGTGTGACCTCGTCAATGCGCGATCCAAGCCGGTTCGAAATCTCATTCAACCTGAGAGTTTGATCCTGGCTCAGAACGAACGCTGGCGGCAGGCTTAACACATGCAAGTCGAACGCTCGTAGCAATACGGGAGTGGCAGACGGGTGAGTAACGCGTGGGAACGTACCCTTCGGTTCGGAATAACCCGGGGAAACTCGGGCTAATACCGGATACGTCCGCAAGGAGAAAGATTTATCGCCGAAGGATCGGCCCGCGTCCGATTAGCTAGTTGGTGGGGTAATGGCCCACCAAGGCGACGATCGGTAGCTGGTCTGAGAGGATGATCAGCCACACTGGGACTGAGACACGGCCCAGACTCCTACGGGAGGCAGCAGTGGGGAATATTGGACAATGGGCGAAAGCCTGATCCAGCCATGCCGCGTGAGTGAAGAAGGCCCTAGGGTTGTAAAGCTCTTTCAGCGGGGAAGATAATGACGGTACCCGCAGAAGAAGCCCCGGCTAACTTCGTGCCAGCAGCCGCGGTAATACGAAGGGGGCTAGCGTTGTTCGGATTTACTGGGCGTAAAGCGCGCGTAGGCGGGTTGTTAAGTCAGGGGTGAAATGCCGAGGCTCAACCTCGGAACTGCCTTTGATACTGGCAATCTGGAGTTCGGGAGAGGTGAGTGGAATTCCGAGTGTAGAGGTGAAATTCGTAGATATTCGGAGGAACACCAGAAGCGAAGGCGGCTCACTGGCCCGATACTGACGCTGAGGCGCGAAAGCGTGGGGAGCAAACAGGATTAGATACCCTGGTAGTCCACGCCGTAAACGATGAATGCCAGCCGTTGGAGAGCATGCTCTTCGGTGGCGCAGCTAACGCATTAAGCATTCCGCCTGGGGAGTACGATCGCAAGATTAAAACTCAAAGGAATTGACGGGGGCCCGCACAAGCGGTGGAGCATGTGGTTCAATTCGAAGCAACGCGAAGAACCTTACCAGCCCTTGACATGGCAGGACGGTTTCCAGAGATGGATTCCTTCCCTTCGGGGACCTGCACACAGGTGCTGCATGGCTGTCGTCAGCTCGTGTCGTGAGATGTTGGGTTAAGTCCCGCAACGAGCGCAACCCTCGCCCTTAGTTGCCATCATTCAGTTGGGCACTCTAGGGGGACTGCCGGTGATAAGCCGAGAGGAAGGTGGGGATGACGTCAAGTCCTCATGGCCCTTACGGGCTGGGCTACACACGTGCTACAATGGCGGTGACAGAGGGACGCTACTCCGCAAGGGGAAGCCAATCCCAAAAAGCCGTCTCAGTTCGGATTGTCCTCTGCAACTCGAGGGCATGAAGTTGGAATCGCTAGTAATCGTGGATCAGCATGCCACGGTGAATACGTTCCCGGGCCTTGTACACACCGCCCGTCACACCATGGGAGTTGGTTCTACCCGAAGACGGTGCGCTAACCCGCAAGGGGAGCAGCCGGCCACGGTAGGGTCAGCGACTGGGGTGAAGTCGTAACAAGGTAGCCGTAGGGGAACCTGCGGCTGGATCACCTCCTTTCTAAGGATGATCCCTCAGGCCGACCTCTTCTTCGGAAGATAAGGTCTATCGGATCGCTTGGAACAAAGACCGGGTCAGTCAAACCCGGTCGCTCAAACTAAAGGCGAGATCTCGCCGTCTTCGTCTCTCTTTCTTCGACAAGCATACGCGCTCCAAAAGCGCGTGGCGGGGCTTGAGCTTTGGGCCCATTCCCAGCCAAGGGCCTGTAGCTCAGGTGGTTAGAGCGCACCCCTGATAAGGGTGAGGTCGGACGTTCGAGTCGTCCCAGGCCCACCACCAGGTTCGGTTAGCGAGCCTAGCGAAACGCGTATCCGCGTTAGCCCAAACGGCAAAGGCGGACGGCGCCAGCCTTCGACGCTCCACCTTCGCTAAGGCTACGGCGGGCGCAAGAAAATCTAAGGCGCGGGTTCCGCGCCAAGATTTTCTAGCGGGGCCATAGCTCAGTTGGGAGAGCGCCTGCTTTGCAAGCAGGAGGTCGTCGGTTCGATCCCGTCTGGCTCCACCACGCTTCGCTCGCGAAGCGATCTGAAGCCAGCCCTGCGTAGCCCGAAAGGCGAGGCATGGTCTGAGAACGCTTGTCGGAAAATCCTGAAATTGCGGAATTTCCCAGAGGGGAAATGCCGCCTGTTTGCTGACATCGTGAAGAGAAGAGTTGTCCGGACGTCCTGATGAAGGACGAGCGAAAGCTGGCGATGCCTGACCGCGCCGCCGACGGGCAGTTCTCGTGTGACACTGGTCTTTCTAGGACCCGTTTCGTCTTCGAAAAGAGGCGGGATGGGTCGGGGCGCATCGTCTGCTCGGCGGTGCGTCTTGATGCCGTTCGTTCTTCTCTTTGGCTTGTTCTCAACCGAGGCGGGCCAGGAACGGGCGGGCATTGATAATGAGAGCGATCAAGTGCCTTAAGGGCGTTCGGTGGATGCCTTGGCACGCGCAGGCGATGAAGGACGTGGTACGCTGCGAAAAGCCGTGGGGAGCTGCGAACAAGCTTTGATCCGCGGATATCCGAATGGGGGAACCCACTTCCAGATGTCAGAAATCAGATGTCAGAGATCGGGGCCTTGCCTTGAGATCGGACATCTGAACTCTGCCATCTGATACGAAGTATCTGATCCCTGAATACATAGGGGGTTAGAAGCTAACCCGGGGAACTGAAACATCTCAGTACCCGGAGGAAAGGACATCAACAGAGACTCCGAAAGTAGTGGCGAGCGAAATCGGACCAGGCCAGTGGCGGCTTCAAGGAGAACCGGAACGATTTGGAACGATCGGCCATAGCGGGTGACAGCCCCGTACGGATAATGCCTGGAGCCGTCCTCGAGTAGGGCGGGACACGTGAAATCCTGTCTGAACGTGGGGGGACCACCCTCCAAGCCTAAGTACCTCGCGCGTGACCGATAGTGAACTAGTACCGTGAGGGAAAGGTGAAAAGCACCCCGACGAGGGGAGTGAAAGAGATCCTGAAACCGGATGCCTACAAACAGTCGGAGCCCAAGGTTCGTCCTGGGTGACGGCGTACCTTTTGTATAATGGGTCAGCGACTTAGTCTGTCGAGCAAGCTTAAGCCGGTAGGCGTAGGCGTAGCGAAAGCAAGTCTGAATAGGGCGACAAGTTCGACGGATTAGACCCGAAACCGGGTGATCTAGCCATGGCCAGGCTGAAGGTTGGGTAACACCAACTGGAGGGCCGAACCCACGTCTGTTGAAAAAGACGGGGATGAGCTGTGGCTAGGGGTGAAAGGCCAATCAAACTCGGAAATAGCTGGTTCTCCGCGAAATCTATTTAGGTAGAGCGTTGGACGAATGCTCCCGGGGGTAGAGCACTGGATGGGCTAGGGGGACTCACCGTCTTACCAAACCTAACCAAACTCCGAATACCGGGAAGCACTATCCAGCAGACACACGGCGGGTGCTAACGTTCGTCGTGGAGAGGGAAACAACCCTGACCTACAGCTAAGGTCCCCAAGTCATGGCTAAGTGGGAAAGGATGTGAGGATCCCATAACAACCAGGATGTTGGCTTAGAAGCAGCCATCATTTAAAGAAAGCGTAACAGCTCACTGGTCTAATTAAGGGTCTTTGCGCCGACAATGTAACGGGGCTCAAGCCATGCACCGAAGCTTAGGGTTTACTGTAGCAATACAGTAAGCGGTAGCGGAGCGTTCCGTAAGCCTGCGAAGCGGCAGCCGTGAGGCACCGTGGAGGTATCGGAAGTGCGAATGCTGACATGAGTAACGACAAAGGGTGTGAGAGACACCCTCGCCGAAAGTCCAAGGGTTCCTGCGCAATGCTAATCAGCGCAGGGTTAGCCGGCCCCTAAGTCGAGGCAGAAATGCGTAGACGATGGGAACCACGTCAACAATCGTGGGCCTTGAGGTGGTGACGAATGCCGAAAGTCGTCTGGGGTTATCGGATTCTCCGGGCTGCGAAGGCGTTCCAGGAAATAGCCCCTCAGTACAGACCGTACCCTAAACCGACACAGGTGGACTGGTAGAGTATACCAAGGCGCTTGAGAGAACGATGCTGAAGGAACTCGGCAAATTGCTCCCGTAAGTTCGCGAGAAGGGAGCCCTCTACTTGGGCAACCAGGTGGAGGGGGCACAGACCAGGGGGTGGCGACTGTTTAGCAAAAACACAGGGCTCTGCGAAGCCGCAAGGCGACGTATAGGGTCTGACGCCTGCCCGGTGCCGGAAGGTTAAGAGGAGGGGTGCAAGCTCTGAATCGAAGCCCCGGTAAACGGCGGCCGTAACTATAACGGTCCTAAGGTAGCGAAATTCCTTGTCGGGTAAGTTCCGACCTGCACGAATGGCGTAACGACTTCCCCGCTGTCTCCAGCATCAACTCAGTGAAATTGAACTCCCCGTGAAGATGCGGGGTACCTGCGGTTAGACGGAAAGACCCCGTGCACCTTTACTACAACTTCACACTGGCAGCCGTGAGGTCATGTGTAGGATAGGTGGTAGGCTTTGAAGCTTGGGCGCCAGCTCAGGTGGAGCCACCCTTGAAATACCACCCTTGAGCTTATGACTGTCTAACCGCGGCCCGTCATCCGGGTCCGGGACAGTGTGTGGTGGGTAGTTTGACTGGGGCGGTCGCCTCCCAAAGAGTAACGGAGGCGCGCGATGGTTGGCTCAGAGCGGTCGGAAATCGCTCGTCGAGTGCAATGGCATAAGCCAGCCTGACTGCGAGACTGACAAGTCGAGCAGAGACGAAAGTCGGTCATAGTGATCCGGTGGTCCCGCGTGGAAGGGCCATCGCTCAACGGATAAAAGGTACGCCGGGGATAACAGGCTGATGATCTCCAAGAGTCCATATCGACGAGATCGTTTGGCACCTCGATGTCAACTCATCACATCCTGGGGCTGGAGCAGGTCCCAAGGGTTCGGCTGTTCGCCGATTAAAGTGGTACGTGAGTTGGGTTCAGAACGTCGCGAGACAGTTCGGTCCCTATCTGCCGTAGGTGTTGGAGAATTGAGAGGATCTATCCTTAGTACGAGAGGACCGGGATGGACGCACCTCTGGTGGACCTGTTGTGGCGCCAGCCGCAGTGCAGGGTAGCTATGTGCGGAAGGGATAACCGCTGAAGGCATCTAAGCGGGAAGCCCCCCTCAAAACGAGTTCTCCCTGAAGAGCCGTGGAAGACCACCACGTCGATAGGCCGGGTGTGGAAGTGCGGCAACGCATGAAGCTTACCGGTACTAATCGCTCGTTCGGCTTGATCGCTCTCATTAATCAATGCCCGCTGGGCCAGCCTGTGGCTGGCCGGCCCGCCGTCCCCTAACGGACGGGAAAGACCAGTTTTCTTGCGGACGTTGTGACCCTTGGAAAGCCCGAGGGCTGTGCTCACTTCGTTCGATTGTCTGTGCTTCGCCGGCCTGGTGGCTCTTGCGTGGGGCCCGAACCCGATCCCATTCCGAACTCGGCCGTTAAACCCCTCAGCGCCCATGGTACTAAGTCTTAAGGCTTGGGAGAGTCGGTCGCTGCCAGGCCTGCCAAGCACAGATCGAGACCGTCACACGAGAGAGTTCTTCTCGCTCACGCTCGCGCTCCGCATTGCGCGCGGCACGCCCGATCCGAAGTCAGCAGGCCGAGGACAACCGCGGGGTGGAGCAGTCCGGTAGCTCGTCAGGCTCATAACCTGAAGGTCGCAGGTTCAAATCCTGCCCCCGCAACCATTGTTAATTGTGCTCCGGTGGTCTTGCTATGTGGGCGTTCGTTGGTAAGCGCCAGGATGGCGGCGAGGGCCCCCACAAGGTTGATGCCGAGCCTTCCTCCTGCTTCCGGCACTAGCTGAATTTCGTCGACTAGCGAGCGCAGGATCTCCGCAGCTTCGGCGCGCGTGGCCTCGGAATTGAGGGCGCCGGCCAAATCGGAGACCTTGCGCCGGTAGACGTCGACGAGGCGGGGATGCAGGCGCGGCGGGGGCTCGGGCTGAGTTGCGAGCTCCTGCTCAAGGACCGCCTTGCGGGCCTCGAGCCGCTCAAGCTCAACCGCCATGCTCGCGCTGCGCATCCCCTCTTTGATCGCATCAATGATCTGAAGAATCTGTCGCTCGACCTTTTGGAGCTCCCGCGTGCCTGACTCGCGCGCCAACCCGCGCTCCGCCGCCAGGCGGTTGTACGCGCGCTGATACTCCTTCATGAACTCCGCCATTAGGTCCGGATGGAGGAGGTGCTCCTTCAAGCCGTTGAGGATGCTAGCCTCCAGAACGTCCCGCCGGATCGTGAGCCGGTTCGTGCAGGTGCCGCGGTTGCGTGCGTTGGCGCAGCCATAATGCCGGGCGCCAACCAGCGTGTAACCGCCGGTGCAGGCGGCGCATATGATTAGGCCGGAGAACAGGTACCGCGGCCGTCGCGCCCGCTCAGGGCGCAGGCTGCCGGACGGCGAGACCGCGCTACGGATTGTCATCTGCCGGGTTTTGACCCGATTCCAAAGGTCGTCGTCGATGATACGAAGCGCTGGAACGTCCTCTCTGATCCAATCCGATTCAGGATTGGGGCGCGCTTGGCGCTTGCCGGTGGCGGGATCCTTGACGAAGCGTTGCCGGTTCCACACGAGGCGGCCGGCGTAAAGCTCATTGTTGAGAATGCCGGTTCCCCGCCGCCAGTTCCCGGAAATGGTCGACATGCCCCACGGCTTGGCGCGCGGTCCGGTAATGCCATCTTCGTTGAGCTTGCCCGCGATCGCCCGCGGGCTGCTGCCGGAGGCGAACATTGTGAAGATGCGACGCACGACTTCGGCCTCGGAAGGATTGATGGCCCGCTTGCCAAAGACGGGCTGACCATCGGGTCCGATCTCGCGGACAACATCGTAGCCGTAGCAGAGGCCTCCGCCGGAGCGGCCAGCACGCACACGTCCCTCCAGGCCGCGCCGCGTCTTCTGTGCGAGGTCCTTGAGGTAGAGAGCATTCATTGTGCCCTTCAGGCCGACCTGAAGCTCGCTGACCTCTCCTTCCGCGACGGTGACAATGCGGATGCCATGGAAGGAGAGCAGCTTGTAAAGACTTGCGACGTCCGCCTGGTCGCGCGACAGCCGGTCGAGGCCTTCGGCCACCAGCACCTCAAAGACTCCCTCACGGGCATCCTGCAGCAGCCTTTGGTAGCCGGGGCGGAGCGTGGACGCGCCGCTCAGCGCTTGATCACTGTAGACCGCATGTTTCGACCAGCCTTGCTGGTGAATGAGGTCTGAGCATGCTCGGATCTGATCCTCGATGCTCGCATCGCGCTGCAGGTCGGAGGAGTACCTGGCGTAGACAACCGCGCGTGTGACGCTCTTCATGATGATCACCTGGTCGCCGGCCGAAGCCGAGATTTGAGTGCTGACAGGGTTGCGACGTGCCGGCGACTCGCCGAGACGCTGCGGGCGAGATTGTAGTAGCGATCGCCGGTTTCTGGAGTGGCGTGCTGGAGGATACCGGGGACAAGCCCCACTTTCTCGGGAGCCTCCGCGGCCAGGAACGTCGCCGCCGAGCGCCGGAAGTCGTGCGGCGCCATCGCTTGACCGTACTCCTTCTTGGTTCGCCGGCCTACGGCGAGAGAGATGCCGCCATCGTGGAGCGGGCGGCCACCGAGACCGACCCAGAGCGCGTCATGGTTCTTGCCACCCAAGAGCCGGGGGCGAACCTCGTCGAGATAGCGCCTCAGGTAGGGGCGGAGGATTACCGGCACCGGCCAGCTCTCCTCCCGCTTCGACTTGGTGTCCTCGGGAAAGAGAAGAATCTCGATGTGTTCGTCACCGGCGACGCGATGGACATGACGGAGAAGTGTCAACGCCGCAATGCTGCGACGTCGGATCGGCCACAGGCTGAGGACGGCAATGATCAAGCCATCGCGAAACTGGATCTCCCGCTCCTTGCGCGCGCTGGCGGGCAGGGTGTCGGCCGTTTCCATCAGGGCGATGCCAAGGTCGAGTGTTTGATGGGGAGGCACCAGCCGCTCAAAGCGGTCTTCGGAATGCGCCCTGGCCTGAAGGCGCCGCTTCAGGCCCTCGAACCAGCTCCAGTCATGATCTGGAGCGACAAGTCGGGCGCCGCAATAGAAGTGAGCGACCATCGTGGCGACGGAGGTGGCGCTTACCTCGGTGTCGAGGGTCTCGATGTAGGCGCGGACCAACGACGGTGTGATGTGCTCTGCCGCCGGCCACTCCAGGGCGGTCGGATGCATCGCCTTGAGGAACCCGAGCCAGCGCCGCCAGGCATAGATGAGCGACTTGCGCGTGCCCTTCGAGAAATGGGCGCCACCGGCGCGCTCCTCGTCGAAGATGTCGCCCGGCGTTAGGGCCGCGTCGAACAGCCGGCGATCGTCCACCGGCCATTCGGTGAGCGGGAGGTGCTTCAGGGGGCGATTGCGGCTCATTTCCGCCTCCGTGGGCGGCGCCTCAAGGCGAGTGCCTCGCGCTGCTGCACGATGTGATCGCTATAGACGCGACTCGCCCGGCGACTCGAGGATCCGGCGTAAATCAAAGTGGACTTCGCCCATGCGTGGCCGAGCAAGTCGCTCACCGTCTGGAAGTCCTCCGGATGGGCGTCAAGATAGAGCATCGCGGCGACATGGCGGAACTGATGCGGCGACAGGGGAATGCCGACCTTCTCTTCGATCAGCTCCGTGACCTGCTGCGACAGAGTCTCCTGGCTCTTGCGCGTTCCGCGCTTCGTGACGAACAAGTCGCCGGCTGGGTCTCCTCCAAGGCGCGGCAGGATCTCGCGCCGGTACCAGCGGATCGTCTCCGCCACATCGGGCGAGATCTCGAAGGTCAGGTCGCGCCGCTTGCTCTTCGTGGCGTCCTTCGGGACGTAGAGGAGCAGCTTGCCCCTGGGTCCCTCGGGCTCCTTGAAGTTCCGACCCCAGTTCAGCGCGATCAGGTTCTGAGCGCGCAGCGGTGCCACAAGCAGGATATCGACTGCGACGGCGACCTGCGCGTCGACGAACTTCGTGAAGTCGGCTGTTGCAAGCGCCCGCTTCACCTCTCGCACCAGCTCCTCCGGCAGGTAGATCAGCCTCGCGCGCACCTGGTCGGCCTCGAGCTCTCTCAGAAGCGCTTTGTTCTTTTCGGTGAGGTCGAAGGGGACGGGGGGCAGCCTGTTCACCACCTTCTTGAGAGCCTTGAGCTCCGCCTCAGGCAACTCGACGTGGTAGCGGGCGATGTCGATCAGAGTTCGCCCCAAGCAAATGGCGTAGGCGTTGGGTTTGCCATGGGCCTGGTCATGGTAGTGGCGGAGCACGACCTTGACGGAGTCGAGGGCGACAAGGTCGGTCAGGCTGTTCAACTCCTCGATTGGCTTGCCGTGGTGCACGAGGACCGAAGCGGCGAGGCGGACATGCTGCCTCTGTTGTTGAATGGTCAAAGGCGCGAGCGGCCGTGTCGGTGTGTTCGGCTCCTCACTGAAGAGATCGGGATTTGCGCGCATCTCAAGATAGGCCTCCGCGTTGGCGCGGAGGCCAGAAGGCAAGTCCTCCCATCTCAGGTTCGGAGAGGCGGGCCGGAAGCTGATGCGCGCAAGCTCCGTAGCCGGCCATCCCGGGACATGGCTCTGGGCCTCCCTCCACAGAGCGGGGATTTCCCGAACGAGACGCTTCGGGCGGGCATGCAGCGTACGTGTTTCCAGCCAGAGCAAGAACTCCTGCAACACCGCGTCGTCGACCACCGCCGGCTCCACACAGGTAGAGGCACACCAGTTCATGAAAGTGGCGAGGCCGTTCGCCAGCCTCTTGTTGCCGGCGACGGCGACGGCGAGCGGCGCCCAGCCAGCGTGACGCCGGGCAGCGCCGCGCGGGAAGTGCTCGAGTACGCCGGCCCGTTCGAGGGCTGCAGCGAAGAGGCTGCGGACGTTGGCGAAGGTGCTGGGCGTGATGCAATGCATCGCCGGCCGGATGCCGGCGAGACGAGCGCGCAACGAATGCACCTCAAGACTCAGAGCAACAGGTGGGCAACCGGCCATCTTAGAGATGCGGTTGACCGCCGATATCATGTCCCGCTTCCTGAGCGGCGGGAGGTCGGCCTGCTCGAGCATCGCGAGGAGGTCGGCGGCGGTCCGGAGGGGATGGTAGGGTGCGTTCATGCTGATTCTCCGGTGTTTATAGGTGAGTTGTGTCAAACAGTGACAAACGCTGACGTTCGTGAAATCTAACATACCATAGATGGAACAACTCTTCGGACCGTGCTTTCACGAGACTTGCTTAAGTTGCTGGAACTACATAGATCGCAACTGTCAGAGCCGCGCTGCATTGCGGGCATCATTCGGGTTGAAGCAGCCGCAAGAGATCCCGCTCGGCGACGAGCCGGGCGCCGCCGATCTTGATGGAGGGGAGGGTGCCGTCGGCGATCCACCGGCGGACGGTCCGAACGCTTTGGCCAGTCAGATCGGCGAT
Source organism: uncultured Alphaproteobacteria bacterium (assembly GCA_963720705.1). Taxonomy (GTDB): domain Bacteria; phylum Pseudomonadota; class Alphaproteobacteria; order Rhizobiales; family Afifellaceae; genus DASWJZ01. The sequence goes on from CAVRGJ010000005.1 coordinate 499,614, forward strand.
GGCGCCGGCGCGCAGGTATTGGGATTGCCCGCTCATTTGTCACACCCGACGGCGCTGCACCGAAGTTTGCATTCGGCGGGTTGGGCATCCTGGCTCTTCGCCGCCGCGAAGATCTCAGTGGCTGCCTGCCGTGCGAGCAGGCGCACAAGCGCGATTAGCGATTCGCCGGCGGGTTCTTCAGGCCCGCATCTGGCAAGTGACTTGTGGCGCCGTCTGGCGTCCCGGCCCTCCTTATGAAGCATCGGAGAGGCATTTGCCGTCCCAGGGGGTCCCGAGATTTCTGAAGAGGGCAGAACCTCGGGCCCGGCTGCGGCGGGATTGCCGGCGTGTGTCATGCCGGCTAGCTTGCGCTACCGCCGGCCGTGAATGGGCATGGAGATTAATTGTGAGGCGGCAGAAGCCGTCAAAGACGTAGTTAAGGCCCTCTGTCTGGCGCCCTCCGCCGCTGATCCTTCCGCGCTACTGCTCTCCGTGCTAGATCGGCAACGTCTCCGCCGGTGCGCGTCAGCGCTTCCCTCGCGGGTGGCGGCAAGGTGCCGACGGCGATCTCGAAGAACTCAAGGAAGGCTCCACCTTCCCGAGCATGGGGGCGTGACGTGTTGAGCGACTTGTTGACGATCACCGAGCGCGCAGCTCTGCGTGCGCCGAAGCGTTCGTAGAAGCTCGCAAGCTCTCGTGCCAACTCGTACGCGGCCTGATTATCGGTACCTTCTGGCCGTCCGCGTTTTGGCTTGGGCAATGCTTCAAGTGCTGCTTGTGCAGCCGCATTAACGGCACCTGAGCGAACTTTGCCGGGTGCGAAATTCTCGCGTCCGCACGGGTAGTGCTCTGCAATCACCTGACGCACTCCGGGATCCCAAGTCTCTATCTCGTCTTCGGTGATGTGTCCCTGGTTGGAGATCTCTTGCAATGCGCCGCGGATGCGAGGTTTAGATGCAAGGGAATTTACGTTCGCAAGATCGGCGACGAACCCGACCAAGATTAGGGCGAGTTCCTCCAGGGCGACATCGATGAGGCAGACCATCTCGAAGTCGGAGCGGCCTTTGCGGTTCGCCATGTAGCGGTCAAACGGTCTTGCACCGGGCACCTCTTGCCGAGAGGGCGGCAGGGTTCGTGCCTCTTCTTCGTCCAGGCCGATTTCCAATAGCCGCGCAAACTCCTCCCGCGACTTGTGTAACTCCTTTGAAATGAAGTCGGAGTCCTTTTCATCCCATTCGTAGGGCTTCCAAGTCGGGACCGACTTTGTCCTATTGCTCGGCATGAGCTTTCCCTGCCTTGCGCAAGGCCACTTATAACAAACGCGTTGTGCGCAGGCGAATCAGCGGGGGCTCCCAACGCCGATCGGCGTGTCACCCACTCGCGCCGATTCACATCAGCGTCCTGTACCTGAACGAAGCACGGGGCCTAATCACCAGCAGCAGTGAGCAGCACATTGGCCGCTCGCGTGGCGGGCTCACCAGCAAAATCCACGTCGTCGTAGACGCCAAGGGTCTGCCCGTGCGGCTGGGCCTCACCGGCGGCCAAGTGCACGACAACCAGCTTTGCACGGTCCTGCTCAATGCTGGCGGACCGTGGTTACGACGCCGACTGGATCAGGGCGCCGGTTGCCGAACAGGGCGCATGGGTTCTTCTTAGAGTTCGCTTCGGCAGTGGATGCTGTGGCGCCGCTTGATCTCGCTGCGACGTCTCCCGGACGCCGCGCGGCTTGCTCGGCAGGATTGGCCGGATGATCTTCCATTCTATATCGCTGAGGGCGTATCGCATGATGGAGGCTCCTTTTTGAAGCTTGAATCACACGAGCCCGCCCGTTCTCAACCAGGATCGCATGTCCGAACTACACTCGGAACCGGTCATCGCATTGCCGAGCGATGACGGCCGGGTTTGACCCTGAGCGGCCGTCGATAAAAGCGACGTGCCGGCAAGGCCGATCGCTATCGGCCAGTTGAGCGGTTGGGCCGGACGATTGATTGAGAACTTGTCGCCTCGGCATATCGCGGCCCGTGGTGTATGATGCCCCGGGCTCTAGCGCAGGAGACCGACGATGGTGTGTCGCTATGCTGGCGTGATCTTGGCCGTCGCAGGTCTGGGGGGCGGACCCGTTTACGCTGCTCCCGAAATCCCGATTTCCGCGCTTACGGTCCAAGCCGAGCTCAGCCGCGGAGGCGACTATTTCGGGTTTGGTTTCGGAGCACTCTGGTTCATGTCGGGTCCGAAACTCATTCGCGTCGATGCCGCAGACAACTCAATAAGCGAAACATTTGTCAAAGGAGCGACCGGCGAAGTACGCGGCGTCGTCTTTTCCGAAGACGCCGTTTGGCTTGCCGACGCCGGCAGTCAGAAGATCTACAAGGTCGACCCGATCAGCCGCACTGTGACCATGGAAATATTCGCGGAAATGTACGGCCGCGAGGGGTCCATTGGCGTCGGGGCAGGATCTGTCTGGCTGGTCACGCAAGGCGATCGCGTCTTGGCACGCTTCAATATCGAGACCGGTGACGCCGAGCCGCCGGTTAACCTTCCCTCAGACATCAGCACCGTGACATTTGCCTACGGCGCCGCCTGGGCGACCGGCTTCGGAAATAGCGAACTTTACCGGATCGATCCAGTTGTGGGAGTGATCACGGACAGCATTCCGATCGTCGCGCGCCCACTATCGATCACCGCCTGCGAAGGCGGCATTTGGGTGTTGGGCCAGGGAGACCATGTCGTCCAGCATATCGATCCAAAGACCCGCGAGGTCGTGGCCAGCATCGACACCGGACGCGAGAACGGTTGGGGCGAGATAAGTTGCGGGGGCGGATATCTCTGGTTCAGCCTGCCGGGCGTGCCAGTAGCCCAAATAGATCCCCGGCGCAACGAACTGGTCCGCGTCTTCGTCGGATATGACTGCGGGCTGTCAGTTGCTTTCGGGGGTAATTCGCTCTGGGTAGGAGGAGCGCCCCTCTTACGCCTGGCGCCGCCTCCACTTTGAGACTCAGTTAGCCGGCAAGAGGCGTCCTTCGCCTTTTTCACCAGACATGCAATCGATGCGCTCCTCTCGCCGAAATTCGGCAACGGGCACTATCGTTGCCTGGAACCCATTCGAAATCTCGAGGACGAGCTTTCGTTCGATGGCCGAGCCGAAATCTTCTTTGCGATCAACCGACACCACGAACGCCCCAGGGCCGCCGATCACGCAGTCCTCAAAGTAATGGTCGAGACCTTCGATGCTGTAGAGGCCCTGGCCCCAGCGGGGGCGGATCATGATCGGCAACGCGTTAATGGTGACACCGTCTCCCACAACCTCATCGCGCGTCGCCTCGACCGAAGGGCCGAGGTTGTTGGGGCCGTCGCCCGAAACGTCGACCGCTCGTCGCTCGCCAACGTAGTTATTCACCGAGAACTGGTCATTAGAGAAACGCAGCGCGGCCGAAATGGACGTGCCGAACTCCCTTCCGATGGGGGCGCCCTCAAGCGCGTTGGAGAAATCGAGCGCGCTGTCCTCGCCGTCCACGATTGTCCACGGGACTACCACTCGCTGGATGCCTTCATCGGCCCATTCGACATAGGCGACCGCAATGCGACCAAGTGCGCCGGAGCGGATTGCGTTCAATACCCGGGGTGACCGAAGGGCTTGCACGTACCCCTGGCGCTGAAATTGCTGCTCGTCGGGGGTCATTGACGCCGATATGTCAACGGCCAGAACCAGTTCAAGATCAACCGGAGTTTCATCTGCGGCGAGACAACTCTCGGCGCAAGCCAATACGATGGCAGCGACCACTGCTGCAAAACTCGCCTGCACGGAAGCACCTTCCGGAAACAGGTGTCGAACTAGCGCTATTATTACCAGATCGCAATCATCAGGGAAATTCCGCAGCTGCTTATATGGGCCGGTCGAGGCCGAGCTTATCGCACGCCATCGCTATTTCTGGGCGCGATGACGTCCGCTCATGGCGCTTTTCTACCGTCCTGGTACGAACCAGCGAGGTCCGGAATACCCCAAAAAGCCGCCTTCGGGAATTAGCCGTATCGCCACGACAATTTATGAGTACACGGCCTAGCTCGTGAACGACAAGTGGGTGGAGCGAATTTGGCGGCGCCAGGGGCTGAAGGCCCCCCAAAAGCAGCCGAAGCGCGGACGCCTCTGGCTTTCACCGCGGGCCTTCTTCTCAGACTTTGCGTTCTTCGCCTTCGCGCTGACGAAACCCCAAATCTCGTCAACTTGAAGCCTCCTGCATTCGAGGTTCTGAAAGACGCGATCCTGATACCAAGCCGCTGCCTGCCCGGCATCGACCAGAAGCTTGGTCACCGTCGTCTTGCTCACGCCGGTCAGCGGCGTGACGGCACGGATCAGAGAAAGTGCAGCCAGCCCGGAACAATGATCACGTTGCCCGTTTCGGGTGTGCTTTGGATTCCGGCGTGGATTTGCCTTTGGATCGAGTTTGGGCTTGGCTTTGGTTTGAGGTTTGGGCTTGACGTCGGGTGTTGTCCCGGCGTCGCTCGTCGGTGCGTCCGCGTCCTTGACAGCTTGTGAGACAATCTGCGCGACGCTCTTGGGGTCTTTGATGACGGACACGCCGGCCGTCATCTCGCCGAGGGCCGACGGCACTTCCGTTCTCGCGCGGTCGTTGGCGCCGAGGGCCGAGAACTCTTGCAGAAGCTCGGCTGCTATCGAGCGGCTCGACAATCTGACCTTATTGCTCCGCGGCGCCGATCGCCGACTGGCGCTTTCCACGCTCCTCGATCAAACCAGGGGTGCATCGAAGTCGCCGGGCGCCGCATCAAGCGTCTGAGAACCGCTCGAGATGCACGCCGCGGCAGTCCATCTCGTATTCGAGGTCCACGACGGGCGGACGGGCATAGTGCCATGTCAAACCGCGCGAAGCAGCGCCCCTCACAACGATCTCATCGGCCAAGAAGGGATGGAGGTCGTGAATCGTATAGACCTGCGTCGCGGTCGTGTCGCGCCAATGAAATCCCAGCGCGCCAAGCCGCGCCTCCATCTCGCGCAAGACAAATTTCGCCTTCTCGCGCAGCCCGGCGGGGCTGCAATCGCCAGGGCGGACGATGTGGTCTTGATAGTTCGCCTTGCCTTCCGGGACCTCTCCGCTTCCGGCAATTACGAAGGAAGGGGAAGGATCAATGGCCGCTGTGGTGAAGGAAAAGGCGTGGAAGCACGGCTCGCGGGGAGGTGACATGTCCGGGCAGACATTGCTGCGTGCGACCGGATTTGTTCCGCCAGCGATGATCCCCCACTGAGATAGATGTGCCGCGTAGCCTTCGTTGAATTCTTGGAAGCCGGCCTCGGAGAAGGGGGCGGGCGACCGCAGCTCGCAGGCGCAGAATGATGCCAGCGGCCGTCCCGCGGCACTGACGATCTGCTCGATGCGGCGGAAGCCTTCTGACAAGGGAACGAGCGTCCGAAACGTGACGCGCTCAATGCGGAAGCCCGGCAGTGCAGCCACTCCGCCGGAATATTGGAGAACGCCGGGAATGAAGCGGTAGCCACCCGGAGCAAGCTCGACCGACGTCACGCGAATTCCTCGGTTGGTGATTTCTCGCAAGCGTGCCTTTGTCGCCGGCGATCAGCAAGCGTGTTCAACATCGCTGCTTGGCTATCGCGCGCGTTGCGAACCCTCTCAATTCAAAAGACGAAACCCCGCATGGCCACTTCGTGTATTCGAGCCCGGATTTGGTGGCTCTCTTTTGGGACGATTGCCGAAGCTCACGCATTCTGCCAAGCGCTTGGGTGCCCTGATCGCGCCCTATCGGCCGATTGCTGCGTCTTCCTCTTCGAGCCGTGATAGTTTTCGCGAGGATTCGATCAGAAGCCGTGTCAGCTCCTGTATGCGCGCGCGGCTCACGCTTCTTGAGACGATGAAGCAGATCGTCGCGACGCACTCGCCGCCAGGTTCCGCGACGACGGGAGCGGCAAGGCACGTCGCGTAGTCGTCAACGAGCCCGCCAATCACGCAGATGCCGCGCTCGCGCGCTGCTTTCGCCTCGCTCAGGAAGCGCGCCGGATCGATGATCTGTCCATCCTGCGTTTGGAAATCCTCCGACGGGACAAAGGTGGTGAGCTCATCGAGCGTCATGTGCGCCACAAAGAGGCGGCCCGACGCTGTCCACGGGATCGGCACAAGCACGCCGATGTCGGAGCCGATACGGAAGAGCCGCGCGCTGTTCTGCATGGCGACCACGGCGTATTTGTTCCCGATCGGCATGCAGAGCTGACAGGTCTCCCCGGTCAGCGCGGCGAGGCGGCGCACCTCCTCCTGACCCTCGCGCGGCAAAGCATGTGTGGCGAAATAATCGTGTGCATAGAGATGCACCGCACGACCGAAATACACCTCCGAGCCGGTGCCGGCATGTTCGAGAATCTCCGCGGCAAGGAACAGGTTCACGACCTCGTAGACGGTCGAACGCGGAGCCTTGAGGCGCTTGGCGATCTGGCCGATCGAAATCGGCTGCCGCACCGCGTGGAGCAGCTGAAAGATCTCGACCGCGCGGTCGATGCTTCGGGCGCGCGCCGAAGCCGCGACCGTTGCGACACGACGGCCCTCGCCGCGCGGCGGCTTGCGGGAAGATGCCCGTGTCTGACGCTTGCGAGACTTTCGTTGCGAAAGGTCCGCTTCCATTCTAACGTCCCCTATTCAGTATGTCGGACATCATGTCCGATATACTGGAGAGTCAATTGGGAGGAAAGCATGAGAATGATGCTGGGTTTGGCTCTTGGGGCGGCTACGATGACGCTGGCAACCGCAGGCAGCGCGTCCGCACAGGATCGGCTGCAGACGATCCTCGATCGCGGCCACATCATCGTCGGGACGGGCAGTACCAACCCGCCGTGGCATTTCAAGGACGATGCGGGAAATCTCGTTGGCTACGACGTCGACATGGGTCATCTGCTCGCCAAGGCGATCTTCGACGATCCGTCCAAGGTCGAATACGTGACGCAGTCGTCCGATTCTCGCATCCCGAACGTGCTGACCGACAAGGTCGACATCACCTGCCAGTTCATGACCGTCACCGCCGGCCGCGCGCAGCAGGTCGATTTCACTATTCCGTATTACCGGGAAGGCGTCGGCCTGCTTTTGATGAAGAGCGGCAAGTACAAGAGCTACGCCGACCTGAGCGCCGCCGGCGATTCCGCGACGGTCTCCGTTCTACAGAACGTCTACGCGGAGGAGATGGTCCACCAGGCGCTTCCTGCCGCCAAGGTCGACCAATATGACAGCGTCGATCTCATGTACCAGGCGTTGAACTCGGGCCGCGCCGATGCCGCCGCCACCGACATGTCTTCGGCGAAGTGGTTCGTCGCGCAGAATCCGGACCAGTATATCGAAGGCGGCTATGGCTGGAACCCACAGACCTACTCATGTGCCGTGAAGAAGGGCGACATGGAGTGGCTGCATTTCGTCGACATCGTCTTCCGCGAGGCGATGACGGGCGTCGACTTCCCGACCTTCGCCGCTTCCTTCAAGAAGTGGTTCGGCGAGGAGCCGCCGGCGCCGCAAGTCGGCTTCCCCGGCGAGTTGCGCTGATCGCGTAACGGACGCAGCCTGACTACATGGGCTATGTCCTTAATTTCGGTCCGGTCCAGCGCGGTCTCGACGATCTTCTATCGGGGCTGGCGCTGGGCCTCGGCATGGGCCTCTTCGGCCTCGCCGTCGGCTCATTGATCGGCATCGTCGCGGCCTACGCCGCTATCTACGGGGGCCGCCCGGCCCGCATCGTTGTCGGCGGCTATGTCGGCCTGATCCGCAACGTACCAATCCTTGTGCTGGCGCTTTTCGCCTTCTTCGCCCTTCCCGGCTACGGCATCCGCTTCAGCAACACCACGACCTTCGCCGTTGTGCTCGCGATCTACGGCGGCGCCTACCTGACCGAATCGTTTCGCGCCGCGATCCAGATCATCCCTCGCGGCACCATCGAGGCGGCGCAATCGATCGGGCTCACAGGCACCGGCGTCGCCGTCTGGGTGGTACTCCCCATCGCGCTTCGCAACGCGCTGCCGAGCCTCGGCAACAATTTCATCTCGCTCTTCAAGGACACGTCAATCGCCGCGGTGATCGCAGTACCGGAGCTGACCTTCCAGGCGCGCAAGATCAACAACGAGAGCTTCCGCGTCATAGAAGTCTGGCTCGTCGCAAGCTTCATCTATGTCGCCGCCTGCGCGCTGATTGCTTTTGCGCTGCGGCGGCTCGAAGCGTTCTTTCCGCGATTCTGAAGACACAAGATGGAACGCTTCCTCACCGTCCTGAATTCGGCATTGGATGCTCTCGTCGCGGCTTTTGCCATGACGGTCGGAATTTCGGCGGTTTCAGTCATCGCAGGCGTCCTCCTCGGGATGCTGATCGGCCTGGCGCTCACTTATGGCGGCCGCATTCTTGCGCTGCCGTTCCGCGCCCTCGTGGACATCGTCCGCGGCACGCCTGTACTCGTTCTGATCCTGGCGAGCTACTACATGCCGGCGGGGCTCGGCGTGAGTCCCGGCCCGGTCCAGGCAGGCATCGCCGCGCTCACGATCTTCTGCGCGGCGCACACGGCGGAGACACTGCGCGGCGCGCTGATCGCCATCCCCTTTGCGCAAACCGATGCGGCGCGCGCGATCGGGCTCAGGTTCGGCCAGATGCTTGTCTACGTGCTTCTCCCGCAAGCCATGCGGCAGATCACGCCGAACCTCGTCAACACGGCTGTGGAGATTGTCAAAGCGTCGTCGCTGCTTTCGGCGATTGGCGTCGGAGAGCTGCTCCTCACGACCCAGGAGATCATCGGCCGCTCGTTCCTGACGATGCAGTTCTATGCGCTCGTCGGTGCGCTTTACCTTGTCATCAATCTCGGCATCGGCGCCGGTGGCTGGTGGCTTGAGCACCGGTTCCGGCTACGCTGAGGCGACGATGGACGCGATCCTGACGATCAAGGGACTGGAGAAATCCTTCGGCGAACACCGCATTCTCTCTGGCGTGGCGTTCAACGTCTTTCCCGGCGACGTCGCCTCTATCATCGGCGCGAGCGGCTCCGGGAAGACGACACTTCTTAGATGCATCGATCTCCTCGAAGAGTTTCAGAACGGTGAGATCCGGCTCGACGGCGAACTCCTTGGCTACCACGCGGGCAATGGCGCCCGCCGCCGTCTTTCTGGACGCGAGCTTGCGCGCCAGCGCTCCCGGATCGGCATGGTCTTTCAGAGCTACAATCTCTTCCCGCACCTGACCGCGCAACGAAACGTGATGCTCGGCCTGACTAAGGTACGCGGTCTCCCCGTTGCCGAGGCAAAGAAGCGCGCGGAAGAATGGTTGGAACGCGTCGGGCTCGCGGATCGAGCCGCTCATTATCCCTCGGCGCTCTCGGGCGGCCAACAGCAGCGCGTGGCGATTGCGCGGGCGCTGGCGATGGAGCCGCGGCTTCTGCTGCTCGATGAGGTTACCTCCGCGCTCGACCCGGAACTCGTCCAGGAGGTGCTCCTCACCATTCGCTCGCTCGCGGAAGCGGGCACGACCATGCTGATCGTCACACACGAGATGCGCTTCGCGCGTCAGGTTTCGACACGCACCGTCTTCATGGATGCGGGCGCGATCGTCGAGGAGGGTAAGCCGGACGATTTCTTCGGAGCGCCGCGCACACAGCGGCTCAAGGATTTTCTTGCCAACGTTTCGCGCTGACGCGAATTGGCACGAGGTGTCGAGGAAAAACGGTGGGCGTGACAGGGATCGAACCTGAGAGAACAAACAGACCGCGCCGGAAATAGGCGGGAAGCTCAGGAACTGATTACTCCCTGTCGGCGAGTGGCGACGCTCTGCTCCGTTGGCGGTCACGAATCTTGGTCCGCTGGACCAAATCGCGACGTTGGCTGGTGAGCATGCCCCCGACCTTGGACCGGGCCTGGCCGGAAAAAATTCCGCATCATCTGACGGCGAGCTGGCCGGGGGTGCCGACCGAGAGATGAAGCAGTGCAGGCACTTGGTTGCCGATCGCGCTATGCGGCCGGACCGTGTTGTAGTCTCTCCGCCAAGCCTCGCATTTTCGGCGTGCCTCGTCGACGCTCAGGAACCAGTTGGCGTTCAGGCATTCGGCTCGGAACTTGCCGTTCAGGGACTCGCTATACGCATTGTCGGTGGGCTTGCCTGGCCGGGAGAAGTCGAGCGTAACGCCGCGCTGATAGGCCGACAGGTCCACTTCCTTGCTGATGAAACTCCGGGCCGCTGTCGAGCCGGCCGTATTCGGCGCCCGGCAACTTGATCCCGAGCGCCTTCGCGGCCCAACTTGAACCAACCCAAAAGGTCGCATGACGGATCTCGCCCCCCACCTTGGATAGACGCGTCACGCAAATCGCTACCAACGTCTCCCCCAGTTCCCTCTCCACCCGCCTCTGCGACGAACGAGCCCGATGATCAACAACAGGATCACCGCCCCGATTGTGGCATTGACGATCGCCGCAACAATGCCAGCGCCAAGATGGATGCTGAGTTGAGGAAGCAGCCAGCTACCGATGAAGGCGCCGATGATTCCGATGATGAGATCGCCGACGATTCCAAACCCGGTGCCTCGCACGATTTGGCCCGCCAGCCATCCGGCGATAAGCCCGACAACCAGGATGATCAGCAAGCTTTGAGCTGATATGTGCACCCTCGTAGCCTCCAGATATGTCGATAAAATACCGGGGCGCTTCCGTCGGGCGAAACTGCCGGCATTGTGCAATTGCCCCTTCTCTCTTTAGCCTATCTTAGCACCGGTTCAAAACAGAGCTTCAACAGTGGCTATTGGAAGAGACCGCTAGGTCCGGAAAGGGTCAACTACCCTTGCGCGCACCCGAGCGGGCGTGGCCGCGGTTCGCTCGCGTGGAGCAGGGGGTGGGTGACAAGGCAGACGCTTATTATGATCAGCACTTCTACCAGCGGATCGAGGCGATGTACCTGCCCTATCTAAAACGGGAGTTCTGTTCCTTGAATGCGTCGACCAATGCCAAGCTCTCTGCCAGAGAAAGATGATCTGCGGCTCTGCAACTGTCGGGCTTTTTCGTGTCCCTCGCGAAGCGTCCCTTGCCTTCTTGCTCGCACCTGGGCGTGACCATCTCCGCTTGTGCTGATACAACCATGACAGAGGAGTGGGTGGAGGACTTATCATGCCGATGGACGACGGTTGGTACATCTGGGTGGAGGATGATGGTGGACCGCGTTTGTTCGTTGTCGCGGAACCCGACCTCGACCTTGCCAAGGTAAGCGTCCGCAAGAAGTTGGGTGACAACCGGGACATCGTCACCTTCTCACCCATGGCGGGCGCGTCGCTCGACAACCTGAGAATTTCACCAGGCTCGGTCAAGGAGTTTGCGTCGCTATGAGCAAGGTTGGGACGTCCCGCGCGGGCAATGCTGATCGGTGTGGTCATCGCCTGTCAACCGAACCGGCAGCAGGCCAGACGCAGTCCGGTGGCACTGAAGTGCAGCATGCAGTGAGCGCGCGCGATTCGGCCAAACCGGGGCAAGGACGATAGCATTTAGCTTGTCTAAGACAGACCCCGGCCCGTGCGATAGTGCAGGCCATCGTCCCGCTTACCCTGCCGCGAGCAGAACCAAATTCGGGATGCCGGGTTAATTTCAAGCATAAGCAACGCTGGGGAACTGGGGAAAACGCATGCCGGATCTTTCTGGGAAGGTGGCGATCGTCACGGGTGGGGCGACCTTGATCGGCGAGGCGGTCGTCAAGGCGTTCGCCGATGCCGGCGCAAGAGTGGTGATCGCCGACATCAACGAAAAGGGCGGGACGGCGGTCGCTGGGCGCGTCGGTGATGCTGTGCGCTTCCAAAGAACCGATCTGCGCCAGGATGGCGACGTCAAGGCGCTGGTCGATGAGACAATCAAGATGGACGGTCGCATCGACTATTTGGTCAATGTCGCCTGCACCTATCTCGACAACGGCGCCGACTCGACGCGCGCGGAGTGGCTGGAAGCCTTCGACACCAACGTGGTCGGCTCCGTCATGCTGATGCAGGCGGCCCGCCCGCATCTGGCCAAGGCGAAGGGAGCGATCGTTAATTTCGGCTCGATCTCCTCGCGTGTGGCTCAGACCGGGCGCTGGCTCTATCCGGTCTCAAAGGCCGCGATCCTTCAGCTCACCCGCAACCAGGCGATGGACCTCGCCCCGGACGGAATCCGCGTCAACGCAGTGTCGCCAGGATGGACCTGGAGCGCGATTATGGTCGAGCTCACCAAGAACAACCGCGAAAAGACCGATAGGGTCGCCGCGCCCTTCCATCTCGCCGGCAGAGTCGGCGATCCGGAGGAGATCGCCAACGCGGTCGTGTTCCTGTGCTCTAACGAGGCCTCCTTCATCAACGGCACGGATATCCGCGTCGACGGCGGCTACACGGCGATGGGCCCGGAAAGGGCGGATGCCGCCATTCCGCTGCTGATGGAAGACTGACGAAGGGTTCAAGTCGCCCGGGGTGCGGCCTCAGCTCCTGTTCCGCTCATACCCGCCTGCGCGGGTATGAGCGGGGGAGAGGCGCAGGCCTCGGCACAAATCTGAAATGATCGCTTGCTTACGAGCGGCTCGATTTAGGGAGTACACGACAATGACAAACGGCAAGCGCAACGTGACAATCGTCGGCGGCGGCCAATCTGGGCTGCAACTGGCGCTCGGGCTCTTGAAGGGCGGTGGCTACGACGTACGTGTCGTGCAGAACCGCACCGGCGACGAGATCGGCAAGGGTAGGGTTATGTCGAGCCAGTGCATGTTCGACAACGCACTGCAGAATGAGCGCGATCTCGGCATCAACTACTGGGAGGACCAGTGCCCGACGGTCGATTCGATCAATTTCACCGTGCCGGCGCCCGACGGCTCCGGCGCAAAGGCGATCGACTGGAACGGGAAGCTCGACCGCTACGCCCAGAGCGTCGACCAGCGGGTCAAGTTTCCCGGCTGGATGAAAGCGGTCGAGGAGCGCGGCGGAACGCTGGAGATCCATGACGCGAGCGTCGACGATCTGGAGCGTTATGCCCGCGAAAGCGACCTCGTTGTGGTCGCCGCCGGCAAGGGCGAGATCGCGGGCATCTTCGCCCGCGACGACCAGAAATCGGTGTTTGACAAGCCGCAACGGGCGCTCGCGCTCACCTACGTGACTGGCATGACGCCGCGCCCCGAGCATTCGGCTGTGTGCTTCAACCTGATCCCGACGGTCGGCGAATATTTCGTGTTTCCGGCGCTGACCACGAATGGGCCGTGCGAGATCATGGTGTTCGAGGGCATCCCGGGCGGGCCGATGGACTGCTGGGCCGAAGCGACCTCGCCCGAGCAGCACCTGGAGAAATCGAAATGGATCCTGGACACATTTCTGCCCTGGGAGGGGGAGCGGTGCCGCAACATCACGCTGACAGACGCCAACGGCGTGCTCGTCGGCCGTTTTCCCCCGACCGTGCGCCACCCCGTCGGCCGACTGCCGTCGGGTAGCGCGGTGATGGGTATGGGCGACGTGGTGGTGCTCAACGACCCGATCACCGGTCAGGGCTCCAACAACGCCTCGAAATGCTCCAAAGTCTATACGGATGCGATCTTCGCGCGGGGCGATCAGGGTTTCGACGAAGCTTGGATGCAAGCGACGTTCGATACCTATTGGGACTATGCCCAGTGGGTCGCCGGCTGGACCAACGCGCTGCTCACGCCCCCGCCACCGCATGTTCTGCAGATCATGGGCGCGGCCCAGCAGTTCCCGGCGCTAGCCAAACGGATCGCCAACGGTTTCGACGACCCCACCGACTTCTTCCCGTGGTTCGCCGTGCCGGAAGAGGCGGACGCCTATCTGAAGCAACTCGCTGCTTGATCGGGTAACCGTGGCCGGACCGGACGAATGTGCCGGCGCTCCCGGCACGCCACTCAGAAAGCAGACCAGCGCGGCCGCATCCCCAACGCCGTCTCCATCAGCGAACGACCGGCATCGGTTGAGGATCGGGCCGTGCCTGGTCACTGGGAAGGCGACCTGCTGTGCGGATCGAAGAACAGCTTCATCGTGACCCTGGTCGAGCGTCACTCGCGTTATGTGATGCTCGCCAAGGTCCCAAATAGGGCACCCAAACCGTGGTCAATGCATCGATCCGGCAGGCTCGGAAACTGCCGGATAAACTCTACAAATCGCTGACCTGGGACCGCGGGAGACCGATGGCTGCCATGCGAAGCGTGACTTGAATGCGAACGGTGCGCTGCGAGATTGTACAGCAGGAAAGGATTGGCGCATGAACGAAGCAGCCGTCGGCAAGATGGGCTTGTGGGCGGTGGTTGCCCTTGGCGTCGGCGGCATGGTCGGCGGAGGTATCTTTGCGGTTCTGGGGCTGGCGGTGCAACTGGCGCGCGGTGGTACCCCGGTGGCATTTGCACTGGCGGGCATGGTGGCGCTTCTGACGGCGTATTCGTACGCTAAGCTTTCCGTCGCCTATCCGAGTCGCGGAGGCACGGTTACCTTCCTCGACCGCACGTTCGGCGCCGGGATGTTCACCGGCAGTCTGAACGTGTTGCTGTGGCTGAGTTACGTGGTGATGCTGTCGCTGTACGCGTTCGCATTCGGCAGTTACGGCGCGACGTTTCTGCCGCAGGCCTGGCAGGGGGTTGGCAAACACGCGTTGATCAGTCTCGCCGTGATCGCGATTGCCGGCATGAACCTGCGCAACGCAGAGCTGATCGGCAAAGCGGAGATCTGGATCGTGACATCAAAGCTGGCGATCCTGCTGTTGTTCGTCGGCGTCGGTGTTTTTGGCATCAACGCCTCCCAAATCGCACCAGCCTCATGGTCGCCACCGCTGCAGCTCGCCGCAGGCGGGATGATCATCTTCCTGGCTTACGAAGGTTTCGAGTTGATTGCCAACACGGCCAACGATGTGCGTGACGTGGCAAAGACGCTGCCGCGCGCGTACTACACGGCAGTCGGGTTTGTGATCGCACTCTATGTGCTGGTCGCCCTGGTCACGGTGGGCAATCTCTCGGTGGACAAGATCGTTGCGGCCGAGGATTACGCTCTGGCGGAAGCCGCCCGGCCATTTCTCGGACAGGCCGGCTTCACGCTAATCGCAATTGCGGCGATGTTATCCACCGCTTCCGCGATCAACGCCACACTCTACGGCGCGGCGCGCTTGAGTTACTGCATCGCGCGTGACGGCGAATTGCCGGCAGAGCTGGAGCGCAAGGTGTGGGATCAACCGGTGGAAGGGCTGCTTATTACCGCCGGGCTGACGCTCTTCGTGGCTAACGTCTTTGACCTGACGAGCATCGCGACGCTGGGCAGCGCCGGGTTCCTGTTGATCTTCGCCGCAGTAAATAGCGCCAACGCGCGCCACGCGCCGCACACACATAGCCGCGGCTGGATATCGGCTGCTGGTGCGGTTGCATGTCTGCTGGCCTTGGGCGCACTGGTCTGGCAGACGGCCATGAACAGCCCAGCCAAGTTGTGGGTGCTGGTGGCGATGCTTTCCCTGGCTGTGCTGATCGAAGGCGCTTTCCGACTGGCGAAACGGGAGATCCGGTTGCATGAATAAACAGTCAAGCCAGCAACTGCGGGGCCGTGATTGGTACTGACAATGAACGGCGGCTCATCGAGCATCATGTTCGCGCCGTTCGAGGCCGAAGACTCGCTGTCCTGTCTTATCGGATCGCGCTAGAATTCAGTTCAGTAGCCCCATAGGGATTTGGGCTTCCGTTGATAACGAGCACGATCCTCCAAGCGCACGGCCCATCCTGCACGTGCACCCGCGTGTTGTCCCCAGGCTCGTGCATTTCGCGAGCTTCGGTCTTTGCTGCAGCGGTCGCCTCCCACTGCGTGGGAAACAGCCGCGAGTAGCTTGCATCCAGTCGATACGCCCATCCGCCCTGGTGCTTGACCACCTTGTAGTGAAACCGACCCGCCATCAGCCCGCCAATCTCCAACCGCCGCAAGGCTACGAGCGCGCAGTTAAGCAATTCCCCCACAGCCGCTGCAGGAGCCTCGCTGGCAGGCGTTTGGTGTCATCGGCCTGGGGGGGGATAGCGGTGAGGCCAGAAATCGACTCAGCGAGTCACTGTGGCCCCGCAATCGGCATTGCAGTTAGGTTCGGCCTTGCAGGCCCCAATCCGATTGGCTTTTCCTTGAACTGCGCGGCGTGACCTCAAACAGGAGTCGCGCCTCATCGGCTCTACGCATCGCCCATGAAATCGGCCTTGCCGATCTCCAACCCGTTGTTGCGAAGGATGTCGTAGGCAGTCGTGAGGTGAAAATAGAAATTCGGCATAGAGAAATGCACGAGATAGTCGCCGCCTTTTTGGGTCACCTTGCGGTCGCCGAGGGGATAAGTGATTTCGCGATCTTCCATTCCGTCCATCTTCTTGGCGTCCACGCTTTTCAAGACCTCAAGCGTCTTGGCGATCACCGCCTTTAGGTCGTCGAATGAACCTGCTTTGTCCTCGACGCTAGCCGGCTCCGCCCCGGAGAGGCGCGCCGCTCCACGGATGGCGTGGCTGCACGCAATCTGGACCTGGCGTGCCAGTGGCAGCATGTCCGGGTAGAGGCGGGCTTGAATGAGCACTGCGGGGTCGATCTTGCGCTTTGAAGCGTAGGCGGCGGCCTTGTCGAGAATTGCCGATAAGGCTTCGAGCCGGCGCATATAGACGGGAACGGAAGCTTGATAGAGTGAGAAGGTCATTGGGGTTCTTTCCTGAACGGTATTTCTTGCGCTTGAAGAGCCGACGATGCCGACTTTGGGATTTCATACACTCGGTCGGCCTCAGTGCGCCACTGACCACCCTAGTCGATTGTCGGCGCGGAGGGCGGTCTGTCCTCCATTGTGCGCCCCCACGTTCTTTGCTTTCTTTGGCCACTGCCCGCGCGGCCTTGATCATCCCCATGGCGCCCGCCAGAGGTTCGGAAGCGCCGAGCCCAAGCAATTTGTCGGGTTTTCCCAATAAGGAAGCGCTGGAACGGGAGGCGCCGTGGTCTGCCTTGTCAAAGCAGAGCAGCGATCCGGCTTGAACAGGATTTGCTGCTACGACTGTCAGAGATCACTCGCCGCGGTTACGATCAGCAGCGCCCAGCTTTGCCTCCTTGACGAACAGCGAACCACGCTGGAGCAATTCGGCTCGCTTCAATGCGTAAGGAAGACCAGACCTTCATGAATAGGCCGCAAGGAGACGACGAAACTGGCGGCGACAATCTGCTTCTCGGCGTTGTCTTCATGGTGCTTGGCATGGCGGTGCTGAACGCCATGGACGCGATCTCAAAGCTCCTAACGATCGAATACGCGGGCATCCAAGTGGCCTGGGCTCGCTACACATTCCACCTCGTTCCGCTTGTGGTGCTCGCCGGGCCAGCGCGGGTCAGACGCATGGTGAGCACCATCAATCCCAAGGCACAGATTCTGCGCTCGGCCTCGCTCGCTATTTCAGCCGTTTGTATAATTCTCGCCTTCAGTTTGATGCCGCTGGCTGACGCCATCGCCGTTTCGTTTATCGCTCCGTTGATGGTCGTCGCACTGAGTGGGCGCTTCCTTGGCGAGCATGTCGGACCTCATCGCTGGGTGGCCGTGATCGTCGGTTTTGCCGGAATGTTGGTATTGGTCTGGCCGAGGGGCAATGTGTTCCAAGCCGGGGCTTTGTTCGCTGTCGCGGCTGCCGTCTTTTGGGCAATCGGCTTAATGCTGACGCGCCACGTTCGCGGCGATGATCCCTGGTCGACCCTCTTTTACACGGCGTTCATTGGCACCATCCTGCTGAGCCTTGCAGTGCCGTTCTTCTGGCGCCTCCCCTCAGCGACTGCCTGGGGTCTGATGCTTGCGATGGGCCTGCTCGGCGGCGTCGCTCACGCACTCATCATTCTGGCATTTCGGAATGCGAGCGCGTCATTACTTGCGCCCTACAACTACACGCTACTGGTATGGGCTACGTTCTACGGCTGGCTCCTGTTCGACCAGCTTCCAGACCTGAGGGCGAGCGTCGGGGCCGCAATCATAGTGGCAGCGGGCCTATACGCCTGGTACCGCGAACGGCTGGCCACACAACGACCGAGATAAACGCTACGTAGGGGGTGCCCACCTGATGGCGGTCGCTCCCGCTAAGGCCCGGCTGACCTGTGTGCCCCCAACGCGCCCTCGGCTGGGGTCTGATCAGGGTGCGATCTGGCGATGGGTGTCCGTCATCAGAGTTTTTGGGACAGCGAGCGGCGTCATTTAAGGGAGGCTCTGGCTCGTCTGGTTGGTGATATTATGCGGCCTGCCGGTGATGCAGCAAGCGGCGGTTTTGGATGGTGTGTCGTTTGATCCTTTCGCGTTCGATGAGGATTGTCTGGCTAGGTCGATACTTTGCGTATCACTCCGGACACCGAAACTCAGATGGCACGCAGCAGCGTCACAAGACGCTATGACGCCCTTGTCGTGGGAGCGGGCTTCGCAGGAGCGGTCATGGCCGAGCGCCTTGCCTGCGACGCCGGGCTGCGGGTACTCGTTGTCGACAGGCGGCAACATATAGCCGGAAATGCCTACGATTGCCTGGATCACGCCGGCATACGCACCCATCGCTACGGTCCGCATATCTTCCACACAAACGCTGCGAAGATCGTCGCCTATCTCTCCCGCTTTACAGCTTGGCGTCCTTACGAGCACCGAGTGCTGGCTGAGGTCGACGGCCGAATGTTCCCGATCCCGATAAATCGTACCACCCTCAATCGGCTCTATGGCGCCGATCTGCAATCGGATGAGGAGGTGGCCGCCTTCCTCGCCGCGCGCGCCGAAGCGCGGCCTCGTATCCGGACATCGGAGGACGTCGTCGTCTCGACGGTCGGGCGGGAGCTCTATGAGACTTTCTATAGTGGGTACACACGAAAGCAGTGGGGGATGGATCCGAGCGAACTCGACAAATCCGTCGCGGGCCGTGTCACCGCGCGTCAGAGCGAGGACGACCGATACTTTACCGATGACTTTCAAGGAATGCCAACGGATGGGTACGCCGCGTTGTTCGAGCGGATGCTCGTGCGACCAAACATCGACGTGGCTCTTGGTGTCGATTATCGCCACGTCAAGGAAAGCATCGCATTCGACTGGCTGGTCTTCACCGGAGCCATCGACGAGTTCTTCGACTGTCGTTTCGGCAGGCTTGCGTACCGATCCTTGAGGTTCGAACACAAGACTTTTGCGGTCGAGCGCTATCAACGTGCTGCAGTGATTAACTACCCAAGCGCCGCGGTTCCCTACACGCGCTCAACCGAGCACAAACACCTGACGGGGCAGTGCTCGGACCGGACGACGGTGACATGGGAATATCCGTCTGCCTACGGTGATCCATTCTATCCGGTGCCCAACGCCGTCAACAGGGCGCTCTACCAAAAGTACGACGCGCTCGCCCGGCGGCTGCCGCGCGTGGCCTTCGTCGGCCGCCTGGCGACGTACCGATATCTCAACATGGACCAGGTCGTGGGTCAGGCGCTCGCGACCTACAACCGCCTGAGAAGTGATCTCGTCTGAATGCCCTATTGCGCGTCGAGCTGCTTGGAGATCTTCGCTATCTGACGCTGCAGTTTTAGGACCTCCTTCATCAGATCGGCGATGCCCGGTCCGATCTGAAGGCTCGTGGGTCCTGTGGGCCCCACCGGACCGACCCCGCCGGGTGGCGAACCGCCGTCGGAAAGGTCCAGGGCATACCTCCGAACGATTTCGAGAAAAGTGTGGGGGTTCTTCTCCAGATCGAGGCGCGCACCGTAGGTCTTGATGATCTCGCGAACGATGCGTTCCTCCTTCGTCGTCTTAGCCATTTGCGTCGCCTCCAGCCTGTGAATGAAAGGAGCGTTGCCTTACCCAAGTCGTCAAAATCGTCTTGGTGCGGACGGCAGGCAGAGCCGCATGGCGCATGCGGCTGTCCACCGTGCCGTCGTCGAGGAGATTTCGCCAGACCAGGATGCGACCGGCCTGAGGGCGAAAACTCTCTTTGAGATCAGGGAAGAAGATCGATCCGCCACGCTGGTGGTCTGTCAGGTAGAGGACCACGGTGTGCGTACGTTCGCCGCTTGCGCTATGCGCGAAAAGTCCTGCGTCGTGGTGGTCGTCGAAGCGCTCTCCCCGCCGATAGCGTGCGGCCTGCCAGGGCTCGAAGCGGCTCGTCACAAGCCTGAACTCCGTTGCCAGCCGCTTTTTCAGCCGGCGCAGCAAGGCGCGCGAGGAGTTCCTGCATCCATGTCTCGTTGGACGTGCTGCAGGTTCGCGTGATCGACCGTCGTTCCTTCAACGTGCCCGCCGGACTCAGAAACGCGATCTGACTCCGGCCCCACCAGACATACTTCAGGTCGTCGAGCAGCCACTTGCATTTCTCTGCGTCGAGATAGTTGTCGAGACAGAGGACGCGACCGCTCTCGACCGAAGGAGGAGGTGCACTCATTGCGTCAGGAGCTTAAGCCCCGAGTAGCGTTCGAAGTCGGCGACCCTGCAGCTCCGAGACGCCGTGCCCTTTACAAGGCGGGCCGACCTGTATCGCTTCTTCAGTTCCTCCAGACTCTTTCGGGTGCGCCATCGCCAGTCGGCGTGATCCGACCAGTGCGGCGTCCGGGCGGAGCGGTCGTAGGCGTGCCATCCGATCAGGCGGTGCGGATGAAAGAACCGATACCCTGCCGCGAAGGCACGTAGACTGGTGTAAACCTCGTCGCCGAAGAAATAGATTGTCGGATCGAGTTTTACGTCCGAGTTGAAGCGACCGTCAGCGAGCAGGAAATGTAGCGAGAGGAATTGGGCGGGGACCGGGGCCTGCAGGTCTTTCCAGCCGAGGATGGGCATGCTCGTCAGCCTCGTGAGAACGCCGTCCTCGCGCTCAAGCGGATATATCTTATACGGGCATCGCCGACGATGTCTCGGAAAGCTCGGGTCGTAGGCAGGCAGATAGGCCGTGAGCATTGGAAGCTCGACGCCGCCCGACCGGACATCTTCAAGCATCGTGATGGCGAGGTCGTCCCAGCCGTCCACGAAGCGATGATGCGAGTCCAGGAACAGCGTATATCGTTCGGAATTCCAGGAAGACTGGAGCCGGCAGCGAGCCCAATTCGGACCCTCACTCTCCGTCGCCGGTACCGCGTCTATCTCCAGTCTGGACAGACGAAGGATGTCCCTCGGGAGTCTTTCGTGCTCGCCATACTGCCAGGCAACGCGTACGCGCAGCCGCTCGGGGTGAGAGGCGCGGCGAAAGAGCGATCGAAGCGTGGCAGCAAGTTCTTGATCCTTGTAGGCGGGGATCTGAACATAGACGTCGCTCATGGCGAGCCTCGCACCCGACCATCGGGATCCGGTCGCCACTCAGTCTAGCAACTTACTACCCCTTGAAAAGTAGGCTTGCATGGCGCCCGCTCAGCGGCGCGAGGGAGCCGGCGGCGCGAAACACGGCAGTCTTCGGGGAAAACCTGCCGCGACGGCTCGGGTGTCGGATGAGCGGAAGGGGATGGCGTAAGCCCAATCCCGGAGAAGGGTCTGGATGAAGGGCTCGGCCTTGCCGTTGGCCTTCGGCGTATAGGGCCTGGTGGATGTGGCGGATGCCGAGATCCTCTGCGCCTTGCGGAAGAGCCTGGCGACATAGCCGGAGCCGTTGTCGGTCATCACCCGCTCTATCCTGATGCCGCGCGTTGAACTAGCGCAGCACGCGGACCAAGAAGCCCGTGGTGGCGCCGCGCCGCTCGTCGGGCAGCACCTCTACGTAGGCAAGCCGAGTAGCGTCGTCGATCGCCACATCGAAGAAGTTGTAGCCGACGAGCGCGTCAGCCACTTCCGCGCCGTCCGCTCGCTCATGCCAAAGCCGGCCGCCACTTCACCGACCGGCCGACCCTCCTCGAGGATCCGCCTCACCATCTCTGCTCGACCGAGCGGCGTCATCCGGGCATTCTCATGCGGGTTGTTTATCCTCGCGGTCCTCAGTGAATCGGGTCGCAACGACCGCCTTCAGACCGTCAGCCCGATGAACAACCTCCTTGGGTTCCGCAACTAGGCTTCCATTTCAATCACGCGGCGGTCCGTGCCACACGCAGCGGGTTCAACGTGAGGGTGTGTGTTGGGCCCAACTTGCCATTGTCAGTGACACCGACTTGGCGTATGGATGTTTCTTGGCTCGACTAACGCTACTTAGTCGGAGGTAATGCGAAGGGATTGGGAAGCAGTTATGCAATCCGTACAAAGCTTCATAAAACTTTCGGTTTTTCTTTGCGCTCTGTCGGCTGGACTGTTGTCCGCCGCCCAGCCGCTTCACGCAGATTCGAAGGGTATTGTCGTCGAGAGCGTGAACAATTTCGGCGGAAGTGGCGACCTGAGCAACTCGATCGCCAACGGCGACGGGTTCATCCAGGGGATGGTTTTTCCTGGAAGCCAGTTCTTTCTGAGCGCTCGCTGGACCGACGGCACGGTCTACGACACCGACTTCGTCGATCACGAGATCAACGCGCTCGGCAATGACAACGGGAACTTCGACAAGCCCGGCACCGCGATTTCGTATTTGACCGCGCACGGGATCGGCGCGCACGGGTGCTCGTCTCAAGCGTGCACATCGACTTCGCAGTGCCAGTCCCCGAACGCGGCGGCCGGCGAGCGCTTCCCTGCCTCCTGTCGCTTCAGTCCGTTCGACAGTCCCCGATGCTGCTACATGGTCGATCGTGCTGCCGTGGTGCGCGGGACAGGCGACCGTTTCAACGGCGTCATAAACTACACAGGCGGGCCGGTGCGGTGGGGGGAGAGTCCGCAATCGGGCGGCTGGGCGGGCGCAGGCACAAACGGCGGAACCAATGTCGTCGTTCTCGACATCAGTCATGGCATTCTACCCACGTTCTGGTACCCGACACTGAGAAGCGCCAATGCGGGCGTGCATTTGATCCTCACCCTGATGACCGCCGGAGGGGATACTGCGAACGTTGCGCAGCGGGGGGCGACCTTCGCCTCGTTCTTCCGCGCCAACCCGCATTCCAGCGTGGCGGAGTCCTGGAAAGCGACGATGAACTCGCTTCCGGCGAACCTCGGCGGCTCTTGTCCCGGTGGTGGCGGTGGCCACGGATTCAACGGCTGCGGCTGCAATATCGCCGTCGGCATGGACAAGACGGCGGATCGCGCGGCCGTGTCGGTGCGTGAGAGCTGGGTGAGCATCACGAACGACAACAACGACGCGATCGGAAACCAGTTCTTCGTGTGGCGCGCACAGTGCAACTACACGCTTCCCGCGAGCGACCAGACAGCATGGGAGAGACCGTGATGCGCACGCGCTTTCTCTTTGGCGCAGTCCTCGTTACGATCTGCGCGGGGTCGGCTGTCGCTCAAATCCGCGAGGGCGTACTGGCCTCAGATGAGGGTGGTGCGGACGGTTACCAGCACAGCGTGGAGCGTTCGCGCTTCGTCACAGGAAGCACGGTCGATCAGATGAGGCCGATCGAGGAATACGGCTTCCTAAAGGTGGTAGGATCGAACGGCGTGTTCGCAACCAACTTGCTAAACGGCCTTACCATCGCGACGCAGAACGAGGAGATGGACAAGAGCGACACCAACGAGGCGACTCACGAATCCAAATATGCACCTCTTCTCGATCCGGAGAAGCAGAATGTCATGGTGATGGAATATTTCATCGCCGCCGGAATCCCGAGAGAGCAGGTAGGCGGGGTTCACGCCAACACGGACATCTCGGCGGTCGGTGCAGGCGACGACATCATGTCGGCCACCGTGAGAGTCGACGGCTATACATCGATCCTCGAGCGCGTTGCCGGGGGGTTCCCTGTTCCTGAATCGATCGCCTGGGCGCGGCTAGACAACGAGGGCGCCTCGATCGGCGAATTTGTCTATTGGCCGGCGATTCCCGCTAAGGCTCTCGCCGACGCCCGACTTCTGAACGAGATGACGACCGGTCCACGAACGGCAGAATATATGGCGCGACTGCCGGCGAACCTTCCCCCGGGTGTGGTGGTCATCCACCATTCCGCCGCCACTGACGAGGGGCCGTTTGAAGCTCTGGCGACCTATGACGTGCTCAACTCCAGGCGAGCGCCTGATCAAAGCGCAGAGAACATGAGCAGGCCCCCCTCCGAGGGGAACACAGCCAATATGGCCGTCGCGGTCGTCAGGCACTTCGATGTGGAAGGTGTGGAGCGACGCCTCCCGTACGAGCAGCTGACCCTCGGGACGCCTGATCCGCGGTCGAAATAGACGAAGCCGAGGGCATATCGCGGGGCGGTGCCTGATCCCTCGACCCTGCGCCGCTCTCTATGCACCGGAGACCAAGCTCGCGGCGACCTTGGACATCGCCCTCTCCGACTAAGGCGGAGAGGAGCTACAGACATTCCCTGAATGGAACCCTATCGGCCGCGCACGTATCCTAATGATTGGCTCGCCCGCAGCCTCTCGACCTCCGCACTAAGGTATTCATTCGCGATCAGCAGCGCCCGGATCGCAGCGCGCATGTCGCCGTCGAAGGCGGCGATAACGGTGTCCACGTCAGCTTCCAGATCGGACTGTGGGGGATCGTCGGCGGATGCGGCTTGCTCGTTCATGCGTGTTCATCATATGTTCCTTACGCGCGCGGGACAAGCCCAAGCTCGGCGTAATCCAGAAATGCGAAGCCGCTTCCCAGCCGCAGACGCACCCGAAAAATGTCTCGGAGGGGGCTTGATTTCGATTTTTCCTTTTCCTAAATCGCCCGCCGCTGGGCGCCCAGAAGGGGCCCGGTGCGGGCGTCGGCGGATGTCCGGCGCACTGCTCGTACCCATGTTGCTCAACGGAGGATATGGCTATGAGGACGTATGATTTTACGCCGCTGCGGCGGTCTACGGTCGGCTTCGATCACATCTTCGACCTTCTGAACAACGACACTGCGCGTGCGCAGGGCGAGGCCGACTACCCCCCCTACAACATTGAGCGATCCGGTGAAGACACCTATCGCGTTAGTATGGCTCTGGCGGGGTTCTCGCCAGACGAAATCTCCATAACGGCGCAGCAGAACCTTCTCACGGTGACCGGGGAGAAGGCCTCGTCCCCCACTCAGAAGGATTTCCTTCATCACGGCATCGCGGAGCGACCGTTCGAGTTTCGCGTGAGCCTTGAGGACCACGTCGAAGTCGACGCCGCGACATTCGAGAACGGGCTTCTGCAGATCGAACTCGTGCGCCGCGTTCCCGAGGCCATGAAACCACGTCGCATCCCGATCGGTGCGGGGCAGCCATCCGCGAAGGGGACGTCAAAGGCGAAAATCGTCGAGCACGTCCGAGCGGCCTAGCCCCAGCACAGGAACCATCCCAGGGAGGCGGCGGAGGCTTCCCAGCCGCCTCCTTTGTGAAGGAGGAATGAGGATGCACACAGATGCGCGCGGAACCAACAAGCTTGATGTGGCGAGAGCGGGTTCCCCGAATGACTGGGCATGGTTGTTGCGCCCATCCGGTGCATACGCTCGTCCGGGAGACGTGCTTCGCGACGACGATCTGACGGTCGCCGAGAAGCGAGCCATCTTGGCGTCCTGGGCGTCGGATGCATCGGCGGTCGTCTCCAATCCGTCGATGAGGAAACCGTCAACGGTGATGCGGCCAATCCCCGTTGATGAAATTCTGGAGGCGTTGCGCAGCTTGGACACTGAGGCCGAGGTGTCTCCCTGGCATTGGCCGCCCAAGGAACCGAACCGGCCCAGCGCAACGAGGAGCCGGAGATGAACGACGCCTACATTGGTCTCTTCACCGCGGTAACTCCCGGCAATTGGCGGGTCAGTTTTCCCGACCTTCTAGGCTGCGTGGTGTGGGGGAACACATTCAAGGAAGCCTTTTTTCCAGCCCGTGAAGCGTTGGCAGAGACCCTCAAGAACTCCGATCGACAAGCACCTCGACCGCGCTCCACCGTGGAGCTTCTCATCGATGCGCAGCGAGACAGTGCGCTTCGTGAGGAATTGGTGAGTGCCGCTATGCATTCGGTCGAACCAGCAGCCGAGACTGAGCTGGCCCCGATCGATCTAGTGGCGTGGCAGGACAGGGGACGCGACGGTTCCAATCCAAATATTGGAACTTAAGCAAAAAGGGGAAAGCCCCGACCAATCTCCGCGGCCGGGGCCTCATGACTAAACCTTTGGGTCGACGGATGCTTCCGCCGGGAGGCATGACGCTTTCACCCTGTGCATCGGTCATAAGGTCGGCGAGGGAGATTCAGCACGCTTAATCGCGGACGTGATCCGGGGCAGGAAACCGCCCTTCGATCCAAGAAGTGTTGCGCAGGATTTTGCCGCCCTCGCCAAGGACTATCGTTGTCGCCGTGTGACGGGAGACGCCTTCGCCGGTGATTGGACGACGGAGGCGTTTGCCTCCGACGGCATCTCCTATGACCGCTCCGATTTGCCGAAGAGCCAGCTCTATCTCGAAGCCCTCCCCTTCTTCATGCGTGGTGCGGTCAGCATTCCTGATCACCCGCAATTGATCCGTGAACTCCGCCTCCTCGAACGCCGCACGCACCGCTCCGGCCGCGACACGGTGGATCACGGGCAAGGCGGTTCGGACGACTTCTGCAATGCCCTCGCCGGTGCGATCCGAATCTCCGGCATTGGGCAGAAGCGCCGTCGCATCGTGACGGGCACGGTGATCGGACTCTACTGACTGGAAAGGAGATGGAGATGGAGAAGATTGCAAAAAGCGCCGTCGAGTTGCGGTTCAACCCGGCGCATTGGCCGGCGGAGCTCAGCAGGAAAGAGCTGTCCGCCCCATTCGAGATGAACAAGGCGATCGAAGCCGCGAACGACGTGTTCGTCCGCTTCCAAGAGGCGCATCAGACCCACGCGACGAGCGGCAATCTCACGCCGGCCGGCATACGAGCCGCCGATGCGGAATGGGCGGCGGAGAACCTGCCCGCCCTACGCGAACGGCTGATCAAGATACGCGGGACGGCCGAGAAGGCCGAAACGAGCATGATCGCCGAGCTCACTGCCGATCTGAGAGTACCCGCGACCGAGCCGCACGACATCCTGATGATGCAGGAGATTCGCACGTGGTTGCGGTCG
Source organism: uncultured Alphaproteobacteria bacterium (assembly GCA_963720705.1). Taxonomy (GTDB): domain Bacteria; phylum Pseudomonadota; class Alphaproteobacteria; order Rhizobiales; family Afifellaceae; genus DASWJZ01. Next base: position 526,565 of record CAVRGJ010000005.1, read on the forward strand.
CTGCCGGAAGCCGAGCGCCTAAGGCAGATACGCAAGCTGTCGGAGCAAGACGACAAGTCAGTCCTCAGAGCCATGCTGACCGTGCCGCCGTATCTGACAGGCGTGGATGAGGCGTTGCTAATGGCGCTTCGCGATGATGCGGCGAAACGTGCCTATCCCGAACGCCACGCGAAGATGGAGGCATTCCGCAAAGCTGCCAACGTGGCGGGCCGTGCCGTCGAGGGCGTCATCCGCTACGTCGAACAAGAGACGACATTCGCAAGCGCGCCCGCCGCTGGGTGAGCAATTCTGTACAGTCTCTCGTCCCGCAGTGCTGTACGCAATGTCGTGTGGACATCGGACAAACGCCGCCAGCTCTGATTCAATGGCGGGACTGAGGGATACGCGGAAGCAGTTGAATGCCGAACCATACTTCACCATGGCGACGTGTCCTGTTGGTTGAAGATGAACCAACGGTCGCGAGCATCGTTCGGAGTATGCTTATCCAGCTCGGGTACATTGTCGAAGGGCCGGTGGCTACCCTGAATGAAGCAGTCGCGACGGCACAGCAGGCAGATATTGACGTTGCCGTATTAGATTTCGATCTCTATGGCGAGGAAATCCATCCAGTCGCCGAGGCGCTCGATGCACGCGGCATCGCTTTCGTCCTCATTACGGGTTTTGGCGCTGGCGATGCGCGGACCTTCTTCTCCCGCAAATCAGTGTTGACGAAGCCATTCCGTCTGGCGGCTCTCGGCGCAGCGCTCGAATCAGTACGCCAGCCCGCGCTCTGACTTTGCCCGGCTCGCAACTCAAGCAGCTTTCCGAGCCACCACTATTTCTTCTTTTGCCCAGTCGAGGCCTCCCACAAGGCAAGAGGCGATTATCCCTGCGGGCTTCGTCGCGGTGTTGACATGCCTCAATGCGGTTAAGATCACTCCCCGATAATAGCAAACAAGCGGGTTATCGAAGCTCCCGTTCACTTTTGATTCCCGGGGCTTCGTGTAGAACTAAATTCAACAAGGAGCGATGGACTTCAATTCGGCCGTTGTAATCAATCAGACCCAATCGCCGGAATTTGTTCATGAAAAAGCTAACGCGTGATCGCGTGGTACCGATCATCTCTGCTAACGTGTCTTGCTTGATATTTGGCAGCACCGGTTCAGGCTCGCCCTCTTTGCCAAAATTCGCAAGAATTAGGAGGGCTCGCGCCAGGCGTTTCTCGCTTGAGTTAAATAGCTGATCGACCAGATCGGCTTGAATGCGACCGCTGCGAATCAAAAGGTGAGAAATAAAGAACTCGGCAAACGCTGGTTCGTTGTGAACTATCCTCGTGAACTCTGCCTTGGCTATTTCCATGATCGTACATTCCGTCAATGCAATTGCAGTCGACAAACGCACAGTCTCGCCGTCCGCGCATCTTTCTCCGAAGAAGTCGTCGGATTTCAAAATAGCGAGAACCGCATCCCTGCCATCCTCAGAAGTCACGGTAAGTTTGACGTTGCCTGCCGCAATATAAAAGATAGAAACTGCCGGATCGCCCTGGCGATAGATGGTGTGTTCTATCGCGTAATTAGACAATCTTCGTCCTCCGTTCGCTTTCGAGAGAAAATCCTTGGGGTCAAACGGGGGGGTTTTTGTTGTTTGGTTCATGGTGCGGGACCTCGTGTAGGCATCCACATTAATCGCATTACTCAATTGCGTGACATGAACGCCCGTTCGCGGCATGAGTGCGCACAGCCCTGCCGACCGCGGTACGATCTAGGACCAAAGCGCCGGCGCATCATGTCCGGCTATTTAGAGTGATCTACCCGCCGGTAGGCAAAAACGTTGCCCGCTTCTTGCTACAAAGGCTCCGGCTCAGCTCGCTTCAAGAGCGACTATCTGAAGATTACAACCGAACCGCTCGAGTCGCAATATTGAAATGTTTCGAAATTTGCTGGCTGTGATCTGAGGGTTAGAGTTCTCCGCGCCGGTTCCCTGGCTGGGAGGAGCGGACCGTGATGAAGGCATCGCGATTTTCGGATACCAGAAGGCGTTTATTTTGAAGCAAGGTTCTGACGGAAATGCCATAGCGAAGATCTGAAACCAGGTCAGGCCGGAAGCGCTCTCGCCCCATCGGTTTCGTCAGCCCGGCGCCATTGGGCAAGGCCCGCGCACGATCACGTATCCTCGACAGCCCTAAGCTTTCATGCTTACCTGTATTTGCCGTTAGCAGCTGCAACGGGCGCTAACGCTTGAGAGACACGTCGGCCACCGCGTAAGGAGTGGCGCGCGCACTCCCGCCTGAAGTCTCATTGACTGTGAGCAGTACGTTGGCCCCAACTGGGCCGACGGGCGCAGCGGAGGCCGTTATGGACAAAATTGCCCAAGCCAACATTGATCGGTTTGAGAAGCTGTTGAAAACCGAGGTCGACCCGACCAAACGGGTCATGATTCTTCGGCTCCTTAGGGAGGAAAAGGAGAAATTGAAGGTGTCGAGGACACCGCAGGCAAAACAGGCTTAGCCTTCCTCGGTCCACTGACGCCAGTGTGTCGGCTCGATGTCAACGCGGTTGTTTGTTGAAGCGTCCCGCCAGTCTGTTCCATTCCACCGGCAGGGAAACACGAGCGCGTGGACCTCCTGTCTGTCGATCACGCACACTTCAAGGTCGATGCCGCGCGGCGCGGTAGCGATGGGCAACCATTGTCTCGGCAGGCGGGTAATCACGGCCATGCAGCCTACATCGGCCCTCGACCACCGGCGCGCATTGACTCACGTCAACCCGGATCGGGCCGAAATTCGACGAATGGCCGTGGTTGAGAACCTGATGATCTCGTGATTCAAGCTCCCCCAAAGGAGCTTTGAGCATGCGCCATGGGCTGTCGGATGCGGAGTGGCAAACCATCAAACCGCTCCTCCCGAGCAAGCCGCGCGGCGTGCCCCGGGTGGACGACCGCCGCGTCATAGACGGGATACTCTGGGTGTTGAGTACCGGCGCGCCATGGCGCGACCTGCCTAATGGCTTCGGGCCCTACACCACTTGTTACAATCGCTTCGTCCGCTGGCGACGCGCCGGCGTGTGGGATCGCGTGTTCGATGCCCTGGCCCGTCTCGACGAAGCCGACATGCAGATGATCGACAGCACTGTAGTCCGCGTGCACCAAAATGGGGCCTGCATTCGCCGGGATATCCGTCACTGCACCGGACGCTCCCGAGGTGGGCTGACGACCAAGATCCACGAAGCGGTATTCCATCGCCCGAATGCGTTCCTTCGCCTTCGAAAAGGCATCGGCAAAGACCGGATCAAGCATTAGTCCATCACGACTGCCAGCGCCTGGTCTATAGGCCGCAACGGTCTTGTCTGTCACCTCTCTGGCTAACTGGAAGGCGAAGGCGGCTTGTTGATGCGTAGCTCCACTTCGGCAATTGCGGCTATACCGGTCCTGCAATGTGTTCGAGCGTCCGACATAGAGATGCTTGCCGTTCTCGCTGAAGAGGTAGACGCCGCTCTTCGGCATATTGATCGGAAGGTGGCCATATCTGAGGGGTGGCATCGCAAGTAGGGCATCCAGCTTGGGAGCGAGCGTGTCTACGAGACCGGCAAACTTCGGGTGCATCAGATTTGCGCCTTCCTCCACCCGGCCTTCCGCGCAGCCTCCTCAGAGCAGAACCACCGCTCGCCCTTGAGCAGATTGATGCGCGTGGCGTCGTAGTACTTCTTGGCCGGGCAGGTGATAAATCCGCTCGCCGGTGTTGAGGCTGATATTGCCTTTGATGTCGCATCCGACAGCGGCGGGCCCGAACTCCGCTGCTAGGATCACAACGGCCGCAATCACTAGGCCAGCGAGAGGGAGCCAAGGATCCAAGACTTCTCCGCCAGCGGACGCGCTCTCGAGGCGGCCTCCAACGCCCCCGAAGCGTCTTCCGCTCTCGCACTCGGCTGAACGCGGCGACCTTAGGCACCGCCGATCTTCCTCTCCGTTGGATCGGAGAGGAGCTACGTCAATTCTCTGAACAGAAGCCTAGCGACCGCGCACGTATCCTAACGATTGGCTCGCCCGCAGCCTCTCGACCTCCGCACTGAGATACTCGTTGGCGATCAGAAGCGCGCGGATCGGGGCGAAGGCTTGGGGGTCTTGCCCAGCCGTTCGGTGCACTTCATCTTTCGCGATCGGCACCTGGGTGGCGAAGCACCTCAACAACAGTTCCATCGCGCTTCACAGCTACGCAATGCACCTTGATGCTGTCCAACTCAAACACAAAGATACGATCGGTGTGCCCTGGCACCGCCGAATTTGTGGAAATCTCGTCCCGCCTCCCAACTTCCTCATCGTGGATCACCACCACGTCGATGTAGTTGATGATGGAGATGACTTCGACTAACCGCAGGCTTTGCTTAGGCTTTGTTCGAAGCACGTCATCAATGGCGATGGCGAGTGCAGCTTCGAGGGAAACTCTGATCTCGTATCTCGCACCTTTCACCTTCCGGATGAAACCGACCACCGCTTGCGTCCAGCGGTTCCAGGTTTCCAGATTCTTCTCGATCGGTTGGGCCGACATGAACACCGCATAGGCGGTGGGCAACAGCCACTCCCAGTGCTCCACGAGATATGCAGGCCAACCCGCTCCTACGCCAATGTCTGCATGATCTATGGAGCCGCCAGGCAGCGCCTCTGCCAAGAAAGCTCGGACAGCCGCTTCAAATTCCGGCGCCCGATCTTCATCGACGCCGTAGGTCGCATCGATGATGTAAACCGACGTGGCGTTGGGCTGTTCACTCCCGGTGGACGCGGCTTGCTCGCTCATAGTCGTTCAGCATATGTTCTCGTTCCATGGAAGACAAGCTTCGCGAACGCCTCGTCTCATGCTTGGGATCAGGCTGACCATGCTGCCGCGTTGGGTGAAGCACGACTTTTGGCGCCAGTGCCAACCGCAGAACGACCGCGCGCGGGCAAAGATGGTGGAGGAAGTGATCGCAGTGATTGATGAGACGGTCGATGTGGCGGAGAAGGAGAAGCCTGTCCGGTATCGGGGGTGGCGGTGAATAAGAAGACAAAGAAACTGCCCGCTCTTCCAGAGCATGACGAACGCGAGTTCGGTTACCGCACCGCGCGCGCAACGTTGAGCGCATTTCCTTGGATCGGCGGCGCGCTGGGGGAAATCGTCGATGCTGCGATCGGATCACCGTTGGAGCAGAGACGTAGAGGGAGGGGGGGGGGGGGGGGGGGGGGGGGGGGAGGGGGGGGGGGGAGGAGGGGGGGGGGGAGGGGGGGGGGGGGGGGAGGGGGGGGGGGGGGAGGGGGGGGAGGGGAAAGGGGGGGGAGGAGAGGGGGGAGCGGCGGGGGAGGGTGTGGAGGAGCGCGCTGTGGGAGCACGAGTAGGGAGGGGTGGACGGAGCACGTGGAGAAGTGTACGAGTGCGCGGGAGGGGGCGGTGAGGGGGGAGAGAAGCGGGAGGAGGAGAGAGGAGCGGGGCGGGCGGAGGGGAGGGGAGAAAGGGGAGGGGGAGCAGGGCAGGGGAGGGGCGCGCGTGGGAGGGTAGCGGGGGGCGGCGGGAAGGGGAGTGGCGGGGGAGCGTGGGGGTGAGGGGGGGGGGGCGAAGCGGGGCGCGGGGAGAGGGGAGCGAGGAGGGAGGTAGGAGAGGGGAGGGAGAAAAAAAGCCTAGAGTGGCTGAAGGTGCTTGCCGAGAAGCTTGATGAACTGGCCGAACGTTTGGAGGGGTTCGATCCCCGAGCGCTCGGCGACAATGAAGACTTCCTGGACGCCGTCTACTCGACAACAGACGCCGCGATGCGAACGCATCACAGGGAGAAGCTGGAAGCGCTCCGCAACTTGGTCCTGAACGTAGCGGTGGGAACCAATGTCGATGACGTATTAAAGGGGACGTTTCTGAACTATGTCGAAACGTTCTCACCAGCTCATCTCAAGATGCTTCGGCTGCTGAGCGATCCAAAGGCGAGCCCCGATATCGTAGAGGCGGCCCGTGGCATCAGCATGAGTGGATCAATGGGGCAGGTGCTCATTGCTGCAATGCCGGAGTTTAGGAACCACAGGGAAGTCTTCGATCGGGTCTATGCCGATCTCCAAGGAGCAGGACTGGTGGGAGGAAGCCTGAAAGGAATGGCGACCGGGGCTGGCCTACTCAACAAGGGCACAACGGCGATTGGCGATGCGTTCCTTCGATTTATTCGGGCGCCAGAGACCAACACTGGTTAGGGCATCCGCAGGTAGTCATGGCCGATGTGAAAGCGGTAGCCGCGTCTGAGATCGCGATGGCGCTCGGTCGGCTGATACGAATGGCTGAACTGAACGGCTTGGAGCTTTTGACCTTCATGCTCGATCAGGCGCGACAGGAGGCTGAGCGGGACGCAAGCAGCAAATGAAGAAAGCATGGCCAAGCAACCTCACGGTCGATGAGCGCATTCAAGTTGCGCGAGAACGCCTGCCGCAGATCGTCGACAATCTTCTAACACTGATCCACCTCCACGAGACAAACCGCATTGTTTGCTATTCAGACACGCTCGCGTCGCAGATACACCGCTCCTACGCTGGCCATCACTTCAAGCTTTTCCAGCACACCATGCTCAAAGGCGAAGCTCTGAGGCTCTGCACCCTTTGGGACGGAATATCGAAGCACCGAATGAGCTTGCCCACAATCGCTGCACTCATCGATGACGATGCAGTCCTCAATGAGGTCCGGGTTCGAGCCACGGCCATCACGAAGGATCATCGGCACTTCGACGCTGAGGATGATGACCCTGAATTGCTCGCCTGGATGATCGCGGATAGCGACAAGGCAGCGGAGGCGAGCGTTGCTAAGCGCGACGCGGCACTGCGAAAGGCAATCACTGACATTCGTGAGCTTGAGCAATCGGAAATTTTGCAGGCCGTTCGCCAATTTCGCAACTGGCACATGGCTCATTCTCTCGATAGCAAGGCGAAGGTTCAGCCGGACCTCCCCTACAAGTATGGCTACGAAAGGACGCTGTTAGAGAGAACGATCCCCCTCGTCGACGATCTCTATCTGGGCGTCTGCCAGACAGGCTTTACTTGGAACGACAGCCGCGAGATGGCGAAGGAATATGCTGCGGCACTTTGGGACAGCTGCCTGTTCACAGGCATCAAATGAAACCCCGGCCTTTCGACCGGGGCTGAGGGCAAATCATCACTCTGAGGTCAGCGACGCTTCAGCAGCAACTCTTGCTGTTGGTACTAGCCTCCGGCTGTCGTTACTGTGAATGAACGCAGTCGCCGCGTGTGTGATACTTATGCAACATTCTGTGCCCCGCCAGGAGCGCGCTACAGCGCGTTGGGGCGATTTCCGGCGTCCGTTGGGGTCATTCCCGCGACACGCCGCCCAATCGCGCTCAGGGCGGGCAGGAGCGCGTTTCCCCCCTTTCCGGGGGTCAGGACGAGGGAAATCGCCCCAACGCGCTCCTGCCCGCTCCTAGCGGGGCAGAAAGCGGAATATCTGGGATTGTAGAAGTCGAGGCTCTGCAATCATTAGGACTTTAACACTGTTCCACTTCCCCTCCTGGTACTCGTCACTGCAACGATGCATGATCGGCGCTAGTACTATCGCATTCTGCGGTAGTCGAGTGATGGAGTTCAACATGGCAACGACTGTGAAGAAGCAAACGCCCGCGAAGAAACCCGCACCTGCGAAAGCGCCCGAGAAGGGATACCGCGATCACCTCGCCGGTTCGAGGAAAGGCAAGGTGCATGAGTGCTACGACAAGAGGGGAAGCGACGCTGCTTGGGTGCTGGGCAAGAAGGTCGGGTTGAAGGAAGGTACCTTGCGATCGTGGTTCGCTGCATGGAAGCGCGCCGATGCGAAGCTCGCTCCTAAGGCAAGGAAGGCAGCGACATCGAAACTGGCTGCGGAAAAGTCAGCCCCCTGAACGCCCCTCGATGCTTTTAGCAAAGGGCCACTCAACGAAGGCCGACAGCCGTTGCCAAGGGCAGAGCCGCCGAGGCGTTTCTCGACGGCTGCCCTACTCATGGGATGCCATTTGGGCGATTGGACTATCCCGTCAGGCGCTTGACCATCCCTGAACGGCCAGTTGGGCGGCTTTGTCACCGTGCGCAGCACTTCCGAGATGCGCCATTACCCGGCGATGGAGTTGCGGCGACCGCCGCTCCTGGACTCGGCGGCGATGGGAGCTGACTCCTTGCTAAGGTTCTGCGCCGCTGCCATTGCGATCCTCGCCTTCACTGCGGACGTGTAGGCCGGCGAGCTGCTCGACGCGGTGAGAGCGGGCGATGTACCCGAAGCGGCGGTTGCATATCCGGCCAAATCAACGGCCACCATTGCGGATGTAGCCGCGATCAAGATTTCGCTCATGAGGTAGCGATCGTTTGGACATTGGTCTGGAAGCGCGCGCTTGACTTGCTCGATTGCGGCCAACAGAAGCAGGGACCCGCCATTTTGAGCCGCTTCATCGACAACGCGGCTGATCTCCCGCGAAACAAGCTCTGGCGTTTCGGCAACCATTTTCCTTTCTCCGTCCCGAAGCGCTGCCGGTGCTGATCTCGGCGACGCGAAGTCACTACACTCGCAATTTCTAAGTTCACTCGATACGTCCGACAAGGCGTGGGGATACCTAACTTCCGGCGCGATGAGGTTGCTGTAACCATTCTCTTAACAGGCCGCCCTCAGGTCTTCCGCGCGGGATCGAGTATCAGCCGAGATCGCATCCTGTCCGCGCTCCTCGATTGCTAATCCTATTCGTTCGCTATTTTTGGTTGTTTAGTGTACAGGAGCGTACAGAGAATCCTGGCAGGAGACTGGACATGCCCGCTCATCAACAGCAACGACGCACGCCGCCTCAAGACATCGAGCACGCGCGGAAATACATTGCCGACCAAATCCTCTTGATCGAAAAAACGAAGGCCGAGGGTGGTGATACAGGGCCGCCGGAGAGAGTGTTGGAGACTTACCGCAAAATCCTGGGCCTTCTCAATGACGAGTGAGATCTGCCGAGAGATTTGGTTGGCGTGACACCTTTTCCTTTCGCCGTTGTTCTCAGTTGACGGCGGGGACTCACTCTCGTGGACAGCGGCAAGATCGAATGTCTCAAATGGGTCAAAACACGAATTGGCGGGGTGGTATGGTCATCCGAAACCGGACCTGCCCGCGATCTTCAAGGTATGGAAGTCGCGTCAGGCAGACCAAGCGCGATCAATAGCACCGGCACATTGCCTACAGCATTGCTTATTGCCTTGGTTCCCCCAAGGTTCTGCAGCGCAGAATGTCCACTAAGTGTTTGATATCAAATGGCGACCCCGACTGGATTCGAACCAGCGACCCTCAGATTAGGAATCCGATGGGTCATGGAGTTGTTCTGAGCCCCAGCAGGTCATGGGCTGGGAGACAGTTCTGACGCTACAAATCTCAGCGGACCAGCGGAATCCAGCAGGATAGCTCCGGCAGATAACGCTGGTAGCGTGCCCCCGCAACCACCTTTGCCGAACAAGCCGCCGCGTTGTCCAAGGCGGCCGTTCTGCTGTTCCGGCCCGCCGCGCGAAGCTCCACCATCCGCACTATTTCTCCGATGAGTTCTATCTCCAGGCCGTCTTCACCGCGGTGGACGGTTACGTACTCGATCAAGCTTTGAAGCTTTGAAGGATGGCAACCGCCTCGTCGTGGATCGCCGGCTCCGCAAGGGCGGCATGGAGCCGCTCGACCCCTTGCGGCGGCAGACCCGCGCCAGATTGGGATGCAGGCGAACCGCCGGCGCGGTATTTGGTCGAGCAGGCGTTGGAGTATATCTCGACGCGCTGATAGCTCATCGAGCACGCTTGTAGGTTAGGCGCGCGCAATCCCTCTGCGATGCGTTGAATAGCCCGGCGAGCTTGCGCTTGACGCTGGCGAGCTCGGCCTCCTTCCTTCCAAACCGCCAGGTCCGGGTTGGGCGGCAGATTCGGATGCCTCGCCTGCTACACTTCGCGAGGAAGTGTCGCTTAAGGCAACATATCCGAATGGATGGCGTCGACCTCAGCGGCGGAAAGCAGCGAGCGCAGCTCGGCGCCGCCCGCCATCAGTTCGGTCACCTCCCCTATGGATTTTTCCCCCTTGCTAAAAGTAGCGAGCGTCTCACCGCGCCTTAGAATCAGGAATTCGTCGCCCACGGAGTGCGCGTGATAGGCGTTGTGGGTGATGAACACCACTGCAACGCCGCGCGCGCGCACCGTGTCTATCAACCGCAGAACGGTTGCCGACTCGCGCACACCGAGCGAGGCGGTCGGCTCATCCAGCACGAGCAAGCGCGCACCGAAATGAAGCGCGCGGGCGATGGCGAGGGCCTGGCGCTCGCCGCCCGACAGCGTGCCGACAATCTGACGGCCGTCGTTGACGCGGCTGATCCCCAATTGCTTGAGGCCGTCGAGGGCGATCCTGCTCGCTTCTTCCATGTCGAGACGAAGAAACGGCCCGCGGCCCTTGGTCGGCTCGGCGGCGAGGACAAAGTTGCGGGCAACGCTCATCAACGGCAATGTGCCGATTTCCTGATAGACGGTCGCGATGCCGTGTTCGCGCGCGTGTCGCGGTGACGTGAATTGGGTCACCTCACCATCGACGAGCACTTCGCCGCTTGTCGGCTTTTCGACGCCGGTCACGATCTTGATGACAGTCGACTTGCCGGCACCGTTCTCTCCCAGCAAACAGAACACTTGGCCGGGCATCACCCCCATGGTGAGGTTTGAGACCGCCTGAACACCGAGAAAGGATTTCGAGATATTGCGCAATTCGACGACAGGCGTCGCGGTGTTGGTCATGGCTATCGTCCTATCGCGAAGCGACGGAGACGGTTGTTGGTTATCACGGCGAACAGCAACAGCAAGCCGATGAAGAGCTCGGTCAAATCTGCGTTCCAGCCGAGGAAGAAGACGCCCATCGAGACGATGCCGTAGGTGGTGGCCCCGAACACGGTCCCAAGCAGGACGCCGTAGCCGCCGGTGAGGAGCACTCCCCCGATGACGCAGGCGGCGATGCCCGAGAAGACGTATTGGGAGCCGAGTGTCACGCTCCCATTCTGAAAGGTGTACGTCTCAATGATTCCAACGTGTGCGGCGCCGAGCGCCGTGCAGACGAAGAGGATGACTTTGACACGACTGGTCGGCACGCCGGCGAGGCGTGCGGTTTCGAGACTGCCCCCGGTCGCGTACGCCCAGTTGCCGAAAGGCGTGCGCCGCATGACATAGATTCCGAGCGCCGCGATGACGGCCCAATGTAGGAGCGAGATGTGGAACTCGTTCCACTTGAAGGCAAAAAGCAAGGCGGCCGTACCCGTCGACACCGCGGAGATGCTGCTCGAGCCGCTAAGCGCGATTGAGATCGCAAGGATGGCGCCGGTCACCATGAACATGGTCGCAAGCGTGACGATGAACGAGGGCAGCCGGGTGCGAACAACGATGAAGCCATTGACCAGGCCGACGAGAATGCCCGCCGCGTAGGCCGCGCCAACGCCAACCCAAGGGTTGAGGTCGAAGTAGCCCGTGCAGATGGCCACGATCATCGAGGCGGCGCCGACCATCGAGCCGACCGAGAGGTCGAACTCGCCGGCGATCATCAGCATGGCAATCGGAATCGCGATGATGCCGAGGTCGGAAGCCGTATCGAGCCAGTAGGCCGTGCCGAGGACTGTCAGAAATCCGTTGTGACCGGCGGTGACGGCAAAAAAGATGAAGACGACAATCGCCGAGATGAGGGCGCCGGCCTCGGGTTGGGTGACCCATTGCGCGAAGCGTGACGGACGGCGGCCGCTGTCACGGCCGCCGTTGTTCGTATTTCCCGTCGAGGCAATCTGGCCGGAGATCGCGCCAGGTGCCGTCGAGGCCATCGCCTGCGCTCCGCGTCGCAGCCGCAAATCACTTCGCGCCGACAACGTTTGGGTATTGGTCGAACACGGCGCGGATCTTGTCGACATTGGTCTTGTCGACAAAGCTCGGGCCAGTCGCCACCTCACCCACCGGAGCCAAGCCGAACTTTGCATAGTGGTAGGCGAAGAGCACCCCGTAGTAGCCGTCGAGATAGGGCTGCTCGTTGATCAAGAACAGCATCTTGCCGTTCTTGATCTGGTCAAGCGCAACAGAGGACAATTCCATTGTGCCGACAGAGACCTTGCCGGTCATCTGCATAGTATCGACGGCGGCGGTGGCGGCGGTGCCGACCGCGGCATTCTCAGTGAAGATCGCGTCGATGCCCGAATGACTCTGCATGAAGGCTCCGATGTCGCGTGCGACCTTGTTCTGGTCGGTCGAGTCAGCCGTCGGCAGCTCCAGATTCACCGACGCGATACCGAGCGCCTTGGCTTTGTCGCTGAGGCCGTTGCAAATCCTCTGCAAGTAGGGGTTCCCAGGGACGTTGATTACGCAGAGGATATTCTTGGCACCGTTGGCGTGAAGGCGCTCCGCGGCGCTGCTGCCAACCTCGGTGGGATCCTGCCCGACGTAGCCGAAAGCGCCATCGTCTCTCCACTGGTCGCGGCCCGATTGGTTGACGTACACCGGGATGCCGGCTGCGACGGCCTGCTTGATTAGCGGGTCGACGACCGAGGTGATGAAGTCGCCAACAACAATCACGTCAGGATGCTGGGCGATGGCCGCCTGCATCGTGCGTGCCGAGGAGGCTTCAATATCGGCTTCGTCGATCGGAATGTAGTTGAGCTTCACGCCGAGCACCTTGGCGGCGTCGTTCGCGCCCTGGTAGAGCGGCGGGAAGAACGAGTCGTTCAAAGGTCCAGACACGAAGGCGACGGAAATCTGCTTGTCCTCCGCCAGCGTCGGCGAGGTCGCCAGTGCGCAGAACGAAACAGCAAACGTGACTGCGCCGATGCCCGATAGCAGACGCCCGGTCTTGTTCACCATGGTTAGTCCTCCCTTCGAATTGCCCGGTCCAAACCCAGCGTTTGGCCGATCTGCCGCCCTCCGGACCTTCAAACTGGTCATTCGCTGTTGTCGGGCCAGCGCCGCTTTGGTAGGCTATTTCTCAGACAACGTCAATGTCATGGACGGCGATGTCTGAGTGTTGTAGAAGCAAAACGCGGACTTCTGACCGATCGCCGGAGACAAGATGGCGCTTTTGCTGGAGCGAAAAGCTATTGGGCGTGCGGATGGGATCATCTCTGCCGATTTGTGGGAGAAGATGGAGGCCATCCGCGGCCAGCAGCTCTACGCCGAGGACGACGGAAGTTACGACCTCACGCGGACGCGGCTCTGGCTCGACGAATATTCGGCGCTGACGGCCCGAGGCTGCGAGGTCGAGGGGATCGCGACGGAGGACCGAACGGTCGACACGCCGAGCGGCCCGGTGACCACACGCATCTACAATCCGGACAAGCCAGGGCCGATACTGATCTTCGTCCACGGTGGCGGCTGGGCAATCGGAAGCATCGCGACGCATGACCATATCGCGCGCTGGCTCGCGGCGGAGATCGGCGGACGCGTCATTCAGATCGAATATAGTCTCGCGCCAGAGCATCCCCACCCGACTGCCGTCAACGAGGTGGCTGCCGTCATCGCGGCGACCCTGGCGGAAGCACGGCGCCTCCCGGTGCTGGTCGCGGGCGATTCCGCCGGCGCCAACATCGCGGCGATGTCGATCCTGCGGCTATCGAAGTCGGACCGGCGGCAAATTTCTGGCTTCGTTTCGATCTACGGCGCATACGCGCCGGAGATGAACCTCTCGTCGCATCGACTTTATGGCGACGGGCGGTTTGGGTTGTCGGAAGCGCAGATGCGCTGGTTCTGGAATCTCTACGCGCCGCAGCTGCCACCGGAAGAGCGCGGCAAGCAGTTGAGCCCGCTTACCGCGGATCTGTCGGACTTCCCGCCGACCCTTTGCATCGGCGCTGAGTGCGATGTGCTGCTGGACGATACGCTGGCATTTTACGGCGAGCTGGCGAGGGCTTGCATCGACGTCTCGCTTTCGTTGTGGTCGACCCTGCCGCACGGCTGCATGCACTTTGTCGGCGTGGTCGACAGCGTGACGCGGGCCGCCGGGTCGATCGTCCAGTTCGTCGACAGCCGGCGGCAGCGTCCGCAGGCAGTGGAGAGAGAGGCGATCTTCGCCCTGCCGCGCTCGTCGGCGCCGGCTGCACGAGCCGAATCGACTTTCGGTCCGATAGAGGCCGACGCTACGGTTTCCGAACCCGTCCTCGTCGACGTCGAGCCGCTTTTCACCACCAGCCGGTCGCGGCTTCATGGCTCGGTCGCGCATCGCATTGCGACGGACATCATCAAGGGCGCGCTGCCTGAGGGATCGCTCTTGCCCAACGAAGACAATGCGAGCGCCTCGTTTGGCGTGTCGCGCAGCGCCTATCGGGAAGCGATCCGCACACTCGCGGCGAAGGGGTTGGTGTCCGCGCTGCCCAAGGTCGGGACGCGGATCGCGCCGCGCTCAAAGTGGCACATTCTCGATCCGGATATCCTCGCCTGGCAGTTCGAGTTGGGCGCAAGCGAGGAGTTCATCCGTAATCTCTTCGAGCTCCGGAAGATCGTAGAGCCGAGCGCTGCGGCCTTGGCTGCGATGCGGCGGAATCAGGAGCAGCTTTCGCGACTGGCGGATTCGTTGGCGCGGATGGCGCGCATGAATCCTCGTACCGGAGGATGGCTGAATGCGATCATCGCATTCCACCAGGAGCTTCTGGCCGCCGGTCGTAACGAAGCGGTGGCCTCACTCTGGCCGGCGATCCAGACAACCCTGCGCTGGTCGGTCAAGCTCCAGATGATGTTGCCGACGCTGGTCTTGGATCACGATCCGGTCGCCGACCATGCCCGGGTCTTCGAGAAGGTCGCGTCGCAGAGCGCGGAGGGAGCGCTCACAGAGATGGCGTTGCTGATCGACTCCGCGCTGAGCGACACGCTTTCGAATATGAGAAGGATAGACAAAGCGCGGGTCGCATAGCTGTTCCTAGGACTATCCGAGTCGAAACTGTGTTGCGTTGGTATCCTGTAGGCCCTGCGTACGATCTTGAACGGCTGATTGAGTCGGCCTGGGTCTACGTCAGAGATCCGTGTGAGCCCGCAAAGTCTGGTACCTGGGATAGCGCCGAACATCTCGCGGCCGCTCAGCCGCGCTGCAGCTCCGCGGTGCGCCGAGTGCCGAGCGCGGCGCGTGGCGATGCGATCGACGCGCGCTCGATCAGCGGGCATTCGAGCTTGGTGATCGGGTACTTCGTGCGCCGCTGGGCAAAGAGCGCGAGCCCATGCTCGACAGCCCAGCGTCCCATCTCGCGGTGGGGAAGGACGAGCGTCGTCAACTGCGGGGTCAGGTGGCGGGCCACTTCCTCGTCGTCGTAGCCGATTACCGAGACGTCGTCGGGTATCGTGAGCCTTCGCTCCTTCAAGGCTTCGTAGCAGCCGACGGCCATGCGGTCGTTCGAACAGAAGATGGCGCTCGGAGGGCGCGGCAGATCCATGAGCACGTTGGTCTGATCGTAGCCGGCACTCGGCTGCCAATTGCCCTCGCGTACAAGCGCCGGATCGTAGGGGATGTCGGCGGTCGCCAGCGCTTGACGGTAACCTTTCAGGCGGTCGCGCGCCGCGTCCATCCACATTTCGCCCGTGATGATGGCGACGCGCCGATGCCCGGCTTCGATGAGTGCACCGGTCGCACGGTGGCCCCCCGCCACCTCGCCGGGCACGACACTCGGGAACGCATGGTCGTTTGAGTAGCAGTTCAGCAGCACGACCGGCGGCTTCGCGGCATAGAGCCGACGTGGGACTTCGACCTTGCGGGTCATGATCGTGGCAAAGACCAGAAGGTCGGTCTCGCTGTGGATCACGGCACTGAGCGCGCGCCGCTGCATCTCGGGATTGTCGAGCGTCTCGCAGATCGTGACCACGTGTCCGGTCGTCCATGCGGCCTCGCGCACGCCATCGATCGACACCACGGCCTCCGGGCTCGTGGCGATGCGGTCGAAGATGACGGCGACCTGCAGCGGACGATCGCCTGGTACCGCGGTGCTGCGGGCGATCTCGTATTCGAGCTGGCTCGCGGCGGCGAAGACGCGCTCGCGCGTCGTCGCGGAGATTTGGATGCCCGGCGTGTTGTTGAGCACCACCGAGACCGTCGACTGCGAGCACTCGGCAAGCCGCGCGACATCGGTCATCGTGACGCGTCGGCGGGCAGCACGCTCGTTTGTGGCTTTCTGCCGTCCGCCCTCCTGCGCCGCGGCTTTCGGCGACTTCTTCGCGACGTCCGCCATCGAACCCGCTGTGCGTTCCCTGCGATCCCTCTCTCAAAGTGATATCAGCTAATATCTGTTGCAGGAAGTCGAGACAAGCTTTGCCGCCCCGGCGGTCAGTCGTAATTTTTCGGCGTTCGAATGGGTCGCCGCACTTATCTCTTCTGCCGCCAAATGACGGCGCCACCGTGCGGCGATTTTCCATTGCGCAATTGCTACGCTTGCCGCTGCGCAAACCGGCTGCCGACACGATTAGCGCCGGTTGATTGGCTAATAGAAATTAGTTATTCAGCTTCTGGTGGGCCGACGGGAGCATTGACATGCTTTCGGATAAGCATGCCCGCGGCAATAGGGAGGATTATCATGAAAGCACTCTACCGGCTTGGTTTGGCGCTGGCGGTCTCCGTCGCGTCGATCGGGTATTCGCAGGCCGCGGACAAGCGGACAATCGCCTTCGTGGTGAACGGGCCGTCGGACTTCTGGAAGATCATGGAAGCCGCGGTTGCCAGGGCCCAGAAGGACCTGCCCGACTTCGACCTGCAGTTCAAGTATCCCGAGCGTGCCGATGCGGCCGTGCAGAAGCGCATGCTGGACGATCTCGTCGCCGCCGGCGTTGATGCGGTGTCGGTGTCGGTGGTTGACCCGCCGACGTCGATCGATGAGATCAACAGCGTTTCGGCCAAGATTCCGTTCTTCACCTTTGACTCCGACGCGCCGCAGTCCAAGCGCATCGCGTACATCGGTTCGTCCAACACCCAGCTCGGCAACATGGCTGGTGAGCTGATGAAGACGGCGATGGGCGGCAAGAAGGGCAAGTGCGTCGGCTTCGTCGGGCTGCCCGGCGCTGACAACGCCAAGGAGCGCATCGACGGCTACAACGCTGCCGTCAAGGGCACCGGCCTTGAGCTGGCCGACGTCCGCGGTGACGACATCGACCAGACCCGCGCCCGCGCCAACGTCGACGACGTGCTCGTCGCCGACCCAGACGTGAACTGCGTGGTCGGCTTCTACTCGTACAACACGCCGCGCATCTACGAGGCGCTGCGTGACGCTGGCAAGCTCGGGCAGATCACGGTCGTCGGCTTCGACGAAGACCCGATCACGCTCGGCGGCGTCGCCGAGGGCACGATCTCCGGCACCGTCGTCCAGCAGCCGTACGAGTGGGGCATCCAGAGCGCCCACCTGATCGCCGACTACCTCAACGGCGACAAGTCGAAGATCCCCGCTGACGGGATCATCATCATTCCGGGCCTGACCCTCACCAAGGACAACGTCAAGCAGTTCCAGGAAGACTTCCAGAAGAAGCTTGCTGGCGGCTAGTCGCGTCCCCGAAAACGCCCGCAGCCGGTCCCCCGGCTGCGGGCATTCTTTCATGGCGGGCCCTGTGAGACACGTGGTGGAATGACCGCCTCAGCAACTGCCGCTGCCGCGCCGTCGGCTTCCGCCGATCCCTTTCTCAGGCTGTCGGGTCTGCGCAAGACCTATCCCGGCGTTGTGGCACTGGCCGAATTCGGCATGGACGTGCGGCCCGGGGAGGTCATCGGTCTCGTCGGAGAGAACGGCGCCGGCAAGTCGACCCTGATGAACATCCTCGGCGGGGTGATCGAGCCCGACCGGGGTACCATCGAGATCGATGGCGTCGCGCATCCTTCGCTCTCCGTCGCACAGTCGATGGCCGCCGGCATCGCCTTCGTCCATCAGGAACTCAATCTGTTCGACAACCTGAGCGTCGCCGCGAACGTCTACATCGGCCGCGAGCCGAGAAGATACGGAATCCTGAAACTGGTCGACAACAACAGGCTCGAGAAGGCCGTTCAGCCCTATCTTGACCAGCTCGGCGCGACGTTCTCGCCCGCGACGTCGGTGGCGCGGCTTTCGCTCGCCCAGCAGCAGATCGTCGAGATCGCCAAGGCGCTAAGTCTCCAGTCGCGTCTGGTCATCCTCGACGAGCCGACCTCGAGTTTGCCGATCGCGGAGACTGCCAAGTTGCTCGAGGTGGTCGCCGGTCTCAAGGCGCGCGGCATCTCCGTCATCTTCATCTCGCACCGGCTCAATGAAGTGGTTCAGGCGGCCGATCGCGTCCTCGTGCTGCGCGACGGCAATCTGGTCGGCGCGCTCGAAGGCGAGGCCATCAACCACGACACGATGGTTCGACTGATGGTCGGCCGCGACCTCAAGGTGAATTATGTGCCCCCGGCGGTGATCGGCGGAGAAGCCGTTCTGTCCATCAAGGGCGTTTGCACCTCCACCTATCCGGGCCGCGAGATAAGCCTCGACCTCCACGCCGGCGAGATCCTCGGGCTCGCCGGCCTCGTCGGCGCCGGGCGAACGGAGCTGGCGCGGGTGCTGTTTGGCATCGACCGGCCGGAGGCGGGGAGCGTGGCGCTCAACGGCCGGGAGGTGCACTTTGCCACCTCGGCCGACGCGGTCCGGGCAGGTGTGTTTCTTGTGCCGGAGGATCGCAAGGGTTCCGGACTGCTGCTCGATCTTTCCATCGCGCAGAACATTACCCTTCCCGACCTGCGCTCCTACGCACACAACATGGTCGTTTCGCAGGACGCCGAGCTGAAGCAGGCGCAGCGCAGTCGCTCCGACCTCGACATCCGCACGTCCGACGTTTCCCAGGTTACGTCCTCCCTGTCCGGCGGCAACCAGCAGAAGGTCGTGCTGGCCAAATGGCTGGCCATGAAACCCAAGGCCATCATCTTCGACGAGCCGACGCGCGGCATCGACGTCGGGGCGAAGGCAGAGATATACCACCTGATGCGCGTGCTGTCGGACTCCGGGGTCGCCGTGCTGATGATCTCGTCGGACATGGAGGAGGTGATCGGTGTCTCGGATCGCGTCGCGGTGATGCACGAGGGGCGCATCCAAGGTACTCTCGCCCGCGCCCAGTGCAGTGAGGAAAACATACTGCGGCTGGCCGTCGGCAGGTCGATCTAGGAACGGGGCGGGGGATGCTGAAGAAAGACTTGGGTCTGCTGGTACTGATCATCGTCGTCGGGGCGGTGGTCGCGATCATCAATCCCCGGTTCCTGTCGCCGATCAACATCGCCAACACCGCCAATCTGGTCGGTCTGTTCGGAATATTTGCCATCGGCCAGGGATTCGTGATCATCACGGGCGGCATCGAGCTGTCGGTCGGCTCGATCATCGCGCTGCTCGGCGTCATCTTTGTCGATCTGATCGCCAACAAGGGCGTCTGGTGGCCGGCCGCGGCGGTACTGGTGCTGGGGATCGGCGTCCTGATGGGGCTGATCCACGGCCTGTTGATCACCAAGCTGAAGCTGCAGCCGTTCGTGGTGACGCTCTGCGGCCTACTGATCTACCGCGGCGTCGCGCGCTTCTACACGAAAGATGCCACCGCCGGATTCCCGTTCGGGATCAACTTCCCCGACCTCGAATGGATCACGACCGGCCGCACGGACGTTGTCGCGCTTCTCACCGGCGGCTCCGTTCACTCCATTCTCATCCCGCACGCCTTCTTCATCATGCTGGTGATTGCGGCGATCATGTGGGTGGTACTGCATCGCTCGGTGTTCGGCCGCTATCTCTATGCTGTCGGCAAGAACGAGGAGGCTGCGCGCTATTCGGGCATCCGCACCACCCGCGTGATCGTTGCCGCCTACGTGATCTGCACGACGCTGGCGGCGCTGTCGGCGATCTTCTTTGCCATGTACACCCGGTCGATCCTGCCCTCCGGGCACGGCAATTTCTACGAGCTCTATGCCATCGCCGCGGCGGTGCTCGGTGGCTTCTCGCTCCGCGGCGGCGAAGGCTCCATCGTCGGCGTCGTTCTCGGCACCGTGCTGCTCCAGGTACTCCAGAACCTCGTCAACCTGCTCGGTATTCCCTCATCGCTGAACTTCGCCGTGATGGGCTCGGTCATCCTGATCGGCGTCATCGCCGACCAGCAGTTCATGCGCTACCGTCTCAGGCGGGCGGGGGAGAAGACGCGGCGCGGCGCGGCGGCGCGCGCCGACGCGGAGCGCGCTGCGGCAGCCGAGTAGCAAGAGCCTATCCATGGCGAGCCAACAGTCCGCCGCCACCGGCACGCCACGCTGTCCAAAGCCACATGGACTCAAGCTCGCCAGCGAGCACCCGGTTGGCGCGGGATTTAGCGCAGCCGCTTGCCGCCTCGGCATCGTCAATCCGCGGTGAGTCGTCGGGTCACCACTTCGTTTTTCGGCGTAAAGGCGCGTGTTCGGGATAGGTGGCTTGGCACCGAAACCCCGCATCGGTCTCAGTGAACCCGTGGCACCCTGCAGAAGGAGGAACGACAATGAGGACATTCGAAGAGGGCGGCACAATGCAGGTCGCGATGGTGGTGCGAGACCTGGAGGCCGCGATGAAGCGCCACTGGGAGATATTCAAGATCGGGCCGTGGGACATCTACACCTTCGATGCCACCAAGGTTAAGGACTACATCTACCGCGGCAGGCCGGCGACGCATTCGTGCCTGATCGCAGTGGTCTGGAGTGGGGATACCCAGCTTGAGCTCATGCAGCCGCTCACCGGCTACAGTATTTACGACGAGCATCTGGAGAAGCACGGCGAAGGGCTTCACCACATCAAGCTCTACTATGCCGACTGCAAGAAGGCGGTCGCCGACTTCACCGCCCGCGGCTACCCGGTCATTCAAAGCGGCCGCTTCGACGATGACGAGCACTACTATCTCGATACCGAGAAGGACTACGGCTACATCATCGAGCTCGGCAATGCCGGCAAGATTCGCGCAGCGGAACGCCGCTATCCGGCCTGAGCGGCAGGCCGCAGCGGCAGGCCGCAGCGGCGGGATCGCTTGCCTGCGCTACGCGAGCGCTCGATACTTTCACTTGAAACTCTTTCGTTTGTCGTCTGATTGCGGATCGTCGGCAATGACCTCGCCCGGGAATCTTAAGGGAAACCGGCGCCCGATTTGGGACTGCTGAACGTGGAGAGGTCGGTGTCGAAAGAGAGCGGGGAAGCGCCCACGAATGCCCTCAGGTGCTTCGATGAGATTCGCGCTCGCCTCACCGGCAAGCGCCCGAGCGTTTTCCTCGACTATGACGGCACGCTGACGCCGATCGTCGCCCGTCCCGACCTCGCGGTCCTAAGCGAGGAGATGCGCTCGACGCTGCGCAATCTTGCCGCCCTCTGCACCGTGGCGGTGATCAGCGGTCGGGATCTCATCGACGTGCGCAAGCTCGTCGGCCTCGACAATCTTGTCTACGCGGGCAGCCATGGCTTCGACATTGCCGGACCAGACGGCTTGCGCATACAGCACGAGGAGGGCGCCGCTTTCACGGCTGCGGTGGAGCGCGCGACCGAGAAGCTCCGCCCGGCGCTCGCCACAATCGCGGGCGCGCTCGTCGAGCCGAAACGCTTCGCCGTCGCCGTGCACTATCGCCAGGTCTCAGTCGAACGGGTGCTCGATGTCGAAGCAGCGGTCGATCGGGTGCTTGAGGGGGTGCCGGAGCTGCGTAAGACCGGAGGCAAGAAGGTGTTCGAACTCCGCCCGCGCTTCGACTGGGACAAGGGCAAGGCCGTGTTATGGCTGCTCGGGAAGCTCGGGCAGACGGGCGCGGATATCCTGCCTTTCTATATCGGCGACGATCTCACCGACGAGGACGCCTTTAGCGCTTTGCGCGATCGCGGCATCACCATCT
Source organism: uncultured Alphaproteobacteria bacterium (assembly GCA_963720705.1). GTDB lineage: Bacteria > Pseudomonadota > Alphaproteobacteria > Rhizobiales > Afifellaceae > DASWJZ01. The sequence goes on from CAVRGJ010000005.1 coordinate 548,361, forward strand.
TCGTCGGCCGCCCCGAACAAACCGCGGCGCGCTACGCCCTCCACGACACGGAGCAGGTCGGGGCATTCCTGAAAGAACTGACGAGCATATTGGATCATGATCACGGTCGCTGATTGGAAGCTTGCTGCCTGAGGGCAAAGGCCGCTTGACCCTTTTCCATATGTCGAGCATTCTCGACATATGGAAAGAGAACAGGCCATTCTGGCGCTTGCGGCGCTGGCGCAATCGACGCGGCTCGACGCGTTCCGGCTGCTTGCCGAGCATGAGCCGGAAGGACTGCCGGCGGGCGAAGTGGCGCGGCGCCTCGCGGTACCGCACAACACGATGTCCACGCATCTGGCGGTGCTGGCCCGCGCCGGGCTCGTCGCGCCGGAGCGCCAGAGTCGCGTCATCAACTATCGCGCCTGCCTCGACGGGTTCGGTGAGCTTACCGCCTATCTCATCAACGATTGCTGCGGCGGTCGGCCGGAGGCCTGCGCTCCGCTCGTCAGCGAGCTCGCTCCGGCCGCACGCCGACGAAGGAGGTCGTCCATGAATGAGCACGCCTACAACGTGCTGTTCCTCTGCACCGGGAACTCAGCACGTTCGATTCTCGCCGAGTCGATCCTGAACCGTTACGGCCAGGGACGGTTCAAGGCCTATTCCGCCGGTTCGCATCCGAAAGGGAAGGTGCACCCCTACGCGATCGATCTCCTGCGCAACCTGCACTACAACACGGACGGCCTGCGATCGAAGAGCTGGGACGAGTTCGCGGCTCCGGGCGCGCCGGTGATGGATTTCGTGTTCACCGTCTGCGACGACGCAGCGAACGAGACCTGCCCGATCTGGCCGGGTCAGCCGATGACGGCGCATTGGGGCGTTTCCGATCCGGCCGCCGCCGAAGGGACGGAGGCAGTGAAGCGTGCCGCCTTCGCCGATGCTTGCCGCATGCTCACCAACCGCATCTCGATCTTCACCAGCCTGCCGCTGACGAGTCTCGACGGGCTGGCACTGCAGAAGCGGCTCGACGAGATCGGCCAGCAGCGCAACAAGGCTCCCGCCAAGGAGCGGGCGTGACGGACACAATCGCCGAAACGTTCAGCCTGCCGCGCCGGCTTGCTGCCGAAGCGATCGGCACCGCCTTCCTGGTTTGCACCGTCGTCGGTTCGGGCGTGATGGCGGAGCGGCTGACGCACGATACGGCGCTGGCGCTCCTCGGCAACACGCTCCCGACGGGCGCCATCCTGGTCGTGCTCATCACCGTGCTCGGCCCGGTCTCCGGTGCGCACTTCAACCCGGCGGTGACCTTCGCGATGCGGCTCAAAGGCAGCATCACGTCCGCCGACGGCGCGGCCTACGTCGCCGCACAGATCGCCGGCGGACTCCTTGGCACGCTCGCCGCGCACCTGATGTTCGAGCTGCCGCTCTTTGAAGCTTCAGCGCATGTGCGGACCGGACCCGGGGAATGGTTCGCCGAGGCGGTCGCCGCGTTCGGCCTTGTCGCCGTGATCCTCGGCGGGCTCCGTTTCCGCGCCGAGGCGATACCCTGGCTGGTCGGGCTCTACATCACGGCCGCCTACTGGTTCACAGCCTCCACGTCCTTCGCGAACCCGGCGGTTGCGATCGCGCGCGCCTTCACCGACACGTTCTCCGGCATTCGGCCGCAGGACGTCCCCGCCTTCATCATCGCCGAGCTGCTCGGCGGCCTGCTTGCGGTCGCGGCGTTCAACTGGCTGCTGCAGCCGCCAGCGCCAAGGAACGAGAGAGTCGTCGCACGTGCGCGCGGCCGTGCGCACTCCCGCCTTTGATTTACCGCAACGCGCGGTCGCTTTCTGCCGAAACTCAGGAGAGGAGGTGCGGAAGGAACAGCGTGATCGTGGGAAAGGCAACCAGCAGGGTTATGCGCACGATCTCTGAGAGGAAGAACGGGATCACTCCCTTGAAGGTCTCGCGCATGGGCACGTCCGGGGCGAGCGAATTGATGATGAACACGTTGAGGCCGACCGGCGGCGTGATCAGCCCGAGTTCCACCACGACGAGGGCGATGATGCCGAACCAGATCTTCACGTCGTCGATCGGCAGGCCGTAGTCGAGACCGGAAACCATCGGCCAGAAGAACGGGATCGCCAGGATGATCATGGAGAGGCTGTCCATGAGCATGCCGAGCACGATGAAGATCAGGATGATCACGACCATGATCGCCAGCGGCGGCAGGCCGCTGTTCTGAAGAAGTTCTGCGGCGGCTTGCGGGACGCCGGCGCGCGCCATGAAGATCGACAGCAGCGCGGCGCCAAGCAGGATCAGGTAGATCATGCCGGTTGTGCGCGCCGTCTCAAGCAGCGCGTCGATGGTGTCGTGGAACGACAGGCGACGGCGGATGAGCCCATAGACGGCGACCAGGAAGACGCCGATCGCGCCGGCCGGAGTTGGGTTGTAGAGCCCGCCATAGATGCCGCCGATGACCACGGTGAAGATGATGGCGATCGGGATGACGGCGATCGTGGCCGAGATAAACTCCTCGCGTGAAACTGTTGCGCCTTTCGGCCCGGCGTCGGGAACCAGCCGGACGTAGATCGCCACCGTGATGAGGAACATGAAGACGGCGAGGATGCCGGGTAGAAGCGCCGCCTCGAAGAGCGTGACGATGTTGGTCTCGACGATGATGGCGTAGACGATCAGCACCACCGAGGGGGGAATCAGAATTCCGAGGGTGCCGCCGGCGGCGATGGTCCCGGTGGCGAGCGCGGGCGAGTATTTGTAGCGCCTGAGCTCGGGAAGCGCGACGATCCCCATGGTCGAAGCTGTCGCCGTCGACGAGCCGCATACCGCGCCGAAGCCGCCGCAGGCCGCGACGGCGGCCATGGCGACGCCGCCGCGAAAGCGCCCGAGCCAGGCGTCCGCGCCGCGGAACATGTCCTGGCTCAAGCCGCAGCGCGACGCCAGGCTGCCCATCAGGATGAACATCGGAAGGACCGAGAGGTCGTAGTTCGAGAACTGCGAGTAGGCGAGGTCCTTGAGCTGGAAAAGTACGATCGTTGGCCCGGATTCGATGCTCGTGCCGACGGCGCCGACCAGGATCATCGTGTAGGCGATGGGAACGCGAACGGCGATCAGGGCGAGCAGAGCGAGGAGCCCGATCAGCCCGATCAGAAAGCTGGTTTCCATGCCTCGCTGCGGTTCCCTATTCGACAGGCGGTGCCGGCGGCGGCCGGCGCGCGTCATGCAAGCTTTCGATCGCGGTAACGACGGCGGCGACAAGGAGCAGAACGAGCGAGACCAGGGCCGGCGGAAACGCGGTCCACAGCGGAATGTGCAGTGCCGCGGTCGTCTCTGGATAGCGCACATAGTCGACGAGGCCGAGCGACATCTGCCGCAGCAGAACGACTGCAAACACCATGGCAAAGAGTGAGGAGAAGGCGAGCATGACCGATTTGGCGCGCGCGCTCATCCCCTCGGTGAAAATGTCCACCGTCACGTTGGCGCCGGTGAGTTGGCAATAGGGAAGAAAGCAGAAGATGGCGATGGCCACGAAATGCTTCATCATCTCGTAGTCACCCTGGAACGGCTTGTCGAAGAAGAGGTTGGAGGCCGCGCTTGCCGCGGTCATCAGCATCAGTGCCGCCAGGATGAAGCCGCCAAGCAGCGCCCAATAGCGGATCACCGCTCTTAGGACGTTGAGCCAGCGCGGCTGCCACTCGAACGAAGGGCGGGGTCCCATGACCCCGCCCTTGTCTTCCTCATGAAAGGTGAAGCTCATGCGCTGTTTTTTGCTATGGCAGCCTTGGCAGCGTCAACCAGTCCCTTCGAATCGATCTTGGAAGCGCGATCGGCGACCCAGTGATCGATCACCGGCGCGAGCGCCGTCTTGAAAGCGTCGGTTTCCTCCTGGGTGAGCTCGACGTACTCGTTGCCCGCATCGACGAGAATCTTCAGCGCATTGTCGTCGTCCTCGCGCCAGATGTCGCCGACCTGCTTCCACCAGGCGGCGTCAGTGGCATTGTTGAACACGGCCTTGAGGTCGTCGGGCAGCTTGTCCCAAGTCCCCTTGTTCATCGACACCTGGAAGGTGGTGGTGCCGAGGCGCCACTTGTCCTTGCCTTCGATGTCGTACTTGGTGACGCCCTGAAGCTTCAGGGCCGGCGCGATCTCCCAAGGAATCAGCGCGCCGTCGACCACATGCGTGGTCAAAGCCTGAGGCAGGTCGGGAACGGGCATATCAACCGGCGTTGCGCCGAGCGTCTTGATGACGTCGGTGCCGGTCGGGCCGGGCACGCAAATCTTCAGGTCCTTGAAGTCTTCGGGCTTGCGCACGAGCTTGTCGACCATCTGAATGGCCTGCCCGGCGTGGACGTGCAGCCAGAGCACGTGGACGTCCTTGTACTCTTCGGCGAGGTATTGATCGAACATGTCGCGCATGGCGAGGTTGGTCGCCCCGACGTTGCCGTTGAAGATGTCCGGCAGCTCGAACACCTCGGAGCGCGTGAAAAGCCCAGGTGTATATCCGTTGACCGTCCAGACGATGTCGACGACGCCATCGACGGCCTGGCGGAAGAGTTGCGGCGGCGCGCCGCCGAGGGACATCGCGGGGTAGATGTCGATCTTCACGCGGCCTTCGGAGTCCTTGAGAATCCGGTCGGCGAAGGGCTGCAGCATCATCACCTGTGCCGGCGATTTCGGTCCAAGCAGATGATGCAGTTTCAGCGTGAATTCGGGATCTTGCGCCCAGGCGCTCCGCAGCACTGCGGGTGCTGCGACGAGGGCGGCGGTGGAACTCAGAAAATCTCCTGCGCGAGAGCATTGGCGTACCTCCGATCATCTTGTCATGTTGGCCCCGCACGTCGACGCTTCGCAGCGCCGCGCGCTCTTTGCAACCGATCTTCGGGAATTCCGCTGCGCATGTCTAGGTAGTTTTGATACAAACTAATTCGCGCCGTTGCCCGCCGTCGTTGACCGGCGGTTCACCCGTGCGGAGAGGGCCAATCAGCGGGTTGTGCGGAGAAGAACGCGATGCATTTTTCGCCCGACGCGTCATTCGCGCCGCCAGCCGGCCTTGCAGAGCTGCGCGCGCTGCAGCTGGCGCGTCTCAAGACGACGCTTCGGCGCGCCTTCGACAAAGTTCCGCACTACCGGCGCCTGTTCCAGCGTGCGGGCGTACATCCGGACGATCTGCAGTCGATCGAGGATATCGCGCGCTTTCCGTTCACGACGAAGCCGGATCTGCGCAACGGCTATCCGTTCGGGATGTTCGCGGAGGCGCCGGAGAAGATCGCGCGCATTCACGTCTCGAGCGGCACGACAGGGTCGCCGACAATGGTCGGCTACACGGCGGCGGACCTCGACACGTGGGCGGGCCTGATGGCGCGCTCGCTTGCCGCCGTCGGCGGCAAGGTCGGCGATCTCGTGCACAACGCTTTCGGTTACGGGCTCTTCACCGGAGGGCTCGGCTGGCACGGAGGGGCGGAGCGGCTCGGTGCAACCGTGCTGCCGGTCAGCGGCGGCGCGACGGAACGCCAGGTCCAGCTGATCCGCGATCTCCGCCCGGCGGTTCTGCTAGCGACCCCGTCCTACATGCTGGTCATCGCCGACGAACTCGCGCGAAAGGGAATCCGCGGCACCGGGCTGCGTCTCGCGATCTTTGGCGCCGAGCCCGCATCAGAGTCACTCCGCGCCGAGATCGAGGCGCGGCTCGGCGTCGTGGCGTACAACTCCTACGGCCTCTCGGAGGTGATGGGCCCGGGCGTGGCGCAGGAGACGCCAGAAGGCCGCGGCACGCTCACGCTGTGGGAAGATCATTTTCTGCCGGAGATCGTCGATCCTACGACCGGCGCCGCGCTGCCGGAGGGAGAGAAAGGCGAACTGGTGCTGACGACGCTGACGAAGATGGGAATGCCGGTCGTGCGCTACCGCACGCGTGATCTGACTCGCTTCATCTCGCAGCGCGACGGCGCCATGCGGCGGATCGAGCGGATCGCCGGTCGAAGCGACGACATGTTGATCGTTCGCGGCGTCAATATCTTCCCTTTGCAGATTGAGACGCTGCTCTGTGAAGATCGCCGTTTTTCGCCGAACTACCTGATCGAGGTCAGCCGGCCGCACCGCCTCGACGAGCTCTTGATCCGCGTCGAGATACGTCCCGAAACGGGGTTTGAAGAGGAAGAGCGGCGTGCCCTCAGGGAGGCGACGGAACGGCGGATCAAGGATCGGTTCGGAATTTCCGCATCGGTCGCGATCGAGGCGCCTGGAACGATCGAGCGGTCGCAAGGCAAGGCGAAGCGCGTGCTGGACCATCGTCTGAAAGGCTGAGAGGGTTGCTGGAATGGCACCCCACGACGAAGTGAAGCCCCCTCCGACCGACGGCGAACGCCTCCGCGCGGCGGGATTCGTGGCAGCCGCGGTGGCGGAGTGGGATGCGGCGCGGCCTGCTCTCGTCAGCCACTTTGCCGACGACAGCAACGGTCATTCCAACTTCTGGGCGATTTCGAAGGCGCTCATCGCGACGCTTCCGTCCAAGCGGAAGCGCAACGCCGCCGAGGCGCGCGCGGCCGAAGCGATTCTGTCGGCCGCGCGCGCGAGCCGCGAGGCCTTCCTTAAGGTACACGCCGTAGCGGTCTACGACCGTCTCACCGCAGGCCGCTCCCACTTCCTGAGACTTGACGAACTTGTCTTCGAGGCGGCCGATGCGATCCCCGGCCTTGTTCCATCTTCGGCAGAGGTCGCTGCCGAAGCGGCGCTGAAACAGGGCGACAAGGACGGCGTCGAAATCGACCAGGGTATTTTCCTGGCGCACGTTCTAGCCGACAAAACGTGCGGAGAACATCTCTGCCACGCGATGCTCTTGCCGCGACCGGAGAGCGCGAGCGCGCTCAAAACGTTGATGCAGAACGGCGAGGTCGACCTCGGCCCCGTCAGCCTGAGGCGCGTCGGGCAGGCGGTGCATCTCACCTCGAACAATCCCCGCTTTCTGAACGCCGAGGACGAAGACACGCTCGATCTGACCGAGGTAGCAGTCGACGCGGCGATCCTCGATCCGGAAAGTATGATCGCGGTCATGCGCGGCGGCATCGTCGAGAATCCGAAATACGCCGGCCGCCGCGTCTTCGGCGCCGGCATCAACTTGACCCGTCTTTATCGCGGCGAGATTCCGTATCTCTGGTTCCTCGAGCGCGACATGGGCTACGTCCACAAGCTTTTCCGCGGCGTGGCGACACCGGACGCGCTTCCCGACGACGTCGCTGGCCGCGCGACGGAAAAGCCCTGGGTCGCGGCGGTCGACGCCTTCGCGATCGGCGGCCATTGCCAGCTGCTGCTCGTCGCCGACTATGTGCTCGCGGCGGCCGACGCCTACATGACGCTGCCGGCGCGCAAGGAGGGGATCATCCCCGGTTTTGCCAACCTGCGACTGCCGCGCTTCGTCGGCGACCGCGTCGCGCGGCAGGCGATCCAATACGAGCGGCGGCTCCCCTGCGATAGCCCGGAGGGGCGGATGATCTGCGATGAGATCGTCGCGCTGGAGGCGATGGAGGGGGCGATCGACCGCGTCGTCGAGGGCCTGAGCAACGCCGGCGCGGTGAGCATGGTCGGCAACCGGCGCGCCTTTCGCGTCGGCGAGGAGTCCCTCGATCTCTTCCGCCGCTACGCCTCCGTGTATGCGCGCGAGCAGGCCTATTGCCACTTCAGCCCGGCGCTCATCGCCAATCTCGAGCGGCACTGGAACGCGGCGCAGCGGAAGGTGTGAGGCAGATCGCACCTCTCAACGGTCGTCATGCCCGGCAATGGCGAGACGGCTGGGGGCTACTCAAACCTGAGCCCCACGTAATTCTCCGCGAGCGCGGTCTGCGCGGCATTGGAGCCGGCGAGATAGTCGAGCTCGGCGAGCTGGATCTTCCTGCCGAAAGGGCCGGTGTCGGGGAAGAGGTGAAGAAGCGACGTCATCCACCACGAGAAGCGCTCCGCCTTCCAGACACGACGGAGACACGTCTTGGAGTAGGCGTCGAGGGCTGCTGATGAGCCTTCAAGGTAGTGCTCGATCAGCGCGTTCGCGAGGTAGCGGATGTCGGAGGCGGCGAGATTCAGCCCCTTGGCGCCCGTCGGCGGCACGATGTGCGCGGCGTCGCCGGCGAGGAACAGCTTCCCGAAGCGCATCGGCTCGGCGACGAAGCTGCGGAGCGGTGCGATGCTCTTCTCGACCGACGGGCCGGTCTGAAGCGCTTCCGCCGCGGGCGGGTCGATCCGCCGGCGAAGCTCGTCCCAGAATCTTTCGTCGGGCCAGTCTTCGACGCCGTCGTCGAGCGAGCATTGCACGTAGTAGCGGGAGAGATGATGCGTGCGCATCGAGCACAGCGCGAAGCCGCGCTCGTGGTTGGCGTAGATCAGCTCGTCGGAGACCGGCACCGTCTCAGAGAGGACACCTAGCCATCCGAACGGATAGATGCGTTCGAAAGTTTGGAACGAGCGCTCTGGCACGGCCTTGCGGCTCGCGCCGTGATAGCCGTCGCAGCCGGCGACGAATTCCGCCGCGAGCGATTTCTCTTCGTTGCCCTCGCGGTAATGCACGATCGGCCTGTTGCCGTCGAATCCCTCGATGGCGAAGACCTCCGCTTCGTAACGCGGTGAAGCGCCGTCGCTCTCAAGCGCCTGCATCAGATCGCGCGTGACCTCGGTCTGGCCGTAGACGGTGACCGAGCTCCCGGTCAGGGCCTGAAAGTCGATACGATGACGGGCGCCTTCGAAGGCGATGCCGATGCCCTGGTGCAAGAGGCCTTCGCGGTGGCAGCGCTCGCCGACGCCGGCCTCGTCCAGGAGGTCCACCGTGCCCCGCTCCAGCACCCCAGCACGGATGCGCGAAAGCACGTATTCGGCGCTCCGCCGCTCCAGAACGACGTTGTCGATGCCGGCCCGATGGAGGAGCCGCGAGAGGAGCAGCCCCGACGGGCCGGCACCGACAATTGCAACTTTTGTGTCCATCGACGTCCCACCGGCGCGGCGCCGAAAGGCGGCAGCACCAATCTGCCGATCTTATGCGCCCCGCCCTTCGCGGGGAAACGGCTGGCGCATGTTTCTTGCTCCGCTAGACGCTCATGCCGCCGTCGACCATCAGCATCGCCCCCGTCACGAAGCTTGCGTCGTCCGACACGAGATAGAGGACCGAGCGCGCGACCTCCTCGACCTTGGCGTGGCGACCGAGCGGTATCAGTTCGTTGAAGAATTCCCCGCCGTCGCGCCCGATCGCCTGCGTCAGCCCCGCCTCGACGTTGTGCTGGAACTGATTGTCGATCGGGCCGGGATGGATGGTGTTTACGCGGATGCGGCGCGGGGCGAGCTCCTTCGCAAGGCAGCGCATAAGCCCGACCTGCGCATGCTTGGCGGTGATGTAGGCGTAGACGCCCGGGTCGCCGCGCGTCGCCGCGACGCTTGACGTGATCACGATTGCGCCGCCGTCATTCATCTTGGGTACAGCGTATTTGCAGGCGAGGAACGCGCCGCGGACATGCACGGCGTAGACATCGTCGAAGACGTCGACGGGATAGGACTCGATCGGTGCGACGGTGCCGAAGTTCCCGGCATTCGAGAAAAGCACATCGATTGCGCCGAAGCGTTCGACCGTCGCCGCGACGAACCGCTCGGCGTCCTCCGCGTTGCCAACGTCGGCGACGAACGTCGCCACGCGGTCGGAGGATGACGCAAGTGAGTCCGCCGTGCGCTTCAGCGCGAGATCGGAGCGGTCGACGAGCATCACGCGAGCGCCCTCGTCGAGCATGAGGCGCGCCGTCACGGAGCCGAGGCTGCCCGCCCCACCGGTCACGATGCAGGTCTTGTCGTCAAGCCGCAAAGGCCATCCTCCCAGCGCGAGCGCGCCGGCCGGGGCCGGTTCGTTTCGGCGCCAGCGCCGCCATTTGGTTTGCTATCAAACCACTTCGGCGCTACGATACAAGCGCCTGGAGCGAAGAGCAAAGCGCCCCGCCTCGGAACCGGCCACGGTTCGGTGCGGAGAACGCGGCCTCAGGCGGTAGAGCGGTTCCCGCCGGAAAAGGCGGGCGGTTCTGCTGGCAAAGGGAGGGCCATCATGAGGATTTTGAAGTCCCGCGGGTTAGAGAAGTTGTTGCTTGCGGCGGTGATCGTCGTGGGTGGCGGCCAGTTGGCCTCCGCGCAGGACAGACCGCTTTGTGGGCTCGGCAACGGTGAGAAAGCGACGGGCGATCCGATCCTCGTCGGCTCCGTGGTAGGCCAGACCGGCCCAGACGATTTCAGCGCCGGCGCGGACGCCGCGCGCGCCTACTTCAACTGCGTCAACGAGAACGGCGGCATCAACGGCCGGCCGATCCAGTTCATGGTCGAGGACGACCAGTGGAAGCCGGAGGTGGCGGCGCAGGTCGCCTCGAAGCTTGTAAAAGACGAGGGCGTCGTTGCGCTCGTCGGCAATGGCAGCTTCGTGGAGATGACGGTCAACGCCAAGCTCTATGAAGATCAAAACGTCGCGGTCGTCGCGTCGGCCTGCGCCGTGCGCGAATGCTTCGAGGCACGGAACATCGCCTCCACCAACCAGGGCCCGGTGCCGAGCAACATCTCCGCCGTGCAATACGCGGTGGAGAATCTTGGCTCGAAGAAGGTCGCCTGCGTCGGCCTCAACATTCCCTCAAACGGCGTGTGGTCGTGCAACCTGACCAACGAATGGCTGAAGGAGAAGGGGCTGGAAGGCGTCTCCGTGCTCATGGACCCGGGCGCGCCCGATCCGAACGCGTCGCTGCTTGAAGCGGTCGCGAGCGGTGCCGACACGATCCTGATGAGTCTGCCCGCGGGCCTCGCCGAGGCGTTCCTAAAGGCCGCACAGGATCAGGATCTGCGCGATCAGTACACCTGGATCTCGCCGACCCCGCTCTACAAGCAGGGCATGCCGGAGGCACTCGGCGACTACTGGAGCGGCAAAGTGCACGTCGCCATCGAGCTGACGCCGTGGGACGGCGGAGGGCCCGATGCGCAGCGCTGGCTGAAGGTGATGGACCAGTACGGCCGCGCCGAAGATCCGCGCGATACCTTCTCGCAGGCGGGTTTCGTCTCCGCCAACATCTTCGTCGACACGCTGATGAAGATGGACCCGGCCAAGCTCGACCGCGCGAGCGTCACCACGGCGCTGAAGGCGGTGAGGGGCTACCACACCGATCTTCTCTGCGGTCCTTGGTATTTCGGCGACGCCGACTTCCACCAGCCGAACCACGCGTCGCTTGTCGTCCGCATCGACAAGGATGGCTTCAAGCCGGAAACCGGATGCTTCGACGTGTCAGGGTCTTATTTCGACAAGATCAGAAAACTGGAGGCGGACCAGCACCTGACCGAGTAGTCTTCGGGATCGATGGGAGCATATAGCCTCTTCTTCGTCACCGGGCTCGCGGTCGGGGCAATCTACGCACTCTCCGGCATCGGGCTGGTCGTGCTCTACAGATCGACCGGCGTTCTCAATCTGGCCTATGGCGCGATCGGCGCCATGGGCGCCATGGTGGCTTGGCAGCTTCAGCAATGGGGCTACACCGAGCCGGTGATCTGGTTGGCGGCGCTCACCGTCGCCACTTTCCTCTCGCTTGCCTACGGACTCCTGGTCGCGCCGCGACTTTCCTACCGCGAGCCGGTGGTCAAGGCGGTCGCGACGCTTGGCTTTGCGCTCATCATCCTCGGCATTGCCAACTATCTCTGGGTCGAGGCGCCGCGACGGCTGACGCTCTTCACCGACGCGTCGGGCTTCAGGCTCCTCGGCGTCAGGATCACCGGGACGCGCGCGCTCGTCCTCGTCGCCGCGGTCGCGGTGACGGTCGGGATCGCGCTCTTCCTCAAGAAGACCGGCATCGGGCTCCTGATGCGCGCGCTCGCGGACAAGCGCGACCTTTCCGCGATCCTCGGCGTGCCGATCATACGCGTCGAGACCTTTGCTTGGCTGATCAGCGGGCTTCTCTCCGGATTTTGCGGCATCATGTTCGGCGACCTGGTTCGGCCCAATCCCGGCGCGCTGACCTTTCTCGTCATCCCGGCCATCGCCGCGGCGATCGTCGGACGGCTTGAATCGCTGCCGATGACGCTCCTCGGCGGGCTTTTCATCGGCGTCGCTGAATCCATGACGACGCTTTTGAAACCGATCGCGCCCTACCGCACAGCCGCGCCCTTCATCGTCGCGGCGCTGATCCTGCTTTGGCTTCAGCGGAACCGGCGGCTGACCTTCTCCGGGCAGGACTGAGGGCATGCAAGCGGCTGCCGAGAATGCAGTTGACGAGCGCGCGCGGCGCGGTTCTCTCACGCCCGAGCTGACGAACCCACGCTGCATCGCGCTCGCCGTCGCCGTCGCGCTCCTGATCTTCCTCGGGCCGATGCTTCTCAATGCGCTCTGGCTCCGGGTGATGATCTCGTCGGTGATTTTCACCATCGCCGCGACCGGCACGGCAGTCCTCTACGCGCGCCTCGGCCTCGTGTCGCTGGCGCAGGTTGCGCTCGTCGGCGTCGGCGGCTGGGTGACGCTTCGCATGTGGCATGCGACCGGTCTGCCTTTTGAAGTGAATGTGCTCGTGGCGGCGATCGCCGCGGCAATCGTCGGGACCGTCATCGGTCTTCCGGCGCTCAGGATGCGTGGGCTCTTCCTGGCGCTGATCACACTGATGGCGGCGGCCGGCTTCCAGATCCTGGTGACGGGCACGCAGTTCCCGAACGGTGGCACGGGCGTTCTCGGCATCGCGGTCAACAGCATCTTCATGCCGCGCCCGCATTTCGCGCAGTCCGACGCCGCGATGCTTCGCTACGTCTCGGTGGTCGCGATCCTGACGTTTCTCCTGGTCGAGCTCAACCGGCGCGCGCGGCCGGGGCGCGCCTGGGCGCTTATCCGCAAGAGCGAGGCCTGCGCGATGGCGGCCGGCGTCAACGTCGCCTTCTACAAGGCGTGGGGTTTTGCGCTCGCCGGCTTCGTCGCGGGGATCGCAGGAGGGCTCCTCGCCGGGACGATCGGCGTGCTCGACGCGACCACCTTTCCGGCAAGCGAATCGATCCTGCTCTTTGCGCTGACCGTCGTCGGCGGTGCCTACAGCTTCGCCGGGCAGATCATCGCCGGGATTCTCTATCGTGCCGTCCCCGCCTTCCTGAACGACATTGGCATCGACGGGGACATCGCCTTCGTCATCTTCGGCGTCGGACTGCTGCATGCCATCGTGACCGCGCCGACCGGGATCGCCGGCCAGCTCGCGGACCTTCTCGGCGCGCTCACGCGGCGCGTAAGGTCGAAATGATCGAGATCCGCGACCTCTCTGTCGCCTTTGGCGGCGTCAAGGCGCTGAACAATCTCAGCGCCGACCTTGCCGATCCGATCGTTGGGATCATCGGCCCAAACGGCGCCGGCAAGACGACGCTTCTGAACGTCTTCAGCGGTTTCGTGTCGCCGCAATCGGGGACGATCCGTGCCTTCGGCACCGATCTTCTTGCCTTTGCGCCGCATGCTCGCGCTCGCTGGGGTCTCCGCCGCTCCTTCCAGACGGAGCAGGTCGTCGACGATCTTTCCGTTGCCGACAATGTGCGCGTCATGCTCGACCCGCTACCGCTGCCGCTCGAGGAGAAGCGCGCCGAGATCGTCGATGCGCTCCGTTATGTCGGCTTGATCGACAAGTGGAACGTGATGGGCGTCGCGCTGAACGGCTTCGAGCGACGACTCGTCGAGATCGCAAAGACATTGGTCGGCGCGCCGAAGATCGTCCTTCTCGACGAGCCCGGCGCGGGCTTGCGGCCGAACGAGGTGGAGCGGCTGCGCGAAGCGGTGCTCGGCATCCACAAGAAATTCGGCGCGATGACCCTCTTGATCGACCACGACGTCGCGCTGATCGCCTCGATGTGCGATTCGACGCTGGTGCTCGATTTCGGCGAGCTGATCGCCTCCGGGCCGACAGCCGAGGTCTTGAAGAACCCGCACGTCAAGGCCGCTTATCTCGGCAGTGAGGAGTTCGTGTGAGCGACGCCCTCGAAATTCGCGATGTCTCCGTGATGCGCGGAACGAAGACCGTGGTTGACGCCGTGTCGATCCGGGTCGAGCCGGGGAAGACGGTGGCGCTGCTTGGCCCGAACGGCGCGGGGAAGAGCAGCCTCGTGCTGGCGCTCGCCGGCGCTCTGCCGATCGTCTCGGGCGCCGTCAGCGTCGGGGGACGCGAGGTGAGCGGGCTGCCGCCGCATCAAATACGCCGCGCCGGGATCGCCGCCGTTCCCGAAGGCCACCAGGTGCTGACGCGCCTGACGGTCAGGGAGAACGTCGAGGTCGCGGCCGCCATGCACTCTTCCGCCGACCGCGCGGGGAGCGCGGCGCGCGCTTATGCAATCTTCCCCGAGCTTAGCGCACTCGCGGAGCGCGCCGCCGGCAGCCTGTCGGGCGGCGAGCAGCAGATGCTGGCGCTCGCGCAGGCGCTGATCTCGAAGCCGAAATTCCTGCTCGCCGACGAAATGTCGCTCGGGCTCGCGCCGATCGTCGTCAGGCGGCTGATGGGCGTTCTCAAAGAGATCGCGAGAGAAGGAATCGGCGTGCTTTTGATCGAACAATTCACGCATGTCGCGCTGGAACTCGCCGACCGCGCCTATGTCATCAATCGCGGCCAAATCCGCTTTGAGGGGAGCGCGGTGGAGCTGAAGGCCAATCCTGGCGTGCTGCAGGAGGCGTATCTCGCGGGCGCCGCCTGACGCTCAAAGGTGCGGGAGCCATACGTCGAGGACGGCCGCGCGCTTCTCGTGCTTCACCGCACGCATCGCCGCGGCGAGCGCGTCTTCCACGTCCTCCGCCCGCTCGACCTTGCGGGCGAAAGCGCCACCCGCGGCCGCGGCGATCCCCGAATAATCGGGCGGCGGGTCGAAGGCGACACCAATGTCGTTGGCGCGGCTTGCATGGCCTTCCGGATGGATCGCGAGCGTGGAGAACTTCGGGGCCTTCCAGCCGCGATTGTTGTAGACGACCTGCAGGAAGGGCGTGCCGTACTGCCGTGCCATCCAGTGGACGGTGGAGGGGATGGAGAACATGTAGGACCCGTCGCCGGTCAGCGACATCACGGTTTTTCCCGGCGCCGCGAGCTTTGCACCGATCGCCGCTCCTCCACTCCAGCCGAGCGAGCTGCCGCCGCTCGTGAAGATCGAGCCTGGGCGGCGCATGCGGAGATGATCGAAGATCGTGTGGTAGCTGGTGATGCCTTCGTTCAAGGCGATCGTGTCGTCGTCGACATGCTTGCGGATGCAGGCGGTCAGATACTCCGGGCTCGGCAAGTCGCCGTTCGGTTTCTCAAGTGCTTTGAGCTCACAGGCCCGCTTGCGGTTCAAGTCGGAGAAGTGACGGCGCCGCTTCTCCGCGCTCTCCGCATCGATCTTCGCTTCGTCGAGCGCATCGTTGAGTTGGCGGAGCGCCGTTGCCGCGTCCGCCCGAAACGTCCGCATCGCCGGAATGTACCAGAGCGGTACGTTCTCTTTCAGGGGATCGACGTCGATGTGGAATATCTGGGCGCTTTTGGCTGGGCGATTCACTGACGGAATCCAAGGAACGTCGCTGTCGATCACAAGCACGAGGTCGGCGGCCTCAAGCAGCGGGTTCTGCCGCTGCTGATTCCACTGGCTCTCTTGGTAAAGCGGATTGTCGTGCGGAAAATTCATGGCGCTCGGGACGGATTCGAGCACGCCGATCCCGAGCCGCTCGCAGAATCGCACGAGCTCTCCAACGGCTGCCGGATTGCGGCCGAGATAGGAGGTCACGACGAGCGGGCGCTTCGCCTTGGCGAGCGCGGCGACGATCGGCGCGGCGGCTCCAGGTGGAAGCGCCGTCGGCGCGATTGGTCGCCAAAGCGCCGTGTCGATTGCGACGGGCGGCGCAATCTCTTCCTCCAGCACCTCGCGCGCGGCCATCAGATAGACCGGTCCCTTCGGGTCGCTCTCTGCGATCTGCAGAGCGCGGTGCACGATCTGCTTGAGGTTCCGGCCGGTCCGGATCTCGTTGTCGTATTTCATGTAGCCGCGGACGATGCCGCGCTGGTCGCGGACGTCCTGGAGCCACTGGATGAACTCGTTGCGGCTGCCGCGCAGCTCACCCTCCTGCGTGAACGGCGATGCGCCGGCGAAGACGAGGATCGGCGCACGCCCCTTGGCGGCGTTGTGGACCGCACCGCCAAGAGCCTGCGTCCCGCATTCAACGTGGACGAGAACCGCCTGCGGCTTGCCGCTCACCTGCGCGAAGCCATGTGCGGCGCTCATCGCGACCATCTCGTTCGGGCAGGTGATGAGACTCGGCACCGGGCGCCCGGAGACTTTCGCCTCGGCCATCGCCTCGACCAGTGCCGGATGGTCGCTGCCGAGATTGGCAAAGATATAGCCGATGCCGGCTTCGTTCAGCGCCTCGAGAAATGCCGTTCCGGCCGTGTACATGAAATCTCGTACCCGGGCGCACTAGTCGAGAAGTGAAGCGATGCGGCGCAGCAGCACGAGAAGCTCTGCCTTCTTCGGCCCGGCGATCTCGTCGAGCTTCCGGTCATGCACGGCGGCGTGGGCCGCGAGCTGTTTGAGCTTCTCGCGGCCTTCCTCGGTCAACGCGAGCGCATAACTCCGCCTGTCGCCTGCGACCGGCGTGCGGGAAATCAGGTGCCGGTGGCTCAGGTCGCGAATGACCGGAGTCAAGGTCGACTTGTCGCGGCCGCTTGCGCGGCTCAAGAGCACCGGCGTGATCCCGGGATTGACGTCGATCAGCGCCAGCACGGCGAACCAGCCGGGCCTGAGATCGGGTTCGCCGGTCTGCCGCTTGAAGGCTTTGAAGGAGGCGTTCTGCGCCTGCCTGAGATGGAAGCCGATATAATCGGCGAGCTGCCCAAGGCGGACCTCCGTGGGTGTCGACGCCGGATCGCCCTGCGGCTCGGGCGTATTCTCGTCCGGGTCAGAACGTCGATCCATTGGGCCTCTGGCAGATTGTCGAATGGTTGCGTGCCTCGCAGTCACCTCGAGAACGCATCGAAGCTTCTGGACCGCTGCCTCGGCAACATGCAATGAAAACGTCGGTGCCGCAACTTAGTTTTGTTTCAAACTATTTGGCTCGTGCGGCTCCGTTCGGCCCGAATCCCGCCGGTTTCCGCACCGGCGCCCGTCGCAAGAGGCGCGATGTACCAACCGCCGCATCACCGCGAAGATAGCCTGGAAGTTCAGCACGCGCTGATCCGGGCGCATCCGCTCGGCGCCCTGGTGACCTATGGCGCCGGCGGCCTTTCTGCCAACCTGATCCCCTTCATCCTCGATACGGCGGCATCGCCGCTCGGCACGCTCAAGGGGCACGTCGCGCGGGCCAACCCGCAGTGGCGCGACTTCGACCCGGCGATCCAGGCGCTCGTCATCTTCCAAGGTGTCGAGCGCTACATCACGCCGTCCTGGTACGCCGCGAAACGCGAGCACGGGAAGGTCGTCCCGACCTGGAACTACGCGACCGTGCAGGCGAGCGGGCAGATGCGAGCGATCGAGGACCGCGACTGGCTCGCCGCGCAGATCAGGGCGCTGACTGCAGCGAACGAAGGCGCACGGGCGGAGCCCTGGTCGGTAGCCGATGCGCCGGAGACTTTCATCGCTTCCCAAATGAAAGGCATCGTCGGAATCGAGATCCCGATCAGTCGCATCGAAGGAAAGTGGAAGGTGAGCCAGAACCGGTCGGCGGCGGATCGCGAAGGCGTTGTCGCGGGCCTGCGCGAAGCCGGAGACGCGGATGCCGATGCGATGGCCGAGCTCGTCGCGCGGCTCGGTCCATCCAAGGGGACGTGAGCGGGTGCTTCGCGAGAAGCTGATCTTCGTCGCGACCTGCGAGATCGCGGGGCGCGTTCGCGGCAAGGGATTTCCGGCAAGCGAGCTTCCGTCCCGCCTCGTCAAAGGCGTTGGCTGGGTGCCGACCAACACCATGATCACGGCGCTCGGGCCGATCGGCGATACGCCGTTCGGCGCGACCGGCGATCTCATCCTGGTGCCGGACCCCGCGACGGAAGTCGACGTCGATTTCGAGGACGGCAGCGCTCCGGAACGTTTCTTTCTCGGCGATATCCGCCAAACGGATGGCACGCCCTGGGAATGCTGCCCGCGGGATTTCCTGCGGCGCGCGCTTGCGGCACTGAAGGAAGCCGCCGGTCTTAGTCTCTTTGCGGCGTTCGAGCATGAATTCGTCTACACCGGCGTCGAGGATGCGGCCGGCACGCCCTACAGCCTCGATGCCTGGCGGCGGCAGGGCGCGTTCGGTGAGACCCTGGTTGCCGCCATGCGGAAGGCGAACGTCGAACCCGACAGTTTCCTTCCCGAATACGCCAAGCGCCAATACGAGGTCACGTCGGCGCCGGCGCTCGGGATGAAGGCGGCGGACGACGCCGTGAAAGGGCGTGAGCTCGCGCGCGCGGCTGCTTTCCGTCTACGCCACCGCGCGATCTTCGCCCCGATCCTCGATCCGAACGGCACCGGAAACGGCGTCCACATCCATTTCAGCTTCAAGGACGATGCGGGCCGGCCGGCAATGCACGATCCCGCGGGCGCCTTCGGCCTCACCTCCGTCGCTCAGAGCTTCATGGCTGGCGTGCTCCAGCATCTTCCGGCGATCGTCGCCGTCACCGCACCTTCGCCGGTTTCCTACATTCGCCTAAGGCCGAACCGCTGGGCGCCGACCTGGGTCTATCTCGCCGAGCGCGACCGCGAGGCTTGCCTCAGGATCTGTCCGGTGCTCGGCCTACCGGGCCTCGACGCGGCATCGCAGTTCAATGTCGAATTCCGCCCGGCGGACGCCGCGGCGAGCCCCTATCTCGCGCTCGGCGCGTTCGTTCATGCCGGCGTCGACGGCATCCGCAAGAAGCTTGCGCTCGCGGCGCCGGCGAACGTCGCGGAAATGAGCGAGAGCGAGCGCAAGGCTGCGGGGCTTCGCCTTCTGCCCCAATCGCTCGGCGAGGCGCTCGACAATCTGGAAGCGACTGCGGAGGCGAAGGACTGGTTCGGCCCGACCTATCTCGACGCCTATCTCCGCCACAAGCGTGCGGAGATCAAATTGGTCACGGCGCTGCCGGAGTCCGAGCAGTGTGCCCTCTACGCTGAGACCTACTAGGTGCGCTTCTCGTCCATCGCGCGGAGCCATTCGGCGGTGGTCATGGTGCGGCAGTACCCGGCGAACATTGCGAGCGCCGCCGCGTGTCGCGCATGCGTGTCGGCCATGCAAGCGTCGCCGATGCAGGTGACGTAGTAGCCGCGATCGGCGGCGTCCTTCACCGTATGATCGATGCACTGGTCGGTCAGGAATCCCGTCACGATCAGATCCTCGATGCCGATATTACGAAGCAGATAATCGATATTGGTGGAATTGAAGACGCTCGACGAGGTTTTCGGGATGACGATCTCGTCATTGGCCGGTGCAACGGCGGCAAGGACGCGCGCCTCGTCCGAGCCTTTCGCGATGAAGAAACCGGAGAGCTTGTAGTCGAGGCTCCGGTCGCGGCCGTCATGCGTCAGGTTCTCGATGACGGTGTAGATGACCTCTACCCCGCTTCGCCGGCAGGCCGCGACGAGCTTCGCGAGGTTCGGGATCACGATGTCGCGGGCGGCGGCGAAGAATTCCGGACGAAGCGCCGATTGCTCGTTGTTGAACGTGGCGTTCTGGACGTCGACGATAAGGAGAGCGGTGTGCTGCGGATTGAATGCACGATCGCGCGAAAGCGCGCCGTCGCCTGTGCGTGCACTCGGCGATTCTTGGGCCATGTCCGTCTCCGCGACGAATGTAGACGATGACCACCGATAGCACGTGCGGTGGGATGCCGTTTAGTCAGCTTGCTGCGGAAAAATGGCGCGGGACCCTGCGTGGGGGACGCCATCCGCCAGCAAGCATCGCCTGCATCGGGCGCTTCCCTGGCTTCAGCTCGACGTTCTGCGCCTCTATATCGCCGCCGAAGAGACTGACGCGGCCGCCAACGCCCTTGGCGATGTCGGCCGCGCGGCCTCCAGTCATCTTGGCGAAATCGTTCGACGTCGTCAGCACACGATAAACCGCAGCTGGGCTCGCTTCGATCTTCACTTCCTGATGGATGCCGACGCTTGTGCGCGTGAGATTCCTGCCGCATCCCGACGGCACTGAACTGGTGCTGACACATGAGCGCTTCGCGGTGGAAGCCGTGCGCGACATGCATGTTCAGGGATGTGGCGGATGTATCGATAAGCTCGAGGCGATGTTCGCGGGCTGAGGGTGCATTTCACTCGAATCTGAGCAGAAGATCCTTCGCGTCGATCTGGTCGCCGGCCTTGACCAGGACTTCGGCAATTTTTCCGTCGCGGTCGGCGTGGAGCGCGGTCTCCATCTTCATCGCCTCGATGGAGAGAAGCACGTCGCCGGCGGCGATCTCCTGGCCGACAGAAACGGAAACGCCGGAGATGACGCCCGGCATCGGGGCGGCAACATGCGCCGCGTTGCCGGGCTCGGCCTTCGCTCGGCGCCCCGCCGCGCCCGCGCCGTGCGCACGGTCGGGAACCTTGGTGATGCGCGGCTGGCCGTTCAGCTCGAAGAAGACGCGGACCTGACCCTCCTCGTCGGTCTCGCCGATCGCCTGACAGCGAACGACAAGCGTCTTGCCTTTCTCCAATTCGATCGCGATCTCTTCGCCGGCGGGGAGGCCGTAGAAATAGGTCGGCGTCGGCAAGACCTCGGTCGGGCCGTAGTTGTCCTGCGCCGCCGCAAAATCGGAGAAGACTTTCGGGTACATCAGGTAGGAGGCGAGCGCGCGGTCATCCGGCTTGTCGCCGATCTTCTCCGCCACGGCGCTCCGCTCGGCGTCGAGGTCGGCGGGAGGAAGCAGCGAGCCCGGGCGGACGCTTATCGGGGCCGCGCCCTTCAGCACCTTCGTCTGGATGGCTTCCGGCCAACCGCCGGGCGGCTGACCGAGCTCGCCCTTCATCATCTGAACGACGGAATCAGGAAACGCGATCTCCCGCGCGGGGTCGAGGACATCGGCCGCGGACAGGTCTTGCGTGATCATCATCAAGGCCATGTCGCCGACCGTCTTGGACGACGGCGTGACTTTGATGATGTCGCCGAAGATCAGATTGGCGTCATGATAGGCGCGCGCCACTTCGTGCCAGCGTGTCTCCAGGCCGAGTGAGCGCGCCTGCTCCTTCAGATTGGTGAACTGTCCCCCCGGCATTTCGTGGAGATAGACTTCGGAAGCGCCGGAGCGGAGATCGCTCTCGAAGGCGGCGTATTGGAAGCGCACCGCCTCCCAGTAGAGCGAGATTCTGCGGATCGCTTCGAGGTCGAGCCCGGTCGCGCGCTCCGTTTGATCGAGGGCGGCGACAAGCGACCCGAGGCAGGGTTGCGAGGTGAGCCCGGAAAGCGAATCCATCGCCGCGTCGACGGCGTCAACTCCAGCCTCGACCGCGGCAAGTATTGTCGCGGCTGCGAGCCCGGACGTGTCGTGCGTGTGGAAATGGAGCGGCGCTGCGACCTCCTCGCGGAGCGCCTTGAAGAGCGTGCGCGCGGCCGCGGGCTTCATCACGCCGGCCATGTCTTTGACCGCGACGATGTGGGCGCCCGCCTTCTCCAACTCGCGCGCGAGCCCGACATAGTAGGCGAGGTCATATTTTGCGCGCGCCGGATCGAGGACATCGCCGGTGTAGCAGATCGCCGCCTCGCAGAGCTTTTCCGACTCAAGCACCGCGTCCATGGCGACGCGCATGTTGTCGACCCAGTTCAGGCAGTCGAAGACGCGGAAGAGGTCGACGCCGGCAGCCGCTGCCTGCTTGACGAAGAAGCGCACGACATTGTCGGGATAGTTGGTGTAGCCGACGCCGTTCGCGCCGCGGAGCAGCATTTGCAGCAGGATGTTCGGCACTTGGCTGCGGATGCCGGAGAGGCGCTCCCACGGGTCCTCGGTCAAGAATCGCATGGCGACGTCGAAAGTCGCGCCGCCCCAGCATTCGAGCGAGAACAGCTCGGGCAGCGCGGCGGCATAAGCGGGCGCGGCGGCGAGGATGTCGTAGCTGCGCATCCGCGTTGCAAGAAGCGACTGATGCGCGTCGCGCATCGTCGTATCGGTGACGAGCGTGCGGTGCTCCTCGCGCATCCAGCGCGCAAAAGCCGCGGGTCCGTGCCGGTCGAGGCGGGTCTTGGTGCCTTCGGCGGTTTTGTCGCTGAAGACGGGCGCGACCGGCCTTGGCGCGTGCGGATCGGGCCGCGCGCGGCCGCGCGCTTCGGGATGGCCGTTCACCGTCACGTCGGCGATGTAGTTCAGAAGCTTGGTCGCGCGGTCGCGGCGGCGGACGGACGTGATCAGTTCCGGCGTGTCATCGATGAAGCGCGTCGTGTAGCTCGCGTCGCGGAAATGCGGATGGCCGATGACGTTTTCGAGGAAGGCGAGATTGGTGGCGACGCCGCGGATGCGGAATTCGCGAAGCGCGCGATCCATGCGGGCGATCGCCTCTTCCGGGGACGGTGCCCACGCGGTGACCTTCTCCAAGAGCGGGTCATAGAAGCGGGTAATGACGGCGCCGGAATAGGCGGTGCCGCCGTCGAGCCTGATCCCGAAGCCGGTCGCGCCGCGATAAGCGGTGATGCGGCCGTAATCGGGAATGAAATTCTGCTCCGGATCCTCAGTGGTGATGCGGCACTGGAGCGCGTGGCCGTTGAGCCTGATCTCCTCCTGCGGCGGCACGCCTGAATCCGGCTCGCCGATCCGCTTTCCCTCGATCATGCGGATCTGCGCCTTGACGATGTCGATCCCCGTCACCTCCTCGGTAACGGTGTGCTCGACCTGAATGCGCGGATTGACCTCGATAAAGTAGAAGCGCCCGGTCGAGGCGTCCTGCAGGAACTCCACCGTGCCGGCGCAGACGTAGTCTGCGGCGTCGGCGATGCGGAGTGCGTAGTTGCACAGCTCCTCGCGCTGATCGTGCGTGAGATAGGGCGCGGGCGCGCGCTCTACGACCTTCTGGTGCCGACGCTGGATCGAGCAGTCGCGCTCGAAGAGGTGCACGCGGTTGCCGAAGATGTCGCCAAGCACCTGGACCTCGATGTGGCGGGCGCGCTCGACAAGCTTTTCGAGATAGACCTCGTCCTTGCCGAAGGCGGCTTTCGCCTCCCGCTTCGCCTCGGTCACGTCGCGGGTAAGCGCCGCTTCGTCGCGGATGACGCGCATGCCGCGTCCGCCGCCGCCCCATGAGGCTTTCAGCATCACCGGATAGCCGATCTCCTTGGCAAGCCGCGTCCAGCTCTCCTTGTCGTCGGGGAGCGGATCGGTCGCCGGCATGACGGGCACGCCGGCGTGCGTAGCGAGATTGCGTGCGGCGACCTTGTTGCCGAGCTTGCGCATGGTATCGGGGGAGGGGCCGATGAAGGTGACCCCGGCAGCGGCGCAGGCGTCGGCAAATTCCGGACTTTCGGAAAGGAGCCCGTAGCCCGGATGGATGGCGTCGGCACCCGACCGCTCGGCGACGCGCAGGATTTCGGGGATCGAAAGGTAGGCTTCGATCGGTCCGAGCGGCCTTTCAAGCTGCGGACCGCGGCCGATGAGATAGGCCTCGTCCGCCTTGAAGCGGTGGAGGGCGAGCTTGTCCTCCTCGGAGAATACGCCGACCGTTTTCAGCCCGAGCTCGTTTGCAGCGCGAAAAACCCGGATGGCGATCTCCGAGCGGTTCGCGACGAGAATCTTGCGGATTTCCGGCAACCAGGCCCCCAATGCCCCCGCCGCCACATTAACGCGGCGATGTTGCATTGCAACAAGACAGTGATCCGGCGCGGCGCGCATTCTGTTCCGGGCCGCGAAGCCTGATAGAGTGGCCGCGTTGTCTTGGGACGCGATATCGATGCGGCGATACGGTCGATCCGCGGTGGTCGTGGCGCTCGCACTTTGGGCGACGAGCGCGCATGCCCAGGGGGCTGGCGGATCGATCCCCGTCGACCTTGAGCTGGTGATCGCGGTCGACGTGTCCGCGTCAATGGATCGCGAGGAGTTTCTTCTTCAGCGCAACGGCTACCGCGAAGCGATCCGCCATCCGGACTTCGTCCGCGCGGTCCTCTCCGGCGACGATCGGCGCATTGCCGTCACGTATGTCGAATGGTCGGGGCGCACCTGGCAAAAGATCATCGTGCCGTGGCGGCTGATCGACAGCGCCGAAAGTGCGGAGGCCTTTTCCGAAGCACTGTCGGAGCAGCCGCTCGTCCTCGCGAGAGGCACATCGATCTCAGCCGCGCTTCGTTTTAGCGCCGCGCTCTTTGTTGCGAACGGCTTCGCTGGCGACCGCAAGGCGATCGATGTCTCCGGCGACGGCCCGAACAATTACGGGCCACCCGTCACCGAGGCACGCGACGAGGCGGTGGCGGAGGGCATCGTCGTCAACGGCCTTCCGGTCCTGATTGCGCCGTCGCCGACGGTCTCCGATGTTGCGCGCTACTACGCAGAATGCGTCATCGGCGGACCCGGCTCCTTCATGCTGCCGGTGACCAAGGCCGAGGAATTTGCAGTCGCCATCCGCCGGAAGCTGATCCTGGAAGTGGCCGGTCGCTTTCCCGCAAGCGTCGTCCCCGCTGCCGCGGAACCGCCGGTCGACTGCCTGGCCGGCGAGAAGCTCCGCGAGCGCCTCGCCGATCCCTACTATCCAGGACTCGACAAGTGAGCTTGCGGCCCGTCGGGTCCTTCAACCCGGTCACTCACGTACTTTGACGCTCTCCAATGACGCTCAGGCGGGCGACGAAGACGGCTTGAGCGATTGCAGGAAGGCGCGAAGGCTCGCTGCGCCCGATCGCATGACGCCTGGGTCCTTGGTGGTCTTTGCAAGGCTCAGTATCCCCTCGATCTGCGCGACCAGGAAGACGCCGGTGTCCCTCGGTCGCACCCGCCTTGCAACTACGCCGCGTTTCTTTCCGCGCGCGAGAGCTGCCGCATAGGCATCGACCCAGACCGCGAACACGTCGGCGGTGCGTCGGCGGAAGCCTTCGTCGACCGGCGACATCTCCTGCGCGAGGTTGTTGAGCGGGCAACCGAGGTTCACGGGCGCCTGTGCGAGCATATCGATCCCCTTCTCGAACTCATCGGCGATCGTTGCCAGCGGATCGCGACTTTCAAGAAGCGGCGCCACCCATTGGCTTCGGATCATTTCCGCGATCACCTCGTCGACGACCGCATATCCCAAGCTCTTCTTGTCCGGGAAATGATGAAAGAACGCGCCCTTCGTGAGGTGCGTGCGCTTGACGATGTTGGCCACGCTCGCGGCTTGGAAGCCGTATTTGTATATTTCCTCGAAGGCCGCAGCGAGGAGCGCGCTTCGCGTCTTGGCGGCGTCTTCCTGGCTTCTTTTCACCACTTGCTTCCTTGCTGAAAAACTCGGATACCAAATGGTATGTAACTGGGTCGGAGACCAATATCCAGTGACGGGAGGGTGGCATGCAGGAATTTCCGATCAACTATCTGGCGGTGCTGATTGCGGCCGCCGTCAGAGTCGTCGTCGGTGCGATCTGGTATTCGCCCGTCATCTTCGGGCCGGCCTTCATGCGGCTCGCGCAATGCTCGGAGGCGGAGATGAAGGCGCGGCT
Organism: uncultured Alphaproteobacteria bacterium; assembly: GCA_963720705.1. Taxonomy (GTDB): domain Bacteria; phylum Pseudomonadota; class Alphaproteobacteria; order Rhizobiales; family Afifellaceae; genus DASWJZ01. Next base: position 573,889 of record CAVRGJ010000005.1, read on the forward strand.
GCCTCGCGCCGTGATTTCCGACGTCATTGGCAGCCTGATCATGGCCTTCATCCTCGTCCATGCGGTGCACTATGCAGGCGCGACGACCTGGCTCACCGGCGTCGCGGTCGGCCTGTTGAACTGGTTCGGCTTCATCGCTGTCACGCATTTCGCGCTGGTCATGTACGAGAAGCGACCATTCAGGCTCTTCCTGATCAACAACGGTTATCAGGCGCTCGCGCTTGCGATCATGGGCGCCGTACTCGCGGTCTGGCCCTGAGCAGACGATGAGACAGCCGGCTCAGGCCCTTCGCTCGAAATATTCCTGATGCTCGCGTGACAGCCGGCAGGCCGCTTCGACGTCGCCGCGTTCGACGGCCGCCAGGATTGGCGCATGGCTCTCGGCGACCGCGAATAGGTCGATGTTCGGCTGCAGCGAGGTTTTGCGCGAGTGGATCTCGACGTGGAGCGATTCCCACATCTTAAGGAGGAGCTCGTTCTCCGCAGCGCGGAGGATGGTCCGGTGGAAGCCGACGCTGTGCTGGGCCATGGCGTCGGAATCGTGGTTGCGCGCCGCCTCGCGCATGCCCTCCAGATGCGCGGCGAGGGGGCGCGTATCGGCCTTGCGTCGGGATATCGCAAGCCGCATCGCGGCTTCCTCGAGCGCGCCGCGCACCTCGTAGATCTCGTGCTGCACGCGCGCGTGGAAGTCGTTCACGAAGGAGCCGCGGCGCGGTTTGATCGTGACGAGCCCCGCCGTCTCCAGCTCACGCAACGCATCGCGAACCGGCGCCTGGCTTGAGCCGAATTCCTTCGCGAGCTGCAACTCCACCAGTCGCGCACCCGGCGCATACTCGCCTTCAAGGATGCGCCGCAGCAGCACGTTTCGGATGCGCGCGCCGATCGGCTCGTGCGCCAGGCGCTCATTGTCGGCGGACGATGTAAGCGAAAGGTCCAATCCGTCTTCCATGGGTTGGTCCTACACGTCTTTGGGCACGGCCGCTGGATCTCGGACAAGACACCATAGACGATTGACACTCGATAATCGATAATCGAACATAGTGACCAAGAAAGAAGAGGTCGCGGGAGGAAAAATGCCGCTTTCGGTCGTTCGCCCGACCTCGGTCAAGGCGGCCGTCGCGGCGCTCGCTGCCGACAAGGGCGCGCGACTCCTCGGCGGCGGCACGCTCCTCGTTCGTGCTCAAAATTCGGGCGACCTGTCGATCCGCACGCTTGTGCTCTCCGATGGCCTCGGGCTCGACGCGATCAGCGTTAGGGGCGGGCGCATCGAGATCGGCGCGGCGGCGACGATGGCGGACATTCTCGCCACGCCGAAGCTCGCCTTCCTGCACGACGTGGCGCGCGAGATCGGGGGCCCGGCCGTCCGCGCCATGGCGACGGTCGGCGGCAACCTCTTTGCGCGCTCTCCCTACGGCGATCTTGCGGTCGCGCTGCTGGCGCTCGATGCGAAGGCCGCGGTGCAGGACGCAAAGAAGCGCGAGACCGTCGCGCTTGAAACATTCTTGAAGGGTCGCGGACGCAGGGACCGCGTCGTGAGGAGCGTCGCCTTCGCGCTGCCGCCGAAGGGCGGTTTCCGCTTCGCGAAGGTCACGCGGCGGCATCCACACGGCGCTTCGGTGCTTTCAATCGCCGCGCTTCTCCCGATTGTCCGCGGCAAGGTGAAAGGCGCGCGTGTCGCCTATGGCGCGATGGCTGCCACCCCGATCCGCGCCAAGGCCGTCGAGAAGGCGCTCGAAGGAAGCGCGCTCGACGCGGCGACGATCGATCGCGCCGTTGCTGTTGCGGCGGAGGGCACGGAACCGCCGACCGACGCTCAAGCGAGCGCCTGGTACCGGTCGAACGTACTGCCTGTGCATCTCGCCCGGCTCCTGAAGAGCTGAGCGAAAACCATGGCGCACGTCCCCATTCAATTCATCGTCAACGGCGCCGAACAGGCGGAATTCATCGAGCCCGGCGCGCTCTTGGTCGATGTCCTTCGCGACAAGCTCGGGCTGACCGCGACGAAGAACGGTTGCGGGCAAGGCACGTGCGGGGCCTGCACCGTCATCGTCGACGGCGAGCCGAAGCTCAGCTGCCTGATCCCGGCGGAGCGCGTCGAGGGTCGCTCGGTCGAGACACTGGAAGGGCTCGCCGAGGGCGGCGCCATGCATCCGCTGCAGCGTGCCTTCTCCGGGGGCTTCGCCGTGCAATGCGGCTTCTGCACCTCCGGCATGATTCTTGTCGCGAAGTGGCTGCTCGACCGCAATCCGAATCCGAGTCGCGCCGATGTCGTCGATGCGATCTCCGGCAACATCTGCCGCTGCACAGGCTACGAATTGATCATCGACGCGATCCTGACTGCCGCTGCCGAAATGCGCGGCCGGAAGACGGCCTAGGTCGCGGAGCCGGTCCCCAATGGAACACGTGAAGAAATTCTTCGCCAAGGAGCGCGCCGAGGGGCATCAGGCCGTCGGCGTCAACAACAAGCGCACCGACATCGACGGCCATGTCACGGGCCGCACCCAATATTACGCCGATCGCACTTTCCCCGGCATGCTCCATCTCGCGATGGTCAGGAGCCCGCATCACCACGCGAAGATCCTTTCCGTCGATACGGCGAAGGCGGAGAAGATGCCGGGCGTCGTGCGCGTGCTGACCCACAAGGACGTGCCGAAGAACGTCTACACGATCCTTTGCCTGATCCAGGTCGAGCCCGACGACGAGCCCTGCCTTGCCGTCGACAAGGTGCGCTACAAGGGCGAGCCTATCGTCGCGGTGATCGCGGAGAGCATGGGCGCCGCGCGCGAGGCGGCGGCGAAAGTCAGAATCGAATACAAGGAGCTGCCGGCGGTCTTTGACGTGGAAGAGGCGCTCGAGCCGGATGCGCCGCTTGTCAACGAATACCACGGCCAGAACTTCTTCAAATACGAGGGCCATCATTGCCGCCGCGTGCGCTACGGCGACGTGGAGAAGGCCTTCGCCGAGGCCGACCACGTCGTCGAGGAGCGTTATCAGTCCTCGCCGATCGAGCACGCTCCGACCGAGACGACCGGCTGCATCGTCGTGCCCGATCCGAACGGGCGCTACGTCTGCTACTCGAACACGCAGGCGCTCTTCTTCACGCTCGACAACACGGCACTCATCCTTTCCGCGCCGTTCCAGAAACTGCGGCTGATCGGCGGCACGGTCGGTGGCGGCTTCGGTGGCAAGGTCGACGTTATCGTCGAGCCACTTGCTTTCCTGGCGGCGATGCTCACCAACAAGCCGGTCAAATATGCCTTCAGTCGCGAGGAGGAGATGCAGGTTTCCTCTCCGCGCGCGGCGGAGCGCATCTATGTCAAGGACGGCGTGATGAAGGACGGGCGGATCGTCGCGCGAAAAGTCACGCTCTTTGTCGACGCCGGCGCCTATTCGCGCCACAGCCCCTACGGCACCACCAAGGCGGCGGCGCACATGCCGGGGCCCTACACGATCCCGAACGTCTATGTAGATGCGCATTGCGTCTACACGAACCGCACGCCCTCTTCGGCGATGCGCGGCTTCGGCGTCACCATCGGCGACTTCGCGCTGGAAGTTCAGATGGACAAGATTGCCCGGCTCCTCGGCATGGACCCGATCGAGCTCCGCATGAAGAACGCCTATCGCGACGGCGACATGAAGGCGCATGGCGAGGAGACACATGGCGCGGCGCTGATCGAGACTATGCAGGCGGCGGCGAAGCTCGCCGACTGGCCGCTCTCGGAGGCGGCGATGAAGGCAAGCTCCGTGCGGGAGGCCTGACATGAACATGTCCGCCACCCCAATCGTCGTCATTCTCGGGCGGAGCGCAGCGACGACCCGAAAACCCAGCCCCACGTTGGATTCCTGGGTCCTCGGCTCTCACTTCGTTCGGCCGAGGATGACAAGGTTGGGCAACGGGGGCAGGCCGTCATGAGCAAGAAGCGCGGGCGCGGCGTCGCCGCGGTCAACTATCCGACCGGTATGAATCTCGGCGGCGATCCATCGCAGGCGCTGATCCATGCGACGACGACAGGGAATTTCGTCGTGACGCTTTCTTCCGTCGATCTCGGCCAGGGGCTGAAGACGGTGATGGCGCAGATCTGCGCGGAGACGCTCGGCGTGCCGGTCGAGACCGTTATTATCGATACCGCCGACACCGACACCGGCCCGCATGACATGGGCACGTTTGCCAGCCGCTCGACCCACCGCACCGGCAACGCGATCATCATGGCGGCGAAAGAGGCGAAGCAGGTGCTGCTCGACGTCGCCGCTGAGGAGCTCGAAGCGGATGCCTCCGACCTTGAGACCGACGGCAAGGGGAACATCCAGGTGAAGGGCGCGCCGGCGCGTTCGATGCCGGTCTTCCAGGTGGCGCTTGCCGCACATTTCAAGCACGGCAAGACAGTATCGGGTCGCGGCATGTTCCTGGTGCAGCGCTCCTATCCGGTGCCGGAAACGGGACACATGCGCCCCTCCACCTGCTACGCGCACGCCTGCACCATCGCCGAGGTGGAGGTCGACACGGAAACGGGCGAGGTAGCGGTGCTTTCCTTGAAGAGCGCCTACGAGATCGGCCGTGCGCTCAATCCGAAGATGGTCGAGCAGCAGATCGTCGGCGGCGCCTGGATGGGGATGAGCCATGCGCTCTACGAGACGACCGAGCCCTACTATCCCGACCGCGCGCACGGGCCGGTCGACTTCAACGAATATCTGATGCCGGGGCCGGGCGATCTTCCGGAATTCCAGGGGGCGATCCTGGAGCGCCCGTCGGACGACGGCCCGTTCGGGGCGAAGGGCGTCGGCGAGATGACGGCAAACTCGCCGATCCCGGCGATCGCCAACGCCGTCTTCGACGCGGTCGGCGTGCGCGTCGACTCGCTGCCGATCACGCCGGAGAAGGTGTTGAGGGGGATCTTGGCGAAGCAGGCGGCATAGGACGGTGCCGAGCGCGGCGTTCGTAACCTCCCCCTTGAGGGGAGGTCGGAGTTTTCACGCCGGAGGCGCCGAAAACTCCGGGAGGGGGTGATGAACTAAGTGTTGCAGACCCCCTCCCGAAGTTCGCTGTCCGCGTTCCGCGTCCAACGAACTTCGACTCCCTCATGGCGGAGGTTACTCGCGAATCGGTTTCGACGGTCTGGGTTTGGAAAGGACGAATGATGCTGAAGGTTCTGTCGCTGATGAAGCGCAAGGAAGGCATGAGCTTCGAGGCGTTCCGCAACTGGGCGAAGAACGAGCACCCGAAGCTGGCCGAGAAGATTCCCGGCATGAAGGGCTACCGGATGAACGTGCCCGTGAGCGAGAATCCGGACTCGCCCTACGACGCGATCAGCGAGATGTGGTGGGACTCCGACGAGGCGCGGCTGAAGGGCTTCGGCACGGAAGAGGGCAAGGCCGCCGGCGCCGACGCCGCCGCGCATTGCACAAGCCGCTTCCACTTCATGGCGGAGGAGAAGGTGTTCATCTGAGCGGCTCGTCGAAGGAGAGTCAGATGGCCTCTCTCTTGGTCGTCATTGCCGGGCTTGTCCTGGCGATCCATTCCGTCGCCGAGCTGCAAACACTGCCTTTCCGGAATGATGCCCGGATCAAGTCCGGGCATGACGACATTGAGGCGATGGCGCCAATGATTGACCACCAATGATTCCCGTCGTCGACGCGCATCATCACATCTGGCGGCAGGACGATCTGCCCTGGCTGAAAGGGCCGATGCTGCCGCGCATCTTCGGTCCGTACGAGCCGATCCGCCGCGACTACCCGGTCGAAGAGTTCCTCGCCGATCTCGCCGGGACCGGCGTCGAGAAATCCGTCTACGTGCAGACCAACTGGGCGCCGGGCCAGGCCGAGGACGAGGTCGCTTGGGTGCAGAAGACAGCCGATGAAAGCGGCTGGCCGCACGCGATCGTCGGTTATGCCGACCTGATGGCCGGCGACGTCCGCCCGACGCTCGACCGGCTGAAGAAATACCCGCTGCTTCGCGGCATTCGAATGCAGCTTCATTGGCACACGAACGAGCAATACCGCTTCGCCAGGCGTCCCGATCTTGTCGACGATCCGACCTTCCGGCGGAATTTTTCCGCGCTCGCGGACTACGGCTTCTCCTTCGACCTGCAGGTCTTCGCCGACCAGATGCTCGGCGCCGCCCGGCTCGCGTCCGATTTCCACGGCACGACCTTCATCCTGCAGCACGCGGGAATGCTGGAGGACCTTTCTGACGCGGGACGGAGAGTGTGGCGTCAGGCGATGCGCGTGCTGGCGACACAGCCGAACGTCGTCACCAAGCTTTCCGGTCTCGGCACCTTCATCCACCGAAACGACTCGGCGCATGTCGCGTGGATCGTCAGGGAGACGGCGGCGATCTTCGGTGCCGAGCGCTGCCTTTTCGGCTCGAATTTTCCCATCGAGAAGCTGTGGACCGACTATCCGTCGCTCCTCGATGCTCATCGCGCCGCGCTGATGGGTTTCTCGGCAGTCGAGCAGCGCGCGATCCTTCACGACAACGCCATGCGGGTGTATGGGCTGGGCTAGCTGTGGGCCGGCAAGCCGCCGGTCACGCGGAGGATCCGATGACGCTCGTCATTCTTCTTGCCGTGCACCTTCTCTCCGCCGTCTTCTGGGTCGGCGGCATGGCGTTCGCGCATTCGGTGCTTCGCCCGGCGGCGTTCGCGCTTGAGCCGCCGATCCGCCTGCCGCTCTGGCGGCGCGTCTTCGAGCGGTTCTTTCCGTGGGTCGGGATCGCCGTCATCCTGCTTCTCGTCAGCGGGATCGCGATGGTCGTCATGGACTTCGGCGGCTTCGCTGATGCCGCCCTCTATATCAGCCTGATGATGTCGATCGGCATCGTGATGATGCTTCTTTTCGGGCACCTCTACTTCGCGCTCTGGCCGCGCTTCCGCAAAGCCGTCGACGGCGGCGCGTTTCCGGAAGCGGCGGCGACGCTCGATCGCATCCGGCGCACGGTGACGATCAATCTTGCGCTCGGGATCATCACGATCGTCGTCGGGGGGACCGGCCGGTATTGGTGAGCGCGCGGCTGCGCTCAACCTGGGAGAGGGTTCGCACTCAGCGGTTCGCGCCCGCTCACGCCTTCTTCCACCCGTTCTTGATCGTCCGGAATCCCTCCCGATAGACTGCCTCCGGCCCTTCGGAGAAATCGCGCCAGACGCGCGTCGCGGCGGCGAGCTCCGGCAGGCCGCGGCCGAACGCTTCGATCGTCAGCCAGCCGTCGTAGCCGGATTTCTTCAGCGCCTTGAAGGTCGCGGCCCACGGCACGTGCCCGCGCCCGGGCACGCCGCGGTCGTTTTCCGAGATGTGGACGTGGATCATGTGCGGCCGGATCGCTCCGATCGCGGCGATCGGGTCGGCCTCTTCGAGGTTGGCGTGGAAGGTGTCGTACATCCCCTGGATCGCCGGGTGGTCGACGAAGTCGAGATAAGCGGCGAGGTCGTGCATCGTGTTGACGAAGTAGCTCTCGAACCGGTTGACCGCCTCGACCGCGAGCTTCACGCCTTGCTTCTGTGCATAGTCGCCGACCTTGCGATGCACGCTTCTGGCGCGCGAGCGCTCCGCGTCGGTCGGCGCCTTGCCGGAGAAATGCCCGAGCGTCTGCGTGAGCGGCCCGCCGATGCAGGTCGCGCCGAGCGCTGCAGTGCAGTCGACGCAGTATTTCAGGTAGTCGACGGCGGCTTTTCGTTGCGCGGCGTCCTTGCCGATCGGGTTCTTGTCCTCGGTCGGAACGACCGTGATGGCGGTGCGCCCGAGGCCCAGCTCGTCGAGCATGCTCCCGATCTTGGCGAAATGGTCAGGCGTTCCCTCGAAGACCGGAATCTCGACGCCGTCGTAGCCGGTTGATTTCAGCGCTTCGAGAATGCCCTTGTGCTTCTCCGTGACGTGCGTCGTCCAGAGCAGCATGCAAAATCCGATCTTCACGGAAATCCCCCTCAAGGTCCGCCGCATCTCCGGTGCGGCTTTCCGCGAAGCTATGAGACGGCCGTCTCATCCGCAAGAGATCAATTCGGCCGATCGGCCTCGACCGCGATGCTCTTGATCAGCGCGAAGACGCGAAGGCCGGGGCGAAGCCCGAGCTCGACCGCGGACTTCCGCGTGATGCGCGAGCGCAGGTACTGGCCGGCAGCGGAAAGCAATATCTCGGCATAAGCGCCCGCGTCCGTCTCGACCGAAACGATCTCGGCCGGTACGACGTTGCGGACCGAAAGGCTCTCCGGCGGCGAAAGTGCGAGCGCCACGTCCTGCGAGCGGATGCGCAGCCTGACCTTTGCGCCGGGCGGGCGACCGAGCGCGGGGACGGTCAACTCCCCGCCGTCGAGCCTTAGCCGCGTCAGAGCGAATTCAGTGTCCTCGCCGACAATTTCGGCGAGAAGGAGCGCGCCCGCCTCGTGCCGGCCGGTCGCCGGCCCGAGATCGTAGCGGCCGAACACCTCTTCAATCGGACCGGCGGCAACGACGCGGCCCTCGTTCAAGACCACGATCGAATCGGCAAGCCGCGCCACCTCGTCGACGGCGTGGCTCACGTAAAGGATCGGGACGCCGCCTTCATGCGCGAGCTTTTCCAGGAACGGAAGAATCTCGGCGCGGCGGGCGCCGTCGAGGTTGGAGAGCGGCTCGTCCATCAGGAGAATTTCAGGCGCCGCCATCAGTGCGCGGCCGATCGCGACGCGCTGTGCTTCGCCGCCTGAGAGCGTGTGCGGTCGGCGTGCGAGGAACGCTTCGAGGCCAAGCAAGGAGAGCACGGAGTCCAATAGTGTCTCGGAGCGTCGCCGGCCTGCCCAGCGCCCGTAGAGAAGGTTCGCCTTCACCGAAAGATGCGGGAAGAGGCGCGCCTCCTGGAAGACCATGCCGACCTTCCGCTGCGCGGTCGGCAGGTTTTTTCGCGCGCTCGCGTCAAAGAGAACGCGGCCGTTGAGCACGATCCGGCCTTCATGCGCGCGCGCGAGCCCCGCAACCATCGTGACAATCGTCGTCTTGCCGGCACCGGAGCGGCCGAAGAGCGCGGTGACGCCGCGTCCGGCCTCGAACGCCACGTCGAGCGTAAAATCGCCGCGCCGGTCCTTCAGATCGACCGCAAGGCTCAAGGCGTGACGCGCCTCCGGCGCATGCGCTGTGCCAGCACCTCGGAGAGGATCAAGGCGGTAAGCGAGACGACGATCGACACAAGGCTCAGTCGGATCGCCGCCGCCTCGGCGCCTGGAATCTGCAGCGCCGTGTAAATCGCCGAAGGGACGGTCTGCGTCTCGCCGGGGATATTCGAGACGAATGTGATGGTCGCGCCGAACTCTCCGATCGCTCTTGCGAAAGCGAGGACAGCACCGGCGAGAAGACCCGGGAAGACCAGCGGCAGTGTCACCGTGGCAAAGACGACGATGCGGCGCGCCCCCAAGCTTGCAGCGGCGTCTTCCAGTCGTCGGTCGACGGATTCGATCGACAGGCGGACGGCGCGCACCATCAGCGGAAAGCCCATGACGGCGGAGGCGAGCGCCGCGCCGGTCCAGCGGAACGCGAAGACGAGTCCGAAGGTCTGCTCGAGGAAGGCGCCGATCGGACCGCGTCGCCCGAAGCCGATCAGGAGCAGGTAGCCGGTGACGACAGGCGGCAGCACGAGCGGCAGGTGAACGAGCCCGTCGACGAGTGTCTTGCCGGGAAAACGGCCGCGCGCAAGCAGCATCGCGACCGCAATCCCGAAGGGCAGGCTCGCCAGCGTCGCGACGATTGCGACGCGGAGACTAAGCTCGATCGCGACGATCTCGGCCGGCGTGAAGTGCATGCCTGCGCGATGAGCCTCAGGAGCCCGGAGTGACGACGCGGAAGCCCTGCTCCTCGAAGCGCGGCTTGGCGGCGGGCGAGGTCAGATAGGCAAGAAAGGCCCGCGCGTCCGTCTTGGCGGTCGCGGTAAGCGCGACCGGATAGAGGATGGGTGGGTGCGAATCCGCGGGGAAGACGCCGATGGCCTTCACGCCGGGATCGGCCTTGGCGTCGGTGGCGTAGACGATGCCGAGCGGTGCCTCGCCGCGCGAGACGAGCGCCAGTGCGGCGCGTACGTTCTCCGCCTCCGCGACGTTCGCCGAGACGCTGTCCCATACGCCGAGCGATTCGAGCGAGGCCTTGCCGTAGATGCCGGCAGGCACCGATGCAGTCAGCGCCATCGCCAGCTTGCCGTCGCCGAGCGCCTCGGCGAGCGGAAAGTTTGCGGCGATGGTCAAGCTCATGTCGCTCGCGGCCGGCGCGATCAACACGATGTCGTTGCCGAGCAGAGTCACGCGGGTGTCGGATTGAATGAGATTCTTGCCGGCGACGTCGTCCATCCAGTCGACGTTAGCGGAGAAGAAGATGTCGGCAGGCGCGCCCTGCTCGATCTGTTTTGCGAGCGCGGAGCTTCCGGCATAGCTGACGACGACCTTCTTGCCGGTCGACTTGGAGTAATCGTCGACGACCGCGTCGAGCGCGTTTTTGAGGCTCGCGGCGGCGAAGACGAGCGTCGCGTCGTCGGATTGCGCGCGGGCGGGAAGATTTGCCGCCAGAAACGCTGCAAGGGTCAGAAAGAGGATGGCGATCCGTCTTGGCATGTCCGGCTCCAGAGCGATTTCGTTATTCCCAATCAGAAATAACGAGATGTCAAGAGCCCGGCGTTTCCTTCGCGAGCGCCTTCGACAGCACGCGGAAATCCCGCTCAACCGCGGACCAGGAGTTCGCTTCCATGCGGCGGAAGCGCTCAACGACCGTCTGGCCGAGCGCGGTGAGCCGCGCGCCGCCGCCGCCGCGTCCGCCGGTTTCCGCTACGACGAGCGGAGTCTTGAACATGCCGTTAAGCTCGGCGACGAGGCCCCAGGCGCGGCGGTAGCTCATCTTGAAGCGGCTGCCGGCGGCGCGAATCGAGCCGGTCTCGGCGATCGCTTCGAGAAGGTCGATCTTGCCCGGGCCGAGCGCCGCACCATGGCGCAGTACTACCCGCAACCTGAGCCCGCCGCCGTTCGCTTTGCGCATGCGTCCTCCCGCGGCCGAGGCTAACAGCCCGAACACGGCGGCGCAGCCCTTCTCAGAGGCGCGTGTGGCGGCCGCGCAAGGGTTTCAGGTCGCCCCAGGGCGGAACGCCGCCGAAGCGGCGGAGCCGCGCGACCTCCGTCTTTTCACCTGCACCACCGTCGGGGTCGTCGAGGAATTTCAGCCGCGCCTGGGTATGTGTCGCCTCAAGCGCATCCAGGAAGAGCGTGCACCAGCGGCGCGCAGTGCCGGTGCGAACGGCTTCGTTCAGCTTCTGCCAGCGCTCCTTGCGCTCGCCGAGCGGCATTCTGAGCGCGCGCTGCAGCATTTCCGCCATCTCCCCATAATCGTAGGGATTGACGATCAGAGCCTCGGGCAGCTCGCAGGCGGCGCCCGCGAAGCGCGACAGGATGAGGACGCCCGGATCTTCGGGATCCTGCGCGGCGACATATTCCTTCGCCACCAGGTTCATCCCGTCGCGAAGTGGCGTCACCAGGGCCACGTGGCTCGCGCGGTAGAGCCCCGCGAGCCCCTTGCGTGAGAAGCCGCGGGTCATCACCCGCATCGGCGTCCAGTCGAGGAGGCCGTAGGTGCCGTTGATATGGCCGGCGAGCTCTTCGAGCTCACGGCGGAGCCGCGCATAGGCCTTCACGTTCTCGCGCGAGAGCGGCGCGATCTGCAGGAAGTCCACCTGGCTGCGGTTCTCGGGATAGTCCTTGAGCAACCGCTCGAACGCCATGAAGCGCTCCGGGATGCCCTTCGTGTAGTCGAGCCGGTCGACGCCGATGATTTGCTTGCGGTCGTGCAACTCGGAGCGAAGCTGCGCGTAACGGCGCTTCGCCTCCGCAGTGGTGGCAAAGGAAGCGAAGCGTTCCGCATCGATTCCGATCGGGAACACGTCGGCGCGGAGCCGTCGCCCGCCGGCCTCGATCCAGCCGTCCTCAAGCTCCCTTCCGCCGAACTCGTTCGTGAGGAAGCGCACGAAATTGCCCCGGTCGGTCTCGGTCTGAAAGCCGACAACGTCGTAGGCGAGCATAGAACGGACAAGCCGGTGCGCGTCGGGCAGTGCGGTCAGAACCTCGCGCGGCGGAAAGGGGACGTGCAGGAAGTATCCGATGGAGCCGGCGAAACCGGACGCCCTTATCTGGCCGCCGAGCGGGATGAAGTGGTAGTCGTGGACCCAGACCAGATCGTCGGGCTTCAGGAGCGGCGCGAGACGTGTTCCCATGCGCTCGTTGATGCGCCAGAACCCTTCCGCGAAACGGCGATCGTAGCCGGCGAGGTCCATGCGGTAGTGGAGCACGGGCCAGAGCGCCTGATTGGCAAAGCCGTTATAGAAATCGGCAAGATCGGCCGTCGTCATATCGACGGTCACGAGCTGCACATCGCTTTCGGACTTGATCTGAAGCGGGCCGAAGGTGCCTTCCTCGCTGGTCTTGCCCGACCAGCCGAACCATACGCCGCCGCGTCGGCGAAGCGCATCCGCCAGTCCGACCGCGAGACCGCCGGCCTTTCCCTCGTCGCTCAGCGGACCGACGCGGTTGGAAATGACGACCAGGCGGTTCACGAGCTCCCCGTAAGCGATTTCGGCGGCGTTATGTTGGATTATTTCCTTTTAATGTAACGATCTGGTGAGTGCCTTGTTCCAAGTCAACCCGCGATACCGACGAACGCCTCTCGAGGCGCCGAATCCGCGCGTTCTCGGCAAGATCCAAATGGTGTCCGGGCGCGTGTGGGCGCTGCTTCTTCCTCATGCTGCGACGGCACTGAGCATGGCTTTCGTGAGCGACTGTGCGACGCCGGAATAGCCCGCCCAGGGATCGCCGATCGCGCGCACGCGCGCTGGCAAGGACTTGACCGTGAAGACATTTGCCGCGGCGATTTCGTCGAGCTCGCTCCAAGCGACCGGCGTCGCCACCGGCGCGCCGTCGCGCGAACGCGTCGAATAGGGCGCGATCGCGGTCGAGCCGCGCTCGTTCCTGAGATAGTCGACGAAGATCAGGCCTCTGCGCTTCGCTTTCGCCATGTTGGCGACATAGCGGTCGCCCGCTTCTGCTGCGAGCATTGCGGCGAAGCCTTTGGCAAATGCCTTCACCTTCGGCCATTCGGCCCGTCGTGAAAGCGGCGCGACCACATGGATGCCCTTGCCGCCGGTCAGAAGCGCAAAGGATTTCAGGCCAAGTGCGCCAAGGCGATCGCGCACGTCGACGGCGGCGCGGCGAACGTGGTCGAAACCGAGACCGACGTCAGGATCGAGATCGAAGACGAGGCGGTCGGGCTTCTCGACTTGATCGACGCGCGAGCCCCAGATGTGAAACTCAAGTACGCCCATCTGCACACCGGCGACGAGCCCGGCGAGGTCGGTCAGGTAGAAATAGCGCGCAACCGTGCCCGATGCCTCGGCGACCGGCGCGCTTCGCATCGCGACGGGAAAGCCGCCGGTGTCGTGCTTCTGGAAGAAGCATTCCTTGCCGCTCCCTGCCGGGCAGCGCACGAGGCTGAGCGGACGGTTCGCGATATGCGGCAGCATCAGTTCGGCGACCGCCTCGTAGTATCCGGCAAGGTCGCCCTTGCTCAGCCCCTGGCCGGGAAAAAGCACGCGGCCCGGATGCGTCAGCCGGACGCCGGCCTTGACGATTGTCTCCTTGTCGCCGGCCATGGTTTTTCGTTCAGCGAGAGTTCGCCGCTCTGGGCGCCGGATCGACGACATGGGCGGCGGGAACCACGAACGTAGAGCGGAAGCCGAAAGGCGACCACGTCGCCTCGGCGCTGCCGCCGAGCTGATCGGGCACGCTGCGCTCCACGATCTGCGTGCCGAAACCGCGGCGACTCGGCTCGGCGACCGCCGGGCCGCCCGCCTCGGTCCAATGGAGGCAAAGGTCGCCGCCGGCATTGCGATGCCAGCGGATCGCAACCGACCCCGCTTCCGCAGAAAGCGCGCCGTGCTTCGCCGCGTTGGTGGAGAGCTCGTGCAAGACGATCGCGAGCACCTGCGCCGCGGCCGGCGAAACCCACACCGAATCCCCCTCCGCAGTCATGCGCCCGCCGACCTCGGAGAAGACCTCGATGTCGGCGGCGACGAGCGCGCGGATGTCGGCGCCGCTCCAGCGGCTCTCCGCGACCCGGCTATGCACGCGCGCCAGCGCTCTAATCCGCCCCTCCACGGCGTTCACGTAGTCGGGCACCGTATCGGCGCGGGTCAGGCGCAGCATGGCCTGCGCGACGGCGAGTACGTTCTTGGCGCGGTGATCGAGCTCGCTCATAAGCAGCCTTAGTCGCTCCTCGGCACGCCGCCGTTCGCCGATATTGCGCGCGATCTTGGAGGCGCCGACGACGCGGCCTGAGCCGTCATAGATCGGCGAGACCGTGAGCGAGATATCGACCAGCGAGCCGTCCTTATGGCGCCGCTGCGTCTCGAAATGATGAATGCGCTCGCCGCGGCCGATGCTCGCAAGGATGCGCTTTATTTCGTCGAGCCGCTCGGGCGGAACGATGACGGAGATCGACTGGCCCACGATCTCGGATTCGCCGTAGCCGAAAAGCTCCTCCGCCGCGCCGTTCCAGCTGGTGACGGTGCCGTTCAAGTCCTTGCTGATGATGGCGTCGTCGGAAGAGCTGACGATCGCTGCAAGCAGCCCTCTTTGCGCCGCGAAGTACTTCTGGTCGCTGATGTCGCGGGCAATCTTGGAGGCGCCGACGACGCGCCCGCGTGCATCGTGGATCGGCGAGATGGTGACGGAGATGTCGACGAGGGCGCCGTCCTTGCGGCGGCGTTGCGTCTCGAAGTGGTCGATCCTCTCGCCGCGGGAGATCTTGGCAAGGATCCCCCGCATTTCGGCGACGCGTTCGGGTGGCGCGATGAGCGATATGTTACGGCCGATCGCCTCTTCGGCCGTGTATCCGAAGAGCTTCTCGGCCGCGCCGTTCCATTCGGTGATCGTCCCGTTCAGGTCCTTGCCGACGATGGCGTCGTCCGAGGAGCCGACGATTGCGGCAAGCCGCGCGTTTGCAAGGTCGTCTTTCATCTTCTCCACGGTGCGTCTCACGACCTTTATTAACCTAGCGTAACGCTCTCAAGGAATTGCAGTGCCGGCATGCGGAAATGATCTAGCTTATTATAAGCAAGCTTATTATATCAAAGCGCATGAAAGACATGAAATGGGCCAAGGCCAACAGCCTCGGATTCCTTATCGCGGACACGGCGCGGCTCCTGCGCAAACGCTTCGACCAGCGTGCGCGCGAGATCGGCCTGACCCGAGCGCAGTGGCAAGTCCTCGCTTATCTGGCGATCAACGAGGGAATAAACCAGGTCGGACTGGCGGACATTCTGGAGATCGAGCCGATCACGCTGAGCCGCCACCTGGAGCGGATGGAGGAGGCGGGCCTGGTTATTCGCCAGCCTGACCCGCGCGACAAGCGGGCGCGCATCCTTCTCCTTTCGGAGCAGGCAAACGGTCTCCTGACCGAGATACGCGCCCTCGGCCGACGTGTGATCGACGAGATCACCGCCGGACTGACGCCCGAGGAGATCGAAGCGATGAAGCACGGCCTTCGGCACGTGCGGGCCGAGCTTTCTGAGCGCGGCGGTGAAGCGCATTCGATCGAAGACGAGATGAATCAACGACGGACAGTGCAATGAGTGAGTCAACCGAAGCGGCGAGCGGCAGGCGTTCCTGGCGGCAGCGCCTGCTTTCCAGGCGGACAGCGATGTTCGTCGTGCCGGCGCTTATCGTCGTGGTCGGGGGCTACTTCTGGCTGACCGCGGGACGCTATGCCTCGACGGACAACGCCTATGTGCAGCAGGACATGGTGTCGATCGTGGCCGAGGTGGCCGGCCGCATCACCGACGTTGCCGTGGCGGAGAACCAGCACGTGGACGCCGGTGACCTGCTCTTCCGCATCGATCCTGAGGCCTATCAGATCGCCTACGAGCAGGCGGAGGCCGGCGTCTCCGCTGCGCAGCTGCAGGTCGAGCAGATGCGCTCGACCTATCGCAGCGCCGTGGCCGAGCTGAAGCAGGCGCAGGACGACCTCGACTACAAACAGAAAGTCTTCGAGCGCTACCAGAAGCTCATGCAGACGGGGACGTCCTCGCATGCGCAGTTCGACGAAGCGGAGAACGACCTGCGCGCCGCAAAACAGACGCTGGCAAGGTCCGAGCAGGCGGTGGAAGGCGCGAAGGCGGCTCTCACCGGCAACCCGGATATCGCCACCGACAAGCACCCGCTCGTGCTCCAGGCGATCGCGACGCGCGACAAGGCGGCGCTCGACCTGAAGCACGCGGAGGTGCGCGCGCCTGCGGCCGGCATCGTCAGCCAGACGGATCGCCTGAAGGAGGGCCAATATCTCTCCGTCGGCACGGCGGTCGTCGCCATCATGGAAAGCGGGCGGAGCTGGATTGAGGCGAACTTCAAGGAGACCGACCTGACGCACATGACCCCAGGCCAGAAAGCCAGGGTCACTATCGACGCCTATCCGGACCTGGCGCTGACCGGCCACGTCGCCTCGATCGGCGCGGGGACCGGCTCTGAGTTCTCGCTGCTGCCGGCACAGAACGCCACCGGAAACTGGGTGAAGGTGGTGCAGCGCGTTCCCGTCAGGATCGAGCTCGACCAGGCGACCGCCGACCTGCCGCTCCGCGCCGGCTTGAGCGTGTCGGTCGCGGTCGACACCGGTTACAGGCGCCCGGCGCTCGCTTTCCTGTTTGGAGCGCGCGACGCCGTGCATCCGATCCCGGAGGCCATGGCCCGGCCATGACTGCCGCCGGCGTCGCCGCCGAGGAAGGCGTCCCGAACCGCGGCATCATCACCGTCGCGATCATGCTCGCGACGATCATGCAGATTCTTGACACGACGATCGCCAACGTCGCGCTCCCCAGTATGCAGGGAAGCCTGAACGCGGCGCAGGACACGATCACCTGGGTGCTTACGTCCTACATCGTTTCTGCGGCCATCGCCACGCCGCTCACCGGCTGGATCAGCGACCAGATCGGACGGAAGCGCTGGTTCATGATCTGCATCGTCGGCTTCACCGGTGCGTCGATGCTCTGCGGCATCGCGACGAGCCTTGAAGAGATGGTGTTGTTCCGCGTCGCGCAGGGCGCATTCGGCGCCGCGCTTGTGCCGCTCTCCCAGGCGGTGCTGCTCGACATCAACCCGCGCGAGCGTCACGGCCAGGCGATGGCGATCTGGGGAGCCGGGCTGATGGTCGGGCCGATCGCCGGGCCGACGCTCGGCGGCTGGCTCACCAATTCTTTCAACTGGCGCTGGGCGTTCTACGTCAATGTGCCGGTCGGGATAGTCGCGCTCCTCGGCGTGCTCGTGTTCATGCCGGAGACGAAGCTCCGTCCGCGGCGCTTTGACCTGATCGGCTTTGCGCTGCTCTCGCTTGCCGTCGGCGCGCTACAGATGATGCTCGACCGCGGCGAGCAGCTCGACTGGTTCTCATCCACCGAGATCCTCGTGGAGACCGGCCTGATGATCGCGGCGTTCTGGATGTTCGCGGTGCACATCGCGACGGACAAGGCGCCGTTCATCGAGCTCGCCATGCTGAAGGACAGGAACTTCTCGATCGGTCTCATCTTTATCTTCGCGATCGGCATTGTTCTCCTTGCCACGATGGCGCTGCTGCCGCCCATGCTGCAGAACATCATGGGCTATCCGGTGATCACCAGCGGCCTGGTGCTCGCGCCGCGCGGCGTCGGAACCATGATCTCGATGGTCATGGTCGGGCGGCTCGTGCGCAAGGTCGACGCGCGCATCCTGATCCTGGGCGGTCTCCTGCTCACCGCCTATTCGTTATGGGAGATGACGGGCTTCAGCCCGGAGATGGGTCCCGGGCTGATTGTCAGCAACGGAATTGTGCAGGGATTGGGTCTCGGATTCCTCTTCGTGCCGTTGTCGACGCTCGCCTTCGCGACGCTCAGGCCCGAGCTTCGCACGGAAGCGTCCAGCCTTTTCTCGCTCATGCGCAATCTCGGATCGAGCATCGGCGTCTCCGTCATGGCGACGCTGTTTGCGCAGAACTCGCAGGTCAACCACGCCGAGCTCGCGGCGCACGTGTCGCCGTTCAACCCGGCGCTGGACAACTTCGCGATGCCGAGCGGGATGTCGGTTGGGGAGGGCGGTACGGCGGCGCTCGCCTATCTCAACAAGCTCGCCACCACGCAGGCGCAGATGATCAGCTATCTCGACGACTTCAAGATGATGGCGATCGTCACGCTCGCCTGTATCCCGATGCTGCTGCTGCTGCGCGGCAAGCGCAACGCGGCGCCGGTCGTCGCGCAGGCGGCGGATTAGCGATCGTCTGCAAGGGGAAGCAGAAATAGGAAAGGCGTCGTTTGGGCGAGCCAAGCGACGCCTCCCTATCAGCCCTGCTCATGTGGCCTCACGCCTTTCAGCATTCCGCCGCACCGCCTGGGTCTGAACCTGAGCGCCTCAGCGCTGAAGTCCCAGGTCCTGCCTGACCGCGGATCAGGCAAGCCATCGAACGGTTTGGCCGCCGTTCATGGAGCATCGGCTCACCGGGAACCACACGCGCATTTCTGCATCATGTGGCCTGACCGATGACCCGCGAGGCTTCCCGACATCGGTTTAAGACACCGGGCGCGGGCGAGAGACCCGGACGTATCGTCCGACCTGCCTTGGTCGAACCGTCCGCCCTCTCACGCCCGGGACGATCACCGAAAAAAGCGGGTGCGTCGAGGACCGGAATATCGTCCTCTGTGAAATCCGGGGATAACGGGACTAACCCTGGTGCGGTGCAGCAGGGTGCCCGGTGTCAGTGGTCGTTGATCGTGGTGTTTTCCCTGCAGACATAGCCGATCGCGCAGTTGGGATCGTCGCTGGTCGGGGCGTAGGCCTGCTTCGTGGTCTGCCCGCGCTGACAGAAGCCGCTCTGAGCGACGAAGCGGTCGTAGGTGAGCTCGCCGGTGGTGAGCACGATCGCGCCGGCGCGGGCGACGGTGGCCGCGGCAATCGCGCAGGTCATCGTCAGCGTCGAGGGCCGCGCCTCGGCGACCGGGGCGCTCGCCAAGAGCACTGCGGCGGCGGTGATGATCGGTCTGCGCATTTGCGGCTCCGCTAGAAAGATCGAACGATCGCGGCGTATCTCTATCACGCCGGCGCGGCGGCTTTCGTTTCGTGGCCGCGGCGATCGACCGCCCCGAGGGACGAGCGCGCCTCGTCCGGCCGGCGATCAGGCGCGCGGGAAATAGCTTGCCGGATCGAGCTTTTCCGGCCGTGACGGCAGATCGAGCGCGGCGAGCTCCGGTTGTGTCTCCGCGATCACTTTGCCGCGACGGATCACGAAGAGGCGGCGGGCGCGGAGCCTGATCGCCTCGATCGCGTCATGCGCCTGGAGCACCACCATGTCGGCGTTGCTCCCGACGGAGAGCCCATAGCCGTCGAGATGCATGACCTTGGCGGGATTGGTGGTCACCGCCTCGAAGCAGAAACGCATCGCCTCGCGGCTCGCCATCTGCGCGACGTGAAGCCCCATATGCGCGACGTCGAGCATGTCGGCGCCGCCCAGCGAATACCAGGGGTCCATGCAGCAATCCTGGCCGAAGGCGACGTTGATGCCGTGAGAGCGCATCTCCGGCACGCGCGTCATGCCGCGGCGCTTCGGATAGGTGTCGTGGCGGCCTTGCAGCATGATGTTGATCAGCGGGTTCGGGATCGCGTGGACGCCGGCCTCCGCCATCAGCGGCAGAAGCTTTGAGACATAGTAATTGTCCATGGAATGCATGGAGGTCAGGTGCGAGCCGGCGACGCGACCTTGAAGGCCGAGGCGCTGCGCCTCGTAAGCCAGCATTTCGATGTGGCGGGACATCGGATCGTCGGTCTCGTCGCAATGCATGTCGACGAGGAGCCCGCGCTTCTCCGCGATCTCGCAGAGCGCGGTCACGCTTTTCGCTCCGTCCTCCATGGTGCGCTCGAAATGCGGGATGCCGCCGACCACGTCGACGCCCTTGTCGAGGGCGCGCTCGAGGTTCTTCGCGGCGTTCGGTGAGCGGAAATAGCCGTCCTGCGGAAAGGCGACGAGCTGCAGGTCGATATAGGGCGCGATTTTCCGCTTCACCTCGAGCAGCGCATCGACGGCAGTCAGCCGGTCGTCGCAGATATCGACATGGCTGCGGATCGCAAGCAGCCCCTTGGAGACCGCGAGGTCGCAATAGCGGAGCGCTCGCTCCATCACCGCGTCGGGCGTCAGAAGCGGCTTCAATTCGCCCCAGAGCGCGATCCCCTCAAGCAGCGTGCCGGAGACGTTCATGCGCGGCAGGCCGAGCGACAGCGTCGCGTCCATGTGGAAATGGCAATCGACGAAGGGCGGGGAGACGAGCCTGCCGGTCGCGTCGATTTTCCGCGAGGCTTCCGCCGTGATGTTCGGCTCGACGGCGACAATCTTGCCGCCGGTGCAGGCGATGTCGACGCCGCTCCGGCCGTCGGGGAGGGTGGCGTTGTGAACCAGCAGGTCGAGTGTCATTGTGTTTCTCCAGCTGACCTCTGGGTCCTCGGGTCTGCGCTTCGCTCCGCCCGAGGATGACGCGTTTCTTTTTGTGACTCTCGATTGTCATCCTCGGCCGAGCGTAGCGAGAGCCGAGGACCCAGGTGCGCCATCAGCGCTCCTCCTTGCGGAACGGTACAAGCAGCGCCGCTGGCGCACGCGCGTTGCGCGAGACAATCGCCATCGCAACGATGGTCATGACGAAGGGAAGCATCAAGAAGACCTGATAGGGAAGGTGCAGCACGTTGTTTGCCTGCAACCGAAGCTGCAGCGCTTCGAGCGCCGCGAAGAGCAGCGCGCCGGCGGCGCAGCGCCACGGGCTCCACATGCCGAAGACGACGAGCGCAATCGCCACCCAGCCGCGCCCGGAGACGACGCCGAAGGTGAAGGCGTTGAACTGCGAGATCGTGAGATAAGCGCCGGCTGCGCCCATCAACGCGCCGCCGATGACGAGGGCCTGCGCGCGCATGCCCCAGACGCTGACGCCCGCGGCGTCGGCGGCGCGCGGGTTCTCGCCGACGGTTCTGAGATCAAGCCCCCACGGCGTGCGATAGAGGAGCCATGCCGTCGCCGGAACGGCGAGGAGCGCAATGTAGGTGAGCGGCGCCTGGTTGAAGAGCACGGGTCCGACGAGGGGAATGTCGGAGAGGAGCGGGATCGGCAGCGGCTGGAACGGCACGATGTTCGGCGGTGAGGCCGGCTGCCCGAAGATCAGGCGGTAGAGGTAGAAGGCGAGCCCGGTCGCGAGCAGCGTGGTGCCGATGCCGGAAACGTGCTGGCTGACGCCGAGCACCACCGCGAGGAAGGTCATCAGGAGGCCGGCGAGCATGCCGGTCAGGAGCGCAGCCAAGACGCCGAGCCAGAGGCTGCCGGTGAAATAGGCTGCCGTGAACCCGACCATTGAGCCCAAAAGCATGATCCCTTCGATGCCGAGATTGAGCACGCCGGAACGCTCGGAATAGAGTTCGCCGAGGGTCGCGAGGAGAAGCGGCGTGGAGATGCGGATCAGCGCAGCGAAGAAGCCGACGTCGAAGAGGGTAGCGAGATCCATCAAGCGGCCTCAGCCGGTTGCGCGCGCATGATGCGGAGCCGATACGCCGCGAATAACCGTCCGGCGACCATCGACACGAGCGCAATCCCCTGGATCACGTCTGCAAGATAGATCGGCACGCCGGTCGCGCGCGCCATCGTGCCGGCGCCGTTGAAGATGATGGCGAAGAAGAGCGCGGCGGGAACGGCGCCGACCGGGTTCAGCTCGGCGAGCGTTGCGATCACGATGCCGGCGTAGCCGTAGCCGGAGGAAAGATCCGAGGTCACCTGGTAGCGAACGCCGCCGACCTCGCCGGCGCCGGCGAGGCCCGCAAGCGCGCCGGAGATCAGTGCCGCGACGACGATCACGCGCCCGACCTTGATGCCGGCATACTCGGAGGCCGCCGGGTTGAAGCCGACGGCGCGGATTTTGAAGCCAAGCGTCGTGCGCGCCATCATCCACCAGACGAGGATCGCGGCGATGAGCGCGAGGAGCACGCCGAGATGGACGTTGATCCAGGGCAGGATCGGGAACTCAGCCTCGACGCGCACGGAAGGTGAATTCGGATAGCCGCTCCGTGGGTCGCGCCACGGGCCTTCAAGCAGCGCGGTCACGCCATAGAGCATGATGAAGTTCAGAAGCAGCGTGGTGACGACGTCGTCGACCTTGAGCTTCACCTTGAGCAGCGCCGGCAGCAGTGCCCAGAGCGCGCCGAAGAGCGCGGCGGCGATGACCATCAGCGGCACGAGCGCAAAGGCCGGCAGCCATTCGCGCTCGCCGACGAAGCAGGCGGCGACGGCGCCCGCCATCAATTGCCCCTCGGCGCCGATGTTCCAGAACTTTGCGCGGAAAGCGACGAGGACGGCGAGCCCGGTGAAGAGCAGCGGCGCCGCCTTCACCAGTGTGTCCTCGATGTCGTAGCCGGACTGGAAGGTGGAGAAGAGGAGCAGCCGGTAGGCGTCGATGACGTCCGCTCCGGAGAGTGCGACGAGACCGGAGCAGAGGATCAGCGTCACGATCACCGCCGCAATCGGTATCGCGATCTGTAGATAAAGCGGCGTCTCCTGCCGCCGCTCGAGGCGGAAGCGGATCATGGAGTGGAGCCCGACAACGCCGCGGCGTTGAAGCTGCTTAACCTCTCCTCTTCGGGAGGGGGAAACGACATGGAAGCTTCAACCCCCCTCCCGAAACTCGCTCTCGCTTTGCGCCGCGAGTTTCGACCTCCCCTCAAGGGGGAGGTTATGGCGGCTAACGTCAGACGTCGTGCCCTCATGCCGCCTTTTCCTCGACGCCGGCCATCAGCAGGCCGACACGTTCGACCGTCGCGTCGGCAACCGGCAGGTCGGCCATGATCCGGCCCCGGTACATCACGGCGATGCGGTCGGAGAGTGCGAAGATCTCTTCGAGGTCCTCGCTGATCAGGAGCACGGCGCCGCCCGAGGCGCGGAGCGCCAGGAACTGGCCGTGGATGAACTCCGTCGCGCCGACATCGATGCCGCGCGTCGGCTGCGCCGCGAGGAGGATTTTTGGCTCGCGCGCGATCTCACGGGCGAGCAGCGCCTTCTGCAGGTTGCCGCCGGAAAGCGTGCCTGTTCGCGCGTCCGGGCCGGAGGTGCGGATGTCGAAGCGCGCGATCTGCTCGGTCGCGAAGCCGCGGATCGCAACGCGGTCGAGGATGCCGTGATTGCTGAAGGGCTCGTCGTCGACGAACGGCAGCGCCATCGATTCCGACAGCGGCAGCGCGCCGATCATGCCGGTGGTCAGCCGATCCTCCGGCACGCGCCCGACCTTCAGCGCTTGCATCTTCTTCGGCGATGGATGCGCGACGACATTTCCGGCGATTGCCATTATGCCGCGCTCGGGCGCAAGCACGCCGGCAACGAGATCGGCAAGCTCGCGCTGGCCGTTGCCGGACACCCCGGCGATGCCGACGATCTCGCCGGCGCGAAGCGAAAGCGAGATATCCGTAAGGCCTGTCCTGCCGCTGCCCTTGGCGGAGATATGGTCGATAGTAAGGAGCGGTGCGCCGACCGCGACCGGCGGTTTCTCCGGCGGCACCAGGTCGCGACCGCACATCGCGCGCGCGAGCTCCGGCTTCGATAGAATCTCCGTCATTTTGAAGCTCGGCGACGACGCGGCCATGCCGCATCACGGTGACGCGGTTGGTGACATCGATCACCTCGGCGAGCTTGTGTGAGATGAAGATCACGCCCATGCCACGCGCCGCCATGGCGCGGAGCGCGCGGAAGAGCCCGTCGGACTCGCGCGGCGTCAGAGTCGCGGTCGGCTCGTCGAGGACGAGGATGCGGGCGCCGCGGACGAGCGACTTTGCGATCTCTACGCGCTGCTGCTCGCCGACGGAAAGATCGCCGACGAGCCGGTCGGGATCGAGGTCGAGATGAAAGTCGCGGCCGATCGCGGCGAGCCGCTCGATGGCAATGGCCCGCGTCAGCCGTCCGTCGGGACCGGCCTTCCCGACGAGCAGGTTCTCCAGCACCGTATGGCGGGGCACGAGCTCGAAATGCTGGTGCACCATGCCAATGCCGAAATTGAGCGCGTCGGCGGAATTGCGGATCGCGACCGGCCTGCCCTCGACCTCGATCGACCCCGCATCGGCGGCGTAGGTGCCGAAGAGGATATTCATCAAGGTGGTCTTGCCGGCGCCGTTCTCGCCGAGGAGACCGAGGATGTCGCCGGAATTCAGCGTCAGGTCGACCTCCGCCGCGGCCTGCACCTGGCCGAAGCGCTTTGAGACGCCGCGCATCGCGACGAGGGGAGGAGTCATGCGCGTGGAAGGGGCGTCCCCTCCCCCGCGAAGGGGGGAGGGAGCGGCGTGGTGCACTACTCTGAAACCGGGGTCGACTCGTCGACCGGGACGCGGAAGTCGCCGCTCATGATCGCCGCTTCCCTGTCCTTGACCATCTGCATCACGTCGGCCGGGAGCTTCGTCTCCCAGTCATGCAGCGGCGCGAGCGTAGCGCCGCCCTTGGTCATGGTCGAGAACGTGCCGAAATCCTGCGCGGTGAAGACGCCGGCCTGAACCTGCTTAACCGCCGCCTGGATCGTCGGCCACATGTCCCAGACCGGGCCGGTAACGACCGTGTCGGGCGCGATCGAAGACTGGTCCGACATGTTGGAGAAGGCGACGATGCCCTTCTCCTGCGCCGCCTCGATGACACCGAAGCGCTCGGCGTAGATCGCGTCGACGCCGGCGGAAATCTGCGCGAGCGCCGCCTCCTTCGCCTTCGGCGGATCGAAGAACGATCCGATGAAGGAGACCTTGCACTTCACCGCCGGGTTCACTTCCTTGGCGCCGGAGCAGAAGGCGTTGGTGAGACGCGCCACCTCTGGGATATCCATCGCCGCGACGGTTCCGATCGTGTTGGTCTTAGTGAGCTTCCCGGCGATCATTCCGGAGATATAGGCGGGCTCGTGGATCCAATTGTCGAAGACCGCGAAGTTCGGCTCCGCAGGGCCCTGGCCGGATCCCATGACGAAGGCGACGTCAGGAAATTCCTTGGCTACGCGGCGGGAGATATCCTCCGCGGCGAAGGCGTCGCCGGAGATCATCTTGTAGCCGCCGCGAGCGAATTCGCGGAGCACGCGGGCGTAGTCGGCGGAGGGAACGCTCTCCGCCCATTTGTATTCGACCCCGAGTTCCTCCTGCGCCTTCAAGAGCGCTTCATGCACCTGGTTCACCCAGGGCTCCTCGATCGGCGTTGAGAAGATCGCGGCGACCTTCATCTTCTCCTGTGCCAGCGCGGACGTCGAAGCGACGCCGAGGCTGACCACGCCCGCGGCGGCGAACCGAAAGAGCGCACGGCGATCAAGGCTAAGGCCGGCGCGCGCGCCGGCGGTGTCACGCTTGGAAGACGACATCTGCCCCTCCTGAAATGCTGAGGCGGGCGGCGAAATCGCCCCCGCTCCCCCACGCCCGAGGGGAGCTTAGGGGCTGCCGCACAGTTTTGTCTACATGGTCAAAATTTCGGCAGCAATGCCGCGACACTGGGCAGACCCCGCGGCTTCTCTCAGCGCATCAGGCGCTCTTCGCCGACCGCATTGCGGCGCGTCAGGAAGTCGCCGATCCGCTCGATCGCGCGGCGGATGTTCTCCTCCGAATTGGCGTAGGAGAGGCGGACGAAGCCCTCGCCGTTCACGCCGAAATCAGGTCCGCCGATCAGCGCGACGCCGGCGTCCTCGAGCAGCGCGCCCGCAAGCTTCTTCGCGGCCCAGCCGGTCTTCGTGACGTTCGGGAACGCATAAAACGCGCCCTTCGGCGTGATCGACGAGACGCCCGGAAGCGTGTTCAGGAGCTCCGTCACCACCTTCCGCCGCCGATCGAAAGCGGCGACCATTTTCGTCACGTCGTCCTGCGGCCCGTCGATCGCGGCGATTCCGGCGAACTGTGTCGGTGCGTTGACGCACGACCAACAGTTCACCGCGAGCTTCCTCACCTTGTCGTAAAGCGGGGCGGGCCAGATCGACCAGCCGAGCCGCCATCCTGTCATCGCCCAGGTTTTTGAGAAGCCGTTTAAGAGGATCAAGCGGTCGCGGATATCGGGGAACGTCAGAAGCGAGACGTGTTCCTCGCCGTCATAGGTCATGCAGTCGTAGATCTCGTCGGAAAGGATCGCGACGCTCGGGTGGCGCTCGAGCCCCTTGACCAGCGCCTCGATGTCTCGGCGCGGCGTCACCCCGCCGGTCGGGTTGGCGGGCGAGTTCAGAATAAGAAGCCGCGTATTCGGCGTGATTAATCCCAGCGTCTCTTCGGCGGAGAAGGCGAAGCCGTTTGCCTCGCGGATCGGCACGGGGATGGGACGAGCGCCGGTGAACTCGATCATCGAGCGATAGATCGGGAAGCCGGGATCCGGATAGAGGATGTCGGCGCCCGGCTCGCCGAACAACAGGATCGCCGCGAACATCGTCACCTTGCCGCCCGGCACGATCAGCACCTGCTCGGGTGAAACCTCGACGCCGGTCGTTTGAAGCGTGCGGCGGGCGACGGCTTCGCGCAGCGCCGGGATGCCGACGGCGGCGGTGTAACCGTGATGCCCGTCGCGGAGCGCCTTCACGGCCGCCTCGACAATGTGCTCCGGCGTGCGGAAGTCGGGCTGTCCGATGCCGAGATTGATGATATCGCGGCCCTCGCTCGCGAGCTGGTTTGCACGGGCGAGCACCGCGAAGGCGTTCTCCTCGCCGATGCGGTCGAAGGCGGCGACGGTCTTGAGAGCCATTTTTGGGCGTTTCCGGTTCAGCGAGATCGGGCAAGGCGTTTGCCCGCGTTCTAGCGGCTCCAGGCCCTCATTGCATAGCCGCACGTCCGCGCCTGGAAAAAATCATACTTTTCGCTGGCTTGCATGCGATTCGCGTTGATTTCCGCCCGTCAGCGCGCGAGTTTCCCGGCGCAACGGGAGGATCATTTCCATGTCTTTTGATGCCAAGCACGGCACCCAGCTGAAGCTCCGGTCGCAGATCTGGTTCGATAATCCCGACGATCCGGACATGACCGCGCTCTACATCGAGCGCTACATGAATTGGGGGCTTACCCGTGACGAGTTGCAGTCGGGGAAGCCGATCATCGGCATCGCCCAGTCGGGCTCCGACCTTTCGCCGTGCAACCGCCATCACATCGTTTTGGCGCAGCGCGTCCGCGAGGGTATCCGCGAGGCGGGCGGCATCGCTTTCGAGTTTCCCGTGCATCCGATCCAGGAGACGGGAAAGCGCCCGACAGCCTCGCTCGACCGCAACCTCGCTTATCTCGGGCTGGTCGAGATTCTGTTCGGCTATCCGATCGACGGCGTGGTGCTGACGACCGGCTGCGACAAGACCACGCCGTCGCAATTGATGGCGGCCGCGACCGTCAACCTCCCGGCGATCGCGCTTTCAGTCGGGCCGATGCTGAACGGTTGGCACAAGGGCCAGCGGACCGGATCGGGCACGATCAAGTGGCATGCGAAGAAGCTCCTGTCCGCCGGCGAGATCAGCACGGCGGAATATTTCGAGCTCGTGGCGTCCTCCGCGCCTTCGCCCGGTTTCTGCAATACGATGGGCACGGCAACCACGATGAACTCGCTTGCCGAGGCGCTCGGCATGATGCTGCCCGGCTGCGCTGCTATCCCCGCGCCGCACAAGGAGCGCGGCCAGATCGCTTATCTGACCGGACGACGCATCGTGGAGATGGTGAAGGAGGATCTGAAGCCTTCGCAGGTCATGACGCGCGAAGCATTCGAGAACGCGATCGTCATCAATTCGGCGATCGGCGGCTCAACCAATGCGCCGATCCATCTGAACGCCATCGCCGCACATCTCGGGATCGAGCTCACCAACGACGACTGGGAACGGATCGGGCATCATATTCCGCTTCTTCTCGACCTGCAGCCGGCGGGACGCTTCCTCGGCGAGGACTATCACCGCGCCGGCGGCGTGCCGTCCGTCGTGGCGGAGCTTCTGGAGGCTGGGCTGCTGCCGAACCCGGGCGCGCTTACCGTCAACGGCAAGACGATGGGCGACAACTGCCAGGGCAAGCGGAGCTGGGACCGCGAGGTGATCCGTACCTACGACAATCCGATCGTCAAGGAGGCCGGCTTCCTCAATCTGAAGGGCAACCTCTTCGACAGCGCCATCATGAAGACCAGTGTGATCTCGGAGGAATTCCGCAACCGCTATCTTTCCAACCCCAAGGATCCCGAAGCGTTCGAGGGGAAGGCCGTCGTCTTCGACGGGCGCGAGGATTACCACGCGCGCATCAACGACCCCGCCCTCGGCATCGACGAGAACACGATCCTCGTCATCCGCGGTACCGGTCCGATCGGGTATCCGGGCGGCGCGGAAGTGGTGAACATGCAGCCGCCCGACGCGCTCCTGAAGCGCGGCATCAACGAATTGCCGACGATCGGCGACGGGCGCCAGTCGGGCACGTCGGGCTCGCCTTCGATCCTGAACGCCTCGCCGGAGGCAGCAGCGGGCGGCGGGCTGGCGCTGGTCAGAACCGGCGACCGCATCCGCATCGATCTGAACAAGCGGACGGCCGATATTCTCATCTCCGATGAAGAGCTCGAGAGCCGCCGTAAGGTCGTGCGTGAGAAGCTCGGCAACGGCGGGCTCAGCTACGTCCCGCACAGTCAGACGCCGTGGCAGGAGATCCAGCGCAGCATGGTCGACCAGTTCGACCACGGCATGGTCCTGAAGCCGGCCACCAAGTACCGCGACGTCGCGCACCACGAATATCCGCGCGACAACCACTGAGACGCACGGAGGCAGCCATGTCCGACGCCGCCTCCCGCTTTCGTGCGCTTCATGCGCGTCCCGGGCTTTTCGTCATGCCCAACCCGTGGGATGCGGGAACGGCGCGGCTTCTCGCCGCTTTCGGCTTCGAGGCGATCGCCACCTCTTCCGCCGCGCTCGCCTGGTCGATCGCGAAACCCGATGCGACCGGCGGCGTTACCCGCGATATCGCGATCGCGCATGCAAAGGTCTTGGCCGACGCGAGCGGCCTTCCGGTCAATGGCGATTTCGAGAGCGGTTATGGCGATACGCCGGCGGAGGTCGCCGAGACCATCCGCCGAGCGATCGATGCCGGTGTCGCCGGCTGCTCGATCGAAGATGGCGATCAAAGCTCGGCCAGGCTCTATTCGCTCGACGATGCGCTTCGACGCTTCGCCGCCGCCAAGGAGGCGGTGATCAAGTCAGGCTCCGATTTCGTGCTGACGGGGCGCTGCGAGGTCTTCTTCAGCGAGCACGTCGATATGCTCGAGGAGGCGATCCGTCGACTGAAGGTCTACGAGGCAGCGGGCGCCGACGTCGTCTACGCTCCAGGCCTGACGACCGAAGCGGAAATACGCGCACTGGTCGCGGCGGTGAAGGTGCCGGTCAACGTGCTCGCGGGCCTCGGCGGCGTGTCGAACGACATAGCCGCGCTGGAGCGGCTCGGCGTGAAGCGCGTCTCGATCGGCTCCGGCCTCGCCAAGGTCGCGCTCGGTGCGTTTCTGAAGGCCGCGCAGGGGCTTGCGAATCGCAAGGTTGCCTTCGAAGGCGCGACTCCTTCGAGCACGCTGAACGGGGCCTTCTCCCGTCCGCACGACGACGACGATGACTGAGCGCGATCTGTCGCGCTGGACCCCGCGCCCGCGTCCGACCGCCGAATTTCTCGAAGGACGCTGGTGCCAGCTTGAGAGACTCGAGCCGGGACGTCATGGCGATAGCCTCTACACTGCGAGCGTTGCGCCTGGAGCGGATACTCGGTTCCGTTATCTTTTCGAGCCGCCACCCGCTGCGCGCGCCGACTTCGACGCCTGGATACTGAAGGCGGCCGGCCAGGACGATCCGCGCTTCTACGCCGTCGTCGACCCCACGACAGGCCGCGCCGAGGGCCGGCAGGCGCTGATGCGCATCACGCCGGAGCACGGCGTCATCGAGATCGGCTCGATTCTCTGGGGTCCAAAGGTTGCGCGCACGCGGATCGCGACGGAAGCGCTCTACCTTTTTGCAAGTCACTCCTTCGACGCACTCGGCTATCGGCGATTCGAGTGGAAATGCGATTCCTCGAACGCACCGTCGCGGCGCGCGGCCGAACGCTTCGGCTTCAGCTTCGAGGGAATTTTCAGGAGCCACATGGTGGTCAAGGGCAGGAACCGGGACACCGCCTGGTACGCGATGACTGACGCCGACTGGCCACGCATCAAGGCTGGCATGGAGCGCTGGCTCGACCCGGCGAACTTCGACGCCGACGGAAATCAGAAAGAACGGTTGGAGGTGCGGGCGATCGGCTGAGCCGTGCGGTTTCGACGCCGCTCCGCTATTCAGGGCTTGGTCGATTGTGGCCCGGATATCTGCGGGGGCGGCACCGTCTCTTTCTCCTCTGCGAGCTTGCGCTCCAGCTCTAGAAGCTCCTCGCGCATCTTCGCCTTCTTGATCTCGAGCGCGAGCCAGACCTCCTCGCGCGAGAAATTGTCGAGCTTCCATATCAGATAGAGGTTCAGGATTGAGAGGCCGATGACAAATGCGCCGCCCCAAGGGGAATTCTTCACGAAAATGATCAGCCCGGCGAGAAAAAGCAGGGCGTTTCCGACGTAAGCAGGCCATTTGTAGTAGGCGGGCATTTCTCAGGAAATGCCACAGAAGGCGCGAAAAGTCGCCTCCCGCGCTTTGCCGCCGGAACCGCCCGCCGGCGGCGTTAACGGTTGGAAAAGGCGGTGGAAGCGCAGTAAGCATCGGGCGCCTCCGAATCCGGAACACGCATGAGCATCGCGCATTCGCACCATAACCACGCTGGCGACCATCACGACCACGCGCACGACCACGCGCCTGCCGTCACCATGGGGAACCGGCGCCGCGTCCTTGTTGCGGCTGTGCTCACCTGCGGGTTCATGGTGGTGGAGGCGGTCGGCGGGCTCCTTGTCGGCTCGCTGGCCCTCCTCGCCGACGCCGGCCACATGCTCACAGATTCCGTCGCGCTTGTGCTCGCCTACGTCGCTTACCGTGTCGGCGATCGTCCGGGGACCAGCCGCATGACCTATGGCTTCGACCGGCTCAAGATCCTGGTTGCCTACACAAACGGACTCACGATCCTCGCCATCGCGCTGTGGATCGTGCTGGAAGCCGTCGGTCGCCTGATGGCGCCGCCTTCGATCGTCGGTGGCGCGATGCTCGGTATCGCGACAGCGGGGCTTGTCATCAACGTCGTTGTCTTCGCAGTGCTCAACGGCGGCGACCGCGAGTCGCTCAATCTCCGCAGCGCGATCCTGCATGTGCTCGGCGATCTCCTCGGCTCGCTCGCCACGATCGTCGCAGCGCTCATCATCCTCACGACGGGCTGGCTTCCCGCCGATCCGCTGCTTTCGATGCTGGTTGCGCTGCTCCTTGTCGTCAGCGCCTGGCGGCTCATGCGCGAGTCGGGGCTGATCCTGCTCGAAGGCGCGCCTCAGCGCATCGACCGCAACGCGGTTGCCCGCGACATCGAGAAGAACGCGGAAGCGGTGGTCGATGTGCACCACATGCACGTCTGGACCCTCGACGGAAAGCAGCTTCTGGCGACGCTGCACGCGCGGCTTGCCGGCAATGCCGACGCAGAGCGCAGCATCGCCTCCATCAAGGAACGGCTGAGCAAGGCACACGGCATCCACCATGCGACCATTGAGATCGAGACGGGACCTGCCTGCCCGGACGAAAGCGAAGAGAACTTCGAAGGGAGGAAACGGAATGGGACGGCTTGAGGGCAAGCGGGCATTTCTTACCGCTGCCGGACAGGGGATCGGCCGCGCGACCGCGGAGGCGTTCGCGCACGAAGGCGCCGAGGTCATCGCCACCGACGTTCACCCGGCGAAACTCGAGGGCCTGCAGAGCGCAGGCGTCGCTCGGCTCGAAGGGCTCGATGTCCGCGACACGGAAGCCGTCAACGCCCTCGCAGCTTCGGTCGGTTCGATCGACGTGCTCTTCAACTGCGCCGGCTTCGTCCACCACGGCACGGTGCTCGACTGCTCGGAGCAGGAATGGGATTTTTCTTTCGACTTGAACGTCAAGTCGATGCACCGGACGATCCGCGCCTTCCTTCCTGGCATGACGGAGCGCGCCGCGGCGCGCGGAAAATCGAGCTCGATCGTCAACATCGCGTCCGGCGCTTCCTCGATCCGCGGCATCCCGAACCGCTACGTCTACGGCGCGACCAAGGCGGCAGTGATCGGGCTCACCAAGGCGGTGGCGGCTGATTTCATCCGCAAGGGGATCCGCTGCAATGCGATCTGCCCCGGCACGGTGCTGTCGCCGTCGCTCGAACAGCGCATCGAGACGCTCGGCAAGGAAGTCGGCGGGCACGAAAAGGCGATGGAGATGTTCGTCTCGCGTCAGCCGATGGGCCGGCTCGGAAAGGCGGAGGAGATGGCGGCCGTCGCCGTCTATCTCGCTTCCGACGAGAGCGACTTCACCACCGGAATCGCCATCTCGCCTGACGGCGGGTTCTCGCTTTGACGGGCGAGCGCGACGATCGTCGCGGCCCGATGATCGCCTCGGCGATTATCCTGATCGTCGTGATGGCCGGTTGGTTTGCGATGCCGAGGATCATGCTCATGGTGAGCGGCGGCGGCCCGGTCGCCGGCGTCGCGGTCGCCATTGCCTTCATGCTTGCCTTCTTCGCCGTGCTGTGGCTCAGGGCGCGCTATCAGCGGCGTCATAATCGGGACTGACGGATGCATATTCTCATCACCGGCGCGGCCGGCATGATTGGCCGCAAGATCACCGAACGCATTCTCAGCGACGGCCATATCGGGCGGCGCGAGGTCAACAAGCTCACGCTGCACGACATCGTCGAGCCGACCGCCCAGCCGACCGAGAACATCACTATCCGTCCGATCGTCGGCGACCTCGCCGACAAGCAGCTGATCGACCGGCTCCTCTCCGAGAAGCCCGACGTCGTCATGCATCTCGCTGCAATCGTCTCCGGGGAGGCGGAGGCCGATTTCGACAAGGGTTACGCGGTCAACTTCGACGGGACGCGGCTTCTCTTCGATGCGGTCAGGCTGCAGAACACGCATCCGCGCGTCGTCTATGCCTCGTCAATCGCCGTCTACGGGGCGCCGTTCCCCGATCCGATCCCCGACGATTTCCACCTGACGCCGCTGACGAGCTACGGCACGCAGAAGGCGGTCGGCGAGTTCCTGTTGAACGATTTTACGCGGCGCGGCTTTTTCGACGGCATCGGGCTCCGCCTGCCGACAATCTGCGTCAGGCCGGGAAAACCGAACAAGGCGGCCTCCTCGTTCTTCTCCGGCATCATCCGCGAGCCCCTCAAAGGCGAGGAGGCGCTGCTTCCGGTCGCCGACAGCGTCATGCACTGGCACGCAAGTCCGCGCTCGGCCGTCGGCTTCTTCCTGCACGCGGCGGAGATGGACCTCGACCCGGTCGGCCCGCGCCGCTGCCTGTCCATGCCGGGCGTGGCGGCGACCGTCGGAGATCAAATCGCGGCGTTGCGCAAAGTCGCCGGCGAGAAGGCAGTGAAACTCATCCGCCGCGAGCCGGACCCGGTCGTGGAGCGTATCGTCGCCGGCTGGCCGACGCGGCTTGAGGCGAAGCGCGCACGCGCGCTCGGGTTCACTGCCGACGAAAGCTTCGAGGCGATCATCCGGGCTCATATCGAAGACGAGCATGGCGGTCGCGCGCCAGTCATGGGGTAATCCGGGCATCCCGCTGACTGCTCAATGTTATGGGAAGCCGGCGGAGCAACAGAACGTGACGATTGAGGCGAGCGTGCCGAAAAGCGCGAAGAGGGAGCGCAGCGAGAGTCATGCGCACGGCCGCCTGCGACAATGGTTGCGGCGGCTCGGCTTCGCGGTGCTCGCGCTTGTGCTTCTGCCCTACCTCATCGTGCCGATCTATGCGGTCGTGAACCCGCCGATCACGCTTGTCATGCTGCAGAACGCGCTGACCGAAGGCGGCGGCATCCACAAGAAATGGGTCGATCTCGAAAACGTCTCGCCGAATCTGGCCCGCGCCGTGCTCGCCGGAGAGGACGCGCGCTTTTGTTCGCATCACGGCATCGACTGGGTGGAGGTGCAGAACGCGCTGGAGGACGAGGACGGCCCGGCGCGCGGAGCGAGCACCATTACCATGCAGACGGCGCGCAACCTCTTTTTTCCCGCCGGGCGAAGCTGGATCAGGAAGGCGTTCGAGGCGCCGCTTGCGCTCTATACCGATCTCATCCTCTCCAAGTCGCGAATCCTGGAAATCTATCTGAACATCGCCGAATGGGGGCGCGGCATCTATGGAGCAGCGGAGGCGGCAAAGCGCAGTTTTGGTGTGTCGCCGGCGCGTCTCACCGCCGGCCAGGCGGCGTTGCTTGCGGCAGCGCTGCCCTCGCCGGCCAGCCGCAATCCGGCCGACCCGACCGCGGGCTATGCGCGACTCGCAAGGCGCGTCGCGGCGCGCGCGGCGACGCTCGGTCCGGCGGCGGACTGCGTGCTGAAATAGGCTCAAGGCTGGCCAAAACCGCGTGAAGGCTCTATAGGCCCGCGCGAGAACAGCCGCCGCCGATTGCGGTGGGCGGCCCGGCCGATATCGGCACGCGCCCTTTCCGTTGGAGCGTGAAATGCCAGTCCCGAAGCGAAAAACCTCGCGCATGAAGCGCGGATTCCGCCGGTCCCACGACGCGCTCGAGAAACCGACCTACGTGGAGGACAAGGAGTCGGGAGAACTAAGGCGTCCGCACCATATCGACCTGAAGAGCGGCAAATATCGCGGCCGCGAGGTCCTGGCGCCGAAAGAATCTTAGAGACGGCGGGCGCTACTTCCGTCCGGCGATCGATTCGAGCGTCTTCTGCATCTCGGAGAGTTGGCGGCGTAGCGAGTCGATCTCCTTCTCGCTCGCCTCGGGCTGTGCTGCAGCGTCGCCGGCCTTGCCGCTGGAATTCGCCCCGCCGGCGCCACCCGCGAACGGCATCCACATCCGCATCGCCTCGGTGAACATCTCCATGTTCCGCCGGGTCTGCTCCTCCATGACGCCGAGCGCGCCACCGGAGAGCGCACGCGTCATGTGCTCCCTGAGCTTGTCTTGATTGTGGGTGAAGGCGGAGAGCGACGATTCGAGATAGGTCGGGATCAATGCCTGCATCTGGTCGCCGTAGAAGCGGATCAGCTGGCGCAGGAATGCGATCGGCAGCAGCGGCTGGTTGCCGCGGCCTTCCTGCTCGAAGATGATCTGGCCGAGCACGGCGCGCGTGATGTCCTCGCCGGTCTTGGCGTCTGTGACCACGAAATCCTCACCGTTCTTCACCATGCGGGCGAGGTCTTCGAGCGTCACATAGGTCGACGTCCCGGTGTGGTAGAGCCGACGATTGGCGTATTTCTTGATGATGGTCGGCTTTTCGCCTGCCATGCGGCACCTCTTGCCCGTTCCCCCAACGGACCCGATATCAGGATAGGAAGGAAGCGGCGCCCCGGTCCAGCGATTTCGCAAGTGCGGTAAAGCTGGATTCGGCGCCCGGCCGTTGACAGATTTTCCTGCGACCTTCTTAACCTTGTTGATCCTCCGCCGCTTAGCGCCGGCCAGGGCACCGCCAAAGGAGAGACCCCAGTGACAGACATCGTGATTGCCAGCGCCGCGCGCACAGCCGTCGGCTCTTTCAACGGCGCTTTCGCAACGCTTCCCGCGCACGAGCTCGGCGCCGTCGCAATCAAGGGCGCGCTTGAGCGCGCCGGTGTCGCGCCGGAGGAGGTGACGGAGGTCATCATGGGCCAGATCCTGACGGCGGCCGAGGGACAGAACCCGGCCAGGCAGGCCTCAATGGCGGCCGGCATGCCGCAGGAGGTGACCGCCTGGGGGTTGAACCAGCTCTGCGGCTCCGGCCTCCGCGCGGTGGCGATCGGGATGCAGCAGATCGCGACGGGCGACGCCGACATCATTGTCGCCGGCGGGCAGGAATCGATGTCGATGGCGCCGCACGCCGAGCATCTCCGCCAGGGCGTGAAGATGGGCGACTACAAGATGATCGACACCATGCTGAAGGATGCGCTGCTCGACGCCTTTAACGGCTATCACATGGGGATCACGGCGGAGAACGTCGCCAAGCAGTACCAGATCACGCGTTCGCAGCAGGACGAATTCGCCGTCGCCTCGCAGAACAAGGCGGAGGCGGCGCAGAAGGCCGGCCGCTTCAAGGACGAGATCGTGCCGGTCACGGTGAAGACGCGGAAGGGCGACGTCGTCGTCGACCAAGACGAATATATCCGCGCGGGCGTGACGCTCGACAGTGTGGCGAAGCTCCGCCCCGCATTCGACAAGGACGGCTCGGTGACCGCGGCGAACGCCTCGGGCATCAATGACGGTGCCGCCGCCGTCGTGGTGATGTCGGCGGAAAACGCCAAGAAGCGCGGCATCAAGCCGCTCGCCCGCATCGTCTCCTGGGCGACGGCGGGCGTCGATCCGGCGATCATGGGCACCGGCCCGATTCCGGCGTCGCGCCGGGCGCTCGAGAAGGCGGGTTGGAAGAAGGAGGACCTCGATCTCATCGAGGCGAACGAGGCCTTTGCCGCGCAAGCCTGCGCCGTCAACAAGGACCTCGGCTGGAACACCGACATCGTCAACGTCAACGGTGGCGCCATCGCAATCGGCCATCCGGTCGGCGCGTCGGGGGCCCGCGTCCTCAACACGTTGCTTTTCGAGATGCGGCGCCGCGACGCGAAAAAGGGGCTTGCGACGCTCTGCATCGGCGGCGGCATGGGAATCGCCATGTGCGTGGAGCGCGATTGACCTGCCGCAAGGAAGCGCGGGGCGCGCGATCCGCGCTTCATGAATGAAAGGCCGCGACAGCCGGCCGGATGAGGGAGGAGAGAGTATGACCAGGGTCGCGCTGGTGACGGGCGGCACGCGCGGAATCGGCGCGGCCGTCGCAAGGGCGCTGAAGGCAGCCGGCCATAACGTGGCGGCGACCTTCGCCGGCAATACGGCGAAGGCGGAAGCCTTCCGGGCCGAGACCGGCATCCATGTCTTTCAATGGGACGTCGGCGACGAAGTCGCCTGCGCGGACGGCGTGAGGAAAGTCGAGGCCGACGTCGGGCCGATCGACATCCTGGTCAACAATGCCGGCATCACGCGCGACGGCTGGTTCCACAAGATGGATCACGCCGCGTGGTCGGCGGTGCTCAGGACCAATCTCGATTCCATGTTCAACATGACGCGGCCGGTGATCGAGGGCATGCGCGAGCGCGGCTTCGGCCGCGTCGTCAACATCTCTTCGATCAACGGTCAGAAGGGGCAGCTCGGTCAGGTCAACTACTCGACCGCCAAGGCCGGCATCATCGGCTTCACCAAGGCGCTGGCGCTTGAGAACGCGCGCAAGGGTGTCACCGTCAACGCCGTCTGCCCCGGCTATGTCGACACCGACATGGTTCACGCCGTGTCGGAGAAGGTGCTGGAAGGGATCATCGCGCAGATCCCGGTCGGAAGGCTCGGCAAGGCCGAGGAGATCGGCGCGCTCGTCGCCTATCTCGCCTCGGACGAAGCGGCCTTCATGACCGGGGCGGTGGTCAGCATCAACGGCGGCCAATACATGGCGAACGGCTGAGCGCCGGATCGGCCGCGCCGTCTTTGCGCATTCCCTGCCGGTCAGGATACTTAGCCGCGTCGCAGGGTTGATTCGAGGATCATGGCCGATATCGAGCTGAGAGACCCCGACACGGGGCCCGCGCGCCCGCCCGAGCGCACCCACCCCTTCCGTCGCCTCAGGCCCGCTTGGACCGTGCTTCACGACGCGACCAACGGCGTCTTCCGGCACGACGGCGTCATGGTGGCGAGCGCGATTTCCTATTCGCTGATCTTCGCCATGTTCCCCTTCGCGATCTTCCTGGTCGCGCTCGGCGCCGTCTTCGGCGGGTCAGACCTTTCCGCCTACATCACCCGTGAGGCGATGACGATCCTGCCGGAGAACGTCATCGACACGCTGAGGCCGGAGCTCGATCGCATCTTCGCGGTGGCCAATCGTGCGAGCCCGCTTACGTTTGGCCTCCTGGTGACGCTTGTCTCCATCACCGGTGCCGTCGAAGCGATCCGCGACGGGCTGAACCGAGCCTATGGCTGCGCCGAAGACCGCCATCCGGTCCGCCGCTATGCCGGCAGCCTTCTTTTCGTCGTCCTCGGGATGGCGTTCCTGCTCGTCGTCGCCGCGCTTGGCGTGGCGGTGCCGATCGGGCTTGAAATCGTCGACCGCTACTTGCCGGGCGAATTCAACGTCGGCGTGATCGAAACCGCGCGCGAGGCGCTTCTCGTCATCGTTGCGCTGGCGATGCTCTTCGCGTTCCACCTCTTCCTTCCGGCGCGACGGCGGCAGATCAAGCACGTGGTCGGAGGCGTCTTCCTCACGCTCGTCGGCTGGTGGCTCGCCGGCAAGGTCTTCGGACTCTACATCGGCAAGATCGCGAATTATGGCGCGACCTATGCGGGGCTCGCCGGCTTCGTGATCCTGATGTTCTTCCTCTACATCCAGGCGCTGATCTTTCTCTACGGCGCGGAGCTGAACCGCTCGATCGCCGATTTCCGCGGCGAAGCGCTGGTTCGCAAAGACGCGTAGCTAAGCCGGCGGAGTCCGGCCGGGCGGCGCCATCTCGAAGCCGTCGAAACTGAAGCCCGGCGAGACCGTGCAGCCGACAAGCGTCCATTCTCCAAGACTTTGCGCCGACTGCCAGGCGTGCGCGGGCACGATCGCCTGGGGTCGCTCGCCGGCGGCGAGGCCAGGTCCGAGCACTATCGTTGCGACGGTGCCGCCTTCCGGCGCGATCGAAAGCTCTAAGGGATCGCCGGCATAGAAGTGCCATACTTCGACAGCATCGACCCGGTGCCAGTGCGCGCGCTCGCCTGGGCCTAGAAGAAAGTAGATGGCGGTGGAGCGCGCGCGGCCATCGGGACCGGGCGCATCGCGAAACGTCTCGCGGAAGTGGCCGCCCTCCGGATGCGGCGCGAGATCGAGCAGGCGGACGACGTCTGCTGCCGAAGGCGATCGCCGGCTCAGAACTTGTCCTTGCGCTTGCGAATTTCGGCGAAGACCTCCCCCGGCTTGGCGTTCGCCATGCCGACGGCCTTCATCACGGCGGGATCGTCGGCGCGGAGGAACGGGTTCGTCGCTTTCTCAGCCGCGATCGTCGTCGGCAGTGTCGGCTTCTCCGCCGCGCGCAGCTTCTCCACCTCCGCGACGCGCTGCTTCAGCGCGGCGTTCGAAGGGTCGACGGTCAGAGCGAACTTGCCGTTGGCGAGCGTGTATTCGTGGCCGCAATAGAGGCTGGTGTCGTCGGGAAGCGCGCGGAGCGTCTTCAGCGAATCCCACATCATCGGGTAGTCGCCCTCGATGACGCGCCCGCAGCCGAGCGAGAAGATGGTGTCGCCGACGAAGACGAGCTTCTCCGACGGTGCGTAGTAGGAGACGTGGTCGAGCGTGTGGCCCGGTGTCTCCATGACCTCGAACCTGACGCCCGCCCACTCGAAGCTGTCGCCGTCCTTGACGGTGCGGTCGTACATGCCGGTCTCCGCCGCGCTCGCTTCCGGACCTACCACCTCGCACTCGTAAGCAGCCTGCAGGGCCGGGATGCCCTCGATATGATCGAAGTGCTTGTGGGTGACGAAGATGTCGGTCAGCGTCCAGCCGCGCTCCTTGCATGCGGCGATGATCGGGTCGGCGTCGGGAGCGTCGATCGCCGCCGTCTTGCCGCTCTTTGGGTCGTGCAGGAGCACGGAAAAATTGTCGGACCGCGAAATGAATTGGGCCACGTCGAGCACTGGCATCAGAAAGCTCCGGAATCGCTGTGCACGGGATATTAGCCGCTTCCCGGCGATGTTGAACCCCGTCAGAACCGGTCCTCGACCCGGCCGGCGAGCGCGTGAATAATAGGCGCCATGCACCTCGACGTCGTCGATCTTCGCGATTTCTATGCCTCCCCCGTCGGTCTGATGGTGGCGCGGCAACTCGCGCCGGTGATCGGGTCGCTGGTTCGGGCCGATGCCGGAACGCGCATCCTCGGCTTCGGCTTCGCGACGCCTTATCTCAGCATCCAAGGCGCGGAACGGGTCATCGCGTTCATGCCTGCGGGGCAGGGGGTGATCGACTGGCCTCCCGGCGGTGCCTCGGCGACGGCGCTTGTCGACGAGGATACGCTGCCGCTCCCCAATTCCTCGATCGACCTCGTCATTCTCGTGCACGCGCTCGAAATGTCGGAGCGCCCGAAGGCGCTGATGGCAGAGCTCCGCCGGGTGCTGACGAGCGGCGGGCGGCTCATCGTCGTG
This sequence comes from uncultured Alphaproteobacteria bacterium, assembly GCA_963720705.1. GTDB lineage: Bacteria > Pseudomonadota > Alphaproteobacteria > Rhizobiales > Afifellaceae > DASWJZ01. The sequence continues at coordinate 614,148 of CAVRGJ010000005.1, forward strand.
GTGCCGAACCGGCAGGGGCCGTGGGCGGCGACCGATCTCTCGCCCTTCGGCTTCGGCCAGCCCTATTCGCGCGGGCAGCTCAGAAGTCTCTTCGCGCAGGCGGGCTTTGAGGCGGAGACCTGGACGAGCGGGCTCCATATGGCGCCTGCGTCGTGGCGCCCGCTCTTGGGCGCGGCGCGCGCGCTCGACAAGATCGGCCGCATCGTGTGGCCGGCCTTCGCCGGCGTCATCGTCGTCGCCGCCGTAAAGCGCACGGTGCAGGGCGTGACGGTTCGGGCAAGGCCGCGGCTTGCGCCGGCGCTCCGCCCGGCGCTCGGTCCGCCGGCGGGCGCAGTCGGTATGACCAGCTCTGGCGGGCCGCCATCTAACCTCCCCGTTGAGGGGAGGTCGACGTTCGCCGGACGCGAAGCATACGAAGAGCTTCGGGAGGCGGACGTTATGCGCCGCGTCCCCGTCGTTCTGCCACCTTAACGCCGCGAGAGCAGGAAGATCGCCTGGTCGGCGAGAAAATTCCACAAGGGCAGGCGAACCGCCCAATTCAGCACCCGATCCTTGCCGTAGAGCGCCACCGCCTTCTCGATCTTGGCGTCGACCTCCTCCACGAGCTTCACGAAGTCGCGCACCGTGCAGAAGTGGATGTTCGGCGTGTCGTACCAGGAGTAGGGCAGGTCCTCGGTAATCGGCATCCGCCCTTTGAGAAGGAACTGGCCGCGGACGCGCCAATTGCCGAAATTCGGGAAGGAGACGACGACCTTCCGCCCGATCCTCAAGAGCTGCTCGAGCACGATGCGGGGATTGTGGGTCGCCTGCAGCGTCTGGCTCAAAATGACGAAGTCGAAGGCGGCGTCGGGATAGGTCGCCAAATCGTGGTCGGCGTCGCCTTGCACCACCGAAAGGCCGCGCGCGACCGCCTCGTTCACGCCCTTTTGCGAAAGCTCGATGCCGCGGCCGTCGGCCTGCTTCTCCTTCTCCAGCCGCGTCAGAAGCGCGCCGTCGCCGCAGCCGACGTCGAGCACGCGCGCGCCCTCTGCCACGAAGCCGGCGATGATCTTGAGATCGACGCGATCCGGATGCGCCGGCAACGTGCGCGCCTGCATCGCCGTCGTCATGCGATGCCCCGGCGGCGCGCGGCGGCGGAAAGGAAACCGGAGACGGTGCGGAAGACCTCCGGCTCGTCGAGCAGAAACGCGTCGTGGCCGCCGTCGGTCTCGATTTCCACGAACGAGACGTTCGCCGCCGCGGCGTTCAGCGCATGCACGATGGTGCGGTTCTCCGGCGTCGGAAACAGCCAGTCGGAGGTGAAGGAGACGACGCAGAAGCGCGTCTTCGTGCCCCTGAAGGCGTTGGCAAGCACGCCGCCGTAGTCTTCCGCAAGGTCGAAGTAATCCATCGCCCGCGTCATGTAGAGGTAGGAGTTGGCGTCGAAGCGGTCGACGAACGTCATGCCCTGATGGCGCAGGTAGGACTCCACCTGGAAATCCGCGTCGAAGCCGAAGGCGAGCTTGGTGCGGTCCTGCAATTGGCGGCCGAACTTCCGGTGCAGAGCTTCGTCCGACATGTAGGTGATGTGCGCGGCCATGCGCGCGACGGCGAGGCCCTTGCGCGGGCTGCGGCCCGCCTCGACGTAATTGCCGCCGCACCAGTCGGGATCGGCCATCACCGCCTGCCGGCCGACCTCGTGAAAGGCGATGTTCTGCGAGGAGTGGCGCGCGGCGCAGGCGATCGGCACGGCAGCGAAGACGCGCTCCGAAAAGCTTGCCGCCCATTGCAGCACCTGCATGCCGCCCATCGAGCCGCCGAGCACGCAAAGAAGCTGTTCGATGCCGAGACGGTCGATCAGCATCGCCTGCGCGCGCACCATGTCGCGAATAGTGATGACGGGGAGGTCGAGGCCGTAGGCCTGCCCGCTCTTCGGATCGAGCGAGGCGGGGCCGGTCGTGCCCATGCAGCCACCGAGCACGTTGGCGCAGATCACGAAGTAGCGGTCGGTGTCGATCGGCCTTCCCGGTCCGACCATCAGCGACCACCAGCCCGGTTTGCCGGTGACAGGGTGGACGTTCGCCACGTGCTGATCGCCGGTCAGCGCGTGACAGACCAGCACCGCGTTCGATTTGTCGGCGTTAAGCTCGCCATAGGTCTGATAGGCGACCTGAAAGGGCGAAAGCGCCACGCCGGCATCGAGCGGCAGCGGCTCGTCGGCGCCAAAATGCGCGATCGGGCTCGCGGGGCTCTGAGCCTGCGCGCGCGCGACCGCCTCCATCTCGGCGAGATGCGTGTCGATCCGCGACATCGGACTTACGTGGGCGCCTTTTGCGCCATGGTGGAACTCCAAACAAAAAAGCCCGGCCGCGCTTTTCTCGAAAGCAAGACCGGGGTTTCCACCTCCGGCCTTTTAGCAAGCTTATTTAACGTGGCTGCAAGCCGGCCGGCTCAAATTCACCACGGAATGAGACGGATTATCCTTCCCGGCTTTTGGCGTCAATGCCGGCGTCGATCGGAGGACCTTCCGCAAACCCTTCGTATCGGCGAAGTCCCAATGTTTTCTTTGCGTTCCGCGGGGGCGGCCGCTAATGACGCGGGCGCGAAACACGCGAATTTCCAAGAGGGAGCGAATGGACAAGGCGGCGCCCGATCCGCTGACCGCGATCCGCACTCGCATCGATCAGATCGATGAGGCCATGCACCGGCTTCTGATCGATCGCTCGAGCGTGATCGCGGAGCTGATCCGCATCAAGGGCACAAGCAGGCCCGGCGCAGCCTTCCGGCCCGACCGGGAGGCCGACATGATGCGCCGCATCGCCATGCGCCATTCCGGCGCGCTGCCGCTCGCGACGGTGGAGCACATCTGGCGCGAGATCATCACGACTTTCACCGCGATGCAGGCGCCGTTCCGCGTCGTCGCCGGTCCGGCAAAGGACGCGCTCGCCATGCGCGACCTGGTGCGCTTCTATTTCGGCTTCTCCGTGCCCGTCGAACAGGCGAAGACCAATGAGGCTGCGATCGAGGAGGTCGCGCGCTCGCGCCGCGCCATCGCCGTCGTTGCGGCCGCGTCGAAGGGCCGATGGTGGGGCGGGCTTGTCGGCGCCAGAGCGCCAAAGGTCATTGCAAAACTTCCCTTCATCGAGAGCCCCGACCGTCCCGCCGATCTTCCCGCCTTTGTCGTGGGCCCGCCCCTCAAACAAAGCTTCGTTCCGGACAACCGGCTCGTCGCCGTCAAGGCGACGCCGCGGCTGAAGCAGGTGGCTGCATCGCTCGGCGGCGGCGTCGCCGCGCGCAGCACGGAAGAAGCGCTTGTCGCGCTTCCCGTCGCCGCCGGCATCGACGAGCTCGCCAAGGCGGCGGGATTTTCGCTCAAGTCGGCGCGCGAGGTCGGGGGTTACTTCGGGCCGATCCACTGGGTTGCGGAGCGCGTCGCGTGAGCACCGCCAAGTCAGGCGCGGCGCTCGCCGCCGGTCCGCGCCCGCGCGCCGGCGTGCACCAGATTTCCGCCTACGTCCCGGGCGACGACAGATCGAGCGCGCCCCGCGTCTTCAAGCTCTCGTCAAACGAGACGCCGCTTGGGCCGAGCCCGCTCGCGGTCGAGGCCTATCGCGCCAACGCCGACAAGCTGCATATCTACCCGGAAGGCTCGGCGCGCGTGCTGCGCGAGGCGATCGCGAGGACGTTCGGGCTGAATCCCGAGCGGATCGTCTGCGGCAACGGCTCCGACGAATTGTTGACGCTGATCGCGCAAAACTATCTCTCGCCGGGCGACGAGGCGATCTACTCCGCGCACGGGTTCCTGGTCTACAGGATCGCCATCCTTGCCGCCGGCGGCACGCCGGTCGTCGCGCCGGAGAAAGCGGAGACCGTCGACGTCGACGCGATCCTCGCGCGCGTCACGCCGCGAACGCGCGTCGTCTATGTCGCCAATCCCAACAATCCGACTGGCACTTACATTCCGTACGACGAGGTGAAGCGGCTGCACGCTGGCCTTCCCGCAAACGTGCTCCTCGTGCTCGATGCGGCTTACGCGGAATATGTTCGCCGTAACGACTATGCGAGCGGTGTAGAGCTTGCGGCGGAAGCCGAGAACGTCGTCATGGCGCGCACTTTCTCGAAAATTTTCGGGCTCGCCAATCTTCGGATCGGCTGGGCCTACGGCCCGGCTTCGGTTATCGACGCGCTGAACCGCACGCGCGGGCCCTTCAACGTCAACGGGCCGGGGCTCGCGGCGGGCGCGGCAGCGCTTTCGGACCGTGCGCACCTGGAGCTGTCGGTCGCGCACAATGCCGTTTGGCTCGACTGGCTGACGCGCGAGCTGACCGCGCTCAAACTCCGTGTCACGCCGAGCATCGGCAACTTTCTCCTGATCCATTTCCCCGAAATTGGTGAAATGGGGGCGAAAGGGCAGGGCGCGGTCGACGCCGACCAGTTCCTCCGCGAGCGCGGGCTCGTGCTGCGTCGCGTTGCCGGCTACGGCTTCCCGAATGCGCTTCGGATGACGGTCGGGACCGAGGAGGCGAACCGCGCCTTGATCGCGGCGCTTTCGGATTTCCTCGCCGAGAAGTCATGAGCGAACCGCACTTCAAGAAGGTCGCCCTCATCGGGATCGGCCTCATCGGCTCGTCGCTTGCCCGAGTCATCCGCGGCAAGAATCTCGCTGATACGATCGCGATAGCGACGCGTAGCGAGGCGACGCTGAAGCGCGCCGAGGAGCTAGCGCTTGGCGACCTCTACTTCCTCTCCGCGGCGGAAGCCGTCCGGGACGCCGACCTCGTCATCGTGTCCGTGCCCGTCGGTGCGTCCGGCGCGGTGGCGAAGGAGATCGCCGGGTCGCTCGCTCCTGGCGCCATCGTGACGGATGTAGGCTCCACCAAGACGTCCGTCATTGCGCAGATGCAGCCGCACATGCCGGCACATGTACATTTCATTCCGGGACACCCGATCGCCGGGACGGAGCATTCCGGGCCGGATGCCGGCTTTGCCGAGCTCTTCGGCGGCCGGTGGTGCATCCTCACGCCGTTGCCGGGAGCGGACGAAGAGGCCCTGCAGAGGCTTACCCGCTTCTGGCAGGCATGCGGCTCGATGGTCGACCGGATGGAGCCCGACCACCATGACATGGTGCTGGCCATCGTGTCGCACGTGCCGCACCTGATCGCCTACAACATCGTCGGCACTGCCGAGCACCTGGAGGCGGTGAGCGAGGGCGAGGTGATCAAGTACTCCGCCTCAGGCTTTCGCGACTTCACGCGGCTGGCCGCCTCAGACCCGACCATGTGGCGCGACGTCTGCCTGCACAATCGCGAGGCCATCCTGGAGATGCTCGGCCGCTTCACCGAGGATCTGAGCGCGCTGCAGCGGCAAATCCGCTTCGGCGATGGCGAAGCGCTCTTCGAGCTCTTCACGCGGACGCGCGCCATCCGGCGCGGCATCATCGAGGCGGGTCAGGAGACCGCGGCGCCCGACTTCGGCCGTCCGCACGGCGAGGATAGCTAGAGCGGCAACCGCGGCAGCGGAAATTCCAAAAGCCCGATCCGCGCGCGACTTCCCGCAATCGCTATCCGCACCTCGGTACCCTGCTGGCCGTCGATCGTCGTCGGCTCACCCGACAGGAGCAGTCCGGCGATCACGCCGTTGCTGGCTCTTTGTAGTTCCTCCGGCAGCGCGGCGATGAAATCGTGGAATGCCTCGACGCCGGCAATGCGGATGACGATCGTGCCGTCGACCACACCCCCGGGACTGAGCGAAAGATCGCCCTCGAGCATGAAGCGCGCGCCGCCGCTTTCGAGCATCACTTGAATGCCGCGTGCCTCGACCGGCAGCTCAACGCCGGCCCGCCCGGCAGCGAGCGCGCGCGGCGGCACGGAAAGCTCGGCAGTCGCGCTGCCGGTCAGCGGCGGGAAGCGCGTGCCGCCGGACGTGAAGGCAAGGTCGGTGAAGGCAAGCGCGACGGCGCTTCCGCCGTCCGGCGAAGGCGCGAGCCGCGCCTCGGCGCTGGTAGCAGCGACGGTCTGTTCCGGAAGACCGGGAAGGGTGAACGCGCCGAGCAGATCGGCGGCATCGAACGCGACGTTCTTCGGGCCGTTCATCCCGAGCCCGACATCGACCGCGGCGTCGGTCCAGCGAAACTCCACCGGGCCGTTAAGCAGCGGCGACTCCACACGCACCGGCGATTTCAGCGCAATCTTTGCCGTCATCGGGTGAAAGACCGAGGCGCCGCCTGTCGCGCCGGCGAGGTCGGCGTGCGTGCCGGTGGAGCGCTCCGCGACCGCAGTCTCGCCGCAGGCTACGCGAAGCGCGAAGGGAAACCCGATGACCGCGCGGCTTGGGCAATCGACCTCGATACCGCGCTCCGCGATCCGTTGCAGTGCCGGGTCGGCGTTGCGGTTGATCCATTGGGCGAGCCAGAACCATCCGCCGACCCACGCCGCGGCAAGAACGACGACGATGATGAGGGCGGCGACAAGACGGCGCATCCTTCTCCTCTTCGACAGTTGCGGCTCCGGACCCGCTTTGCTAGGCGACCCGGCCGGTCTCCGGCGCACTCAAGGACCGATCCATGACCGATTTGTGGGTATTCGGCTACGGATCGCTCATGTGGCGGCCAGGTTTTCCCTATGTGGAGAGCCGCATGGCGCGACTTATCGGCGCGCATCGCGCGCTCTGCGTCTATTCCTGGGTGCATCGCGGCACGGTGGAGCGGCCGGGCCTCGTGCTCGGGCTCGATCAGGGCGGCAATTGCCGCGGCATTGCCTTCCGCGTCGCGGCCGCGGAGCGCGACGGCGTTGTCGCCTATCTACGCGAGCGCGAGCAGGTAACCGCGGTTTATCTGGAGCGGATGCGGTCGATCCGTTTCCCCGACGGAACGGCGGCGAGCGCTCTGGCCTACCTGGTCGACCGCAGCCATCGGCAATATGCTGGGAAGCTCGACGAGGAGACGCAGTTCCGCCTGGTTGCGGAGGCCAAGGGCCAATCCGGCGCGAACCGCGATTACGTGATCAGCACCGCGGCGCATCTCGCCGAGATCGGCACGCCCGACGCGTTGCTTTCGCGTCTCGCGGCGCGGCTCTCGGTGAGCGCCTCCGAAAAGTCGACCTAGGCGGCAAGCCGCAATTGCTGCCTTTCGGGGCGAAGATCGTCGATGACGGCGCGCCGCTCAGCCGACGTCGCAGCGAGAAAATGCACGTAGACCTCGGCGCGGCGCGGCCGCGCGTTCTGCGGCATCCGCGCCAGCTTGTCGACATCGCCTATCCAGACGATCTCGCCGCCCGCGACCGCGATCGCGACGCCGAACTCAAAATCGGTGACCGCCGCCCCGCCCGTGCATGTGAAGAGGTGGCGTTTGCCGGAGTGGCCGATCCAATAAAGGTAGCGGGCCGGCAGGCCGGCGGCGATCGCAACTCGGGATATCTGTGGCAGCGGGCTCATTGCAGACCTTGGAACAGAGCAAGAACATTTCTTTTATGCCGCACCAATCATGCCGTCAAGTGTTCTCTTTTCTCCCCAAAATTCTACGATATGTAGTGTGAAGAAATGATGTAGCCTACCGAGTATTGGGAGGCGTTTCGTTCTGCCGAAGCGGTACGCACAAGCCGCTGCAGCTCGGGATTCGCTGTAAACGTCTCCGCGATCAGCGCATTGGTCGCGGCCTCCAAAACATCTTTCAGCCGCATGAGGAAGTCCTCCGGCGGGAATCCGGGCTGGATAGGCGCGAGGCACTCGACGAGGATCCTGCCCCGCCGGTGTCTCAGAGCATGGCGCGGCCAGAACAAGCCGGAGTTCAACGCGATCGGCAGCACGGGGACACCGAGCTCGGCGTAAAGCCGGGCGACTCCATGGCGGTATTCGGGCGGTGCGAACGGAGCGCGGCGCGTCCCCTCCGGGAAGATGATGATCTGGCGGCCTTCGCGAATCGCGCGGCGTGCATGCGCGGTCATGTCGGCAATCACCGCCGGCCCGCCGCCACGGTCGATCGGGATCATGCCCGCCTTCTTCAGATACCAGCCGAAGAGCGGCACGAAGAGCAGCTGCCGCTTCAAGATGAAGCTCGGGCGTGGAAGCAGCTCCACGAAACCGAGCGTCTCCCAGGACGACTGGTGCTTGGCCGCGACGATGAATCCGCCGACGGGAATGTTCGCCAAGCCGCGGACCTCTTCATTGATGCCGCAGATGCGGCGGTGCAGGAAAAGCGTGGAGCGCACCCAGAAACGCCCGATCGGCCAGAAGCAGCGCTCCGGCAGGAGCAGCACCGGCGAGAAGAGGATCGCCTGGACGAAGAAATTCACATAAGCGGCGACGTTGAAGAGGAGTGAGCGGACGAGCACTTTGGCGTTCCCGATTTTTCCGCCTCAGTCGAGCTCCCGCAGCGTGCGGCGGACCGTCATGCGGGCGGTTGCCGCGATGATGACGGCAAGAGCGAGCACCGTGATGACAGCGCCGACGTAGCCGTTCACGCCGACCGAGACGCCGCCGAAGAGGCTGCGGAGCTGCGCCTCCTCTGGCGTCGGGCCTTCCAGGCGCCCGAGAAAGCTGACGGCGAGGAAGAGCCCGGCGGCGATGGCGCCGCCGATGCTTGCACCGCGCAGCCCAAGAAGCAGGAAGTGCCGCTGGAACTCGCGGGCGATGTAGCTGTCCTCGGCTCCGACGAAGTGCAGCACCTCGATCACGATGCGGTTCCCGGCCATCGCGCCACGCGTGGCGAAGACGACGCAAAGTGCCGTCGCGGCGAAAACCAGGCCAAGCACTACCATGCCGACGAGGGTCATCACCCGCGCCATGGACGAGAGCCGCTGCAGCCAGCGCCCGTGGTCGTCGACCGCGACCGTCGGGATTTCCTCCTTCAGGCGCCGTGAGAGCATCGCCAGATCGGCATTGTCGGCGACGCGCACGGCGATCAGGCGCGGGATCGGCAGGTCGGCGATGTCGATGTCGGAGCCGAGCCAGGGCTGGAGCAGGGCTGTCGATTGCTTCTCGTCGAGGACCGTCGCGGAGAGGATTCCCGGAACCTGCATGGCGATCTCCGCGGCGCGGGCCGCCGTCTTGTCGAGGTCGACGCCGTCTGCGGGCTTGATCTGGATCGTCACCTCGTCGGCGATTTGCCGCTGCCAGCCCTCGGCGCGGTCGGCCACCACGGCGACGGCGGCGACCGAAAGGCAGGAGAGAAAGCTCATGATGGCGACGAGAGCTATCAGCGCCCGGCGCGCGACGCTGCGCGGCGGCACGATCGGGCTTTGCCCGCGCGGCGGCGCCGAACGGCCGGTTCCGCCCGAGGTTTGTCCCGTGAGAGCGGTCGCGGGAACCTTGGCCGAGGTCGCCTTGCGGCGAGCGTTCCGCGCGCGCTTCGAGCGTGGCGGGCCGGGTGCCGGTTCCTCCGAGGTCTGGGCGGTCTCAGTCATAGATCTCGACGCGCCCGGCGTTGAGCACCAGGCGGCGCGCGTCGTACTGGTCCATCAGCGCCAGGTCGTGGGTGGCGATGACGACCGACGTGCCGAGCCGGTTCAATTCGATGAAGAGGCGGAGCAGCCGGCGCGCGAGCGGCGGATCGACGTTTCCCGTCGGCTCGTCGGCGAGCAGGATCTCCGGCCGCGTGATCAGCGCGCGGGCGATCGCGGCACGCTGCTTCTCGCCGCCGGAGAGTACCTGCGGATAGACCCACATCCGCTCACCGAGCCCGACCCATTCGAGCAGCTCGATGACGTCGTGGCGGTAGACCGAATCATCGGCCCCCGCGACCCGGAGCGGGAGAGCCACGTTCTCGAAGGTGGTGAGGTGCTCAAGCAGGCGAAAATCCTGGAACACGATACCGATCCGGCGTCGCAGCGCCGGGATCGCGGTGCGCGGCAGTGTCGCAGCGTCCTTGTTGAAAATGCGCACGCTGCCGCGCGTCGGTCGAAGCGACAGGAAGAGAAGCCTGAGAAGCGAGGTCTTTCCGGCGCCCGACGGGCCGGTCACGAACTGGAAGGAGCCCGGCGCGATCAGGAAGCTCACGTCCTTGAGCACCTCCGCCCCGAGCCCGTATCTTAGGCCGACGTTCTCAAAGCGAATCACCGACCCCGCCCCACTCCACGTCCGCTCCTGGCCATGCGCGCGCCATTAAGACGACGTTAACGTTAGCAATCGATGAATCGGGCCCGAAATTCGTCCTCGAGCGACCATTGACCGCCTCAGATCGCGACATCTCCGACCACGTCGTCGTCCAGTGCCCGGCCTGCGGCGCCTGCAAATCGGTCGAAGCCAGGATGCTTGCCGATCGGCCGGCCATGGTTTGCCGGGAATGTGGCGAGACATGGCCCGCCGGCGGGATAGGCGCCGGGGGCCTCCCAAGAGCCGAGCGGAAGCTGCGGCCTGCAGGCGGCGACGTTCTTTTCGCCGAGCGACGGCCGCTCGTCACCTATTCGGACACCGCCGACAGGGCCTGGAAGGCGAAGATCGACGGCGACTATTGGCCGGAGCCGCCGCGCCCGCGGCGGCTGCCGATGACCATGGCGGCAGTCGCCTCGGTAATCTTCCTTGCCGCCGTCTTTGGAGCACGCCAGGCCGCAGTGGCCGCGCTTCCCGATCTCGCCGGCCTCTATGCGGCAATTGGCCTGCCGGTCAATCTCGACAAGATCGCGATCGAGAACGTCGTGGCGACGCGCGACCAGACATTCGGGGGTTCGCGCGTCACCGTCCGCGCGACGCTCAGGAACCTTGGCGCGAGCCAGCTCCCGATGCCGCCGCTCGTCGCGGCGCTCGGCAAGGTGGGCGCTCCACTCGGCACGTTCGATCCGCCGGCGAAGAGCATCGGCGCCGGCCAGTCGGTGGCGGTGACGATCGAGCTTGCCAGCGTGCCGGACAACGCGGAAACGGTCGCGCTTCGCTTGAAGCGGCGCGGCGAGACGCTCGCCGTGATCGGCACGGCGAAGCTGGCGCAGGAATGACCGGATCCGGCGAAGGCGGCATCAAGCAGCTCTTCTCCGCCGGAGAGATTGCGGCCCGTGTCACGGAATTAGCGCGTGAAATCGCGGCGAGCGAGCCGAAGGGGCTCTTGGTCGTGATCGTGCTGAAAGGTGGTTTCGTGTTCGGCGCCGACCTCGTGCGCGCGCTCGCCTTGCAGCACGTGCGGCTCGAAATCGAGTTCATCTCGTTGTCGAGCTACGGCTCGGGGCGGCAAACCTCCGGCGAGGTTCGCGTGGTACGCGACATTGAGGTGCCGGTTGCGGGACGCGACGTTTTGATCGTGGACGACGTGCTCAATTCGGGGCTGACGCTGAAATTCGCCCGCGACCTGATGAACGGGCGCGGCGCAAGGCGCACCGCGATCGCAGTCATGGTCGACAAGCCGGAGGGCCGGCGCGCGGAAATCAGCGCCGATTACGTTGGGTTTACCTGTCCGAACTACTTTGTCGTGGGTTACGGCATGGATGCCGCCCATGCCTGGCGCGAATTGCCGTATGTCGGTGTTGTCGATTCGACGCCGAAAGGAGCCGGGTGAAAGAGAAGGTCATGCGTATCCTGCTGACGGAAGACGACAATTCGGTCAGAGCCTTCGTAAGCCGGGCGCTTGAGCTCGACGGGCACCAGGTCGAGACGGCCTGCCACGGCGTCGAGGCCATGGAGCGGCTGACGGAGAGCGCCGGTCATTACGACCTCCTCGTCACCGACGTGAAGATGCCCGTCATGGACGGCATCGCGCTTGCGCACGAGGCGTCCAGCCGCTGGCCGAGCCTGCCGATCCTGCTGATGACCGGCTTCGCCGATCAGCGCGAGCGCGCCCAGGACCTTGCCGACGTCATTCGCGATGTGGTGACCAAGCCGTTCACGCTGCAGCAGATCCGCGAGGCGGTGAGCGAGGCGGCGGCGGTCGAAGAAAAGCGCGAAGAAGAGCAGGCGGCTTAAGCCGCCTTATTCGCTGAGCAGCCGCTCCAGATAGTCGAGCTCGTAGCGCGGGCGGAAGCGCTCGCCGAGGCGCTCGCGAATCGCTTCGAGGATGCGACGCGCGCGCTCCACGTCGATCTCGTCGGGGACCTTCACGGTTTGGCCGAGGTCCGGTCCTTCGGTGCGCTGCGGCCGGCCGAGCGGGTCGCGGTCGCCGGTGTTGCGACCGCCCATCTGCTGGCCCTGCTGGCCTGGCTGCTGCGCGTACATCTGCTGCATCATGCCCTGCAGCCCCTGGCGAAGCGCGTCGAGCGCCTCGCCCTGGTAGCCGTAAGCGTCGCCTGGGATCTGTTCGCCGAGCGAGCGCGTGGCATCACCCATGGCGCGGCCGGCGCGTCCGAGCGAGCGTCCGAGTTCATCGCCCGGCTGGCTGCCTTCGCCGTTCTGGCCCTGCTGTCCCTCCTGGCCCTGACCTTGGTCGCCCTGTTGTCCCTGCTGCCCCTGCATTTCCCGAAGCAGTTGCTTGAGGCGGTCGGCGAGCTGCGATTGGCCTTCCTGCAGCTGGCGCATCAGCTGGTCGAACTCTTCGGGAGAGAGCGGCCCTTGCTGGCTCTGCTGTCCCCCGCTTTGGCGGTCGCCGGGCCGGCGCCCCTGGTTCAACTGGAACGTATCGTCCATCAGCTTCTGCTGCTCGCGCATCATCTGCGCGAGCGCATCCATCTGGCGCAGAGTCTCCTGATCCATGGGCGCCATCTGTCCTTGCTGCGCCGATTGCAGATTGTCGAGCATCTGCTGCAGCTGGCTCAGGAGCTCGCGCGCGGCGTCGCGGTCGCCGAGCTTGGCTAGGTTCTCGATACGGTCGAGGAGATTCTGGATGTCCTGGTTGGACAGCGTCTGCATGTCCTGGTTCGACGGCATCTGGGGAACATTCTGCATGCCGCGTTGCGCCATCTCGGCCATATAGCTCTGCAGGAACTCCTGCATCGCCTGGCGCAGCTCCTGCATAAGCCGCGAGATCTCTTCTTCGGATGCTCCGTCCTGAAGCGCCTGCTCAAGCGCCTGGCGGGCGGCGTTCAGCCGCTCCTCGGCGTCGGACATGTCGCCGTCCTCGATCGATCGCGCCATCGACCAGAGATAATCGAGCACGCCGCGCAGATCGTCGTCCGTGCGCGCGTTGACGAGGCGCCGGTAGCCGACGCGCAGCCCGAGATAGACACCGGAATCGGCGATCTTCTCCGGTGCGATCGTGAGCGCATCGAGGGCGGCTGCAACGATCTGCCGCTTGTTGGCGTCGAGCGCGAGAATCTGGCGCTGCTCGACGAGGGCGCGCGCCAGCGGATTGTAGAACGGCCGTGCGGGGAGGGTCATTGTCCCGGCATCGCTCGGCCGCGCCTCCTGTCCGGCGGCGTCCCTTACGACGGCGTCGGCCTCGACCTCCAGCCCGGCATAAGGATGCGCTTCGAGCCGCCCGTCGGCGCGCGCCGTGCCGTCGCGCGCTTGGCTGCGATCGATCCTGAGCGAGAGCTTGGGCGCCTCCACCAGCGGGTGCGCATCCGGTGCCTGCCGCTTTGCAGCGCGGAAGGTGACCGAGCCGTCGGTAACGCCGTAATCGTCGGTGACGTTGAAGGAGAGCTGGAAGGACCCCGTGCGGTTTACGGTAAGCGGCCCGCGCGTGATCGTCGGCGGGCGGTCCTCGATGATCCGCATCGCATAGGCCGTCTTCTTGTCGCCGTCGGCGACCGCGATCGTCGCGTCCTGGTCGACCACGGCCTCATAACTGCGGATCACTTCGTCGGACTCGCCCGGGCGGCTTTCGACGGTCGGCGTCAGCTGGGCTGTCGCGGCGGCGGTCGCGAGCGTCACTTGCGTCGGATCGCGCGAGACCACGCGGACGGAGAGCTTGCTTCCTTCCGGCACGTTGACCGGCGTCGTCACGGCGTCGGGGCGGCGCGACAGGAAGATCGGCGCCTGATGCGTGTAAGCCGGCGGGTCTATCCAAGCATCGACGCGAGCGGCGACGGGGATCCGCGCCGCCGCCACCGGCAAGAAGGCTTCCCCAAGACGCGTTGTCCACTCGCCCCACGAAACCGCGAAGGCAAGAACGAGAAGGACGGGGACCGCGAAGCGCAGCGCATAGGGATCGCGCGCGGCCATGTCCGGATGCGGCGTCCCGGCGCGGAGGTTCTTGAGCGTAGCGTAGAGGCGCGCCTGCTCGGCCGCCCAGAGCGCTTTGGCGGCGGCGTCGTCGGCGACCGGCGAGATCTTGTCGCTTAAGCCGCGCGCCGGCCGATGCGGCAGGTCGGACACGCGCTCGACCCGGCGCATTGCCTCGGCCCGCCCCGGAAATGCGACGCGGGCAAGACGGAAGAGGCTCACCAATAAGGCGAGGGCGAGAAGACCGAGCGTCCCGATGCGAAGCCAGTCGCCGCCGAGCCGCCAATAGCCGAGCCAGGAGAGGACGACGAAGGCGCCGGCGACGGATATGATCGGAACGAGCCGCGGCCAAAGGTGCTCAACAACGAGCGAAAGCCTTGCGCGGCGAATCGCCCGGTCCAGGCGGCTAAGCTTGCGGTCGGCGCTCGGCCGAGCTCTCAGCGGCATCGATTCTTCATACACCTATTCGGTGTCGGTAGCACGCACGAGCACCGTGGCCAGACAAAGGCGCGTGAACCTTTACAAGTTCCGTGCCGAGAGCCTCAGTCCTACTGGCTCTGCGGCTCGGTGCCTTTGTCCGGGAACTTGGCGAGCGGCGTTTCCCCTGGTTTCAGGCTGTTCAGATAGTCCTCGGTAAAATCCACCTTGATTTCCGCCCAAAGCGGCAGGTGGTCGGACATCTGCCACGTGCGCCATTTCTTGTAGGCCCGCAGGTCGACCTTGGTAGGCTTGCCGGACTTCGTCTGGGTTGGCATGAAGGGTTTGTAAGCCGGAAAATCGTCCTTCTCGCGGAAGACGTAGTTCTGCCAATGGAAGACTCCGGAGTCCGAGATTTCGACCTGCCGCGTCTTCGTGCGGAGCGCGATCTGATCATAGAAACTCTCCGAAGCCAGCGCCGTCGGCTTGCGCATCTTTGCCGGGACCTCGAACCCGCCGCCGAGCAGCGCGCCCATTAGCTGATCGTCGGGATTGAGGATGTTGAAGTCGCCGAGCAGGATGTACGTCTCTGCTTCTTGCTCTTTCGCCTGCCGCTTGGCGAAGAATTGCGCAATATCGCCGATCTCGCGCTTGCGCTGCGCCGTGTCGTCCGCCTTGCCGTAGAAGATATGCACGGTGCAAAGGTTGAACTTGAACCAGCCGGCCTGAAACGCGACGAGATAGGGCGTACGGTTGAACTGCGCGACAGGCACGCCCTTCTTTTTCTCCGGCAGTACGATTTCACCGGCGAGATTGCGGAACAGGATTTTTCGCGTGTCGTAGACGAAAGCTAGCCGCTCCATGTTGCCGCTCTGATCGGTGACGACGTAACTCCAATGTGGGCCAAGGAGCCGCATCAGTCGCTCGAATTCCCGCAGGTCTTCATTGACCTCCTGCACGGCGACGAGGTCAAAGGCGGAGATGACCTCGGCGATATAGAGCAGCGATTCGTCGAGACGCGGGGACGGGTTCAGCCGGTGCCCACCGAAGTCGCGAATGTTCCAAGTCGCCAGCCGGAAAGACGTCTGCTTGTTGGCTTCGCCGATGTCCTCGCGAAGGCCTACGCGCAGTGCGATCAGCCGTTCAATCGTGCGCTTCTTCGCGGCGTCGTCTTTCCAATAGCGAATGCCTGAATATTGGACCATTGCCGTCTCCTCGGCCGTAAAGGCCCGCAGCCCACGCGCCCGTACTCGCAAAGAGTGCACGTAAAAGTATCATTTACAACACGCAGAAGATGAGCGGACAGAGGTGGCAGGCGTGCCGTCAGGCGAGCCAGTCGGGGAGGCGGTCGAGGCCGAGCAATTCCTCATATGTCTGGCGCGGGCGGACCACCGCGAAGCGATCGTCGTTGACCAGCACCTCCGGCACGAGAAGGCGTGAATTGTAGGTGCCGGACTGCACCGCGCCGTAGGCGCCGGCCGAATAGATGGCGAGAAGGTCGCCTTCTTTCGGCCGCGGCAGCGCCCGTCCGCGGGCGAAGAAATCGCCGGTCTCGCAAACCGGCCCGACCACGTCGCAGACGATTGTTTCTGCGTCCGCCTCGACGACCGGGCCGATGCGGTGGTGGGCGTCGTAAAGCGTCGGGCGGACGAGATCGTTCATCGCCGCGTCGACGACGACGAAGGTGCGGTCGCCGCCTTCCTTCACGTAAAGCACCTCGGTGACGAGGATGCCGGCATTGCCGACGATCAGCCGCCCCGGCTCGAAGAGCACGCGGCAGCCGATCTTGTTCATGTGCTTCTTCACCGTCTCCGCATAGGCGATCGGAAGCGGCGGCGCCGCCTCGTCGTCGCGGTAGGGAATGCCGAGGCCGCCGCCGAGATCGACGTGCTCAATTCTGTGCCCGTCGGCGCGAAGCTCGACGACGAGCTCCGAGATCAGCCGAAAGGCGTTGTCGAAGGGATCGAGATCGGTGAGCTGGCTGCCGATATGAGTGTCGATGCCGGCGACCTGAATCCCCGGCAGCGAAGCGGCCTCGGCATAGACGGCGCGGGCGCGTCCGAAAGGCACGCCGAACTTGGTCTCCTTGCGCCCGGTCGCGATCTTCTCGTGCGTCTTGGCGTCGACGTCCGGATTGATGCGGATCGAGACGCACGCCCTCATGTTGCGCGAAGCGGCAAGCTCGGAGAGGCGCTTTAGCTCCCCCTCGGATTCCACGTTGAAGCAATGAATGCCGGCGTCGAGACCGAAGGCGAGCTCGCGCGCCGTCTTGCCGACGCCGGAGAAGACGATCCTCTCCGCCGGAATGCCGGCGGCGAGCGCGCGCCGCAGCTCGCCTTCCGAAACCACGTCGGCGCCGGCGCCGAGTTTGCCGAGCGTCGCGATCACCGCCTGGTTGGAGTTCGCCTTCAGCGAATAGAAGATCGCGTGATCGAGTCCGGAAAAGGCCTCGTCGAAGACGCGGTAGTGCCGCGTCAGCGTCGCCGTCGAATAACAATAGAAGGGCGTGCCGACATCCTTCGCGATCGTCGGCACCGGCACGCTCTCGGCGTGGAGCACGCCTGCTTGATGCGCGAAATGGTGCAAGGCGAAACCCTAGAGGAGGAAGTCGAGGATGAAGCGCTTCGTTGGCGTTGGCGGCGGCGTCGACGTTTCGCCCTTACCGGGAGAACCCGGATCGAGGGGCGAGATCCCGCCGCCGGGCGGGGCCGGCGTTGCCGCTGCCGGAGCGGCCGTCGTCGTCGCGCCGGGCGGCTCAAGGTCGCCACGCCGCCCGCAGGCGGTGAGCGCGACGACGGCGATAACGGCGATGACGAGCGTGCGGAGCAGCATTTCTTCTTCCGTTCGCGCGGGACTATAGCGGACGCTGCCGGCCGCGCACGCCGATTTTCTCCCCGCTCCGATCTTCGGCGGCAAGGCGCTGCGTCCAGGCGCGCGCGGCCTTCTTGACGTTCTTCGGCGCGGTGCCGCCCTCGCTCGCGCGGCTTCCAACCGACGCCTCGACGGAGAGCACGCCGTAGACCTTCTCGGTGATACCCGGATGGATGGCTTTCAGCGCGTCGAGCGGCATGTCGGCGAGCGCGACCTTGCGCTTCGCTGCCTCTGCAACGATGCGACCGGTCGCGTGGTGCGCTTCGCGGAAGGGAAGGCCCGCTTCGCGCACGAGCCAATCGGCAAGGTCGGTCGCGGTGGCGTAGCCAAGCCCGGCGGCCTTGCGCATCGCAACGGCATCGGGCTCCATGTCCCTCACCATCCCGGTCATCGCGGCGAGCGCCAGCGACAGGCTCGAAAGCGCGTCGAAGACCTGCTCCTTGTCCTCCTGCATGTCCTTCGAATAGGCGAGCGGCAGGCCCTTCATGACGAGGAACAGCGCGGTCAGCGCGCCGACGATGCGACCCGATTTCGCGCGGACCAACTCCGCCGCATCGGGATTGCGCTTCTGCGGCATGATCGAGGAGCCGGTGGTGAAGCGGTCGGAGAACCTGATGAAGCCGAACTGCGCGGAGCACCAGAGCACGATCTCCTCGGCGAAGCGCGAGAGATGGATCGCGGAGATCGAGGCGGCGGCAAGCGCCTCGAGAGCAAAGTCCCGATCCGAGACCGCGTCGAGCGAATTCGCCGCCGGCCGGTCGAAGCCGAGCGCCTTCGCGGTCTTCTTGCGATCGATCGGAAATGCCGTCCCTGCGAGCGCCGCCGCGCCGAGCGGCGATTCGTTCAGCCGCTTGCGGCAATCGGCAAAGCGCCCGCGGTCGCGCGCGAACATCTCGACGTAAGCGAGGAGGTGATGGCCGAAGGTGACCGGCTGCGCACTTTGGAGGTGCGTGAAGCCGGGCATGACGGTGTCGGCATGCGTCTCCGCTTTTGCCGCGAGCGCGGATTGAAGCCCGTGCAGCCCGGCGTCGATCGCGTCGATCGCGTCGCGCACCCAGAGGCGAATGTCGGTTGCTACCTGGTCATTCCTTGAGCGCGCGGTGTGGAGGCGGCCCGCCGCCTCGCCGATCATGGCCGTCAGCCGCGATTCCACGTTCATGTGGATGTCTTCGAGCGCGCGCGAAAAGGTGAAGCGACCCTCCGCGATCTCTGACGCGATTTTGTCCAGGCCCGCGACGATTTGCTTCGCGTCCTTGGCCGAAATGATGCCTTGATCGGCTAGCATTTGCGCGTGGGCTCGCGAGCCCGCTATGTCATGCGGAGCGAGCGCCCGGTCGAAGTCGATCGAGGCGTTGATCTCTTCCATGATGGCGTCCGGGGCCTCGCTGAAGCGTCCGCCCCACATCTTGTTCTTCATGGTCCCTCGTCAGGAGGCGTGACCGATGGCCGAAAGGCAAAGACGCTCGATCGGACGAGCCCGGCTCGCCGCGGCCGCGATCATCGTCGCGGCCGTCCTCTCGGCGGGGATATACGTGACGCTCAAGGGCCAAGGCAACGGCGGGGCTTCGGCCGCCTGCGCCGCGTCCGGGCGGCTCGCCCAGTCGCTCGACCCGCTGGTCAAGGGCGAGCTTGCCGCCTTTCAGATCGCGCGTGCGCCGGAAAAGCTGTCGGAACTCGCCTTCACGGGGCCCAAGGGCCAGCCGATGACCCTCGCCGACTTCCACGGCAAGGTCGCGCTCGTCAACCTCTGGGCAACCTGGTGCACGCCTTGCCGCAAGGAAATGCCGGCGCTCGACCGTCTCTCCGCGGCGCTCGGCGGCGCCGATTTTGCTGTGGTGCCGGTCTCAATCGATGTCGGGGATTCCGGGCGGCCGGCGGCGTTCCTCGAGCAGACCGGCGTCAAGAACCTGCCGCTCTACACCGACCGCACGACCGAGATTTTCGAGAGCTTGAAATCCCGCGGGCTGGCGATCGGGCTTCCGGTGACGGTGCTTCTCGACCGCAACGGCTGCCGCCTCGGCCACATCAACGGGCCGGCCGAATGGGACAGCGAGGACGGCAGGCGCTTGATCGAGGCGGCCATCGGCCCGCAACCCACGCCACAGAGCTGAGCCGCAGCCCTGCGCTTCTTGACGGGCACAGAACGTATCTGTTATTTAATCCATTAGTTAAATAGTCTACTACCGTTTGCCGGTGAGGAGGATGTCCGCGATGGATGCGCATCAAATCGTATCGCGCGAGGAATGGCTGACTGCGCGCAAGGCGTTGCTTGAGGAGGAGAAGCGTTTCACGCGGGAGCGCGACGCGCTCTCCGAAAAACGCCGCGGCATGCCTTGGGTGCGGATCGAGAAGCCGTACGCGTTCGAAGGCTCCAAGGGCCGGCAGACGCTGAGCGACCTCTTCGACGGCCACAGCCAGCTTGTCGTCTACCATTTCATGTATCCGGCCGAATGGAAGGCCGGCTGCAAGAGCTGTTCCTTCTGGGCCGACAGCTTCAACGGAATCCTCGATCACTTGCGCCAGCGCGACGTTGCCATGGTTGCAGTGGCGGCGGCGCCGCTTGCGCAGCTTGAGGCGTTTCGCCGACGCATGGGGTGGAGCTTTCCGTGGCTCTCATCGGCGGGAAGCGACTTCAACCGCGATTTCGGCGTGTCCTTCACTGCCGCGGAAATCGAGGCGGGCGGCGGGTCATACAACTTCGGGACCACACGTTTTCGCGGCCCGGAGGCGCCCGGCGTCAGCGTGTTCTACAAGAAAGAGGGGGGAGAGATCTTCCACACCTATTCCTGCTACTCGCGCGGGCTCGACATGCTGAACGCGGCCTATCATTACCTCGACCTCGTCCCGAAGGGACGAGACGAGGGGGCGCTCGGCCATCCGATGGAATGGGTACGGCTGAGGGACGAGTACGGCGCGCCGAAGAAGCAGTCGGCCTGACGCGGCCTCAAGCGACGCGGACGAGGCGCGGGCGGGCCTTTTCCTCCGGCTCCTCGAGGCCGCACTGGACGCAGTTCCGGCCGCGGAACTTGGCTCGGTAGAGCGCGGTGTCTGCCTTCTCGAGCAGCGTTGCAATCGAAACGCCGCCGTCGTGAGAGGCCATGACGCCGGCGCTCAACGTGGCGTTCACATTACGGCCCTCGACGCGGATGCCGGCTTCCGCGAAGGCCGCGCGTACGCGCTCGGCGACGGCACATCCCTCCTGGAGGCTGGTGCCTGGAAGGATCGCGAAGAATTCCTCCCCGCCGACGCGACTCACGATGTCGCCGGGCCGCAGCGTCTCGCGCGCGACCTTGGCAAAGACGCGCAACACCTCGTCTCCGAGCGGGTGACCGAAGGTGTCGTTGACGCGCTTGAAGCGGTCGAGGTCGAACACCACCACCGCATAGGGTTGACCCTTGCGCCGGCAGCGCTCGGCGGCGCGCTCCGCAAGCGGCAGGAAAGCGCGCCGGTTGGCGAGGCCGGTCAGCGCGTCGGTCTGCGCATCTTGCAGATGCTTCTGTTCGCTCCGCTCTTTCATCATCATGACGAGGAAGACGGTGGTTCCGATCGCATAGATGATGGTTTCGAAGTGGATCAGCCCGAACAGGCTGGCAATCGGCGGCGGCGAGAAGCTCTGCAGTCCTCCCATGAATGCCGCCGGAATAGCCAGCAGGAGGACGAGCGTGTTGATTGCGATCAGAACGATCAAAGGATCGCGGGCGCGCAGCTTCTCCTGCCTATGCCTCGCAAGCTCCCAAACGGTGATGCCGTTGTAGGCCGCCGTTGCGAGAGTGTTGACGACGGTCGGCACCCAGTCGCGATCTCCCTGCATATGGACCGTCGCGATCGCGATGAACCAGACGAGGGGCCCGAGCCCGAGCAGCACGGGACGAACAGGATCTCCGTTGAAGGAACGCACACCTGTCCAGATCAGTGCCGGAGCGATGACGAGGAAAGTCAGGCCGACCATGAAAAGCGACTGCAACCCGCCGGCGAACCCGACCGCGAGCAGCGAGACGCCAAGACCGAGCGTGAGGTAGCCGGCAGCCCAACAGAGCGCGGCCACCGTGTGCCGGTTCTGCCACCAGACGAAGAGCAGAAACGCGCCGCACAGCGCACTGACGAAGGCGCCAGTGAACATCAATGTCGGCAGATCGAGTCTCATGAAGCGGGGCCGCTCGGGAAGGCCGTTATCGGCTAATTCTACCCGAGGGTTGTTTCAGGCCGCGTTAGCGCAGTCGCGAAAATTGGCTCTTTTGGTGAAGGGTTTATGTCTTCGCCGGCTGCCCTAGCGCGTCGGCACAGGCTCCTCGCCGCGATAGTCGTAGAAGCCGCGGCCGGTCTTGCGGCCGAGCCAGCCGGCCTCGACGTATTTCACCAGCAGCGGGCAGGGGCGATATTTGGAGTCGGCCAAGCCGTCATGCAGCACCTGCATGATCGACAGGCAGGTATCGAGGCCGATGAAGTCGGCGAGCTGCAGCGGCCCCATCGGATGATGCGCGCCGAGGCGCATCGCCGTGTCGATGGCCTCGACCGTCCCGACGCCCTCGTAGAGCGTGTAGATCGCCTCGTTGATCATCGGGAGCAGGATGCGGTTGACGATGAAGGCGGGGAAATCTTCGGCAACCGCGTATTTCTTGCCGAGCTTCTCGGCAAACGCCTTTGCCGCTTCGAACGTCTCGTCGTCGGTGGCGATGCCGCGCACCAGCTCGACGAGCTCCATGACCGGCACCGGGTTCATGAAATGCATGCCGATGAAGCGCTCCGGCCGGTCGGTAGCGGCAGCAAGGCGCGTGATGGAGAAGGAGGAGGTGTTGGTTGCCAGGTAGGCGCGCGGGTTGAGAGCGGGGCAGAGGTCGGTAAAGGTCTTGCGCTTGACGGCTTCGTTCTCGGTGACGGACTCAATCGCCAGGTCGACGTCGCCGAATGCATCGAGCGACAGCGCGGGTGATATCTGCGCGACCGCTTGTTTTCGCTCCGCCTCAGTAATGCGGCCGGAAGCGACTTGCCGCGCGAGGTTGCCGTCGATGGTGGCAAGGCCGGCGCGCACACGATCCTCCGTCACGTCGTGGAGGAGAACGGAATAGCCGGCAAGCGCACAGACATGGGCGATGCCATTGCCCATCTGCCCGGCCCCGACCACGCCGATCTTTTTCATTGTCGCTGCCATCTAACCCTCAAATGCCACCCCGGCTGAGTATTCCGCAAGCCTGAGGAAAGCGGAAGGCGACGAAACGCCATTTCTGCGGCCGTCGTGCCTAGGCCGCCGACGCGCGCTTCTCCAGTTCTTTCTCAAGCTCCGGCAGCACTTGGAAAAGGTCCGCGACAAGGCCGTAATCGGCGACCTGGAAGATCGGTGCCTCGGGATCCTTGTTGATGGCGACGATTACCTTCGAATCCTTCATACCGGCGAGATGCTGGATGGCGCCGGAAATGCCGCAGGCGATGTAGAGGTCCGGCGCGACGATTTTTCCCGTCTGGCCGACCTGCCAGTCGTTCGGCGCGTAGCCTGCGTCGACGGCGGCACGGGAGGCGCCGACAGCGGCACCGAGCTTGTCGGCGACCGGCAGGATCACCTCCAGGAACTTCTCCTTCGAGCCGAGCGCGCGCCCGCCCGAAATGATGATCTTGGCCGCGGCAAGCTCCGGCCGCTCACTCGTCGCGACGCTTTCCTCGACGAAGGTCGACAGACCGGGATCGGCGGCGGCGCTCACATTCTCGACCGGCGCCTCCGAGCCACCCGCTTCGGCGGCCGGGAAGGACGCGGTGCGGATGGTGACAACCTTCTTGGCGTCCTTCGACTTTACCACCTGGATGGCGTTCCCGGCGTAAGTCGGTCGACGGAAGGTATCGGGTCCGAGTACCTCGATGGCATCCGATATCTGCATCACGTCGAGGAGTGCGGCGACGCGCGGCATGACGTTCTTGCCGCTCGTGGTGGCCGGCGCGACGAACGCGTCATAAGGTGCGGCGAGCGCGACAATCGCGGCCGCAAGCGGCTCGGCGAGGCCGTGCTCCAGCGCGTCTGATTCCGCGAGCAGCACTTTCGATACGCCGGCAAGTTTCGCCGCCTCCGCGGCAACGCCGGCAGCGCCCTTGCCGGCGACGAGCACATGCACGTCGCCGCCGAGCTTGGCAGAGGCCGATACGCTTTTCGCTGTCGCCTCGTTGAGCTTCTGATTGTCGTGCTCGGCAAGAACGAGTGTCGTCATTGGAACACGCCCGCTTCGTTCTTCAGCTTGTCGAGAAGCTCGGTGACATCGGCAACCTTGACGCCGGCCTGACGTTTCGGCGGCTCGCGCGTCTCCATGATTTCGAGCCGCGGGGCGGTATCGACGCCGAAATCGGCGGCCGTCTTCGTGTCGATCGGCTTCTTCTTCGCCTTCATGATGTTCGGCAGCGATGCGTAGCGCGGTTGGTTCAGCCGAAGGTCGGTCGTGATGATTGCCGGCATCTTCAAGGTCACTGTCTGCAGGCCGCCGTCGACCTCGCGCGTCACTCTGACGGAGCCGTCGCCGAGCTCAAGCTTCGAGGCGAAGGTGCCCTGTGCCCAGCCGAGCAGGGCGGCGAGCATCTGGCCGGTCTGGTTGGAATCGTCGTCGATCGCCTGCTTGCCGAGGATGACGAGGCCGGGCTTTTCGGCTTCCACAACGCCCTTCAGGAGCTTCGCCACGGCGAGCGGCTCGACGATGCCGTCAACCTGGACCAGGATGCCGCGGTCGGCGCCCATGGCGAGGCCCGTGCGGATCGTGTCCTGCGCCTGCGCCGGGCCGATCGAGACGAGCACGACCTCCTCGGCCTTCCCAGCTTCCTTGAGGCGCAGCGCCTCCTCGACCGCGATCTCGTCGAACGGGTTCATCGCCATCTTGGTGTTGGCGAGGTCGACGCCGGAGCCGTCGGGCTTCACCCGTGGCTTCACGTTCGCGTCGATCACCCGCTTCACGGGCACGAGCACTTTCATGCCGTTTCCTTTGCTGTTGCGCCGGAGGGACTAGCCTCGGCAGGCGGGCGAGGCAAGCCGCCACGCGGTCATGCGATGCCGCATTTGGGATCGGGCTTCGCTGGAAAGGCAGCCAAGCCGTCGGGCGGGCAGACGGACGGACGCTTTCGCGCAGTTGCTTGGGCGTCCCTCTCCCCCGCGTTCATACAAAGCTCTAGGTGCCGCCCTTTTGGCGGGTCTACAAATGGGAGCAGCGAAACCTTGCGAGAGCACGTGTCGACCCTTCGATCCCTGCCCGACAACATCGCGATCGACTGCGCTGCAGGCGAGTCGGTGCTTGAGGCGGCGCGCCGCGCGCATCTTCCGATAGCGCACGCCTGCGGCGGCAAGGCGAAATGCTCAACCTGTCGCATCTGGATCCTGGAAGGCGCCGAAGCTTGTCCGGCGAAAGGCGCGGTGGAGCTTGAGCTGACCAGCCGACTGGGCTTGACCGACAATATCCGCCTTGCCTGCCAACTCCGCCCGGCGGGCGCCATCACGTTCCGCCGCCTCGTGCTCGACGAGACGGACCTCCGGATCGCAAACCAATTGCAGCGCCGCAGCGCCTCAAAGTCCGGTGAGGTGAAGCCCGTCGTTCTCTTCTTCTCCGACGTGGCCGGCTTCACCAGCTTCTCTGAAACACTGACGCCTTACGACGTGATGTATCTTCTGAATCGGTATTTCGCGCAGGTCGGCGAGCTGATCGAGCGGAACGACGGTTACATCGACAAGTTTGTCGGCGACGGTCTGATGGCAATCTTTGGCGTCGACGGCCAGCCCGATGCGCCGATCCGTTCGGTCAACGCTGCGCTGCAGACGCTTGCGGCAGTCGACCGGATGAAGCCCTTCTTCGCGTCGATGTATGGGATCGACTTCGATATCCGCATCGGGCTGCATTTGGGCGACGCCGTGATCGGCTCGATCGGCTCGCTTGGGCACGAGCGACTGACTGCGATCGGCGATGCCGTCAATGTCGCAAGCCGCGTCGAGGCTGCCAACAAGGAGGCCGGCACTCGGCTGCTTATCTCCGAGGCTCTCTACGAGCGCGTCAAAGACGAAGTCGAGATGACCGATTTCGTCCGTGTGCGCTTGCGCGGCACCTCGGATCGCATCACGCTCTACGAGATCGCAAGATTGCGCCCGGAGACCGAACGGGCGCTGAATGCCGCGGCTGCTCGCGAGACAGTGCAACTCGGCGGCAAGACCTGGCAGAGGACCATCCCCGTGGACTCTCTCGTGGAAGGCGAACCGAAGGTGCTTGAATTTCCCAGCCTCTATGCAGTGGTTCTCAAGAAAGGCGAACAAATCTTCGCCTTCAACAATGCCTGCCCGCATCTAAAGCTGCCCCTCTTCGAGGTGGCGCCTGCCGCGGGGGGCGAGAAGTCCGCCAGTCGCATCGGCGACGAGCGCGTCATCACATGCCGTTGGCACGAGAGCTGCTTCGATCTCGCGTCAGGGGCGATCGTCAGCTGGTGCGACGCGCTTAACGAGGACGGAATGTCTCCGGGCATGCCGATGCTTGGTGACATTTCGAAAAACCGCGCGCCACTGAACCTCATTCCTTGGCGCGAGGAGGCAGGACATATCTGGCTCGCACTCGACTGAGGTCCAACCAGAAGCCCTCTCGCTAGCGCGATTCTCCCACGTTCCAGATCACCTGGAGAACGTCTAGCGGTTCTTGCCGGGCACCCAGAGCACGTCGCCCTCGCCCTGCATGTTGACGAAGCGGCTGGCGACGAAGAGAAAGTCGGAGAGGCGGTTCATGTAGACGAGCGCCGGCCGGCCGACCCGCTTCGGCTCTTTTCTCGCAAGCGTCACCATCAGCCGCTCGCTGCGGCGGGCGATGGTGCGGGCGAGATGAAGCGCCGCCGCCGCGTGGCTTCCGGCCGGCAGCACGAAGGAGCGAAGCGGCTTGAGGTCGGCATTCAAGCGGTCGATGTCGTGCTCGAGCCGCTCGACCTGTCCTTCGATGACGCGGAGCGGCTCAAAATCTTTCGGCTTGCCGTCGTCCGGCGTCGCAAGCTCGGCGCCGAGATCGAAGAGGTCGTTCTGGATCGCAGCGAGCATCGCGTCGAGCTCGGCGAATTCCGCCGAAAGCTCGCTCCGCGCAAGGCCGACGGCGGCATTCGTCTCGTCGACCGTGCCGTAGGCCTCGATGCGGAGATCGTCCTTCGGCCGCCGCTCGCCGCTGCCAAGCGCCGTCGTGCCGTCGTCGCCAGTCTTGGTGTAGATCTTATTGAGGCGAACCATCGGGCGAGCTTACCGGCCGCCCCGTGCTCGTGTCACCTGGGCTGCATCACCCGGGCCGCTTCACGGTGGGCGTCACATGGGGCCGCGTGAAGCGGCACGGGCCGCCGCCAGGCCAATCAAAAGCGATAGCCCACGTAGACGCCGGCATGCGTAATGCCGCTGTTGCCTGCCCTCGTGCCGTTCGGCCCCTCGCAGAGGTGCGCGTGCGACGAGTGGTCGGCCGAAGCAATTACGCTCCAATGCTGGCCGAGGTTGACGCCAGCGGCAACGCTCTCCCTGAACAGCCAATGGCAGCCAAGGTCGAGCCCGGGGCCGGGCGTCTCGAGTGGCCCGTTGTGGTAGGTGCCGCCGAAACTTGCCTCAACGAACAGCGGATCGAAGACCGGAAAATGCCAGGTGAGCCCGGCATAGACCTGGCTGACGCCGTTGTTGGCGGTGGCCAGGTTGCCGCCGACATGTATGCGGGGACGAAGAACCGTGTTGGCGAGATAGTTGTTAAACTGCGGAACGAAGGAGCGGAAATAGAGCTGTCCGCTTAGGATCACGCCGGATTTGTCTTCGGGCTCGATGGAAAAGACGGTGCCGAACCGCACCTCATCGAAGATTCCGGCGAGGCCAGAGTTGGATCCGGAGCTGGAATATTCCTGCGCAAAGCCGGGTGAGCCCGAGAGAAGCACCGCGACGAGCGGCCCGAGCGCCAAACCTAGGATGCCACGCATACCGCCCCCCTGGGCCGCCCGTGACGGGAACGTAGCCCCTTCCTTTGATGCTAGCGGATCGCGGCCGGGCGGGCAGGGGGCCAAGGGCGATCTTCCGCCGGCTGTGACATCGGAGCAACGCTTGAACCGGGTTCCGCTCTTCGGGAACGTGCGTTAGCGCCCCGTCAGCCACAGCGTGACCATGGCAACCACGATCGCGGCGAACTGCGCGACCACACGGGCGCGCATCAGGTTCTGAGACCGGTTCGGCGAGCCGCCCCGCATCATATTCCAGAGCCCGGCGAGCAGGATGACCAGCACGACGCCGAGCGCGATTGCCACGAGGAAGTTGGAGCCTTGCATCACGGCATCCCAGGTTGGTCGAAGCGGCGCAGCGATCGGAGGATCAACGCCGGAGTCCTCCATTTCTATCCCTTGTTCGTCGCCCAGGCCAGGAAGGCGTGCAAACGACGCTTCGTGACAATGCGCCGCAGCAGGCTCATTGCATGGGTCGGGAGCGTCACGAAATATTGCGGGCGCGGGTTCGGCGCTTCGCAGGCATGGACAAGCGTCTTCAGCACCGCCTCCGGGCCGAGCTCACCGAAAGTGTTGCCGCCCTCGCGCATGGCGGCGAAACGGCGACGATAGTAGGCCGCATGCGCGGAAGCCTCGACGTCGACATTCTTTCGTCCATGGGCGAGAGCGGTTCGGGTCATGTTCGTGCGGATCGGGCCTGGCTCAATCGCCGAAACATGGATGCCGGACCCGGCAAGCTCGATGCGGAGCGCATCGGAATAGGCTTCGAGCGCGAACTTCGATGCCACGTAGGGCCCGCGAAAGCCCATCGTGATCAAGCCGAGGACCGAAGAGCACATGACGATCCGACCCCGGCGCTCGCGGCGCATCGGCGGGATGACACGCCGCGTCAGCTCATGCCAACCGAAGAAGTTCGTCTCGAACTGAGCGCGCAGGACTGCGGTCGTGATGTCCTCAAGCGCGCCCGGTTGCGCGTAGCCGCCGTTGTTGAAGAGCGCGTCGAGCGTGCCGCCGGTCGCAGAAAAGACCTTGTCGACCGCCGCCTCGATCGAATCTGGCTCGGTGTAGTCGAGATAAAGGGCGTCAAGGCCGGCGGCGGCGAGGGCGTCGATGTCTGCGGGCTTTCGGGCGGTCGCGAAGACGCGCCACCCGCGCGCCTTCATTCCGTGCGCAGCACATTGACCGATGCCGCTCGAGCAGCCGGTGATCAGGATCGATCTTGGCATCGCTTCTCGCGCTCGCGAAGGCCCGCAGCGCGCCTTTCGCCGCGCGGACCTCTATGGCAGAACGGCCGCGGCCGGAAGCCCGCCCTTGGACACTTCGCGCCGAACGGAAGAATGAATTGTCCGAGACTGCCTCTATCGTCGTTTCGATTTTCGGCCTGATCGGCCTCGGCTATCTC
Source organism: uncultured Alphaproteobacteria bacterium (assembly GCA_963720705.1). Lineage (GTDB taxonomy): Bacteria > Pseudomonadota > Alphaproteobacteria > Rhizobiales > Afifellaceae > DASWJZ01. The sequence goes on from CAVRGJ010000005.1 coordinate 642,772, forward strand.
ACCGTCCGCATCGGGCTCCTTTCCGCCGACGTTGGCGAGAAGCTCAGCGATTTCGTGTTCACGCTGGCGATCCCGCTTCTGCTCTTCACGACGCTTGCCAAGGCGGATTTCCACGGCGTCTCGCCATGGCGCATCTGGGCGGCCTATTTCGTGCCTCTTGCCGTCGTATGGATCGTTTCCGACCAGATGATCCGGCGTGTCTTCGGACGCGACGCTCGTGCGGGAATTGTCGCGGGCAGCTGCGGCGCCTACTCGAACGCTCTGTTGATCGGGCTGCCGCTGATGCAGGTCGCGCTCGGCGAGAGCGGCACGGTGTTCCTGGTCGTCATCATTGCAATCCACTTGCCGGTTCTGATGCTGACCAGCGTCTTCCTGAACGAATGGGTGGTTGCCTCCGAGGGAAGCGCGAACGGCGTCGCATCGCGTCGTGAGGCCTTCTATCGCCTCGCCGTGTCGCTCGTCCGTCACCCTATCCTGATCGGCATCGTTGCGGGATCGGTATGGCGGGCGTCGGGTCTCGCCATTCCCATGGTTGCGGCGAAGGTGATCGATCCGCTTGCGGCGTCGGCGGGGCCGCTGGCGCTCTTTGCCTGCGGCACGGCGCTGGTGAACTACGGCATCGCGCGCCAGATCAAGCCGGCGATCGCCCTCTCCGTATTGAAGCTCGGGCTCATGCCGGCGCTGGTCTTCGTTGCGGCGCGAGCGATCGGGCTTCCCCCGATCGGTGTTGCGGCGCTGACGCTCACGGGCGCCTGTCCGGCCGGCGTCAATACCTATCTCATCGCAGCGCGCCTCGGCACGGGGCAGGCACTCGCCTCGAACTCACTTCTCATCTCGACGGCAGCCGGCGTCGCCACGGTCGCGCTGTGGCTCGGCATCGTGCACGCGATGCTGGGCTAGTGAAGGCCGAGACCCGCGATCAAGATCGCCGGTGTCTCGCCTGCGGCGCGGCGCGCGCGGATCGTCTCCGACCCGAGCGATTTCGAAAGCTTCTCGCCATTCTCATCGAGGATCAGCCGATGATGGAAGTAGCGCGGCTCGGGAAGGCCGAGCAGCGTCTGCAGGACGCGGTGGACCGAGGTCGAGGGCTGGAGGTCCTTGCCGCGCACGACGTCGCTCACACCCTGGAACGCGTCGTCGACGACAACGGCGAGATGATAGCTCGCTTGCACCTCCTTGCGCGCGAGGAGGACGTCGCCCCAGAGCGCGAGGTCGACGCCTCTGAGCAAAGGAGCGCTCTCTCCGAAAGGATCGACCTCGCTCCAGGTGAGCGGGGGGAGGTCGCGAAGCAGCCGGCGCGTGTCGAGTCGAAGCGCGTAGGGTGCGCCGCCGGCGATCGCCGTCTTGCGTTTCTGTTGGCTCCAGTCGCGCTCGACGCCCGGATAGAGCGGCGCCCCATCCGGATCGCGCGCCCGGGATATCGCGGCGATCTCGGAGCGTGTCATGAAAGCCGGATAGAGGAGCCCGAGCCGATCAAGCTCCGCAAGAGCTCCGGCGTAGGCGTCGAGACGCCCGCTCTGCCTCAAGACAGGCTCCTCCCACGTCAGGCCGAGCCAAGCGAGGTCCTCGTAGATTGCCGCCTCGAAGGCGGCGCGCGATCGCGTCGCGTCGTAGTCCTCCATGCGGACGAGAAAGCGTCCGCCGGTCGCCTCCGCCGCGCGCGCGTTCAGGAGCGCCGAATAAGCGTGGCCCCGATGCAGGTAGCCGTTCGGGCTCGGCGCAAAGCGGAAGACGCGCTGCGTCTTGGTGGCATCCGATGCGGCCATGTTGCGCTTCGCGTCTCCCGATGCGCCTATAGAAGGACTAGGAGGACCGAATGATCATTCGTAAAGACGCGGTCAACGCGTTCCTCGACTATGGCGAGGTTGAGGTGCAGTCGGCGGCGGAAGGACCGCTCAAGGATCTGACCTTCGCGGTCAAGGACATATTCGATGTGGCCGGCTATCCGACCGGCGGCGGCAGCCCGATCATGGCCGCCGAGAGTCCGATCCACAAGAAGAGTGCGCCGATCGTTCAGAAGATGCTCGACGCCGGGGCGCGCTTCGTCGGCAAGACCCAGACCGACGAGCTGACCTTCTCCATGAACGGACAGAACAAGCATTTCCCCGAACCGATCAACGTGCGCGCCGAAGGCCGCATCACCGGTGGCTCGTCGTCCGGTTCGGCCGCTGCGGTCGCAGCGCATCTTTGTGACTTCGCCATCGGCTCCGATACCGGCGGCTCGGTCAGAACGCCGGCCAGCTATTGCGGATTGTGGGGCATCCGCCCGACGCACGGACGCGTCGACAATTCGCATGCGATGCCGCTCGCTCCGTCGTTCGACACGGTCGGCTATTTCGCCGACGACGAGGAGATTTTCGACCGCGTCGCGCCGGTCTTCCTCGGCGAGGACGAAGAGCCCTTTTCGCTGACGCGGCTGTTGCGGGCGGAGGACGCTTTCGTGCAACTCGTCTCCGACGGCGACGCCGATGCGCTCGAGATCGCGGAGGGGACAGTGTTCGAGCTCCTCGGCGACGCGACGGCTGCCACCGTCGCGCCGGAGGGACTCGATCATTGTTACTGGACTTTCCGCCGTCTGCAGGCGGTCGAGGCGTGGAAAGCGCACGGCGCGTGGATTGAATCGCATGATCCTGACATGACGCCGGGCGTGCGCGAGCGCTTCGAGTTCGGCAAGACGCTCGCCGCAGGGGAGCGGCGGGAGGCCGAAAAGAACCGTCGGGCAACGCGCGCGCGCGTTAAGGAGCTCGTCGGCGACGACGGTGTCCTGATGCTTCCGACTGTGCCGGGGATCGCGCCGAAGCGCGACCTTGCGGGGCGGGCGCTGCAGGCCTACCGCGAGCGCGCGCTGTCGATCCTGTGCATCGCCGGGCTCTCCGGGCTGCCGCAGGTGTCGATGCCACTGGCGCATGTCGACGGCTGCCCGCTCGGCCTCTCCCTGATCGGTCCAAGCGGCTCCGACCGCGCGCTTCTGTCGCTGGCGCTGGCGATCGCGAAATCCTGAGGAACCACGAAATCGCCCGGATGCGGACCGATTGGGTGGCAGCCCGGAGGGGACCGGGCATCGCTGCGATTCGGGAGCCCGGTTTGCGCCTTCGCGACATTATTCTGTTCGCCGCGCTTCTCGTCTTCATGCCCGCCGTGGCGCGGGCGCATCCGCACGTTTGGGTCGATGCCGCGTCGGAGATGGTGTTCGACGACAAGGGTCGAATCAGCGCGATCAAGCATCATTGGCTCTTCGACGAGGAATTCTCCGCTTACGCGCTGCAGGGTATCGACAAGAACGGAGACGGGAAGTTCTCACGCGAGGAGCTTGAGCCGCTCGCCAAGGAGAACGTCGAGTCGCTCAAGGACTTCGACTACTTCACCTTCCTCTCCGTCGGCGACTACCAGGCCGGCTTCGCGGCGCCGACCGACTACTATCTGGAGCTCGCGGGCGATCGGCTGCTCTTGCATTTCACGCTGCCGCTCGCAGTGCCGCTGAAGACGCGCGGCACCGTGCACCTCGAAGTCTACGACCCGGAATACTACGTCGCCTTTACGTTGCCGAACGCGGAGGCGGTGCGCCTCGTCAACGCGCCGGCCGTCTGCACGCTCGCCGTCCACCCGGGCAAGCCACCCGATGCCGCAGCTGCGGCAGCGCTCGCAACGGTTGGAGCAGACGTGCGCGCGCTGCCGCCCGGCATGCAGTCGCTGACCGCCGGTATCGAGAACAGCGCCGATGCGAATTGCGGCGGTGCGGCGCCGGCGCCCGCCAATGCCGGCTCGGCAATTTCGCAGATGGCCGGGGCGAATGCGGGAGCGGGCGATCTGACGGCGCTGCCGCAGGCACCGAAAGTCGCCAACGGGTCGACGGCAGCACCGGCGCCGCAAACGTCGATCGCAGCAACGCCTGCTCCTTCCCCGGCCGCGCAAATCGCCGCCGCGCCAACTCCTGTCCCGGCCACGCAAGCGCCGGTCGCAGCAGCTCCTGCCCCGGCCACTGAGGCGCCGGTGGCAGCAGCGACTGCACCGCCACCACTCCGTCCCGGCCTCTTTCGTTTGTGGATGGCGCGAATCGTCGAGCTTCAAACCGCGTTCAACCGTGACCTGACTGCGGGATTGAAGGGGCTCAAGGCCGGCGGCGGCTTTTGGTGGCTCGGCAGCGTCTCCTTCCTCTACGGCATCGTCCACGCCGCTGGCCCGGGCCACGGCAAGGTGGTGATCTCGTCCTATCTTGTCGCCAACGAGGCGCGCATCCGGCGCGGCGTCCTTATCGCTTTTATTGCCGCCATGGCGCAGGCCGTGGCCGCCGTGTCCATCATCGGATTGATGGCAGTCATCCTCAACATGACTTCGATGGCGATCACCGCGACGGCGAAGACGTTCGAGGCGGGGAGCTTTGCGCTGGTCGCGCTGCTCGGCGTCTACCTCACCGCGCAGAAAGGTCGCGCGGCGTGGGCGGTCATGCGCGGCGGCGATCCGCACGCACATCATCATCACCACCACCACAACGATGCGCATGAAGCGCACGGGCATGACGGACATCGTCACGAACATAGAGCGCTGAAGGCGGACCACGTCGCGGCGTGCGGTCATAGCCACGTGCCGGCGGAAGCGGTGCTCAGGAAACCCGGATTCGCCGGCGCTGCCGCCGCCGTCGTCTCGGTGGGCATCCGCCCTTGTTCGGGCGCGCTGGTTATTCTCGTCTTCGCGTTGTCGCAGGGAATCTTCTGGGCCGGGGTCGCCTCGACATTCGTCATGGCGCTCGGCACGGCGATAACGGTAGCGGCGTTGGCGGCGCTCGCCGTCGGCGCGAAGGGCATCGCCCGGCGTCTCGCACGTGCCGACAACCGGCGCAGCGGTCAGGTGATGCTGGGGTTCGAGCTCGCCGCGGCAATTCTCATTACCCTAATGGGGGCCGTGCTCTTCGTTGGAGCGATCTACGCCGGAAGCAGCATCTAAAGGCTGCGCCGGCCGAACTGGCGCCGGATCGGCGACCCGCGGGCACACGTGCCGAATGACGGCGGAGGGCGGTATTCTCAGTAGACCTTGCCCTGTGCGGCGAGAAGGCACGATCTTCTGTCGAACGATCATCGCGGGGAAAGCTCGATCGGCTTTCCGTGCGGCGTGCGCTCCGCGGCTTCGCGCCACGCCTCTTTCAGGTCGAGAAGGTCGGAGAAGCGCGCAACGTTTTTCTGCCGGAGGATTTCCTCAAGCGCCGCGAGCCAGGCGCGCCAATAGGCTTCCGGATCTGCGGGGTCCGCACGTGTCTCGGCGGCGACCTTGGGTCCGAGCGTCCTCGACCATTCCGACCAGGCGAAAACGCCGCGTTCGTTCAGCGCCACGGCAAGCGCGAAGGCGCGCGCAGCCCAGGGGGTGGGGAAGAGAGGGCCGTCTTCGTCGCGCGGGATCGACGCGACGCTGCCGAGCGCGACTACAGCGGCATCAGGCGCGCTCAAGATAGGGCTCCCAAAGATCGATTCGGATCTCATCGCCCTCGCGCGCTTCGTCGCCCCAAACCTCGCGCGCCGCAAAGGCGACGGAGTAAAGCCATTGCGGATTCTCGCCGCGTCCCGCTGCATTCGAATCCGGGAAGACGTGGACTCCCCTGGCGTCGGCGATCCGACCCCTGCGGCCGCGCACGTAGCGCGGCAGCCGTGTATGGCCGACCGGGTTCATGATCTTCGCGAGGACGCCGTCGCCTTCCTTGAAGCGTGCCGGCGCCGACGCTTCGCGTTCGGTCGGCCCGCCTTTGGCGAGCGCCGCCGGCAAGTCCGCGGCGATCGCCTTCCTCCGCGGCAACTCGGCGGGCGGATTCCGGCTTGCGCCGGCGGCGATCTCTTCCGCCGTCGCGAGCCCGCGCTCAACGAGGAGCCGCTCCAGGCCCTTCCGCCAGATGTCGTAGTAGGTCGAGGCGAGATAGTCGGCCGGCGGAATGCGCTCGCGGGCGTGTCGGCTCATGTCGAGGTTCCAGGCACCGGTCGCGCCCATTGCGAGCACCAGCGCAAAGGCGCGCCGCTCCCATTCGGCATGGAACCAGGGCTCGTCCTTTTCCGGCACGACCGGCCCAAAGCCTTGCGCGCCGCCGAGATCATGCGCACCGTTCATGCGTCCACCCTATCTCCGGCAAGAGCCGGATATCCGTCGTCATGAGCCAATTGCGTCAGGCTCCATGCGAGCGTGCCCACCAGGGCATGAAGAAGATCGCCGCGTTCACAGCGAAGCCGAGGTTCCAGAGGAGCGAACGCAGCGTCGCCAGGTTGGCCAGGTAGGCAGCGACGAACGCGAGGCGGATGACGAGAAACGCCACCGCCAAAAGATCGATCCAGTGTTGCGGCAGGCCGCGAAACTCCGCCAGCAGAACCGCGGCTGCGAAGAACGGGAACACCTCGATTCCGTTCAAGTGCGCGCCGAGTGCGCGTGCGCGGATGCCCGGCTTGTAAAATGCCGGATCGCGCGGGTTGGCATTGTCGAACGTGCGATCACCTAGAACCTTCGCCGGCGCGATGGTGAGGAGATAGAGAAGAACGGCCCCGAATATCGTCCACTCGGCAATGGTCATCGTGGGTCTTCCGGCCGCCTCGGCAGGCCGGTGCCGATCATCGAATTGCGGGTGACGAGGTCGGCGAGCTTCTTCTCGCTCCAGCCGTCGATGCCGACGGGCCGCATCGGCACGACGAGGTAGCGTATCTCGGCGGTGGAATCCCACACGCGGATCTTCGTCGTCTCGGGGAGCGTCACGCCGAACTCGGCGAGGACGCCGCGCGGATCGATCACGGCGCGCGAGCGATAGGGCGGCGACTTGTACCAAACTGGCGGCAGGCCGAGCACCGTCCACGGGTAGCAGGAGCAGAGCGTGCAAACGACCATGTTGTGGGTGTCGGGCGTGTTCTCCAACGCCACCATGTGCTCGCCCTGGCGGCCGGAAAAACCGAGCGAAGCAATCGCTGCCGTCGCGTCGTCGAAGAGCCAGCGGCGGAATTTTTCGTCGCTCCACGCCTTGGCGACGACCTGCGCGCCGTTCCTCGGGCCGACCTTCGTCTCGTAGGTCTCGATGAAGACGTCGAGCGCGGCCGGATCGACGTAGCCCTTCTCGACGAGCAGCGCTTCGAGTGCCCGCACGCGAAGCTCCACGTCGTCGAGATGCGAACTCTCATGGTCGTGACCGTGATCGTGGTGATCGGCGTGCGCGGACATCGCTCATTCCGCCGCGAGCGGCAAAGCGCGTTCGGCGCGCCCGCGCGCAGCCGCGGCGAAAGCGCGGAAGATCGCGCCCGACGCCGGGTCGGTCGCCGCCCAATATTCGGGGTGCCATTGGACGCCGAACGCGAAAGCGCGGGCGCCTCTCACCCTAACCGCCTCGACCGTGCCGTCGGGCGCATGCGCCTCGACGACGAGCTTCGGGCTGAGTGTGCCGATCGCCTGGCGGTGGACGGAATTCACGTGAATGCAATGCGCGCCGATGAGCTTGGCGAGCTCGCTGTCGGTTTCGAAATCCACCTCGTGGGCGAGCTTGAAGCGCTCGTCGTTTGGGAGCCCGATCGGGGCGCGGTGATCGAGGCTCCCCGGCCGCTCCTGCGCCTCGGTGACGAGCGTCCCGCCGAGAGCGACGTTGAGCTCCTGGAAGCCGCGGCAAATGGCAAGGAGCGGCACGCCGAGCTCGAGCGCGAGCGGAATGACTGCGAGCGTGGTCGAGTCGCGATCGGCGTCGTAGGGCTCGTGGCGCTCCGACGGGGTCTCGTTGTAACGCGACGGGTGGACGTTCGAACGCGCGCCGGTCAGGAGCACGCCGTCGACCCGCGACAAAATGGCAGGAAGGTCGAGCGTTTCTCCGAGACTCGGAAGAAGAAGCGGCGCTCCGCCGGCCAGAGTGATTGCCTTCAGGTAGGTGTCGACCGCGCCGTACCAGGTGTAGCCGTCGATCGCGCGGGCGTCGGTCGGGAGGAGGATCAGGGGCGTCATGGATGAGCGATCCATCTTCAGTCTGCCGGATATTTGGGCATAAGCAATTCTAGCGCAAAGCCGCTGCACCTGTCATTTCGCAAAGCCTTCTGCCGCACTAGACATTCCCGTCGGCAGCATGTCACGTTTCTTCTCAAGCAACATCTTAAGGAGGAAATCTTCCATGGATCGCCGTGCATTCATCAAGACGGCTGGCCTCGTCACAGGTGGCGCGGTCGCGGGTGCGACGACGCTTGCAGCGCCGGCTATCGCGCAGTCTATGCCTGAACTCAAATGGCGCCTCACGTCAGGCTTCCCGAAATCACTCGATACGCTCTATGGCGGCGCCGAGCGCCTCGCCACGGCGATCGGTGAGATGACCGACGGAAAATTCCAAATCCAGACGTTCGCCAGCGGCGAGATCGTGCCGACGCCCGGCGTCGTCGACGCTGTGCAGAACAACACCGTCGAGATGGGCCACACGGCGAGCTACTACTATTTCGGCAAGGATCCGACGTTTGCTTTTGGATCGACGGTGCCGTTCGGGCTGTCGAGCCGTGGAGAGAACGCTTGGTGGTACTACGGCGGCGCGCTGGACCTGCTGAACAAGTTCTATGCGAAATTCAACATGATCGGCTTCCCCGCCGGCAACACCGGGTGCCAGATGGGCGGCTGGTGGCGCAAGGAGGTCAACACCGTCGAGGACATGAAGGGCGTGAAGTTCCGCGTCGGCGGGTTCGGCGGCGCCGTTCTCTCGAAACTCGGCGTCATCCCGGCCAACATCCCTGGCGGCGATATCTATCCGGCGCTGGAAAAGGGAACCGTCGATGCCGCCGAGTGGGTCGGCCCCTATGACGACGAGAAGCTCGGTTTCTACAAGGTCGCCAAGTACTACTACTATCCGGGCTGGTGGGAGGCCGGCACCACGCTCCACACTTTCATCAACCTCGACCAGTGGAATTCGCTTCCGCCGAACTATCAGGCGATCGTCAAGCAGGCGTGCGCGGCAGTGAACGGCGACATGCAAGCGCAGTACGACGCGCTCAACCCGGCGGCGCTCAGGCGCCTCGTCTCAGGCGGCGCGCAGCTTCGCGCGTTCTCAACGGAGATCCTGTCGGCCTGTTTTGATGCAGCCAATCAGACCTATGATGAAATCAGCGCCAAGAACGAAGACTTTAAGACGCTGATCGATTCGCTGAAGGCGTTCCGCAACGAAGAGAACCTCTGGTTCCAGATCGCCGACGGCACCTATGACAATTTCATGTATGCGCAGCAGCGCGCCGGCAAGCTCTAGGTAGACGCCGCGGAGTTCAGGCGAGGGGCCCCAGGGAAACCCGGGGCCCCTTCTATTGGCCAGTGTTGAAGTTCGGGCCGCCTGTCGCGCCGCTGTCGCTCCCGCTTCCCGCACCGAAGTTGGGCGCGGCCGGTGCGCCGAAATTCGGCGCCGCGGGTGCACCGGTATCCGGGGTGCTCGGCGCTCCGAAATTCGGACCGCTGGATTTACCGCCATTGTCGGGGCCGCTGTTTCCTGCGCCGAAGTTCGGGCTCTCGCCGGCGCCATTGTTGTCGGCGCCGAAATTCGGACCGCTTCCTCCCGCTCCGTTGTTGTCCGCGCCGAAATTGGGTGCGGCCGACGAGCCGGAACTCGGCGCTTCGATCTTGATCTGCGACGGGGTCAGGTGGATCTCGCCCGTCTTGTAGCGGGTGACCATGCCGGGGAAGCCTATGGTGAGCCCGATCATGATCACTTGGATGATGACGAAGGGCGCCGCTCCCCAATAGATCTGACCGGTGGTGATCGGCGCGGTCGTCTTGCCGGTCACACGGTCGACGTAGGGCTCGCGGGCCGCAACCGAGCGCAGATAGAAGAGCGAGAACCCGAACGGCGGATGCATGAAGGCGGTCTGCATGTTGATGCCGAGCAGAACGCCGAACCAGATCAGGTCGATCCCGAGGTGATCGGCGGCGGGGCCGAGCAGTGGCACCACGATGAAGGCCAGCTCGAAGAAATCGAGGAAGAAGGCGAGGAAGAAGACGAGGAAATTGACGACGATCAGAAAACCGACCTGACCGCCCGGCAACCCGGTCAGGAGGTTCTCCACCCAGAGGTGGCCGTCGACGCCGAAGAAGGTGAGGCTGAAGACGCGCGAGCCGATCAGGATAAAAAGCACGAAGGCGGAAAGCTTGGTCGTCGAGTTCGAGCGCCTGGCGGATGATCGTCAGGTTCAACCGTCGTTTTGCTGCGGCGAGAACGAGCGCGCCGACGGCGCCCATCGCGCCGCCTTCAGTCGGCGTAGCGAGACCGATGAAGATCGTGCCGAGCACGAGGAAGATCAGCACCAGCGGCGGGATCAGCGCGACGACGACGCGGATTGCCAGCTGAACGCCGTGGATGGTGCGGAACTCTTTCGGCAGGGCTGGCGCCGACTTCGGGAAGAGCACTGTCATCCCGACCACGTAAGCGAGATAGAGCCCGGAAAGCACCAGGCCGGGGACGATCGCGCCCTGGTACATGTCGCCGACGGAGCGCCCGAGCTGGTCGGCCATGACGATCAGCACGAGGCTCGGCGGGATGATCTGCGCGAGCGTGCCGGAGGCAGCGATGACACCGGTTGCGAGCCGCCGGTCGTAGCCGTAGCGCAGCATGATCGGGAGCGAGATCAGCCCCATCGCAATGACCGAGGCGGCGACGACGCCGGTCGTCGCGGCGAGAAGGGCGCCGACCACCACCACCGCCAAAGCGAGGCCGCCGCGCACGGGGCCGAAGAGCTGTCCGATCGTGTCGAGCAGGTCTTCCGCCATCCCGGAGCGTTCCAGAATGAGACCCATGAACGTGAAGAACGGGATCGCGAGCAGCGTCTCGTTGCTCATGACGCCGTAGATGCGATCCGGCAAAGCTTGAAAGAAGGTCGGCTGGAACAGACCGAACTCGATGCCGACGACGCCCCACGCAAGCCCGTTGAAGGCGAGTGAGAAGGCCACGGGATATCCAAGGAGGAGGAAGACAACGAGCGAAGCGAACATGAGCGGCGCCATGTTCGCGATAATGAACGCGCTCATCGCCCGGCCTATTCGATCGGTGCCGCGGCGGCGGTCTCGTAGGGATCGGGAATGTCACCTCGGATCACGGCGATGCGCTTAATGACCTCCGACACCGCCTGCGCCGCCAGCAGGCCGAAGCCGACGATGATCAGGCCTTTTGCGGGCCACTGGATCAGGCCGCCGAAATTGCTCGACATCTCGCCGATCCGGTACGACTGCAGAAACCAGGGCGTGGCCTCCCTGATGATCAGGATCGTGAACGGCAGCAGCATCACCGTGTGGCCGACGATGTCGATCCAATTGCGCACGGTCTTCGGCAGCATGTTCGAGATGATGTCGATACGGATGTGCTCGTTGCGTTGCAGCGTGTAGGCGGCGGCGATGAGGTAAGCGGCGCCGAAAAGATACCACTGCAGCTCAAGATAGGCGTTCGATGAGATTGAGAAGAGCTTGCGCGAAGTGGCGTTCGCGGCGCTGACCAGGATGGCGGCGAGGACGAGCCAGGAAACGGATCGGCCAAGAAACCAGGTGGCCCTATCGATCATCCGGCTTGCGGCAAGCGCTGCGCCCATCGTCGTCTCCCCCCTTGCGTCCCCCCGCCCTGCAGCGACTCAGTTCTTCGCTGAGCGCGCCAGCCAAGGGCGAGCGTGCGATGGATGCAATGTTAAGGCAAGGTCGCCGCGGTCGCGCCTCGCCAAACCGGCGCCGAGCCGCGTTTCCGCGATTTTCGGAGCGAAACGGTGGTCGCGCGCAAGGTTACCGATGCGGAATCCTTCCGCGACTTGGGCAATTGGGGATAGGATTCGCGTGCCCGGGACACCAGATTCGTCGGGGGCCAAGCCCACGACGCGTCGTAGTTTACCGGCGCAAGAGGAACGGATGGCTCGCCGCGGCGTCACGCTCGACGACAAGTATCAGCTCGACAAGGAGCGGGTCTTCCTTTCGGGGACGCAGGCGATTGTCCGCCTAGCGCTCATGCAGAAGGCGCGCGACCGCCGCGCCAGCCTGAATACGGCGGGCTTCGTCTCGGGTTATCGCGGCTCGCCGCTTGGCGGTCTCGACCTGCAGCTCTGGCGCGCGAGCGAGCTTTTGAAGGCGAGCGATATCGTCTTCCAGCCGGGGCTGAACGAAGACTTGGCGGCGACCGCCGTCTGGGGCTCGCAGCAGGCGGAGCTTCGCGGCGAGGGCCGCTACGACGGCGTCTTCTCGATCTGGTATGGCAAGGGGCCGGGCGTCGACCGCTCCGGTGATGCGCTCCGCCACGCGAATTTCGATGGCACTTCGCGAAACGGCGGGGTGATCGCGCTCATGGGCGACGACCACACCTGCGAAAGCTCCACGACCGCGCACCAGTCTGAGTTCGCCTTCGTCGACGCAATGATCCCGATCCTGAACCCGGCCGGACTACAGGACATCATCGACTACGGGCTGATCGGCTTTGCGCTGTCGCGCTTCGCCGGCACGTGGGTCGGCATCAAATGCGTGAAGGACACGGTCGAATCGACCGGCGCGGTCGACAGCGGGCTCGACCGCGTGCGCACGATCGCTCCGGATTTTTCCATGCCGCCGGGCGGCCTCAACATCGTCTCCGGCCGGCACGCCTTGGAGAAGGAGGAACTACTCCACCGCTTCCGTAAGCCCGCGGCGCTCGCATTCATCCGCGAAAACAAGCTCGACCGCATTGTCTTGGGCGGCGGGAGAGAGCCGCGACTCGGCATCGCCTCGCTCGGCAAGAGCTGGCTCGACACGCTCGGCGCGCTCGATCTTCTCGGCATCGACGAGAAGCGCGCCGCCGATCTCGGCCTCAGGCTCTACAAGATCGCAGCGCCCTGGCCGCTCGAGCCGGAGGGCGTCGGCCGCTTTGCCGCGGGGCTTCAGACAATTCTTGTCGTGGAAGAGAAGCGCTCGCTGGTCGAGACGCAGCTCAAGGAGCAGCTCTACGGCCGCGCGAGCGCGCCTGTGGTTATCGGCAAGAAGGACGAACAGGATCGCGTGCTCCTGCCGGCCTGGGGCGCGCTCGACGCGAACCGGATCGCGATCATCATCGGACGCCGCATCCTCAGCTATGCCGAGGATTCGGAGGTCGCAGCGCGGCTGAAGCAGCTTGAGCATGCGCAAGTGGTGCTCGCCACCGCGGAGGACATCGGTCAGCGCGTACCGCATTTCTGCTCCGGCTGCCCGCACAACATCTCAACCCAAGTGCCGGAGGGAAGCCGCGCTTATGCCGGCATCGGCTGCCACTACATGGCGCTGTGGATGGATCGCCGCACCGAGGGATTTGCGCAGATGGGCGGCGAGGGGGCGAACTGGATCGGCGAAGCGCCGTTCTCTACGCGCGGCCACGTCTTCCAGAATATCGGCGACGGAACCTGGGCGCACTCCGGCACGCTGGCGATGCGGGCGGCGGCGGCGGCCGGCGTCAGCATAACCTTCAAGATTCTCTACAACGACGCCGTCGCCATGACCGGCGGCCAGCCGGTCGAAGGCAGCCTGACCGTCGACCAGGTCGCGCGTCAGGTGGCGGCGGAGGGCGCAAGCAAGATCGCGCTCGTCACCGACGACCCGCATAAATATCCAGCCGGCGTTTCATGGCCGGCGGGAATGACGATCCATCACCGTTCCGAGCTCGCGGAGGTGCAGGAGGCGCTGCGCGAGGTCACGGGCCTAAGCGCGCTCATTTACGACCAGACCTGCGCGGCGGAGAAGAGACGGCGGCGGAAGCGCGGGCTCGCGCCCGATCCCGACAAGCGCGTCGTCATCAACAGCCTCGTCTGCGAAGGCTGCGGCGATTGCGGGGTGAAGTCGAACTGCGTCTCTATCCAGCCGCTCGACACAGAATTCGGCCGCAAGCGCCGCATCGATCAGTCGAGCTGCAATAAGGACTTTTCCTGCCTGGAAGGTTTCTGCCCATCCTTCGTGACGGTGCACGGCGGCAAGCTGAAGGCTGGGCGCGCCGTCGCGACGGAGACCCTTCCTGAGATTCCCGAGCCGGAGATCGTCGCGCCGGAGAAGACACAAGCCATCCTGATTACCGGCGTTGGCGGCACCGGCATCGTGACGGTCGGCCAGATGATCGGCATGGCGGCGCATCTCGACGGCCTCGGCGTCGGAGTTATCGACATGTCGGGGCTCGCGCAGAAGGGAGGTGCCGTCTCGATCCACATGCGTATCGGCCCGATGCCGGAGGCGATCCACGCGATCCGCATCAGCGCGGAAGAGGCGGACGTGGTGCTCGGCTGCGACATTGTCGTCTCCGGATCGAAGAAGGCGCTTTCCGCGATCCGGCCAGGCGAGAGCAAGGTCTTCGTCAATCTGCACGAGACCTATCCCGGCGACTTCACGCGCGACGCCGACTTCTCGCTTCCGACGCGACGGCTGAAACGCGCCATCGAAGAGCGGGCCGGCGCGGGGCGCTCGCATTTCGTGGAAGCGGAGCGTCTGGCGCACGCGCTCGTCGGCGACGCCATCGCCACCAACATGCTGATGGTCGGTTTCGCTTGGCAGCAAGGCGGCATCCCGGTCAGCCGCAACTCGCTCTTGGAAGCGATCCGGCTGAACGGCGTTGAGGTCGCGATGAACCTTGCGGCCTTCGAATGGGGACGGCGCGCGGCCTTCGATCTCTCCGCGGCAGAAGCGGCGGCGGGGATCGTCATCGATCCGACCTGGCCGTCACTCGACGACACCGTCGAGCGGCGCGTCGCCTTTCTGACCGATTACAGGAGTAGCCGCTACGCGGCGCGCTACAAAGCGCGCGTGGAGAAGATCGCGGCCGCCGAGTCGCGTGTCATGCCGGAGGCGACAGCGCTTTCCAACGAGGTCGCGCATTCGCTCTTCAAGCTGATGGCGATCAAGGACGAGTACGAGGTGGCGCGGCTCTTCAGCGACGGCTCCTTCGAGCGCCAGCTTCGCCAGGAGTTCGAGAGCTGGGAGCGGCTCGAGTTTCATCTCGCGCCGCCGCTCACCGCGCGCCGCGACCGTCACGGGCATCTCAAGAAGAAAAGCTATGGGCCGGGGATGATGCGTGCGTTCCGACTGCTTGCGCGCCTGAAATTCCTGCGAGGCACGCTCTTCGACCCGTTCGCGCGCACGCGCGAGCGCCGGTGGGAGCGGCGTCTTCTTCGCGACTATCTTTCGATGCTCAGCAAGATCGAGAAGAAGCTCTCGGCGGAGAATTGGGAGACGGCGTGCGCGCTTGCCGCCTATCCGCAGAAGATCCGCGGCTTTGGCCATGTGAAAGACGTGCAGGCGCGCTCTGCGCTCGCCGAACGGGATCGGCTGCTACAGGCGTTCCTGCATCCGACGCGAGCCGAATTGGCCGAGGCGGCGGAATAGTGCCATCCGTCTCGCTTGTCCTGTTATAACGAATGTTATAATTTGCGCTGTCGGAGGCAGCCATGCATCAGGTCAAAGTCACGCAAGTTGGCAATTCACTGGGCGTCGTTCTGCCTAAGGAAGTCGTGGAGCGGCTGGGCATCGCCCGGGGGCAGATGCTCAGCCTCAGCGAAACCGCCAACGGAATCGAGCTCTCGGCATTCGATCCGGAGTTCGAGGACCAGATGCGGCTCGCCGAGGAGATCATGGATCGCTATCGCGACACGCTTCGCGAACTCGCGAAATGACCTGGAGCTGGCTTACCCGTCGCGTCGTCGCATCGATCCATCAGAGACAAATCCAACGGCACGGCGGCGGTCACGGCACGCGCGATGAGGGGTTGCTGGAGTCGGCGTTGGCGCGACCGCAGAACCTCGAAGGCTATGGCGAGCCGACCGTGTTCGATCTCGCTGCGAGCTACGCCTATGGGCTCGCGCGGAACCATCCGTTCGTCGATGGCAATAAGCGCACGGCGTTCGTCGCGTCGGCCCTTTTCCTCCGCATGAATGGCCAGCAGCTCAGCGCCAGCGCGGCCGAAGCCGCCGTCGTCTTCATCCGCCTCGCGGCCGGCGAGTTCTCTGAAGGAGAGCTTGCCGAATGGTTTCGGCGGAACGCCGGCCCGCCGGACGTCGAGTTCCTTTCGCCGGAGCAGGACCAGTAGGAATGCCGAGACCGACGCCGAGCGAAGTGCAAAGCGCCGATCGCCGCGACGCGACACGGGCAGTCCGCCTTCCGCCGAAGCACCCGCCGGTCGCGGTGGGGCGGATCGGCGTCCTTCTCGTCAACCTCGGGACGCCCGATGGTACGAGCTACTGGCCCATGCGGCGCTACTTGAGCGAATTCCTTTCAGACCGCCGCGTGATCGAGATGTCGCCGTTCCTCTGGCAACCGATCCTGCAGGGGATCGTGCTCTCGGTGCGCCCGAAGAAGAGCGGCGCGCTCTATGCCGCGATCTGGAACAAGGAGCGGAACGAGTCGCCGCTCCGCACTTTCACGCGCGCGCAAGCCGAGCGGCTTGCCGCGGAGCTGGCGGGCGAGACGGAGATCGTCGTCGACTGGGCAATGCGCTACGGCAGGCCGTCAATCGCCGAAAAGCTCGCCGCACTTCATGCGGCGGGCGCCGTACGCGTCCTCGTCTTCCCGCTCTATCCGCAATACAGCGCGACGACGACGGCCACGGTGAACGACGCCGCCTTCGACGCGCTGAAGACGATGCGGTGGCAGCCGGCGCTTCGCACCGTCCCGCCCTATCACGACGAGCCGGTCTATATCGACGCGCTGGCGGAGAGCATCGAGAGCCATTTTTCAGGGCTCGACTTCGAGCCCGAAATCTTGATCGCCTCCTATCACGGCCTGCCGAAATCCTATTTCGAGAAGGGCGACCCCTATCACTGTCATTGCCAGAAGACGTCGCGGCTCCTCGGCGAGCGGCTCGGCTGGCGCGAGGGCCGGCTTCTGACCACCTTCCAGTCGCGTTTCGGGCCGGAGGAATGGCTGCAGCCCTACACCGACAAGACGGTGGAGCGGCTCGCGTCGGAGGGCGTGAAGCGTCTCGCTGTCATCAATCCCGGCTTCGTCTCCGACTGCCTGGAGACGCTCGAGGAGATCGCGGTAGAGAACCGCGAGCTCTTTCTTCACAACGGCGGCGAGCATTTTTCGCACGTGCCCTGCCTGAACGATTCGCCGCAGGGCATGCGGGTGATCACGTCGATGGTATTCCGCGAGCTCGCCGGCTGGGTTTGACGCCGTCCTCCGAAGCAAAAGGCGGCGCGATGGTGGCGCGGTGATGAAATTACTGGGGCGCTAATCTGCGTTAACCCGCGCTTAACCACCAGGGCCTCAAATCGTAAGGAAGCTGTTAACCGAGGCTCGTCCGGTGAACGTCGCCGTCCAACCCCGCAAATCGCTCCGCTTTCGCGGCCGTTCCTTCATGGCGCTTCTCTTCGCGCCCGAGCCGCCGATCGAAGACTGGTTCGCCGAGCTTGATGCTTGGTCGAAGAAGTCGCCCGGCTATTTCGTCGGACGACCGATCATTCTCGACGTTTCGGCCTTGCCGCTCGACAAGCAGGGCCTGACGAAGCTCATCGCCGACCTCGCGGAGCGCGACATCCGCGTCATGGGCATCGAAGGCACGAAGGCCTCGTGGCTCGGGCTCGGCATGCCGCCGCTCGTCTCGGGCAGCCGTGCGGCAGGAATCAGCGATCTTGCCGATCTGACCGCGGGGCCGCAGCAAACGGTCCCTGCGACGGCCGGGGTAGCGGAGAAGCCGGCTCTTCCCGCTCCCCCCACCGAGCCGCGGCGCGCGGCGTCGATGGTGCACGAGATGCCCGTTCGCTCCGGCCAGTCGTTGATCTTCCCGGAGGGCGACCTCACGATCCTCGGCTCCGTCGCATCCGGATCGGAAGTCGTCGCCGGCGGATCGATCCACGTTTACGGCGCGCTGCGGGGCCGCGCGATCGCCGGCTCGACCGGCAATCCTTCCGCCCGCATCTTCTGCAACAAGCTCGAGGCGGAACTCATCGCGATCGACGGCCTCTACCGCACGGCCGACGAGATGGATCCGCAATACCGCGGCCGGCCAGTGCAGGCCTGGCTCGACGGCGAAACGATGTCGATGGCGGCGCTCAGCTGACATTCCCAAGGAGGGTGGCGACGATGGCCAAAGTACTGGTCGTAACATCTGGCAAAGGCGGCGTCGGCAAAACGACCTCGACGGCAGCGCTCGGTGCGGCGCTTGCGCAAACCGGCAAGCACGTGGTCGTCGTCGATTTCGACGTGGGCCTCAGGAATCTCGATCTCGTCATGGGCGCGGAGCGCCGCGTGGTCTACGACCTGATCAACGTCGTGCAAGGCGATGCCAAGCTGCCGCAGGCGCTGATCCGCGACAAGCGCATCGATACGCTGTCGCTGCTTCCCGCTTCGCAGACACGCGACAAGGACGCGCTCTCCGAAGAGGGCGTTGAGCGGGTGATGAAAGAGCTGCGCGAAAAGTTCGACTGGGTGATCTGCGACAGCCCGGCGGGAATTGAGCGCGGCGCCACACTCGCCATGCGCCATGCAGACGTGGCCGTGGTTGTGACGAATCCGGAAGTCTCGTCGGTGCGTGATTCCGATCGCATCATCGGGCTCCTCGATTCGAAGACGGCGAAGGCGGAGAGGGGCGAGCGCATCGAAAAGCACCTGCTTCTCACACGCTACGATCCGAGCCGCGCCGACCGCGGCGAGATGCTGAAGACGGAAGACGTGCTCGAGATTCTCTCCATTCCCCTGCTCGGCATCATCCCGGAGAGCGAGGAGGTGCTGCGTGCCTCCAATGTCGGCTCGCCGATCACGATCGCCAATCCGCTCTCCGCCGCGGGACGCGCTTATTCCGACGCCGCGCGCCGGCTCGCCGGCGAGACCGTCGTGCTCACGGTGCCGAGGGACAGGCGCAGCCTATTCGGCAAACTCTTCATGCGGAGGGCCGCATGAAACTCTTCAATCTGTTCAGGAAGGCCGGTTCGGCGCCGATCGCTCGCGATCGGCTGCAGATCCTGCTCGCGCACGAACGCACCATCGCCGGCGGCTCCGACCTCGTCGCGGCGCTCCGGGAAGAGATCCTGGCCGTCATCAAGAAGCACGTGCAGGTCGACCAGGAGAAGGTGCAGGTGCGGATGGATCGCGGCGAGTTTGTGTCGACGCTCGAGGTCGAGATCGAGATTCCAACGCCGATCAAGAAGATGAAAGCGCCGCCGCCGAAGATGGCTGCCGCAACGGCTTCGGCCACCGCTTCTTAATTCGCCCTGCGTTGGTCGCCGCCTTGCCGGGCTCGTCGTCAGTCCGCCATGTATTTGGCGAAGCCGTCCTTGAAATCCGGGTGCCAGCGCGAGAGCGCCGGCCGGTTCAAGACGATGTCGTCCATCGCCCAGCGCATGCGCTTCTCGTCCATAGCGCGCGTCACGTCGTTGTCGGGGCAGAGGATATAGAAGTCGCCGGCGGTGAGGCCCTCGAGCATGAAATCCACCACCTGCTCGGATGTCCAAGCGCCGGCCGGCTTCTCCGTGCGCTCGCCACGCGTTAGCGCGGTGAAGGTGAAGCCCGGGATCAGAAGGTGCGCCGTCACCTGGCAGCCCGCGATGTTGCGAAGCTCGTGCGCGAGCGCCTCCGTCACAATTTTCACGCCGGCTTTCGAGACGTTGTAAGCGGTCTCGCCGGGTGGGCAGGTGATCCCCTGCTTGGAGCCGGTGTTGACGATTGCCGCCGGCTTCTGCTGCGCGATGATGGCCGGACCGAAGACCTGCACGCCGTTTACGACGCCCCAAAGATTCGTGTCGAGGATCGCCCGCCAGCGCTCGGGCTCGCCGAAGAGCGTGGCACCTGCGCCGCCGCGGCCGGCGTTGTTCATCAAAACTCCGACTTCGCCGAACGTGTCGTAGGCGCGCTGCTTCAGGCGTTCGACCTCGGAGCGCTTCGATACGTCGGTCGGGACTGCGATGACGTCGCTCCGGCGGCCGGCACGCTTTGCCACGCTTGCAACTGCCTTCTCCAGCGTGTCGACGTTGGCGTCCGCCATGCACACCTTCATGCCGAGATCGGCGAAACGCTCGGCGGCGGCGAGCCCGATGCCCGACGCCGCGCCAGTGACTACGGCGGCGCGACCTCTCTCGATTGCGGGATGTTGCGGCATCTGATTTTCCTCTCGTGATCCCGGCTTGCATAATTCCACGCGGCGTTGCTCCGATAGATGAAATTCAAACGGGCTGACGACTGCGTGGCTGGTCCTTCGCGTGGCTGGCGTTCGGGCGGCCGATGTTAAGGAAGCATTCAGCCTGCCATCAGTTTGCTTAAACTTGTATACGAAATCTCGGCATCGACCACTTATCTCCGGGGTCCCTGTTTCTCATGGAGAAGTGAAGCGGCTGATGCCGAAGACAAGCTTGGGCGCCTTGCGTCATTTCGGCCGCGACGATCGCGGCAACATCGCAGTCCTGTTCGCAGCGGCAATCGTGCCGCTCGTTCTGGCCATGGGAGGCGCGGCGGATATCGCGCGTTTCACCCGCTACAGGACGGAACTCTCGAACGCAGTGGATTCCGCAGCGCTCGCCTTGGCGAGGCGCGGCGAAGACGACACGGCGACCCAAGCGACTAAGTTCGTGTCGGACTATGTCGACGGCCTCGACCTCGAAGACTCAAAGTTCGCAATCGACGACATCACCGTTACGAAAACCACGAATGGCTTCCACGTCGATGCCGCTGCGACGATGGACACGATTTTTCTTGCCTTTACCGGCTTCGCCGGCGGCTCTTTCTCGTCGATGAACATGGATATCCAGGCGGAGGTCGTCAGCTCCTCCAATCGGGTGGAGCTGGCGCTTGTCCTCGACAATACCGGCTCGATGAACTGCGGCTCCGTAGTCTCCGGCTCCTGCACGGGCAATTGGAGCAGCCCAGGCTCCAGTAGCCGCATCGCCGGATTGAAGAACGCGGCCCAGAAGCTCATCGATGTTCTGATGACCGACGAAGCGCTGGCTGAAGACTTCGTCAAGGTAGGTGTCGTCCCGTTCGAAGGCGCGGTGAACATCAAGAACGCCAGCCTCGACTACAGCTGGCTCGACTGGAACGACATCGCGCAAGCCAAGTACAACGGCCGCAACTTCAACGACTACGACCTCGATACCAGCAACGACCCTTGCACGACCACCAGCTCCGGCGGCAGCCACCACCACCACGGGAGTGGTGGAACCACAACCACGTGCACGCAAACGACGGAGCGCGTCGGCCACAAGTGGCTGTTCGATCAGTTACATGCCAAGGATTCGAGCGTGGAATGGGCGGGCTGCGTTGAAATGCGCGCGGAGCCCTACGACCAGAACGACACGGCGCCGACCGCGTCGAATCCCGACACGCTGTTCGTGCCGTTCTTCTGGCCTGACGAGCCGGACAGCGACAACAACAACGGCGACTACTACACCAACAACTATCTCGACGATGACACGAGCTCGAACGGCAGCAGCGCGCAGAAATACACGCAGAAATATCTCAGCGCGAACGTGAACTGGCAGTCCGGCAAGAAGGACACGAGCTTCCCCTATGAGAGCGGCCCGAATTATGGCTGCCCGCGTCCGGTCCTGCCGCTCACCGACGACAAGAACGCGGTCGAAAGCTCGATCGACAACATGGTCGCCTATCCGGCCATGGGCACATACATCCCGACGGGTCTTGCTTGGGGATGGCGCGTGCTTTCGCCGGGCGCGCCGTTCACCGAGGGCGTGGGTCCGAGCGACCAGTACTTCGACAAGACGGTGAAGGCGATCGTGCTTCTGACCGACGGGGAGAACTCCGTCACCGGCATGAGCAACCACAACAAGTCGATCTTCAGCGGCTACAATTATATCGGGCTCAACGTGGACGGCGACTATCGACTTGGCTCCGACAACGCTTCGACCGCCGAGGCGAACCTCAACGCAAAGACCGCGAGCCTCTGCGAAAACGTCAAGCAAGCCGGGATCAGGCTTTATACGATCACGTTCGGCGACATTCCGAGCGCGGCGGAGTCGCTGATGCACGACTGCGCAAGCATCGAGAAGGGCGAAAGGCTCTACTACCACGCGCCGAGCAATTCCGAGCTTCAAAGCATCTTCTATTCGATCGGCCAGGATTTGAGCGACATCCGCCTGTCGATGTGATGCGCGCGGCGTCCCTTCAATAGCAAAGCGCCGGGCCAAATGACCCGGCGCTCGATTCAATCCTGAGACAGTCGTGCCGGCCTATGCAGCCCTCGCCTTCGGGGCCGGTTCGGCGTGGCGGATCTCGGTGCCGAGCACCTCAAGGCAGTATTTCATGAACATCGCGAGACCCGGCCAGCCCTTGGCGGAAACGAGCTTGCCGTCGCGATGCGCGCCGGTCGGCGGGACGTCGATGTATTTGGCGCCGACGGCGGTCACCTCGGGCTCGCAATATTCAAGCGCCGCGACCTCCTTGCCGCGGATCGTCTCCGGCACGGCCATCAGCACCTGCGCGCCGTGGCAGATGGTGAAGATCGGCTTATCCTTCTCATGGAAGTGGCGGATGATCGCCTGAACGCGCTTGTCGATGCGGATATATTCCGGCCCGCGCCCGCCGGCTACGTAGACGGCGTCGTAGCTCTCCGGCTTCACGTCGGAAAAGCTCTTCTTCAGCGGGAAATTGTGGCCGAGCTTCTCGGTGTAGGTCTTGTCGCCCTCAAAATCGTGCAGCGAGGTGCGGAGAATCTCCCCCTTCTTCTTGTCGGGGCAGACGACGTCGACCTCGTGGCCGACCGCCTGCATCGCCTGCTCGAAGACGAAAATCTCGTATTCCTCGCTGAAATCGCCCGTCAGCATCAGGATTTTCTTGCCGGCCATGATGGTGCGTTCCCCTTTTTCCTCGGTCGCGCGGCTTGGCCACGCAGATGAAATAGCGAAGCGGAAGCTAGCATAGGTCGCGCGGCCGAGACTACCGGGTCGGTGGCCGTTCCGGCGCCGCGATTTTTCACTAAATCGATTAGTCCATAGGCGAATTGCAGCCGGGGATCGCATTCCCGCGGGGGTGTCGATTGACACGCTTTGCCGCTGCCTCCAACGTGGCCGCGCCCTCATTGAGGGCCACGGGAGGAAACAAAGATCATGAAACGTCTTTCGAAAGCGGCGCTGCTCGGCGGCGCCTTGGCCTTGGCTCTGTCTTTCGGCGCACCAGCCCAGGCCGCGAGCAAGCATCTTACCATCCTGATGTCCGTGCCGGATATGGCGTTCCCGTTCTTCGTGCACATGATGGACGCGGTTAAGGCCGAGGCGACCAAGCTCGGCGACATCGAGATCGTCGAGAGCGACGGCCAGCGCTCGTCGCCGAAGCAGACCGCCGACGTTGAGGCGGCGATCACCAAGGGCGTCGATGGCATCGTCATTTCGCCGAACGAGGTCGATGCGCTCGCGCCGGCGCTGCAGGAGGCCGTCGACGCTGGCGTCCCCGTCGTCACGATCGACCGCCGCGTGGACGCAGTGCCGGGCATACTCGCGCATGTCGGTGCCGACAACGTGAAGGGCGGCGAAGCGCAGGGCGAGCTGATCATGCAACTCTTCCCGAACGGCGCGAACGTTATGAACCTGCAGGGCCAGTCGGGCTCCTCGCCGGCGATCGATCGCAACAAGGGCCTGCACAACGTCCTCGACAAGGCGGCGGACAAATACAAGTTCGTGTTCGAGGACACGGCTGGCTTCGACCGTTCGAAGGGCCAGACGATGACCGAATCGGCGCTCGCCAGCATGGCGACGCCGCCTGACGTCATCGTTTGCGCCAACGACGACATGGCGCTCGGCGCGTTGGAAGCGCTGAAGGACCGCAACCTCGTTGGCAAGGTCGTGCTGATCGGCTTCGACGCGCTGCCTGAGGCGCTGAAGCAGATCCAGGATGGCAACATGACCGCGACGATCGAGCAGATGCCGGGCGGGCAGACGAGCGGCGCGCTCGACGCGCTCGTCTCGTTCCTGCGCGACGGCACCAAGCCGGCGCAGCAGGTGACGCTGCTCACCCCGATCGCCATCACGAAGGACACGCTCAATCAGGCCGAACGCCTGAACGAGGTGAAATAGGACGCAGGAGGCGGCCGGCGGTTCCCGCTGGCCGCCTCCCCTCGAAGTGTCATCATGACCGAGCCGCTTCTCCGCATGGCGGGGATCACCAAGCAATTCCCCGGCGTGCTTGCGCTCGACGCCGTCGATTTCGAGGTGACGCCCGGCGAGGTGCACGCACTGCTCGGTGAAAACGGCGCCGGCAAGTCGACCCTTCTCAAGGTGCTTTCAGGCGCGCAGCGGCCGGACGGCGGGACGGTCACCTTCGGCGGTGAGGTCGTGAGCCCGGAGACGCCGCACGATGCGCAGCAACTCGGTATCGTCACCATCTACCAGGAGTTCACGCTGGCGCCGAACATGTCGGTGGCCGAGAACGTCTTCATCGGTCGCGAGCCCGGTCCCGGGGTATTTGTGAACTGGCGCAAGATGGCGGCCGATACCCGCTCGGTCACCGACCGGCTCGGCCTCGCGGTACGGCCGACAACGATTGTCCGCGACCTGAACGTTGCCGAACAGCAGATGGTCGAGATCGCGCGCGCCCTGTCGATGCGGTCGCGCATGATCGTCATGGACGAGCCGACCTCGGCTCTCTCCTCGACGGAGGTCGAAAAGCTCTTTGGCATCATCCGCGATCTCAAGGCGCAGGGGATGAGCGTCGTCTTCGTCACGCACCGCCTCGAAGAGGTGATGGAGATCTGCGACCGCTACACGGTGCTTCGCGACGGGCGTCTCGTCGGCAGCGGTGCCATCGCCGAGACGACGATCGACGACATCATCCGCCAGATGGTCGGCCGCGACGTGAGCTCGCTCTTTGCGCATCGCGATGCTGCCGCACCTGGCGATGTCGCACTCAAGGTGGAGGGACTGACCCGCCGTGGCAACGCTCAGGACGCGCACGCGACCGTTCTTGACGGCGTCTCGCTCGAAGTGCGGCGCGGCGAGATTCTCGGCATCGCCGGCCTCGTCGGCGCAGGACGCACTGAGATGGCGCGCGCGATCTTTGGGGCGGATTCGTTCGATTCCGGCCGCGTCGTCATCGACGGCGTCGAGGTGCATATCCGCTCGCCGCAGGACGCAATCCGTCACGGCATCGGGCTGGTGCCCGAGGACCGCAAGCAGCAGGCGCTGTTCCTGGCGCTCGCCGTCCGCCCCAATCTCAGCATGGCCGCACTCGGCAACATCGAGCGCTTCGGGATATTCGTCGACGAGAAGGCCGAGCGCGGGATGGTGGAGGAATTCCGCGCGGCGTTGAATATTCGCATGGCTGGACCGGAGCAGGTCATCGCCAATCTTTCCGGCGGCAACCAGCAGAAGGTGGTGCTCGCACGCTGGCTAGCGCTCCGCCCGAAGGTCCTGATCGTCGACGAGCCGACGCGCGGCATCGACGTCGGCGCCAAGGTCGAGGTGCATCAGCTTCTATTCGATATGGCGCGAACCGGCATCGCCATCATTGCGATCTCGTCCGAGCTGCCGGAGGTGATGGCGATCAGCGACCGCATCGTCACGATGCGCGAGGGGCGCGTCACCGGCGGGGCGCTGCGCGATGAAGCGACCGAGGAAATGTTGATGTCCATGATGACGCTCGGCGCGAAGGCGGCGGCTTAGGGGGAGGAAGACGTGGCGATCGAGGATACCCACAGCGAGGCGCCCGCCGGAGTGAAATTCGACCTCGTCGGATTCCTGGCGAAGTTCGCGCCGCTCATCTTCCTGATCGTGCTGATGGCGGGCTTTGCGATTGCCGAGCCGCGCTTCCTCTCGCCGCTCAACCTCTTCAACGTACTGCGGCAGGTCTCGATCTATGGGCTCCTCGCCGTCGGCATGACGTTCGTCATCCTGACCGCCGGCATCGACCTTTCGATCGGCTCGCTCGTCGCCTTTTGCGGCCTCGTCGCGGCAGCCGTGGCGAAAGGCGGGGTCTCGAACCGCTTCAATGTCGGGGCCGGGCAGGATGTGCTCGGCTACGGATGGGAGCTCGCAGCGCTCGCCGCCATCTGCGTCGGTCTCGCCGGAGGCTTCTTGCAGGGATTCGCGATCACGCGGCTCAAGGTTCCCCCGTTTGTCGTGACGCTCGGCGGGATGTCGGCTTGGCGCGGCGCAGCTCTCCTTTTTGCCGCCGGCGGGCCGATCAGCGGCTTTCCGCCGGACTTCGTGTGGTGGGGACAGGGGCGCATTCTCGAGCAGGTTCCGGTGCCCGTCATCTGCTTCCTTGCGTTCGCGGTGCTCGCCCATGTCGTGTTGCGCTACACGCGCTACGGACGGCAGGTCTATGCGGTGGGCGGCAATCCGGAAGCGGCGCGACTATCCGGCCTCAATGTCCGCAGGGTCACGCTCAGCGTCTATGTCATCATGGGCTTCTTTGCCGGGCTCGGATCGTTCGTGCTCGCGGCGCGGCTGAACTCCGCCGAAGCCGTGGCCGGAACCGGCTATGAGTTGACCGTGATCGCTTCCGTCGTCATCGGCGGCACGAGCCTTTTCGGCGGCGTCGGCTCGATTTTCGGCACGGTCATCGGGACGATCCTGATCGGCGTGCTCTTGAACGGCCTCGTGCTGCTCGACGTCTCATCCTACGTCCAGCAGATCATCATCGGCGTCATCATCGTGCTCGCTGTCGCCTTCGACACCTTCGCTAAGTCGAGACGGCGCACGGCCTGAGCCCCGCCGACGGTCTGATTCGGCAAGCTTAGCCGCCGCAGAAATTGCGATTTTCCGCGATTCCCCCCATATCTCTCCCGGGGCCTCTGGAGATTTCCGCATGAACGGTTTCGACATCGTCGTCATCGTCCTCGTCGTCTTTGCCGTGATTGTCATCGTCTCGGCGGTGAAGACGGTTCCGCAGGGCCACAACTACACCGTTGAGCGGTTCGGCCGTTATACGAGGACGCTTAGGCCTGGTCTCAGCATGATCACGCCCTTCGTCGACCGCATCGGCGCCAAGATGAACATGATGGAGACCGTGCTCGAAGTGCCGAGCCAGGAGGTGATCACCAAGGACAACGCCACGGTGACCGCGAACGGCATCAACTTCTATCAGGTCATGGACGCGGCGCGTGCGGCCTACGAGGTCAACAACCTGCAGAACGCCATCTTGAATCTCACCATGACGAACATCCGCTCGGTCATGGGCTCGATGCAGCTCGACGAGCTCTTGTCGAACCGCGACGAGATCAACGAGCGGCTCCTGCGCGTCGTCGACGCGGCGGCCGGCCCGTGGGGCATCAAGATCACCCGCATCGAGATCAAGGACATCGATCCGCCGCGCAATCTCGTCGATTCCATGGCGCGCCAGATGATGGCGGAACGCGAGAAGCGCGCCACCATCCTGGAGGCGGAAGGCAAGCGCCAGTCTGAGATACTGAAGGCGGAGGGCCAGAAGCAGGCGCGCATCCTCGAAGCGGAGGGCCGCAAGGAAGCGGCGTTTCGCGACGCCGAGGCGCGCGAGCGGCTGGCCGGAGCCGAAGCCAAGGCAACGGAGCTCGTCAGCGAGGCGATCGCCGCCGGTGACGTGCAGGCGATCAACTACTTCGTGGCGCAGAAATACGTCGAGGCGCTTTCCGCCTTTGCACATTCGCCGAACCAGAAGACTTTCCTGATGCCGGTCGAGACTTCCGGAATCATCGGTGCGCTCGGCGGCATCGCCGAGATTGCGCGGCAGACCTTCACCGGCGAGGCGCCGGCGTCGCAGCGGCGCGCCGGCTCCGTCCCGCCCACGGGTTCGCCGCAGCCGGCTGCACCGACCACCGTCGTCACGGTGCGTCCGCCTGAGGACTTCACATGATCGCGAATCTGATCGGGTCGCTCGGCGGCTGGTCGTGGTGGGTGCTTGGGCTCGCGCTTCTCGGGCTTGAGGTGCTTCTCCCCGGTTTCTACTTCCTCTGGTTCGGCGTCGCCGCGATCCTGATCGGCGTCAGCGCGCTTCTGATTGACTGGCCGTGGCAGCTGCAGGTCGTCGGCTTCGTCGTCCTATCCGCGATCACGGTGCTGATCGGCCGCCGCTTCTATGGCACCGCGAACGGCGATACCGCCGACCCGCATCTCAATCTTCGCGCCAGTCGGCTTCAGGGCCGGACATTTGTGCTCGCCGAGCCGATTGTGGAGGGCAGTGGGCGCGTCAAGATCGACGACACGGTGTGGCAGGTGCGCGGACCCGATGCGCCGGCCGGTGCCAGGATCAAGGTCTCCGGCTCCGACGGCACGGTGCTGATCGTGACGAGTGCGTGAGTGCCTGCCCCACGCCAGCATACCTTGCCGTCGTCATTCTCGGGCGAAGCGACCCGAGAACCCAGCTGAAGATATTGCTTCTGGGCCCTCGGGTCTCGCTGCGCTTGCCCGAGGGTGACAGTCTTTTGAGTGGGAGTCGGCGTAACTGGGTCAGGCGACGCCGGTCCTGAGGAGGTCGTGCAGGTGCACGATGCCGACCGGCTTCCGGCGCTCCACCGCAAAGAGCGCGGTGATCGAGGCGGCGTTCAGCACATCGAGCGCGGAGGCAACCAGCGCATCCGGGCCTATGGTCTTCGGGTCGCGCGTCATCACCGTCTCGACCGGCTGATCCAGGATGTCGCCGGAGAGGTGGCGGCGGAGGTCACCGTCGGTGATGATGCCGACGAGGTCGCCGCGGCTATCGGTGATGCCGAGGCAGCCGAAGCCCTTCTGGCTGATCAGGAGCAGCGCTTCCTTCATGCGCGTGCCGAGCGGTGCCAGCGGCAGCCGCTCGCCCGAATGCATCACGTCGCGCACGCGCGCGAGGTTGGCGCCGAGCGAGCCGCCCGGATGGAACTTCAAAAAGTCGTCGGCGGTGAAGCCGCGCGCCTCCAAGAGGGCGATCGCCAAGGCGTCGCCGAGCGCCATCTGGATCAAGGTCGACGTCGTCGGCGCGAGGCCGTGCGGGCACGCCTCCTCGACCTTGGGCAGGATCAGCGCCACGTCGGCGGCGTTGGAGAGCGTCGAGCTCGCGCCGGCGGTGACGGCGACGAGGGGAACGCGGAAGCGCTTGGCGTAGAGGAGGATGCTCCTGAACTCCGCCGTCTCGCCCGACCAGGAGAGCGCCAGCACCACGTCGTCGCGGGTGATCATGCCGAGGTCGCCGTGACTTGCCTCGGCGGCGTGCACGAAGAAGGCCGGCGTTCCGGTCGACGCAAGCGTCGCGGCGATCTTGGTGCCGACGTGGCCGCTCTTCCCCATGCCGGTGACGACGACGCGGCCAGACGCCGCGCCGATCAGCCCGAGCGCCGCCTCGAAGGGCGCGCGCATTTCGCCCTGGAGCGCCGCCTCCAGCGCCTTCAGCCCGGCGGAAGCGACGCGCAGCGTGCGCAGTGCCGGCCCGGATTCGGATGTGGAAACGGTGGCGAGGGGGACGCGGGGCATCGGGCCTTCCTTTTGTCGAAGGACTAGCATGCGCCGTGGGGAGGCGCGAGGCCCGGAACCGCCGCCGGAGCTGCGCGCCCTTGCCGGCGCGACACCCGCCGTGTCCCTAATTGGTGAGGGCGTCCAGGAGCTCGCGGTAAGTCGTCAGCAGCCGCTCCGCCGATTCCGTGTCGCGCCCTTCCGCCTTCAGCTTTTCGATGAAACGGATTTGTTCCTTCACGCGCTTTTGCGCGTGTTCCGCAGCATTGCCTGGTTGAGCAGGCTGAAAGCGTGCAGCGGGCACTTCGATCTCCGCTCCGCAGTCCCTTTGTACTCTACCGTACGCTCGTCAATCGGAAATAGCGAGCGAATTCCGCTGCAATCGGCGGGACGAAGCAGTCGATTTTGCCGGCACCTGAAGAATCGCTGGCCGCCCGGACAGGTGCAACGCGGCAGTTAAGAGAATAGTTACGACAAAATTCGCAAGAGGAAGGTTAGGTACAATTCCGTACGCCGGAACCTCTTGCCACGAATTCGCTCAGACCTAAGATTTCCAATTGCAATGGTCTTGCGCTGCGTTGGCATTGGGCAGGGCCGCGTGGAGCGGGGAGATGGTTGCCGGAAGATCCACGGTCGCCTTAGAGGCTATCAACCGCATCGTCGAGGAAGCGGCCAAGAATGGTGGCGTGTTGTTGTTGTCGGCCGCAATCGAGGCAGTCATGAAGGCATGTCCGGACTGCCGCCCGAGCGAGCGCTACCTCAAGAGCGAGATTCTCATCGCCGCAACGTCAGCCATGGTTGCCGTCGAGATGGATCGGCAAGAAACCGGATACGCCGGGCCGGATGGCAGTTTCGCCTGACGTGAAGCGGAGTGCGAAGCCCATACGAAACGGGATTGGACGCAACCATAATTCGGGTGTAGGGGGGTTCTATCGTCGGCTTTTGCCTTGGGCGCTGACGGCTGAGGGACGCGACAGTGCTCTTGCCCCAATGGGGAAAGAGCCGTGGCTCCCGATCCAAAACTCGTCGTCTTTCGCAATCAATTGCTCCACGCGCTGTCTGTGGAGGATCTTGCGTTGCTGACTCCGCACCTGACGCCGGTCAAGCTGGCGTCGAGAGATGAGCTGGAGCGGCCAAATCGCCCGATCAAGACGATCGTATTCCCGGAGAGTGGGATCATTTCCGTTGTCGCTCACGGTGCACGCCGGAAGCAAATTGAAGCTGGCATTATCGGCCGCGAGGGCATGACGGGATTAATGGTCGTGCTTGGCAACGATCGGTCACCGCACTCCACTTACGTGCAAATCCCGGGGGAAGGGTACCGAATGGCGCCCGACGATCTGCGCAAAGCGATGCGCGAGCGCTCAACCCTTCATAATATCCTGCTTCGCTTCGCTCAGGCATTCATGATCCAGGCAACCCACACCGCCATCTCGAATGGCAGCGCAAAGCTGGAAGAGCGGTTGGCGCGTTGGCTACTCATGGCGCACGACCGCGTTGACGGCGACAAACTTCCCCTTGTGCACGAATTCCTGGCGCTGATGCTGAACGTGCGGCGGCCGGGAGTGACGGTCGCAGTTCATTCGCTTGAAAGGCAAGGATTGATCCGGGCCGAGCGCGGGATCATCACGGTTGTTGACCGGAAGGGACTAGAGGAAACGGCTGATGCGTCTTACGGCGTGCCCGAAGCCGAGTACAAGCGGCTGATGCGGAACCGCTGAAAGTCCGCCGGCAACCGGCCGCGAGCGGCCGGCTGCCGGCGGACCGACCCGGATTGATCGGTTCTTTAAGAATTGCCGGTAGCTCCGGGGCATGGAGCGGTCTCGACACATCCCGGCTCTTGACGGCATCAGGGCGGCCGCCGTGATGCTCGTCTTCGCCTATCACACCGGGCATCCGGCGGCTTCGTCGGCGTCGACGTCTTCTTCGTGCTCTCCGGCTACCTGATCACCGGACTCCTCTATCGCGAGATCAGCGAGACCGGGTCGCTCCGTTTCGAACAATTCTATCTGCGCCGCTTCCTGAGGCTGACACCGCCGCTCCTGATCCTGATTGCATGCGTCCTCGTGGCGGGCGGCGACCGCTTCTCTGCGCTCCGGGCGGCGCTCTATCTGAATGATCTCCTGCCGCCGAGGATCGACGCCTTGAACCACACATGGTCGCTCGCGGTGGAGGAGCACTACTGAAGCGCAGTAGCTTTGTTCGTTGCCGAAGGACGTTGCGTCCGCGGCAGCGGTCAATGGTGCCTCTTCGCGCTCGTGCCGATGATCGGGATCATCCCGTTCAATTCCTGGGACAGCGGCCTCGGGCTCAGCCTCGGGATAGCCTTCGCGGAGGCGGCGAGCGCACTGGTGATCGTCAGCATCGTGCAGGCCGAAGAAACCTTCGCCTTCCTTGCAGCACTGCCGCTCCGCTACGTCGGCAGGATCTCCTATGGCGTCTATCTCTATCACTATCCCTTCACGTTCTGGATGACCGATCACCGCTGGACGTGGTGGCTGATCGTAATCGTTGCGTTGCCGCTCACGCTGGTGCTTGCCAGCTTGAGCTATCATTTCGTGGAGCGCCCGCTCCTCAGCCTCTCGCGGCCGATCGAAATCAAGCGCTTCGGGCCGATATTGCCGCGGCCCGCCGCCCGCCCTCCTTCTTCCTAAAAGCCGCGCGGCCGACTCATATGCGGCGAGCCCGGCGGCCCGCCGGCGCCTCAAACCGTTTGTTAACCACGCAGCTTTACCTCTCGTTAAGCGGGCCGCGGCGTGGGGCCGGGCGCCGCGCGCCCGGACCGACATGCGCAAAAGACGAGTTCTTGCCACCGCTATTCTCGCCGTCGCGCCGTTCTCGGCGTTCTTCGGCAGCGCCGCGCAGGAACAGCCGTCGGCGACGAGCGCCGACAATCCGCCGGTCGACTTCGTCATCCGTCCCTCCGAGGACATCGGCGACGGGACGGACGACGACATCTGGAACTGGGACAACGGTGAGCCCGAGACCTCGCTCCTCGACACGCCGATCGGGCCGCCGCTCGCCGGCCCGACGGAGGAGGACCAGATCGGTCCGCCGCTCGCGGGGCCGGAGCCCGAGCCGCTGCCCGCGCGCGAGCGCAAAGTCCGCCGCCAGGAGACGGAGGACCCCTTTGCGCAAAGGGGCATCAATATCGGCAGCTTCGTCATCCGCCCCTCGATCGAGATCGGCGGCGATTGGACGAACAATATTTTGGGAAGCGCCAACAAGAGGAGCGCGGTCGGTCTCGTCGTCGCTCCGGAGATCAACGTGCGCTCCGAGGGCGAGCGCTATGAATTCGAGGCGGATGCCTCCGCCGAGGCGACCCAATACAAGGACGATGCCTTCGACGATCGGACAGTGCAGGCGCGTGCAAAGCTTCGCTACGACCTCTCCTCGCGCACCTCGCTTTTCACGGAAGCCGACTATTCGCGCTTCCTCGAGGGCTTCTCCGACCCCGATACGCCGAACGGCGCGGCGAAGCGTCCCGCCGTCGACAGCATCGAGGCTTCGCTCGGCGTGGAGCAGCGCTTCGGCCGGCTGAGCGGGCGCGTGACGACCTTCGCGGAGCGTTCGACCTACGCCGACGTGCCGCTCGTCGGCGGCGGCACCCTGTCGCGCGCGGGGGAGGATAACACCGACGTCGGCGTGCGCCTGCGCACCGGCTATGCGACGAGCGCGAACCTCCGCCCGTTCACCGAGGTGGGGGTCGGCACCCGCCTCTACGACAATTCGGCCGACGACAACGGATTCAAGCGCTCCTCGGTCTGGGGCGAGCTTCGCGGCGGCCTCGTCATCGACCGCGGAGACAAGCTCTCCGGCGAGGCCTCCCTCGGCTATCGGCACGAGGACGTCGAGGACAGCCACCTCCAAGATCTGAATGTGCTCCTCGCCAACGCCGCGATCCTTTGGTCGCCGCGACGGCTGACGGATGTGAAGCTCGACCTCTCCACCACCATCAGTCCTACCAACACGCCCGGCGCCTCGGCGACAGTGCTCTATTCAGGTACACTGACGCTGGCCAGAAATCTGACGCCGCGGGTGCGCGGTGAGGCCGGCATCGGCCTCTCCTACGAACGCCGCATCGGCGACAACTGGCGCGACGTGACGTTCTCCGGTTTTGCCGGCGCGTCCTACGCTTTCAACCGCATCGCCTCGATCGAGGGCCGCTACGTCTACGAGCGCACCGACCGCAACGAGCCGGACGGGAAATACGATTCGCACGAGGTCGGTGTGCGTCTCCGCTTCCAGCGATGACGCGCGCCCCGACCTTCTCCTCAAGGTGAGAAGGTCTTCCCGCCTTACGTCCCCTCGTCGCCGAGGAGCGCGGTCAGCGCGGCGCGGAATTCCGGGCCGATGTCGCGTCGCGAGAGCGCATAGGCGACATTCGCCATCAGGAAGCCGGCCTTGGTGCCGGTATCGTGCGTGCGGCCGCGATAGCGGAAGCCGGTGAAGCGCTGCGTCTTGGAGAGCCGCTTCATGGCGTCGGTGATCTGGATCTCGTCGCCGGCGCCTGGCTCCTGGTCCTCCAGAAGGTCGAAAATCTCCGGCTGCAATATGTAGCGGCCGGAGATGAAGAGGTTCGAGGGCGCGTCCTCGCGCTTCGGCTTCTCCACCATTTGCGTGATCCGAAAGCCAGTCTCGTCCTCCTCGCCGACCCCGACGATGCCGTAGCGGCTGACGAATTCCGGCGCCGCCTCTTCGACGGCGATGACGTTGCCGCCGTGCTTCTCGTAGGCGCCGAGCATCTGCTTCAGGCACCCCGGGCTCATCAGCATGTCGGGGAGGAGCACGGCGAAGGGCTCGCGGCCGATCAGTTCGCGGGCGCACCAGATGGCGTGGCCCAATCCAAGCGGCGACTGCTGACGCGTAAAAGAGATGGTGCCGGCCTCGGGGAGATCGCGGCGGAGCATCTCCAGAATGTCGATCTTGCCGCGCTCCTTGAGCGTCGCCTCAAGCTCGTAGGCGATATCGAAATGGTCGGCGATGACGCCCTTGTTGCGGCCGGTGACGAAGACGAGATGCTCGATCCCCGCCTCGCGCGCCTCGTCGACGACATATTGCAGCGCCGGGCGGTCGACGACGGTCAGCATCTCCTTCGGCACCGCCTTGGTCGCCGGCAGGAAGCGGGTGCCGAGACCGGCGACCGGGAAAACGGCTTTGCGAAGCTGGTTTACCACGCGCGGACCTTTTGATTGCTCATCCTTTCCAATCCCTTACCCTAAATTTAGCGGCCCGGTTAGAGGCCGGAGGTGCGGGGTACGAGTGTCATGAGCGTTCTCGTTACCGGTGGCGCCGGCTATATCGGGAGCCACATGGTCTGCGAGCTTGTCGACCGCGACGAGCGCGTCGTCGTTCTCGACGATCTTTCAACCGGATTCGATTGGGCGGTGGCGCGCGAAGCCGAGCTCGTCATCGGCGACGTTGGCGACCGTGTGCTGCTCGACCGGCTGATGCGGAGCCGCGCGATCGAGACGGTGATGCATTTTGCCGGCTCGGTCGTGGTGCCGGACTCCGTCGCCGATCCGCTCGGCTATTATCTGAACAACACGGTGAAGTCGCGCGAGCTGATTGCGGCGGCGGTGACGAACGGCGTCACCCGCTTCGTGTTCTCCTCGACTGCGGCGGTCTACGGTGCACCGGAGACGATTCCGGTCGTCGAGGAGACGCCGCTCGACCCGATGTCACCCTACGGCGCCTCTAAGGCGATGACGGAGCGCATGCTTGCCGATTCCGACGCAGCCTATGGGCTCCGCTCGGTCGTGCTTCGCTACTTTAACGTCGCAGGCGCCGATCCGCACGGCCGCACCGGCCAGTCGACGCGCGGCGCGACGCACATCCTGAAGGCCGCAATCGAGGCGGCGACCGGTCAGCGCGACCACGTCGCCGTGTTCGGCACCGACTACGACACGCCCGACGGCACCGGCGTTCGCGACTACATCCACGTCACCGACCTCGTCCGCGCCCACGCCGCGGCGCTCGATCATCTGCGCGCCGGCGGCGAGAGCCTGGTCTTGAACTGCGGCTACGGCCGCGGCTACTCAGTGCTCGAGCTTCTCGACGCCGTGCAGCGCGCCTGCGGACGCCCGCTCGACATTCGCCCGCGCGCCCGCCGCCCCGGCGACGTGCCGGCAATGGTCGCCTCCGCCGACAAGATCCGGAATACCTTCGACTGGACGCCGCAATACGACGACCTCGACACGATCGTCGCACACGCGCTCGCCTGGGAAACGCAGCTCCTGGAGAAGCGCAAGGCGGCGGCCTGAGCCAATTTAACGGTTAACGAACCCTTTCCACTTCCCGGCTCATCATATCCTCGCCCAATTCGCCGGCCCTAATTGTGGCCGGCCGAGCGCACGGGAAGGGGAGACTATGCGGCCGTTCGCACGTCTGTTCGCCATCATGTTCCTCAGTTTTGCCCTGATCGGCGGGCCGCTCGCCGGGTCCGGCCGCGCCGACGCGGGCTTCGACCGATGGGTGCAAAATTTTTGGCCGACAGCGAAAGCGGCCGGCATCTCCCGTGCGATCTACGACGCGGCGTTTAAGGGCGTGACGCCCGACCCTGAGGTTCTCGACAAGGCGCACTACCAGCCGGAATTCGCGACGCCGCTCTGGCAGTACGTGGTGACGCGCGTCTCGGAGGAGCGCGTCGCGACCGGCCGCGACATGCTGCGCCAGTACAAGGCGCTGCTCGACCGAATCGAGAGCCGCTACGGCGTCGACCGGCACATCGTCGTGGCGATCTGGGGTATGGAATCGACCTACGGCGAGGTGCTCTCCGATCCGACTGTCGTGAAGAGCGTCGTGCGCTCGCTCGCAACGCTCGCTTACGCCGATCCGCCACGCGCGAAATTCGGCCGGCAGCAGCTCATCGCGGCGCTCAAGATCCTGCAGCACGGCGACATCTCCGTCGCCGGCCTCACCGGCTCCTGGGCCGGCGCCATGGGCCACACCCAGTTCATCCCCACCACCTACCAGGCTTATGCCGTCGATTTCGACGGCGACGGGCGGCGCGACATGTGGAACTCGCCGGCCGATGCTCTCGCCTCCACCGCCAACTATCTGAAGAAGGCGGGATGGATATCAGGTGCGACCTGGGGCTACGAAGTGACGCTCCCGGCGCATTTCAACTACAAGCTCTCCAGAGACGGCAGGTCGCGGAAGCTCAGCGAATGGACACGTCTCGGCGTCGCGCGCGCTGAAGGAAAGCAGTTCCCGCGGCCGGGCGACAACGCCGTCCTGATCGCGCCTGCCGGTGCCGACGGGCCGGCGTTTCTGATGCTTCGCAACCACTTCGTGATCAAGCGCTACAACAATTCCACCGCCTACGCGCTCGCCGTCGGACATCTCGCCGATCGGCTGATGGGCGGCGGGGATTTCGTGCATCCATGGCCGAACGGCGAGCGACCGCTGACGCAGTCGGAGATGCAGGAATTGCAGCGACATCTCGCCGAAGCCGGCTATTATGACGGCGAGATCGACGGCAAGCTCGGGCCGGCGTCACGCGCGGCGATTCGTGCCTATCAAAGCGGCCGGGGCATCACCGCGGACGGCTTCGGGGGTCTGCAGCTGCTGCAAACATTGCGCAGCGGCTGATTTGGGAACAAAAGGACGCGGATGATCCGGACCGGCGCAGTTTTAGGCCTCGTCCTCGGCTTCGCGACCTTTACCGCCGCGATCGCACCGCCGACGCCGAGCTTTGCGCAGGACGGCCAGATCGTCGTTGCGCAGAACAACAATCGGCCAGGCTTCTTCCGGCGGCTTTTCGGGGGCATCCGCGAAATCGCCCCGCCGTCTCCGACATTCAATCCACAGCAGCTCTTCCCCGGCTTCGACAACGGCGCCCCGCGTCAACGGCGCACGCGCGCGCCGGCGGCAGCGCCCGTGCCGCGCGAGGTCGCGGCGGTGGAGAAGGCAGAGAACGCCAAGCGCGCGATGGTCGTCGGCGACTTCATGGCAAGCGCCCTCGCCAAGGGCCTGGCGGAAGCCTATCGGGACAACGCCAATGTCGTGGTGATCGACGCGACCAGCGGCTCCTCGGGTCTCGTGCGCAACGACTTCTACGACTGGCCGGCAAAGCTTCCCGGCATCGTGGAAGACCAGAAGCCGGATGCGATCCTGGTCATGATCGGCGCCAATGACCGGCAAGGCATCCAGACGGATTCCGGTGCACAGGCGTTCGGGACGGATGGCTGGCGCGCCGCCTATGCCGCGAGGGTCGCCGCCTTCGCCGACGCGCTCAAGGCGACGGGGAAGCCGGTTCTTTGGGCCGGGCTCGTGCCGGTGGCGCCAGCCGCCATGGCGCGCGACTACAGCGGCTTCAACAGCATCGTGCGCGAGCAGCTGGAGGCCAAGGGACTGCCCTTTATCGACATGTGGAACGGATTTGCCGACGACGAAGGCAAATACGTCGACGTCGGCCCCGACGTAGCCGGACAGTCGGTGCAGCTTCGCGCCAGCGACGGCCTGAACTTCACAAAAGCCGGGCAGCGGAAGCTCGCTTATTTCGTCGAGCAGGAACTGAGCGACATTTTCGGCGGGAACGGACCGCAGATCGCCGCAGCCGACGCCGCCGCGGCGGCGCAGGTCGGGCCGGACGCGCCGAAGATCGGACCGATGGTGCCGATCGACGCGCTGAACCTTGCCGGCGCGGACGCGCTCTCCTCAAGCGGCGCGGAGCGCGGCAGCGCCGCGGCGACGATCTCGGCGCGCCTCTCCGATGAGCACCCCGAGCCGCCGCCTGCGGCGCGGGTCGATTCCTACATATGGCCGCCGCGGCCGGCCGCGGCGGCGAATGCAGCGGCGCCTGAAGCCGCCGCAGAAACGCCTGAAGCCAGCTCTGCGACGACGCCAGAAGCAGCCGGCTCAGCGCACTGATTCCACCTCGCGGCGGACGATCGCAGCGCCGTCCACCATCGCCCGCATCTTCCCGAAGGCGACGTCGCGCGGCAGGTATTTCATGCCGCAATCGGGCGCCACCACGATCTTCTCCGCGGGCACGAAAGGAAGCGCGCGACGGATGCGCTCCGCTACCGTCTCCGGCGTCTCGACCGTCACGTCGGAGAGATCGATCACGCCGAGTATGATCGTCTTGCCGGGAAGCGTCTTCAGCACCGACGTGTCGAGCTTCGACTGTGCCGTCTCGATCGATATCTGGTCGAGCGGCGTGTCGGCGAACTCGGGCAGGAACGAATAGCCCTCCGGGCGGACGTGGATGATCGCGGCGTAGCCGAAGCAGATGTGGAGGGCCTTCGTGCCGGTGACGCCGTCGAGCGCGCGCTGCAATGCCTTCAGGCCGTATTGGCGCGCCTTCTCCGGCCGCGCCTGCATGTAAGGCTCGTCGATCTGCACGATGTCGGCGCCGGCGGCGAAGAGGTCCTTGATCTCCTCGTTCACGGCTGCGGCGTAGTCGAGCGCCAGCTCTTCCTCGCTGTCGTAGAAGTCGTTCTGCGCCTGCTGCGACATGGTGAAGGGGCCAGGCACGGTCATCTTCACCATGCGGCCGGTGTTCTTCTTCAGGAATTCGAGATCGCGCACTTCGACGGCGTGCTTGCGCCTGACCTTGCCGGCGACGCGCGGCACCGGGTTCGGGTGGCCGGAGCGGTCGAGCGCAGTGCCGGGGTTGTCGAGATCGACGCCTTCGAGCGCGGTCGCGAAGCGGTTCGAGTAGCTCTCGCGCCGCATCTCGCCGTCGGTGATGATGTCGAGCCCGGCACGCTCCTGGTCACGGATGGCAAGGAGCGTGGCGTCGTCTTGTGCCTCGTCCAAGAATTCCGGCGCTACCCGCCAGAGTTCCTTCGCACGCACGCGCGGGGGGAAGCGCCCGGCGAGCTTCTTGCGGTCGATCAGCCAGTCGGGCTGCGCATAAGAGCCGACAAGCGATGTCGGAAAGAGCTTCGGCATGGCGTTTCCTCGGAGGTTTTGCGGAGGGTTTTTCTGCATCTTAGCGCGGCTGGGTTTGCGCGAAAGCCCGGCGCCGACGGCGAGCGAGGGAGCGCGAGTTGTTGCAGCGCGCCGAAGTGCTATCGAAAAAGCCTCGCGCTTGATCCTCAGCGCGGCAGCGTCGTCGCACCCATCAGATATTTGTCGACGGCGTGGGCGGCCTGGCGGCCTTCGCGGATCGCCCACACCACGAGGGACTGGCCGCGGCGCATGTCTCCGGCCGAAAACACTTTTGGGTTCGAGGTCTGGTAGTCGTCCGTCGTCGCCTTGACGTTGCCGCGCGGGTCGAGGTCGAGACCGAGCTCCTGGATCATCCCCTCGTGCACCGGCGAGACGAAGCCCATGGCGAGGAGCACGAGGTCGGCCTTGAGTTCGAACTCGGTGCCGGGGACCGGCTTGAACGACGCGTCGGCACGGGCGCAATGCAGCCACTTCACGCGCCCGTCGCGGCCGGAGAAGTGTGTCGTCACCACGGCGAACTCGCGCTGGGCGCCTTCCTCCTGGCTTGACGAGGTGCGGAGCTTCAATGGCCAGTTCGGCCAGGTCAGGAGCTTGTCTTCCTTCGCGGGCGGCTGCGGCATGATCTCAAGCTGCGTGACGGTGACCGCGCCCTGGCGGAAGGCGGTACCGATGCAGTCGGAGCCGGTGTCGCCGCCGCCGATGACGATGACATATTTGCTGTCGGCGGTGATCGGCTCTCCGGCGAGCTGCCTTTCGCCGGACACGCGGCGGTTCTGCTGCGGCAGATAATCCATGGCGAAGTGAATACCGCGGAGGTCGCGGCCCTCGATCGGCAAATCGCGGCCCTTCTCGGCGCCGCCGGTTAAGACCACCGCGTCGTGCTCGTCGAGGAGCGTCTTTGCCTTCAGCGTCACGCCGACATTGGCGCCGTAATGGAAGGTGACGCCCTCCGCCTCCATCTGCTTCACGCGGCGGTCGATGATAGGCTTTTCCATCTTGAAATCGGGAATGCCATAGCGGAGAAGGCCGCCGGCCTTGGCGTTCTTCTCATAGAGACGCACGTCGTGGCCGGCGCGCGCGAGCTGCTGCGCGCAGGCCATGCCCGCCGGCCCCGAGCCGATAACGGCGACGCGCTTTCCAGTCTTCATGGCCGGGATTTCCGGCGCGACCCAGCCCTCCTGGAAGCCGCGGTCGGCGATCGCCGCCTCGATCGTCTTGATCGTCACCGGCTGCTCGATCAGGTTCAGCGTGCACGACGCCTCGCAGGGCGCCGGGCAGACGCGGCCGGTCACCTCGGGGAAGTTGTTGGTCGTGTGGAGGTTTTGAAGCGCGCCCTTCCAGTCGCCATTGTAGACGAGGTCGTTCCAGTCGGGGATCTGGTTGTTGACCGGGCAGCCGGTGTGACAGAACGGAATGCCGCAATCCATGCAGCGCGCCGCCTGCTTCTTTGTCCCGTCCTCGCCGAGCGGGATCATGAACTCGCGGAAATGGCGCACGCGATCGCCCGCCGGCTCGTAGCGCCGGTCGCTGCGATCGATTTCCAGGAAGCCCGTTACCTTACCCATTCGAAGCGTCCGCGTTCTGAGTCTGGCGGCAATTCCGTTCTCGTTTCAGTGGGTTTGTTGCAGGCCGCACGGCGACCCGCCTGTTCTCACTCCGCCGCCAGCTGCGAACCGATCCGCGCCTGCTCCATTTCCCTGAGCGCGCGACGGTACTCGACCGGCATCACCTTCACGAATTTCGGACGATAGTCCGCCCAGTTCTCCATGATGTGACGCGCGCGCCGCGAATTGGTGTAGCGCCGGTGGTTCTGCAGGAGCATCAGAAGCCGCTCCTCGTCGTGGCTCGACATGTCGGAGGAGACATCGACGCGCCCGTGGAACTCGATGTCGCCGCCGTGATGATGGAGAAGCTCCATCAGCTCATCCTCTTCCGGCACCGGCTCGAGCTCGACCATCGCGAGATTGCAGCGCGTGGAGAAGCGGCCGTCCTCGTCGAGCACGTAGGCGATGCCGCCCGACATGCCCGCGGCGAAATTCCGGCCGGTCCTGCCGATGATGACCGCCACGCCGCCGGTCATGTACTCGCAGCCGTGATCGCCGACGCCTTCGACCACTGCGACCGCGCCGGAATTCCTGACCGCGAAGCGTTCGCCGGCAATGCCGGAGAGATAGCACTCGCCCTCGATCGCGCCGTAAAGCACGGTGTTGCCGACGATGATGCTCTCGCCACGGTTGAAGCCGCGATTCTCCGGCGGGCGCACGACGATGCGGCCGCCGGAAAGGCCTTTGCCGACATAGTCGTTGGCGTCGCCGACGAGGTCGAGCGTCACGCCGCGCGCGAGGAATGCGCCAAGCGACTGGCCGGCCGTGCCGGTCAGCTTCACCGTGATGGTATCGTCGGCGAGCCCCTCGTGACCGTAGCGGCGCGCGACCTCGCCGGAAAGCATCGTGCCGGTCGCCCGGTCGACGTTGCGGATCGGCGATTCGATCACCACGGCCTTCCCGCTTTCGAGCGCAGGCTGCGCCTCGGCGATTAGGCGGCGATCGAGGATGTCGTCGATCGGATGGTTCTGCCGACTGGTGCGGTGCATCTCCTCGCGTGGCGCCTTCGGCTTGTAGAAGACGCGGCTGAAGTCGAGCCCGCGCGCCTTCCAGTGATCGACGAGCGGCTGGGTGTCGAGAAAATCCGTCTCGCCGATCAGCTCGGCGAGTTTCCTGATCCCCATCGAGGCCATGATCTCGCGCGCCTCCTCGGCCACCAGGAAGAGGAAGTTGATGGCATGCTCGGGCGCGCCGACGAAGCGCTTCCTGAGCACCGGGTCCTGAGTCGCAATGCCGACCGGGCAGGTGTTCAGATGGCACTTGCGCATCATGATGCAGCCGAGCGCGACGAGCGGCGCGGTGGCGAAGCCGAACTCGTCTGCGCCTAGAAGCGCACCGATGATGACGTCGCGTCCGGTCTTCAGTCCACCGTCGACCTGCAGCGAGACGCGCGAGCGCAAACCCTGCTCGACCAGGATCTGTTGCGTCTCCGCAAGGCCCATTTCCCAGGGGGTGCCGGCATGCTTCAGCGAGGTGAGGGGGCTTGCGCCCGTCCCGCCGTCGTAGCCGGCGATGGTGATGTGGTCGGAGCGCGCCTTGGCGACGCCGGCGGCAACCGTGCCGACGCCGACCTCCGCCACGAGCTTCACCGACACTTGGCCGTTCGGGTTGACGTTCTTCAGGTCGAAGATCAGCTGCGCGATGTCCTCGATCGAGTAGATGTCGTGATGCGGCGGCGGCGAAATCAGCCCGACGCCCGGTGTGGAATGGCGCACCTTGGCGATCGTCGCGTCGACCTTGTGGCCGGGGAGCTGCCCGCCCTCGCCGGGCTTCGCGCCCTGCGCGATCTTGATCTGCATCATGTCGGAGTTGACGAGGTATTCCGTCGTCACGCCGAAGCGACCCGACGCCACCTGCTTGATGGCGGAACGCTTGGAATCGCCGTTCGGCAGGCGCCGGAAACGCTCCGATTCCTCACCGCCTTCGCCGGTGTTCGACTTTCCGCCGATGCGGTTCATGGCGATCGCCATCGTCTCGTGCGCCTCGCGCGAGATCGAGCCGAAGCTCATGGCGCCGCTGGAGAAACGCTTAACGATCTCGGCCGCCGGCTCGACCTCCTCGATCGGCACGGGTGCTCGCCCGAGTTCTTCTGCGTTCTTGATACGGAAGAGGCCGCGGATGGCGAAGTTCCGCTGCACCTCTCCGTTCAGGAGATTCGCGTATTGCCGGTAGGTCTCGACACCCTTGCCGCGAACGGCGTGTTGCAGGAGCGCGACCACTTCAGGCGTCCACATGTGGTCTTCGCCACGGATGCGGTAGGCGTATTCGCCGCCGACATCGAGCGCCAGGCGAAGGACCGGGTCCTCGCTGAACGCCGAATTGTGCCGGCAAATCGTCTCTTCGGCGATCTCGGCAAGGCCGATCCCTTCGATCGTCGTCGAGGTGCCGAAGAAAAAGCGCCGCACGAACTCGGAGTTGAGGCCGATCGAATCGAAGATCTGCGCGCCGCAATAGGACTGGTAGGTCGAGATGCCCATCTTGGACATGACCTTGAGCACGCCTTTGCCGATCGACTTGATGTAGCGGTAGATGACCTCGTTCGCCTCCACCACGTCGGGGAAGGCGCCCTCCGCGTGCATCTCAAGCAGCGTCTCGAAGGCGAGGTAGGGATTGATCGCCTCCGCGCCGTAGCCGGCCAGCACGCAGAAGTGATGCACCTCGCGCGCCTCTCCGGTCTCCACGACAAGGCCAACGGAGGTCCTGAGGCCTTTGCGGATCAGGTGGTTGTGCACCGCGGCGGTGGCGAGAAGTGCCGGAATGGCGACGCGCCCCGGTCCCATGAGCCGGTCGGAGAGAATGATGATGTTGTAGCCTTCGAGGACCGCACGCTCGGCGCGCTCGCACAGCCGGTCGACGGCCATTTCCATGCCTTCGCCCCCGCGCTCCGTTGCGAAGGTGATGTCGAGGGTTTGCGTCTGGAAATGGTTGTCGGCGATGTCGCCGATCATGCGGATCTTCTCCAGATCCTGGTTGGTGAGGATCGGCTGCCGCACTTCCAGACGCTTCTTCTCCGACGCGCCCCTCAGGTCGAAGAGGTTCGGCCGCGGCCCGATGAACGACACGAGGCTCATCACGGCCTCCTCGCGGATCGGATCGATCGCGGGGTTCGTCACTTGAGCGAAGTTCTGCTTGAAATAATTGTAGAGGAGCTTTGGCTTGCGCGAGAGCACGGCGACCGGGGTGTCGGTTCCCATGGAGCCGACCGCCTCTTGGCCGGTGGTCGCCATCGGCGCCATCAGGAGCTTCAAATCTTCCTGGGTGTAGCCGAAGGCCTGCTGCCGATCGAGCAGCGCCGCGTTGGTGGCGGCAGCGCGCGCGCCGACGGCCGGAAGGTCTTCCAACACGATCTGTGTCTTGGCGACCCAGTGCTTGTAGGGGTTGGCGGTGGCGAGGCGGCGCTTCAGCTCGTCGTCGGCGATGATACGGCCCGCCTCAAGATCGATGAGAAGCATCTTGCCGGGCTGAAGGCGCCACTTGGTGACGATGTTCGCGTCCGGCACGGGAAGCACGCCGACCTCCGAGGCCATGATGACGAGCCCGTCATCGGTGACGACGTAGCGCGCGGGCCTCAGCCCGTTGCGGTCGAGCGTCGCGCCGATCTGACGGCCGTCGGTAAATGCGATCGCGGCCGGCCCGTCCCACGGCTCCATCAGCGCCGCGTGATATTCGTAGAAAGCCCTGCGGTCGTCGTCCATGAGCGGGTTCCCCGCCCAGGCCTCGGGAATCAGCATCA
Organism: uncultured Alphaproteobacteria bacterium; assembly: GCA_963720705.1. GTDB lineage: Bacteria > Pseudomonadota > Alphaproteobacteria > Rhizobiales > Afifellaceae > DASWJZ01. The sequence goes on from CAVRGJ010000005.1 coordinate 687,246, forward strand.
TCGCCGCGTGCGAGAGCTCGTAGCCGCCCTGAACCAGGAACTCGAGCGCATTGTCGAAGCACGCGGTGTCGGACTGACCCTCGTAGGAGATCGGCCACAGCTTCTCGATCTCGTCGCCGAAGAGCGGTGAGGAGACGGAGGCCTGGCGCGCCGCCATCCAGTTCACGTTACCGCGCAGCGTGTTGATCTCGCCGTTATGGGCGACCATCCGGTACGGGTGCGCAAGCTTCCACGAGGGAAACGTGTTGGTCGAGAAGCGCTGGTGGATCAGCGCCATCTGCGAGACGAAGCGCGCATCGTGGAGGTCGGGATAGTAGGCGCCGAGCTGATAAGCGAGGAACATGCCTTTGTAGACGATCGTCCGCGACGACATCGACACGGGGTAGAAGCCGCGGTCGATGCCGCCGGTCTCTTCATGAGTGACTTGCGAGATCACCTTCCTGAGGATGAAGAGCCGCCGCTCGAAATCGTCGCCCGCCGCCGTCGCCGCGCCGCGGCCGATGAAAACCTGCCGATGGAAGGGCTCGCTCGCCTGAATCTGCGGACTCTGCGACAGGCAGGAATTGTCTGTCGGCACTGTGCGCCAGCCGAGCAGCGTCTGTCCTTCCTCCGCAATAACGCGCGCGACGATCGCCTCGTAGTGGTCGCGCGACGCCGCGTCGCGCGGCATGAAGAAGTGGCCGACCCCGTATTCGCCGCGCTCCGGCAGCGCGAAGCCAAGCGCCTCGGCCTCGGCCGCGAAAAGCTCGTGCGGAATTTGACAGAGGAGTCCGGCCCCGTCGCCGACCAGCGGATCGGCGCCGACAGCGCCGCGATGCGTGAGGTTTGTGACGATCTGCAGGCCCATGTCGATGATGTCGTGCGACCGGCGCCCCTTCAGATCGGCGACGAAGCCGACGCCGCAGGAATCGTGATGTAGCCGCGGATCGTGGAGGCCGGAAAAATCGGGGCGTGCCTCGTCGCGGACGGCGCGTACTCGTTTGGCGGCCGCACGCGCCTCCATCGCTCGCATCCGACGCGCCGCAATTGCCGAGAACCGCTCGCTCATCGTTTCCCTCGCCTTCGAAATCGGGAGCCACCCCGCTTCCGTTGGGGGCGCCGCCTCACGGGCTGTACGCCTGCCCGTAAAACGCGACGACCCAGACTGACGTCAAAATTGGTTCGGCTGATGGCTATCCTGCCATCTTGCAACCGGCATGCCACCCTAAACCGCGCGCCTGTCCGGAGCACGGTCGAACGCGGAGAGTGTGGCGCGCACCAGTTAATGGGACAGTATACCTGTCCCATTTGACCATGACAAATTTCCGGTGCCGCGGCAAGCCCCGACACGGTCGAGGTGCAGCGAATCGCGGCAGTAAGAAGTGCGCCTCTAAACGACGCGCGCCGCCTTCAGCCGCCGATGGCTTTCAGGTTTCCGGCGGACTTCTTTCCGCTGCGCTCGTCGGTCTGTTCTTCGAACGAGACTTTCTGGCCTTCGCGCAAGCTGTTCATGCCGGCGCGCTCGACCGCGCTGATATGAACGAAAACGTCCTTGCCGCCCTCGTCAGGGGCGATGAACCCGTAGCCCTTGCGGATGTTGAACCACTTCACCGTACCAATCGGCATCTTGTCCCCCAGGCAAAGCTGAGACTGCCCGGAGAGTCCGGGGACGAAATCTGAGGAAACAGCTTCCGAACCGGGTTCGAGCCGACGGAGAAAGAAGCGGTCACACCAGAGGTCGACCGTTACAATCTAAGGCCGTGGCCGCGGAGTGTCCATCGGGCCATTCGGCCGCCCGCGCCCCGGCCGGGCGCACGCTTGGGTTCACCAGCCTTTGATTTCCTTTGCGCGGCGACGCACCCCATATCGAAGGCAAGCCGGATTGCATTGGCACCGGCCCAACGGCCCACCCGCCTGGCTCCCGTCGCCCCCCAAAATTGCCGGCGGGTGGGTTCTTCCCGGTCACGGCGCGATCAACGGATGTTTCGCGCGGCTCACGTCCGGTTGAGCCACGTCCCCGTGGCTTTCGCGCACACGTAATTTCCGTTGTTTGGCTGCCTGCGGCACTCTCCGTCGGCGTGAGAGCGGGATCGAACGCCCCGCCCGATGGAGGTTTATGATGAGAGCACGTGAATTCACTGCGGTCGCACTCGCCGGTGCAATGGCGACGGCAATTGGAAGCCTTGCCTACAGCGCCGCCGCGTCCGCGCAAGACACCGAGATGTGCTATGGGATTGCCAAAGCGGGCGAGAACGACTGCAAGGCCGGCGCCCACGACTGCTCGGGCATGTCGACCGTCGACTACGATGGCCAGTCGTTCAAGCTGGTTGCGAAGGGCACCTGCACAAGCATGATGGCGCCGGGCGGCAAGCACGGCAGCTTGACTCCGATCAGCAGCTGATCGCACTCCACGCCGCCCAGAAATGCGGCCGGCCTTGCGCCGGCCGCGCCTTGGGGAAGGACCGAAACGTGAAGAACTCGACCAACGCGCTCATCATGGTCGCATTGGCGACCGCGCTCGGCGCGATCGAAACGCCAGCCGCGGCGCAGGATCAGGTGAAATGCTACGGCGTCGCGCTTGCCGGCAAGAACGATTGCGCGGCCGGGCCTGGAACGACTTGCGCCGGGACGTCGACGATCGACTACCAGGGCAATTCTTGGAAGCTCGTTCCCGTGGGAACGTGCGAGACGATGCAGCTTCCCGGCGGCCGCACCGGTGCTGCGTTTCCGAACGACGAGTATAAGGGCCTCGCACGCGACCTGCCGGCAGGCGCGCCGCTCGACGTTTTGAAGCCGGTCGAGGGCGTCAAGCCCTACGCGTAATCCTCGCCGCAAGAGGAGAAGGGACGATGGCCGAGATGCCAATCCCGCCACGCGCCGGCGTCGGGCTGAAGCCGCGGCACTACCGCGACATCCTCGAGGGCGCACCCGATATCGGCTTCTTCGAGGTGCACGCCGAGAACTACATGGGCGCCGGCGGGCCGCCGCATCGCTATCTGACCGCGATCCGCGAGCGCTATCCGCTGTCGCTGCACGGTGTCGGGCTGTCGATCGGCGCCGACCGACCACTTAACCGCGATCATCTCATGCGACTGAAGCACTTGAACGAGCGCTACGAGCCCGGCCTCTTCTCCGAGCACCTCGCCTGGTCGACGCACGATGCGACCTATCTGAACGACCTCCTGCCGGTCCCCTACACGGAGGAGACGCTCGCCCGCGTCGCCGAGCACATCGACGAGGTGCAGGAAGTCGTGGGCCGGCAAATGCTTCTGGAGAATCCGTCGACCTATCTCGCCTTCGCCGAGAGCACCTATGCTGAGATCGACTTCATTACCGAGGTCCAGAAGCGGACCGGATGTGGGCTTCTCCTCGACGTGAACAACGTGCACGTCGCCTCGACCAATCAGGAATGGGACCGGATCGCCTATATCGAGGCCTATCCGCTTGAGCACGTTCACGAGATCCATCTTGGGGGCCACGCGCCGGAGACCGACGAGGCGGGGCGGCCGCTTTTGATCGATACGCACGACCGCGAGGTCGCCGACATCGTCTGGAAGCTCTTCGAGCACACGATCGCGTTGACCGGGCCGCTGCCGACCTTGATCGAGTGGGATGCCGACGTGCCGGAATGGCCCCTCTTAAAGGCGGAAGCGGAGCGCGCCGAGGCCGCGCTCGTCTACGCCGAGCGCAGAGGCGAGCGGCGTGCCGCTGGCTGAGCGGCAAAGCGGGTTCGCCGCCGCGGTCCTCGACTCCGCCGCGCCGGTTCCGCCGGGGCTCGTCGGGCCCGACGGGGCCCCAAGCGCGCGCCGCTTCGCAGTCTATCGGAACAACGTTATCGTCGGCCTGTCGGAATCGATGAAGATCACGTTTCCGGCCGTGTGCCGGATCGTTGGAGAGGAATTCTTCCTGGCGATGGCGCGCGCCTATGTGGTCGCCGACCCGCCGCGCTCGCCGATGCTGCTTGAATATGGCGGCGGCTTTCCGGACTTCGTCGCGGCCTTTCCGCCGGCGGCGACGCTTCCGTATCTCGCCGACGTGGCGCGGATCGAGCTTGCCTGGAAGGAAGCTTTCCACGCCCCGGAGGCAGCGCTGCTTCCCGCCGCGGCACTCGCGGCGATACCGCAGGATCGCCTGGGCGAACTCCGGATCAGTCTGCATCCTTCGCTTCGCATCGTCTCGTCGCGTTATCCGGCGCTGACGATCTGGCGGATGAACGTTGACGGCGGTGTGCCGGCCCCGGTCGATCTTAAGGCGGGCGGCGAAGACGCTCTCGTCGTCAGGCCGGCGGCGCAGGTCGAGGTCCGTTTCGTGCCGCCCGGCGGCGCAGCCTTCATCCGGCTGCTCGGCGAAGGCGCGACGCTCGGTGAGGCTGCGAACGCCGGTCTTGCCGCCGCGGAAGCCTTCGATCTCTCCGCCAGCCTTGCCGGGCTGATCGCTGCCGGCGCGTTCAGCGGCTTCGATCTTGGGGCAGCCGGAGCGATGGCGTGACGCGACTCGTGCGGGCTATCGTGACTTGGCTCGCCTGGTTCGGCTACTTCGTGGCGCCCCCGCTTTTGAGGGTCGCGCTGGCGATTCCGTTCTTCCGCTCCGGGCTCACCAAGTGGGACGGCTTCGCGCTCTCGTCGAGCGCAACCTACCTCTTCGCGAACGAGTTCAAGCTGCATGTCCTCGGCGCGGTCTACGGTTTCCCGTATCCGACGGTGGTGGCCTATGCCTCGGCGACGGGCGAGATCGTGTTTCCGATTCTGCTCGTGCTGGGGCTTGCTACGCGCTTCGCGGCGTTCGGGATTCTGCTGATGACCGTCGTGATCGAGTTCGTGGTGCCAGGCGGCTGGCTCACCTACCATCTTCCCTGGGCGGCGATGGCGTGCGCGCTTCTCGCGCTCGGCCCGGGCCTTCTTTCGCTCGACCGCGTGATCGCGCTTCGGGTGGCGCGCTGAGCGCACGCTCTTGCCCTGCCGGAAGCGAGTCGGCATTAGAGCGCAATGCAATTCGCCAGTGACAATTGGACCGGCGCCGCGCCGGAGGTGATCGACGCGGTGGTCCGCGAGGCCGGGCGTTCGGGCGCCGCTTACGGCGCAAGCGAGATGGACCGCGCCGCGGAGGCGCGTTTCGCCGAGTTCTTCGAGCACGATGTCGCGATCTTTTTCGTCGCCACCGGCAGCGCCGCGAACGCGCTCGCGCTCGCCGCCGTTAGCAAGCCGGCCGGCGCCGTCTTCGCGCATCACGAAAGCCACGTCGTTGAGGACGAGATCGGGGGGATCGAATTCCTTGCCGACGGCGCGCGAATCATTCCGGTCGAAGGGCGGCTCGGCAAGATCGACCCGGCGGCGCTGACGAAGGCGTTGAAGCGTTTCGTTCCGGGCGAGGTCAGGACCGGCCAGCCCGTTGCCGTCACGATCACGCAGCAGACTGAGCTCGGCACCGTATACTCGCCCGACGAGGTCGCCGCGCTCGCGAGTATCGCCAAATCGCGTGACGTGGCGCTCCACATGGATGGCGCGCGCTTCGCCTATGCGCTCGCGCAGCTCGGCATCTCGCCGGCTGAGACGACCTGGAAAGCCGGCGTCGACGTCCTTTCTTTCGGGGCGACGAAGAACGGCTGCATTGCCGCCGAGGCGCTCGTCTTCTTCGACACGGCTCTCGCCAAGGAGATGCCGTTCATCCGGAAGCGCGCCGGGCATCTTTTTTCAAAGTCGCGTTTCGTGGCGGCGCAGTTCGATGCCTACCTCCGCGATGGACTGTGGCTCAAGCTCGCGCGGCATGCAAACGCCATGGCCGATCGGCTCCGGGCGGGAGTCGCGGCAGCGCCGAACGCACGCGAGGCGTGGGCAACGCATGGAAACGAAATTTTTGCCGTCCTCCGCAAGGCGGACGCGGAGCGGCTGAAGAAGGCCGGCGCGGCATTTTACGAATGGCCCGAACCGCACGGCCTCTCGGTCGGGCTCGGTGGTGACGAGGCGATCTTCCGGCTGGTCACGGCCTTCGCAACGAAGCCCGACGACGTAGACGCGTTCCTCGCCGCGCTCGCCGCCTAGATAAACTCGGCTGAACGACAAGCGCCCCGGACAGGCCGGGGCGCGAAAAGTGACTGCTGCCTCTTCGTTAGGCGGCCTTGGCGTCGATCTGCTTCGACTTCACGCCGCCGCCGATCGCGATCTTGCGGGGCTTCATCGCCTCCGGAATCTCGCGCGTGAGGTCGATGTGGAGCAGCCCATTGTCGAGGCTCGCGCCGGTCACTTCGACGTGGTCGGCGAGCTGGAAGCGGCGCTCGAAAGCGCGGGACGCGATCCCGCGATAGAGCACCTCGCGGCCGTTCTCGGACTTCTCTTCCTTCTTCTCCCCCTTCACAGTCAGGACGTTCTCTTTCGCCTGAATGTCGAGGTCGCCCTCGCCGAAGCCGGCAACCGCCATCGTGACACGGTAGGCGTTCTCGCCTGTGCGCTCGATGTTGTAGGGCGGGTAGGGCTGCGCCTCACCATTGGTGACGGAGTTGAGCAGGCCGAAAAGGCGGTCGAAACCGACTGTGGAGCGATAGAGGGGGCTGAGATCGAAACTACGCATTTTCTGTCCTCCTTGAAGCGACATAGGGATTGGCGGCTATCGGTCCCCCGATAAGTGGCGGAACCTGCCGACCCGCGGGCCCTTACGGCATCCGCACCTGATGAAATGGGGTGGCGCAATTCGGCGTTCAAGACCCCTCCCGGCGCCGCAAATCCGTCGTTTTCGGACGGTCATTTGGGACCGCTGATGGCCCCTCGCAGGCGGCCGGGAGGGAGGCGAATTTGGTCTCAAGGAACGCGTTCCTCAGTGCTGCGCTGATCGCGGCGGCGGCGAGCTCACCGGCCTTTTCGCAATCGTGGAATTCCGGCTTCAGGGTCGAGGGGCCGGTCTATTTCGCGCCGGGCGTCTATCAGCGGGCGCTGCCGCTTTCGCCCGACGCGGTGTTCAACGCCCTTGAGGCTGCCGGCTATCGCGAGTTCAGCCCCATGGCCCCGCGCGAGCCGGTTTATCGGTTGAACGCCGTCAATCCGCGCGGAGACCTGGTCGCCCTCGAAATCTCGATGTTCACCGGTCAGATCGAGCGCGAGCGCATTCTCGCCGTGCATCAGAGGCCGCCGCTTCGCGCTTACCGGCCTGCGCCTGTGCCTCAGGCGGCTCCCGTGGCTCCCGCCGCGCCGCCGCCTGCGAACGACGGCGGACACGACCCGCTCGTCGTCTACTGATCGGCCTCTCGGCGGGGTGCCGCACGCGCGGCGCCGGTTATGCGCAGCGTTCCGAAGCCGGCTGCGGTGAATGCAACATGAATAACGGCTTCCGGTTCGGTTCAGCCGGCCGGCCCTAGGTTCCTCGCATCGACATCGGGACCAACTCGATGCCACCGGACAAGAGGAACTAGTCATGCTCACCAAGACGATCGCCGCGGGCCTCGTCGCCCTCACCACCCTTTCCGCCGTTCCGGCGAATGCAGCGAGCTTCAGCATCGAGTTCGGCGGCGGCCGAGGCTGGGGCCACCACGACAGCTACGGCTACGGCAACGACTACGGCCACCGCCGCGAGAGCCGCAGGCTCTCCACCGATGAAGTCCGCTTCATGCTGCGCAACGACGGCTACTACGCCATTCGCTTCTTCGACGACCACGGCCCCATCTATCAGCTGCGCGCCAGCAAGCGCGGCCGCGACTTCGTCCTGGTCGTGAACGCCCGCAGCGGCGAGATCCTCTCACGCCAGCGCATCTAGCTCGCACAAGCCGGCGTAGCGCCGGCCACACGAAGATCGGGCGCTGTTAACGCCCCCTCCGGCGCCCGATTCGGCCGGCGGTCATGAGACCGCCGGCCAATTCGTCACGACTTGCCAGCCTCGACCAGTCGTTGCTAACTGCCAAGCGTCTCCGGCAGCGGCCGCGAGGCGGTTCTCGCTCTAGGCTCCGCGTTTGGCCGGTCTCATCGAAATTCCCAGCAATCCGATTCCGAAAGGCGCGGTCGTCGATACGGTGACGACCGATGACGGCGTCGCGTTGCGCTGCGCGCGCTTTCCGCCGAACCGCTCACCGGTGCGCGGCACCGTCGTCATCCTGCACGGCCGCACCGAGTTCATCGAAAAGTATTTTGAGACGATCAACGATCTCAGACGCCGCGGCTTCGCCGTCGCGACGTTCGATTCGCGCGGGCAGGGCGGATCGAGCCGGCTGCTCCGCAATCCGCGGAAAGGGCACGTGCGCGATTTCGCCGACCACGTGAACGACTTCGAGACGGTCATGCAGGAGGTCGTGCTGCCGGACTGTCCGCCGCCTTACTACGTGCTCGGGCATTCGACCGGCGCTGCGATCGCGCTCCTCTCGGCGGAGCGCCTCAGAACGCAGATTGACCGCATGGTGCTGACGGCCCCCTTGTTCGCGCTCGCCCACGGGACGCCGCGCGTGCTTGCCAAAGTCACGGGCTTTCTCATGCATTTCGGTCTCGGTGAGGCGTTTGCGCCGGGCGCCGGGGGCGCGCTTATCCAGACGCAGCCCTTCGACGACAATTCGCTGACCAGCGATCCCGTTCGTTACCAACGGGCGCTTGCCGTCGTCGACGCGGATCCGGCGATCGGCGTCGGCGGTGCCACGATCGGCTGGGTCAATTCGGCAATGCGCGCCTGCGTCCGCCTTGCGGAGCCGAGTTTCGCAGAGACCGTGCCGATGCCGGTCCTGATCGTGCTCGGCGGCGCCGACAGCATCATCAGCAACCTCGCGGCAGAGGAGTTCTCGCGCCGTGTGAAGACGGCGGCGCATCTCAGGGTCCCCGGCGCGAAACACGAGATCCTCATGGAAAAGGACCAGTTCCGCGACCAGTTCTGGATTGCCTTCGACGCGTTCGTGGCTGGGCGAAGCTAAGTGCTGATGCTGGTATTTTGGACACAGCGTCCAGACTTCCTGACTTGGCGCTAAATTCCACTTGCGCTTTGTGCAAAGCAGCATAGATTGTGCGGTGCGATACTTCGGTATCGCTGCCCACGTTGGGCGTTTCCTCCCTAGACTTGGGCCGCGTGTATCGCGGCCCTCTTCTTTTTCGGGAGATCGCCGCGGTCTATTCCGCGGCTTCCCGCATGCCCTCGGTTGCGGCGGCGGCGAGCGCCAGGAGCAATTCGGCAAGCCGTACGAGATCGGCCGAGAGCCGCTCGAAGCCGCGATGCGGCTCAAGCCGGTATTCGTCCATGTAGAGCGCGCGGTTGACCTCGATCTGCAGCGCATGCAGGCCGCGCGACGGCCGCCCGTAATGCTCGGTGATGAATCCGCCGGCATAGGGCTTGTTGCGGCAGACCGAATAGCCGAGCCGCTGCAGCGTCGCCGCGGCGCAGTCGGTGAGCTCGGGCATGCAGCTTGAGCCGAAGCGGTCGCCGAGCACGAAGTCGGGGCGGACGCGGACCGGCCCACCGCGGATGTTCGACGGCATCGAATGGCAGTCGATCAGGATGGCGATACCGAAGGCGACGTGGGTTTGCGCGAGCAACCGGCGCAGTGTGTCGTGGTAGGGCCTGTAGATGCGCTCGATTCGGGTAAGGCCCTCCTCCACCGGCAGCGGGCCCTTGTAGATGTTGGCGGCGTCGCTGACGACGCGGGGGATGGTGCCGAGGCCGCCGGCGACCCTGAGCGAGCGCACGTTGGCGTAGGAGGGAAGCCGCCCCACGAACATTCGTGGGTCGAGTTCGTAGGGCTCGCGGTTAACGTCGAGATAAGCGCGCGGATAGACGGCGCTCATGAGCGGCGCACCGAGGTCCACGACGGGGGCGAAAAGCTGGTCGACCAGGAGATCCTCAGAGCGGCGAATCTCGCTCTTGTCGAGACATGTGGCGGCGAGGAAATCACGCGGATAGAAGCGCCCGCTGTGCGGGGAATTGAACACGAAGGGGACACCCTGCTCGCCCGGAAGCATGATCTCGCAGGCGGGGGGAACGGATTCCGCCGCACCTGCGCTTTCCGGCCCGACCCGCATGAAAACAACTCCTTAAGAAGATGAACCAATTTGCCGCGCGCCAGCGCCCCTGTCCACAGGAACGCGCGAAACCGGTGCGTTGCGGGCGCTTCGCTTACCCGATATTTACTGGGCCGAAGACATGGTGTCGCCAATGAAGGCGGTCGACGACCCTCCCAAGGGACAATTGATGGCTCGCATCCTGCTCGCCGAAGACGACGAGGACATGCGGCGCTTCCTGTCGCGCGCGTTGCAGAACGCGGGCTATCAGGTTGTCTCGTTCAACAACGGCCGCGACGCCTATGAGCGGCTGCGCGAGGAGCCGTTTCACCTGCTTTTGACCGATATCGTCATGCCGGAGATGGACGGCATCGAGCTGGCGCGCAAGGCAAGCGAGCTCGATCCGGGCCTTAAGATCATGTTCATAACCGGCTTCGCCGCCGTTGCGCTCAATCCCGACATGCAGGCGCCGCGCGACGCCAAGATTCTTTCCAAGCCCTTCCACCTGCGCGATCTCGTGGGAGAGATCGGGCGGCTGATCGCGGCCTGAAACCGCCGGCCGCATGCGCGGCTTGCACCGGAATTTTCCAACCTCTATACCCGCCCGGCCGTTCTCACGGCGACCCCATGGCCAGGGCGCGTAGCTCAGCGGGAGAGCACTACGTTGACATCGTAGGGGTCACAGGTTCGATCCCTGTCGCGCCCACCATTCTTTTCAAAGACATAGCCCCGACGCGCTTCAGGCCAGTCGCGAGAATTCACCTCTTGTAGCCGCTGACGGACAATCGTCCGGCGGCTGCCTTCCACGCAACAAACGCTCACGGCGAGCAGACAGCGCGCGCCCTTCTACAGCCTCTCAAGCAACAAACGCCGGATGCCCGAAACCTTATTGCCCGAAGGGCGCAATAACGTCGAAACGGCAGAAGCGCATGCTCACAGTCGATTTTGGGGACGGCCGTTTGTCAAAAAAAAAGGGCATCGGCCGGTAGGACGGGGAGAGTGCTGTGTGTGGCGTGGCAACGTCGGGCGTAAAATCCGATTCTGAGCGGGTTCGCGAGCACATTCGAATGCTGCTGCAGCGACTAAGCCAATGCGAGAAAAAGGCGAGCGCTCAGGATCAACCAAAGAAGACCCGACGATCAAGAGTCAAAAGGGATGACAGCGAGGGTTCGACCTAGTTCGTCGACAATGTGAAATTCACAGTCCACGAAATCCTCAGGCCATTCCTCTTCAGACATGATCTCCCTTATCGCCTTGTGGCACTCGTCCCGGGCAAACTCGAAATTGGGCAACTGGAGGCCCTTGCGATCAATGATTAGTTCGTCGCAAAGGCGCACGTGGAAGAAATACCTCGGCATTTTTCGTGATTCGGTTCTTCGCGGCGGATGCGTAGCATATTTGGCCTAGGCCGCGGCAGTTCTCCCTTCGATGCTGCTCGACGCCCCGTCACGCTCGGCGAAAAGAAGGACAGCGCTTGTCATCAGGGGTATCCTTCAAAGGGCCGCTCTGGTTTTGATGCGGTTGCGGCGTTTCACTATCGCGACAAACGCGGCCGCGATTTCTTCCCAATGGTGGAGCCTCGATCTTGTTGACATCGTAAGGCTCACAGGTTCGATCCCTGTCGCGCCCACCATTCTTCAAAAGCCCATCTGTCTCCTGCCGAGCGGCGTCAGGTCGCTCTCCGTCGCGCGGCCGATGAAATCGACCTCAAAATTCATCGGTGCGAAGTCGGGAGGCGATCTTCCGGCGAGGAATGCCGCCTTCTGTCCGGGAAGATAGGCGCGGTTCTTCGTGCAGTCGGGTGCGGAGCCGATATAGATCACGCTCGCGTAGTCCTTGCCGGCATGCTCGTCGGCGACGGCGTGGCAGATGTCGGTGTGCCACCACACCGTATCGCCTGGCATCACCTCCGGAATCGACACCATGCCGGCCATCAAATCCGGGTGCCATTCCTGGCTAATGCCGAGCGCGCGGCCGGGGGCTGCGCCGCAAAGGTCGTCTTCGGCGACGTCGTCCTGAAGCGCGCGGAGAAGCACGTAGGAGATTCCTTCCGCGATCGGGATCAGGCGAAGCGTGCCGTCCTTCGGGCCCTGCCGCGTCAGCGCCGTCCAGCCCTGATAGGTGCGAAAGACGCTGGCGACCGCGGGCGAGGGAATTTCGCGCGTTTCGAGCCGGTGGCGCGCATCGAAGGGATCGTAGCCGCGCCAATTGCCGGAAAAGACGTTGGCGTAGACATCCTGGTAGCCGGGGTCGATCCAGCGCTCGACCGTGCCCGCATCCATGTGCGGGGAGAGACCGAGCGTCTTGTCGCCGGGCTGGCGACGGCGCACGCGGTCGGCGTAGGTGCACTGCATGTCGGGGTCGAAGACGCCGTTGTAGTTGGTCCACAGGCGGTCGAGGAAGGCGCGCGTCTTGGCGAGCTTCTCGTCCTGGCGCGCCAGCACCTGCGGCTTCGACCAATAGAGATTGAAGATCTGCGGCTTGCCGGCCTTGAGCTGCGAAAAATATTTGTCGAGGCTCCGCTTCTCGACCTCGCGCTCTTCGTAGCGGTTCGTCTCGAGGTACTCGCCGACTTCGGCAAACCAGGCGCCGGCGACCGCCTCGGGGAAGACATCGCGGACCACCGCGCAACCGGTCTTGCGGATCTCTCCGCGCGTCTTGTCGGAGACTATTCCGGCGGCGATGTCGCGATAGTCGATCTCGGGGACGACGTTCTTCCCGGCAGAGGTGGCCCTGCTGATTTCCTCTGCGCGGCGGGTGATGTGATCCTTCACTTCGCCGAAGGCGCGCTTCAAGACATCGCGCCGGCTCGCCATCGTCTTCTTGAAGGCGCGAACCTCGCGCTTCACGTCGATCTTTTCGCCAGCTTCCGCGTGCATCGTTTCCTCCGCCAGGCTTGAGCGAGCCGCAGCCCGCGCCTTTTGTTGGTCAATTGATGCGGCCGCCGGCGCTTCCAGTCCAGCCCTCGCGATTCTAAAGCCGCATCACGGCGAGCCCGACGACGACCAGCACGATCGACGCGGCGCGCACCTTCGTCGCCCGCTCGCGGAGCCAGACGAGCCCGATCAGAAGCGCGAAGAGGATGCTTGTCTCCCTGAGTGCTGCGACGATCGGGATCGGCGCCATCGTCATCGCCCAGATCACGATCCAATAGGCCACGAGCGAAAGGGTGCCGCCCACAAGGCCCGCCACCCAGTTTTCGCGCGCCACGGCAAGGAAGCTCCGGCGGCGGATAGCAAGCACCGACACGACCATCGGCAGCGCGTCCACGACGAACAGCCAGAGGACGTATTGATTGGCGCTGTCGGCGCGGCGGGCGCCGAGCCCGTCGGCGAGCGTGTAGGCGGTGATGCAAAGCGAGGTCGCGGCGGCATAGAGGATCACATGCGGCGCGTCGCGGATCGCGCCGATGCCCCGGTCGGCGGCGAGCGCCATGATGCCGACCGCTAGCACGACGATCCCGACCGTCTCCGTCGCGTCCACCCCTTCGCTCAGGAAGAGGAGGGAGACGGCGAGCGTGGTGAGCGGGGCCGAGCCGCGCACGAGGGGATAGACGCGCGTGAGCTCGCCATGATGGTAGGCGAGCGCCAGAAACGAGTTGTAGCCGACATGTACGAGCGCGGAGACGACGAGATATGGCCACGCCGCGGCTGGTGGTACGCCGACCAGGAAGAGTCCGGGCAGTGCGATCAGCCCGGCCGCGGCAACGAGCACCGTGATCGAAGCAAGCTTGTCGCCGCGCACGCGGATGATGGCGTTCCATGACGCGTGGCAGAGCGCGGCAAAAAGCACAGCGATCGTGATTGCAGGCGTCATTCGGCGGCGGGCTTCGGCGATTCGGGCGCTGCGCTCAACCGCGCCGTCACGAAGCGAGCCGAGTCGGCTTCAATACGCCGGTGCGTTCGAGGAGCGGGTAGGCGGTCGCGGCGAGGTGCGCGTCGATGCGCTTCAGGTCGCGCACCACGTCGAGGTGCAGGCCGCTCGTCTCTATCGACGACTGCCGGCCCTCGCGCACGCGCGCAAAATGCCGCTCGGTCGAGCTCCGCTCCATCTCACGGAAACGCTCCTTCTCGGCGACCAGCTGGCGCGCCGCCTCAAGGTCGCTTGACATGAAGACGGCGACAGCAAGCCGCAGGTGATCGAGAAGCTGCGCGTACATCACGTCGATCTCCGACAGGCCCTCCGGCGACATGCTGAGCTTCAGCTTGAGGCGTTTCGCCGACAGCTCGGCGATGTTGCGGTCGATGATATCGCCGATATGTTCGAGGTTGATGGCGAAGGACTGGATCTCGGCGAGGCGGCGCGCGTCTTGGTCGCCGAGCGGCTCGCGGGCGATCTGCGCGATGTAGCTCTGGATCGCCTGGTGCTGGCGGTCGACCACGTCATCGAGGCGGCTCGTCTCGGTGACAAGGTGGCGGCGGTCGCCGTGAAAGGTCGCCTGCGTGCCGGCGAGCATCTTTTCCACGACGTCGGCCATGCGCAGCGTCTCGCGCGCGGCGTTGACGAGCGCGACGGCAGGCGTGCCGATCGCCGAGGGATCGAGATAGAGCGGCTTCGCCGGGTCGTCGGTCACCGGCTTTGCCGGGAGGTAGCGCACGAGCAGTCTCGCCATTTCGGGGAGAATCCCGATGAAGAGGATGGCGACGGCGAGGTTGAAGGCGGTATGAAAATTTGCCGCTAGTCGCCCGGCGCCCGGCTCAAGCGCCGTCAGCCACGCCGCGATCGGCGCAAGGAACGGCAGAACGAGGGCTGCGCCGACGATCCGCGTCGCGAGATTGCCGAGCGGCAGACGCAGCTTCGTCGGGTCGCCGCCGGTCCCCTCGAAGACCGGGTTCAAGGCACTGCCGATATTGGCGCCGACGACCATAGCGAGCGTCGCCTCCGGTCCAACGAGTCCCGAGGCGGCAAGCGAGATCACGGTCAGTACGACGATGACGCTCGAATGCGCGGCCCAAGTGAGAGCCGCCGCTATCGCAACGTTCAGGAGCGGCTCGCGGGTGAGCGCGGCGAGCAGCGCGCGTACTGTCGTGGAGTTCTCGCTCGGGGCGATCGCCTCGGAGAGGAGATGCAGCGAAAGCAGCATCAGCCCGATCCCGATCGCGACGCGGCCAAGATCCTGAAAGCGAGTCCCCTGGCCGCGCCGGAACGCGAAGACGCCGACGGCGATCAGCACCGGAAAGACAATGGTCACGTCGAACGACAGGACCTGGACGATCAGCGTCGTGCCGATATTGGCGCCGAGCATGATGGCGAGCGCGGGAACGAGCTCCAGCGCACCGGCGCCGGCGAGGGACATCGTCATCAGCGCCGTCGCCGTAGAGGATTGCAGTGCCGCGGTCACGCCGAGGCCGGCGAGAAGCGCGTGGAAGCGCGTCTTCAGGCCGCGTGCCAGCCCGCGGCGGAGGTCGGTGCCGAATACACGAATGACGCCGCTCTGCACCATGTGGATGCCCCACAGCAGGAGCGCGATCTCGCCGATCAGGTTGATGAGGATGATGTGTGGCGGACATGCGACCGGCGATAAGTTTTGCGAGAAACGCGGCCGAGCCGCGGAAAGCGCCTCGCGGCAGATGTCACAAATCTGTCGTAAATCGGCGAATTCGCTTGAATTCTTAGTCCTTTCCGGAAGCGCCTTCCAGTGGGATACGGTGCCGCCCCGCGCGCGGCGGCGTGAGAGCGCGCGAAAAGGAACCGCCCGGCAACGCCGGGCGGCCTTTCGGCGGGCGATCGGAGCCGTAGGTTGCCCGCCGGAAGCTTGAGCCTTCAGGCAGAGCGCGTCTCGACCGCCTCGACGTTGTTGAGCGGCATGTCGACGGGCTCGAAGTCATAGAGCTTGGCGTCGGCGGACGCGTTGCACATCCAGAATTCCTGGTTGGCGTTCTGCAGCCAGACCAGGTAGTCGCCGAGCCCGTCCTCGACCGTTGCCACGACCTGCATATCCTCGATGTAGCTGCCGATGGCTGTGCAGAGCGCTACGGCGGTCTCCGCCGGGTTGACCCGGGTGAAGCGGCCACGGCTCGAATTGCTTGCGGGCTGCACGCTGACCAGCGCCGCGCCGTCGCCGGAGAGGAGGTCGCCCTCCATCATCGTGTTGGCGTAGACGGCGCCTTCGGAACTGGCGTTGCACAGCCAGAGGTCGCCGGCCTTGTCCTTCATCCACACCAGCCAGTCGCCGAGACCGTCCTTGACGGTGCCGACCGGTTCGACGGAGGCATGTTCGTTCACGCTTTGGCAGGCGGCGCCAGCGGTCGCCATGCCGGCGTCCGCGGCGGTTTCGCCGGCAAAAGCGGGCGCGTGGGTCAGGATCAGGGCGAGGCCGGCAGCGGCAAGGATGCGGGCTGACATCGTTCGTCTCCTCATGCATGGAGCGGAAAGTCCGCTCCTCATGGAGGCGAAGATGCAGCGTCCGCGCGGGCGCGGTTGTGAGGGCCGTCACAAAGCCCGGGTGCGCCCGAAATCGGGCGGCGCTCAGCCGCCGTTCAGCCTGTTTAGTCGTTGGGGGCCACTGGCAAAGCGGCTGCCGCGCTCCACGAAACGGAGCGGCCGGTCGGCGTCCTTGGTGATGCCGATCCGGGTGGTGACGAGAATCGGCCCGGCTTGGCGTGTGGGCGCGGCGAGGAAGAGGGAGCCGGGCCCGCAGAGATCGACGCCGTCATCCGCCAGCGTGACCCCCATGGCGCGGGCGAGCCGGCCGGGCCCGCGAGCGACGTCCACGTCGCGTACCCGGCCAGGGCCGCGCGCCATCGCCTCGAGCCCTAAGATCGGCTCGAGCGCCCGCAGCAGCAGGGCGGCGCCGGTTCCCTCCTCCTCGCTCGAAACGTTGAGCATCGGCCAGACGCCATAGGAGATGTAGACGTAGGCGTGGCCGCGCTTCAGGAACATCGAGCCGTTGCGCGCCGTCGCGCCACGAAACGCGTGGCTTGCGGCGTCGCCGGGAAGATAGGCTTCGGTCTCGACGATGCGGCCGGCGAGCCGGACGCCCTCAATGTCGTGAACGAGGGTGCAGCCGATCAGGAAGCGCGCGAGCTCTTCCGTGTCGAGCGGGAGCGCGGCACGCCGCAGCCGGCGGATCGCCGGCTCAGGCAACGCGGCGACCGAGGATGTCGCGAAGCCGTCGCCCGGCCTCGTCGAATCGGTGCTCCACGGCGGTGTCGAACTGCGGCGGGAGGCCTTGAAGGAGAAGCCGGTCAAGGACGAGGAGGACGATGAGCACGAGAAGCCAAGCGATGAGCACGTCGCTCAGGAAATGGCCGCCCGCGGCGATACGGGCGAAGGACACCAGCGCGGCGACTGCGAGAGCGGCGATTCCGACCGGCCGCTTCCATGCTTGCGGCACCAGGAAGACAACTGCCATCAGCCAGAATGCGGACGCTGCCTCGCCGGAGACGAACGAGCAGTTCCTCTGGCACTGATCGGATATCCACCAGACCGGGGAGAACGTCGAATGGCCGCCGAAATCGAGGAGGTGGTTCGGCCGGGCTCTGCCCCAATAGTTCTTCAAGATCCTGTTCACGAGGAGGCCAGGACCAAGCGCCAGGCTCGCCAGGACGAAAAAGGTGTCCCGCGGCCGCAGCAGGAGCCGCGTGGCGGGAAACAGGAGCTTCACGAGCAGTGGGACGCAGACGCCGAGCGCGAACGCCCATTCGAGGATGCGGCCGGCGTTGCGAATTGCATCAACGAAGGCGTAGCGCCGGTCGAGGAAACCGGCCGCTGGATCGTAGAACAACCGGCTCACGGCGAGGTCGAGATTGGGGAGGGCGGCGAAGGTAAGCGAGACGAACGCGAGGAGCAGAAACGCTGCTACAAGCGGACGGCTGCGCGCCTCGCGCGCCTCATCCTGGAGGACCGCAAGAAAGCGCCTGAGCGGACCCGGCATCGTTCGCGGGGGCGCCTCGGCCCGTCCCGTCAGGCTGCGCCGGCGCGCGCCTTCGCGAGCCGCCGCTCCTGCGCGACGTAGGCCTGCGCCTCGCCGGTCTGGAACATGTCGAGGCGCTCGCTCTCGTCGTCCTCCACCGGCGTCAGCGCCAGATCGCGATAAGTGCGGTTGGCGGGATCGCGCTTGATTGCCTTGTAGCGCCGATACATCCGGCCCCACAGCCACAGCCAGCGGAACTGATTGACGAGCGTCGCCGTCAGGAAGCGCGGGTAGAAGGTGAGTGCGGGCTCAATGGGCATGCCGGAACGGCGGTCGCGGCGGTGCTTCATGCGCACGAAGCCGGTTTCGAGCGGATGCAGGCGCTCGATCTTGATCGAGCCGATGAACCAGTTCAGCACGAAAAGCACCTTTCCGGCGCTGTTTCCGGTCGCCACTGCGCGGCGCATGACGCGCTCGACGTGCTCGTCGGAATAGTAGGTCTCCCACGCCTTCCAATAGGTCTGCTCCCATTCCTCCTTCGACATTGTGGGATGGCCGGTGACCGCGTGGTTCAGGTCATACTTGTTCAGGTCGGGATCCATCCACACGCCCTTGTCGAAGAGCTTCTTGTGGTCCTCCGAACCGGGCAGCGGCGTCAGGAAGAAGAATTCCAGAAGATCGATCGGCAGTTCACGCTGCGCAGTCTTAATGTCGCGCTCGATGCGCTCCGGCGTATCGTTCGGGAAGCCGAGTATGTAGCCGCAATAGGTGATGACACCCGCTTCTTTCCAGGCGAGCAGCATCTTGCGGTATTCGGTGATCTTGTTCTGCTTCTTCTTTGCGGCTGCGAGGTTGTCGGGGCTGATGTTCTCAAGCCCGATGAAGACGCGGCGGACGCCGGCGCGCGCCGCTTTCTCGATGAAGTTCGGGTGCTTGTGGCAGAGCGTGTCGACCTGGATGATGAGGGAGAGATCGACGCCGCGGTTCTCGCGGATCTCGATCAACCGGTCGAAGATCAGCTCCCAGTCCTTGTTGCGGGCGAAATTGTCATCGGTGATGAAGAAGCGCCTGATGCCGCGCTGCGCATTCGCCATCACGATGCGCTCGACGTCGTCGGCGGAGCGGCGGCGCGACTTCCGGCCCTGCACGTTGATGATGGTGCAGAACGAGCACTGGAACGGGCAACCGCGGCCGGCGTCGAAGCTGGTGTTGGCGCCGTAGGTGCGCCTCACAACGTCGGCAGGAAGATGCGGGATCGGCACGCGCTCGATGCCGGGAAGATCGGCCATGAAATTGTAGATCGGCTTCAGCCGGTCGTTGGCGGCGTCGGTCAGCACCTGTTCGAGCCGCCCTTCCTCAGCCTCGCCGGCGAAGACGAAGGCACCGAGATCGAGCGCCTTTTGCACATCGGAGTCGATTTCCGGCAGCATCGAGAGCGTGCCGGAGACGTGGAAGCCGCCGATCCCGACGATGACGCCGAGCTTGCGGAAGGTGCGCGTCAGGTCGAGAGCGCGCGGGAACTGGTTCGACTGCACGCCGACCAGCATCACCATGCCGGAGCCCGCTGCGCGGACATCGCGGGCGATCGTCTCGGGGCGGACGCGGCGGTTGGCCTCGTCGATCGCGTCGATGTCCAGGGCAATGTCGGCGCCGAGAACGCGCTTCTCGGCGCATTCGGCGGCGAGCCCGTAGAGGCAGGCGAGCGAGTTCGCCGGAATTGGCGAGCGGAGCCACTGGATGACGTAGCCGTCGTCGTCGTAGTGCGACGGCTTGATCAGGACCAGCCGGAAGCGGCCGACCGTATGCGGCGGCGCAAGCATCAGTTCCCGTCCTTCGGCACAAGACCGCGCGGCCCAGAGGCAGGTCGGCGCATGCTCGGCTCGCAGAAGCGGTCCATTTTTTGACCTGTGGAGCTTTCTCAATCGGACGCAAAACGGTTAGAGGGAGGCGCCGATTGGCGCAAGGAGCAAGACACGGGTGCAGACCGTCATTTGCATGAAATGGGGCAAGGCCTACGGGGTCGAATACGCCAACACGCTGCATTCCATGGTCAAGCGCAACACCGCGCGGCCGCTTCGATTCATCTGCTTCACGGACGATGCGAATGGGCTGAGCCCAGGGATCGAGGCGTGCCCGCTCCCTCCGATCACTTTGCCGCCGTCGCACGAGTGGAAGGCGTGGCGCAAGATATCGCTCTGGCAGCGGGAGCTTGCCGGCCTTTCCGGTGACGTGCTCTTTCTCGACCTCGACGTGGTGGTGGTCGGCTCGATCGACGGTTTCTTCGATTTTGAGCCGGAGCAGACCTACTGCGTCATCGAGAACTGGACGCAGAAGGGGCAGGGGATCGGGAACACGTCGGTGTTCCGTCTTCGCGTCGGCGCACATTCAGAGGTCTATGACACGCTGATGGCCGATCCGGCCGCGGCGGTGCGCAGGACCCGCAACGGCCAGACCTTCGTCTCTCGCACGATCTCCGGCATGGCCTATTGGCCTGCCGAATGGTGTGTCAGCTTCAAGCACACGCTGATGCCGCCCTGGCCGCTGAATTTCTTCAAGGTCGCGCCACTCCCGGCCGACACGCGCGTGGTGTGCTTCACAGGCCTTCCCAACCCCGATCACGCACGCGACGGCGTCTGGCCGAGCAAGCGGAACGAATGGTGGAAGCCGCTCTACAAACACGTTCGCCCGACGCCGTGGATCGCGGAGCACTGGCGTTGACCGGCCTCTTCCAGCTGCGCGAAAACACCACGAACACAATGCGCGTCCTCATCCTGTCGGATGGTGTTGCCGGGCACGACCGCTCGTCGCTTGGTATCCTGACCGCCTTGGCGAAACACCGTTCCGTCAACGCGCGCGTTCTCCCCATCCGCGAGACGCGCAGGCTTTCGCGCCGCGTGAAGCGGACACTCGCCGGACTTTTGCCGTTCGAGCTCTTCTGGAAGACCTTCTATCGGATCGGCGGGGAGGCGAGCCCGTTCAACCCGCTGCCGCTGACGCACGAAATTCCGACCGACCCGATCGACCTCGTCATCACGACAGGTCCGCGCACGTCTGCGGCAAACATCGCGGTCGCAAGGCATCTTAAGGCGAAGAACGTCTATTTCGGCTTCTCCAAATGGCCGTCCGACGGCTTCTACACCGTGCTTCTCACATCGGAACGGCGGCGGCCGCATCCGCACCGCGCCTATACGCTGAGGCCTTCTGAGCTTGACGCCGCCGAGCTGCCGGAGGCGCGCCCGCTCGTCCGAAACGGCACCGAGCGGCACGCCGCAATCCTCTTCGGCGGGCAGTCGAAGCACTATTACTACACGATGGCCGACCTGGAGCTTCTGGCGGAGCGCATCGTGGCGCTGACGCGAGAAATACCATGGCTGAGCTGGACCCTGTTCGATTCCCGTCGCAGCCCCAAGCCGGAATTCGACCGTTTGGTGGCAGTCGTACGTGCCGTCGGGGCGCCGGTAGATTTCGTTCGCTTCGGCGAAAAGGGGCTCCTCTCGAACAACCCGGCTTTCACCTTTGACCTTGTGCTGGTCACCGCGGATTCCATGTCGATGCTCGCCGAAAGTATCGCCTCGCAGCGGCCGACCGGAATCCTCTTTGCCGACCGCTACCAGCCGCCGCAACGCGACGCGATCGAGCATCTCGCGATGATTGCCGACAAGCGCGCCTTCCCGATCACGTTCTCCGATCTCAACGCCGAGGCTCTGCTCAAGGGCGCGGCCGGACTCGAAACGCTGCCGCACTCGCAACTCGACGCTCTCTACGAGACGGTCGCGCGCTACGGCGTCTGAGGCTCAAGGTCTGAACGGCACGGCGTGCCGCATGATAGGCCAAAGCTTCAGAAATGGATTGGAGTGCTCGCGGTAGCCGCGCCCGCGTGTGTTGCGGGTCTTGATCTGGCTCTTCAGCCGCGCACTTCCTCGTTCGAGCATCTCGTCTTGGATGCATACGGCCGGCACCACCTGATAACGCCGCAGCGCGAAGGCCACGGGCGATATCTTTGGCTTGAAGAGGAACACGTCGGGGATGGAGTGAAGCTCCGGCGAAGTCTCGATCAGCCGGACTGCGGCGCGCTTCGCGAGGATGTAGCCGGCGGCGCCCGGCGTTCCCGAACGCGCGCGATAGACCCGTCGGCCGGGGGCCGCCTCGACCGGCCGCCCGCCGGAGAGGCGCATGCTGCGGTTGGCTTCGAGCCGGACCACGTCCGCTTCGGCCGGAATCCAGCTGTTCGACGCCAGGAGCGGACCGAGATCGGGCGAGACGTGAACATCGTCCTCGAACACGGCGGCCCAGGCGTCCTCCCGATCTGCGATCCGCCGCCACGCCTCGAAGTGGCTGAGGAAGCACCCGACCTCGCCGGGGAGCCAGCCATCGGGCTTCGCAAAGATGCGATTGCGCCGGAAGTCCTCGACAATGTCCGCGGGGAGCGCAGCCCCGTCGGCAGCGGCGACGCGCTCGAACTCCACTCCGGCGCGCGCAAGCTCCCGGTGCATGTGGGCGAGCCGGTCTTCCGCGCGGTCGAGGTTGATTACGTAGGCTTTCAGCGGTGTCTCCCGATGCCTGGCAGGCGGAGAGCGACAGACTGTTGCATGGAGTTCGAAGCCTGCGCGTCTGGGCGGCGCCCGAGGCGGCCCGAATGTGGCCCAGCGCCGCTTCTGTCTCATTCCTGCGCGCATGCCGCAAGCCTTGCGGAGCGGGTGGACGGCGTCGCATGCGGGCGATAGATGGACCCGGCCCATGGGGAGCACAGCCTTGAGACGCCTCGTAAATCAGCTGAAGCGCCGTATCGGCAGAACGCCGCGGCGCAAAATGCCAAGCTTCGCCGTCAATGAGGTGCTCTATCGACGCGCATTGGAGCGCTCGGCTGATTTCATCGAACCGCGCCTTTCCTCCGCCCTTCTCGTCCGGCGCGCCGAGGAGATGCGGTCCCTCGCCATGCGCCGCGTCATCGCCGAGGGCATGATCCTCGAATTCGGCGTCAACGTCGGCGACAGCATCAATCAATTTGCGGGCATTCTCTCCAAGAACCGCGATCCTCGTCCGATCTATGGCTTCGATGCCTTTTCCGGACTCTCCGAAGACTGGTTCGGGAAGGCGCTGCCAAAGGAGACCAATTTCAACCGGGGCGGAAAGGCGCCGCGCGTGCGCGACAATGTCCGCCTGGTTGTCGGCTGGCTCGACGACACGCTGAGACCGTTCCTCGATTCGAATCCCGGGCCGATCGCCTTTATGCATCTCGATATGGACACCTATTCGCCGGCGCGGACGACCCTCGAGCTTTGCCGGGAGCGACTGGTGGAGGGAACGCTCGTTCTGCTCGACGAGCACCATGGCTATCCGAATTGGGAGAACGGCGAGTTCAAGGCGCTGAACGAGATCCTGCGGCCCGACGAATACAGCTATGTCGCCTTCGCCACTCAGCAGGCGCTGATCCGGATCACGCGTCGGCTGGCGGACTGAGGCGGTCGTCGAAGCGCGATGTCAAACGGCCTCGTGGTCGCATGCGTCAAGTGGGGGAGCAAATATCCGCCCCACTATGTGAACCGTCTCCGGAGTGCGGTGTCGCGACATCTCGCGGCGCCTCACCGCTTCGTCTGCCTGACAGAGGATCCGTCCGGGCTCAACGACGGGATCGAGACGCTGGCGCTGCCGCCGGGCTTTGCCGGCTACTGGAACAAGATCAGTCTTTTCAAAGACGACATGTTCCCACGTGGAAGCACGGTGCTCTACCTCGACGTCGATGTTGTCATCGTCGGAGCGCTCGACTTTCTCCTGGATGATTCCGGCGGGCTCTGCGTGATCCGCGATTGGCTCACGAAATCGAACGCCTTCAACAGCTCTGTGATGCGCTTTGAGGCCGGTGCATTCGGCTTCATCTACGATCGCTTTATCGTGCGGGCCGACGAGATCGTGGCGTCGGGGCGTTACATTGGCGACCAGGATTGGATTCACGAGCAGGTCGGCGACGTCGCAAAGTCTTTCCCCGTCGGCAAGATCGTCTCCTACAAGACAGACCTTCCGTCGCACGTGATCGCGCGCGCCAAGAAGCTGGGCCTCGATCGCTTCCTGAAGGCTCCGCGGTTCATGACCGTTGCGCCGCCGCCGGGAGCGGCGATCGTGGTCTTCCACGGCAAGCCCGATCCGGAGGACGTCATGGATGCACCGTACGGACCTTGGAAGCGCGCGCCTTTCGTTAAGGAATACTGGCGATAGCGCGCTTCAGTCGTCCCGGGATGACGCGCTTGGTTGCAGGGGAAGCGAACGGCGGACTATATAGATCCATGAGCCTCGCCCAGCGTCTGAAGCGGACATTCTCCGGTGGCCGCCCCGCAATTCCTGAGGCCGTCTCTGCCTTTGTTGGCATGGAGCGCCTTTATCGCTCGCCGCCCCTGACGGATGAGTTCGTATCCGCGATTCATCTGATCGCTCCGAATTGCAGCGATTACCGGCCCACACCACGCTACCGGGATTTTTGGGAGCAATATCAGAATGCTGCTTCATGGGCCGAGTACCGGGCGCTCGAGCCGATACTCGGAGTGCTTCCGACGCCTCGGCGAGTGCTCGAGCTGGGCCCCGGGCTAGGTCGTTCGCTCGTGTTCTTCACGAAGAAGCTTGGCTGGCAGAATGTCGATATTCACGCTCTTGAAGGCAACGGCACGTCGACGAAATACACGAAGCTCGGCCCGCGCTACGAGAACTCCTTCTGCGGCAACATAAAGATACTTACGAGCATCCTCGAGTACAACGGGATCAAGAACGTCAGCATCCACGATGCCGCCACGACCTCGCTCAAGGAACTGCCGGGCACTTTCGACCTACTTTATTCATTCTACAGCATCGGCTTCCATTGGTCGCTGGAGTATTTCCTCGACGACCTGCTCGCCCTGATGGACGAGAAGGGTACCGCGATCTTTACGGTCCCGCCTTCGTTTGAAATCTCACCTCGGCTGGCGGAACTGCCGCACAGGCTCCTGCCGCTGCATCCCAACGCCGCTAAGGCGAACAGGCGTGACAACCTCTTCGTTCTAAGGAAATCGGCTTTCCCGGGCGGACCGGGCCTGGACAGTTGACGGGCCTCCCGGAAGCGGTTTCTCGGCGCAATCTCCAGTGCTCATCAGGCTCTCCTACTACCTGTCGACCGAGCCCCTCATGCGTCAGACGCCAGGCGGCGCGGGCGTCTGGAAGGGCCACCAGTTCGTCGTCAACGAACAGGCTCTCGACGATCCGGACGTCTGGGTCGTGCTCGACGACGTGGCTGAGGAGGAGCGAGCTACGCCCAAGTCGGGCCGGGCCGTTCTCTTGACCTTCGAGCCGCCGCGGACACGCGACTACCAGCCGGCATTCCTCGCGCAGTTCGATCTGGTGGTGAGTTGCCACAAAAACCTCCGGCATTCGAACGTGCGCACCGAATATCAGGGGCTCCCCTGGCATATCGGCATGCACAAAGGCGCGGACGCGGTCGACCGCCCGGCCTTCCGCGAAACGATGGGCTATGACGAGTTTCTCAATATGCCGATGCCGGAGAAGCCCAAGAACCTGTCAGTGATCTGCTCGATCACCTCGCGGCTTCCGGGTCACCGCGCGAGGCGCGAGTTCGTGGAAAGGCTGCAGGCGCGCCTAGGTGATGGCATCGACGTCTTCGGACGAGGCGTGCGGCCGATTCCCGACAAGACCGACGCCATCCTTCCTTACCGCTACCATGTGGTCCTGGAGAACAGCCGGCTCGAGCATTATTGGACGGAGAAGCTCTCCGACTGCTACCTCGGCTGGGCTTTACCAATCTATTGGGGATGTCCCAACATCGGCGAATACTTCTCCCCCGAGAGCATGATCGCGATCGACATCGAAAGGCCGAGAGAAGCAACCGACGCGATCGAAGCCGTCATGCGTGAACGGCTGCCGCCCGATCGCCTCGCGGCGCTCGCAGCGGCACGCGCTCTGGCGCTCGACCGCTACAACACGTTCGATGTGGCTCGCAGAGCCTGCGAATTGCTGGCCCCGACCGGGCCGCGCGAGATCGTCATTCGACCTCAGCGAGCCTTTCGGCCGTCAAAGCTGCGTCGCAAGGCAAAGCGTGCGACGCAGAAGATCGGCACGATTCTGAGAGGAGGGCGATGGTGAGACGGCATCTCTTGCCAGCGGCTTCCAATTCGAAGATATGCCGCAAATCGTCCGTTGGGTAACATCAGACAATGAGATTGCGGACAATCTTGCGCTCGTGGGAGCGTCGGCGATTGCTGGCGTCGGTCAGGGACGCCGTCCCGAAATCGAAGGCGCAGCTCTATCAGGACCTTTGGGTGCTTTCCGAAACGAGGCGCAAGAAGGGAGGCTTCTTCGTCGAGATCGGGGCCTTCGACGGCGTCCGCAACAGCAATACGTTTCTGCTGGAGAAGGAGCTCGGCTGGAAGGGAATCCTCGTTGAGCCCAATCCGGACTGCCATCAACGCCTCAGACAGAACCGCTCGGCGGTCATATCGACAAAGGCGGTCTATTCGAAGCGAGGAACCGTCGAATTTCTCCGGGTCCCGGAAGACCCGGAAATGTCGAGCATCGCCGACCATGCCTTCGACGACAAGCACGCCGATCTACGCGGCGGTCACTCCGACGCTATCTCGGTGGAGACCCTCACCCTGGAGGATCTCCTTCACGAGCATGACGCGCCCAAGACGATCGACTATATCAGCATCGACACCGAAGGGAGCGAGCTTGAGATTCTATCGACTTTCGATTTCGCCAAATACGACGTGCGCCTGATATCGGTGGAGCACAATCATCTTCGCGCCCGCGACGTGGAGACCGAGCGCCTGTTGCGGCGCGCGGGGTTCAAGCGCGTCTACCGCCACGTCTCGCGCTTCGACGCCTGGTACAAACGGGTTCGGCCCGCCGAAACGCGAGCAGAGACCTGACCGGCTTAGAGGCAGCGGTCGGCCGAGGGGCGGAGCAGCGGTGACGGTCTTCCTCACGTTTGGCGATTTGCCTTATGAGAAGGCGCTTCGTCGCATCAAGACCGAGGCGATGGCCAGTGGCTTCTTCGATGTCGTTGCTGTGAAGCGACCGTCAGACCTCAGCAAGGCGTTCTGGCAAAGGCACGGCAAGTTCGTGGAAGAGAACAGGCCCGGCTATGGATATTGGCTGTGGAAGCCGTGGCTTATTCTGGAGCAGCTTTCGCGATGTGCGACCGACGAAGTGCTGGTTTATGCGGACGCTGGATGCACTGTGAACGCCGCAGGACGACCTCGCTTCGACGAGTATTGCCGGTTGGTGCACGAGGCGCCTTCGGGCGTGCTCGCCTTCCAACTTCCCTTCGAAGAGAAGCGATTTACGAAGGGCGATGCCTTCCAAGCGCTGGACGCTTGGCATCTCGCAGATACGCCACACGTGATGGCAACCGTGATCATCTTGCGGCGCTGCGAAGCCAGCCTGCGACTCGCGCGGGAATGGCTCCGGCTGGCGGAGACGCACACGCTGATTTCCGACACCCCGAGCGTCAGTCCCAACGACCCGGCCTTCATCGAACACCGGCACGATCAAAGCCTCTTCTCGCTTTTGGCGAAGCTGCATGGGGTGACACTGATCGACGACGAGACCTTCTGTGGCGACGAGCATGCGGGGGCGGTTCCCTTCCTCTCGTCGCGGCTCAGAGGCGCGACAGCAGGGCCACTGCGCGGGCTTCGCCGCGATCTCGGCGTGCGCTGGCAGCGTGCGCGCCAATCCTTTTGGGCGCACTAGCTGCGGCAGCATGATGGGATGACGAGTAGCATGCCGGGCCTTGAGGGCCTCGTCAGCCCCGACATCCCTCAGAACATCGTTGGGCGCGTCCTTGGCGATGAGTTCATCAGCGACCACGTCGAGGTGGCGCACGTGCTCGACGGAGAGGGGTGGCCCACTCAGACGCTTGTCGTGCCCGCTTTCAACCAGGAAGCCTTCATCCGGAAGTGCCTGGGAGGCATCTCCGAAAACATAACAGCGCCGTCCGACCTCGTGGTGATCCTCGACTGCTGCACAGACGGAACGGAATCCGCAGTGCTTTCATTCGTCGCCGCGTCGCGGGCACGCTTCTGTCGGATCGCAGTCCTGCGCACAACGTATCCAATCTTTGAGACGCGTGCCGACAATCTCGGCTTCCTGTTATCGCGCGGCGAGCACGTGATCGATGTGCAGAGCGACATCGAAATCCTCACAAAGGGATTTGACGCGCTCCTCAAGGCCCCGATGGAGGAGCGACGGGAGATATTCTCTACGTCGGGACGAGGGGGGACCTGGTTCGGGCAGCTCCTCCCGCGGCGGGAACGGAAGAGGCGTTTTCCCTTACGCACGCGCCTTTGGGAGTGGATGGGATGGGATCGAGTTGGTTACCTAGGCGCTTCGATTGTGGAAGCACAGGATCACGCCGGATCGGCGGGAGCCTATGCCCTGGCCGAGACGGTGATGCGTGGTCCGTGGTGTCTGCGGCGACGCGACCTCATCGATCTTGGATTGCTGGATGAAGCGAACTTCTTTCTCGGCAACGACGACCAGGATCTGAATGCGCGTGCATATGTGAAGGGCCTTCGGCTGCGCTTACGTGCCGATGCGCTTCGATTCGCCGCTCGAGACGCGGGTCGACGCGACAGACGCGGAGCGGGCTCAATCTCGAAGCTTACGAACGACTAGCGCGGCGGCCCACCAACGGATTCCTCGCCTCCTTCCTTGAGGAGTACCAGCCGGAGATTCCGTGTCGGTACGTGCGCAGCGCTTCATCGAGGATCGCTTAGGCTGGAACTGCTCGGCGCCGGGATGGTCGGAAGAGGGTCACCGGGAACGCATCGCCACGACCATGTTGTGCACGTGTGCCTTGATCAGCCAGGCTTTGAAATTCGATCTGTTCAGGAGCCCTACCAACGACCTCCAAACGACGACAGCTTCGTCCGGAATGTCCTCGATAGCGATCCATCCACCTAACCTCAGCTTGTTGAGAGCAAATATGAGGGTGTTGAGATTTGCTTCTACGGAATGCAGGCCGTCGTCGATGATCAGGTCGAATGCATCGATGCCGAGCGCTGCGGCCAAATCGTCGAACGTCTGCAGGCACGTTTGATCGACGTGGGCAGTCTTGATTCTCTCTTCGTGAAACAAAATGCTGCGATCGACGTCGGCGCCACAGATCGTGCTTGTCGGGAGGAAATCTCTGAATGCGCGGAGAGAGGCCCCGGGGGTACCGCCCGAACCCATCGACGAGACAAGCTTCGAATTGTTCGTGCCGAGCCCAATCTCCAGGATTGTAAGCGGCTCGTTGCGCCTCAGCAGACTCAAAATCGCAGCATATGCAATGTGGTAGCCATGCCGCTCCTTGTCGGAGCCATAAGCTGAAAAGAGCTTTCCGAGCTGCGACGCATCGGTATCGCCACCGACATCCGCAACGAATGTTGCCATGTCGATCACCGCATTCGTGCCGAGCAGGCCGAGGCGAGACAGAAGCTCGCACAACTGGGAGGGAAAGAGGTTTGCGGAACGGTACGTCAGCTCCGGATACCGCCAATAATTGGAAGACGCTATCCGGAAGACGGAAAGGGGGCCTTGGATAATGTCCAGGTGATACGCGCGGCCGGATCTTTTTCGGCGGCGCTGCTTGCGGCGCTCACCGCGATCGAGCAGGCGGCGGAGCCGCAGCCTCAAGGTGTTCATGGCTCCCTCTTCGCAGGGTTGGCCCGAACCCATAAGGTCAAGGTAGCGAGTGAACCAGCACATACTCGGCGAAGTGCCCCTGCCGCCGGCAACGGTCGCCGCTGAGGTCGAATACCAGCAATGTCGTCACGAATGGGGCTTCACGGCGATTCGGCAGCTTTCGTCCACCGGCACGAGCAGCGGTAGCCGCTTGCCAAAATACTCGTCGACAGCCATCCGGGCGCCCTGCCAGTGGCCGTAGTCGTCGATGATCAACACGCCGCCCGGCTCGAAGCCGCGGGTACAACGTCGCCAACTCGATCTTCGTCGATTCGTACCAGTCCGTGTCCAGTCGGAGCAGGGCGATGCGCGGGGGCAGTGTGTCCGCATCGACTAGCGATCTCCTCAACCTTGCCCTCTCGGAAATGGATGTCGGGTCCAGACAATTGGAAATGCTCAAAGGCCCCAACGACCTCCTCCAGTGAAGCGTAGCACCAGCTGTTGTATCCGCTCTTCTGGTGCTTTCGTCACCTTGTCGGCGGCGACCAGCCCACTCAGGTCAACATCGACGTCGGTCGGTTCCGACATCCCCGCGAAAGTGTCAAAGAGATAGATTTCGCGCTCGGGGAGAATACCGTGCCGCGCCTCCTTGACCATCATCATGTTGCCACCACGCCAGACTCCGCACTCGACGATGGCCCCGGGAATGCCTTGCCTGTCGATGTGCTCAACGGCCTTAAGGAGCGACCATTGGCGGAGCTTGCCAGTCATCGTGTAGGGCTCGAACTTGGTGATGAGCTGTTTTTCTCGCGCCGTGGCTTCGCCGGGCCAGATGAAATCGGGAAGCGGCTTCTTAGGCGGCCGGCCGCGCAGCCGGCGGACAAGGGCCTTCACTCCGGGCATCGGCTTCCGCTCATTCGACAACGCTGGCGGTTCGTAGCGGCTAGATTCTGGGCTGTCCAGCGCCGGAGCGGCGTCGGGAGACGGCGCTTCACCCATGGCGCAAGAAGCGCATCATCCGCTCGCCGCGGAGTGGATGCGAGAATCGCGTTTCAATCCGAACGCTCCTTGGGTATGGCGAAGCCGGGGCGGGGGCCGACAAGCCGCAGCTCCTGATTTACAGAGGGCACCGTGCGAAAAGACACACGATGCACGCCTTGAAGTTTGCAAGATCGATACTGCGAGGCTCGCGTCGAAAGACACCCAAGATGCGGCGCCCGCCCGACGTGACCGATGCGGACTGGGCTGTCTACAACGCGGTCCAGCCGTTCACGATGACCAGCATGCAGCGCATATTGGCGCTCATCTCCGCTACGCGGTATCTCGTGCGGGCGGGAATAGAGGGCGCCTTCGTAGAATGCGGGGTCTGGCGCGGCGGAAGCATGCTGGCCGTCGGTCTGGTCCTTGAGCAGGAGGGCGAATTGAGCCGCGACCTCTATCTGTTCGACACGTTCGACGGCATGACCGATCCGACCGAAGCCGACGTGGACATGGGTGGAACGAGCGCGGCCGAGATGCTGCGGGAGCGATCCAAGACCGAAGAGGACACGCTTGTGGGCATTCTCACCGCTGGAGAGTGTCAAAAAAACGATGGCCCGGAGCGGGTATCCGGCGGAGAAGATTCGCTATGTCGTAGGAGACGTTCTCTCGACGATTCCCGAGAACGCTCCGCCGACGATCGCGCTGCTGCGGCTCGACACGGACTGGTACGAATCGACCTTGCACGAGCTAACGCACCTTTATCCGCGGCTAACGACTGGTGGCGTTCTGATCATTGATGACTACGGGCATTGGGCGGGCGCACGAAAGGCCGTCGACGAATATTTGGCTGCGACAAACACAGAGCTGCTTCTGAACAAGCTGGACTACACCGGCAGGCTAGCCATCAAGACGACGGCTCCAGCGTGAGCGACCACAGCGTCGATATCCAGAGCGATGCATCCAAGAAGCTCGTGAACCTTGGTTGCGGCCATCGGTTTCATGGCGAGTGGATCAACCTGGATCTGAACGCGCACTCACCGAACGTTCGCAAGTGGGATATCACAAAGGGACTTCCATTCGCCGACGGCGAAATCGATGCCGTCTACCACTCGCATGTCCTGGAACACCTGGAGCCGGAAGTGGCTCGCGCGCTGTTGCGGGAATGCTTTCGCGTGCTGAGGCCCGGCGGAACCTTGCGGATCGCCGTTCCCGATCTTGAGCCGATGGCACGGGCCTATCTAGATGCGTTACAGCGCGCGAGGGAGGGCGAGCCGGGAGCAGATGCCGACCACTACTGGATGACGCTCGAACTCTATGATCAGGTCGTCAGAACGCGCTCTGGAGGCGAGATGCTGGCGTATCTCAAGTCCGGCACGGTGCCGAATATCGGCTTCATCCGGGAAAGATGCGGGGAGGAAACGGCCTCCCTCGCCGCAGAACGGGTTCGTCAGTCGCATTCCGGAATTCGCATTCGCAATTGGAGGAAGACGCCGGTCAGGCTGATGCGGCTGCTGAAGCGTCTGGTGGAGCAGCTTATTCTGGGCAAGGACTACGAATTGCTGCGCGCCGGGCGCTTCAGGGCAGGGGGGGAGGTTCACAAGTGGATGTATGACGCGGTGTCTTTGCGGCGGCTCACGACCGGGGTCGGCTTCGAGGATTTCCGCGTCTGCTCCGCAATGGAGAGCAGCATTGAAGCGTGGCCGCGCTTCGAGCTCGATGCCACGCTCGACGGGCGCGTTCGCAAACCCGACTCCCTCTTCGCCGAATGCAAGAAGCCAACGCGGTAGGTGCGGCTGCAGTGAGTGCATCCTTCACAGAGCCGATATCCGATTCCCGTCTTGGCGCTGAGTCGCGCAATGGGCAGCGTCAGACCGCTGACGTCCTTCACATCAACGTGTATGACCTTCACGGAGGGGCGGCGATCGCGGCCAACCGCCTGCATCAAGGGTTACGTCGTATCGGCACGAACTCGCGGATGCTGGTGGAGAGAAAGACGGGCCACGATCCCTCGGTGCTCAGGAGCGAAAGGTCGCGGGCACTTTCGGCCAGCCTCACGCGGCGAATCCGAAAGCGATGGCTGAGAGGCGCAACTCGCTCGCTACGCGCAAGCCAGCCACCAACCGCGGATTTCTTCTCCGACGACAGGGCCGTCGACACCGAGGCTTTGGTGAGGGCGCTTCCAAAGGCGGGCGTCTACAATCTGCATTGGGTCGCGCGCTATCTCGACTACACGCGCTTCTTCTCGCAATTATCGATCGGGCAACCGCTCGTCTGGACGCTGCATGACATGAACCCGTTCACGGGCGGCTGCCACTACACGGCGGGCTGCCGGAGGTTCGAGGCCGAATGCGGCTTCTGTCCTGCGCTTGGCTCCGGGACGCAGAGGGACCTTTCGTCGGAGATTCACGCGCGCAAGCGTCGGCAATATGATCGCCTACTTCCCGAAACCACGAGGATCGTGACGCCGAGCCAATGGCTGGCGGGGGAGGCCCGGCGAAGCTCGCTGTTCAGGCGCTTCGATACCGTGGTCATCCCGAATGGGCTCGACACGGAGGTGTTCCGGCCGCGCGACCGTGCCGAGGCGCGCGACGTCTTTGGCCTTCCGCACGACATCACGCTTGTGATGTTCACCGGGCGGTCGCTTGAGTTCCATCGCAAGGGCATCGATCTCCTCGTGGCGGCTCTGAACGAGCTGCGATCGGAGGATGTCGGGCTTGTTTCGGTGGGCGAGGGGCGACTGCAAGCGAGGCTCGACGGGCGTCACTTCCCTCTCGGCAGCATCGACGATGAGGAGCGCCTTTCCTTCGCCTATTCCACAGCGGACATCCTTGTCTGTCCGACTCGCGAGGACAACCTTCCCAACGTCGTCTTGGAAGCGATGTCCTGTGGTGTCCCGGTCGTCGGGTTCAATGTCGGGGGAATGCCGGACATGGTTCGGCAGGGCGCGACCGGCCTTCTTGCGCCTCCGGAGGATGTCGGCGCACTCGCCAGCGCAATCCGAACACTTGCCTCGGATCGAGTCCTGCGTGGACTCATGGCAGGCGCCAGCAGAAAGGTTGCCGTCGAAGAATATGGAGCTCGAACTCCAGGCGGAGCGCTATGCGCGCCTGTACGAGGGTCTGATTGCGGCGGCGCGCGCGTAGTCCGCTGCATCGCACGAACCTTGCACAATTGCCTTCGAGCGCCTGCTGAGCCATAGGGGAGCGCTTCCAAGCGACAGAACGGGGTCTCAAGCTGATCGAGCCGCCGGTACTTTTGCTGATATTCAACCGGCCCGACACAACCGCGCAGGTGATGGAGGCGATTCGCGCGGCTGCGTCCCGCGCGCCTTTATGTTGCTGCAGACGGCCCGCGCGACAGGTCGGGCGAGGCGGAACGATGCGCCGAGGCGCGACGTATCGCGACGACCGTCGACTGGCCATGCGAAGTGAAGGTGCTCTTCCAGGATCGCAATTTGGGCTGCCGCGTCGGGGTCGGCAGCGGTATCGATTGGTTTTTTGCGCACGAGCCGGAAGGGATTATTTTGGAGGACGATTGCGTCCCGTCCTTGTCCTTTTTCCGCTATTGCGCCGAATTGCTCGACCGATTCCGTGACGACGAACGCGTCATGTGCATCACCGGCGACAACTTTCAGGCTGACATGGGCGACTATCCCTTCAGCTACTATTTCTCGAAGTACAACCACGTTTGGGGCTGGGCGAGTTGGCGGCGCGCTTGGAATCTCTACGACCGCGAAATGAAGCAATTTCCGCGGTTCATGCGGGCGGGCAAATTGGAGAGAATATCGTCCTCTCCCGGCTTCTCAGAAGCATGGGGCAAGCGCTTCAAGGCTGTCTATCGTGGCGAAATCGATACCTGGGACTATCAGTGGCAATTCTCCTGCTGGGTCCACAACGGGCTCACCTGCACCCCGCGAACGAACCTTGTCTCGAACATCGGGTTTCGGTCCGACGCAACGCACACGACAGACGCGAGCAATTTGTCTGCGAACCTGGCGGCCGGCGCGCTTGATTTTCCGCTCGTACATCCGCCGCAGATCGCTGTCGAAGAGCAATTCGACGCGCATGTTGACATCACTCTTTTTGGCGTCAGACCACCATCGAAGGAAGTGCGCTGGCAACGGAAGGTCGAGAACTCAGTGAAGAGGCTTCTTCGTCTGCCCAGCTGAACATCGATTTGATGAAACGAATGCGGCTCGCCGCTCGACGGTTTAGCGCCGACCCCGGCGCGCCCTAGCGCGCTACATTCTCGCGGTACCAGCGATAGGTCTCGGCGATCCCGTCCTTGAGCCCGATCCGCGGCTTCCAGCCCATGCCGTTCAGCCGCGCGCTGTCGAGGAGCTTGCGCGGCATGCCGTCCGGCTTCGTCGGGTCGGTGACGATCTCGCCTTCAAAGCCGACGACTTCCGCGACGAGCCTTGCGAGGTCCAGGATCGTGAGGTCTTCGCCGGAGCCGACGTTGACGTGCTCCGGCGCCGAATAGGCGCGCAGGAGCAGGACGAGCGCGTCGGCGCAGTCGTCGACATGCAGGAACTCGCGCCTCGGCGTGCCGGTGCCCCAGACGACCAGCTTGTCGTCGCCGCGCTCTTTCGCCTCGTGCGCCTTGCGCAGGAGCGCCGCGAGCACGTGGCTGGAGCTCAGGTCGAAATTGTCGTTCGGGCCGTAGAGGTTGGTGGGCATGGCGGAGATGAAGTCGCACCCGTATTGCCGCCGGTAAGCCTGCGCCAGCTTGATACCGGCGATCTTGGCGATCGCGTAGGCCTCGTTCGTCGGCTCAAGCGGGCCGGTCAGAAGCGCGTCCTCGGCGATCGGCTGCGGCGCGAGCCGCGGATAGATGCAGCTTGAGCCGAGGAAGAGCACCTTGCGCGACGCCGGTCCGATGCGCGGCGCCAAGCACGTTCGCCTCGATCATGAGGTTGTCGAAGAGAAAGTCGGCGACGATAGGTGTCGTTCGCCAGGATGCCGCCGACCTTCGCGGCCGCCAGGACGATTGCGTCGGGCTTCGCCTCCGCGATCCAATCCTCGGTCTCCGCCTGTCGCGTCAGGTCGACCGTGGCGCGGTCGACGGTCACGATCTCGCAGGGCTCCCGGCTCAGCCGCCGCACCAGCGCCGAACCGACCATGCCGCGGTGGCCGGCGACCCAGACGCGCTTTCCTTCGAGCGGGAAGCCCGGATCAGCGGCCATCGCGCGCCTTTCCGTCCGCAATCGCCGCCATGTCCTCCCGCACCATCTCCGCGCAGAGCGCGTCGAGATTCGTCTCGTGCTTCCAGCCGAGCTTCTCGCGCGCCTTCGACGGGTCGCCGACGAGGATGTCGACCTCGGTCGGGCGGAAGTAGCGCGGGATCGACCTCGACAAGGACGCGGCCCGTGCTTGCGTCCATCCCTTTCTCGCCGACGCCCTTTCCGTTCCAGGCGATCTCGATGCCGGTCTGCCGAAACGCCTTCTCCACGAAGCGTGCGCACGGAGTGGCGCTCGCCGGTGGCGAGCACGTAGTCGTCGGGCTCCGGCTGCTGCAGCATCAGCCACATGCCGCGCACATATTCGCGCGCATGGCCCCAGTCGCGCTCGGCGTCGAGATTGCCGAGATAGAGCCGCTCCTGCAGCCCGCTTGCGATCGCGGCGACGGCGCGCGTGATCTTGCGGGTGACGAAGGTCTCGCCGCGGAGCGGGCTCTCGTGATTGAACAGGATGCCGTTCGAGGCGTGCATCCCGTAGGCTTCGCGGTAGTTCACGACCGTCCAGTGGGCGAAGAGCTTGGCGACGCCGTAGGGGCTGCGCGGGTAGAACGGCGTCGTTCTCGGTCTGCGGAATCTCCTGCACCTTGCCGTAAAGCTCCGACGTCGACGCCTGATAGAAGCGCGTCTTCTTGACGAGGCCGAGGAGGCGGATCGCCTCAAGCAGGCGGAGCGTGCCGAGCGCGTCGGCGTTGGCGGTGTATTCGGCCGTCTCGAAGCTCACCTGCACGTGGCTCTGGGCGGCGAGATTGTAGATCTCGTCGGGCTGCGTCTCCTGCACGATGCGGATCAGGTTGGTCGAATCCGTCATGTCGCCGAAATGCAGGATGAACTGCTGGTTCGGCTCGTGCGGGTCCTGGTAGAGGTGCTCGACGCGGCCGGTGTTGAAGGAGGACGAGCGGCGCTTCAGGCCGTGGACCGTGTAGCCCTTCTCAAGCAGGAACTCGGCGAGATAGGCGCCGTCCTGCCCCGTCGCGCCGGTGATGAGGGCCACCTTGCCGACCCCGGATTGATCCATGAAACGCCCCGTTGCTTTTGACGTTGTGATCTTCGTGGTGGTCGCATCTATGCGGCTACGGCGACGGCATGTGCAAGTTCAACACACCCACATTGGCCAGTTCGGGGCTGGCGGCAGCTTCGATGCGGCGCTCAGACAACCAGATCCCACGACAGCGGCGTCCCACGTCGGATTTCTACTCGGGCTTTGCGGCCTACAATGTGGGGCAGGTGTTTAGGTGGCAGCCCAAATCCGGGGCGGATCGACCGCACATTCTTGTGGGTCAGCTCGTCCCCGGCCGAGACATCGGCGACGGCGTAAAGCGAGCGGCGAAGCAGCATCGAACCGCTTTCCGATTTGGGGCGGTCGTAGGAGACCCGTCCCAGCGCCTGCCACGCGTGCCGGCAATCGGCGACCAGGGCAGTGAATTCATCCGGCTCCAGGCTGAAGGCAGCATCCGGCCCTCCGTCCGCGCGTGCCAGGGTGAAGTGCTTCTCGATGAAGCAGCCGCCAAGAGCAACAGACGTAACGGCAGCGACGGAGCCCGGCGTATGGTCTGACAGACCTGCGACGCAGCCGAAGGCTTCGCCCAGATGCGGAAGGGTGCGCAGGTTGGAATCCTCAAACGTCGCCGGATACGAACTGATGCAGTGCAAGAGCACGATCTGATCGCATCCGTTTTCGCGGGCCGTCCGCACGGCGTCCCCGATTTCTCCGAGGCTCGCCATTCCGGTGGATATCACCATCGGCTTCCCCTTGCGGGCGACGTGCGCCACCAGCGGCAGGTCGATCACCTCGAACGACGCGATCTTGTACGCCGGAGCCTGAAGATCGGCGAGCAGGTCCGCGGCGGTTTCGTCAAAGGGCGTGGAAAGTACCGTGACACCGAGCTCGCGTCCCTTCTCGAAGAGCGTCTCGTGCCACTCGAAAGGCGTGTGCGCCTCTCGATAGAGATCGTAGCAAGGTGCGCCCGTCCCAGAGCCCGCCCTCAATCCGGAAGCCGGGCCCGTCGTGGTCGATGGTTATCGTGTCCGGAGTGTAGGTCTGCAGCTTGATGGCGTCCGCTCCGGTCGCAGCCGCGGCCTCCATAAGGCGCAGCGCGCGTTCGAGTTCGCCATTGTGATTGCCCGACAACTCGGCAACGACATACGGCGGATGGCCCGCGCCAATCGGCCGGCCGGCGATTTCAACCGTTGAATTCATAGGTGTTCTGAAGGTGGCGGAAGCCCATCGATTCGAACATTGCGATGGATCCCTTGTTGCGTGGATTGATGTTTGCGAGGAATCGCTGGCGAGGATGGCGTTTCATGATCGCGGCGACGGCTTTCGGTCCAAGGCCGTGTCCCTGATGCTTGCGGAACAGGAACACGCCGATCTCGTCGGCCTTGCTGAGATAGACCGCGCCTACGATCTCGCCTTTCGCTTCGATGAGATACCATGCGCGGTAGGGCTTAGACCGGACGAAGCGGACATGCGAGCGCCAGGAAGGCATCGAGCGATGACTGATATTGACGTCGTCGGTGCGCTCTTCGAGCAGGCGGTAAAGGTATCGCTCGGCGTCGGGGGCGGAATACACATTGCGCAGCTTCATGATTGTTTTTCAAACAACCACCAAGTGAGGTTGTCGAGCCCCGTCACGCGTTTCCACGCAAAACCGTAGGCGGTAATGCGCAAATCTTTGAAATTATCGAGCCAGAAACCGCCGAAGTCGCGTTTGAATAAGTGGTCGGTTTGGCCGCGGTAAGGAGATCACCTCCGCGTTGTCCGAGAAGTATTCGATGCACGCTATCCAATGTGCGGAGCAACGATGAATCTCCCGACATGACGCCAACAAGTTGCTGGGGTGGATATGTATGAGCACGCCCGACGTGAAGGCGAGGTCGACGAGTTCGTCGGCAAAATCGATTGCTGCGGCCTGACCGCTCCGAAGGTCCGTCTCGTCCACCAGTCCGTCGCGCCGTAGCGCCTCCCGCGCTTTATCGTTGGGCTCCACTGCGTAAAAGCGCGCTGGCGTGAGGACACGCAGCGCTCGCAGGTTGATGCCTAGGTTAGCGCCGACCTCGAGAATAGTCGCCGGTGGCCTTGAAATCGTGTGCTGGAGGATTTGAGCCCACAACGCGATTCGACCGCGGATACTTTCCGGGGAAGCGGCGTTGCGGTCGGTGTATGCGTCGCCGAACTCGCCGCGCCATGTTTCAAGTTGCGGATTCGGTTGAGTGGCAGAATCAGACATGGGTAGCTCATTATCTCGAAACAGGTGCGGCACGCATCGCGTTTATGGCGACGATCTCTTGATGGTCATCCAACACCTCCAACACGTCGTCCAGCCGCGCCGCACTCCCTCGAGGCAGAGCAGCAAAGACGGCTCTGAAGAATTCTAAGTCCTCCGCATAATCGAGTGTCCATCGCATGGTTGCAAGATTAGTTCGGCCCGAGTGTAGGTTGGCGCGGCGGAGATTTCGCGCGCGGGACATCCACGGTGTGACATGTTCCCGGTCAAGCGGCCCCTGCGCCGTCGCTGCACATTCCTCCAGCACGCGAGCCGTGAAGACTTCGCAATCCAGCCCTTGTGGGAAACTGCGAGGGTGCACGTTGCTGGCGTAGTCGGCTCGCTTGGCGGCCCTCAACGTCAGGAGTTCACCGCAAATAATGGGATCGATGAGCGGGCAATCGCTCGTGATGCGCATGATGACGTCTGCACCAACGCTTCGCGCTGCCCCAAGGTAGCGGCCCAAGACGTCATGTTCGGGACCGCGGAAGGTCGATGCGCTGCAGTCCCGGGCGATGGCTTCAAGTTCGCTGCTGGCAGTCTCTTTCGGCACGGCGCAGACGACCACGTCCGCACCTGGCACCCTGAGACAACGTTCGAGCACATGGGCGAGCACCGGCTTGCCGGCAAGATCCTGTACCACTTTTCGCGGAAAACGGCTCGATCCTACCCGTGCTTGAACGATGACGGCGGTCTTCATGTCAAAGCCTTACATGAAAACCGCGCTCTGCAAGGTAGCGCTTTGCCTCCCGCGGTGTCTGCTCGGTGAAATGAAACATGGACGCCGCTGCGAGAGCACTCGCGCGTGTTTTCTGCAGAACCTCTGCCATATGGCTGTAATTGCCGCAACCGCCCGATGCGATAACTGGAATATGGACCGCGCCGGCTACATCCCGCACCAGATCGATGTCATAGCCCGTCATTGTCCCGTCGCGTTCGACAGACGTCAGCAATATCTCGCCGGCACCGAGCCGCTCGACCTCCTTCGCCCACGCGACGGCATCTAGACCGGTCGGCTGTTTGCCGCAACAAGCGACCACCTCGGCCCTGCCTTCGGAGCTGTGTCGAACATCGATCGACACCACGATACACTGTGATCCGAATTCCCGGGCACCATCGCTGACAAGTGAGGGCGTCTCAATTGCGCCGGTATTGATTGCAACCTTGTCGGCGCCTACCGCCAGCAGGGAACGAATATCCTCAATCGACCTAATGCCGCCGCCCACCGTCATCGGCATGAAACAGTGGTCCGCGAGTTCATCGATTTCGCTAAACTGCGGGGGTGTGCCGTTCGGCGTGGCGGCGATATCGAGGAAGATAAGCTCATCCACGTCGCGCATATTGTAGACACGAATTGTCTGTAAGGCCGTGCCGACCCTGCGCCACGAATCAAAAGCGACGCCTTTTACAAGGCCAACCTCTTTGAGCAA
Source organism: uncultured Alphaproteobacteria bacterium (assembly GCA_963720705.1). GTDB lineage: Bacteria > Pseudomonadota > Alphaproteobacteria > Rhizobiales > Afifellaceae > DASWJZ01. Next base: position 727,589 of record CAVRGJ010000005.1, read on the forward strand.
CACGGTGGGGATGATGCGGGTCTTTAGCATTCGACCGACTGCGGGGCCGACTGGCCTGCTATATGTCGAGAAAATTGCTTAATAGTCTGAAGCCGTTCGCCTGGCTTTTTTCGGGATGGAACTGGACACCGAAGATCGGCTTCTGGTGTACTTGGATGGCAGCTGCGAAGCCACCACAATAAGTGCTCTCCCCGATTTGCTCGCATCGCCGTGCCGGACGCAGGTGGTAGCTATGGACAAAATAGAAGTCGGCGTTGCTCGGCAAGCCAGCGAACAAAACAGCATTGTCCTCAGCGCAGACCTCATTCCACCCGACGTGGGGGATGCGTTCTTCGGCGCTCCTCGTCTCTAGTCGAACGACTTCACCCTCCACAAAGCCCAACCCTTGGACGTCAGCGTCCCCGGACCCCTCGCTTCCTCGCGAGGCCATCAGTTGCATACCAAGACAAGCGCCCAGAAATGGGGCGCCGCGCTCGATGCGTTCCGACACTGCTTCAAGCAATCCCCAGTCCAGTATGTTGCGCATAGCGGCAGCGAAACTTCCCACGCCCGGAAGGACTATGCGATCGGCCACTGCGATGTCGTGTGGATTTCGTGTACGCTCGACATGAGCTGCGCCACACTCCTGCAAGGCGCGAACCATGGAATTGGTGTTGCAGAGACCGTAATCGACAACGATCGTCTTACCTGATGCCATGGCTTGCCTTTCTCACGCCAAATCGAACGCAGGCAACAGGTCGCCGTTGCCGTCGCGGATGGGTTGTCCGCGGTTGTCGGTCTTGAATAACCGCTTGTTGGTAAAGCGGTCACAGACTGCGAGGAACTCCTCAACCGTCATGCCGATCTCAGCTAATATCTCTTGTATCGGCCGTCCGAGATAGGTCCATGGAAACCGGCCATCATGGCGTTTGACCAGTTTTACAGCGTCTAAACGTGATAGGCGTCCTCGGCGGATGTGATTGTTCGCAATGTCTGTGGCGCGCCCAAAGCCGAACTTCAAATACTTAAAGTAGTCGTGGATGCCAGTCTGATAGTTGTCGAGATTCTCATAGTTTGCGAGCGATCCCTCGACGTAATGGGGAAACGTCTCAAAGCCATTTCCCTGCGCGATCACTGCGTTGGACCAACCATCCCACGGAAAGTAGTAGCCAAGAAAGATGCCCGTTACGCCGACGCGCGCGAGTTCGTCGTCAGTCGGATAAGTGTACGGGATCAGGTGTCGGCGCTCAATTCCGTTGTGGTCGACAAGGTCGCTCACCCGGAGACCGAGTAGGCCCCCGAATTCCTCCAGCCAGCGACGTGTCAGGGTACGGTTGGTAACTGCGGCAGCCGGACCGCCGTATTCGTTCTGCGGGTTCTCTCCCCAAATAATCAGCGGCACGCCTTGCTGTACTGCCGGCGCGAACAGGAATCGTGAAAATGCTGACATGCTCGGGCCAGGAGATATCCCCGATCTCTGTCAGCGCGAGGCGGTTGATTTGGCGCCTTACCTTGGGGTTGGCGCTCACCTCGAAGTAGTCGACGCCAAGGCTCTTCAAGTTCTCGATGTTGCGGCGGCCTACATCTGAAAGCGAGTCGGTGGTGGCCGTCACACAAAGTGGATTGAGGTCATTTTCGAGGACGCGGACGACTTGATACGTGCTGTCCTTGCCGCCGCTGACAGGGACGATGCAGTCGTAGTTGGAGCCGACCTTGTTGCGATACTCGCTGATTACATTGAGAAATTCAGCGCGCCGCCGAGACCAATCGACTTCTTGACGTTTTTCATACGCCAAACAGGCACTGCAGACCCCGTGCTCGTCAAACGCCAGATCTGGCTTTGAATCAGGGTAGAGGCAACGCGTACAGTATTTTAGCATCTATGAACCTCGACGTACCAGTGGGGCAAGAGTGGAGACCACACGATGGACGTCACCTTCAACCATATCCGGATAGAGGGGCAGGGACAGGCAGCGCGCGTAGTAGGCATCGGCACCGGGCAATTCAAGCAGGCCGTATCGCTCGCGGTAATAGGGTTGCCGATGCACCGGTATGTAATGAACCTGCGTGCCGATACCTGACGCATGCAAGGTCTTCATCAGCTCGACCCGGGTGACGTCAAGCGCGGCAAAATCGATCAGCGACGACATAGAGGTGCCAACCGTGAGCGCGGTTACTGCGGCGCACGGGCTGGACGGACGGACCGAGCGGCTCCAGCAATCGGTCGTAGAGTGCCGCAATTTCGCGTCGCCGCTCCGAGAAACGGCCGAGCTTCCGCAGCTGGGACAGGCCGAGCGCGCACAAGATGTCGGGCAGGCGATAGTTGAGCCCGATCTCCGCCATCTCATAGTACCAGGGATTGGCGGACCCGTTCGTGAAGGCGGCGGCATGATCGACGAACGTCGAAGCATCGCGGCTCATGCCGTGGGTTCTGAGCCGACCCACGCGCGCCGCCAACGCGGCGTCGGATGTCGTGACGACCCCGCCCTCGCCGGTGGCGATCGCCTTCACCGGATGCGTCGAGAAGCAGGCGGCGAGCGAATGCTCGCACGCACCGATTCGGTCGACGCCAAGCGCATGGCAGGCGTCTTCGACGAGCCGGACGCTGCTCGACTGAGCAACCTCGGCAAGCCCGGCCATGTCGCAGACCTGCCCGTTCAGATGAACAGGAAAGGCGGCGGCAACCGGCAGACCGGCTGTGCGCGCTCGCGCAAGTGCGGCGTCAAGGGTCTCTGGTGTCATCAGACCTGTGGTCGGATCGACGTCGGCGAAGACGACTTCGGCTCCGGTCATCCGCACGACGTTGGCGGTTGCGAGAAAGGTCGTCGTGGGCACCACGACGCCTTCGCCGGCCTTCAGGTCGAGCGCCATGGCGGCAAGATGCAGGGCGGCTGTTCCCGAGTTGCAGGCAACGGCGCATGTCGCGCCCGTCGCCTCGGCGAAGGCTGCCTCGAAGCGCTCTACCAATGGCCCCGTCGTCAGGAAATCCGAACTTGAGCGCTGCCGCGACGGCCGCAACGTCGTCCTCGTCGATCGACTGCCGGGAATAGGGCAGGAACGGCAGCGGCGCAGCGGTCTGCGGCGAAGTTTGCTCGCGCTGTTTCACGAACGGGCCCGTATTCGTTGCTGCTTGCTGGGGGGCACTGGCAGACCACTCACACGGAAAACGACGGGTCGACGTGCTCGCGGATCAGTTGGCGCAGTTGCGGGACCGTCAGGAAGTCCGGGTTGCTGCCGCTGTTGTACGCAAATCCCGGCTCAACGGGCCGCGCACTGGCCGCCGAGCTATAGCTCTCAATCGTATGTCGGCCCGCGGATTGCAAGAATGGCAAAATACCGCCCGTTGTCCAGGGTGTTGAAGCTGTCGCTTGCCGTGATCATCTCCTCATGAATCTTCTCGCCCGGCCGTATGCCGACGATCTCGTGCTTACAGTCCGGCCCGATGGCCTCGGCGAGATCGATGATCCGGTAACTTGGAATCTTGGGCACAAGAATCTCTCCGCCAAGAGCGTTCTCGATCGCCCAAAGAACCATGTCGACCCCTTCTTGCAGGCTGATGTTGAAGCGGGTCATATTTGGATCGGTTATCGGAAGCATCCCGCTCTTTCTGCGCTCGAGGAAGAATGGGATCACCGAACCCCTGCTGCCCATGACGTTGCCGTAGCGAACGACGCTGAACCGGACGTCGCGGTGGCCGCGAATGTTGTTGGCCGCTGTAAACAGCTTGTCCGAGCAGAGCTTGGTGGCGCCGTAGAGGTTGATCGGAGCAGCGGCCTTGTCCGTCGAAAGAGCCACGACCCGCTTGACGCTCATATCGAGTGCGGCCTCGATCACGTTCTGCGCGCCGAGGATATTTGTCTTGATGTATTCGAACGGGTTGTACTCCGCAGCCGGCACCTGCTTCAGAGCGGCCGCGTGGACGATGATATCGATGTCCTCCGCGGCGCGGCGCAGCCGATCGTGATCGCGAACGTCGCCGATGAAATATCGAATGCCCTGGATGCTGCTCGTTCGGAATGGACCTGCGCCATCTCGAACTGTTTCGTTTCATCGCGGCTAAATACCACCAGCCGCCGAATGCCTCGGATAGCGCTCAAGGACAGTCTTCACGAAGGCCCGACCGAAGGAACCTGTCCCACCGGTCAAGAGGATGCCCTTGCCGTCGAGAAAGCCGGTGTGTCTGCGACTGGAAGCCGCCGTCTCGGTCACTGCTATCGTCCTACGCGTCGACCTGAACAAAATGCACGCCACGGGGTTAGAGAGTCGCCTGGCCGGAGCATCGCTATCGCCCGTTCAAAAGCGGTGGCAGACCCGCAGTTTGCCGGCTGTGCCGCTCGCGGGCAGAACCTATACACGTCGCTGCGCGCCGGGCAACTCGCCCCACACCCGCCAACAGGCCGCCATTTCTCTCGAACTCCCGACGCGGGCCCTTCCGTTTCGTTCACGTCCTCGGCGCAACGACCTGTTACCGGCCGACCGCGCCGGAATATCGTGTGCCAGGCTGCCTGCGCTCCTGACCCTATCGCGACCGTAGGAACCGCGATAACAAGGCTTGTGGTCTGCAGCTCGGTCGGATAGCCGACGCGCAGTTGCGGCCACTGAATGCAGGCGTCCGCCCGGCATCGATGGCCGTGTGACATGGTGGACTGGTTCGATCGAGAAGGAGAGGCGCCGGTCGTTGGTGGTGAGCCTGCACTTGGTACTGGCGATGCGATGCTGACAAGAAACCCGCATCATCGGCGCATAGCACTGGCGAGTCGTGTAGGGGATCCGAAGCCCGAAGAATTGCGGCGGTACATGTTTTGTTGAACAGCAGTTCAGTCAGATGAGGCAGGTTTTCTTCTTCGAATCTCTTAACGTTTGTCCGCATCTCGAGACGGCATTCGAGTTGGTGCTGCGTCACCTAAATGATGGCGACGCGGTTACCTTCTATGCGCTTGGCCGTTCGGTTCCCTACTCAGACTTCTACGCTGACAAAGGTTATCCCGAATTTCTGGCAAAATGGCTGTTACCGGAGGCGCGGGCTGCTAGGCTCGTTAAGAACCCGAACTTTCAATTCATCTTAGTGCCGCCACTGCCGCTCCCGGGGATAGAGGGCCGGCCGGCAAACTCCCTCGCTGCGCTCATGAGGCACGAATACAAAGGTGCCGACATCGGGATGGGAGTCGCATCCTCTTTAGTCTCACGCAGCGGCAACAGCCGGTTTGATCCGAATGCAAATATGACGATCGTCGAGGCTGCTCTTCGAAGCGCGGCAGCGATCTACGATTTCGTGGCGGCCACGCTGAGAGATCGGCTGCCCGATCTGGTCTATCTCTTCAATGGTCGCTTCAGTAACAACAGGGCAGTGCTACGCGCTTGCCAGGATATCGGCGTGCCCTATCGGATCCACGAAAGAGGGGCGAACAGAACACGCTATTCCACTTGGTCCCATATGCCGCACGACACTGCGAAAGTGCAAAACGAGATCCTTGAGAAGTGGCGGGCCGTAGATAACAAGGCCCAAGCGGAAGTCGTCGCCAGCAAATGGTTCGATGATCGGCGTACGGGTAAGGAAACCGATTGGACCTCATTTACGACCGCCCAAACGCCGTTGCATCTACCCGCCTTCAGTGGCGAAAGAATCGTGACCTATTTCAGTTCGTCCGATGACGAATACGCTGCTGTCGGCGATCTCTACAAATGGGAGGGGTGGGAGGATCAACTTGCCGCAGTATTGGGACTTGTCGGCGCGGTCCAGAGAATTCCCGGCTTGCAGCTTTTGATCAGGCTGCACCCGCATCTTCTGAAGAAGCATCCCGACGAGCGGAAGCGCTGGCTTGATCTCAGGAGCAGATGTGGGGCTATCGAAGTTATCGCTCCCGACTCGCCAGTCGACACCTACGCCCTCTTGGAGGCTTCGGATGTCGTTGTAACAGGTGGTTCAACCGTGGGGATCGAGGCCGTGTATTGGGGGACGCCGTCGATCCTCTTGGGGCCGTCGATGTATGACGCGTGGGGGGCCGTACATAAGGCGCGGAACCCGGAAGTGTTGTTCGAACTCCTGTCAAAGGACCGAGTTGTCCGTCGATCCCTGCCCGGGCGCTCCCCTATGGCTACTACTTCGCGACCTTCGGCGAGGAATTTCGACACTATGAGGCAAGCACGCTTTCGTCCGGCCGTTTCCTCGGACAAGATCTTCACAGGAAGCCGCCGCGGCTGGTCCGGACGTTCTTGAAAGCAAGGCGCTGGCTTGTGAAGCTTCTTGATTGAACGCATTCAGGTTCACTAGTTTGCCTGGTGCGCATCACGCTCCAGATCGAGAGCACCAACGGGCCATTCGCAACGTCGTAGCCCGACTTAATATCCCCACAAGTGCTGCAGCGAGACGGCGGCGTCACCTCGGATCGGTGACCATGTGGCAGTTGCAGTCCGCATCCGCGCTGCGGACGAGGACTGTCGCGGGCTGATATTCCAGCCAATCCCGCAGGTCGGGCAGAAGATCCTCAAGCCACGCCAATTCGTAAGTCTGCGGCGGTATCTCGATCGGCGATGCCAAGCTTCGGCCAGAAGAGGCTATAACCTGAACGGAAGCCGACGCCGTCGTGGAATAATCCCGAGCGCCGCTGGCATTGATCACTAGCACGCCGTGCCGGAAATCGTCACGCGGATTGAAGCGCCCCATAACGTTGGTTCGGCCAGTGAGCATCATCCTGTCGATGAGCCAGTGCTGGTAGCGCGGAATACTCAGCGCGACATTCCGCCACGAATTCTGGAACTCGGTCGCGTCATGGTCGCCGCTGCGCCGATGCCGTGCCACGAGCAGACCGTCGAGGACGATGTCGGCGGGCCGCTTGCCTTCGCTCTCCCAATCAGGAACGATTAGGATTTGACGCGTTTGCGCCCGGATATTGTCGCCGACCTTGCTGCGAGAATGCGATCGGCCATTGCATGCGTGCTGCCATCGTGTTCCAATTCGATCAGAGTCGAGCCGCTAGACCGGCCGCATTGACCAGATGGCCCCGGAACTTGGTGAAGCGCGGCTGGGAGCACAGAAAGTTGAAGCCGAAATCGATAGGATCGGAGGGTGCCGTTACGGGAACAGGGAACGGCCAGATTTCGATGCCGTTTGCTCCGAGCTCTTCTAGATAGGGGTCCCGCCTTGTTTCGGCTGGGGTAGGCCGTCGAAAGGACTGCTAACCAAATGGTTTGCGCAGATATTATCGGTCTCTTTGGTCTCGTGGAAAGCGTACCAAAAAGACCCGCCATATCCTGAATATTTGACCCGCATAAGGTTGTCGGTCAGCTCGCGGCCGGCGGACCGATTCATAGTCAGTTCCTCGACCCGGGACTTGGGGTTCCGTGCCCTGGTCTGCACCGTGCCGCGCCGCGGATCATGCGCTGCCGATCTTGTAGCGGACCGGCTCCGGTGTCTCGGGCAGGTCGCGCGTGTAGTTCGGCAGGGTGATCGTCACCCGATCGGTATGGCTAGGCGCAATGTCGACGATGAACTGGGGGCGATCTGGTGAAAGAGCCGTCGTCGTCCGAACCATGTAGGGACGCGAGCGACCGCTGGGTCAATACGTCGGCCCAAACCCGCCATCGGTGATTGCGGCGTCCAATGAGCCGAGGATGATAGGTCTCAATATAGAGGCCGCTCGCGCCCGTTCGCTCGGGGAGCAGTTCGTTCAGGCGAAACAGGATCGTCTCGTTCGGCGCCAGGATGCGCTCGAAGCTCTCGGTCCGGGTTTCGTCGAAGATGTCGATCTTCGCGAGAACGTGCTCTTTCATCCCGGAGAACGCATCCCAGGGATGAAAGAGGAAGATATCCGCGTCCACGGCTTCGCTCGGGAAAGCGATGGTTCCGAAGCACCATTCAAATCCGTCTCCGGCCCAAGCGACCGGCAGGGTCAGCGGCGGCTCCATGCGTTGCGCCAGATACCTGAGGACTTGTGGATAGGCGCTGTTGAGCGTAGTGACCCGCCCACCAAAACGCCGTCGCAGGCGTGGGTGATCCACCGAGACCAGCGAGGCCGCACCGTGCCGCAAGGTCCTTGTAGCTGGAGGACACCCAGCGGATTTCACAGGCCCGGAAGCGGCTTTGCCGCGAGTGCCTCCTTCCCGCTCTCAAAGAATGCGCGGTCTCCGAAGACGAGGTAGGTCTTCCCGCTTTCCGGAGCGAGGCGGGCGACGGCATCGTCGAGTGATCGCCCGAAGACGGGGGTAAGCTTCATCGCGCCGGGCGCGACCCGCTTGTCGGATTCGTTCGCCCGCTTCTTGGCTTTGTCACGGGGATAGGGGTCCCGAATAGGCGGTTGCGTAGCTTGCGGCGGAACGATTTCAAATTCTGTTTCGTCTCTTCGCCATCGACGGCTCCGCACTGTGGCTCCTATTGATCGGGCCAATCCCGTATTCCACCAGGCGGCGACGCGGCTGGATGCCTCGTAGCCCAGCCATTTTCGCAGTTTATGAAGCCGTCTGCCGCAAGCCGACCACGCGTTGGTGAGGGCTTCGGTTCCGGGCAGAAATCGATGACGGCCTGTTTCAGGGCATCAGCCTCTGTCGACGTCGATGACGGTCTCCCGCTCCGAAGCGTCGATCATCACCCAAGCCTGATCGTAGAAATTATACATCAGAAGGACAAGCGCCAGGCGCTTGACCTCGATCAGGTTCTGAGGCGGGCGATCCTCGAAGTCGCGGATATAGAGGGCATCGCCTGCGACCAGCCGTCCGTTTAGCTCGAAGCTATGGCCGGGCAAATCCTTTTTTGTCGCGATACCAGGAAAAGCACCGCCCATTGACCGGTCGATACGTCCGGTGGGTCCTCAGGTCATAGATCGTGAGGCCGTAGTCGCGCATCTCGCCATGAATTTCATCAAACAGCGGTTGGTCCTCGTAGATCGGGATGAACTCGACCTCGCAAATCAGCCCCATTATTTCGGCGCGATACTTCGGCTCGAGGCCCCGCAGCACTTCGAGCTCTGCGCCCTGGATGTCGAGTTTCAGGAAATGCGGTTTCGGGGCTTCTCCCGACGCAATCACGTCCGAAAGTGTTCTGACGGGAAGCGTCATCTCTTCGACCATCTCGGCATAGTCGGTGGGCGTCAAACGATCCACCCAAGCCGGGTCGAGGCGAAAGAAGGACGATCCGCCGGCACCGCGCGTGACGTAGAATGGGCGGGCGGGCTCGGCCTTCCCGCCGACCGCGCATTCGATCTTAGTCAACTCAAGCCCGTCCGACGCATTCGGATTTTGGATGCTCCCTTTCCGCGCGTCGAATGCATAGACGGAAAGGAGGGGCGAAAACGGACGCCAGTTGTCGGGGATCACACCGGCGGCGCCCACGTCGTAGGCGACCAGCCTCTGGGGCATGCGAAATACGTCCAGTCCTATGCATCACGACAGCCCGACAGGTTCACTCCCTCAAGGCTGCGGACCCTAAGGCAAACAATTCCTCGTCGCCAGATCGTCGCCGGTCACGTGGAATCCAGAAAAGCGAGGAGAGGCCGAAATCCGGCCGGGCATGATCCAGTTCCTTCTCCCCTTCATTCACATTCGAGGCGGCGGAGGCTCGTGGGAGCTTCCAAGACGCCGATCCGGAGATAGCCGAGCCGTCTGCCTTGGCACAGAGATCCGCATCGCTCTTTTCTTGGTTGACTGAGTCCGGCCGTAGAGGGAGAAGCCAAGATACGGCGAGTTGAGGTCCCATGACGCACGCCATCAATCATAGGGATGCCCGTGGTAGCGGGAACCATAAAGACCTTGCCGGGTAGTCTGGGCTGAACGACCAGTACGTCTTGATTGCTGGGAGGTCTACCAAGACCAGGACATTTGGTCGCCGAAGGCAAACTCGCAGAGGATTGTCTTCGGCGCTTGTGCGTCCGGAATCTCTGGCATCTTCTGCGCCATCGCGCGGCTGGAGAAGATGGAAGAGGTGTGTCTAGGCGTAAAAGGTTGGCGAGTTCGCCGACCTTTGCCTTCATCCGATGATAGCTGTCTGTGGTATGCGGGTTGGCCAGCAGCGCGACCACGACAAGAGCACCGGCGGCTAGCTGAGGATCCGCAATCCCGGCATCGAGGCGAAGGAAGAGGGCCTGCGCCAGAACGATGATCGCGACCCAGGTTCCGACCGACAGAAAACAGTAGGACCACCAGGCGAGGACCCAGAAGTCCCAACACCGCAACGATGACCCCCACCCGCCACCGCCCCCCCCCCCCCCCCCCCCCCCCAACCCCCCAAAAACACCCCCATCCCCCCCTCTCCCCCCCCCTCCCCCCCCACCACACAAAAAAACCTCTCCCCCAGACCCCTTCCCCCCCCCCCCCCCCCCCCCCAAAATCTCCGGGCGGACGGTACATTGGCATTCAATCCAGCGCTGTGTTAGCCGAAGGCGGACCGAACTCGCCAGCCGAACGCGTTACGTTGTTGCAGGCTGGGCCGCGTGCAGCAAATCACCGACGGACAAATATGAAGAACGTTTTCCTCTGGGGCTTCTGCGATGAAAGCGAGGCAATCGCTTTGCAACTCAAAGCCTCTGACGAATTGAACATCGCCGCTTGGATCAGCGCGCATCCAGAGGCCACCCTCTCTATCGTCGACTGCTACACTGGCCGCATTTCGTATCAGCCATATGAAGGTAAGAGCCTACCTTACCAGGAGGTCCTGTGGTCGCAGCTCTCGACGTTTATGGATATGTTTTCGCGCCACGAGCGCGCCACCGGTTTGGGGAATTTTCATGAAGTCCTGAATCTCTTCCACCTGTTTTCTGACGTGCTGGCGACCTTGCTGATTGACAACCGAATCGACACAGTCGTTTTCTCAAATGTGCCGCATGAAGGGGCGGATCTATTGCTCTATGCGCTGGCGGAGGCCATGGGCCTGAAAACGCTTATCCTGCACCAGTCCCCCTTTCCCAATCGATTCTTCTATTTCGCCCGCCCATCGGATATCGGCTTAATCTCACGCCAGCCCCTTCTGCGCCCGCCCCAGCCGTATTCGATTGGCGACATCAAGGGCGATGTCGACCGCTTGCCACGTCTGCGTACGCCGTCTTTGCTGAGTGCTGACACATCCTCAACTGCTTCCGGCGGATGGCTGAAGCAAGCATTGGGGCGCCTCCGCAGGCGCCGGGCTCGGTATCACAAGCGCTGGAGAGATTGTGTTGTCCACCACGCGCAGCGGGAAGACGCCTTCTTTGTCGAGCGCTATCGCAAGCTGATTTGTCACACGATCGATTTTGATGCCGTTCGCTTTGTCTACGTTCCACTGCACTACCAGCCGGAGCTGACCACCTCGGCCCTCGGCGGCCGCTACGCAGATCAGCTTTTCGTGCTCGAGACGCTTTCCGAGTGGGTGCCAAAGGACATCACCCTCCTGGTGAAGGAGAACCCGGTTCAGAATTCGGTGATGCGCGGCGAGTTCTTCTTCGAACGCCTGAGACGTCTGCAAAACGTCCGCATCGTCCCGATCGAGACTTCCACTTACGACCTGATTGAGAAAGCGGAGCTGGTTGCAACAGTCACCGGCACGGCCGGTTGGGAAGCGCTTTGCATGGGGAAGCCGGTACTCGCCATGGGGGCAGCTTGGTATCGCGAGCTGCCGGGGGCCTTCCATTTCAGCGCAGAGCTCGACTACGAGGAGGTCATCCGCCACTCTTTCGGCCAGGAGCGGTTAGAACGGGCGGTCAGTGAGCTGCTGGCGCGCTTGCCGGTCGGAATGGTAGATCCCGCCTATACAGGGTTGGCCCACGATTTTTCGGCGGAGGCGAATGCTGAAGTGGTAGCTGGTTTTCTGACGAACTATCTGACGGGCCGTCTAGCTGCGCAGCCGCTGGCGGTGGGGGCGTCGCTGCGGTAGCAAAAAGCACAACGCACTTGAGCGGGTGCCTATGCCTTCTGTCCGAGCACCA